>JBMOOY010000001.1:0-11841 GCA_049324395.1 Pseudomonadota bacterium
CAGGCGCCGACAACGCGCCTCGCCCGCAACAGCAGCGTCGCGAAGAACGCGCACCGGCCACTGCGGACACGCAGAAGCCGCAGGCCGATACGACGACGCCGAAGCCCATCGCCGCACCCGCGCCGATCGCGCCCGCCGCGATCGTACCCGCGCCGCTCGCCGCGACGCCGGCCATGCTCGATACGAGCCGCCCGACGGCCGAAGACGCCTCCGAGGACGCCGAGTTGCAGAGCGATGCCGCCGACGGCATCGAGAGCGGGGACGACGGTTCGCAGGAAGCGGGTGGGCGTCGTCGTCGCGGGCGCCGCGGTGGACGTCGTCGCCGTCGCGGCAATGCCACGGACGCCGCCATCGGCGGCGAGACGATCGCCGAGGACGCGCTCGGCCTCGACGAGCCGCAGGCGACGCTCGATCGCAGTCAGCCGGAGTTCGATTTCGACGATCTGCCGGCGATCGCGCAGACCTCGGCGCCGGTCGCGCCGCGGTACGACGCGCAGACCGCCGAGACGCGCGCGATCGAAACACCTGCGCCGGTAGCCTCGACCAGCGAAACGGCGACGAGCGAGCAGCCCGTCGCGATCGAAACGCCGGCGCATGCGGCGCCCGCGATCGAAGCGGCGCCCCTCGAAGCGCCGGTCGCGACACAGTCGATCCCAACGCCTTCCGCGATCGTCGAGCGCATCGCCGCCGCCGAGGAAGCGCCCGTTTTCGTTGAGGCGCCTCCGGTCGAGGTCCCGACTGCGGAAGCGACGATGCGGATCGACGCCGTGGCCGATGCCGCGGTCGTGGAAGCGGCTCCGGTCGTCGAATCGGAACCGGTTGCCGCCTCCGTCGCGGAAGCGGTCGCGCCCGAACCGCAGATCGCCACCTTCGCCGCGACGCCGGCCGAGCCGGTCGTCGAACCCGCTGCCGTCGAACACGCAGCCGTGGCATCCGCGGCCATCGAGCCGACCGCCGTCGAACCCGCGGTCGTCGCTGGCGACGAAGCGCCGTCCGTCGAAGCAGAGCCCGCGGTCGTCGTGGCCCAGCCCGATGTGGCGCCGGAACTCGCCCGCGAGATCGCCGCGCCGCAATACGGCATCGGCCTGCAGCTGTTCGATGCGCTGCCGGACACCACCGCGCAACCGACCGCGCAGACGGCCGACGCGGACCATCGCGACGACGCGCCGAAGAACGCCTGACCGTCGACGGCGGCGTTCGCCGACCCGCGCGCGTCCTCAGACGACGCGCGCGGGATCGCTCAGACCGTACTGCGAGGACAACCGCGCGAGCGCGATGCTGTCCTGCACCCCGAGTTTCTCGAACAGTCTCGATTTGTGCGTGTTGACGGTCTTGGAACTGAGACTGAGGCGTTTCGCGATCTCTTCCTGCCGCAATCCCTGCACCAGCAGCATCGCCACTTCCAGTTCGCGCGGCGACAGCGCGTCGAACGGCGAAGCATCGCCGCCGATCCCGGCGAGCGCGAGATGCTGCGCGATGCCATTGGCCAGATAGCGCTTGCCGCGGGCCACGTCCCGGATCGCGCGCAGCAGTTCGGACGCATCGCCGGCCTTGCCGACGTAGCCGGACGCGCCGGCTTCGAGCAATCGCTTCGGAATCGGTCCGTCCTCCAGCACCGACACCACGACGACCCGGCAACCGTAGTCGCCGCGCACGATCCGCTCGGTCACTTCGAGCCCGCTGATACCGGGCAGATGCAGATCGCACAGCACCACGTCGGGCTTCAGCCGGCGGATCATCGGCAGTGCGGTTTCGCCGCTGTCGGCCTCGCCGATCACTTCGATGTCGGTCTCGGCCGACAACATCATGCGCATCCCGGTGCGCACCAGCGCGTGATCGTCGAGCAGAAATACGCGGATGGTCATTCCCTTCCCCTATCGAATCGTCCTGGACACAGCCTAGGGGAGCGCATGGGGCACGGCAACCGGGATCGCCCGCATCGTCGTGTAGGAAAAACCCGACCCCCGGCGCCGCGGATGACTTCCGACACCTCATGCCTGCGCCCGTCTCTGGCAGGATCGAACCCTGTGCGCGCAGGGCACGTCGACCCGACGTACGCCCCTCGCAAGGTTCGCCCGTCCATTTCTGCCGGAGATCGCCCGATGTTTCGTCCCTCCTTCCGTCCGGCCGTCTTCGGCATCGCACTGTCGCTGCCGCTGTTCATCGCCGCCTGCGCGACGGCGCCGAAACCCGCCGCGACGGTCGCGCCGCAACAGGGTTGGTACCGGGATGTCGCGGCGATGGCCGATGCGGGCGACAACGCCGCGCGGCGCGCGCATCTGCAGACGCGACTGGAGCGCCTCGGACTGCGCGTCGAACAGCGGGCGTTCGCCGCGGACACCCTGCAGGGCGAGAACCTGCTCGCCGATCTCGGCGGCCCGGCCGACGCCCCGCTGCTGCTGATCGGCGCGCATTCCGATCGCGTCGACGCAGGGCGCGGCGCGACCGACAACGCGTCCGGCAGCGCGGTCGTCCTCGCGCTGGCCGAGCGCCTGCGCCGCAAACCGCTCGCGCACCATCGCGTCCGCGTCGCGTTCTGGGACCTGGAGGAGCACGGCCTCCTCGGCGCCTCGGCCTACATCGAGCAGAACGGTGAACGTCCGGCGCTGTACATCAACTTCGACGTGTTCGGCTGGGGCGACAACCTGTGGATGATGACGGCCGACGCCGCGCATCCGCTGGTCGCGGCCAGTCGCGAAGCGGCGCAGGCGCAGGGATTGGCGATCACGGCGGGCGAACAGTATCCCCCGTCCGACCATCGCGCCTTCCTCAAGGCCGGTTGGCCGGCGGTGTCGTATTCGCTGGTCGGCTCGGAAGAGATCCCCGGCATCCTGGAGATGTTCGCCGGCAAGCGGCCGATGTCGCGCCCGAAGGTGATGAACGTGATCCACAGTCCCGCCGACACCGTCGAACAGGTCGACGCCAACGCAGCGGAGAAAGGCGTGGACGCGGTGGAAGCGGCGATCCGGCGCTGGGACGCCGCCGCAGGCTGAACGCGGCGCTGCACCTCCGGTCCGGAGCCGATATCGCTCCGTGCCTGCCGACGAACGGCATTCCCTCGGCCGAGCTTTCCTGTTATCAGGAGCGTTGTCATCGAATGGTCATGGAACGGCCATGCGCTCTCCCGGAAGCCACATCTCGACGTCGAGCGCGAGCTCGCTGCGGCTGCTCGCCGATCGCGAGGCGGAATGGTCCGCACGGCTGCGGATGATCGAGGATGCCCGCGAATTCCTGATCCTGACGACCTACTACTTCGGCAGCGACCCGCACGGCGAGACGATGCTGGAAGCGCTGACCGGCGCACGGCAACGCGGCGTGCGGGTGTCGCTGGCGATGGATCGGTTCGGCCAGCGGCTCGCGAGCAATCTCGGGACGCCCTCCGAACACCGTCGCCTGCATGCGGGCCTGGAGACGTTGCGCGCCGCGGGCGGACGGATCTTCGAATACGCGCCACGGTCGTGGCGACACCGGCTGGTCGGCGGCGGCATGCACGTGAAGATCCAGGTCTCGGAGGCCGGCGCCGCGATCTTCGGCAGCAGCAACGTCGCGCGGCATTCGTTCCGGCGCTGGAACGAAGTCTCGGTTCGGCTCGAAGGCGCCGTCGTCGAACGCCTGCTCGACGACGCCTGTCGCTACTCCGGCCTCGACGCGCAGGAGACGGCCTGGCATCGCGAGCGGCTGGTCGCATCGGGTGCGGACGCCGGCATCAACGTGGGGTATCTGTGCGAGGACCCGGAAGGCCGGCATGGCCGGCTGTTCCCGTTCGGCGACGTGGACAACCGGCTTACGGCGGAAATGGTCGCAATGATCCAGCGCGCCCGGCGCTCGCTGCGGATCACCGCCTTCTATTGCAAACCCGCACCGGTACTGCGCGACGCGCTGCTGCGCGCCTGCCGACGCGGCGTCGCGGTGGAGATCTTCCATTCCCACCGCGATTCGCTCGAGGTCTCGCACGCGCCGTGGATTTCGGCCTCCCACAACTACGCCGCCCTGCTCGATGCCGGCGCCACGATCTACGAAAATCTCGACGGAGAGCATTCCAAGGTCGTGCTGGTCGACGACGAGGAAGTCGCTGTCGGCAGCTACAACTTCGAGCATGCCGCGCACGACCGCTTGGCCGAGGCGATGCTGTTCTGCCGCGATCCGGCGCTTTGCGCGCAGTTCTCCGGATTCTTCGATACGCTGCGCGCGAATCCGGACAACCTCCGCATCGGCGGCGACTGGCTGCGCCAATTGTCGCCTGCGCTCCGCGTCAAACGCTGGCTGCACCATCCGATGGAGCGCTGGATCTGAGCGCATCGCGCGGCGATTCGAGCGGCAAGGGCCGACCGGGACGCCAGTCGCCGGCCTGCAACGCATCGAGCAGCGCAGCGACTTCGGCCTTGGCGTCGAGGCTGTGCACGGGCAGCACCAGCACGTCGCCGGCGCGCGCCCACGCGAGGGCTTCGCGCGCGGCGTCGGCTTCGCGCAGGCGCACCGGCAACGCCGACGCCGGCATGCCCGCGCGCAGCAGTTCGTCGCGGATCACCTGCGCCACCTCGCCGGCTTCGCGTCCGCGCAGGTAACCGTCGATATCCTTGACCACCACCAGATCCGGCGCGAAACGCGCGGCGGTGGCGGCGAGTTCGCGGATCTGCGCGTCCTCTCGATTCCCGGCCTGGCCGAGCAACAGCGCGAGGCGCCCGCCCGCGCGCCGCGCGTTCGCGATCTCGAGCAGGGCGGCCATGCCGTCCGGGTTGTGGGCGTAGTCGAGGAAGATCTCGATGCCGGCGAACGCCCAATGCTGGAGGCGGCCAGGATTGTCGTCGTGGCTGCGACCGAATCCGGCGAGCACCGCGCGGATCGTCGACGCGGGCACGCCCATCAGCTTCGCCGCGAGCGCCGCCGCGGCGATGTTCGCGATGTTGTGGCGCGCGCGACCGCCGAACGTCAGCGGCATGTCGGCGACCGCGCCGAGATCGAAGGCTTCGACACCGTCGTCCAGCGACAGCCGGCCGGCGCGCAGCGCGCAGCGCGGCGACGTCGCCGTCGGCAGCACCGAATCGTCGACCGCGAACCAGGCGATACGCGGCGCGGCCTGCGGGCCCTGCGCGCGCAGCAGCGGATCCTCGGCGTTGAGCACCAGCCAACCTTCCGCGGCCTCGCCCGAGACCGCACGCGCGACGGCAAGTTTGACCGCGGCCAGGTCTTCGACCGAATGCACGCCGTATTCGCCGAAATGATCGGCGCTGATGTTGGTGACGACGGCCACGTCCGCGCTCGCCAGCGCCAGCCCGCGCCGCAGCAGGCCGCCGCGCGCGGTCTCCAGCACCGCGGCCTCGACATCGTTCCGGCGCAACAACTGCCGCGCGCCGGCAGGCCCCGAGTAGTCGCCGCTCTGCAGTCGCTCCAGCGCCGCCGTGCCGCCGACGAAGAGGCCATCGGTGCACGAATGCGCGGTGCGGAACCCCTGCCCGCGCAGCATCGCCGCGATCAGGCGCACGGTCGTGGTCTTGCCGTTGGAGCCGGTGACCAGCGCCGTGGGAATGCGGCCGCAGGCGGCCCAGTCGACCGTCTCCGGCGACGGCAGCGCATCCAGCGGCCAGGTGTGCGCATGCCGACCGAGACCAAGCGTGAGGGCCTCGTCGTCGAGCAGCGCCGGCGCGCGATGCGCCGCCGCGGCATCGAGCAGCGTCGTCAATGCCGGACGGCGTTCGGCCGCGGCGAATCGCGCCAGGGTGTCGAACGCCCGCGCGTCGTCGTCGGCCAGCGGATGCCCCGGCGCATGATGCCGACGATCGCCGATCGCCGCGCACCACGCCCATTCGTTCACTTCGGTCGCGGCCAGCAATTGGTCTTCGGGCGCGGTGAAGGCCAGCGAATGACCGCCGGCGTGCGCGCGCGCGACGATCCGCGGCGCCGACCAGCCGAGCCGCGCGCACATCGCCTCGACGCGCGCGCGCCAGGCTGCGACCGCAGTCGCATCCCGCGCCTGCGATCCCAGCGTCTCCAGCGCGGCGCCCGCGGCGCCGAAATACGGGTTGGGGCCGGTGAGTCGACGCGAATCCTCGAAAGGCAGCGGCTCGACCGGCAAGTTCGCGGCGCTCAGTCGTCGCTCTCCCGCGAGATGAAGATGCCGCGCTCGTCGCGGCTCACGCCTTCCCAGTGCTCGGGCGCGAACGCCGGTTCCGCGACGGCCTCGACCGCCTGCTCGGTCGTCGTTGCGCGCGGCGCGGGTTTCTCGGCCGCACCTTCGGGCTTGAACTTGATGACCTGCTTCCACGAGCGCACCAGCGCATCGGCGAACACCAGCAGCAGATCGCCCGGACGCGCCATGCGCAGGCCGGCGTCGATCGCTTCCTGCTCGTCGGGGATGATCGTGATCCGATCCTCGCTCACGCCCTGCTCGCGCAGGACCGAGGCGATGAGCTTCGGGACCTCGTCGGGCGCGCGACCGCGCAGGCCGTCGTCGCGACGGCAGATGTAGTGATCGAACCCGCCGGCCACGGCGAGCGCGATCTCGCGCAGATCCTCGTCGCGGCGATCGCCCGGACCCGCCACCACCACGAGACGACGGCCGGTCACGTCCAGCCGCTGCGCGAGGTCGGCCATCGCGCCGACCGCGTGCGCGTTGTGGCCGTAGTCGAACAGCACCTTGAACGGATGCTCGTTGAACACGTTCATCCGGCCTGGGGCCTGGAAGAAGGTGCTGTCGAAGGTGCGCAGGCCGGTGCGGATCGCGTCCAGCCTGAAACCCATCGAATAGGCCATCGCCGCGGCGAACATCGCGTTCTGCACGTTGTGCAGGGCCTTGCCTTCCAGGGTCGCGGGGATCAGGTGCGTCCACAGCAGCGGGATGTGGCTGCCCTTGTCGTAGAGCGTGATCATCTGGCCGTTGACGCCGGCCTCCAGCGCGCAGGCGCGGCCGCCGGCGCGGATGTGCTCGCGCACCAGCCCGTGCGAGGGATTCATGGTGACGTAGCAGATGACCTTGGCGTCGGTGTAGCCGCCCATCTTCAGCACGTTCGGATCGTCGGCGTTGAGCACGGCGCAGTCGCGCGCGACCTCGACCACGATCCGCTTCACTTCGCCCAATTGTTCCAGGGTGTCGATGCCCTTCATGCCGAGGTGGTCGCTCTGCACGTTGAGCACCGCGCCCACGTCGACCTCGGACACGCCCATGCCGGCGCGCAGCAGGCCGCCGCGCGCGGTTTCGAGCACCGCGAAGTCGATCTGCGGATCGGCGAGCACCATCCGCGCCGACACCGGGCCGGTCATGTCGCCCTCGACCGTGCGCTGGCCGTCGATGTAGACGCCGTCGGTGGTGGTCAGGCCCGGCGTGAAACCCGCCATCTTGGCGATGTGCGCGAGCATCCGCGAGGTGGTGGTCTTGCCGTTGGTGCCGGTGATCGCGGCGATCGGCACCCGCGACGGCGTGCCGGGCGGGAACAGCATGTCGATCACCGGGCCGGCGACATCGCGCGGCGTGCCTTCGGACGGCGCGACGTGCATGCGGAAGCCCGGCGCCGCGTTCACCTCGCAGATGCCGCCGCCGATGTTCTTGTAGCTCTCGGCGATGTTGGTGCTGAGGAAGTCCACGCCGCCCACGTCCAGACCGATCGCGCGGATCGCGCGCACCGCCATGTCGCGGTTGTCGGGATGGATGATGTCGGTGACGTCGGTCGCGGTGCCGCCGGTCGACAGATTGGCGGTGGAGCGCAGATACACGACCCGGTCCTTCTCCGGCACCGTGTCGGCGTCGACGCCGGCGCGGGCCATCATCATCTCGGCCTGCGCATCGAGCTCGATCCGGGTCAGCACCTTCTCGTGGCCGACGCCGCGACGCGGATCGCGGTTCACGATCTCGACCAGTTCGCGGATGGTGTGGATGCCGTCGCCGACCACATGGCCGGGCGTGCGCCGGGTCGCGGCGACCAGTTCGCCGTTGACCACCAGCAGACGGTGATCGTCGCCTTCGAGGTAGGTCTCGACGATGACCGAACGCGAATGCTCGCGCGCCTTGTTGAAGCCTTCGATCACTTCCTCGTCGCTGGTCAGACGGATCGAAATGCCGCGGCCGTGATTGCCGTTGTAGGGCTTGGTCACCAACGGAAAACCGATGCGTCGCGCCGCGCGCACCGCGCCGGTTTCGCTCTGCACCAGTTCCTGGCGCGGCACCGGCAGACCGAGCGAGGAAAGAATCTTGTTGGTTTCTTCCTTGTCGCTGGCCAGTTCGACCGCGATATGCGGCGTGCGCCCGGTGACGGTGGCCTGGATGCGCTGCTGGTACTTCCCGTGCCCCAGCTGGACCAGCGATTGTTCGTTGAGGCGCAGCCACGGGATCCCCCGCGCCTCCGCCGCCTTCACCAGCGACGACGTCGACGGACCCAGCGCGCGGCGCTGCGCGTAGCGGATGAAGCCGTCGCGCGCTTCCGGCCAGTTCCAGTCGGCGGGCACCGCATCGCCGTCGAGCTGCGCGCGTACCGCCTCCGGGAGCAGCGAACACAGCAGGCGCAGCGCCAGCTCGCCGGCCTCGATGCCCTCCTCGCGCTGCGCGTACTCGTAGACCACGGTGTAGACGCCGGGCCGGCCGTCGACGCTGCGGGTTTTCCCGAACGTCACGTCCTCGCCGGCCATGTTCTGCAGTTCGATCGCGACGTGTTCGAGCACATGCCCGAGCCATGTGCCCTCGTCTTCCTTCATGCGCCGGATGAGGCCGCCCGGCGTGCGGTACGAACACCCGTGCTCCTGCAGTCCCGGCAGCGCCGCGACGAGCGCGTCGACGAAACCCGGACCGAGCCGCCCGGTCGGCCAGGCTTCGAGCGGACCGAGATCCAGCTCCAGCCGGATCACCGGGAAATGCGCATACAACGAGGGGCCGACGTACACCGAACGATCGAGAATGCGCATGACCTTGCCTGACTCCCGGGTTATTCCTTGGATTGGAGCAGCGCGCCGGCCGACGCGCGGCGCGTGTGCAGGTTGAACGTAGCACCGGCGACGAGGATGTGGAAGCGCAACCCGAGCAGGCAGACCGGCTCGCCCTCGTCGACCTGGGCCATCGACGAGAATTCCAGCCCGGCGGCGTCGACCACGGTCACCCCGCCGCTGCCCAGCACCTCGACGGTGTTGTCCGGCGCGATGAAGGCGGCGGTGTCCTCGTCCAGCCCGATGCCGATCGCGAAGGGATTGAAGGCCAACGCCGCGGTCAGTCGCCCGAGGCGGTCGCGCTGGCGGAAATGCTGGTCGATGACGAACCGGTTGGTCAGCCCCAGGCCGGGCGCGAGACGCACCATGCCGGCGATCGGCGTCGGGCCTTCCTCGCCGAACGCGATCATGTGCTCGCTGAGGAAGGCCGCGCCGGCGCTGGTCCCGGCGATATGGGTGCCGCGGGCGTTGCAGACGCGGATCGTCTTCGCCACCGCGGTGCCGCCGATGAGCGTGCTCAGCCGCAACTGGTTGCCGCCGGTGAAGAACACGCCCGTGGCCTGCTCGATGCGTTCGACCCGACCGGTCTCGTCGGCGTCGCGACGGGTATCGAAATCCATCACCTCGACCCGGGCGACGCCGAGATCGCCGAAGATCCTTTCGTAACGCGGTCCGGTGCCGCGCAGCTGGCTCGCGGTCGGAATCACCACGATGTCGGCATCGGCGCCGCCGCACAACTCGACGAACCGGGCGAGGATCGCGCGGTCGTTCTCTTTTTCCTCGGCGCCGCCGATCGGGATGATCCAGCCGCGTTCTTCGCCGTCGGGGACTTTACTGGGGCACATCTGACTTCCTGGGTTGCAAGATCGAAAGAGAATTCAGCGGTCGGAGCCGCTCACGGAACGGTCACGCTCGAAGGGACCGACTCGAACGGACCGACACGGACGGGCTCACCGTCGCGGACATGCCAGGCGCCCTGCGCCATGACATCGGAGACGCGGCCGTCCGCATCGAGCGCGACCAGATCCGCGTCTGCGCCGATGGAAATTTCGCCCTTGCGCGGCAAACGCAACGATCGCGCGACATTGCGGGTGAAGGCCGGCAGGACGGCATCGAGCGGATGCCCGCGCTCCAGCAGCGTCCGGATCGTCCCGACCAGCGCATGCGAACGACCCACGTCCATGCGGCACAGGCGGCCGTCGCCATCGAACGTCGGCAGACATCCGCCGGCATCGGAACTGATCGTGATCCGCTCCGGCGGCGCACCGGCCGCGCGGTAGCGCTCCCAGGCGTCCGCGGCCGACCAGGCGTCCTCGCCGTCTTCCACCGGAAACGCGGTGACATCGACGGTGCAACCGCGCCGCGCCAGTTGCAGCGCCTCCTCGAACAGCGCCCTGCGCCGGTTGACGTGGGTCGGGTGGAACACCCGCGACGGCAATTCGGTGTCGTCCAGCGCGCGACGGACCAGGTCCAAGCCGCGCGGGCCGTCGCCCAGATGCAGATGCAACACGCCGGCCTTGCCGGTCATCAGCCCGGCGACATGGCAGTCGGCAGCGATCCGGAGGAATTCGTCGAAGGTCGGCTGGCTGGAACGGTGGTCGCTAATCGCCAGCTCGCCTGCGCCGATCACCGGATCGAGATACACGATATCGCCGCGGACGCTGCCGGTCAGGGTCGCCGGCGGGACGTGATAGCCCCCGCACCAGGCCCAGGCGCCCAGCCCCTGCTCCCGCAGCGCGTACACCGAGGCGAGCAACTCGCCCGGCGACCGCGCCAGATCGTCGGTCCCGAGCACGCCGACCACGCTGGTGACGCCGGCGGTGGTGAACGACGACAGCGGCACCGGCGGCACCCGGGTCGCGAATCCGCCTTCCCCGCCCCCGCCGGTGACGTGGGCATGGGCGTCGATGAGCCCGGGCATCAGGCGTTGTCCGCCGAGGTCGACGGTGTCGAGTCCGGGGATGACGGGCGCGGCCTCGGTGGGTTCGCCGATCCAGAGGATCCTGCCGCCGCCGATCAGCAGTTGCCGCAGGCCCAGGTCTTCGGGGGCGAAGACGTGGGCGTTGCGGAGGAGGGTCGGCGGGGGGATGGGTGCGGCGGAAGGGGTCGAGGCCATCCGCCATTTTAGCCGGTCGGGGACTCTGGGCGATCTCCAGGTCGCATACGGGGCCGTATTCGGGGCTTCTCGCACGATGATCCGCCGATCCCGCAGCTGCGGTACCGGGGCTCGACGCCGGCGGATGACGCGCTGCGGGGAACACTTGGAATCTTTTCCGCGCTGGAGCGCGGACTACTGCAAATCTGCCAACGGCACCGTGGCCGGGATTTTTCTACGAGCGCCGTGTCTCGTAGAAAAACGGTGCACGTCCAGTGCGCCGTCCGTTGCGTCTCCGATTGCGGGACGGTGCGGCGATGTTGCGTCGTCGCTGGGGCGAAACGATCAGTATTGGATCCCCTTGAATGACCGAGAGAGTGGGATTCACTCGGGCCATCCATGGCCCTCGCCCTGCGGGCAGCTGCGCTATGCACATTGGCAGTCCTGCCGATGCGTCGAACCCGGCGTGTTCATCCACCAACCGTTCTCCTCCAGATACGCAAAAGCCCCCTTGCGGGGGCCCTTGCGTATCTGGAGGAGAGAGTGGGATTCGAACCCACGGAAGGTTTGACCCTTCGCCGGTTTTCAAGACCGGTGCCTTAAACCGCTCGGCCATCTCTCCGTTGTTTGTCGTGCGACGCGCTTTCGCGCGTTTCGCCGGTTTGACCATCGACCTGCGGTCGATGTTCGCTCCGGCCTCCGGCCTTCGCAGTCAAGACCGGTGCCTTAAACCGCTCGGCCATCTCTCCGTTGTTTGTCGTGCGACGCGCTTTCGCGCGCTTCGCCGATTTGACCATCGACCTGCGGTCGATGTTCGCTCCGGCCTTCGGCCTTCGCAG
>JBMOOY010000001.1:11941-41344 GCA_049324395.1 Pseudomonadota bacterium
TCAAGACCGGTGCCTTAAACCGCTCGGCCATCTCTCCGTTGTTTGTCGTGCGACGCGCTTTCGCGCGCTTCGCCGATTTGACCATCGACCTGCGGTCGATGTTCGCTCCGGCCTTCGGCCTTCGCAGTCAAGACCGGCGCCTTGAACCGCTAAGCGATTTCTCCGGAAATCGTGCGTCGTCGCGACTCACGCCGGTTCCGCAATTTTAACCGGCTTGTCCGCGGGCGCCATGCCGCCCGGGCAGTGGAGGCAGTTGAGGCGGGAGGCTTCCAGCAAAGGCGGGAGGGCTTCGGCGAGGTGGTCGATGAACATGCGGACCGCCGGCAGGAGGCCGCGGCGGGAGGCGAAGACGGCGTGGCAGATGCCCATCGGCAGGCGCCAGGAGGGCAGGACGACTTCGAGTTCGCGGTTGCGGACGGCGTCGGCGCAGATGGTTTCCGGCAGCAGCGTGATGCCGAGGCCCTGTTTGGCGAGCGCCATCAGCATCGGGAAATCGAAGCCGGCGACGCGGGGTTTGAGTTCGACGCGGCGGATTTCGCCGCCTGCGCCCTGCAGTTCCCAGCGCTGGCGGGCCTCGTCCTCGCTCATGCTGAGCGTGGTGTGGTTGGCGAGGTCGTCGGGATCGCGGGGGCGGCCGGCGCGATCGAGGTATTTCGGGCTGGCGACCAGCAGTTCCTGGATCTGGCCGAAGCTGCGCATGACCAGGCTGCCGTCGTCGTCGAGCTTGGAACGCACGCGGATGGCGACGTCGAAGCCTTCGTTGATGACGTCGACCCGGCGGTTGCTGACATGCAACTGGACACGCACCTGCGGGTAGCGGGCGAGGAAATCGGGGAGCAGTTTGGGCATCAGTTCCTGGGCGATGCCGACCGGGACGCTGACCCGGACCAGGCCGCGCGGTTCGGCGCTGAGCCGGTCGACGACTTCGCGCGCGGCGCTGGCTTCGGCCAGCATCGACTGGGCATGGCGGTAGACGCTCTGGCCCACGTCGGTGACCGCGAAGCGCCGGGTCGAGCGCTGCAACAGGCGCGCGCCGAGATCGGTTTCGAGCTGGCTGATCCGGCGGCTCAGACGGGACTTGGGAATGCCCAGGGCGCGTTCGGCGGCGGCGAAACCCGAATGCTCGACCACCATCGCGAAGTAATACAGGTCGTTGAGATCGTTCACGGCGATTTTTCCAAATTCGGAACGCTGGCAGCGATTTCACCAGCTTTATCGCACCCATGCAACCCGCCAGAGGTCATGTGGCCGTTGCCGGACGGTTTTCGCGCATGGGGTTGTGGCGGAGTCATGCCCGCCTCTCCTCCCCCCGGAGCCGTCCCATGTCCAGCCAAGCCGTGCCCAGTGAAGGCGTGCCCAGCGAGGGCATGCCGAGTGAAATCACCCAACTGCTGCGGCGGCACCACCATGGCGACCGGGAGGCCTTCGATCGCATGGTGCCGATGGTCTACGCCCAGTTGCGGGCCATCGCCCACCGTCAGTTGCAGCGCAACGGCCCGCGCGGCCCGCTGCTCGACACCACCAGCCTGGTGCAGGAAGCCTATCTGCAGCTCGTGAACGAGCACGATGTGGACTGGCGCGATCGCGGGCATTTCTTCGCGATCTGCGCCCGCGCGATGCGCCGGATCATGGTCGACGACGCGCGTCGCCGGCTCGCCGCGAAGCGCGGAGGCGGCGCGGTCGAAGTCACCCTCGAACCCGACATGGTCGTCGCCGCGCACGAACCCGAGCGGCTGCTCGCGATCGACGACGCCCTGTCCCGGCTGGCGGACTTCAATCCGCGGCTGGCGCAATTGGTGGAATGCCGCTATTTCGCCGGCATGACCGAAGAGGAAACGGCGGAAGCGATGCAGTCGTCGCTGCGCACGGTGCAGCGCGACTGGATGCGGGCCCGGGCCTGGTTGCTGAAGATGCTGGAGACGCCGTGAACCAGGCCGACGGCCGGGAGCGAGAGGTCCGGCTCGACGCGCTGCTCGACGAAGCGCTGACGCTCGAAGACGACGCGCGCGACGATCTGTTGCGGCGTCTCGTCGCCGAAGACCCGACCCTCGCCGAGGAATTGCGCGCATTGCTCGCACTGGCGACCACGGACGATGCGGCGTTGCCGCTGTCGGCGAACGGGCCCGCGCGCTGGTCGGCGCTGTTCGATGCGTCCGCGCCCGACACCGATGCGGTTGCCCTGCCCGGCCGGATCGGCGTGTGGACGCCGGTGGCCTGCATCGGCCACGGCGGCATGGGCGCGGTCTACCGTGTCGAGCGCGACGCGGACGGTTTCCATCAGACCGGCGCGCTGAAGCTGCTGCGCCCGGGCACGGAGTCGGACGCCTTCCTGCGCCGTTTCACGGAGGAACGGCGGATCCTCGCGACGCTGACCCATCCGGGCATCGCACGGCTGCTCGACGGTGGGCGCAGCGCGGGCGGACAACCCTATCTGGTGATGGAATACGTCGACGGCGCGCCGCTGGACCGCGCCTGCGATGCGCGGAGGCTGGACATCGACGCCCGCATCGCGCTGTTCCTGCGGATCGCGGATGCGGTCGCGCATGCGCATCGCAATCTGGTGGCGCACCGGGACCTCAAACCCGGCAACATCCTGGTCGGCGCGGACGGTGCGCCGAAACTGCTCGATTTCGGCATCGCCAAGGCGTTCGAGGCCTCTGCGGACGCAACCGCGGCGGATAAGCCTGCGGTCGACGAGCGCACGACGACCCACACCCTGCTCCGTGCGTTCACGCCCGACTACGCCGCGCCCGAACAGGTGCTCGGGCAGCCCACGTCCACGGCGACCGATATCTACCAACTCGGCCTGCTGCTGTACGAACTGTTGACCGGGCATCGCGCGCAACATGCCCGGGATGCGTCGCCGCGCGCGATCGAAGCCGCGGTCTGCGAAAGCGAGCCCGTCCGCCCGAGCGAGCGCGTCGGCGACGACGACCGCGAGCGCTGCGCGGCGCGCGCGACCACACCGTGCGCACTGCGTCGCAAGCTGCGCGGCGACCTCGACAACATCGTCCTGAAGTCGCTGCGAAAGGCGCCGGAACGCCGTTACGGCTCGGTCGGCGCCTTGATCGAGGACCTCGAACGCTGGCGACGGGGCCAGACGGTGCGCGCCCGCCCGGAGACGTGGACCTATCGCACCGGCAAGTTCCTCAGGCGCAATGCCTGGGCGGTGGCGGCGACGACGACGATCTTCGCGTTGGTGCTCGGCTATGCGACCACCGCGATCCTGCAGGCCGACGCGCTGGCGCGGGAACGCGACCGCGCGCGCGCCGAAGCGACGAAAGCGCGGCAGATCGCGACGCTGACCCGCCGACTGTTCGAAGGCGCCGGCCCGAACGTGGCGGGCGAATCGCCGCTGACGGCGCGACAGTTGCTCGACAACGGTTGGCCGTTGATCGAGCGCGAGCTGGAGGGTCAGCCGGACGTGCAGGCGGAACTGCTCGATGTCGTCGCCGGCGCGTATCGCGATCTCGGCGAATACGATCGCGCCGAAACGCTGGCCGACGGCGGGCTGCGCGCCGCGGCGCGCGTCGTCGAGCAACCCGCGTTGCTGACGCGGGCCCGCCACACGCGCGGCCGGGTGGCGATCGACCGCGGCGACTACGCCGTGGCGGAAATGCATCTGGGCGGAGCCTTGGACGACTATCGGCGCACGCGCGGCCGCGACAGCGCGGAGGCGGCGGACGTGCTGCAGGATCTCGCCGAACTGGCCGATCTGCGCGGCGATGTCGCAGCGGCGCAGGCGGGCTACCGCGACGCGCTGGCGATCCGTCGCGCCCGCCACGGCGAGCGCCATCCCGATGTCGCCGAAAGCCTGCACGGGTTGGGCATGAGCCTGCGCCGCGCCGGCGACTACAAGGGCGCGGAGCCGCTGGTGAGCCAGGCCCTGACCCTGCGTCGCCAACTGTTGCCCGCAGGCCACGCGGCGATCGCATACACCCTGAGCGACCTGGCCCAGATCCGCAACGATCTCGGCGAATACGATTCGGCGGAAGCGCTGTACCGCGAAGCGCTGGCGTCGCAGGAAAAGAGCCTCGGACCCGGGCATCCGGACGTGGCGACGACCCTGATCACGCTTGCGCGGGTATTGAAGACCCGGCGCGATCTCGAAGGCGCGCGCGCGCTGCTCGAACGTGCGCTGGCGATCCGCATCCGGACCCACGGCGAACGCCATCCGATGGTGGCGCTGAATCTCAACGACCTCGGACGCAATCGTTTCGAAAGCGGCGATCTCGACGGCGCCGAGGCCTACTATCGCCGGGCGCTCGCGGCCTATCGCCCCGACGATCCGGGACGACCGCCGGTGGCGTTCAATCTCGGCGAACTCGCGGAAAAGCGCGGAGACGCTGCGGAAGCCGAGCGTCGTTACCGCGAAACGCTGGCGGCATGGCGGGCGCGCTACGGCGAGGACCACGACCGCGTCGGCATGGTCTGGAACCGGATCGGTGCCCTGCTGTTCCGCGCAGCGGACAAGGGCCGCTGGGACGAGGCCGAGGCGGCGATGCGTCGCGGCGTCGCGATCTACCGCAAGCGCCTGCCCCCGGAGCATCCGAAATTCGCCAGCGCACTGTTGCCGCTCGGCACGCTGTTGATCGCGCGCGGCAAGCGCGACGAGGGCGAAACGCTGCTGCGCGACGCGTGGCGCCTGCGTCGCGATGCGTTCGGTGCGCAGGATCCCCGCACGCGCGACGCGGCGCAGGCGCTTGCCGCCGTGGGACTGCCGACGCCAGCGAAGTGACCGGTCGGCGCCGCACCGGAAGCGCGACGACGACCGATCGACGCGCCCCGCTTACCTGCAGTCGCCCTTCACCGTCACCCGCACGCGACGCAGGTTGTTCGCCTCGTCCGATTCGGCGTTCGTCGCGCTGCCGTCCGCATGCACGTAGAGCATGGATTCGCCGGGCACGAGCACGAGCTTGCCGCTGGACGCGCCGTTCGTCCCCGCGGCCAATGCCGGCAGCGGCAAAGACGCGATGATCGGTCCCGCCTGCGCGCCGAGCAGGATCCGATTCTGCGTCGGCACCGAAGCCAGCGCGCCCTGGTTGCGCGTCGAATAACGATAGGCGAACACGCATCTGCCGTTGCTCTGCGCGGAGGCGGCGGTGTCCTCGATGGTGGCGATGGTGCCCCACGGAATCTGCGCACCGCCCAGCGAGAACGCACCGATCAACGCCAGGTCGACCCTGGAGCGCGTCGGCCTCTGCGCCTGATCCACTTCGCCCACATCGGGATCGGGACGCGTCGGCACGGGATCGTCGGGCCCGGTCAGCGTGCCCGCCGCGGACGGATGCGGCTGCGGCTGGGGTTGCGTCTGTGCCTGCGGCGGCGCTTTTCGGACCGGCGTCGGGGTCTGCGCGCAGACCGCGACGGTCGCGGAGAGCACGGCGACGGCAGTCAGACAGCGTGCGGCGTGGATACGGAACATGGCGGGGTCTCTTGGGACGATGGTGGCGGATGAACGATCGGGTCGCGGGCGAAGCATCGCGATCCTGCGTACCGGATCCGTCGCGAAACGATGCCGAATCCCGCCATGCACGCCTCGGCCGGACGCCCGGCGCATGGCAAGAGCCTTCAACGCGAAACGGCGATCGGAACGGCCCGCGCCGCAACCTGAACGAATCCATGAACGACATCCGCGCACAGGTGGCGGGATTCGGCCGCGTTCCGCGACTGACGAAAACGAGCGGGATGGACGGCTTTCGCGGTTCGCGACGAACCGGACCGATCCAGCCCGAACGCCCGACCGCATCCCATCCCGCAATCCCATCGGAGATCACCATGTCGCACCTGCCCCGCATCGCCCTCGCCGGCTTCGCCGCCCTGCTCCTGGCCGCCCCGGCCCTCGCCATCGAACCCTCGAAGGGCCTGTACCGGATTCCCTACGACGACGGCACGAAGCTGCGCGTCGGCGGCGACCACATCGACCACAGTCCGCCCGGCCGCATCGACATGAACGGCACCGGCGGCGGCACGTATCGCGTCGTCGCCGCGGCCGACGGCTTCGTGCGCCATGTCGTCGACGGCTTCGACCAGCGCCTGGACTGCAAGGGCAAGCCGGTCAGCGAGCAGAAGAACAACTACGTCTGGATCGAACACGCCAACGGCGAATGGACGAAATACACCCACATGCGCAAGGGCTCGTCCAGCGGCAAGGCGAAGCTGAGGGAAGGCCAGTTCGTGAAGGCCGGCACCTACCTCGGCGACGAGGGCGAGGTCGGCTGCGCCAGCGGTCCGCACCTGCATTTCGAGGTCGGCGTGCCCAAGGCCACGAACGGCATCACCGAAACCGGCGGATTCCTCACCGACAACGATGGCAGCAAGCGCAACCGCATCCCGCGGATCTGCGGGATCGAGGACGGACGTTTCGTCACCGGGCGCAGCTACACCGCGCGCGACGTGCCCGGCGTGGTGAAGCCCGGCAGCAGCGAATACGCCCGGCACGGCATTCCCGCGCGCGACTACCAGTGCGTGTTCGAACAGGCGGCGATGGCCGGCTATGCGCTGGACTGGATCGACGGCTTCAGCGTCGACGGCGAGGTTCGCTACAACGCGATCTTCCGTCCCGCCGGCAATGTCGCGTGGCAGGCGGTGCATGGATTGAGCGCCACGCAATACCAGCAACGCTTCGATGCGATCGTCGGTCAGGGCTTTCGGCCGACGCACGTGGAAAGCTATGCGAGCGGCGGCGATGTGCGCTACGCCGCGATCTTCCGCAAGGACAACGGCCCGCAGACGCTCGCGTACCACGGCCTGAGCGCGCAGCAGCATCAGCAGCGCTTCGACGACTGGACCGCGGACGGCTATCGCCCGCGCAACATCGCGGTGACCGCCGTGAATGGCCAGCCGCGCTACACCGCGCTCTACGAGAAGGTCGACCTGGGCAGTTGGCAGGCCAAGTCCCGGCTCACTCCGGACGAATACCAGCAGGCGTTCGCCGACAACACCGCCCAGGGCCGCAAGCCGGTCTACCTCAACGCCTATGGCCTCGACGGCAGGATCTATTTCTCCGCGATCTTCGCGTCGAAACCCGGCGGCGCGCTGTCGGCGCGGCACGGCCTGAGCGGCCAGCAATACCAGTCCGAGTGGGAACAGGCGACCGGCTCCGGCTACCGCACCCGCGTGGTCACCGGCTACTCCGCCGGCGACAGCGCGCGCTACGCCGCGATCTGGCGCAAGTGAACCCCGCCGGTCGTTCCGGCCCGAGTCACCCGATGTCTTCGCACCCATCGCCATGGAGTCCGTCATGAAACGTCATTCGTTCCCGCTTTTCGCGATCCTGTTGTCCGTCTGCCTGCTCGCGCTCGCGTCGTTCGCTTCGGGCGTTTCCGCGCAGCGCTCGCCGACGGGGTCTTCCACCCTCGTCGGCGGCATAGGTCCGCGGGCAACGGTCTGCACCAGCACCGACGGCAAGAGCAGTTGCACCTGCGCCGCCAAATGTCAGGCCACGGCGGGTGCATGTCAGTGCTACGGGATCCCGCCCGCGCCGTCGGTCCAGGACGACGCGCCCCAGGGTGCGGCCGATCTCCTCGCCCCCGGCGGACGCCGCGGCGCGACCTGCGTCTCCGGCGACGGCAAGAAGACCTGCGCCTGCGGCGAGAGGAGTTGCGACGCGACGCCGATCGGCTGCGCCTGTTTCACCAAATGAACGCCCACACCATCACGCACCATCACAAGGAAACACACGACATGTCCGCTTCCATGCCTCTCACCGCCGCATCCGATCGTGTGGCGACGCGTCGTCGCCTGCGCGCCGCGCTCGGCGCGCTGCTCGCGCTCGCCGCACCTCTCGTCGCGACGCCCGCGATGGCCGCCGACTGGGTCGCGCGTCACGGCCTCACCGGCGCGCAATATCAGGCCGCGTTCGAGGATTACGCCGGCAAGGGCTTCCGTCTCGCCTCGATCAGCGGCTACGACAGCGGCGGCAGCGCCCGCTACGCGGCCCTCTGGGTGAAGAAGCCGGGTCCGGAATGGTCCGCGCGCCACGGCCTCAACGCCCAGCAGTACCAGGCCGCCTTCGACGACTACGCGAAGAAGGGCTATCGCCTGACCTTCGTCAACGGCTACGCCGTGGGCGGCAACGCCTACTACGCCGGGATCTGGACCAAGAGCGGCGGCCCGGCGTGGTCGGCGCGACATGGACTGACCTCGGCGCAGTACCAGGACGCCGTCGAAGACCTCTCGAAACAGGGCTACGGCCTCAGCCACGTCAGCGCCTACACTGTCGGCGGCACGCCGCGGTTCGCCGCGATCTTCGAGAAGGGCGGCCCCGCCTGGGTCGCGCGCCATGGACTGACCTCGGCGCAGTACCAGACCGCGTTCGAAGGCTATGCGCGCGAGGGTTATCGACTGAAGGTGGTCAGCGGCTATCGCGAAGGCAACGGCGACCGATACGCCGCGCTGTGGGTGAAGACCGGCGGTCCGCAATGGTCGGCGCGCCACGGCATTCCGGCCGCGCATTACCAGTCGGTCTTCGACAACTACCGCTACCAGAGCTGGGAGCCGACCTACATCGAAGCCTTCAACGGCGGCAACGGCGTCCGCTTCAACGGCGTGTGGCAGAACAGCACCTTCCGCCCGCAGGACCTGGCGCTGATCGAAAGCAAGGCCCGCGCCTACATGCGCGCGAACGACGTGCCCGGGCTGTCGATCGCGATCATGCGCAACGAGAAGCTGGTCTACGCCGCCGGTTTCGGCGTGGCCGACAAGGACAGCAGCGAACCCGTGGGCCCGATGCATCGCTTCCGCATCGCCAGCGTGTCCAAGCCGTTCACCCACATCGCCGTGCTCAAGCTGATCGCCGACACCAATCTCGACAGCGGATCGAAGGTGTTCGGCAACGGCAGCGTGCTGGGCGGGCAATACCCGACGCCCGACAACAATCCGAAGATCGAGGACATCACCGTGGATCACCTGATCCGTCATCGCGCCGGTTTCGTCAACGTCGACAAGGACGGCGCGTCGAGCGATCCGATGTTCGCCTACACCGGCACCACCCACAAGGGTCTGATCGAGTGGGCGCTGGCGAACTATCCGCTCGGCTACGATCCGGGCACGGTCGATTACAACCCCGACAACGACCCGAAGACGAACGACATGTATTCCAATTTCGGCTATTCGGTGCTCGGCCGGGTGATCGAGGCCAAGACCGGCAAGTCGTACGAGGCGTATGTCCGCGACGCGATCTTCAAGCCCGCCGGCGCCGGCGACATCGTCATCGGCGGCGACAAGGCCGCGGACCGCAAGCCAGGCGAAGTCGTGTACTACGGCGGCGGCGCCTACTCCAGCGTCAAACCGGTCCGTTTCGATTCGCACGGCGGCTGGATCGCGCGTCCGATGGACCTGCTGCGGGTGATGAAGTACGAGAGCGTGCTGGGCACCCCGTACGCGCACTACGGCGAGATGAGCGGCACGATGTCCATCTACCGCCGCACCAGCGACGGGTTCGGCCTCGCGGCGACCGCCAACAGCAACAACGACAGCACCGGGGACATGAACGCGATGATGACCGACATCGCGAAGGGCGTCCCGAACTGGCCGGACATCGACCTGTTCTGAACGCCGGGTCGCGGACGGGATCGTCCGGCGTCCTCATGCGACACGGGCCGCGAACGCGGCCCGTGTCGTGCGTTGCGTCGAGACCGATCAGGCGATGCGGTCGACGCCGCCCATGTACGGCCGCAGCGCTTCCGGCACCGTGATCGAACCGTCGGCGTTCTGGTAGTTCTCCATCACCGCGATCAGCGCGCGACCGACGGCCACGCCCGAGCCGTTGAGCGTATGCACGAGTTCCGGCTTGCCGGTGGCGGGATTGCGCCAGCGCGCCTGCATGCGGCGGGCCTGGAAATCGCCGCAGTTCGAGCAGGACGAAATCTCGCGATAGGTGTTCTGCGAGGGCAGCCAGACTTCGAGGTCGTAGGTCTTCTGCGCCGAAAAGCCCATGTCGCCGGTGCACAGCAGCATGCGCCGGTACGGCAGACCGAGCTTCTCCAGCACGACCTCGGCGCAGCGGGTCATGCGCTCGTGCTCGGCGTCGCTCTCCTCGGGCTTCGCGATCGACACCAGCTCGACCTTCTCGAACTGGTGCTGTCGGATCATGCCGCGGGTGTCTCGACCGGCGCTGCCGGCCTCGGCGCGGAAGCACATCGAGTGCGCGGTCATCCGCAGCGGCAGGCGCTCGGCGTCGACGATCTCGTCGCGGACGATGTTGGTGAGGGGGACTTCGCTGGTGGGGATGAGGTATTTGTCTTTAAGCTTGTTGTGGTTTTTCTCGAAAATCTTTCGCAACTCTTGAAATGGAGCGCCCAATTCTTTAAGCGGATATTCGGGATGAACCTTTTCAATCAATTGGATCAAATCTGATTTTGTTGGAATTGTGTATTTGACAAATTCCTCAACATTTTCCGGGATTTTCTCATCCCTGTAGACTTCATAGTGTTGATAAGTCGAGAACAAATCTTCCTCGAACTTCGGCAACTGCCCTGTGCCGCGCATCGAATCCGCGTTCACCAGCAGCGGCACATTGGTTTCCTCGTAGCCATGCTCGCCGGTGTGCAGATCGAGCATGAACTGCGCCAGCGCACGATGCAGGCGCGCGAGCTGGCCACGCAGCACGGTGAAGCGCGCACCGCTGAGCTTGGCGGCGGTCTCGCCGTCCAGCCAGCCATGACGGGCGCCGAGTTCGACGTGGTCCTTGACCTCGAAGTCGAACGCGCGCGGCGTGCCCCAGCGGTGCTGTTCGACGTTCTCGGTCTCGTCGCTACCCAGCGGCACCGACTCGTGCGGGATGTTCGGGATACCGGCGGCGATGGCTTCGATGGCGAGCTTGATCTTCTCGAGCGTCTCTTCGCTGGCTTTCAGCTCTTCACCGAATCCGGTGACTTCAGCCTTAGTCGCCTCGACGCGCGCCTTCAGGGTTTCGGCTTCTTCTGCATTATCGGCAGCGTTGGCCTTCGAGATCTGGCCCATCAACTGGCCAATCAGCTTCGACTTCTCGTTGCGGAGGCTCTGCAGTTCCTGGGTCCGCACCTGGATCTGCTTGCGCTCGGTTTCGAGCAACATCAGGTCGGCGACGTTCAGGTCGTAACCGCGGGTCTCCTTGAGGCGGGCGGCCAGGTCGGCGGGCTGGTTGCGCAGCAGGACGGGATCGAGCATGGGGGGCGGATGGAAGCGTGACGGAACCGCGATTATCGCCTGAATTGCGACCCAACCCCGAGTCCGGACGCACGAAAACGGCGTCCGGGGGCTGTGCCACAATCGGGCCTTCTTCCGCGCCGACGAACATCCGCATGTCGACCGTCCAGCCCACTTCGTCGCCCCCGGGTCCGCGTTTCGGCCTGTCGCAAGGCGCCTGGCGCGTGGTCGCGGTGGGATTCGGCGTCGGCCTGCTGCTGTTCTTCCTGCTCTGGCTGGACATCCGCGACAACGGCGATTTCTATCGCCCCGAAGGCAAACCGCAGAGCGCGGACGGCCAGATCTTCGAACCCCTGCCCGCCCCCATGGCCGGCGGCGACCGCAGCGCCAGCGGTCTGTCCGAGGCCGCCGAGGAAGCGCTCCGCAACCCGCGCCCGGCGCCACCGCCCGCCGCCCAGGCCAGCACCGAGGCACCGCCGGCGGATCGCCCGGGCACCGACACAGCCGATCGCCCCCAGCCGACCGCCCGCCCGGCCGGCGCGATCGGCGTCCCGGTGCCGATCTCGCGACCGGCGCCGGCCTATCCCACCGAGGCGATGCGGAACAACGAGACCGGCACGGTCCTGCTCCAGATCACCGTCGACGCCTCCGGCGATCCGCAGGAGGTGCGGGTCAAACGCAGCAGCCGCTCGCGCGCGCTGGATCGCGCCGCCGCCCAGGCTGCCCGCAGGTGGAAATTCCGCCCCGCGCAGCAGGACGGTCGCCCGGTCGAGGCGAGCGTAGAGGTCCCGATCACGTTCACGCTGGAAGGGCGCTGACCCGAACACGCCCCCGATGTCGTCCAGAGCGCTGCTCGTCCTCGACCTCGACGAAACCCTCGTCCACGCTTCGGAATGGCCGCTGGAACGCGAGGCGGACTTCCGCATCCACACCTATCACGTCTACAGGCGTCCGCACCTCGACGCCTTCGTCGCATGGACGCTCGCGCATTTCGACGTCGGCGTCTGGACGTCATCGGGCCGGAAATACGCCGAACCCCTCGTCGAACGGATCTTTCCCCCGGGCGCGCTCCGGTTCCTGTGGTGCAGCGAGCGCTGCACGCTCGCCCGCAACTGGACCACCGACCACTACGAGTGGGTGAAGCCGCTGAAGAAGCTGAAGCGCCGCGGACATGCGCTGGAACGCATCATCGCCGTCGACGACACGCCCTCGAAACACCGGCGCAACTACGGCAACCTGGTGACGATCTCCGAATTCACCGGCGACCCCGAAGACTGCGAGTTGCCGCGCCTCGCGGCCTATCTGGACGGTCTGCGCGACGCGCCGAACATCCGCGCCATCGAGAAGCGGGGATGGCGCACACGCTTCGAGCGGCACGAGAACGTCCTCGACCGGCGCTGAGCCCGACGCTTACGCCTCGCGCAGGCCGAATCCCGCCTCGCGCGCCAGCGCATCGAATCCCGGGAACGAGGTCGCCACGTTGGCGATGTCGTCGACGACGAACTCGCGATCGCAGCGCTGCGCGGCGATCGCGGTCGCCATGGCGATGCGGTGATCGCCGTGGCTGTCGATCGAGACCGGCGCCGACGGGTCGAGCAGCGGTGCGCCGCCATGGATGGTTGCGCCGTCGTCGGTTTCGTCGACCCGGATGCCGAGCGCGCGCAACGCGGCGGACATCGTCGCGAGGCGGTCCGATTCCTTCACCCGCAGTTCGGCGGCGCCGCTCACGACGGTCGCGCCCTCGGCGCAGGCCGCGGCGACGAACAGCGCCGGGAACTCGTCGATCATGTCCGGCACGACCGCTTCCGGGACCGCGATGCCGCGCAGCGGCGCATGACGCACGCGGAGGTCGGCCACGGCCTCGCCGCCGGCCCGGCGCGCGTTCGATTCCTCGATGTCGGCCCCCATCATCCGCAGCGCCTGCAGCAGGCCGGTGCGGCGGGGATTCATGCCCACCGCCTCGAGCACCAGATCGGAGTCCGGCACCACGCTCGCCGCGACCAGGAAGAACGCCGCCGACGAAAAATCTGCCGGCACGTGCACGTCGGTCGCGCGCAGCGCGTGCGCGTTGCCGGCGCCGCCGCGCACGCGGGCAAACCCGGGTTCGAACTCGATCGGCCAGCCGAACGCCGAGAGCATGCGTTCGGTGTAATCGCGGGTCGGATGCGGCTCGCGGACGACGGTCTCGCCCTCCGCGTAGAGGCCGGCGAGCAGCAGCGCGGATTTCACCTGCGCACTGGCGACCGGCAGGGTGTAGTCGATGCCGTGGAGCGCCTGACCGCCGCGAATGCGCAGCGGCGGTAGGCCGCCCGTTTCGCTGTCGATGCGCGCGCCCATCTTCGTCAGCGGATCGATCACGCGCCGCATCGGGCGCTTCGAGAGCGACGCGTCGCCGATCAGGATGCTGTCGAACGCCTGGCCGGCGAGCGCGCCGGCGAGCAGGCGCATGCCGGTGCCGGCGTTGCCGCAGTCGAGCGGCGCATCGCTGCCGCGCAACCCACGCAGGCCCACGCCGTGCACGATGCGACTCTGCGCCGACGGCGCTTCGATCCTGACGCCGAGGCGCTGGAACACCGCGGCGGTCGCACGGGTGTCCTCGCCTTCGAGGAACCCGTCGATGCGCGAGACGCCTTCGGCCAGCGAAGCGAGCATGATCGCGCGATGCGAGACCGATTTGTCGCCGGGCACGCGGATGCGACCGTGCAGTGGACGTCCCGGCCCGACGATCCAGCACCTGCGCGTCGTGTCGTTCATGCCAGCACCTCGTCGAGCGCCGCGAGCAGGCGGCGGTTCTCGTCGGCGTTGCCGACGGTGATCCGCAGGCAATGTCCCAGACCGTAACCGCCCATCGGCCGCAGCACCACGCCGCGTTCGATCAAGGCGGCGTCGATCGCCGCGACCCGCGCTTCGTCGCCCGGCTCCGCGAATCGCACCAGGATGAAATTGGTCTGCGACGGAAATACGCGCAGCCCGCGATCGCGCAGCGCGGCGGCAAGCGCGTCGCGCTGTTCGGCGTTGCGCGCGACCACCCAACGCAGATGCGCTTCGTCGGCCAGCGACGCTTCGGCGGCGGCCAGCCCGGGGCTGTTGACGTTGAAGCTCTCGCGCACCCGCTCCATCACCGCGATCAGGCCGGGATGACCGATGGCATAGCCCACGCGCAGGCCCGCGAGCGCGTAGGCCTTGCTGAAGGTGCGGGCGACGACGAGATTGGGGTGGCGGTCGAGCAGGCCGAGCGCCGACGCGTAGTCCGGGGCGTCGACGAATTCGGCGTAGGCCTCGTCGACCACCACGACGACGGTCCCCGGTACTTTCGCCATGAACGCCGCGAACGCATCGGCGCCGTACCAGGTCCCGGTCGGATTGTTCGGATTGGCCAGGTGGACCAGCCGCGTGTCCGGCGTGATCGTCGCGGCGATGGCGTCGAGATCGTGCCCGCGCGGCATCGCATGTCCGTCGGGATGGCAGGGAGCGACACGCAGGGTGGCGCCGGCCGCCTGCGCCGCGATGGCGTAGACCGCGAACCCGTGCTTCGACGCGACGACGTCGATGCCCGGCCCCGCGAACACCTGCGCGAACTGCATCAGCAGCTCGTGCGAGCCGTTGCCGAGCAGGATCGACGCGACCTCGACGCCATGCTTCGCGGCGAGCGCGCGCTTGAGATCGCCGCCGAGCGGATCGGGATAGCGGAAACTGTCGTGGATCGTGCCGAGCACGGCCTCCTTCGCCTTCGCGCTGGGGCCGTAGGGGTTCTCGTTCGACCCCAGTTCGATCAGGTGACGACCCTCGAATCGACGCCGGAACGCGACGAGATCATGCCCCGGGTCGTAGGCGCGCAGGCGCTGGATGCCGGGCTGGGCGAGCGCGGAGAAGAAGGTTTCGTCGGTCATGGCGGCGGGAAAATCGGTCGCGGTCGGCAGCTGAATCGGCTCGGCATCCCGGCAGGGGCCGGGATCCGGCCTGTGCGGGCACGATCAATGATCGAAAAGCGGGACCCCGGCCTTCGCCGGGGCGACGGAGAAACGATACGACGGCGGCGCACGACTGCCGGCGTCGGCGATCAAGGCACCGCGACCGGATACGACCCGAGCACGCGGATGTCGCCGGCGTACTTGTCGATCTCGGCCAGGGCGTCCTTCAACGGCGACTCCTCGGCGTGACCGGCGACGTCGATGAAGAAGGCGTACTGCCACAATTTGCCGTGGGCCGGACGCGACTCGATGCGGTTCATGCTGATCATGCGTCGCGCGAGCGGTTCCAGGATGCGGTACAGCGCGCCCGGCTGGTCGCGAATGAACACCAGCAGCGAGGTACGATCGTTGCCGGAGGACGGGAACAATGTACGGCCGATCACCAGGAAACGCGTGGTGTTGTCGTCGCGATCCTCGATCGGACCGGCGACCACCTTCAGGCCGTAGGCATGTCCCGCGTTCTCGCCGGCGATGGCCGCGGCGTCCTCGGCATTGCGCGCACGACGGGCGGCCTCGGCGTTGCTGACCACCGCATGCTTCTCGACTTTCGGCAGGTTCTGTCGCAGCCACGCCTTGCACTGGGCCAGCGACAGCGCGTGCGAATAGACGCGCTCGATGTCCTCGATGTGGCCGGTTCGCGACAGCAGATATTGATGGACGCGCAGTTCGACCTCGCCGCAGATCATCAGCGGCGAGGTGAGGAACAGATCGAGGGTGGACTGGATCGTGCCGGTGCCGGAGTTCTCCACCGGCACCACCCCGAAATCGGCGTGTCCGGCGGCGACGTCGTCGAAGACCTCTTCGACCGTCGCCAGCGGCAATGCCATCGCCGAATGGCCGAAGTGTTTGTAGACCGCCTGCTGCGAGAACGTCCCTTCCGGACCCAGATACCCGATGCGCAGCGGTTCCTGCTGGGCAAGGCAGGCGGACATGATCTCGCGGTACAGCCGCACCAGCACTTCGTCGGACAGCGGGCCTTCGTTGCGATCGACCACCCGACGCAACACCTGCGCCTCGCGCTCCGGGCGGTAGTAATCCACCGCGGCGGCAAGCTTGCCCTTGGCCTTGCCGACCTGATGCGCCCACAGCGCGCGTTCGGCGATCAGCGCCTGGATCTCGCGGTCGATGCCGTCGATCTGCGCGCGCACCGCGAGCAGGTCGGGCTTGCCCTGGGCGTCGGTCGGAATCTCGACCGCGCCCTTGGGCAAGGCCGCGCGTTCGCGCCCTTTCGGTTTCGGCTTCGGCTTCGCTTTCGCGATCGGCTTCGCGGGGCCTTTTCGCGTGGGTTTGTCAGCCATGGCGTTGCTTGAAGTCCTGCATGAAATCGGCGAGCGCCTTCACGCCCTCGACCGGCATGGCGTTGTAGATCGAGGCGCGCATGCCGCCCAGGGCGCGGTGCCCCTTCAGCGCGATCAGGCCGGCGGCCTTGGCTTCCGACAGGAACGGTTTGTCCAGGGCTTCGTCGTGGAGGAAGAACGGCACGTTCATGCGCGAACGCACGGCGGGGTTCACCTCGTTGCGGTAATAGCCGCCGGAGCCGTCGATGGCGTCGTACAGCAGCTTCGATTTCTCGGCGCTGCGGCGCGCGAACTCGGCGACGCCGCCTTCGGCCAGCATCCACTTCACGTTGAGGCCGAGCATGTACCAGTTCCAGGTCGGCGGCGTGTTGAGCATCGACTCGCCCTTGAGATGCGAGCGGTAATCGAAGATGTCGGCGCGATTCTGGCCGGCGCGTTCCAGCAGGTCGCGGCGCACGATCACCACGGTGATGCCGACCGGACCGAGGTTCTTCTGCGCGCCCGCATAGATCACGCCGTACTTCGACACGTCGATCGGTTCGGAAGCGATGCTGGAGCTGAAATCGGCCACCAGCGGCACGTCGCCGACCTCCGGCGCATCGATGCCGTCGAAAGGCCTGAACTCGACGCCGTGGATGGTTTCGTTGGCGGTGATATGGACGTAGGCGGCGTCCTTCGACAACTGCCAGCCCTCGCGCGCCGGGATGTCGCGGAAACCTCCGGCTTCGCCGCTGGCGACGGTGTTCACCGACACGTAGGGCTTGGCCTGCTTGATCGCGGTCTTGCTCCAGTGGCCGGTGACGACGTAGTCGACGGTCTGTCCGGCATCGGCGAAGTTCAGCGGAATCAACGCCTGCTGGGTGGTCGCGCCGCCGCCGAGGAACAGCACGGCGTAGTGCTCGGGAATCGACATCAGCGTGCGCAGGTCGGCCTCGGCCTCGGCCGCGACCTGGATGAACTCGGGGCCGCGATGGCTGTGCTCGACGATCGACGCGCCGGAATCGCGCCACTCCAGCATCTCGTCCTGCGCCTGGCGGAGGACGCTCTCGGGCAGGGTGGCGGGACCGGCACTGAAGTTGTAGGCGCGCGACATCGGGAACGTTCCATGGACGGGGGTGGGCCCCCGAGTATGCCGCACCGCAGCATGGTTGTGGGGCCCCGACCGCCGGTCCGCCCGCGCGCGGCCATGCCGATCGGGCATGTCCCCATGCGCGGCCCGCGCACCGCAGACCCGCGCGTCGACCGGATGTCCGCCATCCGACCGACGGCGTGCAACCGAATGCCCGCTCGCGACGTCTTATAGTCGACCCGCCGCCATCACCGGCCTTCACGTCCCCGGACCACCATGCCCCTGCCCGCCTCCCTTCGCGATGCCCTGCGCATTCCCGCCTCGGAGATCACCGACGAGGCCGTCTACCGCGACCGTCGCCGGCTGCTCGGCCTGCTCGCGGCCTCCCCGACCCTCGCCCTGTCGGGCTGCGCCGACGCCGAGCCCCCGCCGCCCCCGAAATCCGCGGCCACGCCGGCGCAGCTCAAATCGGGCTTCCGTACCGACGAGGAGCGCACGCGCTACGAGGACGTCACCAGCTACAACAATTTCTACGAGTTCGGGACCGGCAAGGCCGACCCCTCGCAGGCCGCGAAGACCCTGCGGACCCGCCCGTGGCGGATCGCGGTGGGCGGCGAGTGCGCCAAACCCGGGACCCTGGACCTGAGCGACCTGCTCAAGGGCCTCGCCACCGAGGAACGCGTCTACCGGCTGCGCTGCGTCGAGGGTTGGTCGATGGTGATTCCGTGGCAGGGCGTGCCCCTCGCGGCGGCGCTCAAGCGCTTCGCGCCGACCTCGAAGGCGAAGTACGTGGCCTTCACCAGTCTGGCGGATCCCGAGCAGATGCCCGGCGTGCGCTACGCCTCGATCGACTGGCCGTACCGCGAGGGCCTGCGCATCGACGAGGCCATGCATCCGTTGACCCTGCTGGCGACCGGTCTCTACGGGAAACCGATGCCGCAACAGAACGGCGCGCCGGTGCGCCTGGTCGTGCCGTGGAAGTACGGCTTCAAGAGCATCAAGTCGATCGTGGAGATCCGCTTCGTCGAGAAGATGCCGCCGACCGCCTGGAACCAGCTGCAGCCGGAGGAATACGGATTCTTCAGCAACGTCAATCCGGACGTGGATCACCCGCGCTGGAGCCAGAAGACCGAGCGGCGCATCAGCGGTACCGCGAGCAAACTGTTCGCCGAGCGCATCCCGACCCGGATGTTCAACGGCTACGCGCCGCAGGTCGCGGGCATGTACAAGGGCCTCGATCTCCGGAAGTGGTTCTGAGCCGCAACGCATCGAGGGCGGATCTGCGCCTCCACTTCTATCTCCTCCACGCCATGTCCTCCCACGCCCCCCGTCTCGCCCTCGCCAAGACCGTCGTCCACGTCCTCTGCCTGACGCCGCTGGCGATCCTGTCCTGGCAGTTCTGGGACGTCTATCGGACCGGCAGCGATGCGCTCGGCGCCGATCCGGTGGCCGAGATCGAGCATCGTCTGGGGCTGTGGGCGCTGCGTTTCCTGCTGATCGCACTGGCGGTCACGCCCCTGCGCCAACTCACGGGGCAGACCGTGCTGCTGCGATTCCGGCGCATGCTCGGGCTCTACGCCTTCGCCTACGCGACGCTGCACTTCGCGGCCTATCTGGCGCTGGACCTGCGCGGCTACTGGCTGCAGGTGTTCGAAGAGATCGCCAAACGTCCGTACATCACCGTCGGCTTCGCCGCATGGCTGCTGCTGGTGCCGCTGGCGATCACCTCGACCCGCGGCTGGATGCGCCGGCTCGGTCGACGCTGGGGACAGTTGCACACCCTGGTCTATCCGATCGCCGTCTTCGCCGTGCTGCACTTCTGGTGGCTGGTGAAGTCCGACGTGCGCGAACCGGCGCTGTACGCCGGCCTGCTCGCGCTGCTGCTGGGCTGGCGCCTCTGGAAGAAAATCCGCAACCGGACACCGGGTACGATCCGGCCGTCAGCGGCCGCCGAACAGCAATAGCCCCGCGATCGCCGCCGCCAGCAACGCCGCGGTCAACAACAGCCAGGGCAACCGCCGACCGCCGCCGCGCGGGCGCGGTGCGATCGGAAGGGCCTCGGGGACCCCCGCCACGCGCGTCAACGGCGGGGTCTGACTCGCGGGCGCCTCGATCACGAAACGGTGGTGAAGGTCGAAGACGATCTGGTCGCCCGGCGCCAGCAGGGCGTCGCGCACCTGCTCGCCGTTGACGACGCTGCCATCGCCGGTGCCCAGGTCGCGGAGCACGATCCGGCTGCCGATCATCTCGATGCGCGCGTGGCGCTCGGCGAAGGCGGGATCCTCGATGCGGATGTCGGCCTCGTCGCTGCGACCGACCAGCCGCGGCGCGTCGAGGGTGAAGCTGCGGCCGTGATGGCGACCGCCGACGCCGCGCACGACGACCCTGCAATCGCCCCCGAACTCGCCCGGCACGTGGCGCAGGGCGTCGGGCAGGCCTTCGATCCCGCGCGAGGACACCAGCAGCATTTCCACGCCGTCGAGGTAGATCGCGTCGCCGAGCCGCAGCATCGCCATGCGTTTCACCGGACGACCGTTGACGTGGATGCCACGGGCGCCGTCTGCGACCGTCATCCACACCCCGCGTCGATCGACGAACAACCGGATGGACGGCGCCTCGTCGTCGCTCACCAGACCGACCGTGTCGCCGATGCGGCCGATGGCGTGAACGCCCGGGGACAGCGGCATTTCGGGATGGTGATGTTCGGGGAAACGCAGTTTCAGTCCTTCCATGCGGCCGCAATCTACCACGCGACGCCCGGGATGGCCCGCGGCTCCGCGGAGCCGATGCGCCTGCTAGACTCCGGGGGCCTTGCGGCCCGGCCGCGCTCCGACCTTGCGAGAGGAATTCCATGTCCGGCATCGACATCCGCCACAGCCACTCCCTGCCCCACGCCAAGGCGCGCAAGGCGGTGGAGGAAGTGGCGAAGAAACTGGCCGAACGCTTCGAATTCGAATACGAATGGGACGGCGACGACCTGCATTTCAACCGTTCCGGCGTCGACGGCAAGATCGCGCTGAAGCCGAAGGAACTGCACGTCACCGCCCGCCTCGGCTTCCTGGTCTCCGCCTTCAAGGGCCCGATCGAGCACGAGATCAAGCGCGTCCTCGACGAACGCTTCACCTGATCGCCTGGCGGGCAGGCGCGGCCTCAACGGTTCCGGATGCGCCGCGTCGGCTTCGGCGGATGCGCATCCGGCAATGGTTCGAACGGTTTGGGGTGACCGGCGAACAGCCGGCGCGAGACCTCGCGCTCGCTGCGCTCGATGTCCGCGATGAAGTCCGCCACGTCGTCGAGCCTGGCGTAGGCGCCGAACCCCCGCTCCAGGAAGGACTGCAGCTCGCCGAAGCCCGCCGCGCGGGCCGGCCCGCGCAGCATGCCCAGCAGGGTCGACACGCCGCGCGTGCGCAGGGCATGGCCGAGGCCGTAACCCGCGACCTGGATCAGGTCGATCTGATGCGCGCGCAATCGCGGCAGCCCCACCTCGCGGTAGGCGCGGGCGTACAGGGCGTCGTCGAGGGTCGTGCGTCGCGGCGCCAGGCGCTGGAGGACCTCCGCCAGGCGGAGATCGAAGGCATGGCTCAACGCGCCGAGTTCGATCGCGTCCACCAGGGTCTCGACCAGGCTCTGCGGCATCAATCGCAGCATCATCGGCGCCACCCGCGCGATGTCGGCGTCGCGGCGACTGAAATCGCGGTCGCCGTAGAGATCGGTGAGGAAGAACTCCGCCGCCGGCCGCCGCTTCGGGTCCTGCATGAAGCCCTCGAAGCTCGCCGCCAGACGGGCGGCCTGCCAGCGCCGGATCTCGGGCAACCAGCGCAGGCGGTTGCGAGGGTCGCTCTCGGGATCGTGGACGGCGCGATGCCAGGCGAGACGACGCGTCAGCGCCGCACCCAGCGCGCGCTTGTCGAGTCTGCGACGCCCGTGCGCCGGATCGGGAGTGACGATCTTCATCGTCCACGATCATGGGTTCGGCATCGGGCCCGGACAAGGGCCGCGTTTCCGATCGGCAACCTCGTCGAGCGATGCGCGACGGCGATTCGCCAAACGGATCAATGGCTTGCCGCCTGCGATGTGCGCGCGCTCACGCATCGGGCCGATGTCGCCCCGGCTCGGACCAATGGACGAGCACCGCCCACGGACCTTTCGGCTACACTCCAGGGGTTCCCTTCGTGGTCCCTGCATGCTCTCTCTCCACGCCGCCAAGCGACCGGTCCGGACCGGACCCAGCAAGCGCAAGCCCGCCTCCCGCATTTCCGCACCGTCCGGCGTCCGCATCGGCCTCGCCATCGCCGGCGGCGGCCCGATCGGCGCGATGTACGAACTCGGCGCGCTGCGCGCGCTCGACGACGCGCTCGAAGGCGTCGACCTGACCCGCATGGACTGCTACGTCGGCGTCAGCAGCGGCGCCTTCCTCGCCGCGGGTCTCGCCAATCGCATGTCCACCTCCGAGATGTGCCGGATCTTCATCACCGGCGACAGCGACGACGTGCGCTTCCGGCCGGAAACCTTTCTCCGCCCGGCGATCTTCGAATACATGCGTCGGGCGTCGGCGCTGCCGCGGCTGACCCTCGAATGGTGGGGCAGCCTGCTGAGCCCGCGCGACTCGCGCCTGTCGGACCTGATGGTGCGCTTCGGCAGCCTCGTGCCCACCGGGCTGTTCGACAATTCCGAAGTCGAGCGTTTCCTGCGCGAAATCTTCTCGCGCCGGGGGCGCAGCAACGATTTCCGGCGGCTCGAGCGCGAGCTGTACGTGGTCGCGGTGGACCTCGACAGCGGCGAAGCCGTGCGTTTCGGCGCCGGCGACTGGAAGGACATCCCGATCTCCAAGGCGGTGCAGGCCAGCGCCGCCCTGCCCGGCCTCTACCCGCCGGTCGAAGTGCGCGGCCGCCACTACGTCGATGGCGCGCTGCGCCGGACCATGCACGCCTCGGTGCTGCTCGAGCGCGGCATCGACCTGCTGATCGGCATCAATCCGCTGGTGCCGTTCGATTCGACCAAGGTCGACAGCGACGCGGGGCGTCGCGGCGACGTCGATCCGCACCGCATCTGGCAGGGCGGGCTGCCGGCGGTCATGTCGCAGACCTTCCGCACCCTGCTGCAGTCGCGCATGCAGGTCGGTCTGGCCAAGTACGCGCAGCAGTACCCGGACATCGACCAGCTGATCTTCGAACCGAACTCGAACGACGGCGAGATGTTCTTCACCAACGCCTTCAGCTTCTCCAACCGCCGGCGGGTCTGCCAGCTGGGCTACCGCAATACCCTGCAGGACCTGCGCGACCGGGCCGAGGCTCTCGGCCCGGTGCTCGCCGCGCACGGCATCCGCCTGCGCGAGGACGTCCTCCGCGATCGCCATCGCACTGTGCTCAGCGGGCTCGGCGACGCCCCACCGCGCAGCACCGAAACCACCGCCCGCCTGCGACGTGCGCTGGACGAAACCGAGCATTTGCTGCGTCGCCGCCGCGGCTGAGCCGCTGCTCTTCGCTGTTCTGCCGCCGCCCTACGCCCCGCGACCGGGACGCGGCGCGTTCCTCGTGTGAATACTCTAGACAGCTGCCGCATTCTGCTGCGCAATCGATCACGCGCCCGCTGGGAGGGCATATGGCCAAGTTCAAGAAGACCACCGCGAAGAAGACCACCACCAAGGCTTCCGCGGCCGCCGCTGCCGATGCCGAGCGTCTGTCCAAGACCCTCAGCGAATCGGCCCAGCAGATCTGGCTCGCCGGCGTCGGCGCGTTCTCGCGCGCGCAGGCCGAAGGCACCAAGCTGTTCGAGGCGCTGGTCAAGGAAGGCATGGGTCTGGAGCAGACCGTGCGCAAGTTCGCCGGCGGTCGCGCCGAAGTGGTCCGCGATGTCGTCGAAAGCCGCGTCGGTCAGGCCCGCGAACGCGCCACCGACACCTGGGACAAGCTGGAAAAGGTGTTCGAGGACCGCGTCCAGCGCGCGCTGGTGAAGCTCGGCGTGCCGAGCCGCGAAGACCTCAACGACCTCAGCGACCGCGTCGAGACCCTGACGGCCGAGCTGCGTCGCCAGGGCGGCAAGCCGGCCGCCGCGCCGCGCAAGGCCGCGAAAGCGCCGAAGGCCGCCAAGGCCCCGGCCAAGCGCGCGCGCAAGGCCAAGCCGGCCGCCGCCGCCGCCGAATGATCCATGCAGGCTGAACGCCGACGGGGCGGCAAACGATTCCAACGCCCGCTTCGTCCGTTCCTCTGCTAGCGTCGAACCCGTTACATCCGTCTCTCTCTGGCGTCGCGAAAGCGACGCACCCATTGGCGGCTCCGGCCGCCCTTGACCCGCCACCTGCGACGAAGTCCGTAGCTCCCCTCCCCTCACGGCTTCAGGTTGGCGGGTTTCTTTTTGCCTGTCGCCCGGTGCGCCGGCGACGCCCACGAAACGAAAGGCGGCCCTTCGGCCGCCTTTCGCATTCCGGACACCGCGGGAATTCCGCGCCGTTCTACCAGTGCACGCCGCGCATCAGCGCCGCGAACGCGATCTGCTCCTGGCTCGGCTGCTCGTCCTTCAGCGCCTTCTTGTCGCCCTTCGCCGCCGCCGAATCCGGGAACAGTTCGAACGCGGTGTTCATGATCACCTCGTAGGCCTTCGGCGCGACCGCGTTGAGCAGCGCCGAGAAGATGCCGAGACGTGTCGCGATCCGGCTGGGCTTTTCGATGATGCCCTTCACCACCATATCCGCGGCCTCGTCGGGACTCAGCGTCGGCACGCTCTCGTACATCTTGGTCGGCGCGATCATCGGCGTGCGTACCAGCGGCATGTTGATCGTGGTGAAGCTGATGCCCTTGCCGGAAAGTTCGCCCTGCGCGCAGCGGCTGAACGCGTCCAGCGCGGCCTTCGAGGCGACGTAGGCAGAGAACCGCGGCGAGCTGGCCAGCACGCCGATCGAGCTGATGTTGATGATGTGTCCCTTGCGGCGCTGGATCATGGTCGGCATGAACCCCATGATCAGGCGCAGGCAGCCGAAATAGTTCAGCTGCATCGTACGCTCGAAATCGTGAAAACGATCGTAGCTGAGTTCGATCGAACGACGGATGGAGCGGCCGGCGTTGTTGACCAGGATGTCGACGTGACCGTGCTCCTTGAGGATGGTCGAGACCAGACGGTCGCAATCGGCCATGTCCGCGAGATCCGCGGTGTACGCGAACACCTTGCCGCCCGCCTTCTTCATTTCGTCGCGGGCCTTGAACAGTTCCTCCTCGCCGCGCGCCACGATCACCGTGATCGCGCCGGCCTCGGCCACGCGCTGCGCGGTCGAAAGACCGATGCCCGAGGAGCCGCCGGTCACGACCACGACCTTGCCTTTCACCTTGCCCTTCAGGCTGCGGTCGATGAACAGATCGGGATCGAGGTGTCGTTCCCAGTAATCCCACAGGCGCCAGGCGTAGGTCTCGAGATTGGGAACCGCGATCCCGCTGCCCTTCAACGCGCGCTCGGTTTCGCGGTTGTCGAAGCGGGTGGGATAGGTGATGAACTTGAGCACGCTCTTCGGAATCTTGAAATCGCGCAGCAGCATGCCGATGAAGCGCTTCACCGGCGGCAGACTGCCGACTGCGCCGCGGATGCCGCTGGGCACGAAGGCGAACATCCGCGCATCGAGACGCATCGTCATCTCCGGCGCATGGCCGGCGCGGGCGAAGGTGTTCAACACCTCGCCGACCCGCATCGGCTCGGGATCGACGAGATGGAAGCAGTGTCCGTCGAGCTTCGGCTTGTGCGCGATGTGATCCATGGCATCGACCACGAAATCCACCGGCACGACGTTGATGCGACCGCCTTCGATGCCCAGCATCGGCATCCACGGCGGCATCATTTCGCGCATCTTCTTCAGCAGGGTGAAGAAATAGTAGGGACCGTCGATCTTGTCCATCTCGCCGGTCTGCGAATGGCCGACGACCATGCCCGGGCGGTAGATCCGCCACTTGATGCGCTTCTCCCTGCGCACGAGGCCTTCGGAATCGTGCTTGGTGCGGAGGTAGGGATCGTCCAGGCCCTCGGCTTCGTCGAACATGTCCTCGCGGAAGATGCCCGGATACAGCCCGGCGGCGGCGATCGAACTGGTGTGATGGAAGCAGCCGGCGCCGATCGCGGCGGCGAGATCGAGCGCGTTCTGGGTGCCGTCGACGTTGGCCTTGCGCTGGCTTTCGGCATCGGCGGTCAGGTCGTAGATCGCGGCGAGATGGAAGAAGTGCCTGACCTTGCCGGTCAGCGTCTTCAGCTGGGCCGCGGTCAGGCCGCATTTCGCCGCGGTCATGTCGCCGTGCACCGGGATCACGCGCTTCGGATCCCACCCCATCTTCTTCGCCAGCGCGTCGTACTTCTTCTGCGAATCCTTGCGCACCAGTACGTAGATCGTGCCCTTGCGCTTGAGCAGATTGCCGACCAGGAAGCGGCCGATGAAACCGGTGGCGCCGGTAACGAAATAACTCATGTCCTCGCCCTCATGAGAGTGATCCGACCGGCCGCGGTGCGGCCGAGGGGCCTAACTTGCCAGAGCCGGGGAGCAAGAACAATCCGCGGGCGTAGGGTGGCCCGGTCCGCTCTCCCCTCGGCGGCGCCCGGCCGGGTCGGAGGGCGCGCGCCTTCTCGTATTGACCGGCCTGCCGGGCCATGCTGTCATGCCCGCCTCACCGGAGGAATCGCACATGTCCGACCTGCAGAGCCGTTTCGAACAAGCCGCCAAGGACGTCCAGGGCCTGGCCGAACGTCCCGACAACGACACCCTCCTGCGTCTGTACGCGCTCTACAAGCAGGGCTCCGAGGGCGACGTGCATGGCGACAAGCCCGGCTTCTTCGACTTCGTCGGCACGGCCAAGTACGAAGCCTGGGCCAAGCTCAAGGGCACCGCGCAGGACGACGCGAAGAAGAAGTACATCGACCTGGTGAAGAAGCTGGCCGGCTGACCGACGTTCCCGCCGCACCGGTCGCCCCCCGCCCGATGGCGAAGCAGACGCGTCAGCGCATTCTCGAAACGTCCCTCGCGATGTTCAACGCGCAGGGCGAGCCGAACGTCACCACCAATCACATCGCCGACGAGCTGGAGATCAGCCCCGGCAACCTGTATTACCACTTCCGCAACAAGGACGACATCATCGAGCAGTTGTTCGCGCGCTACGAGGAGCGCATGGACGGCGCGCTCGCGGCCCCGAGCGGACGACTGCCCGAGCTCGAGGACATCTGGCTGCAGTTGCACCTCGTGTTCGAGTGCATCTGGGACTACCGCTTCCTCTATCGCGACCTGGTCGAGATCCTGAGCCGCAACCGGCGCCTGCGCCTGCGCTTCGCCCGCATCCTCAAGCGCGCCGACGACCGCGCGCACATGGTCATGCGCGGGCTGTCGCAGGCCGGCATCATGCGCGCGTCGGCGGACGAGCTCGACGCCGCCGCCACCAACGTGCTGGTACTGTCGACCTTCTGGCTGAATTATTCCGCCGCCCGCGGCGACCGCGATGAGCAGGTGGCCATCCGCCAGGGCATCGTCCAGGTGATGATGCTGCTCGCGCCCTTCCTCCGCGACGCCGAACGCCTCCACCTGAACACGCTGATCCGGGCCTATCTGGACTGAACGGCCGTCCGGGGCCCCAGGCCGGAAACGTGCATCCACGCAAGGAAACGTACGCCCGGCGTCGGTACCGTATCCCGACGGGGCCGGACGGCCCCGCAATGGAGGCGGCCGATGCGTCCCGGACGCGGGATAACCGGTATACGGCCCAGGAACGTCGGCAGTCTCTCCTCGAGATCCGGAACAAGGAGTTCACCATGAAGTTCATGATCAGGACCGCGCTCGTCGTTTCCACCTTCACTTTGCTCGGTGCCGCGCCCGCCCAGAGCAGCGAAGGCGATCCGTGGCTGTGTCGCGAGGAATATCGGCAGTGCATGGCTGCCGGGTACGACGCCGACATGTGCCGCGACAATTACTGGCTCTGCATGTACGGATATGTCCCGGTCAAGGCCGGCGGCCCGTCGGCGGCGATGGATCGACGCCGCTGAGCGATCCTGCTTCCGAAAACGAGAAGGGCGCCATTGGCGCCCTTCTCGTTTCGGCGACGATGTCCCGAAGATCAGGCCTTGCGGGCGCGACGCACCGGCTTGGCGGTCTTCTTCGCGGCGGCGCGGCGCGCGGTCTTCTTCGCTGCCGGCTTGCGGCCGCGACGGGCCGTGCGCTTGGCCTTGGCCGGCTTGAACTTCTCGACCAGCGGGGCCAGCGCGTCCTCGATCCGCAGGCCGGCCTGGGTCACGCCGATCTCGATGCGGCTGCGCAGGTCGCCGGCGGTTTCGATCAGGCGGCTCTGCGCCTGCTCCATCGCCGCGACGGCCTGACGACGCGCTTCCACGGCACGATCCGCGGTGCGGGTTGCGGCGGCGACGGTGCCGCGGCCGGCCATCGAAGCGAGGCCGAGACCGGCGAGCCAGAGATGACGCGCGTTCGGGTTCGGGACGTCGTGGGTGATCTTCTTGCGTGCCATGGGTGTGCTCCGTTGTGTGGGGCCGGAAAGACCCGGTCGGGGATGAGAACAGCATGCGCCGCCATGGCCGAGCAAACACACTATTGAACGGGTGGATCGAACGTACCGCGACAGATGCGATGCGGACGTTGCGCCGGGGCTTGCCTCGCTGCGCGACTCGCGGGATGCTGAAGGCTTCCACCGCGAGGAGCAGATCGATGGCCAAGACCGCCTGGGCCGCATTTCCCCACGATGCCAAGGGCTTCGCCTACGCCGGCGACGCATTGAAGAAGGCCTGGCCCAAGCTGCACGCGGGCGATTGCGAACCGTTCCCGGACGACAAGCGCGCGGCGGCCCTGATCAAGGCGGTCGGCAAGGCCGCACCGAAGGGGATGGACGCCGCGGCGCTCGCCGAAGCGCTGCAGGACGCCTGGCGCGCCTTTCATCGCGGCGATTTCAAGGCCGCCTTCGACGCCGGCGAGGCGCTGGGACCGGTCGGCGCATCCGTCGCGATCAAGGCGATCGGCATCCATGCCACCTATCTGGTCGACGACGACAAGGAAAAACTCAAGCGCTTCGAACAGGCCGCGAATCTGGCCGAAGCCGCGATCAAGGCCCTGCCCGAGGAGGCCAACAGCCATTACCGCCACGCGTTCGCGCTCGGTCGCTACAGCCAGGGCCTCTCGATCACCAAGGCGCTGAAGGAAGGCATCGCGGGCAAGGTCCGCGCCTCGCTCGACACCGCGCTGGAACTCGCCCCCAAGCACGCGGAGGCGCATACCGCGATGGCCCTGTACCACGCCGAGATCATCTCCAAGATCGGTGCGATGATCGGCGGCCTGACCTACGGCGCCAAGGCCGCAGAAGCGGAAAAGCACATCAAGGAGGCCTTGAAACTCACGCCGACCTCGCCGATCGCCCTGATCGAGCATGGCAACGTGATGATGCTGCTCCACGGCGACAAGAAGGAAGACGAGGCCGCTGCGGCCTACGAGAAGGCCGCCAAGACCAAGCCGCTCGACGCGATGGAAGCCCTCGACGCCGCCTACGCCCGCTCGGAGATCGAGTGAAACCGGCCGGTCGGCCCGGCCGACTTGCCTCGGCGGGACCGGCTCCGTAGAATGGCCGCCCCGAACATCGGGCGGTTAGCTCAGCGGTAGAGCATTGCCTTCACACGGCAAGGGTCGCAGGTTCGAACCCTGCACCGCCCACCAGATTCCGCGATACGCGAAAGCCCGGCTCCGACGCCGGGCTTTCGTTTTTTCTGGTGATCGGCAGACGCAGGGACGGGGCGCCGGAGCGCCCCGCCATGGCGCATCAGGCCACCAGCGAACCGCGGGTGGGATTGTCCTGCCGCTGCGGGTCCTGCGAGCTCTGCTGCGGCGCAGGTTGCACCGGCGTCGGCGCCGTCTGCAGCAACTGCGTGCTCTGCTGCACCGACTGGTTCACCGCCTGGTTCCGGTCCACGAACACGCGACGGT
>JBMOOY010000002.1:0-4403 GCA_049324395.1 Pseudomonadota bacterium
ATCGGATCCAGTGTGGCGGCGGTGCGGATCCACTTCGGTTGCCGAGCTCGCGGATGGCCGCAGCGCGCCAGTCGGCGACGAGGATCAGGAGTCGCCGTCGGCGACGAGGATCAGAAGTCGCCGTCGTGGCCCGGGTCCGTGACGAGGATCAGAAGGGGAAGTCGTCGTCGTCGTGGCCCGGGTCCGTGTCGGACTCGTGGAGCACGGCGAGGACGGCGGCCTGATAGCGCGTCGTAGCATTCGCGAGCAGCGCCATATTCCGGATCAGGCGATGGGCGAGCGTCGCCTGCGGATCGAGCGGGTGGAGCAGCGAGCGTTCGCCGAGGAGCTCGGGGTGGGCCGCGACCAGCGCGCGGCCGGTCAGCTCGAGGAGGTGCTGGAGCGCATCGAGCACGGCGAGCTCGGGCGCAGCCAGGAGCTGGTGCGGCGTGGGCGGATCGGGTGCGAGCGTAGCCGCGCGTCTACGCGTCGGCGTCGACGATGCCATGGTCCTTCGCGCGTCGCTTGGCGAGGTAGTCGCGGTAGCTGGGGCCGTCGATGTCGATGCGGATCGCCGTCATCGCGAAGCGGTCGAGGATCGCGGCGGCGAGCGTGGCATCGCCGAGGTACTTGCCCCACTCACCGAGCTTGATGTTCGAGGTCAGCGCCGTCGGCGCCTGCTCGTGTCGGCTGTCGAGCAGGTTGAAGAGCATGTGCGCCGCGGTCGGCTCGTCGTCCCGCCGACGCAGCTGACCGAGCCCCACGTCGTCGATGACGAGCCATTCGGCGCGCGCCCATTTCCGGAGCCGGCGCTCGTAGGTCTGATCGGCGAGGCCGGCGTAGAGATCGTCGATCAGGTCGACGCAGCGGGTGTAGCAGACGCGCAGCTCGCGCTCGCACGCGCGCAGCGCGAGGGCTTGCAGGATGTGACTCTTGCCGGTTCCGCTCTTGCCGGTGATCAAGAGGTCGTCGTGGTTGTCGACGAAGGCGAGCGTCGCGAGGCTCTCGACGAAGGAGCGGTTGAGCTTGGGCTGAAACGCCCAGTCGAAGGCCTCGAGCGTCTTGCGGACGCGCAGTCCGCATAGGTCGATGCGGCGTTCGACGCGGCGCTGGCGCACATACTGGGCCGCCTCGCCAAACACGCGCTCGAGCAGGACGAGCGCGTCGGGGCCGTGCTCGTGCGCCCACGCGAGGTGCGTCTCGAGACTGCCGTCGAGCTCCTTCAGTCCGAGTCGGTCGAGGTGATCGTGGAGTCGCTCGAGCAGTCCGGCCTCCTTGCGGGGCTGCGGCTTGGGTCGTCGTCGGGATCGCACGGGCTTGGGCTTGGGCATGCGGGCTCCTCGGTCGCAGATCGCGACCAGTTGGGCAGCGCGTCGTACGCGGAGAGGTCGCGCGGCTCGGTGCGGCTCTGCTGCACGACCGCCGCGAGCTTCTTCTCGGTCGCCTCCGCCACGTACTCGTCGAGGCGGCGCGGCGCGGCCCGCGCGATCAGGATCCGCTCGACGGCGCGGTACTCGAAAGCACCGTACTGGCGCGCGTGGTTCATCGCCGCGAGGACGTCGCCGGTCTGGTAGCGCTCGCGGAAGCACAAGATCTGCCGAGCGTGGTAGGCGGCCGAGCGCGGCTGTGCGCGCTCGAGCGCGACAAGGAAATCGTCGGCGCCGTCGCCGAGGTCGCGATACGCGACCCGCAGCTGATCGAGCCCAGCGCCGCGCGGGGCTCGAGGTCGGTGCCCCGGCGCGATGACGAGCTCGCCGCCGCCGCGGCGTCGCAGCTCGTGGCGTGCGATCAGCTTGAGGTTCTGGCCGTACACGAAGATCTCCCGCTGCGTGATCCGCACCGGCACGAGATCGGTAACGTGCTCGACCGGCAGCGAGTAGCGGTTCCCGTCCCACGCCACGAAGCCCTCGAGGTCGCACACGCGGTAGACGACGCGGGCGGTGTCGTAGGAGTGACGAGGCCGCGGGATCAGCTGCGGCTGCTCCTCGGCGTGCAACTCCAGCGGCGTGCGCCGTTGCTTTCGACGCTGCGGACGCTCGTCGTCGATGTTCGTCGACCACCGCGCGAGCTGCGCCTTGAGGTCGTCGAGGTCGTGGAAGTCACGCCCGTTGAAGAAGCTGATCCGCAGCGAGCGAAAGCTCAGCTCCACGTGCGGCTTGTCGTTGGGATGACCGGGCCGGCACGCCTGCGGCCGAAACTGATAGTAGGTTGCGAAGGCGACGAAGCGCGGGTTGTAGATCGGCTGCGCGCCCTCCCATCGCAGCACCACCGTCTTCTGCCCGTCGTACTTGCACTCCTCGGCGACGCCGTCGACGTGGTCGAATGCCTCGACGTGCCCGTCGAGCAGCGCGTGGAAGTCGGCGCGGTCGTAGAATCGGTAGTAGCGCCGGTGGCTGTACGCCAGCGTGTAGCCGAAGACCTGAAGCTTGCGCTTGGTGCCGTTCTTGAAGTCGACGCTGATCGTCGCCCAGTCGCACTCGGCGATCTTGCCGGGCTCGGGCTCGTCCACCGGCGTCGACACCTTCACCGCCGGCCGTGGCCGGGTCGCACGCACGTACTTCTTGACGATCGTGTACTTGCCCTCGAAGGGCACGTCCTCGCGAGCGCACAGCTCCTCGTAGATCCGCTGCGCGGTCATGTTGGGAAATCGCGCGAGCAGATCCGCGATGAAGCCCGCGTGCTCGTCGAGCATAGACGGTCGAGCCACCGGCGCCGGCGGCAGCGCCGTCGGTGCCACCTCGCCGCCGCGCGCCGCCTCGTGCGTGCGCAAGATCTTCCGCACCCGGTTGCGACCGACGCGAAGCGCGCGGCCGATCGCGCGATCGCTCATCCCCTGGCGGTGCAAGAGGACGACCTCGTGCGCCACCTCCTCGGGACTACGCGACATGTGGCACCTCGTGCGCCTCGGCGATCTGCGTGAGCGTTTGATGCAGCGCGCCGACCACGCGCCGCAGCTCGACGAGCCGACGCGTCACGACCTGCTCGGCCTCGGCGCCACCGTTCGCGAGCGGTCGCTCCAACAAGCGCGCGTGCAGCCGTGCCGCTCGGCTCCCGATCACATCAGCATCGGCGACGATCGCCTCGCTCGGTGTCATCGGCGGACGTCGCGTCGTCGGTGCCGCTGGCGATGCGATCTTCTCGGCCTCGGCGAGCAGCGCCGCGATCGCGCGTTCGTCGGGCGCGGCGACCAGTCGATCGACGAGCAGCATCGTTTGCCGCGTCGTCAGACCGCGCCGCGCGATCACGTGGGCACACGCTTCCTGGTTGCAGCGCTGCAACCGCGCCACCTCCTGCGCGGCGGTCGCAGATAGAAGCCCCAGGCGCACGCTCGCCTCGACGCCTTCGACCAGCTCCTCGGCGAGCACGAGCCGGCGACACACCCAGCTCTTGTGACGACCGAGCAGCTGCGCGATCTGCGGCTGTGAGAGTCGGTCGTCGCGGTACAGCGCCCGTACCAGCCACGCCTCCTCGAGCGGCGTCAGCGGTTGGCGCGTGTTGCTCTGCCACAGCAAGAGCTTGGTCGCAGGTCCGGCGACCTCGTGGATCTCGGCGCGCAGCGTCGGCCAGCCGAGCTCACGTGCCCCGACCAAACGCTTGAAACCGTCGACGAGCTCGATCGTCCCCGCGTGCCGGCTACACACGACCGCGACCAGCTGCCCGTCGCGGGACAGCGATTGCTGCATTGCCCGCAGCGCTTCCGGCGACCGCAGCCGCAGTGGCGAAAGCCGCTCGCCCAGCTCGGTCAGCTCAAGTGCGGTGCTCGTCGGCGAGGTAGCGTCCACCGCGCCACACTGACGACGTTCACGTCTCGTGTCGACGTGGTGCGTGACATCGCTGCCACCGATCACCGTCCGTTCCCTTGTCGATTCGCCGTCGAAGAAATTTCTCCTGGCGCGTGACAGCGCTTGCCGTCAACCACGAAATCCACTGCTTTCCGCCGCCGATTCGCCGCGTTGCGCGGTCGACCTGGCGCGTGACATCCGCGCCACGCAGCGCTCCAGTCCTGCCAGCTTTTTCTGGATTTCCTGCACCATCTCCATCGCTTCCAGATCGCTCCTGGCGCGTGACATCGGCGCCGTCACGGCCGCCGTCGTCTCGTCCACGCGCGCTCGCCGCCGTGCTTGCCGTTCGCGTTCGGCCGCACGTGCCTGCTCCAGATCGCGCCGCCGTCGTCGTCGCGCCAACCGATTGCGGTGCGCGCGACGACAACCCGGATTGCCACACAGTCGCTGCTTCGCACGCTGCGGCCGGAAAGAAACACGGCACACGACGCAGCGTTCCTTGATCGACATCACCGCCGTCGTCGCACAACGACTCCGGACACGGTGGATCCAATCTCCGCCGCCGCTGTTCCGCGCCGGTCAGCTGGCTCTACGGATCCACTCGCCGCCGATCAGTGGCTCCGGACCTGACCGCCTCCTATG
>JBMOOY010000003.1:0-40479 GCA_049324395.1 Pseudomonadota bacterium
AGAAGCCGAAGACGCTGCGGAAGAGGCTGCGAAAGCCGCCGAGGACGCCGCGAAGGACGCGGAGGACGCCGACGACGATTCAAACGACGACTCCGACGACGACGATGCGACGGCCGCCGCGGGCGACCGCGACCCCGTCCAGGTGGAAACCGGCCAGGACGGTCGCGAGCGGCGCAAGGGCGAATTCCTCGTCCGCGGGGACCGCCGACTGCCGGAAACGCTGACCGCCGCGGGATTCGTCCCGCTGTCGGTGCGACACCTGCGCAGCCTCGAACAATCGGTCGTACGCGTGCGCATTCGGGACGGCAGCAGCGTCGATGCCGATATCGCCGCGGTCCGCGCCCTGCAGGGCGCACAAGGCGCCGAACCCAATTACGTCTACCGCCTCTCGGGCGACCGGAGCGCGTCGGCAGCATCCACCGTCGGCGCCGCCGCCCCACCAGCACGCGTCGCGGCCGGAAGCGCAGACGCGGAGATCCGCGTCGGCGTGATCGACACCGGCGCCGATGCGTCCGCCCCCGGGCTGACCGGACGCATCGCGTCCTCCCGCAGCTTCGGCGGTCGCTACACGCCGCGCCCGCACGGCACCCACGTCGCGCAAATCTTGGTCCGCCTCGGCGTTCGCGTCGATGTCGCCGACGTGTTCCAGACCGATGCGCAGGGCGCGCCGATCGCCACCGCAGAGTCCATCGCCCGCGGCATCGACTGGATGGCCGCGCACGGGGTGCCGGTGATCAACGTCAGCATCACCGGCGCGCACAGCCCGCTGCTCTCGGACGTGGTCGCACGCGCGATCGCGCGCGGCAGCGTCATCGTCGCCGCCGCCGGCAACGACGGCCCCGCCGCGCCGCCCGCCTACCCCGCCGCCTTTCCCGACGTGATCGGCGTGACCGCGGTCGATGCCGGCGGTCGCGTCTACCGCCGCGCCAATCGCGGCGAATACGTGGATTTCGCCGCATTCGGCGTGCGCGTGCCGGTCGATGCCGGCGCCGGACGCACCGATTACGTCACCGGCACCTCCTACGCGGCGCCGCTGGTCGCGGCGATCGTCGCCCGTCGTTATCGCGCGGCGCGACCGGGCGACGCCGGCACCGAAGTCGGCGCCCTGCGCGTCCGCGCGGTCGATCTGGGCGATCGCGGACGCGATCCGGTCTACGGCTGGGGCCTGCTGCCGCTGCCGGCACGCTGAACACGGGCGACGGCGTCGACGCCCCGGGTCCGTACAATGGGCGGATGTCGTCGAGCGCCGCCATCCCCGTCGAGCAACTGCGCCTGTCCGTCGCGCCGATGATGGATTGGACCGACACGCATTGCCGCAACTTCCATCGGCTGCTGGCGCCGCACGCCCGGCTCTACACCGAAATGGTCCACGCCAACGCCGTGCTCCAGGGCGACCGGGCGAAACTGCTCGCGAAGGACGACACCCAGCATCCGGTCGCGCTGCAGCTCGGCGGCAGCGAGCCGGCGTCGCTGGCGCAGGCGGCGCGGATCGGCGCCGACCACGGTTTCGACGAGATCAACCTCAACTGCGGCTGCCCCTCGGACCGGGTCCAGGCCGGGCGCTTCGGCGCCTGCCTGATGCGCGAGCCGTCGCTGGTCGCCGACTGCGTCGCAGTGATGATCGCAGCCGCGCCGTCGACCCCGATCACGGTCAAATGCCGGCTCGGCGTCGACGACGACCACGAATGGGATCGCTTCGCCGGCTTCATCGACGCCATCGCCGCCGCCGGTTGCCGGATGTTCGTGATCCACGCCCGCAACGCCTGGCTGCAGGGGTTGTCGCCGAAGGAAAACCGCGAGGTGCCGCCGCTGCGCTACGGCTGGGCCTACCGGCTCAAGCGCGAACGTCCCGACCTGCAGGTGATCGTCAACGGCGGCATCGCCGATGCCGACGAAGCCGGCGCGCATCTGGCGCATGTCGATGGCGCGATGCTCGGTCGCGCCGCCTATCACGATCCTTACCTGCTGCACCGTCTCGACGCCGCCTGGTCGGGAACGCCGTCCCGCGCTCGCGGCGAACTCCTGCGCGCATGGCGGCCCTACGTCGAAGCGCAGTTGGCGCGCGGCACCGCGCTGAAACACATGACCCGCCACATCCTCGGCCTGTACCACGGCGAACGCGGCGGTCGCGCGTTCCGACGGATCCTCAGCGAAGACGCGCACCGCCCCGGCGCCCGCTGGGACCTGATCGAACGCGCGCTGGCCGCCGCCGGCGAAGCCGCGATGGCCGCCTGACGCCCTTCCCTCCGAACGCCTCCCCCATGCTCACCCGCGACATCGCCGCATTCCTCACCATCGCCCGGGACTGCGCCCCGGATTTCGGTCCGGCCACCGCCAACGCCGCCTTCCTGGTCGCGCCCGACGGCTTCGGCCTCGCGGTCGAATCGGCCAGCGACAACCGCTACATGGCCGACGCCGGGGCCTTCGATCCGGCCCGCGCCTCGGAGCAGCATCGCGAACTGCAGCGCGCGCTGTCCGGCGCGCTGCCGACGATCTGCTTCGCCGGCGATCCGCTCACGCCCGATGCCGTCTTTCCCAACAACGTCTTCGCGACCGCTCCGGGCCGGCTGATCGTGGGCCGCATGCGCCATCCCGTGCGCCAGCGCGAAGCCACCCGCGCGGATATCCGCCAGTTCTTCTGCGGCGCGCTGGGCTACGCCGAGATGGACCTCTCCGCGCAGCCGCACGCCTGCGAGCTGACCGGTTCGCTGGTGATCGACCGCGCCCGTGGACTGGGCTATTGCGGCCTGTCCGAGCGCTGCGACGAGGTCGGCGCGCGGCTCATGCACGAGGCCTTCGGCCTGCGCGCGACCCTGCTGTTCGATCTCCCGCCCGGCGAATACCACACCAACGTGGTGATGGCGGTCCTGGCCGGACGGGCGCTCCTGTTCTGCCCGGACGGTTTCGTCGACCCGGCGGTGGTCGACGCGATCGCCTCGCTCTACGCCCCGCACGCGATCCCGCTCTCCCCCGCGGAACGGGCGGCCTACGCCGGCAACGCCATCGCGGTCTCCCCGGACAGCGTCTGGATGAGCCGGACCGCGGAGCGCGCCCTCGGCAACGACGCGCGGGCGGCGCTGGAGGCGGCCGGGTTCGCGGTGCGGAGCGTCGAACTGGACGCGATCGAGGCCGCTGGCGGGTCCCTGCGCTGCTGCGTCGGGGAAATCTTCTGAGCGAATCGGCCGGCCGACTGAATGCCGACCCCGCCCCGACCGATCCGTAAGAAAAAGTTAAGGACGGATTCACCGCCTCCTTTCGAGAATGCCCATCCCAAGCGCGATGCTATGTTCCATCCGCGTCGCACGCCCACTCCAGAGTCCTGCCGATGTCGCTCCGCCGCCTGTCGCTCGTCCTTCTGGTCGCCGCCCTCTTGGGCGCCGCGCTGCCGGCCGCCGCCCAGCAGGGTCGCGGGCGCCAGGACGACGCCCCTCCACCGGACCCCCAGCGCAACCGCCAGGACGACTCGGTCTCCGACGCCGTTCGCCGCATCGAACGCGCCAATCGCGGCCAGGTGCTGAGCGCGGAACGCATGCAGTACGACGGCCGCGACGTCACCCGCATCAAGGTGGTCGACGACGAAGGCCGGGTCCGCATCTACATGGACGACCCCCAGCCTTCCAGCGATCCGCGCCGCCCGCCCTCGCGCGACGGCAACCCGCCGCGCCGCCGCGAAGACTGATCGCTTGTCTGCCGCGTCGACGCGGAAACCCTCCTAAGCGAAATCTGAACGGCACTGGGCGCGGGCGCTCGCCACCCGATGCGCACGGCTATGCTCCGATCCTGAACGAAACGCCGGTCCCCCGCCGGCCATGGAGCGATCGATGCGCATTCTCCTCGTCGAAGACGAAGCCCCCCTCCGCGAGACCCTCGCCGCCCGGCTCAAACGCGAAGGATTCGCGGTGGACACCGCCCAGGACGGCGAGGAAGGCCTGTACATGGGCCGCGAGGTGCCGTTCGATGTCGCCATCATCGACCTCGGCCTGCCGAAGATGTCCGGGATGGAACTGATCCAGGCCCTGCGCGGCGAGGGCAAGCAGTTCCCGGTCCTGATCCTCACCGCGCGGTCGAGTTGGCAGGACAAGGTCGAAGGCCTCAAACAGGGCGCCGACGACTACCTCGTGAAGCCCTTCCACGTCGAGGAACTCCTGGCGCGCATCAACGCCCTGGTCCGTCGCGCCGCCGGCTGGAGCAAGCCTTCGCTCGAATGCGGCCCGGTCACGCTGGATCTCGCCGCGCAGACGGTCAGCGTCCACGGCAGCAACGTCGATCTGACCAGCTACGAGTACAAGGTGCTGGAATACCTGATGATGCATGCCGGCGAGCTCGTGTCGAAGGCCGATCTCACCGAGCACATCTACCAGCAGGACTTCGACCGCGATTCCAACGTGCTCGAAGTGTTCATCGGCCGCTTGCGCAAGAAACTCGATCCCGAAGGCACCCTCAAGCCGATCGAAACGGTACGCGGCCGCGGCTATCGCTTCGCGATCGCACGTACCGGAGAGGCTTGAACGCCGGCCCGCGCCCCACCCCCGACGCCGCGCCGATGAGGCGCGGCGTCGTCGCGTCCGTCGCCCGGAATCCCCGTCGTGCCCAAGCGTGAACGGCTCTACCACTGGCGCCCGCGCTCGCTGCAGACGCGACAGCTGCTGGCGGCCAGTCTCGGCCTGATCGCGTTCCTGGCGCTCGCCGGCTATGCGCTCGATCGCGCGTTCCTCAACACCGCCGAAAACATCATGCGCGAGCGCCTGCGCGACTACGCGCTGGATTTCGCCGGCAAGACCGAGTTCCTCCGCGGCGGCGATCTGGTGCCGCCGATGGAAAGCCAATTGCCCGATCCGCGCTTGAAGCGCCCGGGCAGCGGCCTGTACGCGCAGATCGTGCTGCCGTTCGCGGTATGGGAGTCGGATTCGGCGCAGGGCCCGGAACTGCCGGACGTGAAGATGCTTTCGCCCAAACAGCAGATCTTCGAAGGGCCGATGGAGATCGTCCGAGCGAACGGCTCGCGTTCGATGGCCTACCGCTACGGCTACGGTCTGGCATGGCCGGGCGACGATCTGTCGGACGAAGTGCCGTACACGATCTACATCGTCGAGGACACCTCGCGGCTGCAGAACCAGTTGGTGGTGTTCCGGCGCGCGCTGTGGGGTTACCTCGGCGCGGTCGGCGTGCTGTTGCTGCTGCTGCAGGTGCTGGTCCTGCGCTGGAGCCTGCTGCCGCTGCGGCGGGTGATCGAGGAACTCAAGCGCGTGCAGCGCGGCAGCGCCGCGCGCATGAGCGAACGGCACCCGCGCGAGCTGGAGCCGCTGACCGAAAGCATCAACGCCTTCATCGAGAGCGAGCGCGAGAACCTCGATCGCCAGCGCAACATCCTCGCCGACCTCGCGCACAGCCTGAAGACGCCGCTCGCGGTGCTGCGCACGCGACTGGAGAACGGCGCCGACGGCCCCGATCTGCGCGAGGAGCTCGGCGAGCAGTTGAAGCGCATGAACGATCTCGTCGGCTACCAGTTGAGCCGCGCCGCCTCGGGCGGACACAAGCTGTTCGCGGCGCCGCTGGCGATCGAACCGAACGCCGAGGAGATCGTGCGCGGGCTGGAAAAGGTCTACGCCGCCAAGGGCGTGTTCTGCGAATTCGAGATCGACCCGGAAGCGCGTTTCTACGGCGAAAAGGGCGATCTGCAGGAGTTGCTCGGCAATCTGCTCGAGAATGCGTTCAAGTGGGCGAAGTCGCGGGTGCTGCTGACCGCGAAGGCCGGCGCCAACGCGCCGAACCGCCGCCCCGGCCTGCAGTTGATGGTCGAGGACGACGGTCCCGGCATCCCCGAGGAGAAGATCGCGCTGGTGCTGCAGCGCGGCGTGCGCGGCGACGAACGCGTGCAGGGCCACGGCATCGGTCTGGCGATCGTGCAGGACATCGTGCGCAGCTATCGCGGCGAACTGCACGTCGGCGATTCGGACGAGCTCGGCGGCGCCCGTTTCGAGGTGACGCTGCCGCCGGGGCTGTAAGACCGGATCCGACCTACGCCGACGCGCGATCGAACGGGCTCCTGCCGTAGAACCGCTCCAGATGCGCGGCCACCGTCGGCAGGGTCTCGCGCAGCAGCGCCGGCGCGCTGAAGTGATACTCGCTGCAGACCGCGAAGAATTCTTCCGGGGCTTCCGCGGCATAGGGGTCGATCGCGGTGTCGCGACCGGCGTCGACCGCGTCGACGAAATCGTCGTAGGCGCGCTGGAAGTCGTGCGCCCACTCGCGCTGCCATGCGCGCGGCAGCGGCGGCGTGCCGTCGAGCGCGCCGTCGAGCGCGTCGAGCTTGTGCGCCATTTCATGGACCGCCACGCAGAAACCCGCGTCGGGTTCGGCGAGATCGGCCTCGACATCGGCCCAGGACAGGATCAGTGGACCGGCGTCCCAGGCCTCGCCGATCAGATCGTCGTCCCATTCGTGCATCACGCCGGCGGCGTCGATATGTTCGCGGTGCGCGCGGAAGGCGTCGGGATAGACGATCAGCTGCGACCAGCCGTGCAGGCCCTCGGCGCCGAATTCGAGCAACGGCAGACTGCACACCGCGGCGAGCGTGCAGCGCCGGACATCGTCGAGGATCAGGCCGTCGACCGGCGTGATCGTCTTGCTGCGCAGGAAGCGGGCGGTCAGCGTCGCGAGCCGGGCCTGGCGCGCATCGTCCAGCGCGGCGATCCAGGGCACCTCGACGCGGACACGACCCCACACGGCGGGGTCGGGGACGTCGTCGGATCGGGAAGAGTGGGAATGGGGGGCGAAGAGCCCGCGAAGCCAGCGCAAACGACGCGGTCGCTCAGCGGAACATGCCCGGCAGGAACCGGTGCCAGCGCGGGCCGCGCACCGGAGCGGTGGCGTTGGCATCGCGATCCGCCGGGCGGGCCTTCGTCGGCGCAGGCGCCGCGCCGCGCTTGGCGGCCGCCGGCTTGGCGCTGCGCTGGGGATCGGCCGCCTGGTCGTCGGCGCCCGCGACATCCGGGCATTCGTCAGCCTGGCCGTTCGCGCCCATCATCGCGGCGGCGCGCGCAGCGACCGGCAGGCTGATCGACAATCCGATCAGGACGAGCGTGGACAGCATGAACGAGGCTTGGCGGGAGCGGCGCATGACGGCGTCCAGAGGGTGGGGAACAGTCCCCACAAGACACCGACTATAGCGCGGATGTGACGGCGGCTGTGCGACCGGAAGATGAACGGCGGCTTGCTGCGGCGCAACATCCAGGAGGGCCGAACTTGCGGCAGACTCGCGCCGTGAACACCCCAGCCCCAGGCCCGCAGCCGGATGCCGTCGCGGCCGACTCCGCTCCCGGCAAGGCCGCCGTGCCGAACGCCCTGACCGCCGCGACCCTGCGGCGTGCGCTGATCGCGGGCGCCCGCCGGGTGATCGCCGCACGGGACGGCCTCAACCGCATCAACGTCTTCCCGGTCGCCGACGGCGACACCGGCAACAATCTCGCCTTCACCCTCGGCAGCCTGCTCAATGGCGCCCTGAGCCGGCGCAGCCGCCACATCGGGGAATTGCTCCGGCGGATCGGCGACGACGCCATCGACGGCGCCCGCGGCAATTCGGGGGCGATCCTCGCCCAGTTCCTGCACGGCGTGGCCGAACACGCCCGCGCGCAACCGGCGCTGGACGCGCAGGCGCTGGCCGCCGCGGTGCGCCACGGGGCGAACAGCGCCCGCGGCGCCCTCGCGCAGCCGGTCGAAGGCACGATCCTCAGCGTGATCGACAGTTTCGCCGACGCGATGCAGGAGGCCGCCGCGCAACTGCGCGAGGACCCGCGCGGCAGCTTCGCGCGCGCGCTGGCGCAGGCGCGCACCGCGCTGGCGCGCACGCCGCAGCAGATGGCGCTGTTGCAGCGGGCGGGCGTGGTCGACGCGGGCGCGCAGGGCTTCGTCGATCTGCTCGAAGGCATCGCCGAATTCGTCGAAGGCGGTCCGCGGGCGCTGCGCATGGGCGCCGGCGTCGCGGCGGCGAACGATCCCGCGACGCACGAGCACGACGCGCATCCGGCGCACGACGCGGTGGATCCGGAGCGGCGCTGGTGCACCGAATGCCTGTTGCTGGTGGACGGCGGCAGCGGTCGCACGATCGACCGCGATGCGCTGCGCGCGGCGCTGGAAACGATCGGCGCCGACTCGATGGTGCTCGCCGGCGGCGGCACGCGGATGCGCGTGCATGCGCACGTCGGCGCGCCGCAGACGCTGTTCGACGCGTGCGCCGCCTTCGCCGCGGTCGAGGGCATGAAGGCCGACGACATGCTGCTGCAGGCGCGCAGTCCCGACCGCACGACGCGGGTGGCCGTGGTCACCGACAGCGCCGCCGACCTGCCGTCGTCGATCGCCGACGCCTACGCCGTGCACGTGGTGCCGGTGCGGGTGAATCTGGACGGCCGTGACTATCTCGACAAGATCGGCCTGGCGACCGCGGAGTTCTACCGCCGGATGGCAGCGTCGCGACAATTGCCGCGCACCAGCCAGCCCCCGCCCGGCGATTTCCGCCGCACCTTCGACTTCCTGGCGGCGCATCATCCCGCGGTGGTCTACGTCGGACTGTCCCGCGCGGTATCGGGCACGCTGCAATCGGCCGAGCACGCCGCGGCGCGCGTCGAAGGCGCGAAAGTCCGCGTGTTCGACACCGTCAACGCCGCCGGCGGGCAGGCGTTGCTCGCCTGGCGCGCGGCCGAACTCGCCGACGCCGGCGAGGACGCGGAGGCGATCCTGCGCGAGTTGGAACGGCTGCGACCGCTGACCCTGACCTGGGCGATGGCGCGCGACGTCAGCCATGCGGTCCGCGGCGGCCGCATTCCCGCCTGGGCCGGACCGGCGGTGCGTTTCACCGGGCTCACGCCCGTGGCGAAAGTGAAGTCCGACGGCCGGCTCGCCGTGGCCGGCGGTCTGATCGCGAAATCCGGAGCGCCGGAGGCTTTCGCCGCCTACGTCGCGAAACGCGTGCGCAAGGCGCTGGGCGCCGGCACGCCTCTGCGGGTCGTCGTCGGCCATTCCGATGCCCTGGCCGACGGCGAGCGCCTGCTCGAAGGGCTGCGCGCGCGGCTGCGGATCGTCGAACCGCACCTGGTCGAGACCGGGCCCGCCATCGGCGCGCATGCCGGACACGGCACGCTGGTGGCGTCGGTACAGCCGGCGCCGGAGTGATCGCGGCATGCGCGCGCTCGCATCGTTCGCCCTTGGTCTGCTGCTGGGCCCGCTGAGCTGGGCCGCAGCTTACGCCGTCTCCGGTACGTTCGAACCCTTCGACAACGCCAGCGGCTTCTTCGCCTGTCAGGCCGTGCTCGCGCTGGGGCTGTTCGCGGTCGCGCTGCGCGTCGGTGTCCTGCGCGCTCTGGCCTGCCTCGTCGGCGCCTGGATCGGCATGAACGCCTACGCCTGGCTCGCCGGGAGCAGCGAAATGCGGGCCTGGATCGTGCTGCTGTTGTTCTCGTCGCTGACCCTGCTGCTGTTGCCGCTGGCTGCCGCGATCCTCGGCGGCATCGCGCGTGCGCTGCTCGCGCGCCGATCCGCCGCCCGCGCGTCGACCGGGCGATAATCCGGTTCCGACGACGAGACCGGAGCCGCGCGACGCATGGGCTGGGCGACAGGAGACATCGAGCGACTTCCGCGCGACGAAACCGTCGCTTTCCGCACACGCGGCGGCTCCGTGATCGGTCGAATCGAATCCGGGCAGTTGTGCACCGTCGAACCGGTGGCCGACGTGGCGTCGCTGCGGGTCGACGACATCGTGCTGTGCAGGGTCGGGGCGGCGAAGTCCCTGCATCCGATCCAAGCGATCCAGGGCCAACGGTTCCAGATCGGCAACGACAAGGGCGACATCAACGGCTGGACCGGACCGGATGCGATCTTCGGCCGCTGCGTGAAGGTGGAACCGTGAACGACGCGATGCTGGCCTGCGCGCTGGTCGTCGTCGCGTATCTGCTCGGCTCGCTGTCCGGCAGCCTGTTGCTCGGTCGCCTGCGCGGCGTGGACATCCGCACGATGGGCAGCGGCAACGCCGGCGGCACCAACGCCTTCCGCACCCAGGGCGCGAAGTTCGCGCTCGGCGTGGTGATCGTCGACATCGGCAAGGGCGCGCTCGCGGCGTGGCTCGGTCTGCGTTTCGCGACGGGAACGAGCGCGGTCTGGCTGCCGTACGCGACCGCGTTCGCGGCGGCGCTGGGGCACGTCTGGCCGGTCTGGCACGGCTTCCGCGGCGGCAAGGGCGCGGCGACGGTGGTCGGTGGCATCGCGGTGCTGTGGCCGATGGCCATCCCCGTGCTGCTCGCGGTCTGGCTGCTGTCGCTGATCCTCAGCGGTTATGTCGGCCTCAGCACGGTGCTCGCCGGCGGCGCGACCGCGGTGCTGGCGATCGCGACCGGCGCGGCAACGCCACGGCTGGCGTTCGCGATCGCGGTCGCGGGGCTGCTCGTGTTCACCCATCGCGCGAACCTCGCGCGGCTCCGCGCCGGCACCGAATCGCGCTTCGAGAAGGCGCGGCTGTTGCACCGATGGCTGCGACGCGGATGACGTCGACGGGGATGATCTCGACGGGAATGACCTCGACGTCGGCCGACGGTGCGCTCGACGGGCGGGCGTTGCATGCGGCGTTGCCCGACGCCGTTCGCTCGCGCTACGCCGTCATCGAGACCGTCGATGCGATCGACTCGACCAACAGCGAACTGTTGCGTCGACGCACGCCGGACACCGGCATCGCCGCCCTGTTCGCGAACGCGCAGAGCGGCGGTCGCGGCCGCCTCGGCCGCGTCTGGTCCTCGCCCGCCGGCGGCAATCTCTACTGTTCGCTCGCGCGTCGGTTCGACGGCGATCTCGCCCGGCTCGGCGGACTCAGTCTGGCGGTCGGCGCGACGCTGGCGGAGGCGCTGAACGGCATCGGCGCGGCGGTGAGGCTGAAATGGCCGAACGATCTGGTGGCCGACGACGGCAACGCGCTGCGCAAGCTCGGCGGCGTGTTGATCGAGGGCGGACTCCAGGACGGCCGCGCGCGCGCGGTGATCGGCTTCGGGCTGAATCTGCGCATGCCCGCGGACGCCGCGACCGCGATCGACCAACCCTGGACCGATCTGCATGCGCTGCTTGGCGCCGCGCTGCCGCGACGCGATGCGATCGCGGTCGCGCTGCTGAGCGCACTGGCCGACGCGCTGGATCGCTTCGATGCCGAAGGTCTGGCGCCGTTCCTGCCGCGATTCGAAGCGCTGGACGCGCTGCGCGGCGCCCGCGTGTCGGCGACGATCGCAGGGCGCGACACGGAAGGCGTCGTCGTGGGCCTCGGAGACGACGGCGCGCTTCGGCTGCGCACGCACGACGGCGAGATCGCGCTTCGCGCGGGCGAGGTCGGCGTGCGCAGACGCGCGCCGGCGCAGGCATGATGCGCGCATGACCGACACCGTTCTGTTCGACCTCGGCAACACCCGCCTCAAATACGCGTCGCTGCGCGAGGACGGCCGGTGCGGCGAGGCGTTCGCGATCGCCCACGACGGCGCCGCGCTGCCCGCGGGCTGGGACGCCGCGCTCCCGGCGCGTTTCGAAGTCGCCGCGCTGACCAGCGTGGCCGCACCGGCGCTGCGGGTCGCGCTGCTCGATGCGTTGACCGCCCGCTGCGCGCGGATCTCGATCGCGCGCACCGTGCCGCGCTGCGGCGACCTGCGGATCGCCTACCCGCAGCCGGACGCGCTCGGGACCGACCGTTTCCTCGCGATGCTCGGCGCGCGCGCGCGGGGTCGCGCACCGTGGCTGGTGGTCGGGATCGGCACCGCGATCACTCTCGATCTGATCGACGGCGACGGGCTGCATCGCGGCGGCCGGATCGCCGCCTCGCCCGCGCTGATGCGCGAGGCCCTGCACGCCCGCGCCGCACAGTTGCCGGAACGCGGCGGCGCGTTCGCCGCTTTCGCCGACAACACCGCCGACGCGCTGCGCAGCGGTTGCGACGGCGCCGCGCTCGCGCTGATCGAACGGTCCCGGCGCGACGCCACCGAACTCCTCGGCGCGGACCCCGCGCTGCTCCTGCACGGCGGCGGCGTGGATGCGCTCGGCATCGCGCTGCCGGCCGATGCCGTCCGCGCGCAGGCGCTCGTCTTGGAAGGCCTCGCGGCGTGGGCGAGAATGCCGGCATGACGATGCGCGGACTGATCGTGTTGCTGGCGGTGTTGAACCTGGGCGTGGCCGCGTGGTGGCTGTTCCGCGCCGAGCCCGCGCCCATGGCGGTCGAGGAAGACGGCGCCTCGGGTCTGGCCCGGCTGCAACTCGCCGGCGAGCGACCGGAGCTGCGTCCACGACCGGCACCGACGCCTGCCGCATCCCCGACCGTCGATCCTGCCGCCGCTGCGCCCCCCGCTCCCGAATCCTGCGTCCGCATCGGCCCGTACGCCGATGCCGCGACCGCGACGAACGCCCAGACCGCGCTGCGGCCGATCGTCGGTCGCCTGCGCCTGCGCGAACAGCGCGAAGGCGACGGCCGCGGCTGGCGGGTCTTCCTGCCGGCCGCCGCCGACCGCGCCGCCGCCGACGCCACGGCCACGCGCATCCGCGCCGCCGGTTTCGAGGATCTGCTGGTCGTGGCCGACGGCGCCGAGGCCAACAGCATCGCGCTCGGCCGCTTCAGCACCGAGGCGCGCGCGCGGCAGCACGTCGAAGCCCTGCTCAAGGCCGGTTTCCCGGCGCAGGCGCAACCCTTGGGCGAGGCGCGGATCGTGTACTGGATCGAACTCGCGGTGACCGGCGAAGCCGACCCGGCCTCGCTGCGACGCCTCGGCGGCGCGACCCAGGCGCGCGCCATCGACTGCGCCGCGCTGCGCTGACCCGGCTCGCCCACCGTCGGGTCCGCTGCGGCCCGGCCGGATGCGGCCTGCCGGAGCCCGGCCTGTTAACATCTGGCCTCCGCCGGGACGCCCCTCCCGTGCCCTGCGCCGGCATAGCTCAGTTGGTAGAGCAACCGCCTTGTAAGCGGTAGGTCGTCCGTTCGAGTCGGACTGTCGGCACCATCTTCCCCAGCGCCCGGATGCCCGCATGCAGCGAATCTTCCCGCCCGTCTCCCTGATCGGGGCCCCCACCGACATCGGGGCCGGCCACCGGGGCGCACGAATGGGACCGGAAGCGCTGCGCATCGCGGGGCTGGGCGAGGCGCTCGCCGCGCGCGGCGTGGACGTGGCCGACCGCGGCAATCTCGCCGGCCCGACCAACCCCTGGCTGCCGCCGGTCGACGGTTACCGGCATCTCGACGAGGTGGTCGCCTGGAACCGGCTGTTGATGGATGCGGTGGACGCCGAACTTCGGCTCGGCCGCATGCCGATCGTGCTCGGCGGCGACCATTGCCTCGGATTGGGCTCGATCACCGCGGTCGCCCGGCACTGCCGTCGCAACGGCAAGAAGCTGCGGGTGATCTGGCTCGACGCCCACGCCGACTTCAACACCAGCGACGTCACGCCCTCGGGCAACGTCCATGGCATGCCGGTCGCCTGTCTGTGCGGACTCGGTCCGAAGGCGCTGGTCGAACTCGGCGGCAGCGCGCCGGCGATGCGTCCCGACGAGATCCGCCAGATCGGCATCCGTTCCGTCGATCCGGGCGAGAAGCGCCTGGTCAAGGACTACGGCCTCGACATCTACGACATGCGCTACATCGACGAGGTCGGCATGAAGCGCGCGATGGAAGAAGCGCTCGAGGACCTCGACGCGGACACCCACCTGCACGTCAGCTTCGATGTCGACTTCCTCGACCCCAGCATCGCGCCCGGCGTCGGCACCACCGTCCCCGGCGGCCCGAACTACCGCGAAGCGCAGCTGGTGATGGAAATGATCGCCGACACCGGACGCATGGCCTCGCTGGACATCGTCGAACTCAACCCGGCGCTGGACAACCACAACAGCACCGCCGAACTGGCGGTGGATCTGGTGGAAAGCCTGTTCGGCAAATCGACGCTGATGCGCGATTGAGCGCGACGCGCGGCGCATGACCGACACGACGTTCATCGTGAGTCCCGAGGTAGCGCCGGGCGGCCCGCTGCCGATCGTCGACCATGTCGCCCTGCTGCGTACATCGGTGCGCCGCCCGGTCGAGGCGATGTGGAAGCCACCGCAGCCGCTCATCGCCTGCGAGGAAGACCACGCCCTGCTGTCGGCGATGCGGATCGCGTTCTACCAGCATCTGCCGTTGCGGCTGTCGCCGGACGCGATCTGGCTGACCTTGGCGCGCGGTTTCGCACTGCATGTGAACCTGCACGCCGAATCGTTGCGCCATCGCTTCGTCGAACACGAAGGCAAGAAGAAACTCGTGGTTCAGCGCGACGACTTCCTGCCGGGCGCGGACAATCCGTGGCCCGAAGCGTTCTCCGCGTTCTCCGGCCTGATCGCCGAGAACACCGGCGGCGTCTCGTCGCTGCTGGAGGCGGACTTCAGCACCAGCGGCCCGCTCGAACGCGCGGTCTCGCACCTGATGGCGATGGACGCGTTCCAGGCCTACTTCGAATACATGATGCTGTGCGGCTGCGGCATCCCGCGCGTCGTCCTGACCGGCACCGGCGACGACTGGCGGAGGCTGCGGGAAAAGGCGTCGGCATTCGCCGACTACGGCCTCGAGTCGTGGATCGCGGCGCTGGACCCGGTGCTCGCGCAGTTCGAACGGGCGAAAGGCGGCGAGGTCGACACCGACTTCTGGCGTTCGATGTTCCGCTACCGCAGCGGGTCGGGCCCGGCGGTGATGACCGGCTGGGCGAATGTCCTGTTCCCCTACGTCAAGGATTTCGGTGGCAGCGGTGTCCGTGATCGCGAAGAACGCCTGATCCCGAACCCCTATCTCGACGATTGGCGCGCACGCTTCGACATCGATGCCGCGCAGACCGGCCATGAATTCTGGAGAGCGCCGCAGGGCACCGGCATCGGCGCCTTTCCCGCCTGCGCCACTTCGGTGCCGCTGAAGGTGTTCTGGGGCGAGCGGGAGTGCGACATGCTGCTGGTCGGCGGCCTGCTCGGCGTCTCGCAGCACGCGGAAGATCGGGCCGTCTCGGCCGAATGCGGCTGGATCGTGGCGTACGCCGACCCGGTCGATGCCATCGAAGACGGCGCGCCGCACCGCGACGGACTCACGGGCGAACTCATGGCCTGAATCGTCGTCCGGAGCGCGGCGGTGTCGCCGAACGCTCCGGACGGACGCCGCTCAGCGGTCGCGATGGCCCGCGCGCGATTCCTCGGCCACAAGCGGATACACCAGATTCACGTTGCACAGCGAGCGGTCTGGCGACGACAGGCCGACCGGGTCGGCGTGCAGGGCGAAGAACACCGCGCGATCGCCGGCGTTGCCGCAGATCGCGTTGCCGCCGATCGCGGATTCCAGGCGCAGCGCGCTGGTCGCGCGCACCTGCGGGCACTGCCCGCCGAACTCCACCTTGTAGAAACGGTTGCCGCCACTGCGCGCGGGCGAGACTTCGACGACGATGTCGTTGCCGTCCTCGTGCCAACCGCGCATGTAGCGGGCGTCGAGGCAGTAGGCGGTGGTGCCGGCGAAGCCGCGCGTGCGCTTGCTGCGCACTTCGATGGTGTCGAGCGTGTCGTCGTCCTTCCGCGCGCCGCGCTGGCTGCGCAGGGCGAGCTCGGAATATTCGCGGGCGTCGATCTTCGCCACGCCGGCCACCGCGCATCGACCGCGGCCGCCGAGATCTACGTATTCCTCGGGATTGCCGCAGACCATGCCGCCACGGCTGACCAGGGCCGGCCGCGCCTGCTGCAGTGCGGCCGGGCAGTCTTCCGCCAGATCGAGGCGATACCGCGATTGGTCGTTCAGGCGCAGGGCCAGGGTGCGGTCGTCGCTCTGTCGCGCTTCGCGCACTTCGGCGGCGTCGAAGCATTGCGGTCCGGCGGCGGGTTGCGGCGGAGCGGCCGAAGCCGGAAGCACGCACAGCGCGATGGCGAAGGTCGGGACGGACGTACGGATCTTCATGCGGACGCTCCAGTGGCCGGGGGACGGATCGGTTCGGGTCGATTGTTACCCGAGCCGGACCAGACCGTCCACCACGACCATCGGCACCGCACGCAGCGATTGGCCGCGGCACGGACCGGCGATGCAGGCGCCCGCGGACAGCTCGAAGGTGGCGCCGTGAGCGGCGCAGACGAGCTCTCCCGATTTCGAGAGCAGAAACTTCCCGGGCGCCCAGTCCAGCCGGCGGCCGGCGTGCGGACAGATGTTGAGCCAGGCGGACACCGCATCGCCGCGACGCAGCAGGATCAGCGATTCCGCCACACCGTCGACCTCGGCCTCGCATTCGGCGGGCACGCCGTCCGGCAGATCGGCGAGCGCGACCAGAGGCCCGGCGGCCGCCGGGCTTAACGAAGTTCTCACACCTTCCGTCATTGGGCATCCGATACTGCGGCGACCGGCCGCCGGCCCTCCAGTGTGTCACGACACGCCGTCATGTTCGCTTCCTCCGTGTTCCACCGTCATCGCCATCGCGTCCGCGATTTCTTCGTGCCGCGCAAACCGCGCCATCGGCTGTTCCGGATCGTGCTGGCCCTGTTCGGTGTCGCGGTGCTGGCGGTGCTGCTGGTGATCGGGCTGGCGATCGGCGCCGTGATGCTGACCGCGGGACTGCTGTATCGGCTGTGGCGCCGTCGCGGCAAACCGATCGCGGCCGACGCGAAGACGCTCGAAGGCGAATACCGCATCCTGCGCAAGCCGGCGCTCTCGGCCGGCCGCTGACCCCGCGGACGCGACGTCCGCGCACTCGACGCCGCCGGCGCGCCCGCGCGATCATGCGCGCATGAACGCAACCGACTCCGATCCCCGCATCGATCTGATCCCTTCGCCCGCCCAGCCGCGCGTCTCCGTGCGCGGGCGCGATCTCTCCGGCCGCTTCCCGGTCCGTCGCATCTATTGCGTCGGCAGGAACTTCGCCGATCACGCCCGCGAGATGGGCGCCGCCGCGCCGGCGTCGAAAGCCGAACGCGGCACGCCGGTGTTCTTCCTCAAGCCTGCCGACGCGCTGGTGACCGACGGCGTGGCCGCCTACCCGCCGGGCACGCAGGACCTGCACCACGAGATCGAACTGGTGGTCGCGCTCGGGGCCGATGCGCCCGCGGGCGTGCTCGCTCCCGCCGACGCGTCCGCGCTCATCTTCGGCTACGGGATCGGCCTCGACCTGACCCGCCGCGACCTGCAGGCCGCGGCCAAGGCCAAGGGCCTGCCGTGGGACACCGGCAAGGCCTTCGACCAGTCCGCGCCGATCAGTGCGCTCGTCCCCGCAGCCGACGTCGGCGCGCTGGCGCCGCGCACGCTGTCGCTGCGGGTGAATGGCGCATTGCGGCAGCAATCGCGGCTGGACCAGCTGATCTGGGACGTGCCGGAGATCCTCCACGAGTTGTCGAAGCTCTACGCGCTGCGCGCCGGCGACCTGGTGTTCATGGGGACGCCCGCCGGCGTGGCCGCGCTCCAACCGGGCGACGTCTGCGAGGGCTCCCTCGACGACCTCATCCGGCTCGAATGCCGCATCGCCGCCCCGCGTTGAAAAAAAAGCGTCCGCCGCCCCTCAGGGCCGGCGGCGCGTTCTAGACTCTGCCCACCATCCACCTCCGGGAGAGCGGTTCATGGGCATGATGTCGGAATTCAAGGAATTCGCGATGAAGGGCAACGTCGTCGACCTGGCGGTCGGCGTCGTGATCGGCGCGTCGTTCGGCAAGATCGTGACCGCATTGGTCGACAAGGTCATCATGCCGCCGATCGGACTGCTCATCGGCGGCGTCGATTTCTCGAAATGGGCGATCATCCTGAAGGAAGCGACGGTGGATGCCGCGGGCAAGGAAGTGCCTGCGGTCGTGCTCGGCATCGGCGAGTTCATCAACAGCATCGTCCAGTTCATGATCCTGGCCTTCGCGATTTTCCTGGTGGTGAAGGCGATCAACCGGATGCGCGCGCCGCCGCCGGAAGCCGCCCCGGCCGCCCCGGCGGAAGACGTGCTGCTGCTGCGCGAAATCCGAGACATGATGAAGAAGTGAGTCGCGCCGCCGGCATGGCCCGGCGGCAAGCGCCTGATACGGGCGTGTCCATCGGGGCATGACCTGATGCAGGGTCGAAGGAGGCCGCGGGCTGATACGCTCGCGGCTTCCGTCTTTCCGGCCCGGGAAATCTCGCCGATGCGTCCGATGCGCCTGCGCTCGCTCTTGCCCTGCACTCTCGCCGCGACCCTCTGCGTCGCCCTCGCCGCCGGCGCCGCCGCGCCGGAAGCGCCACCCGAGACCCGTATTCCCGACGCCGCGCTGACGACCGCCGCCGCCCTGCGCGAACAGGCGCTCGCGGATCGCACATCGTGGCAGGCCGTCGAATCGCTGACCACCGAGATCGGCCCGCGTCTCGCCGGCAGCGAGGCCGACGCCCGCGCGGTGCGCTGGGCCGAGGCGAAGTTCCGCGCCCTGGGCTACGACAAGGTCTGGCTGCAACCGGTGTCCTTCCCGAAATGGGTGCGTCGCAGCGAGCGCGGCGAGGTGCTGGGCGACCACGCGCAGCCGCTGCATCTCACCGCGCTGGGCGGCAGCCCGGGCGGCGCCGTCGAAGGCGAGATCGTGCGCTTCGCCGACCTCGCCGCACTGGAAGCGGCGCCCGCCGGCTCGCTGGCCGGGAAGATCGCCTTCGTCGACTACACCATGCAGCGCGCCCGGGACGGCAACGGCTACGGGCCGGCCAGCCGGATCCGCAGCCGCGGACCGAGCGCCGCGATCCGCGCCGGCGCCATCGGTTACGTCATGCGCTCGGCCGGCACCGAGCAGCACCGCTTTCCGCATACCGGCATCACCCGCTTCGACGAGGGGCTGACCCCGATTCCCTCGGCCGCGTTGGCCCTGCCGGACGCCGAGCAGCTCACCCGGCTGCTCGCGCTCGGCAAACCGGTGCGCATCCGCATCGCCCTCGACTGCGGCTGGGACGGCACCGCGCAGTCCTTCAACGTGATCGGCGAAGTGACCGGCCGCGACCGTCGGCTGCGCGACGAGATCGTGGTGATCGGCGGTCATCTCGACTCCTGGGACCTGGGCACCGGCGCGATCGACGACGGCGCCGGTGTGGCCATCACCATGGGCGCGGGCCATCTCATCGCGCGCCTGCCGAAGGCCCAGCGCCCGCCGCGCACGATCCGGGTGATCGCCTTCGCCAACGAGGAGCAGGGCCTGCACGGCGGCAGGGCGTACGCCGCGCAGTTCAAGGCCGATGTCGCGAAACATCAGCTGGTGGCCGAAAGCGATTTCGGCGCCGGCCGCATCTACGGCTTCAACACCGGCGCCGCGCCGCACGCGCAGGCCGCCGTCGCCCGGATCGCCGAAGCGCTGAAACCGCTGGGCATCGAGGCCATGGCCAAGGGCGGCGCAGGTCCCGACGTGGGTCCGATCGCCGCCGAGGGCGCGGCCTGGGCCTGGCTGGGACAGGACGGCACCGACTATTTCGACTACCACCACACGCCCGACGACACGCTCGACAAGATCGACCCGGCCGCGCTGGCGCAGAACACCGCGGCGTATGCCGTGTTCGCGTATCTCGCGGCCTCGGCCGACGGCGGTTTCGGCAGCGCGCCGAAGCCGGCCTCGGCGACGCCGTAACCCGTCGCATCCAAGGACACCGGCGACGTCGCCCGCGGCGTCGCCACCCCGCCGCGCCATCGCAAGGAGACGATCATGGCCGATCCCACCGCCGTCAATTCGCAGATCACCGATGCGGTGACCCAGAGCAACGTCATCGCCGTGCACGAATCGCCCGCCTTTCCGCTGAGCTCGATGTACCAGACGCTCGCCCATTCGACCGGCATCCTGTTCGAGAACGCCATCGCCGCGCAGCAGCAGCAGAACACGCTGGCGCTGGCCGCCTCGAACCAGGGCGTGATGCAGATCTACAGCGTCGATACCACCGCCGCCGCCAGCACCACCGAGAGGATCGTCCCGACCGGCGCGACCGACAATCTGACCAGCCTGCTGGCGATGCTCGAACGCTTCAACACGCAGGCCGCTGCCCCTCGGACTCGTGCTGTCGCGGCCCCGGCGCCGGAAGCCGACGCCGGGGCGGAGGCCGACACGACCGGACAGGCGGCCCTCGCCCGGATCCAGGACGCGCTGAAGTTCTCCGACGATAGGATGCCCGGCAGCGCGGCGGCCATCGCCGAAGGCATGCACGGCGTCGTCGAAACGATGGCGCAAGCGCTGAGGACGATGAACAGCGTCACCCACGACAACCTGGTGTCGACGCTGAAGGACGCGGCGCTGGCGGCGACCCTGGCGTCGATGATCCGCGACCCGGCCAAAGCCGCCGAGTACGAAGCGGTGCTGCAGGCGATCCAGCGGATGGAATGAGCGCCCTCGCCGAAGGCGGGGCTACCGTGAGCGATGCGGTCGCGCGTTCGGCGCCGCGCGCGCGAATTCCGCCAACAGCACCGCCGTCGCCGCGGCGACGTTGAGGCTTTCCACCGCGCCGCTGCCGGGAATCGACAGGCGCAGGTCGCAGGCCTTCGCCAGTTCGGCATCCATGCCCTCGCCTTCCGCCCCGAGCACATAGATCAGACGCGGCGGAAGCTTCGTCGCGAACAGATCGCCGCCGCCGCGCACCACGGTGGCGGCGAGCGCGAAACCGACGCCGCGCAGCTGCGCGATGGCGTTGTCCTCGCGGCCCAGACGCACGAACGGCACCGCTTCGGCGCCGCCCTCGGCCACCCGCGCGGCGGCGCCGGAGAGCGCGAGGGTCGAATGCTTCGGCAGCAGCACCGCGGCGACGCCGAAATGCGCGGCCGAGCGCAGGATCGCGCCCAGATTGTGCGGATTGCCCACGCCGTCCAGCCACAGCGCGCAGCACGGGCCCGGCGGCAGATCGCGCAGCCAGGTCGACAGCGGCTGCGGCTCTTCGCGCAGCACCTCGGCGACCACGCCTTCGTGATGCGCGCTGGCGGTGAGTTTCTGCAGATCCTCGACCTCGACCACGCGGTAACCGACGCGGTTCGCCACGCACCATTTCAGCAGCGGCTGCAGTTGCGGGATGCGCGCTTCGGCCAGATAAAGCTTGCGGATCGCCTGCGGCCGACGCGCGAAGACGGCCTTGACCGCGTTCAGGCCGTACAGGCGCAATTCGGTCTCGCGCGGACGGCGCGGCCCGCCGGCGGGCGCGGAAGGACTACGTTCGGACATGCAGGCATTCTACGCCGCGCGGTCGTCCTCAGCGCCCGAAGAACCAGAACGCGGCCGCAGTCGCGGCGATGATCAGCAGCAGGATCGGTCCGCGACCGCCGCTGTCGCCGGGCATCACCGTCGGCACGCGCCGTCCGGCGAGGATGTGCTCGGTCTGCTCGCGGCTCTCGCGCTGGCCCTTGGTCTCCGGCACGTGATGCGGCCCGGCATGCTCGCCCTTGCGCTGCGCCTGCTGGCTCTGCTGGATCTGTGCGCCCACCCGCTGGACCAGATCCAGCGCGCCCTTCAGATCGCCGCCGGAGGCTTCGCGCACGAGCCTGATCGCCTCGAGCTTGTCGCCGCGCATCAGGGCCTCGAAGGCGGCCTGCGGCACGTTCTGCTTGTCCATGATCCACCCCGACGACCGATACCGACCAAGCATAGCCCGCCCGGGCCGCTTTCGCTGGGCCGCTCCGGCAGGGCGGCTCGCCCATCGGGGCAACGACGGCACCGACGCCGCAGCGGGTTAGCATCATCCGATGCGCATCGAAATCGTCACCGCCGATATCGCCACCCTGGACGTCGACGCCATCGTCAACGCCGCCAACGAGGCGCTGAGCGGCGGTGGAGGTGTGGACGGCGCGATCCATCGCGCCGCCGGACCGGAGCTGCCGGCCGCCTGCCGCGCCATCCCCGCCGTGCGCCCGTTCGTGCGCTGTCCGACCGGCGAGGCCCGGATCACCCCGGGATTCCGCCTGCCGGCGCGCTGGATCATCCATACCGTCGCGCCGGTCTGGTCAGGCGGCCGCGCGGGCGAAGCGGCGCTGCTGACGAGCTGCTACCGCGAGAGCCTGCGACTGGCGACGGCGCATGGGGTCGCCAGCATCGCGTTCCCGGCGATCGGCTGCGGCGTGTTCGGCTACCCGCCGGACCAGGCCGCCGGGATCGCCGTCAACAGCCTGCGCGCCCACGCGCCCGAAGGCCTTCGCGTGATCCTTTGCGCGTTCGACACCGCGATGGCGGAGCGGTATCGCCGACACGCAACGGCCTGACCGCCGTTCGCACGTCCGCCCCCGCGGCGCCCCTCGGGTCAGCGCACGAAGTGTTCGAACGTGTATCCGATGCCGATGCCGACGGCCAGGGCGACGAGGTCCAGCGGATCGAAATCCGAACCGAGGAGGAGATGGCCGGGCGTGGTGGCGCGCAGCGCGTCGAGCCATGGCGCATGGAGCGCCTGACTCGACTCGACGGCGAACGACACCGCAAGCGCCAGCCATGCGAGCCGGTTCGCCGACAGTCGCGGCCAGAGGAGGCCGAGCAGCAGCAGGACCATCCACGCCCACAGCGCGTCGCCGGGATAGCCCCCCAGAAACGCCGGAAACATGGGCCAGGCGCGGGATGCGAGACCGAGCGCGACGACGGCAACCAGCATGACCGCATGCACCGCGCGGCGCCTGCGGACAGCCGCAGCATCGATGTCGTGACCCGGCGCGGGCGCCGGCACCTCCGGCCGTTCGCTCAATGCCCGCCCACCGGCGGGGTCTGCGCCTCCAGCGTCTCCAGGCGGTGTTTCACCGCTTCCGGCGAACGCGTGTAGGGCGCCAGCACGCGATAGAACGCGGGCACGACGAACAGCGACAGCAGCGTCGAGAACGACACGCCGAAGATCACCACGATGCCGATGGTGAAGCGGCTGGCCGACCCCGGACCGCCGGCGACCACCAGCGGGACCGCCCCGACCACGGTGGCGACCGAGGTCATCAGGATCGGACGCAGGCGCACCGCGCAGGCTTCGAGGATCGCCTCGCGCACGTCGCGGCCCTCGTCGCGCAGCTGGTTGGCGAACTCGACGATGAGGATGCCGTTCTTCGCCGCGAGCCCGACCAGCATGACGATGCCGATCTGACTGAACAGATTCAACGTGCTTCCGGCCAGCCACAGGCCGAGCAGCGCGCCGAGCACGCCGAGCGGCACGGTGAGCATGATCACCAGCGGGTGGATGAAACTCTCGAACTGCGCGGCGAGCACCAGATACACCACGAGCAGCGCCAGCGCGAAGGTGATCAGCACGGCGCCGCCGGCCTTGCGGAACTCGCGCGATTCGCCCTTCCAGTCGATCTGCGCGGTCTCCGGCAACTCCTCGCGCACCACCTGCTCGACCCAGGCGACGGCATCGCCCATGCGATAGCCGGGCGCAAGACCGGCGGAAATGGTGATCGCGCGCAGGCGATTGAAGCGGTTGAGGCTGCCGGCTTCGGCCAGTTCGCCGATGGTCACCAGATTCGACAGCGGCACCAGACTGCCGTCGTTGCCGCGGACCTGGATCGCGGAGAGATCGGACGGCGTCGCGCGCGCGGCGCGACCGGCCTGCAGGATCACGTCGTATTCCTCGCCGTTGTCGACGAACGTGGTGACGCGGCGGCTGCCCATCATCGTTTCCAGGGTGCGGCCGATCTCGGTCACCGACACGCCGAGGTCGGCGGCGCGCGCGCGGTCGATCGACACCCGCATCTGCGGACGGGTTTCCTTGTAGTCGGAATCGGCGGAGAAGAAATCCGGATTCTTCTCCGTGCGCGCGAGCACGCGGTCGCGCCACTGCGCGAGTTCGGGATAGTCGGGACCGCCGATCACCAGCTGGAAAGGCTGACCGCCGCCGCGGGTCAGGCCGCTGCGCACCTGCGGATTCACGCGGACGCCGGGCAGCGCTCCGAGTTCCTTGCGTACCTGCGACACCACGTCGTCGGTCGAGATCTCGCGTTTGTCCCAGTCCTGCAGGAACACGATCGCCTGGCCGGTGTGCATTTCCTCGCTGACGCCGAAGCCGCCCGGCACGCGGGTATTCACCCTCTGCAGCGGCTTGCCCTCGCCGACCTGCGCGAGCAGCACATCCTCGACCTGCTTCACCTGGCCGACGGTGTAATCGAAGCCGGCGCCCTCGGGACCGACGATCATCGCGAAGAACACGCCGCGATCCTCCGGCGGCGCCAGTTCGCTGGGCACCCGTTTGAACAGGGCGCCGCTGAGCAGCAACGCACCGACGGTCAGGGCCGCGAACACCCAGATGCGGTCGATGCTGCGTTCGAGCAGGGATCTGTACCCGCGCGACAGCGCGTCGAGCGCGCGCCCGATACCGGCATGGAAGCGATTCGGGCGGTCCGCGGCGTGCGGACGCACGAGCTTCGACGACATCATCGGCGTGAGCGTCAGCGCGACCAGCGCGGAAATGGCGACGGCCGCCGCCAGCGCGACCGACAGTTCGCGGAACAGACGCCCGGTATTGCCTTCGAGGAAACCGATCGGCAGAAACACCGCCACCAGCACGGCGGTCGTGGAAATCACCGCGAACGCGACCTGCTTCGTGCCGCGCTTGGCCGCGACCAGCGCCGGCTCGCCGAGGTCGGCGCGGCGCTGGATGTTCTCGAGTACGACGATGGCGTCGTCCACCACGAGACCGATGCACAGCACCAGCGCGAGCAGGGTCAGCAGATTGATCGAGAAGCCGAAGGCATAGAGCGCGATGAACGCGGCGATCAGGCACACCGGCACGGTCACCGCCGGGATGAGCGCGGCGCGCGCGCTGCCCAGGAACAGCCAGATCACCAGCAGCACCAGCGCGATCGCTTCGAACAGGGTCGACCAGACGCGCTCGACCGCGGCCTCGATGAACACGGTGCTGTCGAAGGCGACGAAGATGCGGGTGCCTTCGGGCAGGCTCTTCTGGATGCGCTCGGCCTCGGCGCGTGCGGCACGGGCGACGTCGAGGCTGTTGGCGGTGGAGGTCTTGACGATGCCCAGGCCGACGTTCGGCGTGCCGTTGCTGCGGAAATAGGCGCGACGCTCGGACGAGGCCAGCTCGGTGCGGGCGACGTCGCCCAGCCGCACGACGTAGCCGTCGTCGCCTTTGCCCAACGGAATCTGCGCGAAATCCTCGGGTTTGCGGTAACCGCGCTCGACCCGGAGCGTGAAATCCCGATCGGAGGATTCGATCCGACCCGCCGGCAGCTCGATGTTCTCGGCGCGCAGCGCGCTTTCGACATCGCCCGCGGTCAGTCCACGCGCGGCGAGCGCGTCGCGGTCGAGCCAGATCCGCATCGCGTAGCGCTGCTGACCGCCGACGCGTACCTGCGACACGCCGTTCAGCGCCGACAGTCGATCGACCACGTAGCGATCGGCGTAATCGGTCAGCTGCAGCGTATCCATGCGCTCGGAGCTCATGTTCAACCACAGGATCACTTCGGAATCGCTGTCGGCCTTCTGCACTTCCGGTGGATCGGCCTCCTCGGGCATGCGACCCGCGACCCGACTGACCGCGTCGCGCACGTCGTTCGCGGCGGCCTCGATGTCGCGGTCGAGGGTGAATTCGATGGTGACCGACGAACGTCCGTTCACGCTGCGCGATTGCAGCGTCTCGATGCCCTCGATCCCGGCGAGCGCATCCTCCAGGACCTGCGTGATGCGGGTCTCGACCACGCCGGCGGATGCGCCGGGGTAGGCCACGTCCACCGATACCACCGGCGGGTCGATCGCCGGCAGTTCGCGCAGGGTCAACCGCGAATACGACAACAGCCCGAGCACGATCAGCAGCAGGCTCACCACCGTCGCGAAGACCGGGCGCTCGATCGAGATGTCGGACAGGCGCACGGTGTCAGCCTCCGGAGGTTGCGGGCGCGGTGGCCGCTTTCGCGTCCACCGGTGCCGTCTCTGCCGGTTTCGGGTCCGCCGCCTGCGCTTCGACCACTTTCGCGCCGGGCCGCAGCTTGCCGGTGCCGTCGACGACGATGCGGTCGCCCGCCTTCGCGCCCTGCACGATCTCGGCCTTGCCGTCGGCGCGCGCGCCGACGACCACATCGACGCGTTCGACGCTGCCGTCGTCCTTCACCCGGTAGACGAAACTGTCGCGCCCGACCTGCACCACCGCGATCTCGGGCACGCGCAGCGCCTCGCGCGCGGCACCGGGCAGATCGACGTTCACCAGCATGCCAGGGCGCAGCAGACGTTCGGGATTGGGAAGATCGGCGCGCACGGTCACCGCGCGGGTCGACGGATCGACGCGGGCGTCGACGGTCGCGACCACGCCCTCGAAGGTCCGCCCGGGCCATGCCGCGGCGCGACCGACGATCCCGCGCCCGGGCGCCGCCAGCGACAGTTGGGTCTCGGGCAGCGGAAAGTCGACGAACACGCGGGCGAGGTCGTCGAGCGTGGCGACCGCGGTGCCTGGCGTGACCAACGCCCCGGGGCTGACCTGACGCAGGCCGAGCACGCCGGCGAACGGCGCGCGGATGACGCGATCGGCGAGCTGGGCGCGGATCTGCGCGACCCGCGCGTTGGCGGCATCGCGCGCGGCGCGCTGGTTGTCGAGCTGCGCGCGGGCGATCAGCTGCTGCGCGGCCAGTTCGCTCTGGCGACGGAAGAGCCGTTCGGCTTCGTCGGCGGCAGCCTGCGCCTCGGCCAGCGCGGCCTGCTGCTGGCGGTCGGACAGCGTCACGAGCGGCGCGCCGGCACGAACTTCGTCGCCGCTGTCGAAATGCACCGCCTGCACCAGTTCGCTGACCTTGGCTGTCACGGTGATCGACTCGCGGGCCTTGACCGTGCCGATCGCAGCGATGCTCTCGGCGAACGTTTCCGGCTGCAGGCGCACGGTCGTCACCGGCATGGGGCGATCGCCGCCCGCCCCCCCGCCCGGCGCGCCACCGGGACCACCGCCCGCGGGGGCGTCGCCGCCGCAGGCGGTCAGCGCGAGCAGCGCCGCGAGCGCCGGGAGGCGCAATGCGGGACGGAAGGTGAGTCGCGAAGAGACGTGGCCGATCGTGCGCATGCCCGGATTGTAACCGCGGGATCGCGACGCCCGCGTCGCGCTTCGTGCACGGATCGTTGCGGATGCGCCGGAATTTCCTGTTTTTTTACGGATCTTCGCTCGCGACCATGACCTTCGGCCTATGTCCGGGCGTGACCGCGCGCCGCGTCGATGCGAACATCCCCCGAGGGCCGCGCGAAGGGGCCGCGCCGCATCGCCGGGGGGAACGATGTCGACATCCGCACGCAACCTGATCCTCGCCAACCTCGCGACCCTGCTCGCCGCGCTGTTCTTCGCATGGGACATCGGCTGGCTGTTCTGGCCCTACTGGATCCAGAGCGTGGTGATCGGCTGGTACGCCCGCAAACGCATGCTCTCCCTGGCGCGCTTCAGCACGCGAGGTTTCACGTCGGGCGGCAAGCCGGTCCCGGAAACCGAGGCGGGCAAGCGCTCGACCGCGACCTTCTTCGCCTTCCATTACGGCTTCTTCCACCTGGGCTATCTGGCGTTCCTTTTCGCCGAGCATCGCATCGCCGATGCGCTCGACGCGCTGGTGCTCATCGCCTGCGGTTTTTCCTTCGTGCTGTCGCAACGCGCCACCTATGCGGTGCAGCATGCCGCCGACCTCCGCGGCTGCCCGAATCTCGGGAAAATGATGGCGACGCCCTATCTGCGCATCGTGCCGATGCATCTGGGCGTGCTCTTCTTCGCCGGCGCAGGCAGCAGTCCGATGGCGCTGGTCCTGTTCACCGCGCTGAAGACCGCGTCGGATCTCGGGCTGGACCTGATCGACCGTCGCTACGCCGAGCGCGCCGCGGCGAAGACGGCGCACGTTCCGTAGCGGAACGCGCGCCGTGCGGCGATGACGTCCGCCCCGCTTCAGAACGCCTTGATCGCGTTGCGCATGCGGCAGGTCGCGGTCACCGGCCCCGCCACCATCTGACCGCTGGCGTCGAACAGCGCGGCCTGCACGGTGCCGCCGACGATGAAGTTGCCGGGGATGGCGCGCGCACCGGCGGCGATGTCGGCCGGGTTGCTGTCGAAATCGAACTCGACCTCGTCGCCGACCGCGGTCAGCGGCACGTGGGTGGACTGGTTCGCGCCGGAAATCACCCGCGCGGAGTACATCGCGTTGGCGGGGAGCAGGTTCCTGGCATCGACCGAAACCTTGGCGCGGGCCGGCACCGCGCGTTGCTCGCAGCGTACGCGCAGTTCGGCCGCCTGAGCGGCGGTGGACGCCAGCAGGAGGCCGACGACGGCCAGGGCGGTGTGGAGGGAACGGGTCTTCATGGGGACTCCTTCGTTGTGCCGTTGCGGAATGGGTGACTGCAGGGCATACAACGAAGCGGCGGGCCGCCTATTCCCGGGATCGCAAAGACATCGCCGCGGGCCGACGAACGGCGATCGGCGCAGAGCCGGGGCGAGCGCCATGCCAGCCTCCGGAAACTGACCTCACGGAAACACGAACGCCGGCGCGAGGCCGGCGTCGTGAAGGGCTGCGGCGGCGCGTTCGCGCCGCGACGGCTCAACCGTTCCAGCGACCGAGCGCGGCGAGACCGTTGTCGCGGGCGCGCGCGAACACCGTTTCCTGGGCCTTGGCGACGTTGCCGACCAGATCCTGCGACCAGATCTTCAGCGCCGCGGACTGCATCGCGCGACCGTACGAGAACGACAGCGGCCACGGATTCGGGCCCATCTGGTTCATCGCGTTGAGGTGCGCGGTCGCGTCCTCGTCGCTCTGGCCGCCCGACAGGAACACGATGCCCGGCAGGATCGCCGGCACCGACGACTTCAGGCACATCAGAGTGCTTTCGGCGACTTCATCGACCGAGGCCTGCTCCGGACAGTCCTTGCCGGAAATGACCATCGAGGCCTTCAGGATGGTGCCTTCGAGCATGACGTTGTGCTGGTACAGCGCGTCGAACAGCGCGCGCAGCACGGTCTCGGTGACGTTGTAGCAGTCTTCGATGTCGTGCTCGCCGTCCATCAGCACTTCCGGCTCGACCATCGGCACGATGCCGCATTCCTGGCACAGCGCGGCATAACGGGCGAGCGCGTGGGCGTTGGCGTCGATGCAGGTGCCGGTCGGGATGTCCTCGCCGATGTTGATGACCGCGCGCCACTTGGCGAACTTCGCGCCGAGCGCGGCGTATTCCTTCAGGCGGTCGCGCAGGCCGTCGAGACCTTCGGTGACCACTTCGCCCGGGCAGCCGGCCAGCGGGTGCGTGCCCTTGTCGACCTTGATGCCCGGGATGATGCCGTTGTCCATCATCACCTTGGTGAACGGCACGCCGGCCTTGGTCGACTGGCGGATGGTCTCGTCGAACAGGATCGCGCCCGAGATGTGCTCGCCGAGGTTCGGCGTGGTCAGCAGCATCTCGCGATACGCGCGACGGTTCTCTTCGCTGTTGGGAATGCCCACGCCTTCGAAGCGCTTGGCGATGGTGGCATTGGATTCGTCGATGGCGATGATGCCCTTGCCCGGCGCGACCATGGCGCGGGCGATCTCGGCAAGCTGTTCGATGCTCATGAAGGGGTCCTGGGTGTGAGACGGAGGGACGGCGCTGGCGGTCAGCGTGCAGCCCGTCATTATACCCGCACACCCGGGCCACTAGAGCATTGCGAATCAACCACTTGCGGCGGATCGAGCCCTCTTCGTCCGGGTCGCTGCATACGAATTCATGGCCGCGCCCGGCCCGCGCCCGCATCCGCCCCGGCGAGGGACGGACGCGGGAGGGGGATCCGCGCCGGCGCTCAGGCCACCCAGTCGTACTGGCGCTGGAATTCCTTGATCCCGGTGAGCACGAGCGTGCCGGGGCCGTGCGCGCGGCGCGCCTCCGGGATGAAGTCGGTATCCAGTTCCACGTTGCGGGTGCCGAACTTCACCGCGCGGCTGTTGATCAGCAGGCTCTCGTATTCCTCCATCGACAGTTCGTAGCGACGATCGAGCTGCTCGCCGATGCGCTGCGCGCGCACCCGCGCCTGGCCTTCCTGCGTGCCGACGCCGCTGAAGAACTCCGAGCAGCAGCCGGAGCCGTAGGAGAACACGCCGATGCGCTGCGGCGACGAGAAATCGCCGTGTTCGAGGGTGCTGGCCAGCGACAGCATCGTGGTCGCGCCCATGATGTTCCCCACGCGCTGGCAGTAGGTCATGCCCGGCATCACCCGGCGCTGGAAATCGGCCTCGATGTCCTTGGGCTTGGCCTTGGCGATCTTGCGCATCATGTCGCGGTGCGCGCCCTTCACCATGCCGCCGAAGGGAGTGTGCATCGCGAGATAGCCGAAGCTGGTGGCATAGTCGGCGCCCTGCACGCGCTTGGCGTATTCCAGATAGGCGCTCTCGCAGCAGTCGAGGTACGACAACAACGAGAGATCGGCGTTGCCGGCCTCGCTGTCGGGCAGCGGGCGGCAGGTGTCCATCACTTCGTAGCCGTAGTAACCGTTGGCGCCGATGTCCATCCGGAACACCTGAGGATCCTCTCCGACGATCATCGCCACCGCGCCCGCGCCGGCGCTGGGTTCGAAGAACGACCAGTCCTGGGTGAGCGCATCGCCGCCCTCCTCGGTGAGGAAGCGGGAAAGATCCGTGGCGATCACCAGGGCCTTCGCGCCCGGCGACACCTGCGAGAGCACGAAGTTGAACGCCATCTGCAGGCCGGCGACGCCCGAATAGCAGGCGTTCTTCAACTCGAACAGCCGGCAGTTGCGGTTGAGCCCGAGCAACCTGTGGAAATAGGTGCTCATGGATTTGCCGAAGTCGAACGCCGACTCGGTGCAGGTGACGACCAGTTCGATCCGGTCGCGTTCCTCCGGCGACATGACGTCGATCAGCGGCTTGGCCGCGTTCACGCCGAACGTGATCGGATCTTCGTACGGCAGCGCGACCGTCTTTTCCTTCATGAGCAGATTCGCGAACCGCGTCGTATCCAGACCGCGGTGTTGCGCGAGCTTGGCCACGTCGAGATAGGCGCAACCCGCGAACGCATTCATCGCCTCGATTCCCACCAGAGTCATACCGTTTTCCTTTTCTGTGCTGACGTTCCGCTGCGCGGGTCGCATGGCCGGAGCCGCGCGAACCCGCAGTGATGGCGCCGCCGTCCGCGGGGACGACGACGACCGATTGGGTGCCCGGAACGGGAACGGGTCGAACCCGCCCCGGGAGTGACGCGTACGCTCATGCGACCGCCGGCGAACGCCGGCCCGCGGCCGGCGCGACCAGCGCGCGGACGTAGAGGTTGCGCATCGCGACCAGCACGTCCCCGTCTTCGTTGAGAAGAAGAATGTCGAACCTGCGGATCCCGGCGCGCCCGGCGTCGCCGCCCTCGGCGAAGGTGGCGAGCGCGTAGCACTGCTGCGGGATCGGATGCGCGATCTCGACCTCGTCGAGCGCGAACGGCACGTGCGGCGACATCGCGTCGCCGGCATCGCCGGCGACGAGTCCGGCGACGGTCTGCAGCGCGCCGTCGATCATGCTCGGATGCAGGACGAACCGGCCGTAGTCGGACTTCAGGCGCTCGTCGATCCGCAACCGCGACAGCGCGAAGCCGTCGCCGACGAACAGTTCGCGGACGCTGCGGAACGCCGGACCGTACTCGAAGTCGTGCTCGCGGAAGCGCTCGTACCAGGCCGCGCCGTCCTCGCGACGCGTCGCGCGTTCGCGCAGCGCCTGCAGGGACACGCGCTCGGCCGCGAAGGCCGGCCCGGTCCAGCCTTCGCGGAAGGCGAGCCGGCCCTCGGCGTGGACGATGGTCTCGTGCTCGTCGTCGAAAGACACGATCGCGAACTCGACGGCATCGCCGATCGGCTTGAGCGACGTCCGCACGTGCTGCGCCCCGCGCCGGAAGCCCAGCGGTTGCGCCCAGACGATATCGCGGAGGCTGCGCACGCGGCGTTCGCCGGCGATGGTGCCGGCGACGCAGGCCATCTCCAGGAAGCCGGCGCCGGGGAAGATGCGCTCGCCGGCGACCATGTGCTCACGGGCGTAGAATGCGCTGTCCGGGAGCGTCGACGCGAAAGCGGTCTCGCGCAGCGTCGAGGCGTTGTAACCGATCAGCGGGTGCAGCTGCGCGACGGCTTCGGAGGGGGCGGGCGTCGACGGCGCCGACGGCTCGGCGACCCAATGCCGGTCGCGCGCGAACGGATAGGTCGGCAGGCCGATCCGGTGCGGCGTCTCGCCGGGATACAGGCTGTCCCAGTCCACGTCCTCGCCCGCGGCCCACATCAGGGCCAGTTCGGCAAGATCGCGTTCGCCCATCGCGAGGGTCAGCGGCCGCTTGCCGCCGCGACGCGGACCGGCGCTGCCGCGATGCAGGCCGGCAGCGTCGCCGCGGCGGATCCAGGCTTCGAGCCGGCCGACCAGATCGGGGATGTCGTTCACCACCGCGGACAGGCGTTCCTCCATCGCCTCGCGACCGACCTGCAGGGTATAGCAGAGGTCCGCCGGGTCGATCGTGCGATCGGCACGGTCGCTGCGCAGGCGCACCAGCAGGCGCTCCACGTAATCGCGCAGTCGCGCCTCGTTCCTCGCCGAGAGCACGAACAGATACGGTCCGGGCAGCCGCGAGTCCTCCGCGAACTGCGGCTTCTCGTATTCCTCCACGATGACGCAGGCATTCACGCCGCCGGCGCCGAAGGAATTGATCAGCGCGCGGCGCGGATACATCGGCAGACGATTCCAGTCGGTGAGCGTACGCTGCAGATGGAACGGCGAATCGGCGAAGTCGATGTCCGGATTGACCGGATCGCAGTGGATCGTCGGCGCGAGCTGGCGATGGCGGATCTGCAGCAGCACCTTGGCCAGTCCGGCCATGCCCGCCGCGGATTCGGAATGACCGATGTTGGCCTTGACCGAGCCCATCGGGCAGTACTGCTTCTTGTCGGTCTGTCTGCGGAACGCCTGGGTCATGGCCGCGACTTCGAGACTGTCGCCGAGCTGCGTGCCGGTTCCGTGGCCCTCGATGCAACTGATCGACTCGGGATGGATCCGCGCCTTCGCCAGCGCGGTCGCGATCAGATGCGCCTGCGCGTTCGGATTCGGCGCGGAATAGCCATTGGAACGGCCGCTGTGGTCGTAGGCGCTGCCGGACACCACCGCGTAGATGCGGTCGCGATCCGCGATCGCGCGCGACAGCGGCTTGAGCAGGACCGAGCCGACGCCCTCGCCCGGGACGAAGCCGTCGTCGCCGGCGCCGTAACTGCGGCATTTCCCTTCGAGCGCGAGCATCCGACGGTGGCACAGCGACTGGTATTTGGCCGGATGCAGGTACAGATTGACGCCGCCGGCGATCGCGAGCCGGCATTCGCCGTGCCGCAGGCTCTCGCAGGCGAGATGCACCGCGACCAGCGAAGACGAGCAGGCGGTGTCGATCGGCATGCTCGGGCCGTTGAAATCGAACACGTACGACACGCGGTTCGCGATCGACCACGGCATCGCGCTGGCGTGGACGGCGGCGCCCTGCGCGTGCGCCTGCGCGGCGAGCAGATGGTAGGAATTGGTGGTGACGCCGACGAACACGCCGACGTCCGCGCCCTTGCCCTTCGGGAACATGCGGCGCATGCCCTCGCGGGTATAGCCGGCGTCCTCGACCGCGGCCCAGACCGATTCGAGGAACAGGCGTTCCTGCGGATCGGCGATCTTCGCCTCGTCCGCGGGGATATTGAAGAAGGCCGCGTCGAAGCGGTCGACATCGTCCAGGAAGCCGCCCGATCTGCAGTAGATGCGACCGTCCGCGGACGCGGCGGGATCGGGGTCGTAGAGCGCCTCGCTGTTCCAGCGCACCGTCGGCACCGCACCGGTCGCGTCGCGCCCGAGCCGCAGGTTCTCCCAGAATTCGTCGAGATTCGCCGCGTGCGGGTAACGACCGTGGATGCCGATGATCGCGAAGCGTTCCGGTTCGTCGAACGCCTCGTCCGCATGCGGGTCGTGGTCGTCGACGTCGAATCCGACTTCGTGCGGCAGCGGTTCCGCCGGCGCTTCGAGCGTGCCGCCGGAGAGGCCGAACAGCGCGACCAGGGCGTCGCGGGCGTACTGCTGCAGATACTTCGCCAGCTCCTCGATGGTCTCGTACTCGTAGAACAGGGTCTTGGGCAGCACGCCGAGATCGCGTTCGAGCTCGGCATTGAACTTGCCGATCATCACCGAATCGACGCCGAAGGATTCGAAGCGTTCGGACGCGGCGATGCGTTCCGGCGCGAGCTTGATCTCCCGACCGACCATCGCCTTGAGGTAGTCCTCGATCTTGCCGAACAGGATCGCCGGATCGACGTCCGCGACCCGGGTCGCGGCGCCGGCGCCGCCCTTGGCGGACTTGCGCGCGATCGAACCGCTCATCCGCGAAGGCAGACCGTAGAGCACCACGATCTGCGCGGCATCGGCGCGCAGCGCGTCCTCCCAGCAGCGCAGGCCCTCTGCGGTCGGTAGCGGCGAAGCGCCGACCTGCGCTTCCTGGCGGCGGATCTCCTCGGGCGACAGGCCCATGCCGCCCTCTTCCCACAGCGGCCAGTCGATCGCGACCGTACGGCCGGCGCGCAGCCCCGAACGACGCAGGGTCTCGCGACGCTGGGCGAACGCGTCGAGGAAGTGATTGCCGTAGGCGTAGTCGCACTGGCCGGGATTTCCGATCGCGCCGGCGACCGAAGCGAACAGCGCGAAGAGCTCCAGCGGTTCTTCTCGAGTCGCGAGGTCCAGCGCCAGGGCACCGTGGACTTTCGGCGCCAGCACGGCCGCGAAGTCGGCGACGTCCTTCTTGAGCAGGAACGCGTCGCGATTGGCGCCCGCGCTGTGGATCACGCCATGGATCGCGCCGAAGCGCACTTTCGCCTCGCGCACGATCCGCGCGGCATCCTCGGCCAGCGACACGTCGCCCTGTACGAACAGCACCTCGGCGCCGTGGCTTTCGAGCCGCGCGATCGCCTCCGCCTGTTTCTGCCCGCGCGAGGAACGCCCGGTCAAGACCAGCTTCGCGCGATGCTTGCGGGCGAGATACTCGGCGAAGATCAGTCCGAGTCCGCCGAGTCCGCCGGTGATCACGTAGGTGGCGCCATCGCGCATCGGCAACGTCCCCCCCGGCGACGCGGGCACGAACGGCACCAACTCGCCGGTCAGACGCATCGGTTCGCTGCCCGAATCGCGCACATAGCGCACTTCGTTCGCGGTCCAGGCGGGTTCCTGCAACTCGCGCAGGATCGCGGCGGCCATCTCCTCGTCCGAGGGTTCGCCGCCGACGCCGTCGATCTCGACGGCCTTGGCGCGATAGCCCGGATTCTCCAGGGTCAGGGTCTTGAGGAAGCCAGCGATGGCCGGCGCCAGCGGCGGCGTCGCCGCACCGCCTGCCGCGAACGCCGACAGCAGCTTCAGCGAGGTCGCCTGTTTCTGCGTCATCAGCGCCTTGCACAGATGGAACAGCGCGTAGACGCCGGTCGCGAGACCGCGTTCGACCGCATCGCGCCCGTCGTCCGCGGCATCGCATCCGCGATGCACGACCAGGGCCGGGAGCAGCCGGTCGGCGGCGAGCCGTTCGACCAACGCGTGGAAATCCTGCTCGCGCGTCGGGTCGACGGTATAGGTGCCGTCCGCGGTCCGCGCGAAGCCGTCGCCGGGCACCACCAGCGCCATGCGCGCGGCGGCCGTCTCGCCGAGTCGCGCGCGGAGCGCGAGGAACAGCGCGTCCGAGGTATCCAGCACCAGGATCGGACCGGTCGATTCGGACGGCGGCGGCGTCTCGAGCGGCGTCGGCGCCCAGTACGGCCGGCAGTACATCCGTTGACGGCTTTCCGCGACGGTCGCGGACGCGGCCCGTGCGGACTTCCGCGCATCGCCTCGGCGTCCCTCGGCTTTGCGCAATTCGATGGGACGCGGCGAAGACAGCGGCGTTTCCGCCTCGATCCAGTAGCGCTCGCGGGCGAAGGGATAGGTCGGCAGCGACACGCGCTTCGGCCGCGCGCCGCGGCGCAGTCGCGACCAATCGATGTCGACGCCCATGATCCACAGCCGCGCGAGCTTCGGCAGATCGCGCGCGGACAGCAGGTCGTCGAGGAAGGCATCGCCGGCGCGACCGTCGATCAGATCGCCGGCGCCGTAATGGAACTCGCGGATGCTGCCGTGATACACATCGGCGAGTTCATGGGCGCCGGCGCCGGAACGGCCGTCGCCGGAAGGCTGCAGCGCCAGCCATTGCGACAATCGATCGGCCAGCGTCGCCACGCTGTCGGCGACGACGACCAATCGCACCGGCATCGGCGTGCGCCCGACCTGCGACGTGAACGCGATCTCCTCCAGCGCGGGCGGCGCGGCCTCGCGCAACCGCGCGATCATGCGCGTCGCATAACGCCGCAACGCTTCGTGGTCGCGGGCCGACAGCAGGAACGCTTCCTGCGATCCGACGACGGCCGGATCGTAGACGACCGGATCCTCGACGCCGAACTCCTCCAGGATGACGTGCGCATTGGCGCCGCCTGCGCCGAACGAACTGACGCCGACCCGCCGCGGCTGCCCGGCGATCCGCTTCCAGTCCGCGAGTTCGGTCTGCACCCGGAACGGGGTGTTCTCGAAACTGATGTTCGGATTCAGCGGATCGGCGTGCAGCGACGGCGCCAGCTGCCGGTGCTTGAGTTGCAGCAGCGCCTTGGTCACCGCGGCGATGCCCGCCGCGGCTTCGAGGTGACCGATGTTCGACTTCACCGAGCCGATCGGGCAGAACTGCTTTTCGTCGGTCGCGCCCTCGAAGGCCTTGGTCAGACCGGTGATCTCGATCGGATCGCCGAGCGCGGTTCCGGTGCCGTGGGTCTCGATGTAGCCCAGCGTTTTCGGATCGACGCCGCCCCGACGGCAGGCGTCGGCGATCAATTCGGCCTGCGCGTTCGGATTCGGCACCGAATAGCCGTTGGTCTTGCCCCCGTGATTCACCGCGGTGGCGCGGATCACCGCATAGACCTGATCGCCGTCGCGCAGCGCGCGATCGAGCGGCTTGAGCACGATCGCCCCCACGCCCTCGCCCGGCACGTAGCCGTCGCCCCCGCGACCGAAACTGCGGCAACGGCCGTCGGTCGCCATGAACTTGCCCTGGCTGAGGGTGAGGTACTTGTACGGATGCGAGGTGAGATTGACGCCGCCGGCGATCGCCGCCTCGATCTCGCCGCGACGCAGTTCCTCGCAGGCCAGGTGGATCGCGGTGAGCGACGACGAACACATCGTGTCGATCGCCAGGCTCGGGCCGCGGAAGTCGAAATAGTAGGAGATGCGGTTCGCGACCGACGCGTGCGAGGACGTCGGCACGGCGGTGTTCCCGCGCAACACCGACTCTGCGCCGTACAGCTCGTACTGCCCCCACATCACGCCGACGTAGACGCCGACCCGGCGCGAAGCGATGCCGTCCCGGCTGTAGCCGGCGTCCTCGATCGCCTGCCAGACCGTCTCCAGGAACAGGCGCTCCTGCGGATCGGTCAGCTCCGCCTCTTTCGGCGAGATGTTGAAGAACAGCGGATCGAACCGGTCGATGTCGTCGAGGAACCCGCCCCACTTGCTGTACGTCTTCCCGGGCTTGTTCGGATCGGGATCGAAGTAGCGCGCGTGGTCCCACCGCTCCGGCGGCACCTCGCCGATGCAATCGCGGCCGAGCTTGAGGTTGCGCCAGAATTCGTCGACGTTCTCGGCCTGCGGATAGCGACCGGCGAGACCGACGATCGCGACCTCGCGTACCGGCGCGGGACGCGCTGCGGCGAATCGACCGCGCGCGGACGCGCGCACGGCACGCACCGGTTCCGGCAGGAAAGCCCGCTCGGACGGAGGCGGCGCGCTCTCGCCGTCGACGCCCAGCCTGCGCGTCAGGGCGTCGGAATGCGCCTTCACCAGATATCCCGCCAGCGCGGCGATGGTCTGGTACTCGAAGAACAGGGTCTTCGAGAGCGAACCGAAGGTCCGCTCCAACTGGTTGGTGAGCCGCATCGCCAGCACCGAATCGATGCCGTACTGCTCCAGTGCGGCGTCCGGGTCGATGCGGTGCGCGGCCAGCTTGAGGATTCCTGAGAACTCCTCGCGCAGATAGTCGCGGGTGCGTTCGAGCAGGCGCCCCTGCATCGAACCGTCCGGCGCGGCATCCTCGCGGGCGGGCGCAGCGTCGACGGCCGGCGCGGGCGCGCCGAGCAGGCGTCGGCGCATCCGTGGCACGTCGCCTTCGATCGCCATCGCCCCGGCCGCGTCCAGCGCAAGCATCCGGCGGAACGCGCGCAGGCCGGTGGCGGTGCGCATCGGTCGCAGGCCGGTGCTGGATTCCAGCACTTCCTGCGCCACGCGTTCGATCGCCATGCCGCCGGATTCCCACAGCGGCCAGTCGATCGAGAGCGTGCGGCCGCGACGACGGCCCGCCGCGACTTCCGCGGCGCGATGCTCGGCGAACGCATCCAGGAAGGCATTGGCGGCGGCGTAGTCGGCCTGACCGGGATTGCCCAGCGGGCCCGCCATCGACGAGAACAGCGCGAAGAGCTCCAGGTCGAGGTCGCGGGTGGCGGCGTCCAGGTGCGCGGTGCCGAGCACCTTGGGCGCGAGCACCCGGCCGAACTCCTCGACCGATTTCTTCAGGATGAAGTTGTCGGCGATCATGCCCGCGCTGTGCAGGACGCCGTCGAGCCGGCCGCGTTCCGCGACGATCGCCGAGACCGCGCGGGCGACATCGGCCGCATCCTCGAGGTCGATCTGGCGATAGCTCGCGCGGCCGCGGTCTCCGGCCAGGGCTTCGAGCAGCGGACGACGCTCTTCGGTCAGCACCGAACGCCCGCCGAGCACCACGTGCGCGCCGGGCGCGCGGTCGAGGATGTCGCGCGCGAACAACAGGCCGAGCGCGCCGAGGCCGCCGGTGATCAGGTACACGCCGTTCGCGGCGTAGTCCGGCATCGGTTCGACGTCGGCCGGCGCTTCGCGCCAGCGCGGCGCTTCGCAGCGCTCTCCGCGGAAACGCAGCACCGGCTCGTGGGCCAACAGGGTCGCCTGCTGCAATCGTTCGGCGAGCGCCTTCGATGCGATCTGCGCCGGCACCCGGACCAGTTGCGTCGTCAGCAGCGGATTTTCCAGACTCGCGGTCTTCAGCAGGCCGGACAGGCCCGCGAATACCGCCTGTTCGCCCTCGTCGGGCACCACCACCCGCAACAGCGTGCGGCCTTCCAGGCGACGTTCCAGCAAGGCCTTGATCCGCTCGAAACAGGCGACCGCGTGATGGCGGTAACGCTCGGCGACCGGCGCGTTCGGCATGGCGGACAGCGCGACGCATTCGTCGCCGCCCAGCGCCACCGACAACCTGCGCGGGTCGACCTTCGGCAATTCGCACAGGAGGGTCGGGCGATGCGCATGGGCCGGTTCGGCCTGCGCGGGCGCAGCGGGCGCGACCGGCTCCCATGCCGGCACCGCCAGCAGCAATCCCGCGGGGGCCTGGCGGGCGTCCTGGGACTGCATCGGTATCGACATGGCGCTCAAGGAAGCGAAACGCCAGGAGAAACCGTGCATCTGCACGCAGACGTTGCCGTGCGCATCGCAGAGGTCGATATCGAGCTTCACCACGGCGTCGCGCGGACCGCTGCCCTCGGCATAACGAATCCAGGCCTGCATCTCGGGCACGCAGGGAGCGACGACCCGCAGACGTTCCAGCGCGAACGGCAGGCGCGACTGTTCTGCACCGCCCTCGATCAGACCGACCGCCGCCTGCAGTGCGCTGTCCATCAGGCTCGGATGCAGGACGAAGCCTTCGCGGGCCGCGCCGGCGGGCAGGCGCAGCTCGGCCAGCACTTCGCCTTCGCCGCGATGCAGGGCGACCACGCCGCGGAAGCGCGGGCCGTACAGCAGACCCATGCGCGCGCAGGTCGCGTAGAGCGCCTCCGCGTCGATCCGGTCGCGCCCCATGCGCGCGCGCAGCGCGACCGGATCGAGCCGTTCCGACAGCGCATCGTCGAAGCGCACCGTCCCCTGACAATGGATGGGCGCTGCTTCGCGATCGGCATGTTCTTCTGCGACATCGCCATGGATGTCGTAGTCGATCCCGCCGTCGTCGTTCGGCGACAGTGCGATGTGCACGCGCGTCGCGCCATCGACGATCGCCGGCTGCGCCCACACCGTGTTGCGCAGTTCCAGCGCCGCATCGTGCGGACGCTGCGGCAGCGCCTGCGCCACCGCGGCGCGCGCCATTTCCAGATAGGCCACGCCGGGCAGCACCCGCAGGCTCGCGCCGTCGGCGCCGCGGATGCGGTGATCGGCGAGGAAGAACTCCTCGCCGTCGAAAACGCTCGTGTAGCGCTGCGCATCGAGGTCGGAGGTGTTCTCGTGCAGCAGCGGGTGCAGCAGGGTCGCGGTCCGGACATCTCCGGGCCCCTCTCCGCGCAGCGCGGACAGATCGACCCAGTAGCGCTCCTTCGCGAACGGATACGTCGGCAACGCCATCCGCCGAGGACGACCGGATCCGTACAGCAACCGCCAGTCCACCTCCAGCCCCTTCGTCCACAACTCCACCAGACGACCCAACTTCCCGCCCGCGATCCACTTCTCCACCGCCTCGCGCAGATCG
>JBMOOY010000004.1:0-39894 GCA_049324395.1 Pseudomonadota bacterium
CCGGGAGTTGGCGTACCGGGTTACCCCCGGACGGTCGTCCACAGCCACATCCAGGCTGGCCTTGCCCACGTCGATGCCTACTGCGGTCATATCCATTCTCCGCTACAGTTGAGTGGCCGAGAGCATCGCGCCCGAGGCCCACGCTTATCAGTTCGAGGGAAACCTCGTCCAACTGTTCGGGCGCAGGGCGCGAGATCCGGCGTGCGACCCCTGCTGAATTACGGTGGTGCTGACACCGAGGCGTTATCGGGCGCGCACGCCGGGCGCTCGGTTCTAGGCTAGGGGAAACTCAAGACATAAGGCGTTAAGGCCGTAAGGCGCATGTGCAATCGTAAGGCCGTAAGGCGCATACGCAGTTGTAGGGTGCATAAAGGCCGTAAGGCGGATACGCAATTGTAGGGTGCATAAGCAAAGCGTCATGCACCGTTTTTTGTCTCGCCGACATCGATCGCGTTTCATGGCGCATGACGCCTTCGGCTTATGCGCCCTACAAAATTACCGGCAAGGCCGTAAGGCGGATGGCCAGGGCGGAACCGCCGAAGGCGATGACCCGCTTCGCTGTTGAAAGCCCGCCGCGAAGATGTCGTGATGACCGATGGCGGAAACCGCTTCGCGGCTTCCGCCCTACAAAAACGACGGGTGCCGGTGGTTTTGATCTTGATCTGACGGGGCCCCTGGTTGCGGCGGGATTCGCGGATCGGGCCCGGAGGGCGCGCGACAGGAAGTCGCGCGTTTTTCGACAGTACAGGGACGTACTGTCGAAAAACCCCGTGAAGCCCGCGGACCCGGCGCGCAGCGCCGGGCGCAACCGACGGGGTGTGCTTTCTTTTGGTGATCTTTTCTTTGCACAAGCAAAGAAAAGTCACTCGCTCGCGGTAGCGAGCGAAATCAAGGATCGAGAGGAAAGCGCCGACGATGGTTGTCGTTGAATCGATCGATAGCAGATCCCGCGCCTGCGGCTCGAGATGACAAACCCGGGTGGACAAGGCCGTCGTGGGACGTCGCCCGGGTAAGCGCAACGCCCGCACCCGGGTGATGACAAGCATGCCGCTTCGAGAATCCCGGGTGCGGCCTTCGGCCTTGCCCGGGCGACGACGGCCCGAAAAACAACGGGCGCCGAAGCGCCCGTCGTGGTGACACATCGCGGAGGAAACGCCGCGATCAGTAGCGGTAGTGATCCGGCTTGAACGGGCCGCTGACCGGCACGCCGAGGTATTCGGCCTGGGCGGGGGTCAGGGTGGTCAGCTTCACGCCGATCTTTTCCAGATGCAGGCGCGCGACTTCCTCGTCGAGCTTCTTCGGCAGGATGTAGACCTTCGGCGAGTAGAAGTCCTTGTTCGCCCACAGGTCGATCTGCGCGAGGGTCTGGTTCGAGAACGAGTTCGACATCACGAAGCTCGGGTGGCCGGTGGCGCAGCCGAGGTTCACGAGGCGGCCTTCGGCCAGCAGGAACATCTCGCGACCGTTCGGCAGCTTGTACTTGTCGACCTGCGGCTTGATGTTGATCTTCTCGGCGCCCGAGGCGTTGAGGCGGTCGACCTGGATCTCGTTGTCGAAGTGGCCGATGTTGCAGACGATCGCCTGGTCCTTCATGCCGAGCATGTGGTCGTAGGTGATCACGTCCTTGTTGCCGGTGGTGGTGACGTAGATGTCGGCGATGCCGAGGGTGTCCTCGATCGTCTTGACCTCGTAGCCTTCCATCGCCGCCTGCAGGGCGCAGATCGGGTCGATCTCGGTGACGACGACGCGGCAGCCGTAGGCGCGCAGCGAATGGGCCGAGCCCTTGCCGACGTCGCCGTAACCGCAGACGACCGCGACCTTGCCGGCCAGCATCACGTCCATCGCGCGCTTGAGGCCGTCGGCCAGCGATTCGCGGCAGCCGTAGAGGTTGTCGAACTTCGACTTGGTGACCGAGTCGTTGACGTTGATCGCCGGGACCAGCAGCTTGCCGGCTTCGGCGAGCTGGTACAGGCGGTGCACGCCGGTGGTGGTCTCCTCGGAGACGCCCTTCCAGTCCTTGACCACGTTGGTCCAGAAGCCGGGGCGTTCCTTGTGCACGCGCTTGAGCAGGTTCTTGATGATCTGCTCTTCGTGCGAGGACGACGGGGTGTTGACCCAGTCGCTGCCGTTCTCGAGCTCGTAGCCCTTGTGGATCAGCAGGGTGACGTCGCCGCCGTCGTCGACGACCAGTTCCGGGCCCTTGCCGCCCGGGAAGGTCACGGCGTCGAGGGTGCAGTCCCAGTACTCTTCCAGCGTCTCGCCCTTCCACGCGAACACCGGGGTGCCGGTGGCGGCGATGGCGGCGGCGGCGTGGTCCTGGGTCGAGAAAATGTTGCACGAGGCCCAGCGCACGTCGGCGCCGACGTCCTTCAGGGTCTCGATCAGCACCGCGGTCTGGATGGTCATGTGCAGCGAGCCGGTGACGCGCACGCCCTTCAGCGGCTTGGTCTCGGCGTACTTCTTGCGGATCGACATCAGGCCCGGCATCTCGTGCTCGGCGATCTCGATTTCCTTGCGGCCCCAGTCGGCGAGCGAGATGTCGGCGACCTTGTAGTCGTGCAGGGGTTTGACTTGTGCGTTCATGGCGATGCTCTTCCGTCGAGTGCCCAGCGGGGTGGGCAGTGAACGGGCGCCGTTGGTGCGGTGGAGACCTCCGCCGAGCCTGATCCCTGGCGTGTCGCCGGGCTTGCAGCGCCCCTCGGCGGGGAGGGGACGCAGTATATCGCTTTCTCGCGATGGAACGATGAATGGCCCCGGGCGGTCGCCGGTCGTCGGGGCGTGGCTGGGGTATCGCAACGGATACCGCAACGATGCCGCCAGCCGGCCCTCGTCGAGCCACGCTGGCAGAACGATGTCGGCCGACCCTTCCGGGCCGGCCGTTCGCAGGCCCGGAGACTGTCCGAACCGGGCGGCTTGCCGCGTCCTCTCCAACAAGGGACGTGGCCCGACGCAACGACGATGGTGGGAGGTGGCGCATGATCGTGTCGGTCTTCAATCTCAGCGAAGGGGCGATCACCGATCTTCAGCTGCAGGCCGCGATCCGCGCGGTGAACGTGCAGATCGAACGGGATTTCGAGCCCTACTGGGGATTCGGCGCGACCCTGCGCCTGGAAGGGCATACGCGTCGCCGTCGCGGCCGGGGCCAGCGCCAGCGCTACGAGCCGCTGGACATGCGCGGCGATGGCGTGTTGTACGTCGTCGCCGACTTCGACCCGGAGCTGGCCGGCGTGCACGAAAAGGACTTTCGCGGCGTCCCCGGCGGTGCGGTCTATCTGGACATGAGTCGCGATCTCGACGAGGAGTGGACCGTCACGTTGTCGCACGAAGCCCTGGAGATGCTCGCAGACCCGCAGACCAATCTGGTGGTGCAGGGACCCCATCCCGTGGATCGCGACCGCCAGGTCTTCCACTGGTACGAGATGTGCGATGCGGTGCAGGCGCAGAGTTACCGCATCGACGGGATCGCCGTCTCCGATTTCGTGCTCCCGCTGTATTTCACGCCGCAACCCGAACGGGGAGGGAGGAACAACTTCCTCGGCGGCGATTTCGGCGGCCGCACTCCCGGCGAACTGCGACCCGCGCCCCTGAAGTCGTTCGGCGTGGCGTACGGCGGTTACATCGGGTTCTTCGATCCCGAGGCGCGCGAGGACGTGATGTTCGAGCGCGAGGAAGACGCGATGGCCCGGCGCCGGCAGGCGGTGAAGGCGGGGCGTTCGGGCCGGCGGATGAAGCGCCTGCAGCGGTCCCAGTTCGGGCGGGTGCCGAAACCGGCGTGAGGCATGACCTGTGGCGCATGGCCGGCCCCGGAGGGGCGGCCATGATGCGAGGCTGCCCTGCCGAAACCGGAGCCGTCGTCGTCATGTCCGCTTCCCATGCCCGTGCCCGTGCCCGTGCCGTCCTGCGTCCGCTCGCATTGCCGGCCCTGCTGGCCCTGGCGCTCGCCGCGCCGGTCGTCGTCTTCGCCCAGCAGCCCGCTGCACAGGGCCAGCCCGCGGGCGGTTACCGCGAGCCGGCGCCCGAACTGAAGGCCATCGTCGATGCACCGCGGCCGCCGCAGATTTCGCTGAGCCCGCGCCGCGATCTCATCGCGCTGCAGCAGACGCCGCCGCTGCCGTCGATCGCGCTGGTGGCGCAGCCGGAGCTCAAGCTGGCCGGACTTCGCCTCAATCCGCGCAGTTATTCGCCGAGTCGGTTCTCGTTCGTCACCGATCTGTGGCTGATGGAGGTGGCCAGCGGCAAGGAACTGCGCATCGAAGGCCTGCCGCAGCCGCTGTCGCTGGCCGCGGTGTCGTGGTCGCCCGACCAGAAATACCTCGCGCTCAACCAGCAGGACCCGCACACCGGCGGCAATGCGCTGTGGCTGGTCGACGTGGGCGCGCGCAAGGCGCGCAGGCTGCTGGAGCAACCCCTGAACACCGTCTCCGGCGGCCTCCGCTGGATGCCGGACAGCAAGCACCTGCTGGTCAACCTGCGCGTGGGGCAGGGCGGCGCGCCGCAGGCGGACATCGTGCCGACCGGTCCGAACACGCAGGAAGTCCGCGGCGCCGGCGCGGTGCGCCAGCTGCGCACCTATCCGGACATGCTGCGCAACCCGAGCGACGAGCGCAGCTTCGAACACTACCTCCGCGTGCAGCCGGCGCTCGTGGGCGTGGACGGCAAGGTCCGCAACGTCGGCAAGCCCGATCTCTACGTCGGACTGTCGCCGTCGCCCGATGGGAAACATCTGTTGGCGCAACGGATCGAGCGTCCGTATTCCTACGTGGTGCCGATGAACTTCTTCCCGCGCCGGATCGAAGTGCTGAATCTCGACGGCAAGGTCGTGCATGAGGTCGCGAAGCTGCCGCTGTTCGAGGGCCTGCCCAGCGGCAACGACGCGACGATCGTCGGCGTGCGTTCGATCGGCTGGCGCAGCGACGCGCCCGCGACCCTGGTCTGGGCCGAGGCGCAGGACGGCGGCGATCCGTCGAAGCAGGTCGAGATCCGCGATCACGTGCTGATGCAGGCGGCGCCCTTCGACAAGTCGCCGGTGGTGCTGGCGAAACTCGCGTCGCGCTACGCCGGCGTGGAATGGGGACGCGGCGACGTCGCCCTGGTCAGCGAGTACTGGTGGAAGACGCGCGCGGTGAAGGTGTGGCGGGTCGCGCCCGATGCCCCGGCCACCGCCGCGAAACTCGAATACCAGGGCTCCAGCGAGGACCGTTACAACGACCCGGGCAACCCGGTCACGGTGCGCGACACGAACGGCTTCCCGCGCCTGATGTTCAGCCCCGACGGCAACCATCTCTATCTGATCGGCGACGGCGCCTCGCCCGAAGGCGACCGCCCGTTCCTCGACCGCTGGAGCCTCGTCGACGGCAGCAAGCAGCGGCTGTTCCGTTCCGAGGCGCCGTACTACGCGCAGGTGTCCGCGGTGCTCGACGACGCGGCGGCGAAGGTGCTGATATCGCGCGAATCGCCGAGCGAGCCGGCCAACTTCTATCGCCTCGATCTCGCAGGCAAGGCGGAGCCGGTCGCGTTGACGACATTCGAACATCCCACGCCGCAGCTAAGGGACGTGAAGAAGGAGCAGATCCGCTACAAGCGCAAGGACGGCGTCGAACTGACCGCGACGCTGTACCTGCCGCCGGGCTTCGAACCGGGTCGCGACAAGCCGCTGCCGCTGCTGATGTGGGCGTATCCGGCCGAGTTCAAATCCGCCAGCGCCGCCTCGCAGGTCACCGACTCGCCGTATCGCTTCAACTACATCGGCTTCTGGGGCCCGCAGCCGTTCCTCGCCCGCGGTTACGCCGTGCTCGACGATCCTTCGATGCCGATCGTCGGCGAGGGCGACAAGGAGCCCAACGACACCTACCTGCCGCAGCTGATCGCGAGCGCCGAGGCGGCGGTCGACGAAGTCGTGCGCCGCGGCGTGGCCGATCGCAACCGGATCGCGATCGGCGGCCATTCCTACGGCGCGTTCATGACCGGCAACCTGCTCGCGCATACCCGCCTGTTCAAGGCCGGCATCGCCCGCAGCGGTGCCTACAACCGCACTCTGACGCCGTTCGGATTCCAGTCGGAAGAGCGCAACTTCTGGGCGGCGAAGGACACCTACCAGACGATGTCGCCGTTCAATCACGCGGAGAAGATCAAGGACGCGCTGCTGATGATCCACGGCGAAGAGGACAACAACTCCGGCACCTTCCCGATCCAGAGCGAACGCATGTTCGCCGCGGTGAAGGGGCTGGGCGGCACCGCCCGGCTGGTGATGCTGCCGAAGGAGTCGCACGGCTACCGCGCGCGCGAGTCGATCCTGCACATGCTGGCCGAGACCGACGCGTGGCTGGACGAATTCGTGAAGAACGCGAAGCCCGTCGGAGCGACCGCGACCGCTCCGGCCGCCAGCCCCTGATCCGTCCGCGTCGGCCCGTCGTGGCCGCCGCGCGACGCGACTCCCCACACGCGAACGCCGCCCCGACCGGGCGGCGTTTTTTGTTGCGCGGGAGATGCGCGAGGGGCGCGCCGCGTCGCAGCGCGCGAAATGTCGACAAACCGCGCATGCGGCATGACTTCAGACCTCCGGCTGCGGCCAAGCCGGATCATTGTCCGCACGGCGTGCGGGTGTTGGGATGGGATCGTCGAAGACGCCAACGACGCGGATGCGGATGTTGCGACGGTATCGCGGCGGAGGCGTGGCGTCCGTGGTGACGCGTGCGGACGCGATCGACGAACGGAACGCACCGCGCCTTCGGGCGCCGGATGCGATGCGCGTCCTCTCCCACGCTCAAGGAACTCCCATGAAGATCAGGCAGCTCACCCGGCAGGGCGTCGCCCTGTTCGCGATCGCCGCGACGACGGCGAACGGCATCGCCTCGGCCGCACCGCTGTGCGTCGATGCGGTCAATCCGCAGTACTTCTATTACAACGGCAAGACCCAGGCGCTGGTCGGCTACACCCCGGAATACATCTGCCACCTCGAACAGCGCGCCGGCACGCCGGAAGAGTCGCAGTTGTGCAACTACAACCTGCATCCGGCCAGCGGCAAGCGCAATTTCCAGCGCGTGATCGACGAACTGGCGGCGAAGCATCTGAACGTGCTGCGCGTGTGGGCCGGGCTCGGTCACAGCCCGGGCGGCGCGGCGGGCCCGCTGCCCCACGAACAACCGTTCGTCTACAACCCGGCGGACGGCAGATGGAATCTCAACGCCTTCAATCAGACCTGGTTCGATCGTTTGAAGGAAGTCGTGGCGTACGCGCAGAGCCGGAACGTCGTCGTCGAGGTGACGCTGTTCGATGCCTTCAGCGGCGATTTCCGCACCAGCCCGTGGTATACGGGCAAGAACAGCAGCGGTTACCTCGGTCTGGCGGACGAATGGACCCTGACTGCGGCACCGGGGGCGACCTGCGCCCCGTTCAACACCGCCAGCAACATCTACAGCCGGCAGAAGGCGCTGGTCGAAAAACTGGTCGCGGAGTTGAACGTCTACGACAACGTCTACTGGGAACTCGCGAACGAACCGGAGTTGTCCTTCATCCGCGCCGGCTTCGATTCGAAGGGCGCGAGCGTCGCCGACAGCGTCGCCCTGCCCCGGATCGTGAAGTGGCACGAATGCATGACCGACATCGTGCGCAACGCGGAAGGCACCGCGACCTCGCCGAAGCGGCACCTGATCGCCGCGAACTACCACACCCAGGTCGCGCTGGCCCCGTTCAGGTCCGTCGTCAGCCCGACGTACGCGCCACACGTGAGAATTCTCAACGGCCACTACATCAAGGTGCGCGACGCCGGCCGCCTCTCGGCCACGGAAAAAGTCCGCACCTACCTCAACGGCGGCCTGCAGGGCATCGACCGGATCCACGGCTTCAACGAGGGCCGGCCGACGCCGTCCTACCGTTCCAGCGGCAGCTTCGATTACATCACGCCCGACGAAGCGCGCGCCGAAGCCTGGGAGTTCATGCTGAGCGAAGGCGGCCTGTACAACCACTACACGACCGACTGGAGCGCGAGCGGCGGCAGCGAGCCGGCGGCGATCCGGACCCAGCTCGGCAAGCTCGCCGATTTCCTCAACGGCCTGTCCCCGCATCTGCGCAACATGGGGCGCTCGATCAACGATCCACCGGCATGGGCCCCGAACCTGCCGGTCTTCGGCACGCCGCGCGGCGGCAGCAACGTGTATTGGGGCGCGATGCACCAACCCGGCAGCACCTACGTGCTGTACATCCATCACAGCAATCCGTCGGCCGATTCGTTCAAGGCCTACACGCGGCCGGCGAGCATCACGCCGCTGACGACGATCGACCTGCAGCCCGCCGCAGCGGCGACGGCGTACACCGCCACCTGGATCAATCCGTCGACCGGCGCCGCCATCGGCAGCAGCTTCGCGATTCCCGCGGACGGCGTGCGTCGCAGCTACGCCGTACCCGGGTACGCGTACGACATCGCGCTGAAGATCGGCAACGGCGTCACCGCCCCGGTCATGGCGACCTGCGCGCCATGATTCCGCATCGCGGTCGCGACGCCTCCTGCGCGATCGGAAGCATGCGCATCCGGTGCGGCGTCGGAAGATCCCGATGCCGCACCGAACGGCCATCGACCGGTGCTCCACCGATGGTCGGCGCTGTCGCCGGAGGGCATTGAGCGGAATCGGAACATCCATCGCGTCCGAGCGTTCCATCGGCGTCGCCGTACGTCGGACAATGCCGGGGTAAGCTCGCGCTTCCGTCCATCGGCGACCGCATCATGAAACGCTCGAGAACGACCTGCGCCGCGAAGTCTCCGGTGCCGCGTCCCGGAGTCGCCTCATGTGCCTGATCGCGCTCGCCTGGCAGGCGCATCCGCGTTACCGACTGGTGCTGGCCGCCAATCGCGACGAATTCCATGCGCGACCGACCCTGCCGCTGGCGCCGTGGGACGATGCCCCCGATGTCGTCGGCGGTCGCGATGCCGTGCACGGCGGCGGTTGGTTGGCGCTGCGCGGCGGACGGCTCGCCGCGGTCACCAATGTCCGCAGATTGCCGCAACGCGAAGGGCGTTCGCGCGGTGGGCTGGTCGCCGATTTCGTCCGCGGCGACGCGGCCGTTTCGGCGGCCTTCGATGCGCTTGCGGTCGACGCCGACGCCTATCCGCCGTTCAATCTGTTGCTGCACGACGGCGATGCGCTCGCCTTCGCGAGCAATCATCCGGGCTTCGATGCGCGAGCGCTCCCGCCCGGCGTCCACGGCATTTCCAACGGTGCGCTCGATGCGCCCTGGCCCAAGACCACGGCGTTGATGGCGCGGGTCGAGGCATGGCTCGGTTCTCCCGCTGCGATGCGCGCCGAGATCGATCCCTCGCCGCTCTTCGAAGCGCTCGCGGACACTGCGATCGCGTCCGACGATCGCCTGCCGGACACCGGCGTCGGCCTCGAGCGCGAGCGTTTTCTGTCTCCGGCCTTCATCGCCCATCCCGTCTACGGCACCCGCGCGAGCACGGTCGTGCTGATCGCAGACGGTCATGCCGAGATCGTCGAGCGCCGTTTCGGCCCGGACGCCGCGCCGCTCGGCGAAACCCGCGAACGCATCGCGTTGCGCTGATCCGCTCGCGACGCAAAAAAACCGGGCGCCTTTCGGCGCCCGGTCGTTGGTCGATCGCAGCCAGCCGATCGCAGTGCGGCGATCACTTTCTCGGCTTGCCGGCCTTGCGGTGGCGCGCGGCGGCGGCTTCCGGCGAGGCGGAGAAATGCCACGCGACCGGGGCCTTGTCGGGCAGGACGATCTCCGGCAGATCGCGGGCCTTGAGCGCGGCGTTGATCTCGGCGAGATCGCCGGCGCGCAGGGCGTCGAAGTCGCGTTCGAGGCCCGACAGCTGACGTTCGAGCACGCCGGTGTACGCGATCAGCGTATCCGCCGGCCGGCCTTCGTAGCCGAGCAGACCGCCGTACAGTCCATCCATGTGTTCGCGCAGCCGTTCCTCGCCGGTGATCGCGCCACCTTCCTTGGTCGCGACGATCTGCTTGCGCAGCGCGTCGGCGCGATCGGACAGGGCGGCGAGGCGTTTGCGCAGGGCGTCCGCTTCGGGCAACTTGCCGGCGGTGGCGTCTGCGCCGCCGCGCACGGCCTGGATCTTCGCGACCAGATCGCTCATCCGGCCGAACATCGCGTGCACCTTCATGGCCGCGTCGAAATTCGCCTTGCGGTCCGCGATGGTGAACGTGGCGCGGCGATCGAGGCCGACCTCGATCTTCTGCTCGTAGACCGCGTCGCCCTTGGTCATGCGCACCGTGTAGACGCCCGGCGGCACGCGCGGGCCCTGGGTCGCGTTGCCGGCGATGCTGGCCGCGGGCGGCACCACCGGCGGCTTGACGTTCATCGACCAATACACGCGATTGAGGCCGCGGCGCTTGCTCGCGGGCAGCGTGTCCACCACCCGGCCTTCGGCATCGAGCACTTCGAGCTTGAGCTTGCCGAAGAGGTGACGGGTCTTCTGGTAGTAGGTGATGACCACGTCGTTCGACGCGTTGGCGCCGGCGTAGCTGGCGTTGCCTTCCGACCAGCCGCCGAAGGTGTTGTAGCGCTGCTGCTGGGGGCGTCCCGGCAGGAATGCGGCGTCCTTCGCGAGCACGTCCGCGCTCAGCGAGCGCAGCGGGGTGAGGTCGTCGACGATCCAGATGCCGCGACCGTGGGTGGCCAGCACGAGGTCGTGGTCCCGCGGCTGTACCACCAGGTCGCGCACCGCCACCGCCGGGAAATCGCCGCCCTTGAACTGCGCCCAGTGGCCGCCGTCGTCCAGCGAGATCCACAGGCCGAATTCCGTGCCCGCGTACAGCAGGCCGGGCTTCACCGGATCCTCGCGCAGCACATGGGCGTAACCGCGGACGCTCTTGGGGTTCTGCGGCGTCGCGAGCGCGGTCCAGGTCGCGCCGTAGTCGCTGGTCTTGTAGAGCATCGGCCCCATTTCGCCGAAGGTATGGCGGTCGAACGCGACGTAGGCGGTACCGGGGTCGTGGCGGCTGGCGTCGATGTAGGACACCCAGGAATTCGCCGGGACTTTCGCGCCGGAGATCACGTTCTTCCAGGTCCTGCCGCCGTCGCGGGTGACCTGCACGTTGCCGTCGTCGGTGCCGACCCAGATGACCTTGCCGTCCTTCGGCGACTCGCTGATGGTGTAGATGGTGGTGTGCATCTCCGCCGACGAGTTGTCGACCGTGATGCCGCCGGACAGCTCCTGCTGCTGCTTCTTCGGGTCGTTGGTGGTCAGGTCGGACGAAATGCGCTCCCAGGTTTGGCCCTGGTTGCGGGTGCGGAACAGGAACTGCGCGCCCATGTAGAGCGTGCCCTTCTCGTTCGGCGACAGATGCAGCGGCGTGTTCCAGTTCCAGCGCAGCTTCTCGCCGTCGCCGCCGCGCGGCTGGATGTCGCGCGCCGCCAGCGTGCGGCGGTTGATGCGGGCGAGATTGCCGCCCTGATACTCGGCGTAGGCGTAGTCCGGATCGATCGGATCGGAGAACACCCAGAAGCCGTCGCCGCCGTACAGGTTCTCCCAACGCTGGTTGGTGATGCCGCCGGGATAGGAGGAATCGCCGACCCACGAGCTGTTGTCCTGCAGGCCGCCGTAGACCTGGTAGGGGTCCTTGTCGTCGACGCTGACGTGATAGAACTGCGAGATCGGAAGATTGTGGCCCTTCCACCAGGTCTCCGCGCCGTCCTTCGAATACCAGATGCCGCCGTCGTCGCCGGCGATCACGTTCTTCGGGTCGGCCGGATCGATCCAGACGTCGTGGAAGTCGGCGTGCGTGCTGCCGGTGCCGGCGAAGGTCTTGCCGCCGTCGAGGCTCTGGATCAGGCGCAGATTGGTCTTGAACAGCCGATCGGCGTTGGACGGATCGACGATGAGGTTCGCGAAGTAGAACGGCCGCCACACCATCATCTGGCTGTCGTCGCGGCGCTCCCAGGTCTTGCCGCCGTCGCCGGAGCGATACAGCGCGCTCTTCACGCCTTCGACGAAGGCGTAGACGACGCTGGAATCGGACGGTGCCACCGCGACCGCGATGCGGCCGTAGGGTTTCGCGGGCAGGCCGCCGCCGGTCACTTCCTTCCACGTCCTGCCGCCGTCGGCGGACCGGTACAGGCCGCTGCCGCTGGCCGCATCGGGGCCGTCGCCGCCGCTGCGGAAGGTCCAGCCCTTGCGCCGGAAATCCCAGAGCGAGGCGTAGACCACGTCGGGATTCTTCGCGTCGGCACTCATGCCGCCGCAGCCGGTGGAACCGTTGCCGCCCTTCAGCACCTGGGTCCAGGTCTTGCCGCCGTCGGCGGTGCGATACACGCCGCGGTCGGTCGAATCGCTCCACAGCCGACCGGTCACGCAGACCAGCGCGGTTTCCGGATTGCGCGGATCGACCGCGATCTTGACGATGCGTTCGGAATTCGGAAGCCCGAGGTGCTTCCAGCTTTCGCCGCCGTCGGTGCTGCGGTACACGCCGTCGCCGATCGACACCGAATTGCGCGTCCACGCTTCGCCGGTGCCGACCCAGATGTCGTCGGGGTTGCCCGGATTGAGTGCGAGCGCGCCGATGGACTGCACCGGCTGCTTGTCGAATTTCGGGCGGTAGGTGGTGCCGCCGTCGGTGGATTTCCACACACCGCCGCTGGCCGCGCCGACCCAGATCGTCAGCGTGCCGTCCTTGCGTCGCATCGCGGCCAGCGCGGAGATGCGCCCGCTCATGGTGGCCGAGCCGATGTTGCGGATGCCCAGGCCCGAGATCACGCCCTGATCCGGATGCTGCATCGCGCCGTCGGCGGCATGGGCGGGACCGATGGCGAGCGTTGCGCCGAGCGCGAGGATGCCGATGTTGCGATTCATGAGGATCTCCGGCTCAGGGCTTGGCGGTGGGGAAGCCGAACATCGCCGCGTCGATCGGCGCGTTCAGTTCGATCGTTTCCAGTTGTTCTCGTCCCTGCTCGAACGGGAAGTACACGCCGTCGACCTTCGCGTACTCGCCGACGTCGGTGCTGCTCACCTGCTCCTGACCGCGGATGAACTGGTGATCCTCGATCCGGATCTCCAGGAAATGATCGGGATCGAGGAACACCACGCGGCTGTCGCCGTTCCGGAAGGTCACGCGCAGTTTGTGCGCTTCGGTGCCGTCGATGTCCTCGGTGCCGAGGTATTCGAGCCGGCTGCCCTTGGCTTTCCAGTCGAGCAGCGGGCCGGCGATGTCGGCGGCGAGGATCAGCCCCTTGGCGTCGTCGCCGCTGACCTTCTGCGGATCGCGACGGCCGCCGAACGGTTGCACGGTCCAGGCCTGCGTGCCGTCCCAGGCGCTGATCGCGGTCATGCCCTGCAGGGACATCTCGAGCCGGATCTTGTCCGGTGCGATCGCGTAGGACGCGCTCCGGGCTTCGGTACCGCCGCCCAGGCGCACGATTCCGACGGTGCGCATGCTGGAGATCGCGCGCAGTTTGTCGGCGCCGCCGCGGGCTTCGAGATTCTTCTCGACGAGCTGCTCGGCGGTATAGGTCTCGCCCGCGGCATGCGCGACGGGCACGAAGGACAGGCCGACGAGCGCGGCCAGGAAGGTCGAACGGAGCAACATGAGGGTCTCCTGCATCGGAGGGCGTGCAGACCCGCACCCTAGACCGCGCGGTCCGTGCGGGTGAGGGCCGGAAGTCATGACGCGTCGCAACAGGCGCGGATCCGCAAAGCGTCGGATCGACCCGGACGACGGGTCGAAAAGGAGGCGCCGGCACGCCGGCGCCTCCGTTCGCTCCTTCATGACCCGCGGACCGGTTCATGGCCGTGGAAGACCATGCTGGCCTGCGCGCGTCCCTGCGTGAGCGAGCGCAGGGCGGTGGTGTAGCCGGCGAGCGAGGCCAGCGGGACATGCGCGCGGACATCGACGCGCGCGCCATTGTCCTCGATCGACGATACGCGGCCGTTGCGGCGTTGCAGGTCGCCGACGATGTCGCCGACGTGCGCGACCGGCGCGTCGATCGCCAGCGCCATCACCGGTTCCAGCAACGTCGTCCCGCACTGCGCGAGTGCGGCCTTCACCGCCTCCGCGCCCGCGCGCTGGAACGCCAGGTCGGACGAGTCGACCGCATGGGTCTCGCCGTCGACCAGGGTCACCGCGATGCCGACGACCGGATGCCCGCGAAGGCCTTCGGTCAGCGCCGCGCGCACGCCTTTTTCGGTCGCCGCGACGAACGCCTTCGGGATCGCGCCGCCGACGGTACGGTCCTCGAACGCGATCCCGCCGTCGTCGCGCGGGGCGATGTCGACGATCACGCGCGCGAACTGCCCGGGGCCGCCGCTGCGTTTCACCAGCTTGCCTTCGACGCCCGAGACGGCCGCGGTCGGCGTTTCCTGATAGGCCACGCGCGGCGTGCCGGTGAGCACCTCGACGTTCCAGTCGCTGCGCAGCCGCTCCACCATGACTTCGAGATGCAGCTCGCCCATGCCCCACGCCAGCGTTTCGCCGGTGTCGGGATCGGTTTCGACGCGGAACGACGGATCCTCCTGCGCCAGCGCCGCCAGTCCCTGCGCGAGCCGGATCAGGTCGTTCGCGTTCCTCGCCTGCAGCCGCCACGACAGTACCGCCGGTTGCGCGCGGATGCTTTCGAGCGTCAGCCGGTCGCCGGTCGCGCTGAGCGTTTCGCCGCTGACGCCGTCCTTCCAGCCGAGGATGGCGACGATCTCGCCGGCCAGGGCCTCGCGCACGTCGTGCGTGCGATCGGCCTGGACGACCGCCAGTCGACCGATGCGGCGCGCGCGCTGCTGGCGCGAACACCACACCGCGTCGCCGACGCGCAGCGTGCCGGAGTACACCCGCACGTAGGTCACGGGCCCGTGCGCCTGGTGCGCGATCTTGAACACCAGCGCCGCGAGCGGTCCGTCCGCGTCGGCGGTCAGGCGGCGTTCGCCGCCGTCGTCCTCGGCCTTCGTCGCCGGTCGATCCAGCGGAGAGGGCAGGAAATGCACGACGGCATCGAGCAGCATCTGGACGCCCTTGTTGCGGAACGCCGAGCCCGCCAGAACCGGGACGCCCGCGCCCGCGAGCGTGCCGCGACGGATCGCCGCGCGCAGCATCGCCGCGTCGATCGGACGTTCGTGCAGCCACGCATCGGCCAGCGTTTCGTCGTGCTCAGCGACGTCCTCGATCAGTCGCGATCGCGCGCCGGCGTACCGATCGACGTCCTGCCGCGGCCATGCATGCACGGTCGGTTCGCCGTCGTCGTTCCAGCGCACGATCGCGCCTTCGACGAGGTCGACCCAGGCGTCGAACGCGTCCTCGCGACCGATCGGCAGGCCCAGCGGCCATGGACGGGCGTCGAGTTTCTCGCGCAGCTGTTCGACGACGCGAGCGAAATCGGCGCCGGCCCGGTCCATCTTGTTGACGAAAGCGATGCGCGGCACGCCATGTCGCTGCGCCTGCCGCCACACGGTTTCGGACTGCGGTTGCACGCCGTCGACGGCCGAGAACACCGCGATCGCGCCGTCGAGCACGCGCAGGGAGCGCTCGACTTCGATCGCGAAGTCGATGTGGCCCGGGGTGTCGATCAGGGTGAGGCGATGCGTCGCTTCGCCCGTCGGCGCCCAGTCGATGCGAACGGCCGCCGCGCCGATGGTGATGCCGCGCGTGCGTTCGATGTCCGAGAAGTCGGTGGTGGCCGCGCCGTTGTGGACTTCTCCGATGCGGTGGATCGCGCCGGAGGCGTACAGCAGGCGTTCGGTGAGCGTGGTCTTGCCGGCGTCGATGTGGGCGATGATGCCGAGGTTGCGCCAGCGGGATAGGTGCGTGCGAGTGTTCATGGTGGTATGGAATCGTTGCCAACGTGCGGGGCCGCACGCCCCGGTTGGCGACGGGACGGGCGGCTAGGTTTCGGTCTCGGCGGCGAGGCTCATGGCACGTTCTCCTGGCGATGCGGTGGCGGATGTCGGTCGGTAGGGGATATCGGCCAACGGATGTGCGGGCAACAAAAAAGCACCCTTGCGGGTGCTTGGCGTTTCGCGCGTTTCGGGCGGGGAATCAGTTCGATCCGCGGCCGTCGATGGCGAAAGGCAGGCGCACCCGGCCGGCGCTCGCGCGCTGGCGGTTCGGCTGGACGTTCTGAACAATCAGGAGCGGGTTCCGCGTCATGACCGTGGCCGGGTGGGTGGAAGAAGGCGCGCATTCTGCGCGCGGGATGCCCGGGCGTCAACGCCGCGACCGGCGAGGCGCCGGGCGCACCCCGCGCGCAGGAGGTGTCGATTCCCGGCTCCGCCATTCGTCGTACCTCCGGGTGCATGATCCACCGCATGCGCCCGCTGCGCGTCCCCATCCCCAAGGAGTCCCTCATGAACCGTCTCTTCGCTGCGTTCGCGATGCTTCCGCTGTCGTGCGGCGTCGTCCATGCCGAGTCGCTGGTCTACCGCATCGACCCCGAGCACACCTTTCCGAGTTTCGAGGCCGACCACATGGCGGGGCTCTCGGTCTGGCGCGGCAAGTTCAACCGCACCAGCGGCAGCGTGACCCTCGACACGGCCGCGAAGACGGGAAGCGTCGATATCGGTATCGACATGACGAGCGTCGATTTCGGCCACGACGTCCTCAACGAACATATCCAGAAGCCGGATTTCTTCGACGTCCTCCGCTTCCCGCAGGCGCGTTACACCGGTCGGCTCGAAGGTTTCAGGAAAGGCGGGCCCACACGCGTCGTCGGCGAGCTCACGCTGCACGGCGTCACCTGGCCGGTCGAGTTGAAGATCCTGCAGTTCAAGTGCATGCCGCACCCGATGCTCAAGCGCGAAGTCTGCGGCGCCGATGCCATCGCCACCCTCGACCGCGAACAGTTCGGCATCGGCGCGGGCAAGGACTGGGGCTTCGACATGCGGGTCGTGCTGCGTATCCAGGTCGAGGCGGTGGCGGAACCCTGAGCGGGCACCGTCGCGCGCATCACACCGCCAGTCCGGCATCGCCTTCGAGGACGGTTTGCCGCATCCGCGGCCGTTCGCCCGGCCGCCACAGTCGCACCTCGTGGCGTACTCGGTAGCGCAGGGGGCCGCCGTCCGCGCTGGGGCTGCGTTCGATCGGTCGCGGGATGCAGACGAAGTCGGTCGTCATCGCATCGGCATCGACGCGCACGGTCGCGTAGCCATGTCCGCCCATGTCGACGAATTCAAGATGCGGCGCCATCTCCGGATTGCTGAGCGCGTGCGCTTTCGCCAGATCGCCGCTCTCGGCGTATTCCAGCGCCGAGCGCACGCCGTGATGCAGCAGCAGGTTCATGGTGTGCTCCGGCGGCCCGTCTTCGCGATCGGCGATGAACAGCGGACGCAACGGGTTGTCCTTGCGCCCGTGTTCGTGCGCTTCGGCCATGCCGGGCGACGTGATCGATCCGCCGACGAAGGTGACGCCCACCGGCTCGAAGGCGCCCGGCGGCAGGGCCTTGGCGGCGTATCCCGCCCAGAAGCTGTGGCGATCGCCGGCCACGATCGCGAACCCGGTGATGCCGGCGTCGCGCACGGCGTCGAAGATCTCCCCGCGTTCGCGATACGTGCCGCCCCAATCGCCGCTCGCGAGAATCCCGTATTCGTCGGTCCATGGTTTCCATTCGGCCGGCAGCAACGTGGCCGGCATGTGTTGCGGATCGACGCGCCAGTCGGGCGTGCCCAGGGACGTACCCCAGATCTTCCAGGTCGCGGTCGCGCCGCGCAGGCGCTCGAGAAACCACGCCTTCTGTTTCGCGCCCAGCATGGTCTGCGCCGGTTCGCCGGCGCGGAAATTGGCGATCGACCGGTCGCCGTACACCAGCTTTTCCGGTGGATGGCCGCCCGCGAAGTCGCGGCCGCCGTCGATGTGCATCGCCAACGCCTCGGGAAAGAAGGGGAACGGCACACCGTCGAACAGCGGACCCAATTCGTCGCGGTTCGACGGATCCGGCCCGCGGAAGCTGCGCTGGTCGGTGACGATCAGGTCGATGTGTCGCCCCCAGCGCAGCGCGCGGTAGCCGATCAGGCTCTCGATCGCGGCGATGTTGTTGGGTTCGCGCCCCAGACCGTCGTCGTCGAAGTCGGTCACCGGCGTATCGACCACGTGCGGCGCTTCGAAGCGGGCCAGCGAACGGCCCGGCGGCGCGACGCGCGCCGGCTGGTATTCGAACCAGGCCTGGTTCGCCGCGACCTTTAGCGTCTGCGCGGGCATCGGGCCCTCGCCGAACCCGGCGATCGACTGCCAGCCCTGCCAGGAGAACTCGTGGTTGTCCCAGATCGCCACGAACGGAAAGCGTGCGCGCGCGTCCTGCAGATCGGGATCGAGAAGATAGGCGTGGTAGAGCGCGCGGTAATCCGCCAGCGACACCGGCGCCATGAAGCGGTTGTCGGCGACCGGTCGGCCCTGCGGAAATGTCACCGGGAACGTGATCACGCGGTCGTAGCGTTTGCCGTTCTTGACCTGCGCCGGGTATTGCACGACCTCGTAGATGAAGTCGCCCAGATGCAGCACGAAACCGAGCCGATCCTCGGGCGCCGCGCGCTCGTCCTCGAAGATCATCCTGCGCCACGCGTTCATCGCGCCCTCGGGCAGGCTCTGGCAGCTGACGAAGGCGAAACGCGCCGGACGCGGATCGTCGGGCGCGGGCGCGGTCAGTGTCCGGCCGATCCGGCTGCCGTTGCCGTCCTCGTCGACGAAGCGATACCAGTACTCGCCCGCCGACGGCAGATCGCCGACCAGCACGCGGCAGGTCCAGTCCGCGTCGGCCAGCACCGGCACCGTCGTGCTCGCGATCACGCGCGCGAAGGCCGGATCCTCCGCCACCTCGACCTGCAGACGGGCCTGCGTGCGGCCATCGTCGTAGGGGCGTCGCGTCCACAGCAGCACGCTCTGCGCATCGGGATCGCCCGAAGCGACGCCTTGCGGAAACAGATCGCGCCGCTCGCGCCAACCGCTGGAGGACGGCCGCACCGTCGTGCATCCCCAGGCCAGGGTCGCCCCCAGCGCGGCGGCGAGTTTGAGGAATTGGCGGCGGTGCAGCGTCGGCATGTCGGACCACCGTCGGAAGCTGTCGATGCGCCGGAACACTGGGCCCCGGATACGCGCCGCCACGCGTGCCGGAAGTCCCGGCGCACAGCGAAAGGACACAATGGGTCAATTCGGGCCGGTGTTGCGAGATGAGCGGGGTCAATGCGCGTCGCCGGCCATGCCCGAAAACCGGTCGAAGGATGATGGGCGCCATCCTCGTCGTTTTCGCCGAAGCGGGACTTGCGATCCCACCTCTGTCGCCGTGACGACGCGAGGACCGTAGGCTGGGGCATCGATCCGGCATTTTTCGAGGGTTGAAGCTGGGTGCAGAGCGCCCGGCCTGCGGCAGATAAGGCGGCGGGTTTTTCGCTTCAGCGTCAGCGTCTGGCCGTAAGATGCCGGAGCTGTTGTTCGGTTGGCCCGTGTGGGTCGACGTATGGGTCGAGGAACCGGTTTGATGGATCTGGATCAGTCGCTGACGGAATTTCTGCGGACCGATGAAATCTCTCCGGCATTCGCACGGCAGCTGAGCGTCCCTTCGAATCGACGAGCGCTGTATTTCCATATCGCCCACGGCCCGCTCCGTGAATACCGGAGTCTCCTGCTCCACCTGTTTGCGCTGGAGGTCGCCTTCCGCGATGCCCTTTGGGAGGGAACCGACGTCGACGAGGACGATTGTTTCGAGGGGATCTATCAGTGTGCGTTCCTCCTGAGACAATGCGGCGATCCGGCGGACACAAGGACGCTTTGGAAGGCCCAATATCTGAATCAGGACGTCGGTGAGCTTTACGTCGGATATTTTGTAGGCGCAGGCATCAAGGAGACGCTGGCGTTTCTGGATCAAGCGTCGGATCCATCGTCCGTGGAGATCGCCAATTTCGTCCGCGAGGCGCTCGCTGAGGATCCGGGGGCGCAGGAATGGCTCAAGGATTGGGAGCGGCAGTGCAGCGAAAGCCTCGAGAACTGCCGTTGAAGCGGCCTGCAGCGCTGCGTACTCGGCGGATGCCGGCTTCCTGCCGAAACCGGCGATCGCCATCCAGCGCTCGGCACAAAAACGAAGGGCGCCTAGCGGCGCCCTTCGTGCGTTGCAACTTGAAACCCGGGACGATTACTTCAGGCCCGAAGCCTTGCGCAGTTCGTCGGCCTTGTCGGTCTTCTCCCAGGAGAAGGCGGTGGCCTTGACGGTCTTGCCGGCGCCGTCGACGTAGGAGACTTCCTTCGGCTTGCGGCCGAAGTGGCCGTAGGCGGCGGTGTCCTGGTAGATCGGGTGGATCAGATCGAGCATCTTCACGATGCCGTACGGGCGCAGGTCGAAGTGGGCGCGGATCAGCTTCTCGATCTTCTCGTCGCTGATCTTGCCGGTGCCGAAGGTGGTGACCGAGATGGAGGTCGGTTCGGCCACGCCGATGGCGTAGCTGACCTGGACTTCGCACTTGTCGGCGAGGCCGGCGGCGACGATGTTCTTGGCGACGTAGCGCGCGGCGTAGGCGGCCGAGCGGTCGACCTTGGACGGATCCTTGCCGGAGAACGCGCCGCCGCCGTGGCGGGCCATGCCGCCGTAGCTGTCGACGATGATCTTGCGGCCGGTCAGGCCGCAATCGCCCACCGGGCCGCCGATCACGAAGATGCCGGTCGGGTTGATGTGGACCTTGTTCTTCGGCAGCTTGTCGAGCCACTTCTTCGGCAGCACCGGCTTGAGCACGTGCTCGCGCACGCCCTCGACGAGATCCTTGTGCTTGATGTCCGGGTCGTGCTGGGTCGAGAGGACCACGGCGTCGAGGCCGACGATGTCGTTGCCGTCGTAGCGCAGGGTGACCTGCGACTTGGCGTCGGGGCGCAGCCACGGCAGCTTGCTGTTCTTGGCCTTGCGGACCTTGGCCTGCTGCTCGACCAGGCGGTGCGAGTAGTAGATCGGCGCCGGCATGAATTCCGGGGCCTCGTTGCAGGCGTAGCCGAACATCAGGCCCTGGTCGCCCGCGCCCTGTTCTTCCGGCTTCTTGGCCTTCTTGTCGGTGCCGTCGACGCCGGCGGCGATGTCGGGCGACTGCTTGCCGAGCATGTTGATGATGGCGCAGGTGTGGCCGTCGAAGCCGACGTCGGAGTTGTCGTAGCCGATGCTGTTGATGACGCTGCGCGCGAGCGACTCGATGTCGACCCAGGCGCTGGTGGTCACTTCGCCCGCGACGATCGCGGCGCCGGTCTTCACCAGGGTCTCGCAGGCCACGCGGGCGCGCTTGTCCTGGGTGAGGATGGCGTCGAGCACGGCATCGGAGATCTGGTCCGCGATCTTGTCCGGATGGCCTTCGGACACCGACTCGGAAGTGAAGAGATAGCTGGACATCGGCTTGCTTCCTTGGAGTTGAGGGATTCATCCCTTGATCGGGATGAAAAGATGGGCGCGAATGATACACGGCGGGGGCGGCGTTTGCATGACCGCCCGTCCCGGGCGTTCAGGGGAGGCCGGCTCGGCCGTCCGTTGTACGCCTTTCGGCGCCCGCCCGCAGGGGCCGAAGGGTCGAGCGGGAGGCGTGGCGTAGCCGGAGGGCGGGCGGGGCCGTCCGGGGAGGAGCGGTCCCGGCGTCGGGGCGGGCCGCGCCGCGCCGGGCGGATGCGGGCTGTCATGGAACCGACGCCGCGCCGCAACGGCGGTGTCGTCGTGCGGACGCAGGCTGGCGGCGATTCCGGCCGTTCCGGCCCTCATCGCCCCGACGCGCATGCAAGCCCTCGAACGACAGCTCCAGACCCGTTACCCCCGCTGGTTCGCCGGCCCCGGTGCCGGTCTGGGCCGTGCGCTGCTCCGGGGCTTCGGCCGCTGGTCGCGTCTGGCCGAAATCGAGGCGTTTCTGGAGCGGAACGCCGACCTGCGGGATTTCGATTTCCTGGAGGCCGCGCTGGCGTATCTGGGCGTCGACTATCGGGTCGAGGAGCGGACGCTGGCGACGCTGCCGGCCAACGGTCGGTTGTTGATCGTGGCCAATCATCCATGCGGCGGGCTCGATGCGATGGCGCTGTTGCATGCGGTCGGCCGGGTGCGGCGCGACGTCCGGATCGTCGCGAACGATGTGCTGATGCGACTGGAGCCGATGGCCGGCCTGTTCCTGCCGGTCCAGGCGTTCGGCGGCAGCACGGGGCCGGACAGACTGCGCGCGATCGAGCGCGCGCTGGAGGCGGAGCAGTGCGTGATCGTGTTCCCGGCGGGGGAAGTGTCTCGCCTGGGATTGCGCGGCGTGCGCGATGCGCGCTGGCGCGGCGGGTTCGTGCGTTTCGCGCGCAGGACCGGCGCGCCGATCCTGCCGGTCCGGATCGGCGCGCGCAATTCGGCGCTGTTCTACGGCGCGTCTGCGCTCTACAGACCTGCGGGCACGGCCCTGCTGGCGCGCGAGCTGTTCGCGGGGCGCGGGCGGCCGTTGCAGATCCACATCGGCCGTCCGATCCGGCTCCCGGACGACATCGACCCCGCGGAGGGGCTGCGCGAAGTGCGGCGGGCCCTATACGCGCTGGGCCGCGGCGAGCCCCCCGCGCAGGCGCCCGAAGCGATCGCGCCCGCGATCGATCAGGCGAAATTGCTCATGGCGGTCGCCGGCACGGAATTGCTGGGAAGAACCGGCGACGGAAAGGAAATACGGCTGGCCCGGATCGAGGCGGGAATGCCCCTGCTCGACGAAATCGGACGATTGCGCGAACTGACCTTCCGCGCCGTCGGCGAAGGGACGGGTCGCAGTCGCGACGTGGACGAATTCGATCCGCATTACGAGCACATCCTGGTCTGGGACGCGACCGCGGGTCGGATCGCCGGCGCCTATCGCGTGGCGCGCGCCGCGCAGGTGTTGGCGCGATACGGTCTCGCCGGGCTGTATACCGCTTCGCTGTTCCGCTATTCGGAAAGAGCCGTGCCGCGAATCGCCCAGGGGCTCGAACTCGGGCGCAGCTTCGTGGCGCCGGAATACTGGGGGTCGCGCAGCCTGGACTATCTGTGGCAGGGCATCGGTGCGTATCTGCGTCGTCATCCGGACGTGCGCTATCTGTTCGGCGCGGTGTCGATCAGCGCCGCGTTGCCGGTCGCCGCACGCGAGCAGCTCGTCGCGTATTACCAGCGCTATTACGGCAGCGACGATGCGGCGGCCGCTTCCCTGCGCCCGTTCCGCTATTTCGCGGCGCCGCCGAGCTTCGGCGAACTGGACGCGGCGACCGCCTTCGGCGTGCTCAAGGCCAATCTCGCGGCGCATGGGGTTTCGGTGCCGGTGCTGTACAAGCAGTACACAGAGCTCTGCGAGCCGGGCGGCGCGCGGTTCCTCGCGTTCGGGGTCGATCCCGATTTCGGCGATGCGGTCGATGGACTGATCGAAGTCGATCTCGAGCGGATCCGACCGAAGAAACGCGAGCGGTATCTGGCCCCCGCCGAGATGGCGGCATGAACCCGTCCGCGCGACCGCTGCGGCGCCGCGCGGTCTTCCTGTCGGATCTGCATCTGGGGTCGAGTCACTGCCATGCCGACGCGCTGGCGGAATTCCTCGCCGCGATCGAATGCCGACGCCTCTATCTGGTCGGCGATATCGTCGATCTGTGGTGGATGGCCTCGCGCCGCGCGCGCTGGGGCGGCGCGGAAACGCGCGTGATCGAACGATTGCACGCGATGCGCCGCGCCGGGACCGAGATCGTCTACATTCCCGGCAACCACGATCGTCCGATCCGCCGCCTGTGCGGGTTGGCGTTGCCGGCGATGCGCGTGCGCCGACGCGCGATCCACCGGACCGTCGACGGCCGTCGGCTGCTGGTGACCCACGGCGACGAGTACGACAGCATCACGCAGTTCGGGAATCTGCAGGAAAAGCTCGGCGACTGGCTCTACTACCGGGTGCTCGGCGGCAATCGCCTGTTCAATCGCGTGCGGCGGCGCTTCGGAATGCGCTACTGGTCGCTCGCGGAATTCCTGAAGCGTCGCAGCGGCGCGGCGGAAAGCTACATCGCGCGTTACGTGCAGGCCGGCCTCGACGACGCGCGTCGTCGCGGGTTCGACGGCATCGTCTGCGGACACATCCATCGCGCGGCGCTGATCGAGCGCGACGGCCTGATCTACGCCAACGACGGCGACTGGGTGGAGAGTCTGACCGCCTTCGTCGAGGAGCCCGACGGTACGCTCAGGCTGTTGTCGCATCGCGGCGAGTCGTTGGCCGAAATTCCGGCTCGACCGCAGGCCGCCTCGGCGGAGGCGATCGCGCACGCTGCGTGATGCGCAGCGCCACTTGACGTCCGCAAGCGATGGGCCGAGTATCAGCCGCTGCACGCTGCGCTCGATGCGCGACGTGACCAGGACGGGTCGAGCGTCGCCATGACGCTACGCAGGGGGCGGAAATGGGCGTTGGCGGTGGAGAACGGAATTCCGGTCGAGGCCGCATGTCGGCCGCGATCTGTGCGGGCGCACTGCTGTTCGGCGCATGGCCGCTGTGCGCGCAGACCGTTCCGTCGTCGTCCCGGCAGGAGGCCGAAACCCTCGACCGCATCGTGGTCAGCGCGAGCGCGCTGCCGACCACTGCCGCCGCTGCGACGCAACACGTCACCCTGCTGTTGCGCGAGGACCTGGACGCCATGCGCGGGCTGGCCGCGAGCGAGATCCTGGCCCGCCAGGCCGGACTGACGGTCGATCGCGGGCCACGCAGCGGTGGTTACGGCGCGCTCTATCTGCGCGGCGCCGATCCCAGTCACGTCGTGGTCCTGATCGACGGCATCCGCCAGAACGATCCGCTGTCCTCGCGCGGCAGCGCGGTGGACCTCAACACGTTGTCCGCCGACGACATCGAGCGGATCGAGATCGTCCGTGGCAACGCCAGCGTGGCGAACGCCGAGGCGATGGCCGGCCTGATCCATATCTTCACCCGGCGCGGCGCGAGCGGTGCCGGAGCGTTCTACGGCGGCGACGGTCTGCGCGGCGCGCAGGCCGCCTGGGGCGGCGATGCGCTGCGGTTCGGCGTCGCCCATCGCGAGGACGGCGACGGCGCCGACGGGTTCAATCGCGTTCGCGCCGCCAACGGCGCCTGGGAACAGGACATCGGCGAGCGTGTTCGCGTGCAGGCCGCGGCGCGCTATTCCGACAGCGAGAACCTCGGTTATCCGGACGACAGCGGCGGGCCGCGTCGTGCGACGCTGCGCGGGCTGGAGTCGCGGCGCGCCGACAGCCGCCAGGTCTCGCTCCGGGCCGAGGGCGACGCCGCCGGTGCGACGTGGGACGCGCACTACGCCCATGTCTCGCGGCACGGCGATGAGGATTCGCCGGGGGTGGCGCCCGGGCTGCGCGATCCCTTCGGTCTGCCGCCGCTGGTCGCGCGCACCGACTACCGTCGCGACGAGCTGCAGGCGTCGTGGCGCCGGGAATGGGGCGAGACGCTGGCGCTGACCGCCGGTGTGCTGCATCAGCGCGAGACCGGCCGGCTCGACAGCGCGATCGACTTCGGATTCTTCGTGCTGCCGGCGCGGTTCGCGCTGCGCCGCGACACCGACAGCGCGTTCGCCGAGGCGCGTTGGCGCACCGGCGCCTGGACGCTGCAGGGCGGTCTGCGTCACGAACGCAGCGACGGCGCCGACGCCACCACGCATCCGATGCTGTCGGTGCAGCGCAGGCTCGGCGACGGCGGCGGTCACTGGGGCGCGTCGATCGCGCGCAGCGCCAAGCAGCCGAGTTTCTACGCGCTGGGCCATCCGCTGGTCGGCGATCCCTCGCTGAAACCCGAGCGCGCGCTGCATCGCGAGCTGTACTACGCGACCGCCGCGGACGCGACGTGGCCGCTGCGGTTGACCCTGTTCAGCGCGCGCTATCGCGATCTGATCGACTTCGACGCCGGGCCGCCGCCGCGGCTGGTCAATCGCGCGCGGATCGAGGCCGACGGCCTGGAATGGCGGTTGCAGCGTCGTTTCGACGGCGGGTCGCGGCTGCATTTCGAAGGCGCCTGGATGCGAGTGCGCGATCCGGTGGGCGATGTCGCGTTGCGCCATCGGCCGCGGTTGCAGGTGGCCGCGGGCGGGCGCTGGCCGATCGGCGGCGGACGCGAGTTCGACGCGACGCTCCGTCATCTGGGCCGACGCTTCGATTCGTCGATCCCCACCGGCGATCGCTGGCTGGCGCCGGCGACCGTGCTGGATCTGTCGCTGCGGCAGTCGCTGGGGCCGGTCGATCTGCAGTTCGCGCTAGACAACGCGCTGGACACCGACGCCGAGGAGAGCATCGGCAGTCCTGTCGGCGGTCGCCGTTTGCGGCTGTCCCTGCACTGGCGGATGCCGTGAACGCGCCGCGCGACGAACTGCCGGGTGCGCAGGCGTCGTGGTGGCGCTTGATCGCGCTCTTCGTGGCCTCGCTGATCTGCGTGCTGCTGCCGTTCGCGCTGTGGGGCGATGCGCTGGAACGCGCCGCGCCGCTGTGGCTGGAGGCGCGCGATGCGCGGTGGTGGCTGGCGACGATCGGCGTCGCGCTGCTGGTCGCGGATGTGCTGTTGCCGATCCCAAGCAGCGTGGTCGCGGTGGCGCTGTGCTGGAGTCTCGGTCCGGTCTTGGGCGGTGCGATGGTCGCGCTCGGCGGCTTCCTCGCGTTCGCGACCGGCTACGGCCTCGGTCGCCTGTTGCCCGAATGGCGATTGCGGCGCTGGATCGGGCCGGCGCTGTGGGATCGACTCCGCGATCGCGCGCGCGACCACGCCGGCTGGTGGATCGTGCTGGCGCGCCCGCTGCCGGTGCTGGCCGAATTGAGCGCGGTCTTCGCCGGCGTGTGGCGACTGCCGCCGTCGCGGGCGTTCGCGCAGGCGGCGCTGGCCTCGGTCGCGCTCGGCGCGCTGTACGGCGGCAGCGTCTGGGTCGGCGCGCGCGCGCCCGGCGCGCTCGCGACCTTCGCGGTGCTACTGGCGTTGCCGGCGACGTTCTGGTGCGCGCACCGGCTGTGGCTGCGTCGGATCGCGCGCGCGGCGGACGAGGGCGGGGCATGAGCGCCGCACGGCAACGGACGCCCGGCGCGCGCCGGGACGCACACACACGGGAGGGGCATCGCATGATCCGCCTGAAGAGCAGTCTGGTTTCCTCGCCGCGCGATTTCGAGGGCCGCCTCGCCGCGCTCCGGCACAAGCTGCAGCTGGCGATCGAGTTGGAGCACTCGACGATCCCGCCCTATCTCTACGCGCTGTATTCGATCCGCGAGGATCGCAACCTGGAGATCGCCGCGCTGATGCTGTCGGTGATCAAGCAGGAAATGCTGCACATGGCGCTGGATTGCAACATCCTCAACGCGATCGGCGGCGCGCCGAGGATCGACGATCCGAAGTTCGTGCCGACGTATCCGGGGCATCTGCCCGGCGGTGTCGAAGGCGGGCTGATCGTGCCGCTGGCGCCGCTGTCGAAGCAGGTCGTGCACGACGTGTTCATGGTGATCGAATCGCCGGACGCGACGCTCGACGGCGACAAGCCGTCGGCGGAAGGCGTCACCATCGGCACGTTCTATCGCCATCTGCAGGCCGAGATCGTCGCCCTGAACCGGAAGAAGAACATCTTCACCGGCGATCCCGCGCGGCAGCTGCGCACCGGTTTCGTCGAGCTGCAGACGCCGGGCGTCGTCGACGAGCGCAGCGCGCTGGCGGCGATCGACATGATCGTCGACCAGGGCGAAGGCACGCGGACGAGTCCGCTCGATCCTGAGCACGCGCTGGCGCACTACTACAAGTTCGCGGAGATCTACCACGGTCGCGCGCTGGTGCCCAATCCGGATCTCGCGGCCTCGAAGAAAACGCCCTGGGTGTTCGCGGGTCATCCCATCGCCTTCGATCCGGCCGGCGTGCATCCGGCGATCGTCGATCCGTCCGCGTCCACCTACGCGGGTCGTCCGCGACTGCAGGAGTTGAACGCGACCTTCAATCGCGGCTATTCGGACCTGCTGCGCAAGCTGCATCGCGTGTTCAACGGCGAGCCGGACTGGCTGGGCCCGGCGCTGCTCGGGATGCAGGCGTTGAAACAGCAGGCGCAGGTGTTGATGACCCAGGAGATCGTGCCGGGACAGACCGCCGGCCCGACCTTCGAATACGTGCCGGCCTGAACCGGCGACGGCGAGGACATCGCCGACGCGCACGGCGCGGTCCATGGCGACACAGAGCGGTACGGAGCGGAGAACGCGAACATGGCGAAGAGCGAGTGGTGGATGTTCCATGGCGATCCGGCCCACAGCGGGCAGGTGAGCGGCAGCCGGATCCGGCGCGAGACGATGTCGCGCTTCGGTCTGCTGCACGACATTCCGATCCCCGGGCCGGTGCTGTCGGTGCCGGCGATCGTCGACGGCATGCTCTACGTCGGCCTCGCGAACAACCACGATCTGCCCGGCGCCAACGGCGGCAAGCTGATGAAGATCGACTTGAAGAGCGGCAAGGTCGTGGCCCAGTTCGAATGGCCGATCGACCCGAACGACGGCGATACCCACGGTTTCATGGGCATGGGCTGCACCCCGGCGGTGTGGAACGGCAAGCTCTATTTCAGCGCGTTCAACGGCAAGTTCTACTGCCTCGCGACGAAGGACCTGAGCCTGCAGTGGGTGGTGGACCTGCGCAACGCGGATCCCGCCTACAACCAGCCGGTGTCGAATCTGGGCGAACCGCTGCCTGCGCCGCCGGCCGCGGGCTGGTCGTCGCCGGTGATCGCCTCGGCCGACGGCAACGACGGCCTGGTCATCGTCGGCATGGGCGAGGGCGAGAATCCCGGCTGCTACGGGTTCGTCTACGCGCTCGATGCGAACACCGGCCAGGTGCAGTGGATCCACTGCACCTGCCAGTACGAGGAGGGCGTGCCGAACGCGCCGAACGTGCTGCCGCCGAGCACGGTGAGCGGCACGCCGCCGGCGCCGTTCTCGGTGGGGCCGTGCGACCCGGCGATCCGCGGCGCGTCGGTGTGGTCGTCGATCGCCTACGACACGCAACTCGATCGTCTGTACTGCGCCACCGGCAACCCGGTGCCGGACGGGCCGCTGCCGACGAAGGGATTCTCCAACGGCATCCTGGCGCTCGATGCGTCGACCGGCGAATACCGCGGGTTCTTCCAGGCCCTGCCCGAGAGCAGTTATCGCGCGACCGACGTCGACGTGGACTTCGGCGGCTCGCCGACCCTGTTCACCGTCGGCGGTCGCCGCGTGGTGGCCGCAGGCTGCAAGAACGGCGGCTTCTTCGTGCTCGATGCGGCGACGTTGGCGTTGATCCGCTGGCGTCAGCTGCTGCCGTACTACAACGACGGCCGCCAGATTCCCAGCGTCGATCCGCACGTCGGGCCGAACGACCAGCGCATGGATCCGTTCGTGCCCAACCGCATGTCCGACGACACCGACCAGGAGAACTATTCCGGCACCTACAGCACCGCTGCGGTCCACGATGGACTGGGGCGGCTGTTCATCGGCGTGGGCGGCAACAACTACCACAACGTCCAGGCCGGCATCGACTACGCCACGACGCCGTTTTTGCGCGCGCTCGACTGGAACACGCTGGAGGACGCCTGGCCGATGGACGACAGCGACCCGCGGCTCTACATCGAGGCGCAGCCGCCGATGTACCGCACGCCGGGGGAATCCGGGCTGAGTTCGCCGGTGGTGGTCAACGACGTGGTGTTCTGCTCGACCTCGAAGGTCGCGGTCTACGCCTTCGACGCCTACAACGGCCGGATGCTGTGGAGCGACGAACTCGGCGAGCAGACCGGCGGCATGAACGGCGGCTACGGCTATTGCCTCGGGCCGGCGGTGAGCGGCGATTACATGGTTGCCGGCGCGCTGATCTTCGGCCGCCAGGGCGGCGTGCTGCGCGTCTACGGGCTGCGCAGGTGATCGCGCCATGACCGAGCTGCTGATCTTCGGTCTGCTGGCGGGCCTCGACAATCTGCAGGTCAGCGCCTCGCTGGCGCTGCTGCCGCTCGAACGCCGCCGCCTGCACCAGCTCGCGGCCGCGTTCGCCGCGAGCGAGATCGGCGGTGCGCTGATCGGTCTGCTGCTCGGACGCGCGCTGCTGTCGATGCTCGCGCCGGCGGCGGAGTGGCTGGCGCCCACCGCGATGCTGCTGTGCGGCGCGGTCGTGCTGTGGCTCGGACTGCGTCGCGGCGACGCCGACCTCGCGCGTTTCGCGAACCGGCGCGCGCTGCTGTGGGGATTGCCGCTGTCCCTGAGCCTCGACAACGTCATCGCCGGCGCGGGGATCGGCATCGCCGGCTATCCGCTGGCGCTGTCGGCGCTGATCGTCGGCACGCTCAGCGCGTCGATGGCCTGCGCCGGTCTGTATGCGGGCGATCGTTTGCGGCGATTCCTGCCCGAGCGCATCGAACTCGCCGTGGGCGCCTATCTGAGCGTCCTCGCGATCCGCGGCTTCTGGGTGGAATTCCAATGACGGCGCGCATGGACGCCTTCGTCGAAGGCCTGAATTTTCCGACCAGCGTCGCGTTCGGTCCGGACGGCAGCCTCTATGTCGCCGAATCCGGATTGCCGTTCGCCGGCGCGCCGCCGGGCGGCGTGGTGTGGCGGATCGACGCCGATGGTCGGCGCACCCGCGCGTTCGGGGATCTGCGCGCGCCGGTCAACGGTCTGCTGTGGCACGACGACGGCCTGATCGTTTCCGAAGGCGGCCATCCCGGGCGGATCGTCCACGTGAATCCCGACACCGGCGAGCGCCGCACGTTGATCGACGGTCTGCCCGGCTTCGGCAACTACCACACCAACATGGTCGTGGCCGGCCCCGACGGCAAGCTGTATTTCAGCCAGGGCGCGATGACCAACAGCGCGGTCATGGGCCCGGATTCGGTCGATCTGGCGTGGCTGCGCGAACTGCAGCACAACGCCGACATTCCCGGCTACGACATCACCCTGGGCGATGTCTCCGGCGTCTGCCCCGATGCCGACGGTCTGCCCGCGCGCACCGGCGCGTTCGCGCCGTTCGGCAAGGCGCATCCGCCGGGCACGACCTTGCCCGGACGCACGCCGTGCACGGCGGCGGTGATGCGCTGCAATCCCGACGGCAGCGGTCTCGAACTCGTCGCCTGGGGGCTGCGCAACGCCTACGGTCTCGGCTTCCTGCCCGACGGCCGTTTGCTGGCGACCGATCAGGGCGCCGACGTCCGCGGCCTGCGGCCGATCTGGAACTGCCCGGATTTCCTCTACGAGGTGAAGCCCGGCGCGTGGTACGGCTGGCCCGATTACTACGGCGGCCTGCCGATCGACCATGCCCGCTATCGGGCCCCGGACGGCGTCGCGCAACCGCATGCGCTGCGCGATCACGCGTCCCTGCCGCCGCCGGAACGCGCGCTGGTCGATTTCGACGTCAACGCCTGCGCGGTGAAGTTCGCGGTGATCCCGCCCGGACAGCCGCACGCCGGCGATCTGCTGGTGGCGCAGTTCGGCGACGAGCGACCGATGACCGGCCCGGCCGGCCCGCAGGTCGCGCGCGACCTCGTGCGCGTCGCCGTCGACGCCTGGACGCTGCATCCGGTGCCTGCCGAGGGCCCGAAACGGCCGCTGGACGTGGCGTTCTCCCCCGACGGCGCCTGGCTGTACGTGGTCGATTTCGGCGAGTTCGAATTCGGGGACGACGCCGTCACCGGCAGGAAACGGATCGAAGCCCGCGCTGGCAGCGGGTGTCTGTGGCGGATGCCCGCCGCATCACTGGAGCACACGACGATGACGACCCGGGTTTCGTTCGAGCGCGATGTCGCGCCGCTGTTCGCGCAGTACCGCGCCTCGATGCTGTGGCGGCTGGATCTGACGAAGTACGAGGACATGAAGCTCAACGCCGCGATGGTCTACAACCAGATCAGCACGCAGAGCATGCCGCCGCCGCCGTACCCGCCGATGACCGCGGCGCAGGTCGCGCTGTTCAAGGCCTGGATGGACCAGGGATATCCGCTGTAGCCGGATGGCGCGTTCGCCGCGCGCGCTCGACCGCAATCGTTCACCATGCTCCGGAGGACTCGGCCATGACACGCAAGACGCGATCCATCATCGGCACCTGGGCGCTGGTCGAGGCCTGGGACATCGGCGACGACCCGAAGAAACCGAAACAGAAGTCGTGGCCCTGGGGACGGCCCCCGTTGGGTTACTGGGTCTACGACAGCAGCGGGCACTTCAGCCTGATGATCTCGCAGAACCCGGCGCTGGCCATTCCGGCGGATCCCTTCGGCGGCCAGCCGCAATCGGGTTGGTTGAGTCCGGCCGCGCCGTGGCGGGTGCCGGAGTCGCTGCTCATCGAGACCTTCTCCACCGCGCAGCCCTACGCCTACTTCGGCACCTATGTCGTCGTGCTCGATCCGAAGGCGCCGACGAAGGGCGGCACGATCGAACACACCGTCGTGTCCGACGTCATGCGCGCCTACACCGGCACCGTGCAGAAGCGCCCGTTCCGCTACGACGGCGACGATCACCTCGATGTCGGCGTGCCGGGTCAGTACCTCCGCCGCCTGAAACGGTTGACCTGAGTCGAGGTCGCAACCGCAGATCGCACGCACAGGGAGTGCGCCGTGAAAGAATCCGCGCCACGCGGCAATCGCCATCCGGCGGTGATGTTCGAAATCATCGCGAAGGACCAGGCGCGGGCGAAAGCCTTCTACGCCGCGGTGTTCGGCTGGACCTACGATATCGGCACCGGCGATTTCGCTTACGTGCGGTTTCCGGCGCATGCGCAACCGCTGCTCGGCGGGATCGGACATGCGCGGAAGGACGTGCCCGGCTTCGAGCCCGGACACAATTTCTATCTGCAGGTCGAACGCCTCGAGGACACGATCGAGACGGCCGTCGCCGCCGGCGGCAGCCGTTTCGTGCCGCCGGTGTCGATCGACGGCTATCGCTTCGCGATGATCCGCGATCCCGAAGGCAATCCGATCGGACTCATCGAGCCTTTCGCGTCCGCGCACCCGGCGGTGCAGGGCGACCTGCCTGCGCAGCCGTGATCGACGCGAACCCCGCGCGTTCCGTTCGCCGCCACCGCCGTCCGTTCGCATCGAATTCCCAGGAGAAGACGCCATGAGCTACCTGCAGTTTCCGCGCCTCACGTTCTCCGGTCGTTTCCAGACGGATCCGTCCACCGTCAACAACGATCCGGAGCACTTCGACTCCGCGAATTTCCGGCCCACCTACGAGATGCCGTCCGTGGGCGACAGCGCGGACGAAATGAACGGCTGGTGGAATCCGAAGGGCCGCGCGGCCTGGCGCTTCCGCGACTGCAGCGTCACCCAGGTGGAATACACCGACGGGACGGTGTGCACCAACGGCGTTCTCGACCCCGTGGTCGGCATGCCGATCAACAGCGTGATCGATCGCGTGGAAGGCAAGCTGGTCGATCTGGATCCCGAACAGCAGATGGTGTCGGCGATCTGGGGCTTCCAGGTCTTTCTCGGCCCCAGGGGCGGACCGATGGGGTTCGGCGGCGACTATCTGACGGCGTCCTTCGCCGACATCTGGTCGCGGTTTCCCAAGGGCACGCCGGACTCGTTCTTCGGCGCCTTCTTCCAGAGCGTCATCGTCCTCACCCGACAGATCGCCAACGATCCGCCGGCGGGGCAGGCGGTGTCCCGTTTCCTGCAGGAATTGCAGGCGATCGTCGGAACCGCCGATGCGCGACTGAGCATCAAGTTCAACGTCGACGGCTACGACGACGATCCGACCAGTCCGACCTTCACCTTCGGTCGCGTCACCGGCACCATCGGCGCATATCTGCCGGACGAGCCGCAGCAATATCTCGTGGGCCGCGTGCTGCAGACGACGAATCCGCAGTTGAGCATGAACACCGCCTACGCACTGGTGCAGGGCGATACGCTGCATCTGGATCTGGGCAACAGTCTGCCCACCACGGCCGTGGGCGGCCCGCTGCTGAACCAGGGGCCGCTGGTGCTCTACACGCAGGACGAGAGCGGCGCTCCGGTCGCGATCGGGCAGGTGGACTACGCCGGCCACGGCTGGTACGAGCAGACCGCGGGCATCGTCAGTTTCCCGCTCGGCGCGAGCCAGCGCGGCTACGTCCAGAGCCAGCCGCTGAGCCTGATCCAGCCCAACAGCGTGACCGGGCCGGTGCCCTATCTCGCCGAGGTCGCGAACGGGCAGTTCGTGCGCGCGGACCAGTTCGTCTTCCGGTTCAATCCGACCGCCGCCGGTCCGGACGGCAACACGGCGAAGCTGTACGCGACGCAGTTCGGGCAACCGCTCGCGAACGCGCAGATCGCGTTCCTGCTGGATCCGTCGATCATGCAGGGGTTCATCCAGCAGGTGCCGGGCGGTCTTCCGGGCCCGGACGTGGGGACGCCCACCGACATCTTCGCCTTCAGGGACGGCGTCGGCGGCCAGAGTCTGCAACCGCAGACGCCGGCGGGCGGAGGTCCGCCCTTCTACACGCTTTCCGCCGACGGCAACGGCGTGGCGACGCTGCTCGTCGAAGCGTCCGATCCCGCCAATCCGCGCGGTTACATCGACGGGCAGGTCTACGGGCTGGCGTATCAGGTGGGGCCGCAGCCGCCGGGCCCGGGACAGATCCAGAATCCCTCGCAGATCCTCAATTTCCTCGTTTTCGACGCCTACCCGATCCCGGCGAAACCGACCTGGGTCCGCGACGTCTATCCGATCTTCCTGCAGTACGCGCAGCTGTATCCGGTGATGCGCCGCATCGTCGATCTCGCCAACTACGGCAGCGTGATGCAGCACCTGCAGATCCTGAAGAACGTCTTCGGCGTGCCGATGACGGACCCCAATTACATGCCCGTCACCCGCGATCTCAGTGCGGCCAAACAGCGGATGATCCTCGCCTGGCTCGACGACCCCATCTACATGGACCCGGGCGACCGGAATCAGCTGATGATGGCGCTGCAGACGGCGATCGAGCTGGAGCATTCCACGATTCCGCTCTATCTCACGGCGCTCTACAGCATCAAGCCGAACGCGAATCGCGAGGCGGCGGCGCTGATCCGCAGCGTGGTGATCGAGGAAATGCTGCACATGGCGCTCGCCTGCAACATCCTCGTCAGCATCGGCGGCAGCCCGTCGATCGGGCAGCCCGGGTTCATCCCCAACTATCCCGGTCCGTTGCCCGGCGGGGTACGCCCGGATCTCGTCGCGGAACTCAAGCGCGCCTCGATCGAGCATATCCGCGACTGCTTCATGAGCGTCGAAATGCCGGAGGAGATGCTGAAGGAGCGTCTGCGCAGGCTCGTGCCCAATCGCGGCAAGGCGCCGACCGCCGACTACACCATCGGCTGGTTCTACGATCAGATCGCGTTGTCGCTGCGCATGCTCAGCGCCATCCCCGTCGAAGACGGCGGCATCGCCTTCGGCAACGCCGACCGCCAGCTCGCCGAGTGGAACGGTACCGGCACCCTCTACGTCATCGCGTCGATCGAGGACGCGCTCAACGCCATCGAGGAGATCAAGTCGCAGGGCGAGGGCAGCGGCACCAGCCCGATGGACGAGGATGCGGAACTCGCGCACTTCTACAAGTTCTCGGAGATCGTGGAGGGACGGAAACTCGTCCGCACCGCCGGAGGCTGGGCCTACACCGGACCGGCGATTCCCTTCGATCCGGCCGGCGTCTATCCGATGATCGACAATCCCAGCCGCGTCAACTATCCCGAGGGGTCGCGCGCGGCGCTCATCTCGGCCGAGTTCGCGGAGACCTATCAGGCGCTGCTGTCTGCGCTCAACGCCACCTTCAACGGCGACCCCGGCAACATCAGGACGGCCATCGGGACGATGTACAGTCTGGCGCTGATCGCGGATCAACTGATGCAGACTTCCTCGGGCCTCCAGCCCGGGACGAATGCGGGCCCGCAGTTCGTGGTTCCGATCCCCTGAGCCGGGCTCATGTCCGGCACCATCGTCTTCGGAACCATCAAATCCGGGCCATGAAATCCGGACCGTGAAAAAGGAGCGATCATGTCCAATCCCATCACCGTCGGTTTCGTGCTGTATCCCGGCTGCACGCTGCTCGACTTCGCGGGCGCCACGCAGATCTTCGCGTACGCGACCGGCTTCAACGTCGTCTGGATCGGTCGCGATCTCGAGCAGCCGATCCCGACCACCGAAAGCGTGAGCGTGAACCCGAGCGCGACGTTCGCCGACCATCCGTCGCTGGACATCGTGTTCGTGCCCGGCGGCGGCAGCAAGGGCGTCGGCGATGCCATGCAGGACGCGGATCTGATCGCGTGGCTGAACGCCGTCGCTCCCGGCGCGCAATGGGTGGGATCGGTGTGCACCGGTGCGTTCGTGCTCGCCGCGGCCGGGCTGTTCGACGGCTGCAGCGCCACCACCTACTGGAGCGCGCGGCCGGCGCTGGATCTGTTCCCGACCGTGAACGTGGTGCCCGGCTATCCGCGCTGGCACCTCGACGAGGAGCGGAAGCGGTTCAGCGGCGGCGGCATTTCCTCGTCCATCGACCTCGCCCTGCGCCTGGTCGAGATCGTCGCCGGTCGCGACGCGGCGGAAACCGCGCAGTTGCGGAACCAGTACGCCCCGCAACCGCCGGTGCATGCGGGCGATCCCACCGAAGCCTCGCCGGAACTGCTGATCCGCGTGACCCAATCGCAGGCCGGATTCAACGCGGGACTGGTCGCGGCGGTGAACAAGGTGCTGGACGGCGGCTGATCGCCCGCCGGAACCGTGGCTTCCGGCACCGGGTCGCGGTGCGCGCGACAGGTAGCATCCGCGCATGGATTCCCTCAGCCAGATCGTCCTCGGCGGCGCCCTCGCCGCCGCCATCGCGCCTGCCGGGCATCGCCGCGCCGCGCTGCTCGCAGGCGCCGCGCTGGGCACGCTGCCGGATCTCGATGCGCTGGTCATCCCGCTGTTGGGCGGCGATGCCGTCGACCAGATGACCTTGCACCGCAGCCTCAGTCATTCGCTGTTCGTCTTGCCCTGGGTGGCGCTGGCGATCTGGTGGCTGTTCCGGCGTTTCGGCGACGGTCGCGTCGCGGCGTCGCCCGAGCGATGGTTCTGGGCGATCCAGGCGGCCCTGATCACGCATCCGCTGCTCGACGCCTTCACCGTCTACGGCACCCAGTTGTGGTGGCCGCTGTCGCCGCCGCCGACGATGTGGGCGAGCGTGTTCATCATCGACCCGCTGTACACGCTCTGGCTGTTGATCGCCTGCCTCGTGGCCTGGGTCGCGCGCGAGCGGCCGGTCGCGCGACGCGCGCTGGTCGCGGGACTCGCGCTGAGCACCGCCTATCTCGGTTGGTCGCTCGCCGCGAAAGCCATGGTCGATCGCGCCGCCGACGCAGCGCTGGCGGAGATCGGACTGGAGGACGCACCGCGCTTCAGCGTGCCGATGCCGTTCAACACGCTGCTGTGGCGGGTGGTGGCGATGACGCCGGATGGCTACGTCGAGAGCGAACGTTCGCTGGTCGCCGATCGCGGACCGATGCGCTTCCGCGCCTACCGGTCCGATGTCGATGCGTTGCGCGCGGTCGCCGATTTCGAACAGGTCGCCCGCCTGCGCTGGTTCAATCACGGCTTCATGAACGCGGAAGAACGCGACGGGCGGCTGATCGTCAGCGACCTGCGCATGGGCTTCGAGCCCGACTACATCTTCAATTTCGTCGTCGCCGAGCGGAACAGCCCGACCTGGCGCGAGATCCCGGTCGAACAGCTCGACTGGCCGTGGGACGCCGCCGGGCGATTGCGCGGGGTGTGGGATCGGATCTGGCGCGAGCCGCCGCCGCAGGGCGCGTCCGTTCCGTCCGGAGGCGCCCGGGCAGGTGCGCAGCGGCCTCAGGCGACGGTCCCCGGAAGCGGCGGCGGGCCGCCGGCCTGACGGGATTCCTGCAGGTGCATCCAGTGGCTGACGGTCTTGCCGAACCGGGCGATCATCAGCATGTTCACGAAGTGCATCACGCCCAGGACCAGGATCGACACCCCGATGCGCGAGCCGAGCGCTGGGATCAATTCGACCGGCTGGGTCGGCCAGGTGTTCAGGCGCAGGCAGATGAAGCCGATGTTGACGAGGTAGAAGCCGATCACCAGCAGGCGGTTGGTGCTGTCCGCCAATTCGGCGTCCTGTCCGAAGCAGCGGGTCAGGAACACGGCTCCGGACCGGGAGAGGACCCGGGCGACCCAGATCGTCATGCCGATCGAAACGGCGAGGTAGATGGCGTAGCTGATGTGGCTTGCGATGGCGGTGTCGGGAGTCGGCATGGCGTTGGTTCCGGTGGTGAGGTCGACCGCCATCCTGTCGGCCGCGCCCGGCACGCGCGTCCGGATTGATCATCCCGCAGCATGTCGCGAGGCCGATCGGTGCGATCCGAGTGGAATCAATCCCTTGCGGGCCTCCGGAATGATCATCTCGGAACCGAAGCGTCCGCGGCCGTGTCGCCGGCCTCCGTGGCGCGCGAACGGTAGCGGCTCGGGACGGTGCCTGCGATGTCCCTGAAGGCGCTGTAGAAGCTGGACTGGCTGTTGAATCCGACCGAGAGCCCCACCGAGAGCACGCTGGCGCGGGGTTCGTCGATCAGCATGCGCTTCGCGGCCTCGACCCGGTATTGCCGCACCAGCCGGGGGAAGCTCGTGTCCAGCTGGGTGTTGATCAGCTCCGAGAGCTGGTGACTGCTCAGATCGAGCTGTTCGGCGAGCCGGGCGAGGCTCAATTCCTGATCGCGATAGACGTGCTCCTCTTCGAACGATCGGCGCAGCGCCGCCAGCGCACGCTCGATGTCCACCTTGCCCAGGGTCGACACGGCATAGGCCGTGGCGACGGCCTCCTCGGTCTTGCGGGCGAGGTCCGGGAAGCGCAACAGCAGATACAGCACCAGCAGGAATCCGGCCGAGATCAGCAGCGCGTAGGCGGCCGCGAACGTGGGCCAGTCCAGGGCGGGGGCCGAGACGCCGAGCCCGACCAAGGCCAGGGCCATGAGCCCGAACAGGGCGAGCGTGCGTTGTTCGATCCGGAAATGGCGCCGTTGGGTGCGGACGCGATACAGCAGCCAGCCGATGTGGACGGTGATGGCGACGCCGCCGGCCAGGGCGACGGCCGGACCGGCGTGCGCCGGCACGGCCGCGATCGCCAGCGCCGGAACCCAGGGCAACCCCCACTCGAGCGCATGCCAGGGCGTTTCCGGCGGCCGCAACATGCCCAGCAGCAGCCAGTAGAACCCTGCGCTCTGCGCGACCAGGATCAGGCCGTAGGCGAGTCCGCCCCAGGGCTCGCCCTCTCCGCGCAGGGCCAGGAAATGCACCCACTGGGTATGGCCCAGACCGGCCAACATCAGGCCGCCGCCGATGCGCGAAGCCGGCGGGATCGGCAGCTCGCGGAGCTGGGCGATCAGCACCAGGCCCAGCAACGCCGAGGCCGCCAGCGAGAAGCCGATACCGAATTCGATCAGGAGCGATGGCATGCGCGTGCGGGTCGAAGGGTCGACCCGCCGGATTGTAGCGTTGCCCTCGCGCGGCGCGTGTGCGCGCGCCTCGTCACGCCGCCGCGGGCAGATCCGGCGCGACGCCGGCGATCAGCGCGTCGAAATAATCGCGGGTGAGCCGCAGTTGTTCTTCCGCGGTCGCGGCGCGATTGACCACGGCGCGGAAGCTGTCGTTCTCCGGCCGGTCCTTCGCGTACCAGCCCAGGTGCTTGCGCGCGATGCGCACGCCCTGCGGTTCGCCGTAGAACGCGTGCAGGTGTTCGAGATGGCCGAGGAGGATGTCGCGTACCTCGGCCAGCGCCGGCGGCGGCAGGGTCTCGCCGGTGGCGAGGAAATGCGCGACCTCGCGGAAGATCCACGGTCGTCCCTGCGCCGCGCGGCCGATCATCACCGCGTCGCAGCCGGTGACGTCGAGCACATGTTTCGCCTTCTGCGGCGAGTCGATGTCGCCGTTGGCGATCACCGGGATCTTCAGCATCGCCTTGATCGCGGCGATGGTGTCGTATTCGGCGACGCCGGTGTACTGCTGGTCGCGGGTGCGGCCATGCACGGTGAGCGCGGCGATGCCGCAGTC
>JBMOOY010000005.1:0-4198 GCA_049324395.1 Pseudomonadota bacterium
ACCGCATCGAAGTCTCGGTCTGGGCCTTCGGTCGCGGCAAGCAAGCGTGGCTGATCGAGCACCGGGTGTTGATGGGCGATACCGCACGCGATCCGGTGTGGACGCAGCTGCGCGCGATGCTCGCCGAGACCTGGACGCACGCCGGTGGCGCACAGTTGCCGCTGGCGCGCTTCGCCATCGATACCGGCTTCGCGACGCAGGCCGTGTATGCCTTCGTGCGCGCGTCCCGCGATCCGCGGGTGATGGCGGTCAAGGGCGCGGCACGCGGCGCGGCGCTGATCGGGACGCCGACGGCGGTGGACGTCACCGTCGCCGGCAAAAAGCTGCGCCGCGGCGTGAAGGTGTACACGGTGGTGGTCGGCATCGCCAAGCAGGCGCTGTACCAGCACCTGCGCCTGCACGCCGACGTGGCGGAGGACGGCCTGACGCCGGTGTACCCCGCCGGTTACATCCACCTGCCGAAGGTCGACGCCGAGTTCCTGCAGCAGTTGTGCGCGGAGCAGTTGATCACGCGACGGGACCGGAGCGGTTATGCGGTCCGCGAGTGGCAGAAGCTGCGCGAGCGCAACGAGGCGCTCGATTGCTACGTGTACGCGCGCGCTGCAGCGGCAGCGGCCGGACTGGATCGTTTCGAGGATCGTCACTGGCGGGAACTGGAGCGCTCGCTCGGCATTGCCCGGACGAACGATCCACCGCCTATCGCCAACACCACCGGACCCGAGGAGGCCACCGACAACGGTGGCCTTTCCGCATCTGCGCGCCCGACTCGTCGGCGCGTCGTCAAGAGCCGTTGGCTCCATCGCTGAGATTCGTTGCATGAGCTACACCCCCGAACAACTCGCCGCGCTCGAACGCGCGCTCGCGACTGGCGAACAGCGTGTGACCTTCGGCGATCGCACCGTCGAGTACCGCTCGATCGACGACCTGATCGCCGCGATCGGCGTCGTGCGACGCGGTCTCGAAGAGCAGGCGATCGCCGCCGGCACCGTGAAGCGCCGCCCGCGCCGCGTCGTCGTGAACACCGACAAGGCGACGTGATCGCATGAGTTGGTGGTCGCGGCTGCGCGCCCGGATGTTCGGCGCGTCGCCGACCTACGACGGTGTCGGCGGCGGACGCCGCGCCCGCTTCTGGCAGGTCGGCAATCCCGGTGCGGTCGCAGCGCTCGCCTATGCGCAGGACGAACTGCGCGCCAAGAGCCGCGACCTGGTGCGTCGCAATGCCTGGGCGGCGACCGGCGTCGAAGCCTTCGTCGCGAATGCCATCGGCACCGGGATCAAGCCGCAGTCGATGCTCACCGATCTCGCCCAGCGCGAAATGGTGCAGGCGCTATGGCGCGACTGGTGCGAGGAGGCGGATGCGGCGGGGTTGACGGATTTGTACGGCCTGCAGGCGCTGGCGTGCCGGGCGATGCTCGAAGGCGGCGAGTGCCTGGTGCGGCTGCGCTACCGGCGGCCGGAAGATCGGCTGTCGGTTGGTCTGCAACTGCAACTGCTCGAACCCGAGCACCTGCCGACGACGCTGAATCGGGAGCTGCCCAACGGCAACGTCATCCGCGCCGGCATCGAGTTCAACGGCATCGGCGTGCGCGTCGCCTATCACCTCACCAAGAGCCATCCCGGCGACGGGATGCTCGCGCCGATGTCGGCGCATGGCGGCCTCGACACGGTGCGTGTGCCGGCGAACGAAATCCTGCACCTGTTCCGCCCGCTACGGCCGGGCCAGATCCGCGGCGAGCCGTGGCTGGCGCGGGCGCTGGTGAAGCTGCACGAACTGGACCAGTACGACGACGCGGAGCTGGTGCGCAAGAAGACCGCGGCGATGTTCGCGGGCTTCATCACCCGCGGTGCGCCCGAGGATGCGCTTCTGGGCGAGGGCGAGGCCGATGCGCAGGGTGTCGCGATGGCGAGCCTGGAGCCGGGGACGATGCAGTTCCTGGAGCCGGGCGAGGACGTGAAGTTCTCGCAGCCGGCGGATGTCGGTTCGAGCTACGCCGAGTTCATGCGCCAGCAGTTCCGGGCGGTCGCGGCGGCGATGGGCATCACCTACGAAATGCTCACCGGCGATCTGACCCAGGTGAACTACTCCTCCATCCGTGCCGGGCTGCTGGAGTTCCGGCGCCGCTGCGAGGCGATCCAGCACGGCGTGATCGTCCACCAGCTATGCCGTCCGCTGTGGCGTGCGTGGATGACGCAGGCGGTGCTCGAAGGCGCGCTGGTACTGCCCGGTTACGCGCGCGGCGGCGTCGCGCGGCGTCGCCAATACCTCGCGGTGAAGTGGATCGCGCAGGGCTGGCAGTGGGTCGATCCGAAGAAGGAGTTCGACGCGATGATCGCGGCGATCCGCGGCGGCCTGCTGTCGCGCTCGGAAGCGATTTCCAGCTTCGGGTACGACGCCGAGGACATCGATCGCGAGATCGCCGCCGACAACGCCCGCGCCGATGCGCTTGGGCTGCGCTTCGATTCCGATCCCCGTTACGACCACCCCGCGCAAGCGGCGGCGACACCTGCTTCCCAGGCGAATTGATGACCTCCCTTGTCCACCTGGCGTCCCGTCTCTACGGGACGCCGCTGCTGATCGCGCGCGCCAAACTCGACACGATTCTCGCCGTGCTCGGTTCGCGCATCGGTCTGGCACCGATCGAGACGGCTTCCATCGGACTCGTGCTGCCGGCGGACGCGCCGATGGCGTCGGACCCCATGCCGACGGTGCCCGGTATCGCGATCATTCCGATCCACGGCACGCTGGTGCGCCGCGCGATCGGACTCGATGCCGCCTCGGGCCTTACGTCCTACACGCGCATCGCCGCCGATCTCGACGCCGCGCTCGCGGCCCCGGAGGTCGCGGGCATCCTGCTCGACATCGACTCGCCCGGCGGTGAAGCCGGCGGCGTGTTCGAGTTGGCCGCACGCATTCGTGAGGCGACCGCACGAAAGCCGGTGTGGGCGCATGCCGGCGACAGCGCGTTCTCCGCCGGCTACGCCCTGGCCTGTGCCGCACAGCGCGTGACGCTCTCGACCACCGGCGGCGTCGGCTCGATCGGCGTGATCGCGCTGCACATCGACCAGTCGGTGCGCAACGCGCAGAACGGCCTGAGCGTAACCGCGCTGTATGCCGGCGCGCACAAGAACGACGCCACCCCGCACGCGCCGTTGACGCCGCAGGCGACCGACGCGCTGCAAACCGAGATCGATCGCCTCTACGCCCTGTTCGTCGCGCACGTCGCCGCGATGCGCGGGCTCGATGCCAACGCCGTGCGCGCGACCGAAGCGGCGCTGTTCTTCGGCGAGGACGCGCTCGTCGCCGGCCTCGCCGATGGCGTCGCGTCGCTCGACGCCGCGCTCGCCGACTTCGCCACCGCCCTCGGCAGCAGGCGTTCGCCTGGTTCCCAAGCACCGCTCGCTTCACCGAATCGACTTGCTCTTCCCACCACCCCGGAGTTGTCCATGACCGAACCCACTGCGACGGCGCCCGCGCCGTCCACGCCTCCTGCTGCGCCTGTACCGGCCGCCGTGCCGGCGGTCGCGCCCGCCGCGCTGCCGGCGCCAACCGCGTCCGTGGCGCCGCCTTCCACAGATCCGCAGGTAGAAGCCGTCGCCATCGCCGAGCTGTGCCTGCTCGCCGGTTGTCCGGAACGCACCACCGAGTTCCTCGCTGCGCGCATGAGCGCTGCGCAGGTGCGCCAGGTGTTGCTGCAGGCGCGTGCCGACCAGGTCGAGATCGCCTCGCACCACCTCGCGAACGCGGCGCCCGCGGCGGCGACCACCACCAACCCGGTCCTCGATGCGGTGCGCAAGCGCATCGCGGCCACGACCCCACAGGGAGCCTGAGCCATGCCCGTCCTGCACGAACCGGCCAACCTCGCCGACCTGCTCAAGTACGAAGCCCCGAATCTGTACTCGCGCGACGAAGTTGTCGTCGCCGCGAGCCAGACCCTCGCGCTCGGCGCCGTCGTCGGTCGCCTCACCGCGACCCGCGAGATCGTCGCCCTCGATCCTGCCGCGAGCGACGGCCGCGAGATCGCCGCCGGTGTCCTGATCGAAGCGATCACCACGACCGCGACCGAGCGCCGCCGCAGCGTGATCGTCTCGCGTCACGCGATCGTCTTCGGCGGCGCGCTGGTCTTCGCCCCCACCCTCACCGCCGAACAGACCGCTGCTGCCCTCGCGCAGCTGGCGGCGCTCGGCGTCCTCGTCCGTC
>JBMOOY010000006.1:0-36336 GCA_049324395.1 Pseudomonadota bacterium
CATGAGCTGATAGGCGATGGTGGAGTCGGGTTCGAGCTGATCGAGGAACCACAGCCGCTGCTGGGCGAGGGAGGCGGGCTCGGGGCCTGTCGTCGGTCGGCGCTCGATCGTTGTCGGCTCCGTGCCGCTGGGTCGCAGGCGGGCCGCCTTGGCCAGCTTCAGCAACTGCGCCTTCTGCGCCGCGGTGAGTTGATTGAGCTGATTGTCCACTCGCGCCTCGTCTCCTTCGCGCAGCGCCGACGACGATCGCCCGATAGCGCGGCGATCCCTGTCCTTCAGATGATGATGGTTTCGTTCTCCGCGCCATCCGCGCGCACCGGCTCGGCCGCATCGCGCAGTTGTGCGATCCGGACGGAAAGTCGTGCGATGGTGGGGTGATCGAGGAGGCTGGCCAGCGTCTGGTCGACGTGGAACTCCTCCCGACAGCGCGACAGCAGACGGATCGCGGACAGCGAGTCTCCGCCGAGATCGAAGAAGTCGTCGTGGATGCCGACATCGCGGACCCCGAGCAGATCCTTCCAGATTCGCACGAGCCTGGTTTGCGTGTCGTCCTCCGGTGCGTGCAGCGGCGTGGCGAGATCCGGGCGATCGCGGGCCGCGACGGAGAGGTTCTCGCCGGCGAGGAAAGCGCCCACGCCGAGCCGGCCTGCGGTGCGGCTGCGCTCGATCAGCGGCTGCAGCGGTTGGGTGGAGACGACCACGCGCGGGAAATCCGCGTGGAGGATGCGGTCGAAGATCTCCGTGCCTTCGCGCGAGGACATTCCGCGCAGCAGGTCGCGGAAAAACGCTTCTTCCGAACGGGATGCGTCCCCGGAGGCCGCGTTCGCCTGCGGTTGTTCGACATCCTTCCAGCGGTCGTAGGTCACCACGATCTTGCCGACATGACGGGCGGCAGCCATGTATTCGAACGCATCGACGAGGCGGTCGATGCCGAACAACCGGGTCGGGAGGGGCGTCCAGCGGCCATCGGCGAGATGCGCGACGGTCTCGCTCCACGCGCGTTCCAGCCCGGGGTCCCGGGTGTCGACGACGATCGGCAGGAAGTGCTTGCCCGCGCCCTGCGCCACCGAGGCGAGGTGATCGTTGCCCAGGCCCAGTTCGAGGAATCGTCCCTGCGGCCGGAGCAGGTCCAGGCTCGCCCGCGCCAGTTGGCTGCCCAGCGAGTTGAGAACCACGTCGACGCCGTCGCTCCGGGCGAGGATGTCGTCGACGAAGGCGAGGGAGCGGGAATCGTGGACGTGCTCGATGCCGAGCGCGCGCAGATGTGCGCGCTTGGCATCGCTGCCCGCAGTGGCGTGGATCACGGCGCCGACTTCCTGCGCCACCTGCACCGCGGCGAGCCCGACGCCGCCGGTCGCGCTGTGGATCAGCACGGACTCTCCGCGCCGCAGGCCGCCGATCTCGCGCAAGGCCAATTGGGCGATGGTGAACGCAACGGGCGAACCCGCGGCCTGTTCCACCGACAGCCCGGCCGGTCGTCGGCGCAGCCATGCGGCGGGGTAGATCGCCCGTGGCGCGACCCACGAGCCGCCGAAGCCCATCACCTCGTCGCCCGGGGACAGCCCGCGGACGTCGCGCCCCAGTCTGGACACCCGGCCGGCGAATTCGAGACCGAATCGACCGCGCGCCCCCGGCGGAGGCGGCACCATGCCCAGCGCGACCAACACATCCTTGAAGTTCAACGCGGCGGCCTGGATCTCGACTTCGACTTCCTGCGGACCGAGCGGCGGCAATTCGATCGGCACGAATCGCAGCGTGCCCAGGTGGCCGACGCTGCCGATGTCGAGCAAGTGGCAGCGCGGCGACGCGTGTTCCGCGAGTTCGGCCGACGCTTCCGTTGCGGTCGGCGCGGCGAGGGCGTTCCTGCGCGCGGTCATCCCGAGCACCTCCACCCAGACCGTGCCCTCGGCGTCCACGAGTCGCGCATCGAGCGTGAGGGCGCCGCCGTCGCGGACCGCCGTCTGTTCGCTGCGCGCATGCGCGGTGAGTTGGGCGGGCAGGCGACCTGGCCTCCGGATCCGGATGCTGCGGTAGTGCAACGGCACGTAGGGGTCGGAACCCGGTTCGAGCAGCGCCGGGATCAGGAAGGACACCGCGCAATCGAGCAGTGCCGGGTGCAGCAGGTAACGATCGAGATCGCCGTCGTACTCGTCGGCGAGACGCAGGGACGCCGTTCCCGCCCCCGGGCCGAAGGCAACGCCGGCGAACGAACGCCAGCGGCCGCCGAACCGCATGCCTGCGCTGTCGTCGCCCTTGTCCCTCGCGGCGTGCCTCGTGTCGGTGGGTTGCAGGGCGACGACGGGAAGCGGCGTCGATGCGTCGCCGTCGCCCGCTGCCAACGCCGCGATCTCGCCACGGGCATGCACGGTCCAATCCCCTGCGCGTCGCGCGTCGCGCGCCTCGACACGGAAGGAAAAGCCTTGCTGTCGCGGCGTCAGCAACACGCGAAGTTCGCTGGCGCCCTCGTCTGGGACGACCAGCGGAGACGCGAGGCTCAGGTCGCGGATTTCGGCCGAGCGGCCATCGGTGGCGGAAGCGAACGCGGCGAACGCCAGCTCGATATATGCCGTGCCGGGAAGCACCGCGATGCCCGCGATGCGATGTCCGTCGAGGACCCAGAGTTCCTTCGCGCGCAGGGTGTTCTCGAAGACCCACTCGCCGGCGATCGCGCCGGAGCGCCGACGACCGAGCAGCGGATGCGTCGACGCCGAATCCCCCGGCGCGGGGTCCGCGGCGTGCTGCGGCAACCGCGCCCGGGCGCGCGCCGACATGCCGGCTTCGACCCAGTCCGTCCAGTTGATCGACACCGTCAGGCCGGGCTCGCGCGCATGCCGCCGACTGGCGAAGGCGTCGAGGAAATCGTTCGCCGCGACGTAGCCGACTTCACCGAATTTCAGCGCATGCAGCACCGAACCGATGGACGAGCACAGCACGAAGAAATCCAGCGGGCGCCCGCGCAGCAGTTCGTCGAGGTGGATCGCGCCGCGGACCTTGGCGGACAACGCGTCCTCGGTCGCTTCGCGGGACCGGTTCTGGATGACACCTGCGGTGTCGGCGACCCCTGCGGCATGGATGACGCCGCGGATCGCGCCGAAATCGCGTTCGATGTCCGCGATCGCGGTCGCGATCGCATCGCGGTCGGCGACGTCGGCGCGGCACAACTTCACGCGGCAGCCATGCTCGCGCAGCGCGAGAAGCCCCCGCGCGATCCGGGTCCGTTCCGGATCCTCGCTTTCCATATCGCCGGCCAGCGCTTCCCAGCGTTCCTCGGGCGGGAAAGGCGAGCGGCCGATCAGCGCGAGATCGCAGCGAGCCGTGCGCGCGAGATGGCCGGCCAGCGCGAGTCCGATTCCGCCCAGGCCGCCGGTGATGAGGTAGACGCCGCCCTCCTTCACGCGACTTCCGTCGCCCTGCGCCGGGAGTCGCACCTGTTCGTACGCCGGCACCCAGCGGACATCCTCGCGGTAGGCCGCGATCGGGTCGCTCGCGTCGTCGTCGCAGTCGGCGATCAGGCGATCGATCAGTCGCGCCTCGATCACGGATCCGGGTTCCGGCAGGCCGATATCGATGCCCGAACAGGCGAGGTTCGGATATTCCTGCGGCACGATCTTGAGCGCGGCGACCAGTGTCGTCCGCTGCGGCTGCAGCGTGCGTCCGCCGCACACATCGTGCGCGTCGGCGTAGATCGACACCAGGCGCATCGGCCTGGTGATATCCGCGCGGCCGAGCGCCTGGACCAGGAAGAGCAGCGCGTGCAGGCCGGACGCGAGCCCGGCGTCCACGCGTGCCGACAGCGCGTCTGCCCCCTCGGCGTCTGCCAGACTCCAGAGATGGACGATGCGATCCGGCAGCGCTTCGCGCGAAGCCAACGCTGCGAACAGGGCATCGTGGTCGGCGGGTCGTGCGGGGTCCATCCGCAGGCGCCGATGGTCGATCGCCTCGAATGCATCCCCCTGGAAAACTTCGACGACCGCATGTCCCAGGTTTCGCAACCTTGCGGAGAAGGCTGCGCAGAAAGGATCGTCGGCGGAAAGCAGCAGCCAGCGCTTGGTGCCGGCCCCGAGCGGAGTCGCCGGCGCGAGACAACGTTTCCAGACCGGCACATAACTCCAATCCGCCACGTCGGGTCGTGCATCCGTGGCGGCGTCATCCGTCGTCGCGATGTGCCGGGTCGCATCGACGCTCGTCGATGGCGATTCCGGCAACGTCAGCCAGTGACTGCTCCGTGCGAACGGCATCGTCGGGATCGGCAGCCTGTGCCGCGGTTCGTCGCCATGGAATGCGGCCCAGTCCACGGGGAGTCCATGGGTCCACGCGGTCGCGAGACCTGCGTAGAGCGCCCGCGCATCCGTCGATCCCACACCGTCCGGCGACCAGACAGACAGGCACAGCGCCCAGCCATCGCCAACCGAGGAGCGGGTCGCGAACGACAATGCGACGTGGTCGGCAGCGACATCTTCGCCCGTCGCGATCGTCGGCGGCACGACCGGAGAACGGTCGTTGTCCCCTCCGGGCGCGCCTTCCGGGGCCAAGAGTGCGATTCCCGTGGCCATGGCGCGCGTTGTCGCAGGCTTGATGGTGGCGGCGCTCAGCGCTTGGGCGAGGGTGCATGTTCCCGCCAGGCAGGCGGCCGCCCGCGCACCGATCCCCCGCCCGGTCGCCGCTACCGGACGCACGCCCCAATGCATCCACAGTCGCGCCATCGCGTGGAGGCTCGAGAAGAGCGCCGCCTCCCGGAGGGCCGGTTCTTCCGGAAGCGTGGCGCGCACGAACGCGTCGCGGATCGCGATCGCGCCTGCGCCGAGATGGGCCTGCGCCGCATCGACGCAGGCGTCCACGGCGCGACGGAATGCGGCTTCCGCCGCGAACGCCGCAGCGAAGACGGAAAAGGCGGAAGCGTCGAGATCCGGGAAAACGAACGTCACGCGCGGGTTCGCGAGCGTCGTCGTCGCGACCGCGTCGCCACCGCCGGTCGTCAGCTGTTCGATCAGATCGAGACGATCGCGGGCGACCAGTGCGACGCGATGGTCGAACAGGTGTCGGCATGCGCCCAGGGTGTAGGCCACATCGGCGAGCGCGTCGTCGTCGCCGGTGTCGCGCAGATAATCGGCCAGTGCGGACGCGCAGGCGGACCGGGCCGACGCCGAAGGCGCCGACAGCGGTACGATCTGCCAGGGCCTGGAGGAACGCGACGATCGGAGCGTCGGCGCCTCCTGCAGGATCAGGTGCGCGTTGGTACCGCCGATCCCGAAGGCGCTGACGCCGGCACGGCGCACGCTCCCGCGATCCGACCATGGCGTCGCCTCCACCGGGACATGGAACGCGCTTCCTTCCAACGGGCCCTGTGGATTCGGGCGCCGGAAATGCAGGCTCGGCGGAATCACGCGGTGTTGCAGCGCGAGTACGACCTTGATCAGGCCGGCCATCCCGGCGGCGGCGTCGAGGTGTCCGATGTTGGTCTTCACCGATCCGAGCGCGCATGCGCCCGGGGCGACGCCGGCAGCGGCGAACACCGCATCGAGGGCCTCCAGTTCCACCGCATCGCCGAGCAGGGTGCCGGTGCCGTGTCCCTCCACGAGCGAGATGCCGGTCGCATCGATGCCCGCGTTCGCCAGCGCCTGTTCGATCACGGTGCGTTGCCCGGACGCGCTGGGCGCCGCGTAGCTGACCTTGTCGGCGCCATCGTTGTTCACCGCGCCGCCGAGGATCACCGCATGGATGAAGTCGCCGTCGCGCAGCGCATCGTCGATTCGCTTGAGCGCCACGAAACCGCAGCCGCTGCCTCCCACGGTGCCCCCCGCGTCCGCATCGAACGCCCGGCAGTGTCCGTCGCGCGCGTAGATGCCGCCCTGTTCGTAGCGCGGCGCGTCCTGCGGCAGCAACAGGCTGCTGGCTCCGGCGAGCGCGACATCGCACTGATAGGTCGCCAGCGCCTGGCAAGCGGCATGCACGGCCACCAGCCCGGTTGAACATGCGGTGCTGATGTTGACGCTCGGTCCCTTGAGGTCGAGCCGGTGGGAAATGGTCGTCGGATAGAAATCCTTGTCGTTGCCGAACAGGATCTGCTGGTCGCCGATGCCCGCGGACACGGCGGCGTGCTGCGGAAGGACGTGTCCGAGCAGATAGGTGCTCAGGCTGGCGCCCATGTACACGCCGACCAGTCGTTCCGGATCGGCAGGGCCGCAGTTGGCGGTTTCGAGCGCGAGCCATGCGCATTCGAGCGCCAGCCTCAGCTGAGGGTCGGCGATCTCGGCCTGCTTTGGCGTGAATCGGAAGAAACGCGCGTCGAAGCGATCGACATCCGCGAGAACCGCCCGGGCGGCGACATGGCCGTCGTCGTCTCCGGCATCCATCCGCCACCGCGTGACGCTGTCGACGCCGTCGACGAGGTTGCGCCAGAACTTGCTGGGATCGTCGGCGCCGGGGAATCGGCACGCCAGGCCGATGATCGCGACCGCGTCCTGCCGAAAGCCTTCCGATGCCGCATCGCGGTCGTGCATGGGTCATTCGCCTCCTGCTGCATGACTACATGACTATGCGACACGACGCTTGTGGCATCATCGTGCCATACCCTTGCGGAGCCGAGGATAGCACAGGACCATGCGCGGCTGGAGACGCCACGCCGGTGCGGCGAAAGGAAGCGCATGCGCGTACGCCTGCGGAAGACGCAGGCTGCACGGAGCGTCGGCATGAGCGGACGCCTGCTCGCGCGATGCATGGCCGCCTACGCCGGACTCCTGCGCCGCTTCGCGCGCGCCCGCCCGACTGCGGAGCGCAAGGTCTCACGCGTCGCGATCTTTTCGGCGCTCGGACCGGGATTGCGCGCAGGGGATCACATCGCGGCTTCGATCGTGTTCGAAGTCGTCGCCCTGCGCTTCCCGGACGCCGAGGTGCATCTGGTCACCACCGCCTACCAGGCGGAGCGCTTCGGCGATCTCTATCTGCGTCACATGCCCGTCGATCATCTGGTGGTCTGCGACGGGCTCGCGCCGGGACGCTGGCGCAATCGTCTCGCGCTCTGGCGCACGTTGCGCGCACGACGATTCGACGCCTGCGTCCAGGACAGCCGCGATACCCTGTTGACGCCGCTGTTCGCGCACCTGTGCGGCATTCCCAGGCGCTTCGGCCTGCAGCGCGGGCTCGCGGTGGATGCGTTCGTGAACGAGCGCGATCACGCGCTGGCCGGCAGTTGGGGGGCGAAGACCCTGCTCGACATGGCCGAAGCCTATGCGCAGGCGCTGGCGTTCGATCCGCCGTTGCCGCGGGAAAGGATCGCCCCGCGTTTCCGGTTGGCCCCGCTCGCCGATCCGCCGGTCCTGTCTCCCCGCCGCCCGGTCGTCGTCCTGCATCCCGGCGGCAGCCGCGACTGGAACCGGCGTTGGCCGGCCGCGCATTTCGAGGCCTTGTGCGAACGTCTGGTCCGAGGCAGCGGCGCGCAGATCGTGGTCGTGGGCGGCGAGGACGAACGCGAGGATGCCGAGGATCTGCTCGATCGGGTGCGTGCCCGCTGTCCGGATGCGACGTTGCGCAACGCCTGCGGCGGCGATCTCAATCGCATGGCGCACCATGTCGCGCAGGCCGATCTCGTGGTGGGCAACGATTCCGCGGTGATGCACATCGCGGGCGGACTCGATATCGCGGCGGTGATCGTGTTCGGGCCCACGCCGAGTTCGCCATGGGACGCCTACCGCAGGCAGACCAGTCTTTCCCTCGGGCTTCCGTGCTGGCGCCATCGTCCGACATTGAACCGCGATGTCGTCGTCGACTGCGGGCATGCGTGTCCGGTGCGCTACGATCCGGTCGAAGGCCGTCACCCGCACTGCATGGTCGCGCTTTCCGTGGACACCGTGGCTGCGGCCTGCGAGCGCAGACTCGCAGGGCGGGAACCATGAGCCGCAATCTCGGCGGGGGGTGGACAACCGCGGCCGGCGAGCTCGCGTGGCGCGGGCTGTGCGCGCTTGCCGCCAGGCGCGTCGGGATGTCCGCCGCGTCGTCCCGCGGCGATGCGCCGACCCGGATCGCCGACGTTCGCAGGATCTCCCTGTTCGCCGCGATCTCGAACCGGGACAACCCGCATGTACCGGGTCTCGGCGATCTGATCAGCAAGAACGCCTTCCTCAAGGTGCTCCGGGACAGCTATCCGTCGGCCCGGCTGTCCTGCGTGGCGGGCCCGCGACTGCTCCGTCGCTACGGCGATTTCATGTTGCGTCACGGCTATATCGACGAACTCGTCGAGTGTCCCGAGCCGGGCGCGTCCGATGCTTGGCGCTGGATCGCCTTCGTGCGACGGATGCGTCGGGAGCGCTTCGATCTGTGCGTGATCGATCCCAGCAGCGTCGAGTTGCGCGCCATCCAGGCCTATCTGTGCGGGATTCCGGAACGCGTCGGTGTCCCGTTCCATGCGGACGAAGCCAGATTCCTGAGCAGGGTCGTCGCCCTCGACTTCGCTTCGGCGGAACGTTTTCCGGACCTGCTCGACAGCACACGCGCCTTCTCCGCCGCGATCGGCGTCCCGCGCGCGCCGCAGCCGAGCGATCTCGTTCCCCGGTTTCCTTACGCGCGCGGTGAGACGGACGATCCGACGTCCTCGACCCTCGTCGCAGTGCATATCGGCGGCGATGCCCACTGGAACCGGCGTTGGCCTCCGGAGCGCTATCGCGAGCTCTGCGCGCGGCTGTGCCGGCTGAGGGGCGTCGGTGTCCGCCTGGTGGGCGGGGACGGAGAATCCGCGGACAACCGCGCGTTGCGCGATGCGGTGTTGTCCGCGGATCCGGCGGCGGACATCGTCGACGTCAGCGGCGGAACGCTGGACGCGATGGCGAACCGGATCGACCGGACCGCCCTGTTCATCGGCAACGATTCCGCGCCGATGCACATCGCCGCAGCGCTCGGAAAACCGGTGATCGTTCCCTGCGGGCCGATCGGCTCCGCGCTGTGGGAACGTCTGTATGCCGCCCGGATCGTGCGTCTCGATTACGCGTGCCACGAACCATCGGGATTCTCCTCGCAAAGGCACTTGAGACGCGACTTTTCCTGCGAGGAATTCCGCTGCCCCTACGGCTTCGACCCGGCCGCGCCCACCTATCCGCGCTGTCTGGCGGAGATCTCCGTCGACCGGGTCTGGGAGGCGGTCGAGGATTGGCGGGCCACGCAACCCGCCGCCCCGGCCGGGGCGGGGCCGGATCGCGCCGCTTCCGGCGCCCTCCCGGAGTGACTCGGCGCCCGCTTTGCTTTTCCGCGAAGCCGCGCCACAATCGCCCGAGGCGGATCGGTCCCGGCGACGGGCGCCGGTCCAGGAATCGTACCAGGGACAGGATCGACGCCATGCCCGAGAACTACAGCCAACTGCGCCGGCTCTATGCGGTACTGATCGACAGTCTGGTCGCCGCAGGCAAGATGATGGAAGCCAGGCAATGCGCGGAGCTCGCGGTGCGCCAAGGGGTTTGGCGACACGCGCATCAGCGTCCGCTCAACTACATCGACTACCTGCCTCCCGTGGTGACCTACGATCCGCGCAAGATCTGGATCGTCGGTTACCTCGAACGCCATTTCCCGGAGATCCTCGCCGAAGTCGAGCGGGTCGGGAATCCCGCCGACGCCGGCTTCAAGCCGGTGGAAGAGGCGCTGGTCGATCGAGGCAGTTGGGATCAGGTGGTGTTCTACGAGGGCGGACGCCGCTTCGCCCAGGTCCAGGAACACTTCCCCGCCACTCTCGCGATCATGGATCGCATCCCCCAGGAACACCGGTGCGCCGGTGTGGTGATGCTCTCCTGGATGCAGCCGGGCACCCACATCGCCGGACATTGCGGCTACACCAACGGCCGCCTGCGCATCCACATGGGGATCAAGACGCCCGCCGGCGCGAGGATGCGCGTGCACCGGACGCCGCTCACGTGGGAAGCGGGCAAATGCCTGGTCTTCGACGATTCGATCGAGCACGAGGTCTGGAACGACAGCAACGAGCCGCGCGTCGTGCTGTTGTACGACATCTTCCATCCGGCGCTCGCCGAAATCGATCGTGCCGCGTTGATGGAGGGCGACGACGCCCAGGAACGCGTGCGCCGTTCGATGAAGGAACGCGGCTTCCGACGCCTTTCGCTCAACGCAGAAGGCGAGGTGCGCGTCGACCTCGACCGCTCCACGGATCTCGCGGTACGGCGTTACCTCACCGACAGCGGCATCGCCGCGATCGAGCTGAGCGCCGATGGCGAGGTTCAGGTGCGGATGGGCGCGCACGCCTGAAACGCGCGCCGGGCGTTCACGTCCGCAACAGGTCGTTCGCCAGGGCGAAAGCCGCGGCGGTGTTTCGGTACTCGGTCTCGTCGAGCGGGATATCGAGCACGAACGTGCGAATGCCGGAGCGCACCAACGCCGCCAGCAGGCCGGCGGTGCGCGCATGGTCGCCCACGAAGAACGGGCAATCGGCCTGGAAGCTCGCGAACGGCGACATCCAGAAACCCGGCAACGCGCCGCTGCCCTGGGTCGCCGCCACCTGCAACCGGTGCTTCCACTGCGAGTCGGTGTTCTTCATCGACTGATCGAGCACGAAACGTCCGATTTCGTCGTCGGGGAATCGTTCGCGCGCGGCGCGCCATGCCGCCGCCTCGTCGTCGCGGGTGACGATCCCGAAGTGGATCGCCTCCGCGCCGCCGGGCCGGTGTTCCAACTGCGGACCGAGCATCTGCAGGCCGGTAGCGCCGACGCGCGCGGCGACGCGCATCGCCGCGTCCGATTGTCCGGCGACGAAGTAGCGCGGGCGCAAGGTCTTGTCCACGGCCGGCAGCAGCTGCAGGCCACGGACGGAGTAGAACCGGCCCTCGGCGGTCAACGGCGTACCGTCGAGCAACCCATCGACGATCGCGGCGTATTCCAGCAGGCGCTCGTAGCGGTCGTCGTGCGACAGTTCGTCGCCGAGCGCCGACAGATGGCTGAGCGACGTGCCCGTCACGAGGTTCAGGCGCACACGGCGGCCATAGGCCAGCGCGAACGAGCCGATCATCCGCGCGACCGCGAACGGGTGCATGTACACGGGGTTCACGGCGATCAGCGGTTCGAGCGAAGCGCTGCCTGCGGCCACGGCCTGCGCGATCAGCCACGGCTCCACAGCGATCTCGTTGCCGGTCAGGATCAGCGTGCCCGCGCAACCGTGCCGGTCGCTGAGCCGGATCGTCTCGAGCGCGTTGCGCCAGAACAATGCGCCGTTCGCGGCGCGAGGGATGAGCGACAGGACTTCGATGCGCTGGCCGCGATACTCCAACATGCCGGGACTCCTCCATCGGCGGGCGTCTTCCGCCCATGGCGAAACACTTCCTGTAGGCGCGCCCGCAAGCCCGCCGGCACATCGCGCTTCTGCGCCGATGTCCGGACCGGCGGTGCGCTCTCGGCGGAACGATACCATCAAACCGCGCCCCTCCGGTGGCCCGCGCGGCCATTTGCTTTTGTGCGGCGATCGGCCAGAATCGGCGCGGTATCGCATCGATCCGTGGCGCTTTCCGCCGCCGCGCCGCGGGCGCGAACGACGGCAGACGCCGTGCGTGCCTTGCGACCTCATCGCGCTCACAGGGACTCGAGCCGCCATGTACATCCCGCCATGCACATCCTGATCCTCGCCCTCGAATTCCCGCCGTTGGCGTTCGGAGGGGCGGGAACCTATCTGGCGCAACTCGCCGATGGCCTCGCGGCGGAGGACGTGCGGTTGACGATCGCGGTCGGCGGGTGGGGTTCCCGGGAGTCCGTGGTCGAAGCCAACCGCCACGTGCATTTCCTGCACCCCGACATCGACCCGCTCGCCCTCGGATCCGAATTCTTCGGTCTGCTCTCGGAGGGCGCGGCGAAGGAAATCGTCTTCCGCTGCGAGTCCGCATGGGGCATCCCGGACGTCATCCATTGCAACAACTGGTTCACCTACCGGTGCGGCGAGATCCTGCGCGCGCGCTGGGGCGTTCCGCTCGTGTCGACCGTGCACTCGCTGGAGCATCTCTTCACCCCGCGTTGGGGCGTGGACACCCAGGAGCATGTCGCCCTGCAGGAACGCGAGATGTGCCGGAGCAGCGACCTCCTGATCGCGGTCAGCGCATCGGTCGAGGACGACATCCGCAGGGTCTGCGCCGATGCGACGGTGGCGGTCGTCCACAATGGGGCCGCGCCATGGCCCGCACCGGACCCAGACGCGGACTCGGCGCTGGATGCCCTCCTTTCGGGCGGCGCGACGGACGATGCGACGGAAGACGGTGCGAGGTCGGACGCATCGGCCGCCGTCGCCCGCGGCGCGAAGAAACTGGTCGTCTTCGCCGGCCGACTGGTGCCGCAGAAGGGCCTGCGCTTCCTGTTGCATGCATTCAGGGAAATCGGCGCCGCCCGCGACGACCTGCTGCTCGTCGTCGCCGGCGACGGCATCGAGAGCCATACCTATGCACTGAGGACCTTCGCCGAACGCGATCCCGTACTCGCCGCGAACACGCGATTCGTGGGGAGGCTCGACCGGCCGCAGTTGCAGGCGCTCTATGCGCGCGCCGCGATGGCGATCGTACCGTCCCTGTACGAACCCTTCGGTTACGCCGCGACCGAGGCCATGGCGGCGGGCGTCCCGGTCATCGCCAGCCGCATGGGCGGTCTCGCCGAAATCATCGAGCACGACCGCAGCGGCATCCTCGTCGAGGTGTCCATCGACGCGCAGGGCCATGCTCGGATCGATCCGCATGCGCTGGCGGCGGCGATCGTCGCCCTCGCGGACGACGAGGCCGCCGCGCAGCGTTGCCGCGAAGGCGGCCTCGCGCGGGCGGCCGACTTCACGCAGACGCGCATGGCCGCACTGACGCTGCAGGCCTACCGGCGCGCGCTGGGCTCCGCCTGAATGAGCGGCGGGGCCGCCCCCCTCGGCAAGAACGGCCATGCGCGTGGACCGGGCATGAAAAAGTCCGCGACTCGCTCTAAGATAGAGTCGAGGGCGAGCCGGATTGGAAACGCTGCTCGTCCCGGGTCGCGTCGGAGACGCAGGGATCCCCCTCGGAGGGAGAACAGATGGCGATGGACAGGCTGCTGGAGTGCATCCGAGCGAACGACACGGACGGCGTCGAGGCGGCCCTCGACCAGGGCGCTTCCGTCGACACGCAGGACGAACACGGCTGGACGCCGCTGTGCTGGGCTGCCGGCGTGGGCAACGCCGACATCCTGCGCGCGCTGCTGGCACGCGGCGCGGATCCCGGACACTGCGGTGCGGATCGACGCACGCCCTATCTGATCGCGTTGGCCGCCGGCCACCGGGAAGCCGCCCGGCTGCTGGGCGAAGAAGAGCGTCGTCGCGCCGCCGACGAAACCGTTTGCAGCAGCCTCTCGGGACGCGATCGCCCCTATTGCCGGGCCTATCCGCTCGATGCGCTCGCGCGCTTTCCCGGATGGTCGCGTCGCGACGAGACGTTGCGCGACGCTTCCGCATCGGACGACGCAGAGGACGACGACGGTATCGTGTTCCTGCATCGCGACTTTACCGTCAGCCGCTCCATCTGGGCCGGCGAGTCCGTCGTCTTCGACGCAGTCAACGACGCGTGGCGTGCGTTCTGTACGCAAGAGCTCGGTTTCTCCCCGCCGGGCGATCTCGATCTGCTGGAACCGCCGCATGCCGGGTGAACCGCCCGTCGGTGCGGTGCGCAATCTCGTCGACCTGTTCAGGTGGCGGGCGGAGCGGGACGACGACAGGACGGCATTCACCTTCCTCGAACAGGGCGAAATCCGCGAGACGCTGACCTGGCGGACGCTGGATGAAGCGGCACGACGGACCGCCGTACGATTGCAGTCGCACGGCGTGCGCCCCGGCGATCGCGTTCCGATCTCGTATCCATCCGGGCTCGACTACATCGTCGCGATCGCGGGCGTGCTGTATGCGGGCGCGATCGCCGTGCCGCTGCCGCATGGGAATCCGCGCAGGCTCGCCTACCGGCTCGGCAGCGTGGTCGAGGATTGCGCCGCCGCCTGCGTGCTCGCTCCCCGCGACATGCGCGCGGGCTTCGTGGAAGCGGAGCCGGTGCGGTTGTCCGACTTGGCCTGGCTGGATGTCGAAACGCGCTCGGCATTCGACCCCGACGCATGGCGGCCCGTCGCCATCGACGAGGCGGCCACCGCGGTCCTGCAATACACGTCGGGCTCCATCGGGGACCCGAAGGCCTGCGTCGTCGGTCACGGCCATGTGCTGCGCAACGAGGAAATGATCCGGCGGGCCTTCGGACACGACGACGAGACGGTCGTGGTCGGCTGGTTGCCGTTCTACCACGACATGGGTTTGTTCGGGAACATTCTGCAATCGGTGTTCATCGGCAGCCCCTGCGTGCTGTTTTCGTCCACGGAATTCTTCCGCGAACCGATCCGCTGGCCCGAGGCGATCGCACGCTTCGGCGGCACCACGAGCGGCGGCCCGAATTTCGCCTACGACCTCTGCGCGCGACGCATCGCGCCCGCGCAGCTGGCGGACCTCGATCTTCGGCGCTGGCGTCTCGCCTTCAACGGCGCGGAACCGGTGCAGGCGGAAACCCTCGCGCGGTTCTCGCGGTTGTTCGCGCCGACCGGCTTCCTGCCGGAGGCGTTCTATCCGTGCTACGGAATGGCGGAAGCGACGCTGTTCGTGACCGGGCCGCCACCGGGGCGGCCGCCGGCGCAACTGACGGTCGACGCGCAGGCCATGCACGAGGATCGGATCGTGCCGGTCCCTGCGGGTACGGGTGCGAGAACGCTCGTGGGCTGCGGCGTCGCGGGTGTCGGACAGCGCGTGGTGATCGTCGACCCCGAACGTCGGGAACCGCAGGCCGAAGGCCGGATCGGCGAGATCTGGATCGACGGCCCGAACGTGGTGGGCGGCTACTACGGCAAGCCGCAGGCGACGGAGGAGACCTTCCATGCTCGACTCGCCGGCGATTCGACGCGCGCCTACCTGCGCACCGGCGATCTGGGTTGCATGGTCGACAGCGAGCTGTACGTCACCGGTCGACTGAAGGATCTCATCATCCTGCGCGGCAGGAACTATCACCCGCACGATCTCGAGCGCATCGCCGAACAGGCGCATCCCGCGATCCGCCCGGGAGGCTGTGCGGCCTTCGCCGTCGCGGACGGGGACGAGGGCGAGGAACGTCTCGTCCTCGTCTGCGAGGTCGAGCATCGTGGCGGGTTCGTCGAGGAGGTCGCGGCGGACGCCGTGCGGTCCGCGATCGCCGACGCACTCGACATCGGCGTCAACACCATCGTCTTCGTCCGCGCAGGCCAGGTGCCGAAGACCACGAGCGGCAAGACGCGGCGCCATGCCTGCCGTACGCTTTTCCTCGAAGACGGACTCGTCCGCATCGAAGCCCGCGGCGGCGCACAACGGACCTCCGCCCGCGCGGCCGGCCGCAGCGAGGTCGCGGAGCGCGTCGTGACGGCCGCGGCGCAGCTGCTCGGCAGGCCCGCGGCCGAGCTGCCGCGCGATCGTTCCCTGCCGGCGCTCGGCATGGATTCCCTGATGATGGCGCGGTTTGCGTTGCGGCTGGAGGCCCAAGGCGCGTCGATTCCACCGACCTTGCTGCACGACGTGGAGGGACTGGATGCGCTGATCGCACACTGCGAGGCGCACCGTGCGAAGGAACCCGACGTTCCGGCGCCGCAGACCGATTCCGGCCCCGCGTCCCCGACCGATGCGCCTCTGACCGATGCCCAGCGCAGTCTCTGGCTGCATGCGGCGCTGTTTCCCGATTCTCCCGCCTACAATCTCTGCTGGGCCGCGCGCCTCAACGGCCCGCTCGATGTGGGCGCGCTCGAATCGGCCTTCGTCGCCCTGCAGGCGGCGCACCCGGCGCTGCGTACGCGCGTTGAACTGTGCGACGGCGCGCTCCTGCAGCGCTGGGATGCGCGGCCGGCCGCGCTGGAGATCGTCGATGCGAGCGGATGGGACGAGGCGCGCTTGCGGGATGCGGTGCGCGCGCGTGCCGACACGCCCTTCGATCTGCGTTCGGCGGCACCCGTCGATGCCGCACTCTACGCGCGATCCGACCGCGAACGCGTGCTGCTCGTGCGGATCCATCACATCGCGATGGATCTGGCCTCGCTCCCGTTGCTGATCGGAGAATGGCAGGCGCGTTGCGGCGATCGCACGGCTCCGCCGATGCCGTCGCGCGGGCCGGTTCCCGGCGACGGCGTCCGCAGCGAGCGGGCATACCTGGCGAGCGCCGATGCGGACATCGACCTGGCCTACTGGCGAACGCAATTCCGCGATGCGGTCGCGCCGCCCGCGACATTGCCGGGACGTCGCGAAGGCCCATCCGATCGTCGTCGCGGCGCGGCCGTTTCCGTCGGCATGCCGCCTTCGGCCGATCGTGCTCTGCGCGAGATCGCGCGCGGGATCGGGTGCACGCCCTTCGAGATCCACCTTGCGGTCTACGCGACGATGCTGGCGCATTGGACGGGACGCGATCGTCTCGCGATCGGCGTGCCGTTCGATCTGCGCGCAAGCGCCGGGCTGCAGGGGATGGTGGGGTATTGCGTCAACCTGTTGCCCATCGTGGTCGACGTGGATCGTGGCCGGACGTTCCGGGAGCTCGTTCGCGAGATCGGGCGTGCGCTGTCGGGCGCGCGTCGGCACGCCCGCATGCCGCTGGAGACCATGGCCGAACGCCTGGGCGCTGCGCGTTCGCCCGGACAGACGCCGTTGGTGGATGCCGTCTTCGTCTGGCGCACGCTTGGCGCGGACGACGCTCACGCCTGGCATGTCCCCGGCCCCGTCGATGCGACGCTCGCCGGGGGGCGCATCGAAGTGCTCGATCTCGGGGAACGCGGATCCCAATTCGACTTCGCGATGATCGTTTCCGAGACGGGGTCGGGCACGACCGCCAGGATCGCGTTCGATCCGGAGGTGCTCGGCGATGGCGATGCCCGACGCGCCGCGCGGCGCTTCGAGGCGATGCGCGATGCGGTCGTCGTCGACGTCGATGCGCCGCTTGCGGCGCTCGCTTTGCTCGGCGACGACGAGCGCCATCTCCTCGTCGAAGCGTTCCGGGGGCCCGAGCGGGCCTATCCGCCGCAGGCGACGCTGCTGGGCCTGCTGCTCGATCGCGCGGCGCGCGCACCGGATGCCATCGCGCTCTGCGGCGCGGTCGGCGGTCCGGTCGCCGGTGAGTTCCGCGAAGTCTGGACCTACGGACAACTGCATGAGACGGCGTCGCGGATCGCGGCGACCCTGATGGCCCGCGGCCATGGCGGTCGCGATGCGCGCATCGGCGTGGCCATCGAACGTTCCGCTGCGATGGTCGCGGCGATACTCGCCGCGATTCACAGCGGCGCATGCTATCTCCCGCTCGATCCGGACGAGCCCGACGAGCGGCTGCGACAACTGCTGGCCGGCAGCGATTGCGTCCTTGTCCTCTCGACGGCGGCGCATGCGGGACGCGCCGCGTTTTCGGACGTCGAAGTCGTCGACGTCGGCTCCGCCGCGTCGGCGACCGCGGCGCCCGCGCCGGCTCCGGTCGATTGTCGCCCCGGGGATCTGGCGTACGTGATCCACACCTCCGGGTCGACCGGTCTTCCGAAGCCGGTCATGGTCGAGCATCGCAGCATCGTCAACCGCCTGTTGTGGATGGCGGAAGCGCTCGAACTGGACGCGCGCGATGTTTTCCTGCAGAAGACGCCGACCACGTTCGACGTATCGGTGTGGGAGCTGTTCCTGCCGCTGCTGCTCGGGTCGCCGCTGGTCCTGCTTCCTCCGGGCGGCGAGCGCGATCCGCCGGTGCTCGTGGATCATCTGCGGCGCTTCGGCGTCACCATCGCGCACTTCGTGCCGTCGATGTTGTTCGCCTTCCTGGCGCATCTGCCGCAGGCGACGGTCTTGCCCGCATGGCGGCGTTGCATCTGCAGCGGCGAGAAGCTGGAAGCGCACCTCCGCGACCGCTTCGTCGAAGCGTTCGCGGAGACCGCGCTGATCAACCTCTACGGCCCGACCGAGGCCGCGGTGGACGTCACCTGGCATGTCGTGCGCGCCGGGGAGACCGACATCCCCATCGGCCGAGCGGTCGCCAATACGACGCTCCGGATCCTCGATGCGCACGATCGCCTCGTGCCGATCGGCACGTCCGGCGAGCTCTGCCTTTGCGGCGTGCAGGTCGCGCGCGGGTATCTGAACCAGCCCGAGGCCACGGCCCGCGCATTCGGCGTCGATCCGGTCGACGGGCGCACGCCGATGTACCGGACCGGCGATTTCGCCCGCTGGCGCGACGACGGCACCGTGGAATATCTCGGTCGCCGCGACGCCCAGGTCAAGATTCGCGGCCGTCGCGTCGAGTTCGGCGAAATCGAACACGCGCTCTCGACGTGTCCCGGCGTCCGCGGCGCCGCTGTCGCCACGCGTGCGGACGACCGGGGCGACATCGAACTCGTCGCGTTCCTGCTGTGTTCCGAATTGCCGCCGTTGGCGCCGCTGGTGGCCCGACTCCGGACGCGATTGCCGCGCCCGCTCGTGCCCTCGGCCTACGCGGCGATCGACGGGTTTCCGTTGACCGCGAGCGGCAAGCTCGACCGGAACGCCTTGCCGTTCGAGCGCCTGCGTCGCGCGCAGGACGGCTTCGAGCCGCCGAGGACGCCGCGGGAACGCACGCTCTCCGCGATCTGGGCCGCGGAGTTGTCGGCTTCGGAGGTCGGGGCGGAGGACAATTTCTTCGATCTCGGCGGCGATTCCATCCGCGCGCTTCGGATCGTCGCCGAGGCCGGCAGGAACGGCCTGAATTTCACCGTCGCCGACCTGTTCCGGCGACCGACCGTGCGCGCGCTCGCCGCCGAACCGGACGTCGCGCCGACGGCCGAGATCGCGGCGCCGCAACCGTTCGGGCTGATCCCCGACGCGTGGCGGGAACGACTGCCCGACGACGTCGAGGACGCGTATCCCCTTTCGTGCATCCAGCAATCGCTGGTGTTTCTTTCCGAGACCAGTCGGGTCTACGAAATCTACGTCACGAGCCTGCGGCTCAGGGGTCGCTTCGATGCGGAACGTCTGGCGGACTGCATGCGCGACGCGGTCCAGCGCCATCCGTTCCTGCGGGCCAGTTTCGATCTGGCCGGTTTCGCCGAGGGCGTGCAGCGCATCCATCGCCACGTCGAAGTGCCGTTCGAGGTGTTCGACTGGCGACACCTCCCGCCCGATGTCCAATCGCACGCGCTGGAGGACTGGATCCGGACCGAGCGCAAGCGGGCCTTCGCGTGGGACGTGGCGCCGATGCTGCGCTTCGCGGCGCATCGCTGGTCCGAAGAGGAGTTCCAGTTCACCCTCAGCGATGCGGCCCTGGACGGCTGGTGCGTCGCTTCGCTCATGACCGAAGTGCTGGAAGCCTATGCGGCGGTGTGCGAAGGCAGGACATGGTCGAGATCCGCGCCGGTCACCCGTTATGCCGATTTCATCGCCCTGGAGCGGGCCGCGATCGCCGACGAAGCCACCCGCGGATTCTGGCACGACAAGATGGCGCGCTTCGAGTCGGGAACCCTGCGGCGCCCGCCGCGGCCGCCCGGCGACGGTCCCCGGCTGCAGGGGCGGGTGACCGTCGCCTTCGATGCCGAGGTGTGCGCGGCGATCGCGCAATTGGCGCGTTCGCTGTCGGTGCCGTTCAAGAGTGCGTTGATCGCCGCGCACATGCAGGTGCTGTCCACCTTGTGCGGACGTCGCGTGGTCAGCGGACTGGAAGTCAACGGTCGGCCGGAGACGCTCGACGGCGATCGCGTCATCGGCGTGTTCAACAATACGGTGCCGCTCTGTCTCGAGCTGGACGGCGGCGCGTGGTCCGCGCTCATTCGCGCGTGCTGGCGGGCGGAGCAGGAGCTGCAGCCCCATCGCCGTTATCCCTACCATCACCTGCGCAAGGCGTTCGGCGAAACGCCGTTCGATGCGGTGTTCGTTTATACGGACTTCCACGTCTATCGACGGATCATGGGGACCGAGGCGTTCGAAGTGTTGTCCGCCTCCGGCTCGGACCAGACGTTCTTCTCGCTGACCGCGCATTTCAATCGCGACCTCCTTTCGGATTCGCTGCAGTTGCTGCTGGATTTCGATCCCGGGCAGTGGTCCGAAGAAAGCGTCCGCGCCCTGGCGCGCGCCTACCGCGAAGCGCTGGCTGCCATGATCGCGTCTCCCGAAGCCTCGCACGCACGACTTTGCGCGCCCCGCACCGCCGCCCCCGTCGAGGCGTCGCCGCAGCCCGCATGGCCCGACGCGCTCGCGCCCATCGCCGCACATGCCCGCACATGCCCCGACCGGATCGCGGTTGCGTGCGGAGACGCGCGGCTCACCTACGCGGCGCTCTGGCGCGAAGCGGGCGAGATGGCGTTGCGATTGCGCGCGCAGGGCGCGACGGTGGAATCGCTCGTCGCGGTGGACATGCATCGCTCCTGCGACCTGCTCGTCGCCCTGCTCGGCGTCTGGCGAAGCGGCGCGGCTTTCCTGCCCCTGAATCCTGCGGATCCGCCCGAGCGCCGGGAACGCATCCTGAGCGACGCAGGCGCCACGTTGGTCCTGACCGATCGGTCGGAAGCGATCGGCGATCCGGCGCGTCGTTGGACGTTCGCGCGCCTGCGCGCCTCGCCGATCGCGCCCGGACGGACGCTGCCGTCGTCGCCGGACCCCCGCCAGGCGGCTTACACGATCTACACCTCGGGATCGACGGGCGCACCCAAGGGCGTGGTCGTTCCGCACGGTGCGCTCGCCGCCTATCTGTCCTGGGCGATCGGCCATTACGCCCTGGTGAGCGGCGAAGTGCCCGTGCATACGGCGACATCCTTCGATCTCACGATCACGAGCCAGATCGCGCCGCTGGTCGCGGGCGCGACCGTGCGCCTGTTGGCGGACGAGGACGGCGCGGCCGCCCTGGCCGCGGCCTTGGCCGAGCCGCCGCCGTTCGAACTGATCAAGCTGACGCCCTCGCACCTGGAGTATCTCGCGCGCGCAGCCGGACCCGAAGGCCCCGTGCACCCGCCGGCCGCGCTCGTCGTCGGCGGAGAGGCGTTGCGTGCCGAGTCGCTGCGCGCCTGGCGTCGCCGCGGGGTCCGCATCTTCAACGAGTACGGTCCGACGGAAGCGACGGTGGGCTGCTGCGTGCACGAAGTGCGGGAGGACGATCCAGACCACGGCGCGGTCCCCATCGGCCGCGCGATCGCGGGGACGCGCCTCCACGTGCTGGATCCCTGGGGCGTTCCGGTCGCGCCGGGGCTGGTCGGCGAATTGTGGATCGCCGGGGCCGGACTCGCGCGTGGTTACCATGGCAGTGCGGCGGCCACCGCGGATCGGTTTCGCCCCGATCCCTTCGCGGAGACGCCGGGCGGTCGCCTCTACCGCAGCGGCGACCTCGTGCGCGAGCGCGAGGACGGGTTGCTCGAATATCTGGACCGCATGGATCGGCAGCTCAAGATCCGCGGTTTCCGGATCGAACCCTCGGAGATCGAATCCGCCCTGTGTTCGCACCCGCGGGTCGATGCCGCCGCGGTCGTCGCGCGCACCGTACCCGGCGGAACCCGGCTCGCGGCGTATGTGATTTCCAAGGGCGATCCGTCTCCCGATATCCGCGACCTGCGCGCGCATCTGGCCGCGCGGTTGCCCGAAGCGATGGTGCCCGCGGTCATCGCCGTCGTCGATGCTTTCCCGCTGACGCGCAACGGCAAGATCGACCTCGAGCGGCTCGCACTCACCGCGGTCCCCGATGAGCGCGCGCGCCTGCTCTCGCTGCTCGAACGCATCGAGTCGGCGAGCGCCGAGGAACTGGCGTCGCTCGTGGACCGAACCGATACGGCGGAAGGCGCAAGATCATGGACGAATTGAAGGAACGCATCGCGCGTCTGTCCCCGGAGCGTCGCGAAATCCTGCGCAGGCTCGCGCCGGACGAATACGCCGCACTGGTCGCGGCGGAAGCCGTCGGCGACGCCACCGAAACCCGGCTGACCGAGATCTGGAGCGAAGTGCTGGGCGTGCCGGTCCGTCGCGACGACAACTACTTCGAACTGGGCGGCGATTCGATCCTGAGCGTTTCGATCGTCGCCAAGGCGAGGGCCTCCGGCATGCCGCTCACGCCGAGGCTGCTGTTCGCGCATCCCAGCGTTGCGCTGCTCGCGGAGGCGTTGCGGCGCGAAGCCGGCCAGGAGCTCGCCGGACCGGCATCCGATGGGGCCGCCCCGGACGCGGCGCCGCTGACGCCGCTGCAGCAGGGCATGGTCTTCCACTCGCTGCACGATGCCGGCAACGCGGCCTACGTCAGCCAGCTGTCGTGCGTACTGCCGGAGACGCTCGATCGCCAGCGGGTGGCGGAAGCCTGGTCGCAGGTCGTGCGCCGGCACGACGTGCTGCGCGCCGCGGTCGATCTGAGCGATCCGCTCGTCCCGCGGTTGCGCGTGCATCCCGACGCGGCCCCCGTGATCGAACACCGCAGGCTCGCGGGCACGACGTCGGAAGAGATCCGGCGCGCCATGGACGCGTTCCTGCAGGCCGATCTCGAGCGCGAGTTCGACCTCTCCTCGCCGCCGCTGATGCGGCTCACCCTGCTCGGCAGCGAGCGGGGCGAAAACCGCTGCGTGTGGACGCACCATCACCTTCTGCTGGACGGCTGGTCTCAATTGATCGTCTTGCAGGAATTCCAGGCCCTCTACCTCGGCGCCGCGCTGCCCCCGGTGACGACGTCCTTCCTGGAATATGCGACATGGCTCGCGCGGCAGGGGGGCGACGAAACCGAGCGCTTCTGGCGCGATCACCTCCATGGCGTCGCCCCGACCCGATTGCCGCGCGGGCCGGCGTCCGGTTCCGCGGCCGGACAGGCGTCGATCGTCGTGCGGTTCGACTCGCGCACGCTCGATCCCGCCGCGACCGCCCAGCGGTTCAGGTTGAGTCCTGCGGTTCTGCTGGAGGCCGCCTGGGCGCTGGCGCTCGGCGTCCTCGCCGACCGTCGCGACGTGGCGTTCGGCCTGACCGCGACCGTGCGTCCCGCCGATCTCCTCGACAGCGATCGGGTCGTCGGCCTCTGCATCAACACGCTGCCCATGCGCATCGCGATCGCGACCGAAGGCGGCGTGGCCGACTGGCTGTCGTCGTTGCAGACGACGCAACGCGACTGGTTGCACCACGCGCATGCCTCGTTGCCGGATGCGCTGCGTTGGGGGCAGGTCCCGAAGGACCTGTTCGATACGCTGCTGGTGTTCGAGAATCTGCCGAAACTGAGCGGCGGAGACGGGACGACGCCCGTGCATGGCATGGAGGAGATCCGCTCCACCGTGCGCGAGCACTATCCGATGGTGCTGGTGGCCACGCCGGGCGATCCCTTCGTCGTGGAGCTGAAGTACGTCCCCGACGCGGTCTCCCGCGAGCAGGCGGAACTGGCGATGGCGCTGTTCGAGTGCGCCCTGCGCGCGTTGACCGAAGCGGTGGACATGGCGGCGGTTGCGACGCGTCTCGACGCCGCGGCGCGCGAGCGGACGCAGGCCGCGCGCGACCAGCGAACCGCCGAAGACAGGAAGCGGCTGCTCGGCGCGCGACGGGTCCCCGTTTCCGGCGACGGGAGCGCGTCGTGAGCGACGCCTCGCCGCTGTCCGCGAAGCGGCGTCTCGTCCTCCGCGATGCGGACGATCTCGTCCGCATCGATCTGCCGGATGCCTCCGCGCACGGCATCCCGACCGCGACGCCGAAGGTCGACCGCGTCGATCTCGCATCGTGGTGCGTCGCCAACCGGACGCGACTGCGCGAGTGGCGGTGCCGGTACGGCGCGATCCTGCTGCGCGGTTTCCGGGTCGGGGGCCCCGAGGGCCTGCGCGCACTGGTGTTGGCGCTGGGCGATCGACCGATGGAGTATGCGGAACGCTCGAGCCCACGCACCCGCGTCGGCGACGGCGTCTACACGTCGACCGAGTATGCCGCGTCGCAGCGCATCCTGCCGCATTGCGAGAATTCCTACGCCAACCAGTGGCCGCGGCACATCGCGTTCCATTGTCGGACGCCCGCCGAAACCGGCGGCGAGACGCCGATCGTCGATTGCCGGCGCGTGCTCTCTGCGCTGGATCCGGCGATCGTCGCCGAGTTTCTCGCCCGCGGAGTCCGCTACGTGCGCAACTATCACCCCGGGCTCGGGCTGTCCTGGCGCGAAGTCTTCGGTGTGGACACGCGGGAAGAGGCCGAGGCGCGTTGTCGCGGCGCCGGCTACGGGTTCGCGTGGTCGGACGAAGGCGTACTGAGGACCTGGCGCAACGCGCCGGCGATCGTCCTTCATCCCGAGACCCGCGAGCCTGTCTGGTTCAATCACGCCGCGTTCTTCCACGTCGCGTCGCTGCCCGAAGACATCGCCCGCGGACTCTTGGCGCGATATGCGCCGGAGTCGTTGCCCAACCACACCTTCTATGGCGATGGCGGCGCGATCGATCCCGCCGTGATCGAGACCATCCAGCGCGTCTACCGCGATCACGCGATCGTCTTCCCGTGGTGCGCGGAAGACGTGCTTCTGCTCGACAACATGCTGTACGCCCACGGACGCGCGCCGTTCACCGGCCCGCGCAGCGTCCTGGTGAGCATGAGCGATCCGATCACCGCTGCCGAGGCGATCCCCGGATGAGCGGGGGCGAAGCGTACCCGCACGGCGACGGCAGACGGCATCTCGTCGTGGTGGGCGGCGGGCAGGCGGCGAAATGGCTCCTGTTCGGACTCGCAGAACGGCTGGCGCGAGGCGACCTTCGCCTGGCGAATCTCCGCATCAGCGTTTTCGAGCGCGGCTGGGAGTTCGCCACCGGATTCGCCTGGAGCCGTCGGTACGCACTTCCGGAGCACCAGACCAGTCTCGCGGAGCCGATCAGTCGGATCGCCTTCGGCGACGATCAGAGTCGCCAGTTCCAGCAGACCGTGACGATGCTGCGACAACACGGCGTGATCGTCGACCTGCGCAGGGGGCTGGACATCGCTTCGTTGCGCCGCGACGGCGATCGTCTCTACGTCACCATCGCGGGCGGCGACATCGTGCGCGCCGAGGCGGTGGTGCTCGCGACCGGCCACTGGCACCCGGCGGACCCGCTGCAGGGCGCACCCGGATACCACGCCAGCCCATGGCCGGCGGCGCGCCTGCAGGATGCGGTCTGCGCGCGATGGCTGGGCGACGGTGCCCGCGACCGGAAGCGGGTATTGGTGCTCGGCACGTACCTGAACGCGCTCGACGCGGTCATCACCCTGTCGCATCGCGCGGGCAGGTTTTCCGAGGACGCCTCGGGGCGTCTTCGATTCGATGGGCCCGAAAGTTTCCGGCTCGTCATGGCCTCGCGTGGCGGCAGTCTGCCGCGGGTATGGGGGCGCGCGCCTTCACTGCGCTCGCCGCGCGTGCTTACGCCCGAGGCGCTGCGCGCGATCGCGGCCGAGCAAGGCTTCGTGCCGCTGTCCCGCTGCGTCGACCTGCTCGCGAGAGAGATCGCCCTCGAACAGCACGGCGCGTGCACGTTGCGGTTGCCCGGATCGGGAGGACGCCCCGCGCATCGTCGTACCGGCGTCACGACCGGCGTCCTGCGTCGTCGTCTGGCGGCGGATCTGCGCGCGGCTTCCGGCTGCGCGGATCCTCCATCCCGCTATGCGGATACGCGCGAGGTGCCGTGGCAGGTCGCGCTGTTTTCGGCGCTGCCGGTACTGAGCGAATTCACGCACGCGCTGTCCGCCGAGGACCAGTGCGATTTCGACGATCGCCTGCGGACCGCGTTCTTCCACCACGCGATGCCGATGACGCTCGAAAGCGCCCGGAAGATCGAGGCGCTCTTCGCGTCCGGGCACCTGGAAACGATGGCGCTCGGCGATAGCTACGCTTGTGTTCCGAATCCGCAAGGAGTAGCTTTGGCCTATCGTGCCCTGGACGGGCGTCAGGAGATACAGGAGTTCACCGATGTCGTGAAGGCCCATGCCGGCCCGGTTGACATCCGACACCATCCGGCACCGCTCTTTCAGGACGCATTGCGTTCCGGAATCGTGCAACCCGCAGCGCGCGGTTTTCGCGACGCGGGATCCGCCGAACGGATCGCGGCGAACAGGGGAACTGAAGCGATCGTCGAACGCGGCCGAAGGCCCGCGCTCGTGGTCGGTGGCGTCGAAGTGGATCCCGTCACGCGGGAAGTCGTCGCGGCCGATGCCGGTTCCCGCGGACAGGGCGACGCACCGATCTTCGCGATGGGTCCGCTGTTGATCGGCCAGTTTCTGGACGCGCACAGCATTGGTCAATTGATCCGCGACAGCGCGTGTATACTCGAACGGCTGGCGTCCATGCAGGGCTCCGACGGGTCCCAGGCGACAAAAGGAAGTGTTCCTCTCGGATTTCCGACCGGAGGGTGGTGAATATGCTTCGAATCGCGAGCGAAAGCGATGCGATACAGCAGGCATCTGGATTCCGGCCGACCGCCGCGGGCACCGTGCGCGATCTGCGCGAACGGACCGATCTGGCCCGGGCCATCGCGTTCTTCGGTTCTCGCGAAGAAGCGCGCGCGTTCGCCGGTATCTGCCTCTCCCGCACGCTTCCGCTGCTGCCCGGCAAGGTCCGCTACGTGGACTACGGCGGCGGCCAGGGCGTGGTCGCGAGCGCCATGCAGGACGCCCTCCGCGCCGCGGGTCGCGCGACCGACGTCACCGTCGTCGACGCCAACCCCCGCTATCTCGCCGATGCCGCTGCGCTCGGCCTGAACGTCCATCTCGCGAACATCGAGGATTGCGCGCTCGGCGATGTCGATCTCGCCACGATGCGCCTGGTCAACCATTACTGCAGCCGCCCGCAACAGGCTGCGATCCTCCGGGCGATCCACGATGCGCTTCGTCCCGGCGGCGTTTTCGTCTCGCAGATCGAGACCGGCCGCGACGCCATCTGCCGCCTCCAGACGCGTATCAGCAACGCCCTTTCGGAAGAAGGCGGCGCCGGATACCACTGGCCGACCCTCGAAGAGTACTTCGCGATGGCGAAGGAGGCGGGCTTCGTCGATGCCGTCGTGATCGGCGAAAGCGCCGCGGTCGAGTCGACGATCAACGAGGGACTCGCCGCCGCGTGGCGTCGGTTCCACGGCAGCAAGCTGGAGGCGCTCGCCGCCGATGGCCGGATGGAGGAAACGGACCGGCTGCTCGCGCAGCGCGCCGAATTCTTCCGGACGTGCCACCGCATGGTCGCCGAGGCGCTGGACATCTCCGCGGGGGATGCGTCGTCGCATCCCGCGCTCGCGAAATTCGAGTTGCGGTACCCGATCGTGTGTTGCCGTCGCTCCGGATAGCCGCCCTCCAGAAACGGGTGGCATGGTTGATCAGAACGTTCTCGTCATTCAGGACTGATATTCAAGAACAGGTCTCCTATGTCAAACATCGCCGTCCAAGGATTTACCTGCTCGCCGCAGCAGAGCCTGTTGTGGTCGTCTCTTCGTCAACGGCCCGGAGCGGGCGCCTGCGTGCAGGGCGTCATCGAAATCGCCGGTCACGATGAAGCCCGGATCGAAGCGGCCGTGGCCGAGATCGTCCGTCGTCACGAGGCATTGCGAACCCATTTCGCGGTACTGCCCGGCATGCGCGATCCGTTGCAGGTCGTGTCCGAGCAGGGCTGCGCCTGGAGCGCACCCGTCCATCTTCCGGCATCCGCGGAGCAGGCGGCAGCGCTGCTGTCCGAACGCTGCCGCGACGAGGCCGCGAAGCCGTTCGATCCGGAGCATGGACCGCTGCTGCGCGGCCTGTGCATCCGCACTGCCGACGACCGCGTCAAGCTCGTGCTGACCGGGTCTTCGCTGGTCCTCGATCGAGAATCGCTGATGCAGATCGCCCGCGAGCTCGGCGACGCTCTCGACGGAGCGCACCGCGAGGGCGCTGCCGGCGAGGTGTACCAGTACGCCGACTACGCCAGCTGGCGGAACGATCTGCTCGCGTCCGACGAGCATGCGTCGGCCCGTTCGTTCTGGAGCGCCGCGTCGGTCTTCAGCGCCGCGCTGGAGATCGGACCGGGCACGCCGACTCGACCGGCGACGGTAAGTGTACCGCTGGGTGCGGGCGATGCCGCGCGGCTCGCGGAGATCGCGGCTGCGGCCGACGCATCGCTGGCAGATGCGCTGCTGTGCGCATGGATGACCTATTGCGGTCGCCTGGATGGCGCCACGTCCGCGCGCGTCGAAGCGAGCTTCGACGGACGGACGCATCCCGAACTGAAGTCCGCGATCGGGCGCTTCGAGCAACGCCTTCCGGTCGATCTCGAATGGCGCGGCAACGACACCTTCGCCGATGCGCTCAAACTCCTCAAGAGCGTCGTCGCGGGCATCGAGGCCCATCAGGATTATGCCGGTCCGGACATCGCGGCGCGCGGCGGGCATTCGGTCCGCGCCTTCGATTTCGTCGATCTCGGCGAATTCGGCGGTGCGGATCGCAGCGTCAGACTCGAGCAGGCGACCGCGCAGGTCGATCATCGCGGGATGACGCTGCAGGCGTTGCGCCCGGCGCAGGGCGAAGCCGTGCTGACCCTGCAGTTCGACGAGGGTTTCTGGCCCGCCGACGACGCCCAGCGCGTCGCGAACGGTCTGGCGCACTACATCGCGGATGTCCTTCGGAGACCTGGCGTCGCGCTCGATGCGCTGGAGATCGTGGACGAGCCCGAGAAGAACCGCCTGATCGCGGATTTCAACAGGACCGCCGTGACCTACCCGGGACCGGCGCTGTTCCACCAGCTGTTCGAGGCGCAGGCGAAGAAGACCCCACAGGCGGCAGCGGTCGTACATGCGGGGAAGACCCTGACCTATGCGGAGATCGATGCTCGCGCCGACGCGTTGGCGCGCGTTCTCCGCGCGGAAGGCGGCATCGCCGCCGGGCACGCGCATGTCGCCGTTCTGCTGCGGCGCACGCCCGACCTGCCGGTAGCCCTGCTCGGCGTGATGAAAGCGGGGCTCGCCTACGTTCCGCTCGATCCCGAGCATCCCGCGCAACGCCTCCAGGCGTTGCTGGCCGAATTGTCGTCGCCCCCGGTGATCACCGAGGAGTCGCTCGCGAAGCTCGTACCCGAGGGACTGCCGACGTTCCGGATGGAAGCGCTCGCAACGGCGTCGCCCGCAGCGACGGCCGCAGCCGCGCAGATCGACCCCGAAGCGACGGCGTACGTACTGTTCACGTCGGGTTCCACCGGTCGGCCGAAAGCGGTGGCGATCCCGCACCGCGCGCTCGCCAACTACGTCAAGTGGGCGGCATCGACCTACGATCTCGCCGCAGGCAACGGCGCGCTCGTGCACACCTCGGTCGCGTTCGATCTCACGATCACCAGCCTGCTCGCGCCGTTGACCGTCGGACAGCGGATCCTTCTGCTGTCGGAGGAGGACGGCGTCGCCGCGCTGGCCGGCGCGCTCAAGAAAGGCAGCGACTACAGCCTGGTCAAGATCACCCCGTCCCACCTGAGGATGCTGCGCGGCCTGATCGCTCCCGGCGGCCTCGACGGCAGCATCCGCACGCTGGTGATCGGCGGCGAGGCGCTCGACGCCTCGATGGTCGAGGATGTCCGCGACCACGCGCCCGAAATGCGCATCTTCAACGAATACGGCCCGACCGAGGCGACGGTCGGCTGCAGCGCATGGGAGCTGCAGCCCGAGGATCGACACGGTCCCGTTCCGATCGGTCATCCGATCGCCAACGCGTCGCTCCATGTGCTCGATCGCAACGGACAGCCGGTGCCGATCGGCACGCCGGGAGAGTTGTTCGTCGGCGGCGACTGCCTTGCGACCGGCTACGTGGACGCGAACCCGCACGAAGGCTTCAGGGAAAACCCGTGGGGCAAGGGGCGGCTGTACAGGACCGGCGATCTGGCGCGTCGCCGCGCCGACGGCGCCCTCGTGTTCCTCGGCCGCGTCGACGAGGAGGTCAAGATCAACGGCGTGCGCATCCAGCCCGCCGAGATCGAAGCGGTGTTGTCCACGCACCAGGCGGTCGGCGAAGCGTTCGTCGTCGCTTTCGCGAACGCCAGCGGGGAGCGTCGACTGGTCGCCTACGTCGTCGCCCGCGCGGGCCAGAACGTCCGCCCGGAAGCGTTGCGGGATCATCTGTCGCAGCGACTGCCGCTGGCGATGGTGCCGTCGTCGTTCATCACGGTGGCCGCGATCCCGCTCAACAGGAACGGCAAGCGCGACGCATCCGCGCTGCCGCCTCCGGAAAGCGCCGCGATGCTGCTCGCGCCGTACGCCGAGCCTCGTACCCGCGAGGAGCGGGTGCTGCAGGACATCTTTACCCGCATCTTCGAGCGCGAGCGGATCGGTATCGACGACAACTACTTCGTCCTCGGCGGCGATTCGTTGCGAAGCGTGCAGGTCTCTGCGCTCGCGCAGAAGGAAGGGCTGACGATCTCCGTCGCGCAGATCCATCGCAGCCCGACGATCCGCGAACTGGCCGCCAAGGTCCGCATGGGCGATCCGCTCGTCGAATCGGCGCCCAACACGCAGCCGTTCAGCCTCATTTCCGAGGCCGATCGCGCCGCCATGCCGGACGACATCGAGGATGCCTATCCGCTGAACCTGCTGCAGGAAGGCATGATCTACCATCGCGAATTCGCGGCGAAATCCGCGGTATACCACGCGATGTGCTCGTACCGGATCCGCGCGCCGTTCGACCTGGAACGGATGCGCCGGGTCATCCACGAACTGATCGAGCGTCATCCGCTGCTGCGCACGTCGTTCGATCTGTCGACCTACAGCCAGCCGCTGCAGCTCATCCACCGCAGTTTCGAATTGCCGTTCAAGTTCGACGATCTGCGCGGGCTGTCGCCCGAGGAGCACGATGCGGCGGTCGACCAGTGGATGGAACACGAGAAGCAGACCGGCTTCGACCTCGACGGCCATCCGCTGATCCGCTATCAGGTGCATCAGCTCGAAGACGACGTGTTCCAGCTCGGTTACAGCTTCCACCACGAGATCATCGACGGCTGGAGCGACGCCTACATGGTCACGGAGCTGTTGACGCACTACCTGTCCGGCGTGTTCGGACAGCCGTACGTCCCGCAACCGCCGACCGTGTCCTTCCGCGATGCGATCGCGCTGGAACAGGTCGCGCTCGCCACCGACCGCTTCCGCGACTTCTGGCTGAAATACCTCGACGACGCGCATCTGATGAACCTGCCGCGTCTGATCGGACGGCTGAAGGCGGACAAGGGCGCGCGCAAGATCATCAAGTTCGAGGTTCCCGTCGACCAGTCCCTGTCCGATTCGGTCAAGGCGCTCGCCGAGCAGATCGGCGTGCCGCTGAAGACGTTGCTGCTCGCGGCGCACCTGCGCGTGATGAGCGTCTTCGGCGGCGGCAAGGACGTGCTCAGCTACACCGTCGGTAACGGACGTCCCGAGAACAGCGAAGGCCACGGCGTCATCGGCCTGTTCGTGAACAGTCTGGCGTTCCGGATCCCGATGCCCGGCGGCACGTGGCGCGAGCTGGTGCTCTCGGTACTCAAGCGCGAACAGGAGCTCCTGCCCTATCGCCGGTATCCGATGGCCGAACTCAAGCGCCAGTCGGGCAACGAACCGCTGTCCGAGACGCTGTTCTTCTACAACCACTATCACGTGGCCGACGTTCTGCAGCAGTGGAAAGACGCGGAACTGCTCGGATTGAAGGTGTACGGCGAATCCACGTTCCCCTACTGCATCAACGCCTATCTCGCGCCGGTCACCAAGCTGCTGGGCATGCGCATCGAGTACGACTGCCTGCAGTACACGGCGGAGCTGATGGATGCCATCTCCGAGTGCTACGTCAACGTGCTCAACAGCATGATCGCCGGGCCCGACAGGCGTTACGATGTCGACCCCTTCATCGGCCCGAGCGACCTGCAAAAGCTCACGCACGGCTGGAACGACAGCCGGCCGGTGCAGACCGACGCCCAGGCGATCCATCGGTTGATCGAGGCGGTCGCCCACGAGACGCCGGACAGGATCGCGGTGACCCAGGGCGGCGAGAACCTCTCGTACGGCGCGCTCAACCGCAAGGCGAACCGACTCGCACGCCACCTGCGCAATATCGGCGTGCGCCCGGGCGATCTGGTTCCGCTGTGCCTGGATCGATCGCCCTGGATTCCCGTCGCCATCCTCGGGGTGCTCAAGGCCGGAGCCGCCTATGTGCCGATCGATCCCAGCAATCCGAGGGATCGCATCGACCTGGCGCTGGAGGAGACCGCTTCCCGTGCGGTGATCGCCACTTCGGGTCTCGCCGATCTCGTCGGCGGCGGCGATCGTCGCCTCGTCCTGCTCGATCGCGAGGAATCGGCGCTCGAAGCCCTGCCGGGACACGATCTCCCCGGCTCCGACATCGGCGATCTGCCCGCGTACGTGATCTACACCTCCGGCTCCACCGGCCGTCCGAAGGGCGTGCAGATCCCGCATCGCGCCCTGATCAATTCGACCCTCGCGCGGCGCGAGATCTACAAGGAACGCGTCGAGAATTTCCTGCTGTTGTCCTCGTACGCCTTCGACAGTTCCGTCGCGGGCATTTTCTGGACCCTGATCGATGGCGGCAGGCTCGTGCTGCAGCCGGAAACGTCGGGCGTCGACCTCACCGCGGTCGAAGACGCCGTGCGCGACGAGCAGATCACGCACACGCTCAGTATTCCGTCGCTCTACGACGCGCTGCTGCAGCAGCGGCGCGACCTGGGTCCGTTGGCGCTCAAGACCGTGATCATGGCGGGCGAGGCCTGCCCGGCCGAGCTGTACGATTGCCACAGCCGGACCCTCCCGGGCGTCGCGTTCTTCAACGAGTACGGTCCGACGGAGGCGACCGTCTGGGCCACCGTCGCCAAGGGCGAAGTCACGCCGCTGTGCCCGTCCGTGCTGATCGGGAAACCGATCCCGGGCGTGCAGACCCTGGTGCTCGACGCGTTCGGTTTTCCGGTACCGGTCGGCGTTTCCGGCGAGCTCAATATCGCCGGTGCGGGGCTGGCCGACGGCTTCCTGCACGCGCCGGCGTTGACCGCGGAACGTTTCGTTCCCAATCCCTTCTCCGCGGCATCGGGCGAACGCATGTATCGCAGCGGCGATCTCGTGCGCTGGCTCGCCGACGGCCGGCTCGATTTCCTCGGCCGCATGGACGGTCAGGTCAAGATCAACGGTTTCCGCGTCGAGACGAGCGAAATCGAGGCCGTGCTCGGCAAACATCCCGATGTCCATCGTGCGGTCGTCCAGGTGCGGACGGACGGCGCCGGAACGAAGCGTCTGGTCGCGTACATTCTTGCCGAGACCGAAGACGAGCACGCGGCGCTCGCGGGCGAATTGGCGCAGATGGCGCGCGACAAACTGCCGAAGTACATGCTGCCGGCGCAGTACGTCCGCCTGGCGGTGCTGCCGACGACGGCAAGCGGCAAGATCGATCTGAAGTCGCTGCCGGAGCCACCGAAGGAACGCGTCGGTTCCGCCGAGATCAAACTGCCGCGTACCGCGACCGAAGAGGTGCTGGCGGGCATCTGGTCGGAAGTGCTGGGGGTTCCGGTCATCGGCATCGACCAGCATTTCTACGAACTCGGCGGCGAGTCCCTGCGGGCGATGCGCATCATGGCCCGCGTCCGCAGCGTGTTCAAAGTGCAGTTGCCGATCAACCTGCTGATGGCAGAGGACCTGAGCGTGGAGCGCGTCGCCGAGGTGATCGAAGCCACCGCATGGAACGGCGGGCAGCAACCGGCCGAAGCGGATCGCGTCGTCGGCGATGTGTAGCAGGGAGGCGCATGTCTCTGTCCGAGTTCCTGGCAGAACTCAATGCCTCGGGCGTGCGCCTCTGGCTCGATCAGGGCGTGCTGCGCTATTCCTGTCCGCCGCCCGGGCTGAGCGATGACCATCGGCAGAGACTTTCCGCCGCGAAGGAACAGATCCGCGACCTGATCGGCAGGGCGGCGGCGCACACGCCGCCGCCCGTCGAGGCGATTCCTTCCGCTTCCGATGAAATGCCGCTGACCCTGGAGCAGCGGCGGATATGGCGCAGTTGCCTGATCGATCCGGAGACGCGCGCCTTCAATATCTGCGGGCAGGCGGAGCTCATCGGCAGGTTGAACGTCGCGGCCTTCGAGCAGGCGCTGCGAGAGATCGTCCGCCGTCACGACATCCTGCGCGCGCGCGTCGCGGGATCCGACGACGATTGCCATCTCGCGATCGATCCGGACGAGACCGTGGAGCTGCGGACGATCGACCTGACCGTCGACGTCGATCGCGAAGCCATCGCGTCCCGTCTCTGCCATGAAGAGGGTCGGCGCGCATTCGACCTTCGCCGTGGGCCGATGCTGCGCGCGCTGCTGATCGCGCATTCGCCGCGACGCCATCTGCTGGTGCTGACCCTGCACCACCTGGTCTGCGACCACTGGTCCGTGCAGGCGTTCACGCGCGAGTTGCATGCGCTCTACGCAGCCTACGCGGTGGGGCGCAAGTCTCCGCTGCCGCCCCTGCGCAGACGGTTCGGCGACTACGCGCGGACGGAATCCGCCCGCGTCGCCCGCGACGGATTCGGCGAAGGCTTGGCATTCTGGACCCGCCGGCTCGACGGTCTGTCGCCCACACTGTTTCCCTCGAATCCGGAAGCGGGCCGCGACGCCGTATCGTCGGTGGAGTGCGCGATCGACGGGCGGGCGCTGGCCGCGTTGCGCTCGGAAGCGCGCGCACGGCAGACAGGCCTGCCGGTCCTGCTCATGGCCGCGCTGTTCTCGCTCCTTCGCGAATACGCCGATGCGGACGATCTCTGCGTCGGGACCACGATCCTGCAGCGGCCTCATCCGGACGACGAAGCCCTGATCGGATTGCTGATCAACACCCTGATCCTGCGTTGCGACCTGTCCGGCGCGCCGACGCCGGAAACGGTGCTGGCGAGGACGAAAGCGACGTGGAATGCGTCCGTTGCGCATTCGGACGTGCCTCTGCAACTGGTCCTCGACCGGGTCGACTTCGGGCAGGGACGACCGGGACTGCCCTTCAATGTGGGCGTGGAGATCCGGGCCGACTTCGCTCCGCGCGTGGATCCCTTGCCCGATCTCCGGGTCGCGCCGGTCGCGTCGCGCTTCGTCGCGCCCGTCCGCGACCTGACGCTCTTCCTCGAAGAAGCTTCTGATCGCCTGACTGTCCGCTGCGAGTATCGCACCGGAGCGTTCTCTCCGAAGCTCGTCGCCGCGTTCCACCGTCGTTATGCGACGCTGCTCGAGACCCTGCCGGCATGGTTGTCGGCCGCACCGGAGTCGCCGCCGCTGCGAGACGCGCCGATGATGGCGCCGGTGGAGCGCGCGCCGGGCACTTTCGTCGAAGCGTTCCGTCGCCGCTGTTCGCGCACGCCGGATGCGATCGCGATCGAGGTGGTCGCGGAAGGCGCCGCTGGCGAAGCGCTGACGTACGGCGCGTTGGGCCATCGCGTCGATCGGATCGCTGCGGCCCTGCGCCAGCGGATGGCGCGCGAAGTCGAAATGGTGGTGGGACTCCGCGTCGCCGACCCCTTGCAGGCGCGAATCGCAGTGTTGGCCCTTCTGCGCGCCGGTGCGGCAGTATTGCCGCTGGATCCACGGGCAACGCCGACGACGACCGCGCGCGCCCTCGGAGAAAGCGATGCGCGGGTCGTGCTCGCCGATGGCGTCCACCACGACATCGCGCAGGACGGACGTCCGGTCTGGCGCTGGCAGGACCTCCTCGACAGCATCGACGCGGGACCGGCCCCCTCCCTGCCCGCCATGCCCTTGGCCCACCAACTGGCTTGGGCGCATCCCTGGGATGCCGAGGCGCGGGGCGTCGTCGGCGCGACGCAGGACGGTCTGCTCCGGGCCATCGAACTGCTCGCATCGAAGACCGATGCCCCGTCGTGCGGCCGATTCCTCACGGGCGCTCGGCCGTGGGATCGCGCTTTCCTGCTCGAGACGTGCGTTCCGCTGCTCCACGGTGGAACGCTGGTGGTCGTGGAAGATGCGCTCCGCGACGCATCGACATTGCGGTCCGTCATGCCGACCGCGCTGCATGCCGCGCCGCGCTCGATCGATCGGATGCTCGCGACGGAAGCCTTGCCTGCGTCGTTGCGGGCCGTCTTCGCTTCCGGCGAGCCGCTTCTTCGCGACACGCTGGCGATGTTGTCGTCACGTACGAGAGTCGAACGCGTGATCCACGCGCATGCGTGTCCGGAATCGTCGTTGGCGGCCTGCGCTGCGACATTCGTACGCCGTGCCCCGTCTCCCGCGATCGCCGCCTTGCGACAAACCCGCGACGACGACGCTTCGAACGCGTCGGCCGTCGCGCTCACCGCCACCGAGCGCGAGCGGTTGCTGACGGGGTTCAACGCGACGGCGCGTGCGTACGCGGGTCCGGCGCTGGTGCACGGGTTGTTCGAGGCGCAGGTGCGACGCACGCCGGAGGCGATCGCGGCGTCGGACGAGG
>JBMOOY010000007.1:0-35325 GCA_049324395.1 Pseudomonadota bacterium
GCCAGATCCTGCTCGCGACGCTCGGCGTCGCGTTGTTCGCGGAGGGCGTCGCGCGTGGCGTTGTCGTCGTCGCGGATCCGGATCTCGCGGTCCTCGTGGCCGCTGCCCGGCAGCGCGCCCCGGGCGAGCCCCATCCCGCCGGCGGCGAAGGCGGCGAGGAGCAGCGAGACCGGGAGGGCAGGCGGGACGCGCATGGATCACCTCGGCGGGGCCGGAGGCGGTCGGCCGCATCCGGGGTGGAATAGTCTAGCCCCTGAGGTCGTTACAGTAGGACACCGCCCGGACGATGTCATGACGCCCCTCCGCGAACAACTCGTCGACCTTCTGCCCAGACTGCGGCGTTTCGCCCTGTCGGTGGCCGGCAATCCGCAGGACGCAGAGGATCTGCTGCACTCGGCGCTGGAGCGGGCCCTGCGCCAGGAGGCCGTCTGGCAACGCGAGCAGCGGCTCTCCGGCATGCGGGTCGACAGCATGATGTTCCGGATCGTCCGCAATCTCTGGATCGACGAGCGCAGGGCCAAGCGCAACCAGGACGTGTCGCTGGAAGTGACCGGTGAGGACGTGCTGGTGGACGGACGCGACAACGCCGAACACCTGCTCGATCTGGCCCACGCCCGGCGCGCGCTACTGGCGCTGCCGGAAGAGCAGCGATCGGTCCTGTGCCTGGTCGTGCTGGAAGGCATGACCTATCAGGAAACCGCCGCCGCCCTCGACATCCCGATCGGCACGGTCATGAGCCGGCTCTCCCGCGCCCGCGCGGCGATGGCCGGCCGCATGGCCGGCGATACCCCCCGCATCAGTTCGGTCCGCCCATGAGCGCAGGCTTCCCATGAACATCCGCGACCTTTCCGACGACGTGCTGTGCGCCTATCTCGACGGCGAACTCGCGCCCGAAGCGCGCGCCGAACTCGAGCGGCAATTGTTGAGCGAACCCGGCGCCCGCGTTCGGCTCGATCGTTTCCGCGAGAACGACGAACGCCTTCGGCGTGCGTTCGCGCTCCCGCCGGCGGCGAACGCGGACCCGCTGTTGCGCCTGCTCGCCGGGGAGTCGCCGGATCCCGGGTCGGTACGGCCCGCTGCGCCGACGCCGATCCGCGCATCGCGCCTGCGTCGTTTCGCGCTTCCGGCAGGCCTGGCGATGGCCGCGACCGCCGCGGGGCTCGCCATCGGCCTGGGTTGGCGCGCGACGTCCGATCCGGCGACGCCCGTCGCCGGCCCCGCGCTCACCGCGGGACTCGTCGACGCCCTCGATCGCAACGTCAGCGGAACGCCGCGCGCCGGCGTGACCGTGCTGTTCACCTTCCTGCGCGAGGACGGCAGCCCCTGCCGCCAATTCGAATTCGCCGACGGCGCCCGCGTCGCCGAAGGCGTGGCCTGCCGTACCGCCGACCGCCGCTGGCGACTGTCGGCCTGGCAGGAGTCCGCCGCCGTCGCCGAGGGGTATCGCACCGCCGGCGGCGACGGCTCCGCGGTCGAAACGCTGGTCGATGCGATCGACGCCAGCGGTCCGCTCCCGCCGAAGGAGGAGGCGGCGCTGATCGCGAGGGGCTGGTAGCCGCGACGGGCGTCGCGAAGGGCCGCATCGAAAGGCCGGCAGCCCGGCCGCGTTCGTTCCGCCCGCATGCCATTCCGTAACGGATCCCAACGCCGGTCGCGCACCGGCGCCGGTGCGCTGTTGTCCCGCGTCGGTCCGCGAGCCGGTCCGGCGAGTTTCCCGCAAGACGCTCCACGAGTTCGCTCCACACGCCCGCGGTCGTTCCCCGACGACCGCATCATCCCAGGAGATCCCGCGCATGAAGACCCTTCGTTCCCTCCGGACCGCACTCGCCCTGCTGCTCGCCGCGTTCGCCCTGCACGCGTCGGCCGAGACCGGCAGCAATCCGCTCAACGACACGATGGATTGCACCATCGCCGTGGAATACAAGCGCAGCAACGTGTCGCGTCTCGTCTACCAGAAAGCGTTCCGGGTCGCGCCGGACGCGCCGTTCGCCGACGATTTTTCCACCGCAACGCGATTCCGCTTCTTCGATGCCACCGTGTCGCGCGTCGATGGCGTGCCGGAGGTCGCGGTGGTGTTCGACGCCGATGTCGACGTGTTCAACGCGGTCGACTTCGGCGCGGTGCTGAAGGTCCACGACGAAAGCGGCGGCGACACCCAGACCGGCGACAGCACCTTCTTTTCCTCGGTCCCGGGCGCGTCCGGATCGCATCGCACCACCTACGCCCTGGGCTGCGCCCGCGCGAAGTTCTGACGCGAGCGGCCGCGGCCGCAACGACGACGCCCGCCGGTTCCGGCGGGCGTCGTCGTTCATCGCATGCGTGTCGGCGCGAAGGATTCGATCAGCGACCGATCGCGCGCCAGGTGAGGGTGACGCCGGCGCCGTAGTCCGCGCTGGCGTCGTTGAGGCCGGCGCTGGCGTTGAAACCGACCTTCCACGCGTCCGAGACGCGCACGCTGACGTAGCCGTAGATTTCCTCCGGATCCTCGCCGGTCGCGGTGCTGCTTTCGCGCCAGTCGTAGCCGATGCCGAGCGTCGTGCGCTCGCCGACGTTGAACCAGCCGCCGATGCCGCCCTGCCAGCCGTCTTCGCGCTGCAGGCCGTCGACATCGCCGAGGAAGCGCCGTCCGACGCTCAGATACGCGCCGCCGCCGGCCTTGTCGACGCCGATTTCGCCGGACAGCCCGTAATCGGTGGTGCCCAGCCCCAACCCCTTGTCTTCGTCGCCGGTCGGCAGGCGAACGCGGCCGGAGACATCGACGTAGAGGTCGCTGTCGCCGATCTCGTCGAAGGAGTAGGTCGCGGACAGCGTGGCGTCGCCGAGTCCGCTTTCGCTGCGATCGGTCGCCGGCGCCGTCGCGTCGTCGTCATCGTCCTCCGGGTGGTCGCGTCCGCCGGAGCCGCTGTCGCCGCCGCGTCCGCCCCCGTTGTCGTCGAGCACGACCGTGGCATCGGCCGGCCCATCGATGCGCACGAAGGGCACCGAGGCCTTGAAGGTCCAGTGGCCGCTGCGGATCTTCGCCGACAGGGGGACGATCAGGACCTCGGTCGAGGTGAGATCGCCGTACTCGCCGGACGAGTGGCTGACGCCGGTGGACAGATCGACCCGGGTTTCGGCATGCGCCGCGAAGGCGGGAGCCATCAGCCCCAGCGCGATGAGGATGGTGCGGGACAGCGGTGTTCGATGCATGGATCCCTCTCTGGATTCGGAAGCGGGTCGAGGCCCGAAGCCGCAGGCTTCGGGCCCATCATAGGATCGGGTGGATGGAAGCGCGAATCTGGCGGTCATCCCTGCGCACTGCGACCTCGACCGCGACCTTCGCCGCGTCCGCGCGACCGTCCGGAGGCCTCGCGACGCAGCTCCCGGCGGATCTCGCTGCGCAAGTCGCTGCGGACCTCGCGTCGCTCCTCGGCGCGAGGTTCCCGCCGCTCTTCGCGTCGGTCTTCGCGTCGATCCTCGTGAGAACGCTCGCGAGACTCCTCGCGACGGTCTTCGCCCGCATCGCGGGCCCGGGCGTCGGTGCCGATACCGAGGCCGACGATCAGCGCGGCGAGTGCCGGCAGGGTCGAACGAACGCGCATGCAGGAGGTCCCTTGTCCGCGATGGGGGAGGCAGGGCCGCCGGCAGTCACGGCGGCCCTGCAGCGGTGTTCGCCGTCGCCCGGGGAACGACGACGACCGCCAAGGGATAGAACGGTTCCGCGGGGAATTTATTCCGGAGGATTCGTCCCGGGCGGCCCGTCAGCGCTTCCAGGCCCGCAGCGCATCGGCCATGGCGGTGTTGGCGGGCGGAGCGGATTGACCGGGACGCGGCTTGGCGGCGTTGCCGCGCGGGTCGCGCTGCTGCGGACGCCCTTCGCCGCGAGGCCGCTCGTCGTCGCGGCGGCCGCCGCGCGATTCCCCAGGCGTGTCGTCGAGGCGGCGGGTCAGGCCGATGCGCTTGCGCGGCACGTCGACCTCCAGCACCTTCACCTTCACCACATCGCCGACCTTGACCACGTCGCGCGGGTCCTTCACGTACTTGTCCGCCAGCGCGGAGATATGCACCAGGCCGTCCTGGTGCACGCCGATGTCGACGAAGGCGCCGAACGCGGCGACGTTGGTCACCACGCCTTCGAGCACCATGCCCGGGCGCAGATCGGCGATGGTCTCGATGCCCTCGGCGAAGCGCGCGGCCTTGAATTCCGGGCGCGGGTCGCGGCCCGGCTTTTCCAGTTCCTTCACGATGTCGCGCACGGTCGGCAGGCCGAAGCGTTCGTCGGTGAACTGCTCCAGTTTCAGTCCGCGCAGGGTCGCGCCGTCGCCGATCAACTGCGCGACCGGGCGACCGCAGGCCTTCACGATGCGTTCGACCACCGGATACGCTTCCGGATGCACCGCCGAGGCGTCCAGCGGTTCGTCGCCGTCGGCGATGCGCAGGAAGCCGGCGCACTGCTCGAAGGTCTTCTCGCCGAGGCGCGGCACCTTCAGCAGGTCGCGGCGACGCCGGAAGGCGCCGTTCGCGTCGCGATGCGCGACGATGTTCTCGGCGACCGACGACGACAGCCCCGACACCCGTGCAAGCAACTGCGCCGAAGCGGTGTTCACGAATACGCCGACCGCGTTCACGCAGTCCTCGACCTTCGCGTCCAGCGAGCGTGCCAGCGCATACGGATTCACGTCGTGCTGGTATTGGCCGACGCCGATCGACTTCGGCTCGATCTTCACCAGTTCGGCGAGCGGATCCTGCAGGCGGCGCGCGATCGACACCGCGCCGCGCAGGCTCACGTCGAGGTTGGGGAATTCCCGCGCGGCCAGTTCCGACGCCGAGTAGACGGAAGCGCCGGCTTCGCTCACGACGACCTTCGTGAGCTTCAGCTCGGGATGCTTCGCCATCAGTTCGCCGGCGAGCTTGTCGGTCTCGCGCGAGGCGGTGCCGTTGCCGATCGCGATCAACTCGACCTTGTGCTCTGCGCAGAGTGTCTTCAGCGCGACGAGGGAGGCGTCCCACTGCCGCTTCGGTTCGTGCGGATAGATCGTGTCGGTGGCGACGAGTTTGCCGGTGGCGTCGATCACCGCGACCTTCACCCCGGTGCGTAACCCGGGATCGAGCCCGAGCGTCGCGCGCGGGCCCGCGGGTGCGGCCAGCAGCAGGTCCTTGAGATTGTCGCCGAACACCGCGATCGCTTCGGCATCGGCCTTCTCGCGCGCGGCGGCGACCAGTTCCAGCGACAGCGTCGTGATCAGCCGCCCGCGCCAGGCGAGCCGACAGGCGTCGAGCAGCCACTTGTCCGCGGCACGGCCCTGCGCGGCGATGCCCGCGGCCAGTGCGATGCGGCCTTCGGCGTAGGCGTTGCCCTGTTCGACGTCGGCCGTCGGTTCGAGGTCGAGCGAGAGCACCTCTTCGCGGCGCCCGCGCAGCAGCGCGAGCATGCGGTGCGAGGGGATGTTCGCCAGCGACTCGCTGTGGTCGAAGTAATCGCGGAATTTCTCGCCCGCGACTTCCTTGCCCGGCAGCACTTTCGCGCGCAGCACGCCCTTCTGCTGCAGCCAGATGCGCAGCTCGCCGACCAGTGCGGCATTCTCGCCGAAGCGTTCGATCAGGATCGCGCGCGCGCCGTCGAGCGCGGCGGCGACATCGGCCACGCCCTTGTCGGCATCGACGAAACCCTGCGCGCGCTCATTCGGGTCGACGGACGGATCGGCGAGGATCGCGTCGGCCAGCGGTTCCAGCCCCGCTTCGCGCGCGATCTGCGCCTTCGTACGGCGCTTGGGCTTGTAGGGCAGGTAGAGATCTTCGAGGCGCGACTTGCTGTCGGCGGCGAGCACATCGTCCAGCAGCGGCTTCGTCAACTTGCCCTGCTCGGCGATGGAGGCGAGGATCGCGTCGCGCCGTTCCTCCAGTTCGCGCAGATAGACCAGCCGCGATTCGAGATCGCGCAACTGCGTGTCGTCCAGCCCGCCGGTGACTTCCTTGCGGTAGCGCGCGATGAACGGCACGGTCGCGCCCTCGTCCAGCAGTTCGACCGCGGCGCGCACCTGCGCCGGTTTCGCGGCGATCTCGGTGGCGATGGTCTCGGCGATCTGCGTCGCGATCGCGGCGGCGGAGCGGGTGGGGGCGGGCAGGCTGTCGGGTGCGGCGGCGGTGCTGGACATCGGGACTTCGCGGTTGAACGATCAAGTCCGATTGTCGCCGCGTCGCCCGTCGCGGGCCAGACTGGCGTCGTCGCGGGGGATGTGCTGCGCGCGAGGCCGCAGAACGAACGCGGGCCGCATTGCGGCCCGTGTCGTTGCGGTCCCGATGGCGGTCGACGTCAGTCGCCGAGCGTCAGCAGCGACGCATTGCCGCCCGCCGCCGTGGTGTTCACGGTGACGGTCTTCTCGGTGGCGAAGCGCGGCAGGTAGTGCGGACCGCCGGCCTTCGGGCCGGTGCCGGAGAGGTTCTGGCCGCCGAAGGGCTGCACGCCGACGACCGCGCCGATCTGATTGCGGTTGACGTAGATGTTGCCGACCTTCGCGCGCTGCACGATGCGGTCGATGGTCTCGTCGATGCGCGAGTGGATGCCGAGGGTGAGGCCGAAGCCGGTGGCGTTGATGGCGTCGACGACCGCGTCGAGCTGATCGGCCTTCCAGCGGATCACGTGCAGGGCCGGGCCGAAGTTCTCGCGCGTCAGCTGCGAGAGCGAACTCAGCTCCCAGGCGCGCGGGGCGAAGAAGGTGCCGTGGGCGACCGCGTCGTCGGTGGTCGCAATCGCGATTTCCTTCGCTTCATTCGCCATGCGCGCCGCGTGGGCTTCCAGCAGCGCGAGGGCGTCGGCGTCGATCACCGGGCCGACGTCGGTCGAGAGCAGGCCCGGATCGCCCACGCGCAGTTCGGCCATCGCGCCGGCGATCATGTGGACGACCTTGTCGGCGATGTCGTCCTGCACGAACAGGACGCGCGCGGCCGAGCAGCGCTGGCCGGCGGAGGTGAACGCGGACGACAGCGCGTCCTTCACCAACTGCTCCGGCAGCGACGAAGAGTCGGCGATCAGGGCGTTCTGGCCGCCGGTTTCGGCGATCAGCACGCCGATGGCGCCGTCGTGCGCGGCCATCGCGCGGTTGATCGCGCGCGCGGTGTCGTTGGAGCCTGTGAACGCGACGCCCGCGACGCGCGGATCGCGCGTGAGCGCGGCGCCGACGGTGGCGCCGTCGCCCGGCAGGAACTGCAGCACCGCCTCGGGAATGCCGGCCTCGTGCAGCAGTTTCACCGCGGCGTAGCCGACGAGGTTGGTCTGTTCGGCCGGCTTGGCGATCACGCTGTTGCCGGCGGCGAGCGCTGCGGCGACCTGGCCCGCGAAGATCGCCAGCGGGAAGTTCCACGGCGAAATGCATACGAACACGCCGCGGCCGGCGAGCTGCAGGGTGTTGGATTCGCCGGTCGGGCCGGGCAGCGCTTCGGGCGCGAAGTGCTTGCGCGCCTGGGCGGCGTAGTAGCGCAGGAAATCCACGGCTTCGCGCACTTCGGCGATGCCGTCCGGGATGGTCTTGCCCGCTTCCTTGGTGCACATCGCGATGTACGCCGGCATGCGCGCTTCCAGCAGTTTCGCCGCATGTTCGAGGATCGCGGCGCGGCTGGCGGCCGGCGTGGCGTCCCAGGCGGGTTGCGCGGCGACCGCGTTCTGCAGGGCCTTCTCGACGGTGGCGCCGTCGGCGGGCAGCCAGTGGCCGACGGTTTCGCGGCGATCGGCGGGATTGGTCACGGCGATGCGCTCGCCGGACGGGGTCGCGCCCGGCACCAGCGGAGCCGCGGACCAGGTGCCGGCGCCGGCGGCGTTGACCTGCTCGGCCAGGGCCTGCAGCTGCGAATCGTTGGCGAGATTGATGCCCATGGAATTGTCTCGGTCGTTGCTGCTGTCGAGCGCGAGGTAGCTGCGGTACAGGTCGACCGGCAGCGGGATGCGCGGATGCGGGATGCTGTCGAACGCGGACACGGTTTCCACCGGGTCGCGGATGAGGTCGTCGATGGCGACGCTCTCGTCGGTGATGCGATTGACGAAGCTGGAATTGGCGCCGTTCTCGAGCAGACGCCGCACCAGGTACGGCAGCAGGTCCTCGTGCGAGCCGACCGGCGCGTAGACGCGGCAGGGCACGTTCAGGCGATCGGCCGGCACGACTTCGGCGTAGAGATCGTCGCCCATGCCGTGCAGTTTCTGGAATTCGAACTTCGAAGCCGCGCCGACGATGGCGCCGTCGCCCAGCACCGTCTTCGCCATGCGGTGGATCGCGGCGATGGTCTGCGCGTTGTGGGTGGCGAACATCGGATAGACGGCGTCGGTCGCGTTCAACAGCCGCCGCGCGCAGGCCTGGTAGGACACGTCGGTGTTGGGTTTGCGCGTGAACACCGGATAGCCGCTTTGGCCGTCGATCTGGGCGCGCTTGACCTCGCTGTCCCAGTACGCGCCCTTGACCAGGCGCACCGGGATGCGGCGGCCGAGCGCACGGGCGCGGTCGGCGATGTGGTCGATCACGAACGGCGCGCGCTTCTGGTAGGCCTGGACCACGATGCCGAAGCCGTTCCAGCCCTCCAGCGAGGCATCGGCGAGCACGCCGAAGATCAGGTCGAGCGAAAGTTCGAGGCGATCGGTTTCCTCGGCGTCGATGGTCAGGCCGATGCCGTACCGCTTCGCCAGTTGCGACAGCTCCAACAGGCCCGGGCCGAGTTCGGCCAGCACGCGGGCGCGCTTGGCGTGCTCGTAGCGCGGATGCAGGGCGGAGAGCTTGACCGAGATGCTCGGCGCCGCGAACACGTCGGCGTCGCGGAAGTGCCCGTTCGGGCCGCTCTTGCCGATGGCGTGGATCGCCATGCGGTAGGCCTCGAGATAGCGCACGGCGTCCTTGGCGGTCAGCGCGCCTTCGCCGAGCATGTCGAACGAATAGCGGTAGGCCGCGTTGTCGCCCTTGCGGCTGCGGGCCAGGGCTTCGTCGATCGTGCGCCCCATCACGAACTGATGCCCCATGATCCGCATCGCCTGGCGCACGGCCAGCCGGATCACCGGCTCGCCGACGCGGCCGATGAGGCGCTTGAAGGCGTTGTGGACGTCGCGCTTGGTGTCGTCGGCGAGGTCGACCAGCGTGCCGGTCAGCATCAGGCCCCAGGTCGAGGCATTGACGAGCACCGAGTCGGACTGGCCGAGGTGCTTCTTCCAGTCGGCGTCGCCGAGCTTGTCGCGGATCAGCTTGTCGGCGGTGTCCTGATCGGGAATCCGCAGCAGGGCCTCGGCCACGCACATCAGGAGCACGCCTTCCTCGCTGCCGAGGTCGTACTGGCGCATGAAGGCTTCGATCGCGCCCTGGTCCTGCGCGCGGGCCCGGACCCGACGGACGAGATCGGCGGCCGTGGCCTGGATCGCGGCGCGGTCGGCCTCGGGCTGGCGGGCGTCCGCCAGCAGCTCGCGGACGTGTTCGGCTTCGTCGCGGACCCAGCCCGCGGTGATGGCGGCGCGCAGCGCGGCGGGCGCGGCCGGCAGTTCGGGGGTCAACAAGGCGTTCACGGCGGTCCGAGCGACGGCGAGGCGCGGATACTAGCAGTGGCCGAGGGCCGTTTTGTACCCCCTGCCGGCCGGCGGGCGCGGCCGGCTCGGCTTGCCCCTCCCTCGGGCGAACGGCTACCATTCTCAGGTTTCCCGGGACCCGATATCGCGGCCTGTCAGGCATCGAACCTGCCCACGCCGCCCGGCTCCCTACGTGATTTCCAAATGAATCGACTCGAACGAGTCGCGACTTCGGGGTTTTGGGCCATGGTGCAAACGCGTACGTGTGGGACGAAGTGGGGCCGGATGCTGACGGCGGGGCCGGCCTGGGCGCTGGCCGCGATGCTGGCGCCGGCGACGGCCATGGCGCAGTCGGCCGACCCCCAGCGCTGGCAGCTCAACATGGGCAAGGGCGTGACCGAATCGTCGGCGCACGCCTACGACGCGCACATGCTCGCACTGTGGATCTGCGTCGTGATCGGCCTGATCGTGTTCGGCGCCATGGCCGTGGCGATGTTCAAGTTCCGCAAGTCCAAGGGCGCCAAGCCCGACGTCGATTTCACCCACAGCACCCGGCTGGAAATCGTCTGGACCGTGATCCCGGTGATCCTGCTGGTGGTGATGGCGATCCCGGCCACCAGCAAACTGATCGCGATGTACGACACCCGCGACGCGGCGATGACCGTCAAGATCACCGGCTACCAGTGGCTCTGGAAGTACGAATACGCCGGCGAGAAGCCCGGCGAGAGCGTCGCCTTCACCAGCCGACTGGATCGCAAGAGCGACGAAATCCGCCAGAGCAGGGTCGATGCCCGCGAAGCAGGCCATCCGAACTATCTGCTCGACGTGGACAACGTGTTGGTTCTCCCCGTCGACACCAAGATCCACTTCCTCATCACCGCCGACGACGTGATCCATTCGTGGTGGGTGCCGGCTCTGGGCTGGAAGCAGGACGCCATTCCGGGCATCGTCAACGAGGCCTGGACCGAGATCAAGACGCCGGGCATCTATCGCGGCCAGTGCGCCGAGCTCTGCGGCAAGGACCATGGCTTCATGCCGATCGTGGTGAAGGCCGTGCCGAAGGCCGAATTCGAGCGTTGGATCGCCGAGCAGCGCGCCAAGAACGCGCCGGCCGAAAGCGCGCCCGTCGAGGTCGCGTCGGCCGCTCCGGCCGAAGCCGCGTCGAGCGCCGCCGAGCCTGCTGCGGCCGCACCCGCGGAGGCCGTCCCGGCCGACGCCGGCGCCGAACAGAACGCCCCCGAAGCCGCCGCCAAGGCCGGCTGACCGCATCCCTTGAGGTAGACCGACCATGGCCACCACGCACGCCGACCACGCCGATCATCACCACGAGCACAAGCAGGGCTTCGTGGAACGCTGGTTCTTCTCGACCAACCACAAGGACATCGGCACGCTGTACCTGGTGTTCTCCTTCGTGATGTTCATCGTCGGCGCGGCGATGTCGGTGGTGATCCGCACCGAACTGATGACCCCGGGCCTGCAGCACGTCAGCCCCGAGTTCTTCAACTCGATGACCACCATGCACGCGCTCGTCATGATCTTCGGCGGCGTGATGCCGGCCTTCGTCGGCCTCGCCAACTGGATGGTGCCGCTGCAGATCGGCGCGCCGGACATGGCGCTGCCGCGCATGAACAACTGGTCCTTCTGGATCATGCCGTTCGCCTTCGCGCTGCTGCTGGTCACGTTCTTCCTGCCGGGCGGCGCGCCCGCCGGCGGCTGGACGCTGTATCCGCCGCTGTCGCTGCAGGGCGGCTTCAACCTGTCGTTCGCGATCTTCGCCATCCACATGATGGGCATCAGCTCGATCATGGGCGCGATCAACATCATCGCCACCATCCTGAACATGCGCGCCCCGGGCGTCGACCTGCTCAAGATGCCGATCTTCTGCTGGACCTGGCTGATCACCGCCTTCCTGCTGATCGCGGTGATGCCGGTGCTGGCCGGCGCGGTGACCATGCTGCTCACCGACAAGTTCTTCCTCACCAGCTTCTTCAGCGCCAAGGGCGGCGGCGACCCGCTGATGTTCCAGCATATCTTCTGGTTCTTCGGCCATCCCGAGGTCTACATCATGATCCTGCCGGCGTTCGGCGTGGTCTCGGAGATCATCCCGACCTTCAGCCGCAAGCCGCTGTTCGGCTACCAGGCGATGGTGTACGCGACCGCCTCGATCGCCTTCCTGTCGTTCATCGTGTGGGCCCACCACATGTTCACGGTCGGCATGCCGCTCGGCGGCGAACTGTACTTCATGTTCGCGACGATGCTGATCGCGGTTCCGACCGGCGTGAAGGTGTTCAACTGGGTGACCACGATGTGGCGCGGTTCGATCTCGTTCGAATCGCCGATGCTGTGGGCGATCGCCTTCGTGATCCTGTTCACCATCGGCGGCTTCTCGGGCCTGATGCTGGCGGTGCCGGCGGCCGACTTCCAGTACCACGACACCTACTTCGTGGTCGCGCACTTCCACTACGTGCTGGTGACCGGCGCCCTGTTCGCGATCATCGCGGCGGTGTACTACTGGTGGCCGAAGTGGACCGGCCGCATGTACAACGAGACGCTGGCCAAGTTCCATTTCTGGTGGTCGATGATCTTCGTCAACCTCCTGTTCTTCCCGCAGCACTTCCTGGGTCTGGCCGGCATGCCGCGCCGCATCCCGGACTACAACGTCGTGTTCGCGGACTGGAACCTGGTCAGCTCGATCGGCGCGTTCGGCATGTTCGCCACCCCGTTCATCATGGCCTTCGTGCTGTGGCACTCGCTGAAGCACGGCGCCAAGGCCGAGGCGCGTTCGTGGGAAGGCGCGAAGGGTCTGGAGTGGACCGTGCCGTCGCCGGCGCCGCATCACACCTTCACCACGCCGCCGGTGATCCGCGAGGGCGATCTCGCCCACGGCGACATCACCCACTGACGTTCCCGGCGACGATACGAGCCTGCGCAACGCGATGACCACCGAGCCGATGCCGACGAAGGATCCGATCGCCGAACGCCGCGCCGCCGCGCGGCGCACGGCGCTGATCTTCGCCGGCGTCGCGTTCGCGGTCTACGTCGGTTTCCTGATCCTCAACGCGGTGGCCAAATGAGCGGCGACGGTTCCGCGCCGCGCAAGCCGCTGTTTGGCGTCGGCGGCATGATCGCCGTGTCGCTGCTGGCGTTCGGCTTCAGCTTCGCGCTGGTGCCGCTGTACCGGATCGCCTGCGAGAAGGTCTTCGGCATCCGTCTCGAGCGCGAAGCGGCGAGCGGCGCGTCGGTCGCCTCCCGAAGCGACCGCGTGGTCACGGTACGCTTCGACGGCGGCGTCAATTCCAAGCTGCCGTGGGAGTTCGCGCCGACGCAGCTGAGCATGAAGGTGCGCCCGGGCGAGCTCTACGAGACCGCCTACATCGCCCGCAACGCCAGCGATCGCGCCGTCGTCGGCAGCGCCACGCCTTCGGTGGCGCCGGCGCGGGGTTCGAAGTACTTCAACAAGACCGAATGCTTCTGCTTCACCGCGCAGACCCTCGCCGCAGGCGAATCGCGCGAGATGCCGGTGCGTTTCATCGTCGATCCGGATCTGCCGGAAGACGTTCGCACCCTGACCCTGTCCTACACGTTCTTCAAGAACGACGTGCTGACCGCGAAGCTCTCCGAGCGTCCGGCCGGCGCGTCCGCGGACGCGCCGCGCAGCGCGCCCTGACTTCATTCCGATCTATTCACGCGAGACGACCGCCATGGCCCAAGCGCATGCACACCACGATCCGAACGTCTACTTCGTGCCCCACGGCAGCAAGTGGCCGGTGTTCGCTTCGGTCTTCCTGTTCACGACGATGGTCGGACTGGCCAGCTGGCTGAACCACGTCTCGTGGGGCCAGACCGTGTTCTTCGTGGGCCTACTCGGCCTGATGGGCATCCTGTTCAAGTGGTTCGCCGACGTGATCCTGGAATCGGTCAGCGGCTTCTACAACAAGCAGGTCGACGTGTCCTTCCGCATGGGCATGGTCTGGTTCATCTTCTCCGAAGTGATGTTCTTCGCGGCGTTCTTCGGCGCGCTGTTCTACGCCCGCCAGTTCGCGCTGCCGTGGCTCGGCGGCGCGGGCGACGGCGCGATCACCAACGCCAATCTCTGGCCGAACTTCAGCGCGGCCTGGCCGTCGAGCGGTCCGGCCAACGTCGGCGGGGAATTCCAGACGATTCCGGCCTGGGGCCTGCCGCTGGTCAACACGCTGATCCTGCTCACCTCGGGCGTGACCGTGACCCTGGCGCACCACGCGCTCAAGGCCGCCCAGCGCAAGGCGCTGCTGTTCTGGCTGGGCGCCACGGTCGCCCTGGGTTGCCTCTTCCTGTTCTTCCAGGCCGAGGAATACATCCACGCCTACAAGGAACTGAACCTCACCCTGGGTTCGGGCATCTACGGTTCGACCTTCTTCATGCTCACCGGCTTCCACGGCGCGCACGTGACTCTCGGCACGATCATGCTGGCGATCATGTGGCTGCGCTGCGCGAAGGGCCATTTCACCAAGGACCAGCACTTCGCGTTCGAAGCGGTGGCCTGGTATTGGCACTTCGTCGACGTGGTCTGGCTGGGCCTGTTCCTGTTCGTCTACGTGCTGTAAGACGAGCCGGATCCCGACGAACGAAGGCCGGCATTGCGCCGGCCTTCGCGTCTGATGGGGACGGCGCGCCGCCCGGGAGTCCATGCCGCGCGGGGTTCGGACCGCTGCGCCATATCCGTCGGGGCGGCCGCGGCCCGAAGCGGTCAACCGGCGGGATTTCGGCCGATGCCGTGCGGCTCGATCCAGCCCATCCAGATCGCGAAGATCAGCAGCAGGATCAGCGCCACGGACAGCGCGATGCGTTTGCTGAGGGCGTTGACGGTGCGTTTGGTCTGACCCTTGTCGACGAGCATGTAGTACAGGCCGGCGCCCAGGTTCCACACGATCAGGATCAAGAAGCCGACGATGAGCAGCGTCTTCAACGAATCGCTCATGATGCACTCCGACGGCGCGCACGATCGCGCGGTTCGCGGCCGTCATTATCGCAGGGTCGAGCGTTTCCGGATGGCCATCGCCGCATGAAGCGCGCCGCATGAACCGCCGAACTCGCCCGCTGCTGCTGTGGTGCTTCGCCCTGTTGGCGATGGCCGCGTTCGCGCGCCTGGGGTTCTGGCAGCTCGCGCGCTCTCACGAGAAGAGCGCGATGCTGGAGCGGGCCGCGTCCGCGCTGGACGCGCGCCGGCCGCAGCCCTGGTCGACGATCGCCGATCCGCGCCGTGCGCGGGACTACGACTGGGTCGAGGTGCGCGGACGTTTCGCCGATGCGCCGGCCCTGCTCCTCGACAATCAGCAGCATCGGGGGCAAGTGGGCGCGCGCGCCTATCGCCTGTTCGTGCTTGAGGACGGGCAGCCGGTGCTGGTCGACCTGGGCTGGGTTGCGGTGCCGCCGGACCGGTCGATGCCGAACGTGCCGGTCGAGTCCGCGCGCACCGCGCTGCTCGGGTTGATGATGCCGCCGCCGGGGGCGGGCCTGTCGGTGGGACCGCCGGCGACGCTCGCCGACGGCACCCTGCTGGCGACCACGCTCGATCCGGTGGCGCTGCGCGAGACGCTGCGTGCGCCGAAGCTCGGTCCGCGCGTGCTGCGGCCGGTGCCCGAAGTGGGGTTCGGGTTCCGGCGCGATTTCGACATCCTCCCCAATACGCTGCCGCCCGAGCGGCACGTCGGCTACGCGGTGCAATGGTTCGCGCTCGCGCTCGCCGTGCTCGTCACCGCCCTGCTGCTCACCTGGCGCGCCCGTCGCGCCGCGCAACGACTCCGGAGTTCTCAGCCATGAACGCGTCCGTCCCGCCCGATTCCGCCCAGCGCAACCGCAACCGGTTCATGCTGATCGCGCTGCTGGCGCTCTTCTTCGGCGCGTTCGGGCTGGCCGGCATTCTGCGATTCTCGGGCTGGCGCCCGGAAGGCCTGAGGAATCATGGCGAACTGCTGCAACCGCCGGCCGACCTGCGTCGTATCGTTCCTGTGCTGGCCGACGGCGGCGATTACGCCTGGCAGCCGGAGCAGCGCCGCTGGCGGATCGTGGTCGCGGCGCCGACCGGCTGCGGCGAGGGTTGCGTCGAACTCTCGCGGCAGCTGGACGTGGTCTGGAAGTTGTTCGGGCGCGACGCCGGACGCGTGGATCTGCTGTGGATCGGGACGCCGCCCGAAGGTCTCGTGCGCGGGCCTGAATTCCGCGAACTGCGCCCGGATCGGGCGCTGCTCGCCGGACTGCCGCGTGCGGACGATCCGAAGGGCGTGCCCGTTTACGTCGTCGATCCGAACGGGTTCGTGGTTCTGCGTTACGCTCCGGGTTTCGATCCGGCCCATCTTCGCCAGGACATGTCCCGGCTGCTCAAGCTGAAATAGGCAAGGCGTTCTTCGATGTCGAATCCCACCGTCAACACCGGCGACGACGCCCGCCCCGCCGCGGCGCGGGCGCCGATCTACCGGCATTTCCACCGCATCGCCTGGTTGGCGGCGGCGCTGGCGCTGTGCGTGATCGTCTTCGGCGCGTTCGTACGCCTGTCGAATGCCGGCCTGAGCTGTCCCGACTGGCCGACCTGCTACGGTCGCGCGACCTGGCCGCAGGCGGCGTCCGAGGCGGCCGCGCATGCGGCCAGCGAGATCCGCCCGTTCGAGACCCACAAGGCCTGGCGCGAGCAGGTGCATCGCCACGCCGCGGCGATCCTCGGCACGCTGGTGCTGATCCTCGCGCTGCTCGCGGCCCGTCGCCGGCGTTTCGGCATCGCCCAGATCCTCATCGCCGCGGGGCTCGTCGCCGCCGGCATCCCGCTGTACATGCAGGGACATACCACCGAAGCGCTGGCCGTCGCGGCGCTGGGCGAAATCCTGCTGCTGGCCGCCGCCGTGCGCTGGAACAACGACGATCTCGCCCGCGTCGCCACGTTCACCCTGATGCTCATCGTGTTCCAGGCGCTGCTCGGCAAATGGACCGTGACCATGCTGCTGAAGCCGGTCATCGTGATGGGGCATCTGCTCGGCGGCATGACCACCTTCTCGCTGCTGACCTGGATGGCCTGGCGCGCGACCGACATTCCGGTGCGGATCGCCGGCGCGGCGACCATGCGGCGCTGGCTGATCGGTGCGCTCGTCGTGGTCGGCACCCAGATCGCGCTCGGTGGCTGGGTCAGCGCGAACTACGCCGCGCTCGCCTGCGGCAACGACTTCCCGACCTGCGTCGGCCAATGGTGGCCGCCGACCGATTTCCGCGAAGGTTTCGTGCTGTGGCGCGGGATCGGCGTCGATTACGAAGGCGGCGTGCTCGACGGCGCGTCGCGCATCGCGATCCAGATCGCGCATCGCGGCATGGCGGTCGTGGTCTTCGTGTATCTGCTCGCGCTGGCGGTGCGCCTGCTGCGTACGCCGGGCCTGTGGCTGACGGGCGTCGTGCTGGCGCTGTTGACCCTGGCCCAGGTCGGACTCGGCATCGCCAACGTCGTGCTCGGGCTGCCGCTGTGGGTGGCGACCCTGCACAATGCCGGCGCCGCGCTGCTGCTGTTCCTGCTCGTCGGTCTGCTCGCGCGCCTGCGCCCGCCGATGGACTGACATGACGTTCCCGATGCGCGAATACTGGGCGTTGACCAAGCCGCGGGTGGTGGCGCTGATCGTGTTCACCGCACTGGTGGGCATGTTCCTGGCCGTGCCCGGGCTGCCGCCGCTGCGCGAGAGCGTCTTCGGCTTCATCGGCATCTGGCTCGCGGCGTCCAGCGCCGCGGCGATCAATCATCTGATCGACCAGCGCATCGACCGGGTGATGGCGCGCACCGCCCACCGGCCGCTGGCCACCGGCGCGCTGAAACCGGCGCAGGTGCTCGCCTTCGCGGTGTTCCTCGGCGCGCTCTCGATGGCGATGCTGATCTCGATGGTCAACCGGATCACCGCACTGCTCACCTTCGCCTCGCTGATCGGTTACGCCGTCGTCTATACCGCCTGGCTCAAGCGCGCGACCCCGCAGAACATCGTCATCGGCGGGATCGCCGGCGCCGCGCCGCCGCTGCTGGGCTGGGCCGCGGTCACCGGCATGCAGAACCAATGGGACTGGGCGCATGCGCTGCTGCTGGTGCTGATCATCTTCGTGTGGACGCCGCCGCATTTCTGGGCGCTGGCGATCTTCCGCCGCGAGGACTACGCCCGCGCGCTGGTGCCGATGCTGCCGGTGACCCACGGCGTCGAATACACCCGCTGGCAGATCCTGCTGTACACGGTGTTGCTGGTCGCGATCACGGTGATGCCGTGGGCGGTCGGCATGAGCGGCCTGTTCTATCTGGGCGGCGCGCTCGTGCTCGGCGCGGTGTTCCTGTGGTACGCGTGGAAGATGCTCGATCCGCCGGACGAATTCTTCGCCATGCGCACCTTCAACTATTCGGTGGTCTACCTGATGGCGCTGTTCGCCTTCCTGTTGATCGACCATTGGCTGCTGCCCTGGCTGACCCCCGCGCCCGCGATCGAATTCCGCCCGGTCGGCTGAGCGTCTTCCGGCGCAGACGACATCCGGCCCGCTCGACCGCGCCGCGCCCACCGCGTACGCTTGGCGGATTCTCCGATGAGGATTCGCCCATGCTGCGCGCGCGCCTGTTGTCGTTGTCCTGTGGCCTCGCCCTGACCTTCGCCGCCGCGACGTCGGCGGGCGGATCGCCCGGGGAAACGCCTCCGGCCGGCCCCGCGGTCGTCGCTGCGGCGCGCATGCTCGACGTCCGCAGCGGCCGCATGCTGGAGAACGTGCAGGTGCTGGTCGAGAACGGGCGCATCGTTCGCGTCGCGCACGGTGGCGCGAGCGTCGACGCGCCGCAGGCGCGCCGCTACGACCTCGGCGACGCGACCCTCCTGCCGGGCCTGATCGACATGCACGTGCACATCGACAGCGATCCGACCTACAGCGGCTACACCTATCTGCAGTTCAGCGACCGCTTCTGGTCCGCGGTGTCGGTGACCCATGCGCAGAAGACCCTGATGGCCGGTTTCACCACCATCCGCAATCTCGGCTCCGAGGACTGGAACGACGTCGGGCTGCAGCAGGCGATCGACGAGAACCGGGTCCTCGGACCGCGCATCGTGCCGGCCGGCTACGCGTTCGGCGCGACCGGCGGCCACTGCGATTCGACCTATTTCCCGCCGTCGATGAACGATTACAACCGCTACAACGCGGACACGCCGGAGGAAGCCCGCAAGTCGGTGCGCGGGGTGCGCAAGTACGGCGCCCAGGTCATCAAGATCTGCGCCACCGGCGGCGTGTTCTCGCGCAACACCGAATCCGGCCAGCAGCAGATGACCTACGAGGAAATGAAGGCCACGGTCGACGAAGCGCGGATGTGGGGGCTGCGCGTCGCCGCCCACGCCCACGGCGCGTCCGGCATCCGCGACGCGATCCGCGCCGGCGTGACCACGATCGAACACGCCAGTCTGCTCGACGACGAGGGCATCCGCCTCGCGAAGCAGCACGGCGCCTGGTTGTCGATGGACATCTACAACACCGATTACACCCAGTCGGAAGGCGCGAAGAACGGCGTGCTCGAAGACAACCTGCGCAAGGACCGGGAACTCGCGGAAATCCAGCGCGAGAACTTCCGCCGCGCGCATCAGGCCGGCGTGAAGATGGTCTACGGCACCGATGCCGGCATCTATCCGCACGGCGACAACGCGAAGCAGTTCGCGGTGATGGTCCGTTACGGCATGACCCCGACCCAGGCGATCCAGTCCGCGACCATCAACGCCGCGGAAGCGCTCGGCCGCAACGACCTCGGCGCGATCGAAGCCGGCCGCGTCGCGGACCTGGTCGCCGTGCCCGGCAATCCCGCGCAGGACGTGACCCGCCTCGAGCATGTCGCGTTCGTGATGAAGGGTGGGGTGGTGGTGAAGTCGCACGAGACGTCCCGCGAATAGCGCCGGGTCCGGAGGAGACAGGGCGGCCGCGATGATCCGATCGGCCGCGGCCTTACGCTATTCTTTCCGGACATCCCGGATGGAAAGCGCACGATGCTCTCGCTCACGAGACTCTCCCTGTACGTCGCATTGCTGCTTGGCGCTGGATGCACCGAGGCCTATTCGCCCGTTCCGCAGGGCGTGACGCCGCCGGCCGCGAAGACCGTCGTTCCCGACTGCAAGCCCAGTCATGCGATGGACGAAGAGGGCTTCGCGTTGATCGTGGAGATCCTGCGCCGCAACGGCGAGGTGCAGCGCGCCGGCACGTTCTACGCGAGCATCCGCGAGGTGGTCGAGGCGCGTCTGGCGATGGACGACCCTGGGGCGCCGGCGCGCCTGAAACCCGCGCTGGACGCACTGTTCTCGGGCGCCGAACTCGAGAAGCGCGCGGTGTGCGCGTTCGTCCGCTACGACCGTGCGCAGCCGGAGGCGGAAGCCTGGGACGCCTGGTCGCTGGATCCCGACATGCGCCGGATCCACGACCGCGTCCTCGGCGCGACCCGATTCGCCGGGCGTCCGGCGAAGGCGGTCGACGCGCAGCGTCGCGCGCTGGTCGTGAGGGTCCTGAATGCGACCGATCTGCGCAATCTGATGTATGCGGAGATGGTCGCCCTGCTGCAGGCGCAGGCGGTCGCCGAAAGCGCGATCGATCCGACGTCCTCCGCGCTGCAGGATTTCGCCATCAACGGCACTGGCATCGAGCCGCCGAGCGAGGAGGACATCGTCGACCGGGCGCTGGCCCCCGCGCTCGACGGCGTGTCCGACGCCGATCTCCGCGAGTTCCTCGCATTCGCGGAATCGCGCGAGGGAGGGGTCTACTACCGGACCCTGTTCGAAGGCATCGATCTGGCGATACGCGAGTGGTATCCCCGGCTCGGCGAAGTCCTGAAAACGGGCGTCAACCGAGCCGAGGTCGCGCGGGATCCGAAGGCCGCCGCGGAGATGACGGAACAAGCGCGCAGGCTGCTGGACGAGGTGGGCACGCGCACCATCGTCGACGAAGCGCGCACCCTGCTGCTGCGCGCGGAAAAACTCGATCCTTCCAACGCCGAGACCCAGGGACTGCTCGGTCGCGTGGCGCTGTTGCTGTCGTCGAGAGGCATCCCTTACGAAGACGGCCAGATCCGCGATCGCATCGACAAGATGCATCCGGCCCGTCCGCAGGATTACGCGGAGGCGGAGCGCTATCTGCGCAAGGCGCTGGAGCTCGATCCCGGATACGCGCAGGCGCATCTCTACCTCGGCCGCATCCGCTTCCAGTTGTCGCAGGATGCCGAGGCGGCGCAGGAGCTTGCGGCGCTCCGGAAGCTCGATCCGAAGGCGCGCGGATTGGCGATGTTCGAGGCCGACATGGCCTACGTCGGCGGCGACTACGCGAAGGCCGAGCGGCTTTACCGCGGCGTCCTGGCGGCGCCGGAGCGCCGGGCGTTCGATCATCATTTCGCGCTGGAACGGCTGCGCAACGCGCTGGCGAAGCAGGGACGCGAACGGGAATTCCGCAAGGATGCGCAGGCCCAGTTGAAGCGGACGCCCGACCTGTGGGATTTCCGTCTGCAACACGCCGAACGCCTCCTGTCGACCGACGGGACCGTCGAGGAAGTCGCCGCGCTGGTCGAGCCCGTCCCCGATCGTTGGTTGCCCGAACGCAAGCGCGGCGTGCTGGTGCGCTTGCAGTTGCTGCGTGCGGGATTGGCCGCTCCGGTCGAGCGTCCCGCCGCCGTCCGACGCGCCTTCGAGATCGCGGAGGCGCCCTTCGAACTCGTCGATGCGACCTGTGTGTCGCGGCATCGCGCCGTACTGGCGCCGCTGGTCGCCCGCGCCAGCGGCATGCAGGGCCGGTTCGCGGATCATCTGCTGGCGTGCGCGATGTGGCGGCACGACATGGCCTCGATCGAGGCGATCCTGCCGCTGGTCGAACGCATCGACGGCCCCAACGAAGCCATGGCCGGCGGTCCGCCGCTGTGCAGCGCGGCGGTCCTGATGGATGCGGCGATCTTCGAGCGCCTGCTCAAGGCCAAGGCCGATCCCGCGCGACGCTGCGGCGACGGCAAGACCGTGCGCGACATGCTGACCGAGCGCGCGACCCGGGCCGGCGCGGAGCCGGCGTTCAATGCGTCGAACCGGACCCTGCTGGAGATCCTGCAGCGCTACGACCGCAAACCCTGACCGCCCGTTTCGATCGTCTGTCTCCGTCGCGACGCATCCCACATCCAGGAGCTTCCATGCATCGTTGCAGCATTCACGTCGGCATCGCGCTCGCGCTGATCGTCGGCTGTACCGACACGGCTTCCTCCGCTGCGGTCGGCCCGGACAAGGGCGTCCCGCCGTCCACGCTGGTCAACCCGACGTCCGTCGCGCGCAATTGCCGGGCCGAGATGGGCGTCGACTATCCCGCTTATGCGCGCACCATCGGCATTCTCGAGCGCAGCGGCGAGATCGGGCGCGCGAAAACGCATTTCGCGGCGACCCGCGCTTCGCTCCAGGAGATGTTGCTGGCGCGCAATCCGGGCGCGGCGGCCGAGCTGGCGCTCGTGCTGGATCCGATCTTCTCGGATGCGGCCGTGCGCAAGCGCGCCGTCTGCGATTTCACGCGGCATTCCCGCGACGAGGCCACGGTCGACGCCTGGGAGGCATGGGCGTCCGATGCGAAGCTTCTCGACATCCATCGGCGGATCGTCGGCGATGCGCCGGCCGGGGCGCCTGCCGGGCCGCGCATCGCGGGTGCGAGGCGCGCGTCGCTGCTGCGCCTGTGGACGGCGACCGGTCGTTTCGATTTCTCCGCGTCCCGTGCCATTTCGCGCACGCACGCGCGGATGCTGGTCGAACATGCGCTGGATCCCGGCGTGCGCGACATGCCGACGTACCAGGTGCCTGCGCCTGCGCCCGAGACCGAAGAGGCCGGCGTCGAACGGCTCGGCGTCCTGCTCGCCCGTGTCCCGGATCGGGATCTCGAGCGGTTCCTCGCGTTCGCGGAATCCGGGCCGGGCAAGGCGTACTACCGCTCGTTGGCCGCGACCTATACCGACGCCATGATCGACTGGTACGGGCATCTTTCCGCAGAAACGCGCACCAAGATCGCGCCGCGCGTGGTCGCGATGGACGGCGACGCGCTGGCCGGCCAGCTCGCGGAGATCCGCAACACGCTCGATACCGTCCGCGATTTCCAGAAGCTGTACGCCGTGCGCGACAAGCTCGCGAATCTCGAACTGCGCGACCGCGACAACGCCGAACTCCTGACGCTGCGCGGGCGTGTGGAACTCACGTTGACCGCGCATCTCGATCAGTTCAATCCGCCGCGCGACAAGGGGCAGATCAGAGAACCTGCGGGGCAGGCTGGCCCCTACGCTTCGGTCTACGACCGTCCCGAGCCTTTTCTGGAGTCCGCCATCGAACGCGCCCCCGATCGGGCCGAGCCGCGCGCGTTCCTCGGCCTGCTGCGATTCCTGCAGCATCGCGACGCCGAAGCGGCCGCGCTGTTCGCGGAAGCGCGACGCCTCGATGCCGACGATCCCTATCTCGCCGCGTTCGAGGGCGATCTCGCGTACGCCGGCGGCAGGTACGCCGATGCGGAGCGCCGCTACCGTGACGCGCTGGCCAAGGCGGGGCCGCGTGCCGTGCTGCGCGATCGGGTCGTCCGCCATCTCGGTTTCGCGCTCGAGGCTCAGGGGCGGGGCGACGAATACGCCGCGATCGCCGCGGAGGCGCTGCGGCAGCAGCCGGATCTGTGGGAGCTGCGACTGGATCTCGCCGACGATCTGATGGATCGGCGTGGCACCGCGGCGGAAGCGGAGGCCGTACTGGTGCAGATTCCGAAATCGTGGGAACCGGATCGCGTCGCGCCCATACGCAGCCGTCTCGTCGTGCAGCGGGTGATCGAGGCCGCGCCCGCGCAGCGGGTGGAGGTCGCCAAGGCCGAGTGGAAAACCGCCGTTTACGACTCCGAAGCGATCGGCAAGGCATTGTGCCGCGCGCGCGATCGCACCGTGCTTCCGGCGGTGCTCGCCGCGCGCGAAGGCGCCGACATGCGGCCGCACATCGGTCGGGCGATGTTGGGCTGCGCGGTCCTGTCGCGCCGGTCGGAGGTCGTCGCCGATGCCTTGCCGCTGATGGCGGACGTGAACGAGCCGCTCAATGCGCTCTGGCAGGAGACGGCCCTGTGCGGCGCCGCCGCGCGCGGCGATGTCCGTACGCTGACGCTGCTGCTGAAGGCGAAAGCCGACCCCGGGCGTCCTTGCTCGGGCGGCAAGACCGTGCAGGAACGCCTCGCCGAACGTGCCGCTGGCGGCGATGCCGCGGCGCGCGAGGCCCTGGCAACATTCCAACGGTTGACCGGGACGAAGTGAGGAGCCTCGGGCGGAGTCGTTCCTGCAGGAATGAATCGCGCGAACGAATCGAGAGCAGGCAGGTCGCGATTCCCCTGCAGGCGGATCGCGATCGAAGCGTTGCGGGCGACTTCCGGGACATCCCGGCTTGACCCCGTCGCATCCCGCCTGCAGGCTTCGGAGCAGCCATCCGCCGGAGGTTCGTCATGGAGACGCCGATGCCGCCCGCGCCGCCGACCTCCTCACCGTCCCGGGCGTTTCCTCGCAGGAAGAGACCCGCGTCGAACATGTCGCGTTCGTGATGAAGGGTGGGGTGGTGAAGATAGAAGGACAATCTCCGCGCTGAATGCCGTTCGTCGGGCGATCCGAGATTTCATGGCTTGCCGTCTCCGCTTGCGCGACCGACACATGCGATCATCCGGGCCGTTCGGCGATCCGGATGTCGGATCGGAATCTTCAGGGGAATTCAGGATGCTCGATTTTCGATCGATCATTTTCTCGGCCGCGCTTGGTCTTTGGTTGCAAGTCGGTTGGGCGGGCGGGGCATCGGCACAGGCGTTGCCCGGCACAGACACCGAGTATTGCTACGCCAGCATGTGCTACGCCTCACAGTCGGCCGCGGAAGCTGCGATGCGCGCCGCCGACTCGTTGTACGGCAGCGAGCTGACGTATCAGTACTCCACCTACGAAGATCCGCCGATAGCGCTGCCCGGATCCGGGCTCAAACTGGAACGCCTGCATTACGGCGTGGAGGATCGCAAGCCGGCGTCCACCAACCCGCCGGTGTTCGCCCCCGACGTCACCGGCAATCCCGCGCCGCAGTACTGCGCATCGGCCAACGATCCGGTCTATCCGAACAAATGCGCCAGCGAAGGCGCATTGATCCAGGGCCTCGTCAACAGCTATCAGGCCTCGCATGGCGCATCCGCGACCGTCGTCGCCGACACGCCGACGGGGGGCTATGTCGAACCGTTCGCGATCGTCGGGCCGCAGGGCGGAACCAAGGGCGGTCTCGCGCTCAACCACGACAACAATCCTGCCCTGCAGCGGATGGTGACGATCCGCATCTACAACGCCCAGGGCGTTCAGACATGGTCGTTCCAGCATCGGCTGTACAAGAACGCGAGCTTCGATTGCCCGGCCGGTTACACCGCCAGGAGCGGTCAGAATCCGGCGTACAACCCGTCGACGAGTTCGCCGGTCTATCCGATGTATCTGTGTACGGCCAGCGTCGACCGCGTGATCACGACGCGACTGCGTCAGCAATGTCCGTCGACGCCGAACGTGCCGGGCAGCGAAGGCGGGAATCCGTGTTTTCCCGCCACCGGCGACAAGGCGCGCTTCGAGACCGATTTCGAGTTCTCGGGCCGACCGTTCGTGCGCGCCTATCATTCGCTGCGACAGACCGGGCAGTCCCCGGAGCTGGCGCCCGGATGGACCCATACCTATTCCGAGCGGATCCTCGGTTCTCCATACAGCACCGGAATCGCCCGCATCGCGGACAACGGCTACTACGAAACGTACAAGCGGGTCGGAAACACCGCGCGTTTCGTCTCCCCGGAAGATGCGAAGAAGGTCGTCGATCTGGTGGTCGAAAACGGGCGCTATGTCTTCAGGCATGGCGATCAGGGCGCGGTGTTCCGGTACTTCGACGATACCGGCCGACTGTTGCGCATCGAGGATACGGCGTCCGGCTGGAAGCTGGCGTTCGTCTACGAGGGCAAGCGCCTGATCTCGGCGACCGATCACACCGGTCTGAAGCTGACCTTCGAGTACGCCGACGGCCGGCTGGCGTCCATGCTGCTGCCCGACGGCAATCGGGTGTTCTACACCTACGACACGAGTCGCAATCTGCAATCGGTGCAGTACACGGACGGCACGACCCGTGTCTACCACTACAACGAATCCGGCCTGTCCGACGCCAACGACCCGCACGCATTGACCGGGATCAGCGACAACGGTCAGCGTTACCTGACCTTCGCCTACGACGACAAGAACCGCGCCCGGCTCAGTCAGGCGCATACGTCGGGGGGCGTGGTCGAAAAAACGGAGCTGGCCTACACCGGCGACACCCAGGTGGCGGTCACCGGACACCACGGCGAGACGCGCAACTACACGCTGTCCGGCAGCAGCGGCTTCCGGCGCGTGACCGCGCTCGCCGCCGCCGATGGCACGGTGAACAACACCTTCAACGGCGCGCTGGTGTTCGAGAGTCGCGACAAGCTGAACAACGTGACCCGCTACGAATACACGACCGACAAGGCCTATTCGAATGCCCGCTACGATGCCTACGGCACCAGCGTCGAACGCAAGACCGTCACCGCCCGCGATGCGTTCTATCGTGTGACGTCCGTGCAGATCCAGGCCAAGGTCGGGGCGAATTACGTCACCCGGCAGCAGCAGAGCTTCACCTACAACAGCCGCAGCCAGGTTTTGACGCGGACCACGACCGATCCGGCGACATCGCAATCGCGGACGACGACGACGAGCTACTGCGAGCAGTCCGACGTGAACGCCGGCACATGCCCGTTCGTCGGTCTGGTCAAATCCGTCGACGGACCGCGCACCGATGTCGCGGACACGCTGACGTACACCTATCGCGTGGCCGATCACCCGTCCTGCGCGGGCGCACCGCTCGCATGCCCGTATCGCAAGGGCATGCTCTGGAAGGTCGCCAATGCGCTCGGGCAGGTGACCGAAACGCCGGCCTACAATCTCTACGGCAAGCCGCTGACGGTGATCGACGTGAACGGCGTTGCGACCGATTACGAGTACGACGTGCGCGGACGATTGACCGCGCGTAAGGCGCGCGGATCGGACAACGGCATCGAGACCGACGACCGGATCACCCGGATCGAATACTGGCCGAGCGGCGCGATCAAGAAGGTCACCCAGCCCGACGGCGTGTACACGACCTACACCTTCGACGGTGCCTACCGCCTGACCGGGATCGCGGACAGCGCCGGCAACACCATCGCCTACACCCTCAATGCGGCCGGCGATCGCACCCAGGAGCAGACGAAGGATGCCCAGGGGGCGTTGATGCGGACCCTGTCGCGCACCTACGACACGCTCGGACAGCTCCAGGCGTTGACCGACGCCTACGGTCGCGACACCGCGTTCAGTTACGATGCCAATGGCAATCCCGACCGGACCACCGACGCACTGGGCCGGGTCGCGGATCAGAACGTCGATCCCCTGAACCGTCTGAGCCGCACCTTGCAGGACATGAACGGGATCGCGGCGGAGACCAAATTCGCGTACGACGTGCTCGACAACCTGACCCAGGTGAACGATCCGAAGGGACTGAACACGAATTACACCTACAACGGGCTCGGCGATCTTACCCAGTTGCAGAGCCCTGATGCCGGGACGACCACGTATACCTACGACAGCGCCGGCAATCGCGCCACCCAGACCGACGCGCGCGGGGTGACCACGACCTACGCCTACGACGCGCTCAACCGGCCGACGGCGATCGCGTACCCGACCAGCGCACTCAATACCGGCTTCACGTACGACACCACGCAGGCAGTCTGTCAGGCCGGGGAGACCTTCGGTCAAGGCCGACTGACCAGGATCGTCGACGGCAGCGGCAGTACCGCGTATTGCTACGACCGCTTCGGACAGTTGGTGCGCAAAGTCCAGACCACGAACGGCAACACCTTCGCCCTGCGGTACGTGTACAGCATCGCCGGGCGCATGACCGCGATGGTCTACCCGGACGGCACCACCGTCGACTACATCCACGATGCGCTGGGGCGCGTGACCGAAGTCGGCGCCACGCCGGCGGGCGGGGCACGGCAGGTCGTGTTGACCAATGCCAAGTACTATCCCTTCGGCCCGGTGGCCGAGTGGAGCTACGGCAACGGTCGTTTGATGAAACGCAGTCTGAACCGGAACTACCAGCCGGGCTTCGTCGAAGTGCTCGGTTCTGGCGGTCTGAATCTGGGCTACGAGTTCGATGAAGTCGGCAATCTCAAGAAGCTCCGGACCGCGAACCAGGCGGAGCCCCCGCTGAGAACGTACGGCTACGACGGTCTGAATCGCCTGACCGAGACGAAAGACGGCGCCACGAATGCGGTGTTGGAGGCGTATGCTTACGACTCGACCGGCAACCGCACGAGCGCGACCGTGGGCGGAACGACGACGGCGTACAGTTACGGCAGCGCAAGCCACCGCCTGAACGGGGTGGGGGCGACGGCGCGCAGTCATGACGCAGCGGGCAACACCACGCAGATCGGCGGCACGGCGAAGGATTTCGTCTACGACGAGCTGAACCGGATGAGTCAGGTCAGAACCTCCGGCACAACCACGCGCAACTACGCCTACAACGGAAGAGGCGAGCAGGTGCGCACCTGGTTGGCGGCGAACGACGACCGTTACAGCGTCTACGACGAAGGCGGACAGTGGCTGGGCGAGTACGACAGCGCCGGTGCGCCGACGCAGCAGATCGTGTGGCTATACGATTTGCCCGCTGCCGTCATCACGGGCAGCGGCGCAACGCGGAAGCTGCACTACATCGAAGCGGACGCACTGGGCACGCCGCGTGTGGTGGTCGATCCGACGCGCGGAACAAGTGGCACGGCGATCTGGCGCTGGGAGCTGACGGGCGAAGCGTTCGGCAACACCGCGCCGAATCAGGACCCGGACAACGACGGGACCGCGTTCGTGTTCGACATGCGATTCCCGGGGCAGCGGTACGATGCGGCGAGCGGGCTCAACTACAACTACTTCCGGGATTACGACGCGGCCACGGGCAGGTATGTGGAGAGTGATCCGATCGGGCTGATGGGTGGAGTCAGTACCTACAGCTACGTTCATGGGAATCCTGGAATTGGAATTGATCCGCTTGGACTGCAGTACGCGGAACCAAGTACTACCGCGTTTTGCAGGCAAAACCCTGCAGCCTGCATTATTGAAGTTGCTCCGAGGCCGACTCCTCGACCCGTGCCGCCTCCTGCTGGGCCGAGATTGACACCAGTTCCACCGCCTGGACCTAGGCCGACGCCTATTGCGCCCCCGGGGGGTGGGGGGAGGGCTGAGCCATGCGAGACATGCGCATCTCAATATCCACAGTATGACACCTGCGCAGAAATGCGAGGGCGTTATCCTTATCCGTCTGCGAAATATGCCCTGCTTGACTTTCCCGTTGGCAGCATGGCGAGACCTCCAATGCCTGCAACGGAAGGAATATGTGCGATAAAAGGCGTTCACCGCACTGTCCTTTTGAACGGCGCTTACGTCGGATCGATATTCTCATGTCGATGCTGCGTTGACACGGCAGGGGGCCCGATTATCAGCGAGATTTGGGGACATAACTATGGACGCTGAGCGATTTTACTTGGAAGTCGATCGCTTCTTCAGAGAGCACCTGCCATCGTGTCTGGAGTTTTCGATTCGTCACCACAATGGGCACGTTAGAATAATTATTGAAGAAACGTATGATTTTGTAATCTCTGTTCTCGCCGCATCTGGAGCCAATGTCAAGGCCACTGTTGTGGGCGTGTTCGGGGAAGAGGAAAAAGGAAAAAGAGATATCCGCTCCTGCTGTCTGAAATTTGAGTTTTCAGAAAATTGTCTGGATCTGCGTCTTGTGCACATGATGTATGAAATTCTGAACATGAAATTTCGAGACGAAAAGATTTCGCACGATGTGTTCGGTCGAGAAAAATTATTACTTCGAGAATATGAGTCGTGGCTGGGTGATTAAGGAAGGTCTGTAACCGGCCGGGTGATGAAGCGCAGCCTGAACCGGAACTACCAGCCGGGCTTCGTCGAAGTGGTCGGTTCGGGCGGCCTGAACCTGGGCTACGAGTTCGATGAAGTCGGCAATGTCAAGAAACTCCGGACCGCGAACCAGGCGGAGCCCCCGCTGAGAACGTACGGCTACGACGGTCTGAATCGCCTGACCGAGACGAAAGACGGCGCCACGAACGCGGTGCTGGAAGCGTATGCTTACGACTCGACCGGCAACCGCACGAGCGCGACCGTGGGCGGAACGACGACGGCGTACAGTTACGGCAGCGCGAACCATCGCCTGAACGGCGTGGGGACGACGGCGCGCAGTCATGACGCAGCGGGCAACACCACGCAGATCGGCGGCGCGGCGAAGGAGTTCGTCTACGACGACCTGAACCGGATGAGTCTGGTCAGAACCTCCGGCACAACCACGCGCAACTACGCCTACAACGGAAGAGGCGAGCAGGTGCGCACCTGGCAGGCGGCGAACGACGACCGATACAGCGTGTACGACGAAGGCGGACAGTGGCTGGGCGAGTACGACAGCGCCGGTGCGCCGACGCAGCAGATCGTGTGGCTATACGATTTGCCCGCTGCCGTCATCACGGGCAGCGGCGCAACGCGGAAGCTGCACTACATCGAAGCGGACGCACTGGGCACGCCGCGTGTGGTGGTCGATCCGACGCGCGGAACAAGTGGCACGGCGATCTGGCGCTGGGAGCTGACGGGCGAAGCGTTCGGCAACACCGCGCCGAATCAGGACCCGGACAACGACGGGACCGCGTTCGTGTTCGACATGCGATTCCCGGGGCAGCGGTACGATGCGGCGAGCGGGCTCAACTACAACTACTTCCGGGATTACGACGCGGCCACGGGCAGATATGCGAAGAGTGATCCGATTGGGTTGGACGGCGGTATTTCGACGTATGTGTACGCTCACTCATCTTCATTGCAATTTATCGACCCGGATGGTTTGCAGCCAGTGACATGCTCCAACCTGCGAGGCGCCCAGGCCACGATTCAGTGCGATGGCCGTGGTGGATATGAGATAGTGAATTGTAATCGCGGTTGCACGCGGGAATGCACGCAGAAACATGAGCAAGTCCATATTGATGACTGGAAGCGGAGGTATGGCAGAAACAGTTGCGCAAATCGTGCGCGGGGGGATCTGCCAAGTGACACAAATCAGCAGGCGGGGATCAATTACGAGAGATTGTCTGAAGATAAGTTTGGTGCTCGATCGGAATGCCGTGCTTGGAAGATTTCAAAAGAATGCGCGGAGGGCATTGGTAGCGAAAAAGGGTGCCCAAATGAATGCAGGACAGATGTCGATAGGATGATAAATACCGCAAACTACTGGAAGGTATATTACCTATGCGAATCATATGGTTGGTGGTAGCTCTCAATGCTGTGGCTGGTTGTACCGGTGTAAATAGCGATAGGCCTGTTACCTCCAGCGGTTGCGTGTGGATTGAGTGGCAAGATGTTGCTATCAAACAAGACGTCATTTTTCGCAAGTTCGAAGATGATTTCAGCATTCGAAGCGAAGAAATTGAATTGGGCATGCCGTGCATGTTCGAAGGGCGTGTTCTTGTGGTTGCGCAAGGAAAAGGTGTGGGTGTGCCAAGACATCAAGTGTGGATGGTGACTATAGAAGATGACGTTGTGACTATCGCTTTGTCTGAGTGATAAATTATTGGAAGATAGAGGTCAGTCGACTTTCGCTGCTGAATGAGGCTCTGCGTGTACAGCTGAGCCACGTGCTTCGCCCGCTTGACGAGGTCAGGTTAGGCCGGCAGGCTTCGGAGCAGCCATCCGCCGGAGGTTCGTCATGGAGACGCCGATGCCGCCCGCGCCGCCGCCCGTGTCCTGGTTCTGGCGTGCGCTCGATGGCGTCAGGCAGTGGCTCTCGCGTTGGCGGGATCGGCTGCAATGGCTGGCGATCCTGTTCGCGGTGGCGCGACGGATGCGCTTCTCGCTGCTGTTCGCGTGCGCGGCCTGCATCGCCCTGTTGACCGCGCAGGGACAGGAGATCCTCGCCAACAGCTTCGCCACGCTCGGTCAGGGCGCGACGTTCGTGGCGACGTGCCTGCTCGCGGCGATCAGCGTCTGGTACACCTCGCGGCTGCTGTTCTATACGTGGAAGGGCGGTACGCGGCGCGAGCCCGCGGCGCGGCGCTGGGAGGTCCTGCTGGTCGCCTGGCTGCCGCGATGGCTGGGGGCGTCGGTGATGCTGATTCCGGCGATCGCGATCTGGCCGGTGTCCATGCGGTTGTCCGCCGGCATGGCCGGCATCGCGCGCGGGTATTCGCTGTTGCTGCTCGCGCTGGCCGCATCGTTCGTGCTGGTGCTGTGGCGCCGCCGCGGCAGCCTGCGCCATGCGCCGGAACGTACCGGTCTGGACTATCGCCAGTTGAGCCCGTGGACCACCCGCTTCTTCGTCGGCATGCTCGCGCTCAACGGCATCGCGATCGTGGTGTTCGCGCTGGCGCCGCTGTGGCCGCTGCACCTGGGCATCGGTCCGGGCGTGGTGGTGATGCTGGCCGCGGGGCTCGCCATCGTCGTCGGCAGTCTGCTGGCGCATCTGTCCGACGAAACCCGCTTGCCGCTGCTCGGCGGCCTGCTTCTGGCGGCTGCGGTGTTCTCGCTGTGGAACGACAATCACGAGATCCGTCTCGTGCCGCCCACCGCATCGACCGGGCAGGCGCCGGCGCCGCTCCCGGCGTTGGATGCGTATCTCGAAGCCCGACTCACGCCGAGGATCCTCGCGCGCGAAGCGGCCTGCGCCGGCGTCGCCGGATGCGATCCCCGTGTGCCGTTCGTGGTCGTCGCCGCGGAAGGCGGCGGCGTGCGCGCGGCCGCCTGGACCGCGCTGGTGCTGTCTCGCATCGACGCTGGCGTCGCGCGGATCCCGCAGGGGGAGCCGTTCGCCGAGCAGTTGCTCGCGATCAGCGGCGTCTCCGGCGGTTCGCTCGGCGGCGCGTTGTATCTCGCGTCGCTGCGCGAGGACGGCGATGCCGCGTGGCCGCGCCAGCGCCGCTTCTTCGAGACCGATCTGCTCACGCCGATCCTCGGCAACATGCTGTTCGTCGACGCGCCGCAGCGCTTCCTGCCGTACCCGGTCGGACGCAGGCGCATCCCGGATCGCGGGCAGACCTTCGAGCGGGTGATCGAACTCGCCTGGAGCCGGGCCGCGGGCGTTGCGCCGGAGCGTTCGGCGTTCGCGCAACCGTTCGAGGACCTGTGGCGTCCGCCCCACGATCGACTGCCGCTGCTGCTGGCCAACACCACCGTCGCCGCCACCGGCGAGCGTCTGGTGCAGGCGCCGGTGCTGCTCAATCCGGTCGTCGCCACCGCGGAGACGCTGCGCGACGAGCTGGCGAGGAACGCGAAACGGGACGACGTCGAGGCGGACGCGCCCGCGCAGGCGACCCAGACCGAGATCGGCGCCGTGCCGCTCGATGCCGAGATCGCGCGCCGCGATGGCGCGTTCCTCGGCGCCTACGACGGCAACGAATGCCTGCTGCCCAGCGATCGCGACGGCGCCGGCGTCGTGCGTTACAGCGCGCCGCTGTCCGGCGTGGTCCACAACAGCGCGCGCTTCACCTGGCTGAGCCCCGCGGGCCGCTACGGACGCCGCAGCGCGTGTCGCGGCGTGCGTCTGGTCGACGGCGGCTATTTCGACAATGCCGGCAGCGCGACCGCAGACGACATCGTCTGGGCGGTGAACCGCAATCCGCGCTTCGCCGGCAAGGTCCGGACGGTCGTCGTGCAGATCCGCAACGACCCGATCCGCGAGTCGGGTTTCCGCTACGACTGCAGGAATTCGCCGGCGACGCGCCCGGATCGCCGCGCCGCGCGCACGGTGGTCATGGGCGAGGCGCTGGATCCGCTGATCGCGTTGCTCCAGGGCCGCGAGGCGCGCGCAGAACAGGCCAAACTCGCGTTGAAACGTCGCGTATGCCAGGCGCCGGGCGGCGCGGGCGCGTACGTGGAATTCGCGCTGTTCGAGGATCCGCGCGCGAATTTTCCGCTGCATTGGGCGATCGCCGACGACACGCTGCAGGCGATGGAAGCGCAGTTCGATGCGCCGACGGACACGAATCGTCGCGCGCTGGAGGCCCTGCTGCGGGTGTTGTCGCCTCAGCCCGCGGCGAGCGAGCGGTAACGCGCGTCCAGCGCCGCGACCTGGCGGCGCAGATCGTCGAGCGAACCGTTGTTGACGATCACGTCGTCGGCGATGGCGAGCCGCTGCGCCCGGGTCGCCTGCGCGGCGATCATCCGTTCCGCGAGCGCGGCGTCGATGCCGTCGCGTTCGAGCAGGCGGGCGCGCTGGATCTCCACCGGAACGTCGACGACGAGGATACGCTGCAGCCAGGGATAGGCCGTGCGGCCGCCGACTTCGGTCAGCAGCGGGATCGCGGCCATCGCATAGGCGCCGGGCGCCTGCGCGCAGCGGCGGGCGAGGGATTCGCGCACGCGGGGATGGACGATGGCTTCGAGCCGCCTGCGCGCGCTTTCGTCGGCGAACACGCGTCGGCGCATCGCGGCGCGATCGAGACTGCCGTCCGCGGCGAGTACGTCCGCCCCGAAGGCCGCCACCACGTCCGCGAGCCCCGCGCTGCCGACGGCCACCGCTTCGCGCGCCGCGACATCGGCGTCGGCGACGACGATGCCGAGGGCCTCGAAGGCGCTGCCGACCGCGGTCTTGCCCGAGGCGATGCCGCCGGTCAGTCCGATGCAGTACGTGGCCACGGCGCCCTCGTTGCGGACGCTACTGCGGAAACAGGCCCAGGTAGGCGCCGATCATGGCGTCTCCCCAGAGGAACACGATCCAGCCGGCGATGGCGAGATAGGGACCGAAGGGAATGTAGGTGTCCTGGCTGCGGCGGGTGAGGCGCAGGAAGATCGTGCCGACGATCGCGCCGACCAGCGAGGACACCAGCAGGATCGGCAGCAGCGCCTTGTAGCCGGCCCAGGCGCCGAGCGCGGCGAGCAGCTTGAAGTCGCCCTGCGCCATGCCGGTCTTGCCGCGGATCTGCTTGAACACCCAGTTCACGCTCCACAGCGAGAGGTAGCCCAGCACCGCGCCGGCGATCGCGGCCTTGGCCGGCACGAACAGGTTGTCGACGCTGGCGACCAATCCCAGCCACAGCAGGATGAGGGTGATCTGGTCGGGCAGGAGTTTCTCGCGCAGATCGATGCCCGCGCCGGCGATCAGATAACAGCTCAGCAACGAGGCGCCGAAGCCCTGCCAGCCGAAGCCGAAGCGCCAAACGCAGGCGAGGACGACCAGCATCGTCAGCAGCTCCACCGCCGGATACTGGATCGAGATGGGGGTCTTGCAGTTGCGGCACCGCCCGCGCAGCGCGACCCAGCTCAGGACCGGGATGTTCTCGTACCACGACAGGCTGTGCTGGCAATGCGGGCAATGCGAGGGTTCGACCACGATGCCCGGCGGCGGCGGGTCGTACAGCTCGGCCTGGCCGAGTTCCTCCTGGGCGTCGCGCTTCCACTCCCATTCGAGCCGTTTCGGCAGACGCAGGATCACCACGTTGAGGAAACTGCCGACGAGCAGGCCCAACCCGGCCGCGATCGGATAACCGAGGGCCGGGTTCTGGTCGAGGAACGCCATCGATGCGCGGACCCGTCGCTCAGCCGCCGACCGCAGCGGCCAGTTTGAAGATCGGCAGGTACATGCCGACGACCATGCTGCCCACCAGGACGCCGATGATGACCATGATCATCGGCTCGAGCAGGCTGGTCAGCGCGTCCACGGCGTTGTTGACCTCCTGCTCGTAGAACT
>JBMOOY010000008.1:0-196207 GCA_049324395.1 Pseudomonadota bacterium
AACTCGACCAGTACGACGATGCCGAACTGGTGCGCAAGAAGACCGCGGCGATGTTCGCGGGCTTCATCACCCGCGGTGCGCCCGAGGATGCGCTGCTGGGCGAAGGCGAGGCCGATGCGCAGGGCGTCGCGATGGCGAGCCTGGAGCCGGGAACGATGCAGTTCCTGGAGCCGGGCGAGGACGTGAAGTTCTCGCAGCCGGCGGACGTCGGTTCGAGCTACGCCGAGTTCATGCGACAGCAGTTCCGCGCGGTCGCCGCCGCGATGGGTATCACCTACGAGATGCTCACCGGCGACCTGACGCAGGTGAACTACTCCTCCATCCGTGCCGGGCTGCTCGAGTTCCGGCGCCGCTGCGAGGCGATCCAGCACGGCGTGATCGTCCACCAACTGTGCCGCCCGCTGTGGCGCGCGTGGATGACGCAGGCCGTGCTCGAAGGCGCGCTGGTGCTGCCCGGTTACGCGCGCGGCGGCGTCGCGCGTCGTCGCCAATACCTCGCGGTGAAGTGGATTGCGCAGGGCTGGCAGTGGGTCGACCCGAAGAAGGAGTTCGACGCGATGATCGCGGCGATCCGCGGCGGTCTGCTGTCGCGCTCGGAAGCGATCTCCAGCTTCGGCTACGACGCCGAGGACATCGATCGCGAGATCGCCGCCGACAACGCCCGCGCCGATGCGCTCGGCCTGCGCTTCGACTCCGATCCCCGACATGACCACCCCGCGCAAGCGGCGGCGACTCCTACTTCCCAGGCGTCCTGATGACTGCTCTTGTCCACCTGGCGTCCCGTCTCTACGGGACGCCGCTGCTGATCGCGCGCGCGAAACTCGACACGATTCTCGCTGTGCTCGGTCCGCGCATCGGCCTGGCGCCGACCGAGTTGGCCTTGCCGGTCGTCGTGCCGGCCGCAGCGGAAGCCGAGCCCGGTCCGACCGCGCCCGGTATCGCCGTGATTCCGATCCACGGCACGCTCGTGCGCCGCGCGATTGGACTTGATGCCGCCTCGGGCCTCACGTCCTACACGCGCATCGCCGCCGATCTCGACGCGGCGCTCGCGGCCCCGGAGGTCGCCGGCATCCTGCTCGACATCGACTCGCCCGGCGGTGAAGCCGGCGGCGTGTTCGAGTTGGCCGCACGCATTCGTGAGGCGACCGAACGAAAGCCGGTGTGGGCGCATGCCGGCGACAGCGCGTTCTCCGCCGGCTACGCCCTGGCCTGCGCCGCACAGCGCGTGACGCTCTCGACCACCGGCGGCGTCGGCTCGATCGGCGTGATCGCGCTGCACATCGACCAGTCGGTGCGCAACGCGCAGAACGGCCTGAGCGTGACCGCGCTGTATGCCGGCGCGCACAAGAACGACGCCACTCCGCACGCGCCGTTGACGCCGCAGGCGACCGACGCGCTGCAAACGGAAATCGATCGCCTCTACGCCCTGTTCGTCGCGCACGTCGCCGCGATGCGCGGGCTCGATGCCAACGCCGTGCGCGCGACCGAAGCGGCGCTGTTCTTCGGCGAGGACGCGCGCGTCGCCGGCCTCGCCGATGGCGTCGCGTCGCTCGACGCCGCGCTCGCCGACTTCGCCACCGCCCTCGCGCGCGGACCTTCGCTCGGCAGGCATTTGCCTGGTTCACCCACACCGCTCGCATCACCCGCGCACCTCGCGCTTCCCCCTCCCATGGAGACTTCGATGACTGTTCCCACCGAGGCTGCGCCCGTGCAGCCGACGCCCCCTGCTGCGCCCGCACCGGCCGCCGTCGTGCCCACGGTCGCACCCGCCGCGCTGCCGGCGCCGACCGCGTCCGTCGCGCCGCCTTCCACCGATCCGCAGGCAGAGGCCGTCGCCATCGCCGAGCTGTGCCTGCTCGCCGGTTGCCCCGAACGCACCACCGAGTTCCTCGCCGCGCGCATGAGCGCCGCACAGGCCCGCCAAGTGCTGCTGCAGGCCCGCGCCGACCAGGTCGAGATCGCCTCGCACCACCTCGCGAACGCAGCGCCCGCGGCGACCACCACCAACCCGGTCCTCGATGCCGTGCGCAGGCGCATCGCGTTGACGACCCCGCAAGGAGCCTGAGCCATGCTCGTCCTGCACGAACCCGCCAACCTCGCCGACCTGCTCAAGTACGAAGCCCCGAATCTGTACTCCCGCGACGAAGTCGTCGTCGCCGCGAGCCAGACCCTCGCGCTCGGCGCCGTTGTCGGTCGCCTCACCGCGACCCGCGAGATCGTCGCCCTCGATCCCGCCGCGAACGACGGCCGCGAGATCGCCGCCGGTGTCCTGATCGAAGCGATCACCACGACCGCGACCGAACGCCGGCGCAGCGTGATCGTCTCGCGTCACGCGATCGTCTTCGGCGGCGCGCTGGTCTTCGCCCCCACCCTCACCGCCGAACAGACCGCTGCTGCCCTCGCGCAGCTGGCGGCGCTCGGCGTCCTCGTCCGTCAATTCCCCCAGGTCGCCGCCTCCCATGCTGAATCCCTTCGCTAATCCCGCGTTCTCGATGGCCGCGCTCACCGCGGCCATCAACCTGATTCCGAACCGCTACGGCCGGCTGCAGGAACTGGACCTGTTCCCCGAGAAGCCGGTGCGCTCGCGCCAGATCCTCGTCGAGGAGAAGGCCGGCGTGCTGACCCTGCTGCCGACCCGGCCGCCGGGCTCGCCCGGCACGCTCGCTGCGCACGACAAGCGCCGCGTGCGCTCGTTCGTCGCGCCGCACATTCCGCACGACGACGTGGTCCTGCCCGAGGAAGTCTCCGGCCTGCGCGCCTTCGGCTCGGAGACCGAACTCGAATCGGTCGCGGGCGTGATCGCCGAGCGCCTGGAGACCATGCGCAACAAACACGCGATCACGCTCGAGCACCTGCGCATGGGTGCGCTCAAGGGCCAGATCCTCGACTCCGACGGCAGCGTGCTCTACGACCTGTTCGAGGAGTTCCGGATCGCGCAGCAGCACGTGCCCTTCCAGATCGACAACCCGAACAACGGCACCGACGTCAAGCAGAAGTGCATCGAGACGCTGGCGCTGATCGAGGAGGGACTGCTCGGCGAGTTCATGACCGGCGCGCGCGTGCTGTGCTCGCAGGAATTCTTCGCCGCGCTGACCTCGCACAAGGACGTCAAGACCGCCTACGCGCAGTGGCAGCAGGGCGCGGTGCTGATCAACGACGTGCGCAAGGGCTTCAGCTTCGGCGGTCTGGTGTTCGAGGAGTACCGCGGCAAGGCGTCGGACCTGGAAGGGACCGTGCGCCGGTTCATCGCGCCGGGCGAAGCGCACGCTTTCCCGATCGGCACGCTCAACACCTTCGGCACCTACAACGCGCCGGCCGACTTCAACGAGACGGTCAACACGCTCGGCCGGCCGGTGTACGCCAAGCTCGATGCGCGCAAGTTCGAGCGCGGCACCGACCTGCACACGCAGTCCAACCCGCTGCCGATGTGCCTGCGGCCGAGCGTGCTGGTCAAGCTCTCGATCAACTGAGGCCCCCCGATGACCACACACGATGGGCTGACGGCAGCGCCGCCGGCCGGGGATCGCTTTGTCCGCGCGATCGACCGCGTGCTGATCCACGAGGGCGGCGACGCCGACGATCCGCGCGATCCCGGCGGTCGCACGCGCTGGGGCATCAGCCAGCGTACCTATCCGACGCTCGACATCCGTCGGCTCACGCGGTCGGAGGCGATCGCGCTGTACCGGCGCGACTTCTGGACGCCGCTGCAGGGCGATGCGTTGCCGCCCGCGCTCGCATTCCAGGCGCTCGACGCCGCGGTGAATCACGGCGTCGGCCGCACGGTGCGCTGGCTGCAGCGGCTGGCGGGCGTGCGGATCGACGGGCAGCTCGGGCCGGTCACGCTCGCGGCCCTGCGTTCGGCGGACGAGGCGTCGCTGATTGAGCGGCTGCTCGCGCTGCGTCTCGACCTGTATGCCGAGCACGACCGCTTCGCCGTGTTCGGTCGCGGCTGGACGCGGCGGATCGCCGAGAACCTGCGCTACGCCGCGCGGGATCTGGCATGAGCAGCCCGCTCGATCCGGCCTTCGAGGCCGCGCACGACGCGCTGTTCGCGGTGTTCGGCGAGCCGGCCATCGTGCGCCGGGGGCGCCGGCCGCCGGTCGCGGTGAGGGTGGTGATCACCTACAACGTCACCGAGTTGGGCGACTACAGCCAGGGCTTCGCCCGCGTCACCACCGTGAAGTTCCGCAATCCCGAGTGGCGACCGCGTGCGGGCGATGTCCTGCATGTCCCCGGCGGCCGGTTCCGGATCGAGCGCATCGTCGTTGACGACGGCTTCGTGACCGAAACGGTGCTCAATGGTTAACGCACCGATTCCGTGGGCGATCCTTGAGTTGGTGCAGACGCGCCTGCGCACGGTGCGTCGGGCGAACGACTACCGCACCGACGCCGGTCGCGACGTGCGCCTGGAGCCGGCGCCCTTTGATCCGAGCGATGCGCCGCGCCTGACGCTGTATCCGCTGACCTCCGTCTTTCCCGACGATGCGCGCAGTGCCGGCGAACGCGGCTTCACGTTCGTCGTCGAGGCGCTCGTGCCGGTGCGGATCGACAACGCGCAGCAGCGCATCGTCGAGACGATCGCCGACATCGAGGATGCGCTGGATGGTTACGCGCAAGCGCCGCTTGCGCTGCCGCTGCAGTTCCAGGAGTCGGTGCTGCTCGATCGTCCCGACGGCGTTGCGGCGATGGCGGGGCAGGTGCTGTTCGGAACGCGCTACAGACGGGTAGGGCGCCTGTGATGCCGGTGGGTTCAGGGCTGTGCCGGCGGCCACAGCCGCGCAACGTGAACCAGGGCCAGCACCCAGATGATCTGCGCGGTCTCGTCGATCTCATACACGAGTCGGTAGTTTTCGTGCGGTATCAGCTCGCGTGTGCCCGGCACGAGGCCGGCGCGGCCCATCATCGGAAATCGCGCCAGCGCCGCTGCGGCCTCGCCGAAACGTTCATCCAGCGCCAGCGCCGCCATCGGCGCGTCTTCGCAAACGGTCTCGAAGATGGCGAGGCGATCCTGACGGGCGGCGTCGCTCCAGCGGACCTTCACGCTCAAGCGCCGGCCTGGCGCCGCACGGCATCGCGGCGCGCCGCGAACTCAGCCTCGACGGTCTCGTCCGAGGCATGCCGACCTTCGGCGATCTGCGCGCGGGCGAGTTCGACCTTGTCCTGCACGAAGGCCTCGTATGCCTGGCGTTGCTGCCGGCTGCGGACGTACTCGCGCATGAGTTCGCGGACGACCTGGGAGGCCGGTCGGTGCTCGGCTTCGGTCGCGGCCATGAAGGCATCGCGCAGTTCCGCTTCGAGCTTCAACGTGAACACGGTGGCTTTGGTCATGACCAAGGCTCCAGAAAGGTACTAACGTCGTATGCACGATAACATGACGGGGCGGCCGTGAGTACCGGCCGCCCCCAGTCTGGCGGCGCGTTCGCGCTGCACGCCGATCTAGACGGCCTGCTGTCCGCCTCCCGCAACCTGAGCGTGCTGGCCTCGCGCCTGCCGACCCTGCACGCGCGCGCGATCGGCACCTTGTCTCGGCGTCTGCCGGTGCAGGCCCGCCGCGACATCCAGGCCGAGTACCAGATCGGCGCGCGCCGTCTCACGCAAGACCTGTCATCGCGCACCACCGACGAGGGCGTGCGCCTGGTGGGGCGCTTCCGCGGCATCGGTCTGCGGAATTTCGCGGCACGCCAGACGGCGCGCGGTGTCACCGCCGCCATTTTTCGCGGCAAACGCAGCCTGCGCGAACACGCCTTCCTCGGCGTGGGCGTGAATCGCAACGCGCAGGTGTTCCGCCGCGAAGGCCCCAAACGCCCGATGCAGCAGGGCCGATATGCCGGCAAACAACGCCAGCCGCTGGTCGCCGAGTACGGCGCCACCGCCGCGCAAATGCTCGCCAAGGGCCGTCGCCCCGAACGCCTCGTCGACTACGCCCGCGGCGTGCTCGCCGCCGAATCCGAACGTCTCCTGCGGCTCGCCGCCGGGGCGTCCGCCCCTTCTTCCCCCAACGCACCACGCACATGAAAACCATCCGCCTGTACCACCCGCACACCCACGAAGGCATCGCCTACGACCCGCCGCCGGAAGGCCTCGAACTCAGTGTCAACGACGCCGATGCCGCCGTGCTCGAGGCGTGGGGCCTGACCACGCCGCCGCCCGCGCTCACGGACGCACCGATCGCGTCCGGCGCCGACGCCCCCGTTGCCGTCGCCGATGGGACGGGAAGCGAAGCATCGGCGACCGAGGCGATCTCGCCACGTCATGACCGCCGCGCGCGCGTCGCGGTCGATCTTTCCCCCACCGAACCGGCCGTCGACACGACGGCCAGGAGCGTCTGATGCAGGATTTTTCGTTCCAGGGAAAACTCTATCTGGGCAACCGCCTGCCCGGCGGTCGACCCGGCGCGCTGCGCTGGGTCGGCGATGCCCCCAAGTGCGACCTGACCCTCAAGACCGAGACCGAGACCCGCAAGGAATCGTACTCGGGCAATCGCCTGACCTCCGCCGTGCTGCAGAAGGGCAAGGAGGCCGAACTCACCGTCGCGATCAACTGGGCCGACATCGACAACCTGCTGCTCGGCCTCTACGCGAGCAAGGCGTCGATCGCTGCGGGCACTGTCACGGGTGAAGCGTTTCCGGCGGGGCTTGCCCCGAACGACGTGATCGCGCTCGACCACACCACGATCAGCCAGTTCGTGTTGACCGACGGCAACGCGGCGCCGGCCACGCTGGTGGCGAACACCCACTACCGGATCGAGAGCATTCGCGCGGGCCTGATCAAGCTGCTGAACCTCGCGACGTTCGTCCAACCGCTGCGCGCGGCCTACCGCTATGGCGCGCGCACCAGCGTGGCGATGCTCACTACGTCGGCGCCCGAACGCTTCCTGTATCTGGACGGCACCAACTCGATCGACAACGCGCCGGTACAGGTGCGCCTGTACCGCGTGCAGTTCAATCCGGTGAGCAACCTCGGCCTGATCCACGAGTCGTTCGGCCAGTTCGAGCTGACCGCCTCGGTGCTGTTCGATGCCGAAGCGGCGGCCGACCCGCTGCTCGGCGGCTTCGGCCGGCTCGATCTGCCGGAGGTGGTCTGATGGCCACGAAACTGCCCGCCGCGCCTGCGCCCGATACCGCCGCCGCGGACGATCTGGCGATCCTGCATCCGGATCGCACGCTCGTGCTCGGCGGTCGCACGATCGTCCTCCGCGAGTACGGCTTCTTCGAGGGACTGGATGTCGCCGATCGCGCGGCCGGCTTCATCGCCGATCTGATCGCCGCGAGCGACGACGGCGCGCTGCGGTACGCGCACGTGCGCCGGCTGTTCGGTCGTCACCGGGCGGTGATTCCCGCGATCGCGGCGCAGGCGGGTGATGTCGAGGTCGCCTGGCTCGAAGCACTGCCCCCGGACGAACTGGAGCTGTATCTGGCGACCTGGTTCGCGGTCAACGCCGCTTTTTTCGTGCGCGAGGTGCTGGCGGAACTGCGCGAGGTCCAACTGCTCGCGGCCGGCGCCTCCGCTGGGGCGATCTCTTCGCCCGACTCGCTGCCGCCGGATGCGGCGACCTCGTCCGACTCGGCCGCATGACCGAGCGCCAGCTCCTCGCGACCTTCGAGGCCGTCGACCGTGGCGAACGCCATCGGCGCGCGGACTTCATCGAGGACGTGGCGACCGCCGTGTGGGGCGGGGAGGCCGCCGAGGCGCGCGTGAAGGCCCTGCGCGGCCGTCCGTGAGCAGATCTCGATGAAGCCGTCCCGATGAATCAGGATTTCGTCCTCAACTTCAAGGTTCGCGGCGACTCGGCGCAGGCCGAGACCAGCCTCGGCCGGCTACAGGCGGCGCTGGCCCAAGTCGACCGTGCCCTCGGCCAGGTGCGCGCGGCCGGCCGGGCGGTGACCGTCGATGCGCAGGCGGCGCCCGTGCTCGCCGCGCAGCGCGCGATCACCGCCGAGGTCGAGCGACGCACCCGGCTCGAAACCGAAGCCAACGCCCGCAACGCCGCCGCCCTGCGCCAGCAGGCGGCCGAGCAGGCGCGCATCGCCGAGCGGCGCGCCGCGTCCACGGCGGTGTTTTCCGCCGCCACGTCGGACCAGCTGCGCACGCCAGCCGAACGCACCGCGGCCCTGGGTCAGGCGCAGGCGCTGCGCCGCGACGCCGAACTACGGATGCTGGAGATCAACCGCCGCGCCGACGCGCTGGAAGCGCGGCTGGCGACGACGCGGACGGGGCTTGCCACCGCGACCGCCACCGCCGCGCGCGCGACTGACGTCGGTCGCCGGGCGGTGGACCAGTACGGGATCTCCGTCGGTCAGACCCGGCAGGCGATGCGGCAGTTGCCGGCGCAGATCACGGATATTTTCACCTCGCTGGCCGGTGGTCAGAAACCGTGGCTGGTCGCGATCCAGCAGGGCGGCCAGCTGAAGGACTCCTTCGGCGGCATCGTGCCCGCCGCACGCGCGCTGCTCGGTGCGATCACGCCGATGGTCGCGGGCCTCGCCCTGGTCGCGGCGGTGATCGGCACTGTCGGCGCCGCGACGCTCTCCGGCTACCGCGAGACCCAGGCCTACGAGCGTGCGCTGATCGCCAGCGGCAACGCCGCCGCGACCACCGCCGGGCAGTTGCGCGTGGTGAAGGACAGCGTCGGAGGCGCGACCGGCGAGTACGGCAATGCCGAAGCCGCGCTGACCGCGCTGGCCGCCGCAGGCACCGTCGCGGGCGATACGCTCGCACTCGCGGCGAGCGCCGCGGTCAATCTCTCGACCCTGACCGGCGCGTCGATCGAGGACACGACCCGGAAGGTGATCGTCCTCGCGCGTGCGCCGTCCGCGCAACTGCTCGAACTCAACCAGCAGTACCGCTTCCTCTCGGTCGAGGTGTACCAGCATGTGCGCGCGCTCGAAGCGCAGGGGCGCGCACACGATGCGGCACGCCTCGCGATCGAGACCTTCGCCCAGGCCCACGAGCAGCGCGTGCAGGAGGCCTATGCCCGCGCCGGTTCGCTCGAACGCGCGTGGAGGAATCTCGGCAAGATCATCAGCGGTGTGTGGCAGACGATCCGCAACATCGGCCGCGACGATCTGGCGTTCCGGCTGGAGAAGACCACCGACGAACTCGATCGCATCGGCAACGAGTGGCGTGAACTCGGCGGCATCGCCACCCTCGATGGCGTGCTGGCCAGCCCCGAGGTCGATGCCGACACCAAGCAACGCATCCGGGCGCTGCGCCAGGAGCAGGCGACCCTCCAGCGTGAGGCGAACGCCGAGCAGGCGAAGGCCGATGCACAGGCGGCGACGCAGGCGAAGCAAACCAACGCGATCAACGCCCTCGGTCGCGCCCAGGCGGCGCTCGGTCAGGATCGTGCGGTCGCCAAGGCGCAGCAATTGCGCGAGCTGGAGCGCGATATCGCCGCGCTGCGCGCGGGTGGTGTGACGCAGGTCGAGGGCGCATCGCTCGCAGCGTTCGAGAAGACGCGGCGCGCGCAGATCGACGAGCAGTTCAAGGCGCCGAAGGGGCCGCGCGCACCGAGGCCCAAGGCCACCGACGCCGATCGCGCCCGTGAGGCCGCCGAGCGCGAACTGGAGTCGCTGCGCCGCGAGGTCGCGCTGCTGGGCGAGGTCGCAGCCGGCCAGACCCGTGCCGGCGAGGCCGCGCGTGTCCGCTACGAGACCACGCAGGGCGGCCTCAAAGCGCTCACGCCCGCGCTGAAGGCGCAACTCGTCGCCGAGGCCGAAGCCCTCGACAAGGCGCGCGCCGCCGCGGACGCCGAGCGCGAACGCAAGGCCGAGCTGGAGAAGACCACGCGCGCCTACGAGACGCTGCGCGCGAGTCTGCGCACGCCTGCCGAGGTCGCGTTGGAAGAGGCGCGGGTGCAGGTCGCGCTGCTGAACGATGCGCTGCAAGAGGGGATCGCGACCAAGGCCGCGTTCGATGCGGCGATGGCGCGCGTGGTGCAGACGAGTTTCCGCAAGCCCGACGCGGCGCTCGACCGCGTACCTGGCGCGACCCCGGATCTCGGGCCGGCCGGCAGCGATCTCGCGCAGATCGAACAGTCGCGCACGCGGCTTGAAGCGTGGCACGCCGAACAGCTCGCACTGCTCGCGCAGTTCCGTTCGCAGCGCGCCGATCTGAATGCGCAGTGGGATGAGCAGGAAGAGACGATCGAGCGCCAGCACCAGGCCGCGCTCGCGCAACTGCAATCGGCGCAAACGCAGGTGCTGCTCGCCGGTGCCTCCGCGACCTTCGGCCAGCTCGCCGACATCGCCAAATCCTTCGGTGGCGAGCAGAGCGCCACCTATCGTGCGTTGTTCGCGCTCAGCAAAGCGTTCGCCATCGCGCAGGCGGCGCTCGCGCTCGCCAACAACGTGGCCGAAGCGAGTAAGGTCGGTTTTCCGCAGAACATTCCGTTCATCGCGGGCGCCATCGCGCAGGGCGCGACCATCGCCGGGCTGATCGCGCAGGCGACCTTCAACGGCGGGGGCGGCTACGCGACCGGCGGCCACGTCCGCGGGCCGGGCACGGCGACCTCCGACAGCATCCCGGCGTGGCTGTCGGATTTCGAGTTCGTGACGCGCGCCGCGGTCGTGCGCCAGCCCGGTGCGTTGCCCTTCCTCGAAGACTTCAATCGCCGCGGCATGCCGGCGCTGGAGGCCTGGCATGCGCGCCGCTTCGCGGGTGCGACGCCGCCCGCCGTGTCGCTGCCGCGCGCGCCGCGCGTCAACTTCGCCGAAGGCGGCCTCGCCCGCGCGGCAGCGGGTCTGAACCCGCAACTCAATCTGCGCCTGATCAATGCGATCAACACCGATGCGCTCGCCGAGTCGATGGCGCAGAGCCGGGGCCTGGAGCAGACCATCCTCAACGTGATCGACCGCAATGGCAGTTTCCTGCGCCAAAGGATCGGTGGCTGATGACTTACGCGATCGACACCGTGATCCGGGGCGCAGGCCCGGATGCCCACCTGCAACTGCTCGATGTCCTGCGCGCACTCGCCGAGCAAGCCGGCTGGACGACGCTGCGTTACGACGCCTCGATTCCCGAACGCGAACTGATCCTGCGTTCGACCGGCACCACGGGCGAGGAGGAGATCACGGTCGGCTTCAAGGCCTACCAGAACGTCGCGGCGGATTACTACAACCTGCTCGCCGCGACGATGACCGGCTACGTGCCGGCCGCCCCGTTCGAGGCGCAGCCCGGGATCAAGACGTCGGGCGTACCGGGCCATAACCAGGCGGTGAGCTACTTCCTGACCGCCAATCCGCGCAGGATCGTCGGCGCGCTCAAGGTCGGCTCGCCGATCTACGCGCACCTCTACGTCGGCAAGGCGCTCGCGTATGCCCGGCCGAGGGAGTTTCCGTCGCCCTTGATCGTCGCCGGGCACTTCGACGGCCGCGATGCGCGACGCTACAGCGATCTGCACTGGTTCCCCTACAAGGGCCGCAAGGGGAGCAGCGAAGCCGGCTACAACGACGGGTTCCTGTTCCTGCGCGATGCCGGCGGGACCTGGAAGAAGGTGCAGATCTCGCCCTTCGGCAACGGTCAGGGCACCGAGACCACCTATGCCGGTCTGGCCGGCGAGTACGTCGGTCGCAATGGCAGCGGGTATCGCTGCCTGGTGCCGGCCGGCACCCTGCACCAGCCGCAGCCGCTCGAACTGTACGAGATGACATTCGGCGCCTACGATAACGATGCACGCGCCTATCCCAGCAGCGGCAATCTCTATGGCGTGCTGGACGGCGTGAGCATGGTCTCCGGCTACAACAACGCCTCCGAGAACGTGCTGCAACTCGAAGGCAGCGCGGTGATCGATCAAACGGGCATGAGCGTGCGCCAGGCGGTCGATGCGATCCGCGCGGTCAACGGCCGCGCGTTCGTGGTGCTGCAGGATGGCGCGCGCACGACCTGGCGCGATTACGTCGCGGTGGAGATGTCCTGATGGCGACGTTCACTGGACAGGTCGCCAGCTTCGCGGCGCTGAAGGCCGCTATCGAGACGACGCTGACCGCACGCGGCTGGACGCTGGCGAGCGGCATCCTCAGCAAGGGCATCGCCTTCATGCAACTGACCGCGACGGCGACGGAACTGCGCCTGCAGGCCGGAACTGGTCAAGCGGGCGGGGCGCTGACCGGGGCCTGCCCGCAGGCAGTGAAGCTCTTGTCCTTCGCCAATGCGCCGATCCAGTGGCCGGCCGTCTACGTGCTGCACGCGTTCGACGCGCCGGACGAGATCTACTGCGTCCTGCGCTACAACGTCGATCGCCACCAGCATCTCAACTGGGGCGTGTCCTCGATGCCGCAGATCGGCGGCACCGGACTGTGGTGCAGCGGATCGTTTCGCGGCGATGTCGTCGGCACCTCGGCGACCTGTCGCGTGTTCATCGCCGCCAACACCGGCACGGATCTCGGTGCGCTGCCCTACGATGGCCCGGGGCTCGGGTTCTTCTTCGCGAGCGCGGCCGGTACCTATCACAGCAGTTTCATCCACTGCGGGCTGGAAGGCGCGGTGGGCTGGCGCACCGCCAACGGCGGCGCGCCGGGTGAGTTGCTCGGCGTCTCGCACAAGGCCGGACTGCTCCACGCGTTGCCCTCGCAGTTCAATCAGGCGACCGTCCTGCTGCCGATCGACGTGCTGATGGCGCGTCAGGCGCAAGGGCAGACCATCGTCGCCACGTTCGCGCACGCGCGCTACTGCCGGCTGGATCACCTCGACCTGAGCCAACCGCTGCTCTACGGCCCGGAACGCTGGCGAGCCTACCCGCTGCACGCCGTTCACCCGGTGCAGCGCAACGGCGCCGGTTGGCCGATCGGTGCGCAGCATTCCGGCACCTTCGGCGTCGCGCTGCGGGATACGCTTTGATGGCCGGACTGATCGGCCTCGCGCCGACGCCGCGGGCGTTCGGCGCGGCGAACCCGATGCTCTCGATCGAACTGAATGCGCTCGGCGAGGGGGCGTTCGCCCCGGCCGCGTACCGCCGGGAGGGCATCGTCGCGCCGGCAGGGGTGTTTCGGGCACCGGCCGCGCTGCGCTGGCCCGCGACCGGACGCCTCGCGCACCGGTTCGCGGAGGATCTGTTCGACCGCGTCCACGTCCTGCCGACCGCGCTGTCGCTGGGCAACGTCGTCTCCGAGCTGACCCGCGAGATCGCGGTGTGGAATGCCTGGCGCACGATCCCGCAGACGCTGACCGCGCTGCGCCTGGAGGGCGATGCCGGCAGCACGCTCGCCGCGCCGGGGGCGTTGCCGCTGGCCCTGCGTCCGCTGCAGGAGCGGGTGCTGACCCTCACCGTGGGCCTCGACGGCCCGCCGGTGATCGACGCGGTCGCGGTGCTCTCTTTCGCGGACGGCGCGACGTGGTCGATCCGGATCGACGGCCTGCGCCTGCAGGCGTGGACGCTGCCGCCCAACTGGTCCGAGCCGCTGACCGAAACGCTCGCCTGGCTCACCGATGTCCAGATCGCCATCGCCGGCACCGTCACCCGCACGCCGCTGCGCGAGGCGCCGCATCGGTCGTGGGAGTTCGCGGTGCTCGCCGATCGCGTCGAACGTCGCTGGGTGGAGAATGCCTTGTTCGACTGGACGGCGCGGGTGTGGGCGCTGCCGGTGTTCGTCGATACGCGGCGGCTCGGTGCGCCTCTGGCCGCGGGTGCGGTCGAGATCCCGGTCGACGCGACGGGTCTGGATTTTGCGGTCGGCAGTCTCGCCATGCTCTGGCGCGACGTGGCGACCTACGAACTGGTCGAAGTCGCCCAGATCGCGAACGGTCGGATCGCGCTGCGCGCGCCGACGCGCCGCGCCTGGCCGGTCGGCACGCGCCTGATGCCCTGCCGCACCGCGCGCCTGACCGACGCGCCGGAACTGCGGCGCCACACCGACCGGCTGGTCTCCGCGCAGCTGCGCTTCGAGGCGACCGAACCGTGCGACTGGCCGCCTGCGCTGCCGGCGACGCGCTATCGCGGGTTCCCCGTGCTCGAACATCGCCCGGACGAAACCCGTGACCCAAGCGCGATCCTGGCCCGTCGCTTCGATCTGCTCGATGGCGACGTCGGCCGCACGCAGGTCGACGATGCGTCGGGCCTGGTGTGGACCACGCAGTCGCACGCGTGGCGGCTGGTCGGCCGCGCCGAGCGCGCGGGTCACCGCAGCCTGCTCTATGGCCTGCAGGGCCGGGCGGAGGCGCTGTGGCTACCGACCTGGACCGACGATCTCGACGTGATCGAGACGATCGGCGAGACCGCGCTCACGCTCACCGTCGCGGCCTGCGGCGTCAGTCGCAGTCTGCGCCAACAGGCGGGTCGTCGCCATGTCCGCATCGAACTGACCGACGGCACGGTGTTCCATCGTGCCATCGAAGCGTCGAGCGAACTCACGCTCGCCAACGGCGATCTCGCCGAACGCCTGCGACTGGATGCGGCATTGGGTCGAACGATCACACCCGAACGGGTGCGCCTGGTGTGCTGGATGGCGCTGGTCACGCTCGCGGGCGATACGGTCGAGCTGCGCCACCACGCCGACAGCGATGGTCTGCTCGACTGCGCGGTGTCCTTCGCCGGGATTCCGGCGGAAGAACCCTGAGTCCGCACGCATGGGCCTGCTCTCGCGCGAGATCGAGCTGTACGACTTCTCGATCGGACTGCACCACTGGCGCTACACCGACGCCAAACGCGAAGCGATCGTCGAAGGCCAGCGTTACGCCCCGATCGCGCTGACGCGCGAGAAGATCGTGCAGTCGGCGGAGGATGCGAAAAACGCGCTGCAGATCACCGCGCCGCTCGACCTGCCGTTGCTGAACCTGTTCCGCCCGGTGCCGCCGGGCCTGCGCCTGCGCCTGGACCTCAAGCGGGTGCGGGTGCGCGACGGCCAGGTACGCCTGGGCTGGACCGGGCACGTCGCCAATCTGGACGAGACCCACAGCGTCGCCAAGCTGCGCTGCGAGTCGCTCGCCGCCGCCGTCGAGACCCTCGGCCTGCGCCGCAGCTGGCAGTCGAACTGTCCGCTGGTGCTCTACAGCCAGGGGCTCGGATTGTGCAACGCCGATCCGGACGCGCATGCCGTCCCCGCGATCCTGAGCGATGCGACCGGCTACACCGTCGCCTCGGCCGCGTTCGATGCGTTCGACGACGGTCACTTCGACGGCGGCGTGCTGCAGTGGACGGCGACGCTCGGCGTCGAACGCCGTTTCGTGGTCAGCCACGTCGGCGCCACCCTGCGCCTGCTCACCCCGGCCGCGCTCGCGCCGGATGCGCGCGTCGTCGCGTTCCCGGGCTGCGATCGCACGCTCGGGCCGAACGGCTGCCCGAAATTCCGCAACACACTGAACTACGGCGGCCAGCCGACCCTGAAGGGCATGCGCAATCCCTTCGGCAGCGATCCGGTCTTCTGAATTCCCCCTTCACACGCACCGCCCAGCGCCACCGCGCCGGACGGCGGCTGCGCGCGTCCCGCACCTCATACCTCGCGTCTCGCACCCCGTACCTCGCACACCAGGAACCCGTCCACGATGTGGGTCTACGTCTTCGTGCTGATTCTCTCCATCGCCATCAGCATCGCGATGCGGCCCAAGCCGCAATCGACCAAGCCGCCGTCGCTCGCCGATTTCTCGGTGCCGACCGCCGAAGAGGGCCGCGAGGTCATGGTGATCTTCGGCGAGGTGTGGGTGGACGATCCCAACGTCCTCGCCTACGGCGATCTGCGCACCACGCCGATCAAGGCCAGTGGCGGGAAGTGACCATGCCATCGAACGGCATGCCTTCGAATCGCGGCCTGCGCATTCACCTTCGGCACGTGCGCGCGATCGATCCGGCCGGTGGGCCGCTCTGTACGCCTGGCATTCGGGCGTGGTGCCGCCAGCACGCCATCGATCTGCGCGCGCTGTGCGAGGACGGCATCGCCGTCGACGACCACCCCCACCTGCACGACGATCCCTTCGTCGTCCGCGTGATCGCCATCGCGCGCGAAGAGGCGGCGCTCGATGCGACGTGAGTCGATCTATCGCGGCTGGGTCGTGTGCGCCTGCGTGGTCTCGATCCTCTCCGGGGTCTGGCTGTGGGCGACGGGCGAACGCCCGTTCGGCGCCATCGGCATCGCGGCGGGCGTCTTCCACGCGCTGTGGGGCCTGGATCTGCGCGCGCTCGTGCGCGGGCGCTGGCGGCGGCGTCCGATCGTGATCCCGACGCTGCGCCCGATCGTCGTCTCGCCACCGCTTCGAAGCCTCGCGCAGCGCCTGCGCGCGTGGAGCCGCCGCCGTGGGTAAGTCGAGCAAGCCGACGATCGGCTATCGGCACTTCATGTACCTGTACATGGGCGAGTCGATCGGCCCGAACGATTACCTCGCCGGCGTGAAAGTCGGCGGCCAGACCGTGTTCGAGGGCGAACGCGCCGGCAGCGGCACCCTGGCGATCAACCTGCCGCAACTGTTCGGCGGCGACAAGAAGGAAGGCGGGCTCGTCGGCACGCTGCAGATCCGCATGGGCGAGCCGGACCAGATGCCGGTGCCCTACCTGCAGCAGCAGGTGCCGGGACCTTGGCCCGCCGCGCGCGGGCTCTGCACGACGCTGTACCGCGGAATGGTCGGGGCCATGAACCCCTACCTGAAGCTCTGGGCCAAGCGCTGGGGGCGCTTCGTACAGGGCTGGTCGACGCCGGTGTGGCAGCCGCAGCTCGCGCGCATCGGTCGTGGCATGAACGCGGCGCACATCCACTACCAGTGCCTGACCGACACGGTGTGGGGCTGTGGGCTCGATCCCGCCCTGATCGATGGCGAGAGCTTTTTGCGCGCGGCCGAGCAGTTGCACGACGAGGCGTTCGGGTTGTGCCTCGGTTGGCGGCGCGGGGACTCGATCGGGAATTTTCTGCAGACGGTGAACACACACGTCGGTGGACTGTGGGCGTTCGATCCGATGCGCGGCCAGTTCGTGTACCGGTTGTTCCGACCCGACTACGATGTCGCCACGTTGCCGCTGCTCGACGAAACCAGCGTGCTCGCGTTGGAGAGCTGGCAGACGCCGTTGCTCGATGGTTCGGTGAACGAAGTCACTGTGCTTGGTCGCGACTGCGTGACGAACCTCGAACTCGCCGCGACCTTCCAGAACATGGCGAACGTCCAGGCGCAGGGCCGCGTCGTCGCCGATCGGCGTACGCTGCCAGGTCTGTGGAACCGCAGTCTGTGCGAGCGCGTCGCCGCACGGGAAACCAGCGCCGCCAGCAGCCTGCTGCAGCGGATCAAGCTCACCGTCGACCGTCGCTGGTGGGGCGTGAAGCGCGGCGACGTGCTCGCGCTGTCCTGGCGGCGCAAGGGCGTGCAGCGCATGCCGGTGCGGGTGCTGGAAGTGGACGAGGGCACGCGCACGGACGGCGCGCTCGCGCTCACGCTGGTGCAGGACATCGACGGCATGGCGGCGACCACGTACCTGCGGCCGGTGATCGGCCCGTGGACGCCGCCGGACACGCGCCCACTGCCGGTGCCGGCGCAGCGCCTGGTCGAGGCGACGTATCGCGATCTCGCCGGCCGCTTGCGTCCGGCCGATCTGGCGCAGATCGAGGACGATGCGGGATTCGTGGTCGCGCTCGGCGCACGCCCGAACGGGCCGGCCTACGGCTACTCGCTCGTCACACGCACCGGCGCGGGCGACTTCGTCGAGGTCGCGGGCGGGGACTTCTCCGCCACGGCGACCCTCGCGGGCGCGCTGGGGCCGAGCGCTACGGTGGCGATGCTGGCGGACACGCGCGATCTGGATCTGGTCGCCGTCGGCAGCGAGGCGTTGATCGACGAGGAACTGGTGCGGATCGATGCCCTCGACCCCATCGCCGGCACGCTCACGCTCGCCCGCGGCTGCGTCGATACCGTGCCGACGCCGCACGCGGCGGGTGCGCGGGTGTGGTTCACGGACACCTATGTCGGCGCCGATCCGACCGAATACCTCGCCGGGGACACCGTCCAGGCGAAACTGCTCACCCGCACGCAGCAGGGCACGCTCGATCCTGCGCTCGCCCCGATCGCGCAGACCGTGCTCGCGGCGCGGCATGCACGGCCGTATCCGCCGGGCCGGTTGCGGATCAACGGTGCCGCGTGGCCGCAGGCGGCCTTCGCGCGACTCGACCTTGCCTGGGCGCACCGAGATCGCGTGCTGCAGGGCGATCGCCTGATCGATCACGAGGCCGGCAGCATCGGCCCGGAGCCGGGCACGACCACGACCGTGCGCGTGATTCACGCGCTGAGCGGGGCGGTGCTGCACGAGACGACGGGCATCGTCGGAACGAGTCATACGGTCGAGGTGCTGCTGGCCAACGACGCCACCGTCCGCGTCGAGGTCGACAGTCGCCGCGGCGTACTTGTGTCCCGCCAGCGGCACGTCCGGACGATCGCCTGCGAATGCGGAGAGAAGCTCGCGAATGCGGACTTCGACACCCAGGCCGCATGGACGCTCGGCGCCGGCTGGTCGATCGCCGGAAGCGCCGCGGTCAAGGTCGCCGGTACCGCCTCCGATCTCACGCAGCCGTTCGCGTTCGTCGATGGCGCGCTGTATCGCATCGAACTGGTGTTGTCCCAGATCACGGCAGGTTCGGTGCGCGTCGGCCTCGCGGGCGTCGCACCCCTCGATGGCGCGACGCGCAACGCGAACGGCACCTTCGTCGACACGATCACCGCGAACGCGCACACCGCGCTGCGCATCGCCGCCGACGCCGCGTTCGCCGGTCGCATCGAGCGCGTCAGCCTGCGCCGGCTGGCGTAGTGCCTGCGCAAAGTCAATACGCAGGTTGAACCCTGTACGACGGGTGTCCGGTTGTCGCAGCGCGACATCACTTCGCGCTTGGCTTTTTGCGGCGACAGCGCGTTCATGCGACCACACACCACGGAGACACCCATGAACGATGACAGACCCGCCGCCCAGGATGAAGGCGAGCGCCATCTGCGCGCGTTGATCGATGCACTCGCCGCCACGCACGCGGACATCGAGCTTCAACTGCAGCGTATTGAACAGGCGCAGTCGCCGGGGGAGCGCGGCGACGTGCTGCGCGATGCCATCGTCGCCGTCGAAGATCGCCTGTGCCCGCAGGAGCGCCTCGCGCAGTTGGCGCGATTGGGGGATGCCTACGACCTCATCGCAGGCAAGCGCCGCTGACGCCGGCATTCGCCCGCCTGTACGGCGACGAGCTGCGCACTTGCGGCGCTTGGCTTCCATCGCACACAGCGCGTTCATGGCCGCGTCGAATCGCCGACGCCCATACCGAGTACACCCATGCCCACGATGACGCTGGCCACCCCCTACACCATGACCCTCCACATCCCGCGCACACCGCGCACCGTCCAGTTCCGGGGACAGGTGCTGCACGTCGAGGAACTCGGCGCGCGCCTGCCCTTCGCGTGCAAGCCAGACAACCTGCGCGAGATGTGCGCGACCGGCGAGCATCGCATCTACATCACCGAAACGGTCGAAATGACCATCGCGGAGTTCGATGAATTCACGAGGGACTTGACCCGGCCGCAGACGTGGCTCGCCGGCAAGGGCGGCAACGTCGCCGATGGCTGCCTCTGCGTCGAAGTCCACGCGCCCGGTCGCCCCTACCTCTACGTCGATCCCTCGGGTTACGACTACGCCCGCTACGTCGCGCGCCTTGGATAACCGAAATCCCTCGAAAAGAAGCCAAGTTCGGCTTGGCTTCTTTCCCGAACAGCGCGTTCATGCAGCACTCCACGCCATCAGCCCACAAGACATGAAACACCTCGACACACGCCTGACCCGCATCGCACAGCAGCACCTGCGGATCGAAACGCTGGAATCCCGCCGTCGCGACAGTCTGGACTTTCATGAAGTCTCAGTGCTTGAACTGCGGGATGCGCTGGAAGCGGCCTACCGCGCCGGCATCGAGCAAGGCCGCAAGGGCGCGAAGGCCAACGCCTCTGACGGCTGAACAAGGACATCGGACACCGGCCCGATGGGCTTGGCTTCCCTCGGGCACAGCGCGTTCATGCCCACCCCGACACGGACATCGACCCGCATGAAAACCAGCCCCTCCCGCAAGCCCAAGCGCGTCAAGGAATTCTTCCTCGCCTCCCTGCTGGTGCGCGTCCCCGGCAAGCGCGGTCGGCACGCATGGCGCCGCGAAGTCCTGCGCGCACGCACGCCGCACGCGCTCATGCGCCGGATCGACGGCCGCAAGCACGTCGCCTATGCCAGCAACGGCATAGACGTCATCCGCATCGAACTGATCGACACCGGCAGCACCCTGCTCACACCCATCGCGGAGGGCGCGCAGGCCGAGCCGCTGGTCGACCTGCTCGCGCGCATCGCCGCCAACCCCACCAGCATCGTGTGGTGACCGACATGACGCCGCATGCCTTCGAGCACAACGAGGATCCCTACCGCTTCATCGCGCAGGCACGCATCGGCATCCTCCTGGGTGAACCCCGCCAGTGAAAGCCTCACCCTAAGACCTGAAGTTTTTCCGCAAGTACACCCAGATGAGCAAAACCGAAAAGGACCGGCTCAGGAGGATGGTCGACCTGTTCGATCAGCCCGCCCCCCAAGCGCGCAGCGCGCGGGCGGTGACGAACAGACCTACACACGCAGACCTGCTTCAGATCGTCAGGCCCTCGATTCTGATGACAGATCACTCGCATGTGCGAGTAAATCCAGCGTTGGGCAGGCAGCCCCCTTCGCAACATGGTGGCACTGCTCCACCAGCTTCTCCAGTTCGACTTCTAGTCGCCTGAGATCCTGAAGCCGCTGCCGCACTTCGATCAGCTTTCGTTCGGTCAGCAGCCGCGTCTGTTCACACGCATGCTGGCCTTTGACCTCCAGCAGCCCTGTAATCTCGTCGAGACTGAATCCCATCGCCTGGGCTCGGCGGATGAACTGCAATCGGCTAACATCATCAATCCCGTAACGACGCACGCTCCCCGGTGCGCGTGACGGCTCGCGCAGAAGCCCCCGCCGCTGGTAATAGCGAACGGTCTCGACATGCACGCCTGCCGCGGCGGCCAGCCGACTGATTGTCATTGCGTTGGCAGTCATCGCTTGACTCCGTACTTTGGTACGGAGAGTACCATACCCAGATGATCCAGCCCGCCTCCCGCACCTCGCTCGTTGCCCTTCTGGGCGCCGCCGCAGCCGCCATCGGTGCGTCCGTATGCTGCGTCGTGCCCCTGCTGCTGGTTTTGATGGGGGTAAGCGGTGCTTGGATCGCCAACCTCACTGCCTTGGACGCATGGCGTCCCTGGTTCAGCGCAGCCACATTGGCATGCTTGGGTTGGTCATTCTGGCTGCTCTACGGCCCGACTTCACGCTGTCTCGTCGACGGTGCTTGCGCCAGTCCGGCCCGGCTGCGGCGTCGCCGTTATTGGCTGTGGATCGCTACTGCCCTGATCGTCCTTCTGCTGCTTTTTCCGTATTACATTGGCTGGTTACTGTAGGGGTTCAATATGCACAAGATCCTTCTCGGGTTTCTGCTGACGACGTGTATGGAATTCGCTTTAGCGGCCACTCCCAAGCAACTCGTACTCCAGGTGGAGAACCTGACCTGTCCGGCGTGCAGCATCGCCATCGCAAAAGCGTTGGACAAGGTGCCCGGCATCACCGCCAAGCGTGTCGACTCTCGCAGGGCCACCGTGACCGTCAGCTTTGATTCCGAACGCACCAATCCGGCGGCCATCGCGAAGGCCATTACCGACGCCGGGTTTCCCGCGACCGCGGTAACGAGCAAGAACGGTGGCTGAGGTGCAGTTGCAAAGCACGCTCACGTGCCCGTTCTGCGGACACCAGGCGACCGAGACAATGCCGACGATGGCTTGCCAGTTCTTCTACGAATGTCTGGCCTGCCACACCCTTCTGCGCCCCAAGTCGGGTGATTGCTGCGTGTTCTGCTCCTACGGCACGGTGCCGTGTCCGCCCATCCAGCAGCACAGTCCCTGCTGCGGTAGTGCGGGCTGAACTCGCATCACCTCACGACGATTGCAACCTGCGTGTCGTCACTCCTTATTGTAAAAGCAGCGCATGGCACCAAGGAGTACCACACGCTGCGCTTCCCTCATTCAGCCGGTTCGATTTTCGCGATCGTGGCGTCCATGCCCTGCGCTTGGAACTCGAAACGTACCTTCTGGCCGACTTTCACGGCAGCGATCTGCTCGGGCGCGGCCTTGAAGCCCATCGTCATCGCAGGCCACTGCAGCGCATCCACGGGACCATGTGCGATGACGATCTTGCCGGCAGCGGCATCGACGGATTCGACCATGCCGGTTGCGGACGCGACCTTGACTGTTTGTGCCATCGCATCCGGCGCGGTTTTTGGCGGTGCTGCCATCGCCGCGTGTTCGGCAGCAGGCATCGCCATTTCGCTGGCGGTGGTCGCGTCCTTGGCGGCAGCGGCCTCGTTGCCTGGTGTTTGCGAACAGGCCGCCAGCAGCAGCGCGGCAAGAACGCAGGGAATGAATGTCGGTTTCATGTGGGTTTCCTTGAGTGGGTTGAAGTAGAGACAACGGGAATGACGACAGCGCCTTCCGCGCTGCCGCCATCGGCAGACGGCGATTTCACTTGCGAACTTCGTCCTGACGACGCGCTTTTCCTTTGATCAGCGTGGCCGCGACGCAGGGGCCGGATCGATCGTCGCCAATCCGCGCCACACCGACGGTGCGCCTGCGGAACATCGGGCCGGATTTTTGGCTGCCCGAGTGCATGCGGTGGACAATGCGCACTGCTTCGCCAGCCGCCGGCTGTGCGGCCTGTGAATCGAAGCACAGTTGCAAGGTGTCGCCAGACGCTTCGGTGACATGGCCGAGGCGTTCCCTTGCCGACAGCGTGCCGGAAACGCTCAGCGTCCCGATCAGGGTCGCCAAGGCCACAATGAGGGAGATGCGTTTCATGATTGGCCTCCTGTGTTGTGTGGTGTTGAGGTGAGCGGACCAACGCGCCGCTCACGTCGCGGTTCCCGCCAACGATGCGGTGGGCGAAGTACGGGATAAGTCTCGCCCGCGCAGCAAGCGATACGCCGCGGGAATCACCAGCATGGACAGCAACGGCGCGGTGACCATGCCGCCGAGCATCGGCGCGGCGATGCGCTGCATCACTTCCGAGCCGGCACCGGAACCAATGAACAATGGGAACAGGCCGGCGAGGATCACGGCCACGGTCATCGCCTTGGGGCGCACGCGCAGCACCGCGCCTTCGCGGATCGCGGCCTCCAGCGTCGCGACGGTCGCCGGCTCGCCCGCCGCCAGACGGCGTTCCCAGGCCTGTCGCAGGTAGAGCAGCATGATCACGCCGAACTCGGCGGCGACGCCGCCGAGCGCGATGAAGCCGATCATCGTCGCGATCGACACCGCATGGCCCAGTGTCCAGATCAGCCAGAGCCCGCCGACCAGCGCCAGCGGCAGGCTGAGCAGAATGATGGCGACCTCGCCAAAACGGCGGAATACCAGCCAGATCACCAGGAAGATGATCGCCAGCGCTGCCGGAATGACCCATTGCAGCCGGGCCAGCGCGCGCTGGAGATGCTCGTATTGCCCGGACCAGGCGATCCCGTAGCCAGGAGGCAGTTTCACTTGCGAGGCCACCGCGCGCTGCAGATCTTCGACGACCGAGCCCAGATCGCGACCCGCCACATCGACGTAGACGTAGCCGACCAGACGGCCGTCATCGCTTCTGAGCATCGGCGGCCCCGGGCTGAGCGAGATATCCGCCACTTGCCCCAGGGTCAATTGCGCCCCGCCCGGAGCGACCACAGGCAGTTGCATCAGCGCGGACAACGAGTCGCGTTGTCCGCGCGGGTAGCGCAGGACGATGGGATAGCGTTCGCGGCCCTCGATGGTTTCGCCGATGGGATCGCCACCGACCACGGTCGCGATCAACATTTGCAGCTCGGCTTGATTCAGCCCATAACGGGCAGCGGCCTCCGGACGAATCCGCATATCCACGTAGCGTCCGCTCGCGACGCGTTCGGCCAGCGCGGAATTCACGCCGGGCACGGTTTTGGCGACACGTTCGACCTCGGTGCTCAATTGCGCGATGCCCTCGATCTGCGGCCCCGTCACCTTGATGCCGATCGGGCTCTTGATGCCGGTGGCGAGCATGTCGATGCGGTTGCGGATCGGCGGCACCCACAGGTTCGTGAGCCCGGGCACCTTCACCGCGGCGTCCAGTTCGGCGCGCAGCTTTTCCGGGGTCATGCCCGCGCGCCACTGGTCGCGTGGCTTGAAAGTTACGGTCGTCTCGAACATCTCGACCGGTGCCGGGTCGGTCGCGGTCTCGGCACGGCCCGCCTTGCCGAAGACGTGCGCCACCTCGGGGACGGTCTTGATCATCCGGTTACTGAGTTGCAGCAGTTGTCGTGCCTTGTCCGCCGAGAGGCCCGGCAGCGCCGTGGGCATGTACAGCAGCGAGCCTTCTTCCATGGGCGGCATGAATTCGCTGCCGATGCGGACGTAAGGAATGACGGTCAGCGCGAGCAGCACGCCGCTTGATGCCAGAGTGAGGCGCGGATACCGCAGCACCGCATCCAGCACCGGCCGATACCCGGCGATCAGCACGCGATTGATCGGATTGTCGCGTTCGGGCCGGATGCGTCCCCGGATCAGGTAGCCCATCAGCACCGGAATCAGCGTGATCGACAAACCGGCTGCCGCCGCCATCGCGTAGGTCTTGGTGTAAGCCAGCGGCGAGAACAGCCGCCCCTCCTGCGCCTGCAACGCGAACACCGGCACGAACGACAGGGTGATCACCAGCAGGCTGGCGAACAGCGCCGGGCCGACCTCGGCGGCGGCCTGTGCCATCAACTGCCATCGGGCCTCACCCTCCGGCTCGCGACCATGCGCCTCGCGCCAGTGCTCCAGATGCTTGTGCGCGTTCTCGATCATGACGATCGCCGCATCCACCATCGCGCCGATGGCGATGGCGATGCCGCCCAGCGACAGCAGGTTAGCGGTGATGCCCTGCGCGTGCATCACGACGAAGGCAGCCAGCACGCCGAGCGGCAGGGTGATCACCGCCACCAGCGCCGAACGCAGGTGCCACAGGAACAGCGCGCACACCAGGGCCACGACCAGGAATTCCTCGCCGAGCTTGTGCGTGAGATTGCGTACGGCGTCGTGGATCAGTTCGGAACGGTCGTAGACCGGCACGATTTCCACGCCTTCCGGCAAGCTGGCCTGCAGTTCCTTCAGTCGCGCCTTGACGTTCTCGATGGCGCTGAGCGCATCCTTGCCAGTGCGCAGCACGATCACACCGCCGGCCACTTCCCCTTCGCCGTCGAGTTCGGCGATACCACGACGGAAGGTGGGTCCACGCGAGATGGTCGCGACTTCGCCCAGCAGCACCGGCACGCCATCGGCCGATGCGACCGGCACCCGCTCGAAATCCTCCGCACTGCGCAGATAGCCTTCGCTGCGCACCATCAGTTCGGCTTCGCCCTGTTCGATCACCGAGCCGCCGGTGGCGCCGTTGGCGGCACGGACGGCATCGATCAGTTGTGCGACGGAGAGGCCCTGGGCGGCGAGCGCCTGCGGGTCCGGCACGATCTGCCAGGCGCGCACTGCACCGCCAACGCTGGCGACTTCGGCGACATCGGGAATGGTTTTCAGCTCGTAGCGCAGGAACCAGTCCTGCAGCGCGCGCAGTTCGCCGACATCGTGTTGCCCGGTACGATCGACGAGTGCGTACTGGTAAATCCAGCCCAGGCCAGTCGCGTCCGGCCCCAGTGCCGGGTTGACACCTTGCGGCAACCGCTCGCGGACCTGACTCAGATATTCCAGCACCCGCGAACGCGCCCAATACAGATCGGTGTCATCGTCGAACAGGATGTAGACGAAGGAATCGCCGAAGAACGAAAACCCCCGCACTGCCTTCACGCCAGGCACGGACAGCATGGTCGTGGCGAGCGGATAGGTCACCTGATCCTCGACGATGCGCGGCGTCTGTCCAGGCCATTGGGTGCGAATGATCACCTGCGTATCGGACAGGTCCGGCAGTGCGTCCAGCGGCGTCCGACTGACGGACCACACGCCAGCGACGGCAAGCAGCGCGGCCGCGATGAGCACCAGCACGCGGTTGGCGATACAGGCTTGAATGAGGCGGGCGATCATGGCTGCACCTCCCCGCCATCCGCCTTCACGTCGCGGATGGTGCAGTCCGTCGCCGCTCCGGGCGCGAATTTAGGGACCAGTTGCATGTCCATGAAGGGCGACTTGCCCGGCTTGTCGAACTTCTGCTCCGGCACCATCGGGTCGTACCAGTACGCCACCGGGCATGTGCGTGCTGGCGGCTTGTTCGCTGTGGGCTGCGCGTGGCGGGGTTTCGGCATCGTTGAGCGCGCATCTGGCTTGGTGCGCATGTCCGACATCGGTTCGGACGTGGCTTGCGGATGCGGGGATGCCTGCACGGCGGTTTCCCTCTTCGGCATCGCGGCTTGGGCAGGTGGTGCCGGCGCCTCACCCATGCGCGCCAACGCGCCGGACAGGCTGGCCTCGGAGTCGATCAGAAACTGGCCGGAGACGACCACGCGTTCGCCGCCATCCAGCCCGGCGAGGACCTCGGTGCGCCCACCGCCGCTGCGGCCGGTGCGCACGCGGACCGGGCGGAACCCGCCCGTCGCCGTCTGCACGATCACCCGGCTGTCGTCGCCGGTCGCGATCAACGCCTCGTTCGGGATCAACGGCACCGGCGCACCAGCATCCGCTTGCAGCACCACGTCGGCGAACATCCCCGGCGCGAGAACGCCGTCGGGATTGCGCAACACGATGCGCGCAGGTTGCGTCCTGCTGACGGCATCGACCACGGGCAACAGCGTCTCGACCTCGCCCATGAACGTCTGGCCCGGCACCGCGTTGATCGTGGCTTCGACGGGTGTGCCTGGGAGCATCCGCAGCGCACTGGCCTGCGGGATCGCCGCCTCCAGCCACACCGTGGCGGTGCCGTTGATACGAAACAATGGCGTCCCCGGCACGACAGTCTGGCCTTCGCGGACCAGCACCTCGGTCACGATGCCATCGTCCGTCGCGCCCAGCGTCACGCTACCGTCGCGCGCGACGCCGCCTGGCGGAACACCGAGCACGCGCAACCGTTGCTGAGCGGCCGACCGCAGTTCCCGCGCGGAGACGGACTGCGCGTGCTGCAGCGCCTCCGCTTCGGCGATCGCGCTGCGCCAGCCCGGCGCCAGTAACGACACCAGCGGCTGACCGCGGCGCACCGGCGTGTAAGGTGCCTTGACCTGCACACGGGTGACGACGCCTTCGACACGGGCGCTTACCACCGACTCCAAGCGCAGATCCCAAGTCAATGTGCCTGGCACGCGGACGCCCGCCGCCAAACGACCTGTTTCGACCTGCGCGGTGCGGATGCCCACGTTCTGCTGCAGGCCCGGATCGATGCGCACGCCGCCGTCGAGCGTCTCATCGGCATATTTCGGGACCAGTGCCATGTCCATGAACGGCGACTTGCCCGGTTTGTCGAAGTGCTGATCCGGCACCATTGGGTCGTACCAGTACAGGGCCTTCCGTTCCGGCGTGGCCGCTGTCGGGGTGTCCGCCATGTCAGCTCCGTGGCCTGCGCTTCGTCGCGCCCACCAGGTGCCGCCGGCCAGCCCAACAGCGAAGAGCACGATGCCGCACACGAGCAGCGTCAATCGGATTGTGGTGCGGGTCATGGCCGGGTCTCCTCATCGGGCAGCAGATAGGCCAGCGCCGCCCAGGCGCGGCCGAGTTCGCCCAGGCGTCGGGCGTGTTCCAGGTGCGATTCGAGTTCGTCGCGGCGCGCGTCCAGCCACGGCTGCAGATCGCCGCCCCCGGCGTAAGCCGCCAGCGCCGTTCGGCTGCGGTCGCGCGCGAGCGGCAGGGTGTCGGTCTCCAGGCGAGCGACCTGACGTTGCAGCCCCTGCCACTGGGCCAATGCGCGACGGACCGCCTCGGTCTGCGCCCGGCGCGCATCTTCATGCTCGGCCGCAACGGCCTCCCGTTCGGCCCGACGCGCGGCGACGCCCCGGTCCTGCCGATCCCGCGCGAACAGGGGGAGATCGATGGAAACCTCGACCATCAGCATGTCGCTGCGCTGTCCGCCGCTGGGCATCCGTTCGCGACGCCCGTAGGTCGTGCCGAGGCTCCAGTCGGGACGCTTCTCGGCGATGGCGGCATCGATGGCGCTATCGGCCATCGCTTCCCGTGCCTGCCAGGCCAGCAGCGGGCCCTGGCGATCAATCGAAGCGAGTATCGCGGCGGGATCGATCGGCAGCACACGGACATCCGGTGGATCGCCGAACACCCGCACATCCGCACCCGATCCAAGCCAGCGCGCCAAGCCGGCGCGCGAAGCGTGCAATCCGGCTTCGGCGGCATCGAGTCGGCGCTCCAACTCCAGCGTCGCCGCTTGCGCCGCCAACGCGTCGGTCGCGCTCCCCGTCCCGCCCGCCAGTCGCGCCTTCGCGGTTCTGGCAGCGAGCGTGGCCGGCTCCCGAAGTCCCTGCAGCGCAACGACCTCGCGCTGGGCCGCCCATTGATCGAGCCATGCCAGCGCGGCCGATTGGCGAACCGCCAACCGCTCGGCGTTCGACTGTGCCTGCGCCAGTTCGACCGTGCGATTCGCAACCGATTGGCGCGCTTGCCGTTTCGCGCGCGCGGGAAACGTCTGCATCACACCGATCTGCTGCATGGTCATGTCGTCGGCCCGCAGGTCGAACGCATCGGAACCAGTGACCGGCCAGTTGCTCAGGCCAAACGTCAACGTGGGATCGGGCAAGGCCGCCGCGCGGGCGGACTCTTCTCGGGCCGCCGTCTCCTGCGACTGACGGGCACGAAGCAGGGGCGCGCGCTCGACCGCCAGTCGCAGGGCGTCATCGAACGACACCTCGGCAGCAACGATCCCAGGCGAAACGGAAAGAAAGCCAAGCACCATCAGCCATGCGGGCCAACGGCGTGTGCTACGCATCAAGCGCAGACTTGAAAACATGGACATAAGACCTCCAGACAGGTAACGACATACGCGCCGCCGGCAAGCGGCAGCGCGGGACAGGTCGTAGTCTGGGTCTAGATCTGCAGGCTACAGAAGCGCTGCGCCGGTGGAGGATCGGACCGGTAAAGGGGAACGTCTTTGTAATGCTGCGACCGAACCGGGGGCAGCAGGGCTTCGGTCAGGGCGAAATGCGGCGGCGGCAGGGCCAGCGGCGGCACCTGGGGGGATTTGAGGTCTGGACTGGTCAACTGATCGCGCTGGCAGTGCTGCTGGCACAGCACCGGGGCTTCCGGGTCTGGCATCTGCATGTCTTCGCAGCCGACCATGGGCGTCTCAGATGCGGGAGCGGGAAAGACGGCAGGACAGGCGTAAGCGAGCAAAGCGATCTGTTGCAGTAGCAATGCACAGAAAGCAAGGCACGCCATGCGAATGCGATGGCGATTTGTGCGCATTCCTAGCAGTGCTTTTGTCATCCGCCCCCCTTCGACCGAAATGGCATGCAGTCATTCGGCGTGACGCTCTGGCCAGGGCGGCAGGAAATCACCATAGTTGCGAGTCTAGTACATCTTCAAACGAAACACATTGATTTTGGTCAAGCGCGATGCCGCACCTCTGGTCTGCGCTCGATTGATATGAATAGTCCTGTATTTGGACCATCCTCGAAGGGTATATCTGCTGGCGAACGTCTAAAGCCTGCCGCCGCGCTGCTTCAAGTGTCAGCCTTGACTCTCGGGAGAAGGGTCAGTGAATCGCAAACGCGCCAATCATCGCAGGCGCCTAACCAAGCCACATCAGTTTTCGCAAGGCGAACTCTAGAGTCTAGGCCGCGCTATAGACTCAATACTTTTGCTGCGTTGCGACTTGTATTAACTGCGAATGAACTTAGATTTGGCGCGCTGCCCATACACGACGGACAGTATCGCCAAACATTCCCGCATCACTTTCATTACACATCATCCAACAAATTACGGAGAAGAACCACGATGAAAGCTCGAAGCATCTTGCGCAACGGAATTATTGCTGCAGCGGTCGCCACGACCTCGTTCGCGGCGTATGCAAGCCACAGTTGGAGCAACTACCACTGGGCACGCACCGGCAGCTCCTTCACCCTGAGGGTGATCGACAGCAACACCACGGACTGGGACGATGAGCTTTCGCGTGCGCTCTCGCAGTGGTCGCAATCCACGAAGCTCGACATGGTCGTGAGCAGTTCGGATTCTTCGACCGCCACGCGCAGCAGCTGCCGCGCGCCTGCCGGAAAGATCCGTTCCTGCAATTACACTTACGGCCAGAATGGCTGGCTTGGTCTCGCATCGATCAATCTCGACAGTCGTGGTCACATCTCCACCGGCACGTCCAAGATGAACGACAGCTATGCTTCCTCCTTCGCGAGCCAGAATCAGCGGTGGCACGTGATGTGTCAGGAGCTCGGTCATCTGCTCGGACTGAATCACACCAGCACGAACGGAACCTCACAGTCGACCTGCATGGATTACTCGCAATCGGCATCAAGCGTCTCGCCGAATTCCCACGACTACGCGCAGTTGGTCACGATCTACGGGCACACCGACAGCTACGCCAGCACGACCAGTCTCGCGTCCACCGCGGTCAGCCCCCAGCAGTTGACGATGGCCGGCGGCAAGCCGCTCGGCATGCGCATCAGCTTCGGCGTGTTCGACGAAACCTGGGTCGCTCCGGACGGCCGCGGAGGTGTCTGGATTCACAAGGTGATCCTTGCGCCGGGCCATGAGCACACGGAACTGCTCGGCGACTGAGCTGGTGGTTCAACGTTGCCCCCGACATGGCCATGCACTCTCCCGCATGGCATTGTCACCAACGCCGGGCGTTTTCGCCCGGCGTTGTTCTGAGGGAAATCCCGCACTCAATGCTCAACCGGGTTCCGGCACTAGTGCAATCGATCAACGCGATAGTTTGTGAGCGATCGATTCGATCCCTTTCAGCCCCGTCCCGAACCGGGCGATGGCCTCACGGTGGTACTTCAGTTGGCCGTAGGGCAGGTAACGCAGATTCAACTCGGCGACTCTGAGGAAGGCCGGACGGGAGAACTGTGAACGCACCTCGGCTTCGCGCGCATCCGGAGCGACGAGCACGTAGAGTCCAGCGGTATGCTCCGGAACGCCGAGAGCGAGATCGAGCATTCGAACAATCCCAGAGTAAATGCTGGTGCTGTGCTCGACCTCGAAGGCCGCTGCGATTCTCCCGCTCACGGTATCCACCCACATGACGTCGATCAGACGGACCGCTTCCGCAGCATGCTCCGTGATCGACGACGGCAACTCCGTCAGGCACCCGTCGCAGAGCCTGCCGCCGGCATACTCCCGACTGCGATCGTTGCTTGCGATCCAGATGCCGTAACCCAGCGCTTGCCCCAGATCTCTCAGCCATCCCTGGACTTCGGTATGGGTATGATCGTTGTCTGCACGTTGCTGCATCGCGCGAGCTTCCGAGGCGCCGAGATTGCGAATCGTGGACAACTGCTCCTCCCAACGTGCCTTGCCATCGTCGGTATTCGCCATGTCGGGAACCGGATAACGTCCGTTTCCCAAGTCGTATAGGAAACCTGCGATCGCGCCCATGTCGTTCGACAGCAGTGCGCGATGCTCCTGGTTGAGCGTCAGCATGCCTGCACGCATCGCGAGATACTCGTCCCACTTCCCAAGTTTGACCTTGGCGCCCGTCAGCATGTTGTAGCCCTTCACGATGGCGGTATTGAAAGGCGGAACGATAGTCGGATGAAGGAAGTAGAGCAGGTTCGCGGCGGCCGGCCCGAGCCCCTTGATCCGACTGGAATCCAACTGCCGAATCGCGCGCAACACATCGGCTTCCTGGTTGCAGCAGGCACAGTCATGCAAGAAACGCGCGAATGCGCGCTGGTTCTCCAGATTCTCGTAAATGTCGGGAATGCGCAGCTTAGGCTTCCATAGAAAGGCATGGTCCGCGCCCCGGAAAATCTGGCGCTGTTCGGCAACCGCCGCCACGACGGTTTCAAGGGACGATCCTCGATACAGGTTCCCGAAGCGACCCTCCTCGATCTCCTGCACGACAAGCTGCAGTCCCCGACGGATCGATCGGAAATTCTTCAGCCGTTCCTCCCAGAGAAACCAACTGCGATAGGTGCCGCTTGGATCGTCGCGCCAAAGTTTGATCAATGATCCAATTGCGTTCCCTTCCATGGTGCCTCCATCTCATTTGCCGTCGAGAATGACCACGCCTGTCATCGCGCAGTCCATAACAGGCTCGGGCGAGCCGAACTGCTCGACATCGCTGATGGAAAGGGTAGCACCGGAAATTTCGCCTTTGACGCGGACATAGACCGGATTGCCTTCGATCAGTCCGAAAGCGCCCGCCTTTTCCCTCAGTTTTGACGGTCCTGATATCCGCAGAGTTTCGTTTCGCCCACACCTCTGCAGCGTGGCCTGCCCAGCATGCTCGATATACCATCCCGTGATCGACGCATCTTCACCGGACCCATTCGATTCCGGGCGATTCGGGGTGCAACCAGCCTGGGCGGCTGATATCAGGAGAATCGCCACTATCGATTCTGAAGACATGCTCATGGCGTCACCGGCGGTTTCGGTTTTGGGGTGCGCGACGAACTGTGCATCGAAACGATGCGCCAGTCGCCATCGGTCTTCTTCAGCACGCTCGTCGCCACCCCCTGTCTTTCGATGACGTCGGGCTTGCCTTTCAGGCGAATCGTGTAGCGATACGTCTCGGTGGCCAGCGCTATCCCTCCCTCGATGCGAACCGCAACGCGGTAGTCGGAAAACGAGAAGGACTCGAAATGTCCGAGCTCGGGACCGATATGGTGATCCCGGTAGTCCGCGTAGCTGCCTTCGACCTTGCCGGATTCGACTACTTCGTTGTCGGACGCGAACAGCCGCTCAACGCCGGACAGGTCGCGCCGTTCCAGCGCCTGCTTATAGCTTTCCAAAACAACCTTGACGGCAGCGTCGTCGCCGACTTCGCCGATCGCCATAGCAGGCATGGCGAACAGCGCAGTTACCAGCAGAAATTCTTTCAGCATGACCGTGTTCCCTTGAGAAGTTGGAGATCGTATGAGGCGGCACCAGGCGAGCATTTGCGCCGCAATGGCGGAATTGTGCGGAGAAAGGCCAGGCCGTCCCGCAACTGCAGGCGCATCGAGCGCATAACGCACTTCGGAAGCGACCCGTGCTTTCCTTGACGCCTTGGCGAAACTGTTGCGGATCATTCAGGGCGCTTTCTCGAGAAGTTCCTTCATTTGCGCTATTTCGGAGCGCTGAGATTGGACGATGTCGTCGCACAGGCGCTGCAATGCCGGATCGCTCAGGCGGTTCTGCTCGCACATCAAGACCGCGCCGGCATGATGCGGGATCATGGAACGGATGAATTGCCGGTCGTTCACCGCCGCTTGCTCCCGAATTCCGAACCAGCAGGCCGCCATGAAGATCAAGGCGCCGATCGCGAGCAGCAGGTTCCATCTGCGATTCGGATACATCTTCGCCATCAGCAGAAGCTCGATGACCAGCATGGGCGCTGCCATCAGGCCAGCCATGTAGAACTGGTTGATGTTGCCGTAGACGTTGGCCCAACGATCGACCATCGCGTACATCAACGCATACATCGCCAGGAACGAAAGAGCCATCATGGCCAGCAGGCGTCCGTAGTGACCGCCGCTATGCATGGAATGCGAATGCTTGGACATTTCAGACCTCCTTGAAAATCAGATCACGAGAGCGAAGGAGCGCATACAGCGCCCCTTCGCAACCGAGAGTCACATCGCCTTGCCTTCTGCGAACTCGTCCGGGCTCAAGGTTCCATTCTTGTTGACGTCGAGCATGCCGAAATGCGGTCCGAGCTTGTGCTTGGCCAGTTCCGCCTTGGACAGCTTGCCGTCCTTGTTGGCGTCCAGCACTGCGAACTCGCCGGTCTTGCCGTCCATCTTGCCGTGGTCCATGTGGCCCTGCTGCGCGTGACCGGTCATGGGTTTCGCGGCCGAAGGCGGATTGCTCTGGCCGGCGGCCGGGGCAGTGCCTGCGAGCAGGCAAAGCGCGAGCAGGGAAGCGGTTGCGAGATGTTTCATGGGGGGTTCCTGGGGAGTGATGAGCCGTCAATGTGAGGACGCGCCGCGCACCGGCTCGACATGGCGGGCGTCGGAGGGATGAAGTTCGGGTACCGCCGTTCGCGCCAATCGCAGTGCATTGGCGACCACGGAGACCGAACTCAGGCTCATGGCGAGCGCGGCGATCATGGGACTGAGCAGCAGGCCGAAGATCGGATAGAGCACACCTGCCGCGATCGGAACGCCAATGGCGTTGTAGACGAAGGCGAAGGCGAGGTTCTGCTTCATGTTGGCCACGGTCGAGTTGGAAATCGCCCGCGCCTGTACGATCCGACGCAGGTCGCCCTTGACCAGGGTGACCTGGGCGCTGGACATTGCCACATCGGTGCCCGTGCCCATCGCGATGCCGACATCGGCCGCCGCGAGCGCCGGGGCGTCGTTGATGCCGTCGCCCGCCATCGCGACCCGACGGCCTTGCGCGCGCAACTGCTGGACCAGCTCGGCCTTGTCCTGGGGGCGCACTCCGCCACGGACATCTTCGATGCCGAGTTCGCGCCCGACAGTCTCGGCTGTCGCCTGCGCATCGCCGGATGCCATCACGAGCCGCAGGCCGTCGGCACGCAGGGCATTCAGGGCCGCCAGGGTCGTCGGCTTGATCGGATCGGCCACGGCGATCGCGCCCGCCAATCGCCCGTCGACCGCGAGATACATCACGCTGGCGCCCTGTGCGCGCAGATGTTCGGCGCTGCTTCGCACGGCTGCGATGTCCGCACCGATCGACGCCATCAGCGCTTGATTGCCCAGCGCGACATCCCGCCCGTCGATGCGACCGCGCACGCCTTGGCCCGTGATCGAATCGAAGTCCGCAGCGGTCGAGAGCGGCAGTTCCCGACGCCTGGCCTCGGCGAGGATCGCCTCCGCCAAGGGATGTTCGCTGCCCTGTTCCAGACTCCCGGCGAGACGCAGCAGTTCGTCGGAATCGAAGCCCTCGGCCGAAATGGTGTCGCGGAAAGCGGGTTTGCCCTCGGTCAGCGTGCCGGTCTTGTCGACGATGAGCGTGTCGATGGTGCGCAGTTGTTCGATCGCCTGCGCATCGCGGAACAGCACACCCGCCTGGGCGGCGCGGCCGGTGGCCACCATGATCGACATGGGCGTCGCCAATCCAAGCGCGCAGGGGCAGGCGATGATCAGCACCGAGACCGCGTTGAGTACGGCGTATGTCCACGACGGCTCCGGACCGAACAGGCCCCAGCCGAAGAACGTCGCGAGGGCGATGCCGAACACGGCGAGAACGAACCAATAAGCCACCTGATCCGCCATCCGCTGCATCGGCGCACGCGAGCGTTGCGCCTGCGCGACGAGTTGCACGATCTGCGCCAGCACCGTGTCCGATCCGACCTTCTCGGCGCGTACGATCAGGCTGCCGGTCCCGTTGATGGTCGCACCGATGACGCGCTCACCCGGGACTTTTTCCACCGGAATCGGTTCTCCGGTCAGCATCGACTCGTCGATGCTCGTGCGCCCCTCCAGTACCGTGCCGTCGACCGGCACTTTTTCGCCCGGCCGCACCCGCAGGCGATCGCCGACGTGGACGAGTTCCAGTGGTATGTCCTCTTCGTTACCGTCCTCGCGGACCCGGCGCGCGGTTTTCGGTGCCAGCCCCAGCAGGGCCTTGATCGCAGCCGAGGTTTTCGACCGCGCCCGCAGTTCGAGCAACTGGCCCAGGAGGGTCAACGACACGATGACCGCCGCAGCCTCGAAATACACGCCGATGCGGCCGTGCTCGCGGAACGAATCAGGAAAGAGACCAGGAGCGATGGTGGCCACGACGCTGTAGCCGAACGCCGCAGCCACGCCGACGCCGATCAAGGTCCACATGTTGGGGCTGCGGTTTCGGATCGACTGCACGCAGCGCTCGAAAAAAGGCCACCCTGCCCACAGCACCACCGGCGCGCTGAGAGCAAGCTCCAGCCAAGTGCGCATCCCGGTCGCCAGCGCCTCGATGCGATGACCGAGCATGGCCAGCGCCAGCACGATCAGGGTCAACGGCAACGTCCACCAGAACCGGCGCGAGAAATCCCGCAGTTCCGGGTTCTCGTCCTCGTCCAGGCTCGGCATCTCGGGTTCCAGCGCCATCCCGCAGATCGGGCAGATGCCGGGTTTGGGCTGGCGAATCTCCGGATGCATCGGACAGGTGTAGATCGCACCTTCGATGGCATGATATTTCTCCGCGACCGCAACCGATGTCTGCGAACGATACTTTTCCGGAGCGGCCAGAAACTTCTCGCGGCAACCGGTCGAGCAGAAGTGATATGCCATGCCTTCCAGTTCGGCATGATGCGGCGTTGCAGCAGGGTCGACCTGCATGCCGCACACCGGGTCGATGACCAAGCCCGTCGCGGCGGGAGAGGGCTTCGCGCAGCATGCGTGCGCTGTGGCGGATGGATGTTCGGGATGGTCGGTGTGATCGTGCGGTTTCATGCGGGTTCCTCTGCGATGGCATTCAGGATCGGGCAGCGGGCCAAGGCGCCTTGACCGGGGCAGGCGTCGATCAAAGCGCCGAGCCCGTCGCGGATGCGGGTCAATTCGGCAATCTTGGCGTCGACATCGACCAGTTTTTGCCGAGCCGCCGCCTTCATCGCGGCCATGTCGTCGTCCTTGCGGCTCGATAATGCGAGCAGCTCGCGAACTTCCGGCAACGTGAACCCCAACGCCTTGGCGCGGCGAATGAAGCGCAGACGCTGGATGTCGTCCTCGTCGTACATCCGGTAGCCGGACGACCGCCGCTGCGCCTGCGGCAGCAGCCCTTCGCGCTCGTAGTAACGCACCGTGTCGATGCCCACGCCCGCGCGTTTCGCCAGATCGCCGATTTTCATCATGATCGCTTGCTCCTCGTGACCCGACTCCAGTCTCGACCCTTGACCATGGTCCAGAGTCAAGTCCCGCTGCTTCTTCTTCAGGAACCCGTTTTGCCGTGCCGGGAAAAAGGGGCCGTGCTCCCGTCAGGGTTCACCAGCTCCACGGTGTAGGGGTCGATCCGACCGTCCGGCATTTCCATGCCTGGGGAACCCGCCGGCATGCCCGGAAGCGTCAATCCTTTTGCCGCAGGCCGCTCCGCCAGCAGCCGCTTGATGTCCTCCGCCGGCACGTGCCCTTCGATGAAATAACCGCCGACCTCAGCGGTATGGCACGAGCCCTTACCGTAGGGGACACCAACGCGCGCCTTGACCGGGCCGATGTCGTCCTCGTTCCGGACTTCGACGGCAAAACCGGATCGGCGCAGATGTTCGACCCAGGATCCGCAGCATCCGCAAGACGCGCTTTTATGGACGAGGATGCGAGGCATCGCGGTCGCTGCGGGAGCGGCCGCGGATTCGTGCGCGTGCGGAGCGGCGGATGGCACGGCCACCGTTTCCGGTGGCCGTGTGCAGGCATTGAGCGCGAGGCTGGCCGCCAACGTACTCAAGACGAAAGAGTTGCGGTGCGTGCGCATCGGGGTTTCCTCAGCGCTTCGTTCGTGAAGACCAGTGAATGTGGACGATCCGCCATCCCTGCGGGGTGCGGTTGAGCACCATCGTTTCCGTGCTCAGCGTCGTCGTCGCCTTGCCGTCCTTGGTCGCGTGCAGTTCGCTTTCGGTGCCCACCCACGTCGTTTCTCCGCTGATGCGCGCGATGCGACGTTTGATCTGCTGATGCGCGCCTTTGAGGAAGGCCGCATCGGCGATCGCATGATGGCCCAGGTATTCATCGCGCGAGCGTTCGGCGCCGCCGCTCTCCAGAATCAGCACCGCCGGATCGAGCAGGTCGCCGACGGTCTTCAGATCGCCGGACGCGAGCGCCTTGCCGAACTGATCGACGATCTCCACGGCAGGCAGCGCGTCCTGCGGGACATCCATGGCAGATGCGGCCGCGCCAGGTTTGGCGTGCTGTGCGTGCGCGTCGGGTTTGGTCTGCGCGAAAGCGAGTAGCGAGAACGGAGCAATGAAAGCGGCGAGCAGCAGGGAGCGGGTCATCGTTTTGGTGTTCATGGTCGGGTTCCTCGGTTAGTGGTGGTGATCGTCGTGGCCATCGTTGGAAGGCGGGTTGGGTACAGGCGCGGGATGCGATTCGACCGTGCCGTCGGCATGCCGGTGCTCGACGGTGCCCGTAGCGGGCTTCGCTGCAGTCTTGGGCGATGTCGTTTTGCCCGACGGCCTCGGGGCGTGGTGGTCGGCCGGCGTGTTCGGACCGTGCGCGTGCGGCTTGCTTTCGGCGGCTTGACCGCTTCCCATGTCCATCCCGGCGTGGCTGCCGCTCGCGGGACTGTCGTCGTGCGGGGGCGTACCGGGGGGATGCGGATGCGTTGCCGATCCGGACGGCATGGCACCGCCGTGATCGTCCATCTCGCCGTCGTCATGCCCATGCGGCTCCGTTTCGCCGCCGCCGTGCGAATGTCCGCCGCTGCTCGCGACCAAGGCGGCGTATTGCGCTTCGTCGAGCTTTGGCAGCTCTTGCAGAAACGCGGCCATGTTCCAGATGTAGTCGTCGCCCATGCTCTTGCCCCAGGCAGGCATGCCGCTGGCCTTGATGCCGTGCTTGATGACCCAGAAGGCCTCGGCAGCGGACACCCGTTCACGTGTGAGGTCCGGAGGCGCCGGATACAGCCCCTTGCTCAGCTCGGTCGGCGCCATGCCCGGCGCAAGATGGCAACCGGTACACATCGCGTTGTAGTTCCCGGCACCCTGGCGGATGCGGGCAGGATCGTCCAAGCCGTCCGGAACCTGCAGCTTGGCGGCGCGTGCAGCAATGGAGCGATCCCGAGCGGTTTCGAGCATCGCGTAAACCGGACGGGTGTGCGGGTCGTCTGCGGCCACGTTGTAGACGCCCGCATACATCGCGGCCGCACCGCCGAGGAAAGCCAGTCCGATCAGGACGCTGACGACAAGAAATTTCCTTTTGTTCGTTTTCATGCTCATGATCCTCAGAACCAGGTGCGAAGACCGATGACGATGCGCGTGTCGTCGACACGCTCGAAATCGTCCCGGCGCAGATCGGCGGTATTGCCGAAGGCGCGCTCGTACACCACCCCGACGTAGGGTGCGAATTTGCGCGTGAACTCGTAGCGGAGGCGGAGCCCGACTTCCGCAGTGCTCAGCCCGGAGCCGATTCCGTGCATCCGGTCGGTCTTGCCGTACAGATTGGCTTCGACCATCGGTTGCAGAATCAGACGGCCGGAAAACGGCAATTCGTATTCGACCTCGAAGCGCGCGGCTGTCTGCCCGCGTTCTCCGACATAACCCGTGGCCTCGACCTCGAACTTCTGCGGCGCCAGACCCTGCACGCCGAAAGCGGCGAAGCTCTGCGAGGCGCCCGGTTTGAAATCGTGGCGCACACCAGCAACGATGTCCCACCAGGGCGAGATGCTGCGACCGTAAAGCACTTCGAGGTCGGCGGATTCGGTATTGCCGTCGGTGCGCTCCCCTTCGCTTCGCAGCCAGAGACGGTTCGTGTCGCTACCGATCCAACCCAACCCCTCCCACGTCAAACCGGTCCCGGGGTCCGCGTCGAATGCTTCGAGTTTGTCGAGCATGAAGAACGAATGGATGGTTTGCCCGTGGTCGTGTCCGGCGAGTTCGGGAAAAGCGGCGGCGCGTTCGGCATCGGTCAAGGGGGGCATCGGCTGCCGCGGTTCGGTCGGCGGTGGGTCGGAATCGCCCATGGCGCTGTGGTCCATGCCTTGCATGGCGCCATGATCCATGCCCGACATCGGCTTGGTGTTGTTTTGCGGAACCTGCGATGCGTTCTCGGGTCGAGCCGTACCGTGATCCATGCCCTGCATGGCATCGTGTTGCATCGCGCCGTGGTCCATGCCCGGCATACCGTCGGCGTCCTGCACGGTGTTTGGTGGAGCGTCTGGATCGTGTTGCATGTTCGCGTGGTCATCGCTTGATACCGATGTTCCGGCGTTCGTCTGGCCGTTGCGATCCGACGCGGGTTTTGGCTTTGGCTTGGGTTTTGCCGGTTCTGTGCGCGTGGGCGGCATCTGATGCTGACTGTGATCCATCTCCTGGGCTGCGGCGGATGTCGCCGTCAGCACCAGTCCAATGGCGACGACCAGCACAGCGTTTCTATGGTTTCGATGGGCGGTGTTCATGGCGTCATTCCTCCACCCGCACTTCGCGCATCATTCCGGACTCCATGTGGTAAAGCAGGTGACAGTGGAACGGCCAGCGGCCGAGCGCATCGGCGCGGACGCGGAAGCTGCGTTTGCTGCCCGGCGGCATGTCGACGACGTGCTTGCGCAGGTGAAACTCGCCGGCGTCGTCCTCGATGTCGCTCCACATGCCGTGGAGGTGGATCGGGTGGGTCATCATCGTGTCGTTGACCAGCACGATCCGCATCCGCTCGCCATAGTTCAGGCGCAGCGGCTCCGCGCTCGCGAACGAAATGCCGTTGAAGGACCAGGCGAACTTCTCCATGTGGCCGGTCAGATGCAGCTCCACCGTGCGCCCAGGATCGCGACCGTCGGGATCCTCGAACAGCGTTCGCATCGCTGCGTAAGTCAGCACCTTGCGACCGTTGTCGCGAAGACCAATGCCCGGATCGTCGAGCTTGGACGTCGGCGACATGGTCTGCATGTCCACAAGCGGATTTCCCTGCTCGGATGCGGGGTGCGATTGCATGCCCCCGCCGTGGTCCATTCCGGGCATGCCAGCCATTCCCTGCGCGCCATGGTTCACGCCCGGCATCGAGGCTGCGCCATGCTGGCTATGGTCCATCCCGGCCATGGGAGCAGCGTCGCTCGGCGGCATCTTCGCCATGTCGTGTCCGCCGTGTCCGCCCATCCCACCGTGTCCCATGTCGTCGAGCGTGAGGATGGGGCGAGGATCGACAGCAGGTACCGGAGCGCGCAGACCTTCACGCACCGCCAGCGTGCCGCTGATATAGCCGGTTCGCCCCATGTCCTGGGCGAAAATGGTGAATGCGTCCTGGCCACTGGGCTCGACGATGACGTCGAAGGTTTCGGCGACGGCGATGCGGAACTCATCCACCGTTACCGGATGCACGAACTGGCCATCGGCGGCAACCACCGTCATCTTCAAGCCCGGAATGCGCACGTCGAAATAGGTCATCGCCGAGCCGTTGATGAACCGCAGACGCACCTTTTCGCCGCTGCGGAACAGTGCGGTCCAGTTGCCGAGCGACGTGGTGCCGTTCATCAGATACGTATAGGTGTTGGCGTTCACGTCCGAAAGATCTGTCGGCGTCATCCGCATCTGGCCCCACATCCGGCGGTCGGCCAATGTCGCCTTCAGGCCGTCCTCACGCACATCACGGACGAAGTCGCCGACGGTGCGCATGTAGTAGTTGTCGTGCATCGACATCTTCTTCAGACGGTTCATCAACGCTTTCGGCGAAAGGTCGGTCCAGTCCGACAGCAGCACGACGTAGTCGCGGTCGTAGGCGAACGGCTCCGGCTCGGCGGCGTCGATGATGATCGCTCCGTATAGCCCAGCCTGCTCCTGCATCGCAGAGTGGCTGTGATACCAGTAGGTACCGTTCTGACGAACATCGAACCGGTATTGATAGGCCTCGTCGCGCCGGATGCCGTCGAAGCTGAAACCCGGGGCGCCATCCATGTTGGATGGGAGCAGAATCCCGTGCCAATGGATCGAAGTGATGTCGCCGTAGATCGATCCGGTGGGCAAGGCGTTGCCCACCCGCAGATTGACAGTCGTGCCTTCCCGCCAGCGCAGAATCGGTGCAGGCAGGCTGCCGTTGACGGTGATCGCCGGCCGCGTCCGTCCAGTGAAGTTGACAGGCGTTTCGCCGATGCTGAGCCGGAAATCCGTGCCGGCCAGCACTTCGGTTTGGCCGGGCGATTTCAACGCCCAGGAAGGTTTGGCCCAAAGGCCCAGGCCGGCGAGCGCGCCGCCGGCGGCCAGTCCCTGCACGAAGCGGCGCCGCGACACATGCCGCGGGCCGCCGGCAGAGCCAGCGTCTGAATCGAATGACATGAGAATCTCCGAACGTCCAAATAGGTCCGCAGGGCGCGGACTTGACGAGGTGCAACGCCCAGACCGCAGATCGCGGACGAGCGCGCACGCCAGCCGGCGCCGTAAGCGCCGAGAAGACGCTTAGCCGATCGGAGGTCGGATCAGATGAGGAAGCACCGGGGCAGGGTGCCCAAGGGAGAGGCGACGCACACCGACATCATTGCCCAGGGGAACGGGCATTCTGACCGCCAGGACAGGCAGGGCGGCACAGGCATGCATGCAGGGACACTTGCAATGCGATGGATCACAGCAGTCGGGGCTGCCGTGCCGGTCACCCGATGAAGGCGGGCTTGCAGGCTGTTCGCGCTCGGTCGTCTGAGGTTCCACTGCCATTGCGCCATGATGATCAGGACACGGAGGCGTAACGGCCTGCTGCTTGTTCGCACTTGTGAGCGAATGCGATTGTGTGGACTTCAACTGCATTCCAGCGGACGCATAAGCACCTCCGACCCCATTCAATATCAGGATCAGAATCAGCATCACACGCAGGAGTGTGGAGAGCACGGGCATTCCTGAAGGGTAGCGGATCGGAGCAGCGTGTTGTTAATAAAATGTTATTTGGCGTCTTGAAGGTTCATGCAACTGGGCTGTCTGACTCAACATGACGTGCTGGGGCCAAAGAACATTTTCACGTCCGTAGAAAGAACAAGTAAAGGGACTAGGATTCGAGCCCGCAAGCATAGACACCATGCAGCACCATGCACGGTTGCCTTTGAATGGAAACAATGCCTGTATGGAGGCTCACAAACGCATAGGCGCCATGAGTATCAGATGGCCCCATGCGCCACAGGTGCGCTGGCGAAAGCCGGTAAGAAGCGGGCGGCCGAGGTGCGTCAACACCCCGGTCGCCCTGACCACCACCGTTCCTATGGAGAACGACCATGGCTTTAAATACTGTATCAGAGCTTTATGAGGCTGCCCGACATCAGCCAAACCTCCCGACTGCCTGTCTCCGCGGGAGCTGAACATGACCGAGACTACTCGTGAAACCCCGTTCCGCGACGTCCCGGTCGAACAACGTTCTTTGTTGTCGGTTTGCACGGGCGTTTCAACCGCTACTGCGCTTCGTGAGGCCAGCGACTTGGAGCACGCCGTGCGGTGCGTACTTGCCAACAGCATCGAAACGGGCGCCAATGGCAGCGTTGCCTACCTTTGCGAGTTCGTGCTGGAGATCGCCGATGCGCTGCGGCGCGCTGCAATGCCCGATTGAACCAGACGCACACCGTCTGGCGCCCGCGTCGTGCCGCATGATTATTTCGAAGTTTCGCCGGTCGCCAACGACGGAGTAAGCACCTCATTTCCCGGATTCTATAGCGAGAGAATTACGCTTCTCTGCGATACAACAAAACGACAATACTGGGACACTGCCCGCTGGTTCGACATTCCAGCGGGACACCCTTGACGCCTTCCAACCTTCACGACCCGGCGCGTATGACGCCGGCACAGCGGCGCACGGAGGCCGCCGCACTGCTGGCCCAGGGCCTGCGCCGCCTGCGCGGCGGCGACGCGCACACGACAGCCGTCGGCGTGCCCTCTCCGGTTGGTCTTGGCTTTGGCGGCCACCCACGCGTACATGCCAACCCCGCTCACCGGAGTCCACAGGCATGACGAAACACTCCCCTCCCGCAGTTGCGTCCGCATCGATGGCAGCGCGCATCGCAGACCTGGCCGATTGGTCGTGGCCTGATATCAAGAAGGAATGGCATCGCCTCTTCGGCAGCGATCCGCCTATCGCCAATCGACGCTTTGTCGAGAAGCGCATCGCCTATCGCTGGCAGGAGATCGAGTTCGCCAAGACCGACTGCAGCTTGCTCGAACGTAATAACCGCCGGATCGACGAACTGGTCGCGACCGGCACGCTGAAGCGACAGAAGACAGGAGCGACGCCGATTGCAGGTACGGAACTGATCCGCGTCTATGCTGGCGTCGAACATCGGGTCCGGGTCCTGCCAGACGATGAATTCGAGTACGCCGGCAAGCGGTACCCGAGCCTGTCGATGATCGCCCGCGCGATTACGGGCACCCGCTGGAGTGGGCCAGCCTTCTTCGGATTGCGCAAGGCAGGTGGCCGATGAGCGCCGTTCTGCCGAAACGCCTGCGCTGCGCGGTCTACACCCGCAAGTCCACGGACGAGGGACTCGATGCGGAATACACCTCGATCGACGCCCAGCGCGATGCCGGAGCGGCGTTCATCGCCAGCCGGCGGATGGAAGGCTGGATCCCGGTTGCAGGCGACTACGACGACGGCGGCTTCTCCGGCGGCACGCTGCTGCGTCCCGCCCTGCAGCGCCTCATGGACGATATCCGCGCAGGCCAGATCGACATCGTCGTGGTCTACAAGATTGATCGCCTGACGCGATCGTTGTTCGACTTCGCTGAGCTGATCAAGGTCTTCGAGGAATACGGCACGACCTTCGTGTCCGTCACACAGCAGATCAATACCACGGACGCGATGGGACGGATGATGCTGAACATCCTCCTCGCGTTCGCGCAGTTCGAGCGCGAGCTGACCGCCGAGCGCATCCGCGACAAGTTCGCCGCCAGCAAGAAGAAGGGCCTGTGGATGCACGGGATCTGCCCGCTGGGGTATGACGTCGTGGATCGACGGCTGGTGGTGAATGAGAGGGAGGCCGAACAGGTCCGGACGATCTTCCGTCGTTTCGTCGAGTTGGGCTCGATCCTGAAGGTCGTGCAGGAGGCGAGGGCGCGCGGCTGGTGCAACAAGACGTGGACGACGAAGGCGGGTACGGTGCGGCTCGGCAAGCTGCACGACAAGAGTTCCATCCACGGCATGCTCCATTGCCGCACCTATCTGGGCGAACTCAAGCATCGTGGCGAGTACGTCGAGAGTACGCACCCGGCGATCATCGACGAGGCGCTGTGGGACGAGGCGCATGCGCTGCTGCAGATCAACGGCCGGGTCCGTTCCGCGACTTCGCGTGGCAAGGTCGATTTCCTGCTGAAGGGCCTGTTGACCGGCCCCGACGGCCGCGCCCTGTCGCCGTGGCACACGACCAAGGCCAACGGGCGCACCTACCGCTACTACCTGAGCACGCGCGACATCCACGAAGGGCGGGGCACGTCGGGCCTGCCGCGCCTGCCGGCAGCCGAACTGGAGGTTGCGGTGGTCGGACAACTGCGCCAACTGCTGCGCGCGCCGGAGATGATCGAAGCGATGATCCCGCAGGCGCTCGCCCTCGACCCCACGCTGGATGAAGCGCAGGTCACGGTCGCGATGACGCAGGTCGACCGGGTATGGGAGCAGTTGTTTCCCGCCGAGCAGCAGCGGCTGGTCCGGCTGCTGGTAGAGCGGGTCATCGTGACGCCGACGAACCTGGAACTCCGCCTGCGCCCCGGCGGCATCGGCAGCCTCGCCGCGGATGCCCGGCAGGTCGCCGAGGCGGTCGCATGAACCGCCCGACCCTGACGGTGGCGGGGCAGGCCAGCGAGGTGGTCGCCAGCGACGGCAGCGTCGTGCTGAACGTCCCGATCACCCTGCGGCAGCGGAGCGGTCGACGGGTGGTCGCCGTCGGCGGTCCCCGGGGCGAATCCGGCGAACGGACTCGAACCGGCGCTACGCCGCTGCAACTTGCGCTGGCCCGTGGCCATCGCTGGTTGCGGATGATCGAGGCGGGCGAGGTCTCGTCGCTTCGTGAGATCGCACAGCGCGACGGCGCCGACCATAGCTATCTTGCCAAGCACCTCAACCTGACCCTGCTGGCGCCGGACATCGTGGCCGCGATCCTGGAAGACGCCCTGCCGGATGGGGTCCGGCTCAGCGCGCTGCTGATCAACCCGCCAGTGTTGTGGGAGGACCAGCGGGCAGCGCTCGGCACGACGCCAGCGCCGCCACGGGTGAAGAAGGGCGACCGGAAGTAGGGTAGGGGCAACAGGGGCTTTTGCTGGATGACAGCCGCGCCGAGGTACGCTACGCTGCGATTTAACGCGAGAGCGAGTTTGGATGCCGGTTGCTCAGGCACGACCAAATCCGATGCTTCGGCCAAGCTCTCGCCCGGCTGAACGCGATCCCGAAAGCCCGGCCCGTGCCGGGCTTTTTTGTCGGACACTGCGCGGCGTCCTGTCTCCCCCATGCCAAGGATTCGCGCATGCGTTTTCGCTCCCCCGTTTCCTCCTTGCTGTTTGCCGCCTGTCTCGCCGTCGCGGCAGTCCCCGCTTCCGCGCAGACGCCGCCGCCGTCTCCCGCCCCCGCCGAGGACGGGTTGCAGGAAGTGCAGGCGCCCTCCGATCTGCAGGACATCGATGCCATCGTCGTCTCCGGGCGTTTCGCCGGTCCGGGCCTGTGGAAGGTGCGCAACGGCCAGCGCGTGCTGTGGATTCTCGGCACCCAGAGCCCGCTGCCGAAGCGGATGGAATGGGAGTCCTCGAACGTCGAGCGCCGGATCGCCGAATCGCAGGAGTTGTTGATGCCGCCGTCCGTCGATCTCGACATCGAGGTCGGTTTCTTCCGCGGGCTCACCCTGCTGCCGTCGGCCTTCAAGGCGCGCAAGAATCCCGACGGCAAGACCCTGCAGGACATCGTGCCGCCGGCGCAGTACGCGCGCTGGCAGGCGCTGAAGAAGCGCTACATCGGCGGCGACCGCGGGATCGAGGAATGGCGCCCGGTGTTCGCGGCGCTGGAGCTGTACAACAAGGCGATCGAGCGCAGCGGTATGACCCAGGATTCGCTGGCCTCGGACGTCGCGCGCAAGGCGGCGAAGCGCGCCAAGGTGAAGATCACCACGCCGCAGATCAAGCTGAAGATCACCGATCCGAAGGGCGCGCTGCGCGATTTCTCCAGCGAGACGTTCAACGATCTCGAATGCTTCCGGCGCACGCTCGATCGGATCGAGGGCGATCTCGGTACCATGGTGGGTCGCGCCAACGCCTGGGCCGAAGGCGACATCGAGACGCTGCGCAATCTCCCGTACCGTACCCAGTTGACCGGTTGCCGCGACGCGCTCACCGACACCGCGTTCGCGCGCAAACAGGGCATGCACGACATCCAGTCGCGCCTGGAGAACGTCTGGTTGTCGGCCGCCGAGAAATCCCTGCGCGAGAACGACAGCACCTTCGCCGTGCTGCCGGTCGGTGAGCTGTTGGGCGCCGACGGCCTGCTGCAGCGGCTGGTGGCGAAGGGATACGCGGTCGAGGAGCCCTGAGCCTCGCCGCGTTTCGCGGACATGACGGGCGAGGGTCAGTAGCCGCGGTACGGGCCGGTCCCGGGCAAGGCCCACAGCAGCCCGTGGGTGATGGTGCGCGGCAGCACGGTCAGGTGGTCCTCGTCGTCGAGCACTTCGCTGCGGAGGCGCAGTCCGGGGTAACTGCGGCTTTCGAGCGCCTTTCCGAATCGCGCCATGTCGCCGACCATGTCGGTGCCGCCCATGCGGCGCGGTCCTTCGCCGGTCGTTTCGTGGGCCCCGATCGACAGGAACACGTTCGCGGGCAGATCGCGCCGCTGCCGCGCCGCGTCGGCTTCGAGATCGAAGATCGTGCGGCGATCGAACCACAGCGACGGGCTGCCGAGGATGTAGTGGCTGAACATCTCGGGCTTCGTGAGCAGCACGTAGCTGCCGAACAGGCCGCCGAGCGAATGGCCGACATAGACCTTCCGACGCATGTCGACGCGGTAGCGCGCCGCGATCAGCGGAAACACGTCGCGTTCGATGTAGTCGCGATAGGCGGCGGCCTCGCCGTAGGTACTCGCGCGGTCGTAATTCTCGCCGGCCGGCGACGCTCCGGGGCGCGCGAAGGGATCGGTCGGCGTGTAATCGCGCCGCTTGCTCGGCATGGACATCTCGCCCACGCCGTACGACAACCCGACGAGCACGAAGTCCTCGATGTTGCGACCCTTCGCGCCGACCCGACGGCGCAGGCTGCGGATCACCGGCAGACCGTATTCGGCGTCCGTCGTGAAAACGACCGGATAGGGCGTGGCGCTGTCGGCGTAGGACGGCGGGAGATCGACCCAGACCTCGTACGGTCTGCCGGTGACCGCGTTCGGTACCCGATGCACGTGGGTGTTCGGGAGCGTCAGCGGCGGCGCGTCCTGCGCGGTCGAGGGCGTCGGCTGCGGCGAGGTTGCGGGTGCGACGTCGCGTGGCGTCGCATCGCGACCGAGCCAGGCGCCCGCGAGACCGCCGAGCAGCAGCAGTCCGGCGGCGCCGGAGAGACGCGCGATCCGGGGCATCAGCCCGCTGCGCGCGCGGCGGGCGACGCGCCGAGCGCGGGCCAGCGCGCGATCACCGCGGCGCGGATGCCGTCCGCGTCCAGCCCCGCCTCGCTGAGCAACTGTTCGCGACTCGCGTGGTGCTGGAATTCGTCCGGCAGGCCGAGATGCAGGATCGGCATCGCGATGCCCGCATCGGCCAGCAGTTCGGCCACGCCGGAACCGGCGCCGCCGGCGACGACGTTGTCCTCCAGCGTCACGAACCCTTCGTGGGTCTTGGCCAGTTCGAGGATCGACGCGCGATCCAGGGGGCGCACGAAACGCATGTTGACCACGGTCAGGCCGAGCGCCTCGCCGACCTGTTCCGCGGCCGGCACGATCGCGCCGAACGCGAGCAGCGCGACCTTCGCGCCTTTGCGGCGCAGTTCGGCCTTGCCGATGGGCAGCGTGTCGAGCGACGGTTGCACCGCGACGCCCGGGCCGCTGCCGCGCGGATAGCGCACCGCGGCCGGGCCCGCGTAACGATGGCCGGTGCTCAGCATCTGCCGGCATTCGTTTTCGTCGGCGGGCGCCATGATCACCATGTTCGGCACGCAGCGCAGATAGCTCAGATCGAGGTTGCCGGCGTGGGTCGCGCCATCGGGCCCGACGACGCCGCCGCGGTCGATCGCGAACAGCACGTCGAGATTCTGGATCGCGACGTCGTGCACCAGCTGGTCGTACCCGCGCTGCAGGAAGGTGGAGTAGATCGCGACCACGGGTTTCGCGCCTTCGCAGGCCATGCCGGCGGCGAGGGTGACGGCGTGCTGTTCGGCGATCGCGACGTCGAAATAACGGTCGGGGTATTCCCTGCTGAAGCGCACCAGGCCCGAGCCCTCGCGCATCGCCGGGGTAATGCCCAGCAGCAGCGGGTCGGCCGCGGCCATGTCGCACAACCAATCGCCGAACACGTCGGTGTAGGTCGGTTTCTTCGCGCCGGGCTTGGAGACGACGCCTTTCTCGGGGTCGAACGGCGAGACCGCGTGGTAACCGATCTGATCGCCCTCGGCGAGCTCGTAGCCCTTGCCCTTGGTGGTGATGATGTGCAGCAGCTGCGGGCCCTTGAGGGTCTTGAGCGTCTTCAGCGCCGCGATCAGGTCGGCGACGTCGTGGCCGTCGATCGGGCCGGTGTAGTGGAGGCCCATTTCCTCGAACAGCGTGGACGGCACGAACATGCCTTTCCAGTGCTCTTCCCAGCGGCGGACGAAACGCGCCGATTTGCTGGTGCGCTTGTCGCCGAGCAGTTTCTTGCCGCCCTCGCGCAGCGCGTTGAGCGTGCGGCTGCCGGTCATGCGACCGAGCATCTTGGTCAGCCCGCCGACGTTCTCGCTGATCGACATCTGGTTGTCGTTGAGGATCACCAGCAGGTTGGGTTCTTCGTCCATGCCGCCGGCGTGGTTCAGGGCCTCGTAGGCCATGCCCGCGGTCATCGCGCCGTCGCCGATCACCGCGACCATGCGCCGCGTGCTGCCGGTGCGCGCGGCGGCGATCGCCATGCCGAGCGCCGCGGAGATCGAGGTCGACGAATGGCCGACGCCGAACGTGTCGTATTCGCTTTCCTCGCGCTTCGGGAACGGGGCCACGCCGTCCTTCTGCTTGACCGTGTGGATGGTGTCGCGGCGGCCGGTGAGGATCTTGTGCGGATAGGTCTGGTGTCCGACGTCCCAGACGATGCGGTCGTTGGGCGTGTCGTAGAGATAGTGCAGCGCCACGGTGAGTTCGATCACGCCGAGGCCGGCGCCGAAATGGCCGCCGCTCCTGCCCACCGATTCGATGAGGTAGGCGCGCAGTTCCTCGCAGATGGCGGGAAGCTCGTCTTCCGGGAACTGGCGCAGATCGGCAGGGATGGCGATGCGCGAGAGGCGCGGGTAGCGCGCGGAGTCGATCACGATGATGTCGGGGGGTCGGAGGTCAACGCGCTATTGTCCCCCTTGTCGCCGGGCAGCGGCAACAAAGACGCCTCCGCCCGGAGGGGAAGGCGTCGCACGGGGCAGGGCGGGCCTGCGCGCGGGGGATCAGCGGCCGCGCAGGCGGTCGAAGAGGCCGCCGGACTTGGTCTCGCCGGCCGTCGCCGCGCCCTCGCCGGGCTGTTCGGCGAATCCGGTCGCGAGGTTGGCGTTGATGAAGTCGATGACGTCGGCGGCGGGGACGCTGCTGGCGGCGGCGATTTCGGCGACCGACTGCGGACCTTTCATCATCGCGGTCGCGATCCGGAAGTGGCGCGGGAATTCGCGCTCGGTTTCCGGCCATTTGGTCAGGCTGAACTTGCCGTCCGGGTTGTAGCCGGCGAGCAGTTTGCCTTCGCCTGCGAGGAGGCCGCCGAACCACTGCAGGCGATTCAGGGGCATCGGCGCGCCGAGCGGGGCGGTGGCGGCCTGCCAGGCCTTGTCGTCCAGCTGCTCGAAGTCGCGCAGGCCGACCGTGGCCACGAAATACTCGGCCAGCGGTTTCAGCGTGGCGGGACCGTAGTACTGGCGCTGGGCGAAGTCGATGAAGACCTCCGGCCCCTTGCCGCTCTGGTAACGGGCCCGGCCGGTCAGGGCGCCCGGACGCAGCCAGTGCGCGAAGGCGGTGCTGCGCGGGGCGGCGGGTTCGGGCTCGGCGGCGACGACGGGTTGGGCCTGCGCGACGGGCGCCGGGGCGGGAGCGGGTGTCGGTGTCGGTGTAGGAATCGGCGCCGGAGCGGGCGGCGGAGGCGCGACCGAAGCCGGCGCAGGCGCCGGTGCCGGCGCCTGGACCGGGGCGGGCATGGGCTGCGGCGCGGAAGCCGGTGCGGGCACCGGCTCGGGCCTGGCGGCGACGGGCGCCGGCGCGGCAGGCGGCGGCGGGGCCGCCTCGGGCGCAGGCGCGGCGGCGGGACCGCCGATCTCGCTGAGCACCGCCGCCAGCTGATGGCCGTCGAACGGCCGCGGCAGGCGGAAGTCGGCCTGGGTGCGGGGTGCGGAGGTCAGCCCGATCACGCGCTTGCCGGCGGCATGCAGCCGCAGCCAGCTCATCGGACCGTACATGCTGTCCATGTCGACGATGACGAAGTCGGCATCGTTTTCGGCGACCATCGACCAGCCGCGCACGCGCGGGCTCGCATCGTTGAAGGCGGCCTTCAACGCGAGTTCGGTGGCTTGATCCATCCCTGTCAGGCCCAGCGTCAACGACATGATTCCAAGCTCGGTTCCGAGAATCGCGAAAGTGTCGCCAAGCCTGTTTTTCCCGTCAACGCGCGCGCTGCGGCGTTTTCTTACCTTCTGCGTCAGTTTGCGGCGCTGATGCCCGAAGAATGCGACGCATGCCGCGGAATGGCGCGCCCGTCCGTCGTCGTTCGCGGGGTGCGAGACGCGCGATCGGGCCGGATGCGCGGGACGCCGGCCGCCGCCGGCGGCGAGTGCGGTCAGCTGAGGATCGAGGTGCCGCGCGGATTCTTCGGCAGATGCGTCTTCAGGAACGCCATCTGGTCGGCGAGGATGTTCCTGTTCGACAGGATCAGATGTTCGATCCAGCTCGGCCGGTAAGGCACCGCCAGCAGCGGCATCGACGCCTGCTGAGGCGTGCGGCCGCCCTTGCGCGAATTGCAGTGGAAACAGGCCGAAACCACGTTTTCCCAGACGTCGCGACCGCCGCGCGAAATCGGCATCACGTGGTCGCGCGTGAGCGACTGGCGGCTGAAGTGTTTGCCGCAGTACAGGCACAGATGCTGATCGCGGGCGAACAGCGCGGCGTTGCTGAGCGCCGGCGTGGGATCGAGCGCATGCGCCCGCGCGTGGCCGCGTGCGGCGACGATCGGATGCAATTCGAGCGTGCTGCGTTCGCCGGTGATGCGATTGATGCCGCCGTGGATGCTCAGGCAGGGCTCGCCGAGGGTCCAGGCGACCGCGCCGCGGGCGTACAGGCAGGCGGCGTCCTGCCAGCTGATCCAGTCGAGCACGCGGCCGTGCGCGTCCAGCGACAACAATCGCACCGCATCCAGCCGCGCGGGCATGGCGGCCTCGGGGTGGTGGGTATCGGAAGCGCGAAGGGGGATGCGCAGGGAAACGGAGTCGGTATCGCCCCGGGCCTCATCGGCTGCCCGGTGGGGGATCCGGTCCGGGGGCTCGCCCCCGGGGATCAGGCGCAACGTGGGTGTGTCGGCCTCCATATGAGGGCCGAGCATATACCCATTTCGCGACAATTGTTGAGGGGGCCGGCGCGCTCGCGGCGCCGGCCGGGGTCATTCTCCGAACGCCTCCGCGGACAGCGCCATGAGCGGCGCGGTACCGGTGGCGATCGCCGCGGCGTGGGCGCGGGTGCGCGGCAGCAGGCGGGCGAAATAGAAACGCGCCGTCTCGCGCTTGGCCTCCCTGAAGGCCTGCGGCTGCGTCGAGTTTTCCGCGGCGGCGACGCTGCGTGCCCACCAGTAGGCGAGGGCGGCATAACCCGAATAGAACAGATAGTCCCAGGCCGCGGCGCCGACCTCGTCGGCGTCGGCCATCGCGCGCTGGCCGATCTGCATCGTCAACTGCTGCCATTCCTGCGCGATCGCGCGCAGCGGCCCGACGAATTCCGCGAGCGCCGCGTTGTCCGCCTGTGCGACGCAGAATTCCTCGATCATCCCGAGGAAGACCCGCAGGCCTGCGCCCTTCAGCTGCATCACCTTGCGGCCCATCAGGTCCAGCGCCTGGATGCCGGTGGTGCCTTCGTACATCGTGGTGATGCGGGCGTCGCGCGCCAACTGCTCCATGCCCCATTCATGGATGTAGCCATGGCCGCCGAAGCATTGCTGGGCGTGGTAGGTGCACTCGATGCCCCATTCGGTGAGGCAGGCCTTCACGATCGGGGTCAGGAAGCCGAGCAGGGCGTCGGCGCGCTCGCGATCGGCGGCCTCCGGCGCGTGGGCGACTTCATCGACCAGCGAAGCGGCGTGATAGCCGAGCAGTCGACCGCCTTCGATCAGCGCCTTCTGGGTCAGCAGCATGCGCCGGACGTCGGGATGGACGATGATCGGATCGGCCGGCTTTTCGGGGAATTTCGCGCCCGACAGCGCGCGCATCTGCAGGCGGTCGCGGGCGTAGCGCAGGGCGTTCTGGTAGGCGCGATCGGACAGGCCCAATCCCTGCAGGCCCACCGCGAGGCGCGCCGTGTTCATCATCGTGAACATCGCCATCAGGCCCTTGTGCGGTTCGCCGATCAGCCAACCCTCGGCCCCGTCGAAATTCATCACGCAGGTGGCCGAGGCGTGGATCCCCATCTTGTGCTCGAGCGCGCCGCAGCGGACCGCATTGGCTTCGCCGAGCGAACCGTCGCGGTTCACCTTCGCCTTGGGCACGATGAACATGGAGATGCCCTTGCTGCCGGCAGGCGCGTCGGGCAACCGGGCGAGTACGAGATGCACGATGTTGTCGGTGAAATCGTGTTCGCCGGCGGTGATGAAGATCTTGGTCCCGGTGATCGCGTAGCTGCCGTCGCTCTTCGGGACCGCACGCGTCTTGAGCAGCCCGAGGTCGGTGCCGCAATGCGGTTCGGTCAGACACATGGTGCCGGTCCAGCGACCCTCGACGATCGGTTTGAGGAACACTTCCTTCTGCCAGTCTTCGCCGTGATGCATCAGCGCTTCGGTCGCGCCGTGCGAGAGCAGCGGGAAATTGCCCCAGGCGAGATTGGCGGCGTCGATCATCTCCTTGATCGGTACGCCGACCGAATGCGGCAGCCCCTGGCCGCCGAACTCCGTGGGCGAGGTGAGGCCGGCCCAGCCGTTCTCCGCGAACTGCAGATACGCGTCGCGGAAGCCCGGCGGCGTGGTCACCTTGCCGGTGTCCTTGTCGAGGACGCAGCCGTGCTCGTCGCCGACGCGGTTCAGCGGCGCGATCACGGATTCGGTGAAGCGCGCGCCTTCTTCGAGGATGGCGTCGACCAGTTCGCGGTTGGCGTCCTGGAAACCGAGCCGCGCGAAGGCGCGCTCGCTGTCGAGCACATCGAACAGAGCGAAACGGATGTCGGCGAGCGGGGCTTTGTAGGTGTTCATGGCGACCGGGCCCGGAGGCGGAAGTGGACGGATGCGTCGATGACGACGCGTGGATCATGGAGCCCGGAATTCGAGCAAAGGCTCTTCGCTCCGGGCGGCGGAAAAACGCGCGCGGATGCTGCGTCGCAGCAAATCAGCGCAGGACGCCGGGCAGGCCAGGCACCGGGCTGAGCGCGCTGTTGCGTTCGACCGGATATTCGCGGGCCTTGCGCGCTTCGGCCGAGGCGGAGAGCGTGCCTTCGAGGCTGTATTCGAGATTGCGGCGATCGGCCAGCGCGTCCGCGATGGTCAGCCGCGCTGTTGCGGTGGGCGTCAACTTCACCACGGTCGTGTCCGCGGCTTCGGGGCCGACGTCGAGCGCCGGTTCGGCGCGCAGTTCGCCGGCGGTTTCGCCGCCGGCGCGCAGGGTGAGCGCGATCCGTTCGAAGCGCATCGCGACGTTGCTGAAATTCTGCAGCCGCAATTCGACCGACCACTGCCCGTCGGCGCCGACGCTCAATTGCTGGATGCTGACGGTGGGCTCGGACACCCGCCGGACCGGGCCGGTCGAACAGCCCGCAAGGGCCAGGGAGAAGACGGCCGTCGCCATCGCCACAGATCGGAACATCCAACGCCGCATCGCGCGCTCCACCAGAAGGTCGGACGGCAATACTAGCGCGGACCCGCCTCGCGGTCGGCGGCCGCGGCGCTTCGGGTCATCGGCCGTTGCGCGGATCAGCGCAGCGGGGCACTGACGATCAGGGGTTCGAGGTCGTAACCCATCGCCGCGGCCCGGGCCTTGAGCTCGTCGAAGCGTTCGCGCGGCATGTCCGGCGTGCGCGAGAGGATCCAGAGGTATTCGCGGCCGGGCTCGCCCACGACCGCCCACTGGTACTCCGGATCGAGCGCGATCACCCAGTAGTCGGCCCAGGTGAGCGGCAGCCAGGACAACCAGTCCGGCGCGAACCGCACCTCCAGGCGCCCCGGATGGTCGGGATCGCGTCGGGCGACGCCTTCGACGGTGTCGATCTCGCCGTCCTCGTTGCGGCAGCGATTGGTCACGCCGACCATGCCGTCCTCGCGCAGCGTGTACTGCGCGGTGATCTCGCCGGTGCAGTTGCGCTGGAAGAACATCGGCAGCCGGGCGATCTCGTGCCACTCGCCGGCGTAACGGCCGATGTCGAGGGTGTCGACCGACGCGACTTCCGCGGCGGCGACCGTTCCGACGAGGGCAGGCGCGCTCAGGACCGACAGCAGCGCGAGCGACGACATTCGAACGGACAGAAGCTGGGCGAACCGGCGCATGCGACCCCCCGATCTCCGCGGTTGCGGTCGACCGGATCATAGCCGGGCGACCTTAAAAACCCGTTGGCCCGGTCCGGCGCCTTGCGCGGCGGCTGGACAGGGGGACGGCCGGCTTCGATGATGTCCCCGCCTCCGAACCGCCGGGACCGTCGTCGCGATGCCGAAGCTTCCGAATGGCCTGCTGTCGTCGGTCCTGCTGATGTCGGTGCTGCCGTGCGTCGCCGCGCCCGCGCGCGCCGGCGAGACGCTGGTGGTGCATGCGGGACGGGTCGTGGACGTCGAGCGCGGCGTGGTCCTGCGCGATCAGGCCATCCTCGTCCGCGACGGCCGATTCGCGGAACTCGCGCCCTGGGGCGCGGGCGGATACGGCGATGCCCGGGTGCTCGACTGGAGCCGGGCCACGGTCGCGCCGGGCTTCATGGACATGCATACCCACCTGCTCGGCGACATCCAGGCGTCCGATGTCGACGCTTATCTCCGCGCTACGCCGGAGCGCGATGTCCTGCTCGGCGCCCGTCATGCCCGCGCCACCCTGCGCGCCGGATTCACCACCGTCCGCGATGTCGGCGCCTACAACGCCTACACCGACGTGGCGCTGCGCGACGCGATCCGCGACGGTTGGGTGGAAGGGCCGCGGATGTTCGTCGCCGGCGCCTACGTCACCGTCCCCGGCGGCGGTGGCGAGGTCTCGGGGCGGATCGACCCGACGCGCATCCCGCCGCGCATGCGCATGGGGGTGGCCAGGGGCGAAGCGCAGGTCCGCGACGCTGTCGGTCGCCTGCTCGACGGCGACGTGGACTGGATCAAGATGATCGGCACCGGCGCCGTGCTGACCGACGGCACGCAGGTGAACGACGTCGAGTACGGCGAAGCCGAGATCCGCGCCGCGGTCGAGACCGCGAAGCGGCGCGGCCATCCGGTGACCGTGCATGCGCACGGCGCCGAGGGCATTCGCCAGGCGATCCGCGGGGGCGCCCGTTCGATCGAGCACGCCTCGCTGATCGACGACGAAGGCATCGCGCTCGCCAAGCGCCATGGCACGTGGCTGGTGATGGACATCTACAACGGCGATTACATCGACAGCGTCGGCCGCGCCGCGGGCTGGAGCGCGGAATCGCTGCAGAAGAATCTCGACACCACCGGGGCGCAGCGCGAGGGTTTCGCCAAGGCGGTGCGCAGCGGCGTGCGATTGGCCTACGGCACCGATGCGGGCGTGTATCCGCACGGCGAGAACGCCCGCCAGTTCCCCTACCTCGTCCGCTACGGGATGACCCCGATGCAGGCCCTGCGGTCGGCGACGATCGTCTCCGCCGAACTGCTCGGCCAGGGGGACGCGCTGGGCTCGATCGCGCCCGGAAAAGCGGCCGATCTGGTCGCGCTGGCCTGCGACCCGGTCGAGGACATCGCCTGCACGGCACGGGTCGTCTGGGTGATGAAGGACGGGCGCGTCTATCCTGGCCGGGAGCAGGGCGAAGAGTAGGCCCGGACTTGTATCGACTCACCGGCGCTCGATGCGCCGGACAACGAAAAAGCCGCGAACGGATCGCGGCTTTTTCGGAAATTTCGAGTGGTGGCCGGGGAGGGAATCGAACCCCCGACACGGGGATTTTCAATCCCCTGCTCTACCAACTGAGCTACCCGGCCACGGGTGAGCGCGAGATGATACGGGTCCGGGGCCGTCAGGGCAAGCCGGACGGGCGCTGAATGCGCCGATCGCGGCCGCTTGCGTCCGCCGGAGGGCGGCGCATGATCGGATTCGTCGGCGGTTCTCCGTCTTCGCCCCGTTGTCCATACTCTTCGACGCTCGTCGTTCGACGCCCCCTGCGGAGGTTCCCCATGCGCACTTCGATCCGATTCCTGGCCGCGCTGACGTGCGCGGCGTTGTTCTCCGGCTGCGCCAGCAACGTGGCCCAACGCGATGCGGAGCGCCTCGCGCTCTATCGCAATCATGCCGGCGATCCGGTCGACAGCATCGTCTATCTCGGCAGCTACAACGGCTGGACGCCGCTCGGCGACGGCGCGTTCGCGCTGTGGACGCGTCCCAGCCAGGCGTACCTGGTCGAACTCTTCGCGCCCTGCAGCGAACTGGACTTCGCGGACACCATCGGTTTCCGCAATCACGGCGGCCGCTTGAGCGCGAAATTCGACCAGGTCTACGTCAGCAACCGCGGACTGTTGCCGATCTCGTGCACGATCCGCGAAATCCGCCCGCTCGACGTGAAGGCGATCCGCCTCGCCGAGAAGGACGCGCGCGCGAAGCGTCAGGTCGAGGAGGCGCCGGCGGCCCCGGGGTCGTCGGGTGGGCCGTCCTCGGGGACGTAACCGGCCGGTTTCTCGGCGCCGTCGCCGAACAGGAATTTCTCCATCTCGCCGAGCAGGAACTTCCGATGCTCGGGGTTCATCGGCGAAAGCCTGTTCTCGTTGATCAGCATCGTCTGGTGCGCGAGCCACTTCGCCCACGCGGCCTTGCCGATGCGGGCGAAGACGCGCTGTCCGGGCTCGCCGGGCCACGGGGCGAAATCGAGACCTTCGGTCTCGCGACGTTCGTACTCGCAGAACACGGTGCGGGGCATGGGGAGCTCGGTCAGTCGTCGTGGTCGAGAAGGCTGCGCACCGGTGCGGGCATGCCGAGTCGCGGAAACTCGTCGCGCGCGACCCAGCGCAGGGCGTCATTGTCGCCGATGCGCACGCGCAGAGCGACGCCACGCCAGGCCAGCGGGTGCATGCGCAGCCGGTAGTGCGTGAATCCGTGATGGATTTCGTCGAGCGCGACGCCGTCGTCGTAGGTCCCGTCGACGTGCGCCGAGAACCAGGCGCGCGCGGCGTCGTGGTCCGCGGCTTCGGGCAGGGACCACAGCGACGCCCAGATGCCGGTCGCCGGCCGTCGCTGCAGCAGCACGCGGCCCTGCGCGTCGCGCAGCAACAGGACCACCGCCATGCGTTCCGGCAGCGGTTTACCGGGTTTGGGCGTTGGCAGCTCGGCTGTGCGACCCTCGCGCAGCGCGACGCAGTCGCGTTGCAGCGGGCAGAGCACGCAGGCCGGATCGTGACGCGTGCACAGGGTCGCGCCGAAGTCCATCTGCGCCTGGGTGTAATCGGCGAGGCGTTTCGTCGGCAGCAGCGATGCGGCGATCTCCCACAGCGTTTTCTCGACGGCTGGCGCACCCGGCCAGCCGGAGATGCCGAACAGCCGCGCCAGCACCCGCTTGACGTTGCCGTCGAGGATGGGATGCGGATCGCCCCAGGCCTGCGACAGGATCGCGCCGGCGGTGCTGCGACCGATGCCGGGCAGGGCGACCAGCGCATCGAGGTCGCGGGGCAGGTCGCCGTCGTGCAGTTCCACGCATCGCTTCGCGGCCGCGTGCAGATTGCGGGCGCGGGCGTAGTAGCCCAGTCCGGACCATAGCGCCATCACCTCGTCCTGCGACGCCACCGCGAGCGCCGGCAGGTCGGGCAGGGCGCCGACGAAACGCTCGAAGTAGGGGATCACCACCCGCACCTGGGTCTGCTGCAGCATGATTTCCGACAACCACACGCGATACGGCGTGCGCGGGTGCTGCCAGGGCAGATCGTGGCGGCCGGAAACGTCGAACCAGTCGAGCAGCCGCTCGGCGTAATCGAAGCGCGCGGTCATCGGGACGGGACGCCCTCGTCGTCCAGCACGACCTCGACGCCTTCGAGCGTCGCGCCGGAGAGGTCGATGCGCGGCGAGATCAGCGTGCCGTCCAGCGGCGGCAGCGGCGCGCCGCCGGGAGGCGCGGAAACCCAGCCGAGCACGTCGTACAACCGGAAAGTCCCGTCGAAAACGGTGGCATCGCGGCGTACTTTCAGCTGCGCGACGCCCGAGAGGTCGGTTTCGCCGGCGTAGCGCAGCGCGAACGGGAGCGGCGAGGTCGAGGACGACACCGGCGACGGCAGCGCGGGCCACGACGCGGGCCACTGCGGCAGGGCGCCGTCGAGCGAGATCGCCAGCCGGCGACCGATCGCCAGCGCGCCCTGCGCGTCGAAGGCGGGCATCGGCTCCGGTCCGCGCAGCGCGACGCCGGCCGGCGCGAGCACCCAGGTCGCTTCGTCGAAGCGCAGCGGGCCCTGCAGCGCGAGCGCGAACGGCAGCGCGGTGTCGCCCGATTCGTAGCGCGCATCGGCGACGAGCGTCGCCGGGGTCATCGCGATCTCGTCCTCGCCCAGATGCAGGGGACCAGAGAGCTTCACGGTCGCCGGCAGCCGCCAGTCGCCGCGTTCGATCGTCAGCGGCCCGACCACGGCGACGCCGGCATCGTTGTCCGGTCGGCTGAGCGCGACCGCGAGATCGAAGGGAATCCTGGTCGTGGCCTCGCCGGTCGCGGCGTCGAGGTAGCGGCCGCGGATGCGCGCGTGCGCGGGGCGGTCCGGATGCAGCGCGGGCAGGTCGACCGCGATGTCCTCGATCCGCCAATCGTCGTTCTGGATGCGGCCGCCGACGATGCGCAGACCGTCGGTCAGGGTCGGAATCTTCGTTTCTTCCGACGGCGGTCGCCGCGCGAGCCAGGTCTGCAGCGCGGGCACGTTCAGGACCGGCGCATCCAGTTCGATGCGTTCGATGGTCGGGTCGGCGCCGCGGCTGCGCAGGCTCGACCACGGCAGCGCGAGCAACAGGCGTTCGGCGCGCAGCAGCGGCGTGTCGACGCCGGGCACGCGGACCACCAGATCGCGCACCACCAGTTGCGGCTCGCCGCGCAGACGCGCTTCGGCCTCGGCGGAGGCGGAGATGTCGAGATCGAGCGCCTGGCCGGTACGGTCCAGGATCAGCGGCACCAGTCGCTTCGGTTGCAGCATCCACAGCGCGAACAGCGACAGCGCCGACAGCAGCGCCGCGAAGACGAAGAGCCGGCGTCGCCAGCGGCGTCGGCGCGGAGGCGGCGCGGCCTGCTCCGCGCTCACGCGCCGAGCGTTTCCGGCAGCAGCGCGTCGACGAAGGCCTCGGCGTCGAACACGCGCAGGTCCTCGGAACGCTCGCCGATGCCGGCGAAACGGATCGGGATGCCGAATTCGCGGGCCAGCGCGAACACCACGCCGCCCTTGGCGGTGCCGTCGAGCTTGGTCACCACCAGCCCGGTGACGCCGGCCGCGGCGTGGAACTGGCGCAGCTGCGACAGCGCGTTCTGGCCGGTGGTGCCGTCGATCACCATCAGCACTTCCTGCGGTGCGGTCTCGTCGATCTTGCCGAGCACGCGCTTGATCTTGCCCAGTTCCGCCATCAGGCCCTGCTGGGTGTGCAGGCGACCCGCAGTGTCGGCGATCAGGACGTCTATGCCGCGCGCCTTCGCCGCCTGCAACGCGTCGAACGCGACCGAGGCCGCGTCCGCGTTCTGGCCCTGCGCGACCACGGCGACGCCGTTGCGTTCGCCCCAGGCCTGCAACTGCGCGACCGCGGCGGCGCGGAAGGTGTCGCCGGCCGCGAGCATCAGCGAACGCCCTTCGCCCTTGAAACGATGCGCGAGCTTGCCGATGGTCGTGGTCTTGCCGACGCCGTTGACGCCGACGGTGAGGATCACGAAGGGCTTGTCGTCGCGGATCTCGAGCGGTTTCGCGACCGGGGCCAGCATCGCCAGCAGTTCGCCGCGCAGTGCGGCGAGCAGGGCGGACGCGTCGGCGAACTCGCGCGCCTTCATCCGCTTGCGCAGGGATTCGATCAGCTGCGTCGTGGCGGCCACGCCGACATCGGCGGTGAGCAGCGCGGTCTCGATCTCGTCGAGGAGGTCGTCGTCGAGGCGCGGATTGCCGGAAAACAGTCCGCCGAAGGTGCGGGCGAAAGCGCTGTTGCGCAGTCGCTCCCGCCAGCCGGGCTTGCCCGCGGGGGCGGCCGGCGCGGATTCGGACGCAGATTCGGGCGCGGCCGGGAGGTCGGCGACGACGGGCGCATCGGCCGAGGCGATGGGGGCGTCGCCGGCCGGGGTTTCCGGGGGCGAGGCGGAGGCGGTCTGGGCGGCCGCGTCGGGTTTCTTGCGGCGGAAGAAGGGGATCATCGCGTGGGGAAGAAAGGGCGATCCGAATCGCGGACAATGGCCGGCATGTTACCACCCGACCTTCCGGCTCCCCGATGAACCGCCGCCCCGCCAAACCGGCCTCCGCGGGGCCCGTCGGCGTCGTGCGCATCATCGGCGGGCATTGGCGCGGGACGAAACTGCCGGTGGCCGATCGCCAGGGCCTGCGTCCGACCTCCGACCGGGTCCGCGAAACCCTCTTCAACTGGCTGCAGCCGATGCTGCACGGCGCCCGTGTGCTGGATCTGTTCGCCGGCACCGGCGCGCTCGGCCTGGAAGCGCTGTCGCGCGGGGCCGAGGCCGCGGTGTTGGTCGAGCGCGATCAGGCGCTGGCCGCGTCGCTCCGCCAGGTCGCGGCGAAACTGCCCGGGGGCGAACGGGCGACGGTGGTCTGCGCCGATGCGCTCGGTTGGCTGCGCGACGCGCCCGACGTGTTCGATCTCGCGTTCGTCGACCCGCCGTTCGCCGGCGATCTGTGGCGTCCGGTGCTTGCGGCGGTCGAGAACCGGCTCGCCGACGAGGCCTGGCTCTACGTCGAATCGCCGCCGGAGGCCGACGCGGAACCGGGACCTGGTTGGCGTCTGCATCGCGAGGGGCGGACCCGCGAGGTGCGCTACGCGCTGTACCGTCGCCAGCGCGACTGACGCCCGGCGTCGGATCGCGGGCCGGCAGGGCGCGGTCCGCGGAACGGGCGTCGCTCCCGGAACAGCGCGAAGGGCGACTGCTACACTTGGCCCGTCTCCTCCAGCGGTGCCCGACGCCCGACCATGACCACGGATTCCCGTACGCCCGCCGCCGGTACGCCCGCTTCCAGGATCGCCGTCTATCCGGGCACCTTCGATCCCATCACCAACGGACACCTCGATCTGGTCGAGCGTGCGGCGCCGCTGTTCGAACGGCTGGTGGTCGGGGTCGCGGAAAGTCCGGCCAAGCGCCCCGCGCTGCCGCTGGCGATGCGGGTGGAGCTGGCGCGCGAATCCCTGGCCCGGTTCCCGAACGTCGAGGTGCGCGGCTTCGACTCGCTGCTGGCGCACTTCGTCAGCGCGGTCGGCGCGGGCGTCCTGCTGCGCGGCCTGCGCGCGGTTTCCGATTTCGAATACGAGTTCCAGCTGGCGAGCATGAACCGGCATCTGATTCCGGATGTGGAAACGCTGTTCCTGACGCCGGCCGAACAATACGGTTTCATTTCCTCATCGCTGGTGCGCGAAGTGTCCCGTCTCGGCGGCGACGTTTCCGGCTTCGTGCCGCCGGCGGTGAACCGGGCGTTGCAGGCCGAATGGCAACGCAGCCGGGACTGACCCGGCGCCCGTCCGCGCTCCGCGCGCCGGATCGACCCGTCGCATCGCGTCCGTCCTCTCCAGCGCGCATCCACCCGTTCCGCGTTCAACCTGGGAATCACGACCTATGAACACCATCGTCCGTCTGCTGCTCGTCGCCGTTTTCGCCGTCTCGCTGCCGGCCTGCGGCAAGAAAGAGGAAACGCCGAAACAGGCCGAGAAGGCCCCCGTCGCCGTTCCGACCAACGAAGATCCCGCCGCCTGGCGCGAGTACGTCACCGATGTGGTCGGCCGCCACATGGAAGGCGTGACCAATCCGCCGTTCGTGTACCTGCTGCCGGCGGAGAGCTCCGCCGATTTCCAGGGCAGCTACGACCGCCTGCTCGACAAGGCCAAGTCCGACGTGTCGCGCGGCATCCTCCCGGGCAACCTGCTGGCCTATTCCTCCGCCTCGTTGTCGTCGGCCAAGTCCGCGGACATGGTCGTCGCCGCGTTCGCCGAGGTGAAGCCGGACAAGCTCAAGGGCGTGAAGCTGCTGTTCATCGGCAAGCCGGAGGACAACGAGCGCGTCAAGGCTGCGGTGGCGCCGTCGGGCGTGAACTACGTCTTCGTCGAGACGAAGTGATCCGTTCCGGCATCCCGTCGCACTCGCAACATCCGTCGCCGCGGCGTCCGCGCCGCGACGACGTTCCGGGTTCCGCATGTCGCTGAAGATCAACGCGCTCTGCGTCAACTGCGACGTCTGCGAGCCGGTCTGCCCGAACCGCGCGATCTCGCAGGGCGAAACCATCTACGTCATCGACCCGGCGCGCTGCACCGAATGCGTCGGCCATTTCGACGAACCGCAGTGCGTGGTGGTCTGCCCGGTCGAATGCATCGACCCGGATCCGGACCATCCCGAGACCCAGGACGCCCTGCTGGCGAAACTCGCCGGGCTGCAACAGGAGACCGCATGAACGCCGCACGCATGAATGCCGCAAGAGTCTTCGTGTGCTCGCTGTGGTGCGCGCTGTCCTTCGCGCCCGCCGCTTCCGCCGCGGATGCCGGTCCCGGCCGTCCGCCCGGCGCCGCCGTGGCCAGCGCGCACGCCCTCGCCAGCGAGGCCGGCATGGAGATCCTGCGCCAGGGCGGCAACGCCTTCGACGCGGCGGTCGCGGTGTCCTCGGTACTGTCGGTGGTGGAACCGATCTCCTCGGGCATCGGCGGCGGCGGCTTCTTCCTGCTGCACGACGCGAAGACCGGGCGCGACATCTTCATCGACGCGCGCGAGACCGCGCCGGCGGCGGCGACGCCGCAGGCCTACCTCGACGCGAAGGGCGAATTCGATCGCGATCGCGCCACCAACGGCCCGTGGTCCGCGGGCATTCCCGGGCTGCCCGCGGGACTGGTGCACCTGGCGTCGAATTACGGCCGGTTGCCGCTGAAGACCTCGCTGGCGCCGGCGATCCGCATCGCCCGCGAAGGGTTTCCGGTCTACGGCCGCCTTTCGCAGGGCTACGCCAGTCGCCGCGAGGTGATGGAGCGCTACAAGGGCACGCGCGGCGTCTTCCTCGCCGACGGCGATCCGCCCGAAACCGGCGAGCTGCTGGTCCAGCCGGACCTGGCGCGCACGCTGGAACTGCTCGCCGACAAAGGCTTCGACGGTTTCTATCGCGGGCCGCTGGCGAAGAAACTGCTGGCCGGGGTCAAGGCCGAAGGCGGGCGCTGGACGGCCGAGGAACTGGCCGGCTATCGCGTCAAGGAACGCGACCCGATCCGCTTCGACTACGACGGCTGGCAGATCGTGACCGCGCCGCCGCCGTCATCGGGCGGCGTCGCGCTGGCGCAGATGCTGCAGATGCTCGCGCCGTGGGATCTGGCGAAACTGCCGCAGGCCGAGCGCGTACATCTCACCGTCGAGGCGATGCGTCGCGCGTTCCGCGATCGCACCTTCTACCTGGGCGATCCCGATTTCGTGAAGGTGCCGGTGCGCGCCCTGACCAGCGCCGACTACGCCGCCGGCCAGCGCTCGACCATCCATCCCCGCAAGGCCACGCCGAGCGCGATGCTGTCGGGCGAACAGACTCCGCTCGAAGACGACGAAACCACGCATTTCTCGATCATCGACGCCGAAGGCAACATGGTCGCGGGCACCCAGACGGTGAACCTGCTGTTCGGTTCCGGCCTGATTCCGCCGGGCACCGGTGTGCTGCTCAACAACGAGATGGACGACTTCGCGCTCAAGCCGGGCACGCCGAACGCGTTCGGCGTGATGGGCTACGACGCCAACGCGCCGCAGCCGGGCAAGCGCATGCTCAGTTCGATGACGCCGACCTTCATGCTGTCCAAGGACCGGGTCGCGGTGCTGGGCACGCCCGGCGGCAGCCGCATCATCACGATGGTCCTGCTCGGCGTGCTCGGTTACGCCGACGGCCTCGATGCGCAGCGCGTGGCCGCGCTGCCGCGCTACCACCACCAGTGGATGCCCGACGCGATCGGCACCGAACGCGATGCGCTGCCCGACGACGCGATCGCCGCGCTGCGCGCGATGGGGCACACCGTGGTCACGCCGAAGGATGCCGTCGACGGTCGCCGCTCCAGCGACACCTGGGGCAATCTGCAGACCGTGGAATGGGATCTGCGCGAAGGCACGCTGCGCGGCGGCTCGGACCCCCGCAATCCGGTCGGCAAGGCCATCGTCGAGACCGTCGTCGCACCGGCGCCGGGCGACGGCGCGCATTGAACGGGTCGGAGCGCACGACATGAGTCTGTTCGCGCATCTTCCCCACGCCTGCGAGCGCGTCCGGCTGCGCAAGCTGCGGCCGTCCGATTTTCGCGCCTTCCATGCCTATCGCAGCGATCCGGAGGTCGCGCGCTACCAGGGCTGGACGCCGATGTCCGAAGACGAGGCGATGGCCTTCCTGCGCGAGCAGGGGCGCAACGCCGGGCTCGAACCGGGAGAGTGGGCGCAGCTCGGCATCGCGGCGCTGGCCGAGGATCGCCTGCTCGGCGACATCGGCGTCTTCCTCTCGCCGGACGCCCACTGGGCCGAATTCGGCGTGTCCCTGCATCCCGACGCGCAGGGCGGCGGTTTCGCCGCCGAAGCCGTCGGCGCGCTGATCGCCCTGCTGTTCGCGCAGACCCCGGTGCGACGCGTCGTCGCCACCAGCGATGCGCGCAACGCGCCGTGCCTGCGTCTGCTCGAACGCCTGGGCATGCGCGCGGTCGACGCGCGACAGGCGGAATACAAGGACGAGCTCTGCACCGAGCACGTCTTCGTCATCGAACGCGGCAACGCCGACTCGTGAGCATCCCGCCATGAAACTCTGGTCCATCCTCGGCAATTCGCAGAAGCTCGACGGCGGCGCGATGTTCGGCAACGCGCCGCGCGCGGTCTGGGAGAAATGGTCGCCGCCCGACGCGCACAATCGGATCGCGCTGGCCTGTCGTGCGCTGCTCGCCAGCCCGCTGAACGGCAGGACCGTGCTGTTCGAGACCGGCATCGGCGCCTTCTTCGAACCGAAGCTGCGCGAACGCTACGGCGTCGTCGAGGATCGTCACGTGCTGCTCGATTCGCTGCGCGAGGCCGGTTTCGGCCACGAGGACGTCGACGTGGTGGTGCTGTCGCATCTGCATTTCGATCACGCCGGCGGCCTGCTCGCGCCGTGGACGGAAGGCCGTGCGGCGGAGCTGCTGTTCCCGAACGCGACCTACGTGGTCAGCCGCGGTTGCTGGGAGCGGGCGAAATCGCCGCATCCGCGCGATCGCGCCAGTTTCATCCCGGAACTGCCGGCGCTGCTCGAAGCCAGCGGGCGGCTGGAAATCGTCGACGGCGCGCACTGCGCCGCGCTCGGCGACGCGGTGCGTTTCCATTACAGCCAAGGCCACACGCCGGGGCTGATGCTCGCGGAAATCGTCGGCCCCGAGCGCGTCGGCGGCGAGGCGCACGGCGGCGTGGTGTTCTGCGCCGACCTGATCCCCGGCAGGCCCTGGGTCCACGTGCCGATCACGATGGGCTACGACCGCAACCCCGAGCTGTTGATCGACGAGAAGCGCGAGTTCCTCGAAGACAAGCGCGCGCGCAACGTGCATCTGTTCTTCACCCACGACCCCGAGTGCGCGCTGGCCCGGGTCGTGCGCGACGACAAGGGCCGTTTCGGCACCGATCACGAGGTCGCTTCGCTGCAGGCGCGGGCGCTGGCGGCGTGATCGGCGTCTCACCGATCGGCCGGGCGCCGGCTTGGGGCGGCGCGCTGCGCATGGCATCCTGACGGCTCCCCCCTCCAGCGATGCCGCCATGCCCCGGATCACGCTCCTGTTCGCCTCGCTTCACGTCCTCCTGATGCTGTTCCTCGCGGCGCGCGTGGTGTTCCATCGTCGCGCGCAGAAGATCGGTCTCGGCGACGGCGGCGACAAGTATCTCCTGCGCAAGGTGCGCGCCCACGGCAATTTCATCGAGTACGTGCCGATGGCGCTGTTGCTGCTGGCGCTGCTGGAGATCGGCGGTCTCGGCGAGACGTGGCTGTGGGCGCTCGGCGGCGTCCTGCTGGTCGCACGCGGGCTGCATGCCTTCGGCCTTTCGCAGCGCTCGGGCATCTCCTTCGGCCGCTTCTGGGGAACGGTGTTGACCTGGCTGGTGCTGATCGCGATGGCCGGAATGGGCGTCGGGATGACGTTGCGTACCGCCGTCGGTTGATCGACCCGCCGCGCGCCTTATTCCGGCGTGCCGAAGATCCGGTCGCCGGCGTCGCCCAGGCCGGGCAGGATGTAGCCGTGGTCGTTGAGGCGTTCGTCGATGGCCGCGGTCCAGACCTCGGTGTCGGGATGCTTCGCCTCCAGCGCGCGCAGGCCCTCGGGCGCGGCGACGAGGAAGATCGCCTTGACCCGTTGCACGCCCGCGGCCTTCAGGGCGTCGATCGCGGCGATCGCACTGCCGCCGGTGGCCAGCATCGGGTCGATCAGCAGCGCGGTGCGTCCGCCGATGTCCTTCACGAAGCGTTGGTAATAGGCCTGCGGTTGCAGGGTCCGCTCGTCGCGGCGCAGGCCCATGACGCTGACCGGGGCGTTCGGCAGCAGGACCTGCACGCCGGGCAGGAACCCCAGCCCCGCGCGCAGGATCGGCACGAGGGTGATCTGCGACGGATCGCAGCGACCGACCGCGAGCGGCCCGGCCCAGGTCTCGATGGCGACGTCCTCCAGCGCGAGGTCGGCGGTGGCTTCGTAGGCGAGCAGGGTGGCAATCTCGCCCACGAGCTGCCGGAACAGCGCCGGTCCCGTGGCGATGTCGCGCAGCAGGCCGAGCTTGTGTCGGACCAGCGGGTGGCGGACTTCGACGACGCGGAATTGCACGGCATGCATGATCTGGCTCCTGCGGGTGCGGCGATGCACGCAAGGGTAGCGGATCGCGCGCCGCCGGTTGGAGCGCGGCGCCGAGCGGCCCGGATCCTCCCCCAGCGGGAACCGTGCGGGTGCGGTAGTCTTCGCGGACGCGATCCGCGGACTGGAGGAGCGGCGACATGGGAACGTCCACGACGAATGCGGCGACCGGCCCGGCAGGCGTCGATCTGTCGAAGTGGCAGGGTGCGGTGGATTTCGGAAAGCTCAAGGCCGCCGGCGTCGTTTACGCCTTCGTGAAGGTCGGTCAGGGTGCGACCGGTGCCGATCCCGACTACGCGCGCAACATCGCCGGCGCGCGCGCCGCGGGGCTTTTCGTCGGCAGCTATCACTTCTATGCCACCGACCACGACGCGCAGTCGCAATTCGGGAATCTGTCGGCGCATCTCGACCTGAAACCGGGCGACCTGCCGCCGGTGGTCGATATCGAGGTGCTGGCGAACAACAGCCTGCCGGGTCTGGCGACGCAACTCCGGGAGTTTCTCGATCTCATCGAGAATCGCTATCGCGTCAAACCGATCCTCTATTCGGGACTGAGTTTCGCCGCCGCCCAGTTGCAGGGGTTCGGCGACTATCCGCTCTGGCTGGCCGAATACACGTCCGCGCCGGCACCGCGCATGCCGGGCGGCTGGACGACCTGGACGTTCTGGCAGTACAGCCAGAGCGGCCGCATCGACGGCGTGAACGGCGCGGTCGATCTCGATCGTTTCAACGGCGACCTGCAGGCGCTTCGGGCCCTGCTGGTGGGTTGAGGTCCACCGCCGGGCCGGGACCCGCCGTCGGGGCGATGCGATTCGCGAAGGCGGCGAGCGCCGCCAGGGGCCGCAGTGCGATCCCGGGCGTGTTCATGTCGATGCCTTCATCGCGATTTCCGGAAACGCAGCCCGACGCCGGGTTCGGTGACGATCCAGTGCGGCGATCCCGCGTCGTCGCCGAGTTTCTGCCGCAGTTTTGCCACGAGAATGCGCAGATAGTGGGTATCTTCCTGGTGGGTCGGGCCCCACAGCTCGCGCAGCAGTTGCGGCTGGGTCACTACCCGGTCCGCATGCTGCAGCAGCAGCGCGAGCAGCGCGTACTCCTTGCGCGAAAGCGCGACCGGCTCCCCGTTCAGGGATACGCTGCGGTGGGCGAGGTCGACGCGCAGTCGGCCATCGTCGAACACCGGAGGCGTTTCGGCCGGCGCGACCGCATTGCGCAGGAGCGCGCGCAGACGCGCCATCAGTTCCGGCATGCCGAACGGTTTGGTGACGTAGTCGTTCGCGCCGGCGTCGAGCGCGGCCACCTTTCCGCCCTCGTCGCTGCGCACCGACAGCACCAGCACCGGTACGGCCGACCAGCCGCGGATCTCGTTCAGAACGCGATGGCCGTCCATGTCCGGGAGGCCGAGATCGAGAATCACCAGGTCCGCACCGTGCGCAGCCAGCGCCTCGATGCCTTCGCGGCCGTCTGCGGCGAGACGCGTCGCGTATCCCTGGGACCGCAGGCTGATGTCCATCATCCGACGGAGTTGCGGTTCGTCGTCGATCACCAGGATGCGCGCCGGATGCTGCGTCGTCATGCGGAGGCTTCCGTCGGTTCGATGCGCGGGAGCACGATACGGATGCGGGTGCCGCGACCGTCCGGGCCTGCGAGCGCTTCGATCCGGCCGCCATGCGCGCCGACCATGCCCTGCGCGATCGACAGGCCGAGCCCGGTGCCGCCTCGGCCGCGGTCGCCGCGAGCGACCGTGTGGAACATGTCGAAGATCCGGCTGCGGTCCTCCTCGGGAATGCCCGGGCCGCGATCGTCGATCTCGAACACCACCGCGGCGCGTGCCGGCTGCGAGTCGCTGCGCGTATCGTCGGGATCGCCTTCCGTGCCTTCGCGGAACGCGACCCGTACGACCTCGCCGTCGGGCGAGAATTTCACGGCGTTTTCGACCACGTTGAACAAGGCCTGTTCGAGCATCGCAGGATGCACCCACAGCGGCGCCATTTCGGCGTGCGATGCGATTTCCACGCGCGCGCCCGGCAGGAAAGCGCGAATCCGGCCGGCCGCCGCGCCGACCAGTTCGTCCACGCCGATCCAGTCGCGGTGAAGCGACAGGCCGCCGTGGCCCAGCCGGGTCATGTCGAGCAGATTCTGGATGTAGCGGTCCAGCCGCTCGCCTTCGCTGCGGATCGTGCCGAGCAGTTGGCGACGATCGTCGCCGTTCATGCGCTCCCAGTAGTGTTCGAGGCTCGATGCCGACCCGATGATCGCCGCCAGCGGCGAACGCAGGTCGTGCGAGACCGACGACAGCAGCGCATTGCGCAATCGTTCGGTTTCGGCCGCCACGCGTTGGGTCTGGAGCTCGGCCGCGAGGCGAATCCGGATCAGCGCCTGCACGAAATCGTCCGCCATCGTGCGCGCGAGGGCGCGCCGATCCGCATCGAGTGCGCTCGTACCCGCGGGATCCAGGAGTTCGACGACGCCCAGGATGCGGTCGGCCGAGCGCAGCGGCAGGCCTCCCGCTTCATCGTCCTGCGCTTCGATCGACGCGTCCGGCGCGGGCGTCGCGTACAGCGCGATCGAGATGTCCATGCCCATCCGCTCGCGGAAGATCGCGCGCAGCGCGTCGGAGGCCTCCTCTTCGCTGACGGCCGCGGCCAGCCCCTGCGCGAGCGTCTGCCGTGCGGCCGCCAACGTCGCGGCGGTGCGCAACGCTTCGATCCGCGCCGCGAGATGGGCGGCGAGTCGCGCCGCGAACAAGGCGGCGGCGAGGAACGCGACGACCGTCGCGATGCCGTCGTGCGCGGAAATATAGAACGTGTACCGCGGCTCGATGAAAAAGAAGTTGTAGGCGAGGAAGCACGACACCGCGGTCAGCACGGCCGGTCCCATGCGCGTTCTCGATGCCACCAGAAGCACGGTCAGCATGAAGATCGGAGAGAGCTCGCGCAGCCCGAGCGCACGCTCCGCGAGCGCGGCGATCGCCACCCCCGCCGCGCTGCCCACGATCGCCAGGAGGTAACCGGAGCCGGCGCGGACGGGCTGCGATGCGGGTTCCGGCGATGGGGGCGTCATGGGCGATCGTCGACGAGGCGTCATCTTTCCCGCGCGTCCGGGAGGCATCGTGTGCGGCCAGCGGGCATCTTCGCCCGAACGACGCCGGATGCAAGCCCTGAGCGCGACGAATTTACGGGGAATTTACGCGGAGACGCCGGTCCGGGCCTGTCGCCTTTACGTCGACCGGGAGGAGACTGCGCATCGTTTTCCACCCCCCCCAGACACCATGCATTCCTCCGTTTCCGCCCGGGACGGCGCATCGTCCTCCCGTTTCGCCGCCCTGCTGCTGGGCGCCATCGGCGTCGTCTACGGCGACATCGGCACCAGTCCGCTCTACACGATCAAGGAAGCGTTCTCCCCGCATTACGGCCTCGCACCGGACCACGCCACCGTCCTCGGGATCCTGTCGTTGGTGTTCTGGTCGCTGATGATCGTCATCACGTTCAAATACGTCCTCGTCATCCTGCGCGCCGACAACGAGGGCGAGGGCGGAATCATGGCCCTGACCGCGCTCGCCCAGCGTTCGCTCGCCAGCGGATCGCGCGCCGCGTACGCGATCGGCATCCTCGGGGTGTTCGGCGTGGCGCTGTTCTTCGGCGATGGGGTGTTGACCCCGGCGATCTCGGTGCTGTCGGCCGTGGAAGGGCTCGAGGTCGCCGCGCCGTCGCTGCATGCCTGGGTCATGCCGACCACGATCGCGGTGCTGCTCGCATTGTTCGCGACCCAGCGATTCGGGACCGAGCGCGTCGGCCGCGCCTTCGGGCCGATCATCGTCCTGTGGTTCCTCGCGCTGGCCGCCATCGGCGTGCGCAACATCGGCGCCAATCCCGACATCCTGCATGCGCTCGATCCGCGCTGGGCCGCACGCTTCTTCCTGGAACACGGCTGGCACGGCGCCTTCATCCTGGGCGCGGTCGTGCTGTGCGTGACCGGTGGCGAAGCCCTGTATGCGGACATGGGCCATTTCGGCCGCCGGCCGATCCAGTGGGCATGGACCGGATTCGTGCTTCCCGCCCTGACCCTGAACTATCTCGGCCAGGGCGCGCTGATCCTCGACGACCCGGCCGCCGTCGCGAATCCGTTCTACCTCGGCGTCCCGTCGTGGGCCCTCTATCCGATGATCGGACTGGCGACCGCAGCGACGGTCATCGCCTCCCAGGCGGTGATCAGCGGCGGTTTCTCGGCCGCGCGCCAGGCGATCCAGCTCGGCTATCTGCCGCGCATGCGCATCCGCCATACCTCCCGCGACACCATGGGCCAGATCTACATTCCGGCCATCAACGCGATGCTCATGGTCGTCACCATCGCCACCGTGATCGGTTTCGGCAGTTCGTCGTCCCTGGCAACGGCCTACGGCGTTTCCGTCACCGGCACCATGCTGATCACCAGCATCGTGCTGATCGTGGCGGTGCGTCGTCGGGTGCGGATGCCCGCCGTCGCGTTCTGGACGCTGGCGTTCGTGTTCGTGCTGGTGGATGTCGCTTTCCTGTCCGCCAACCTCGTGAAGTTCATGGACGGCGCCTGGTTCCCGATCCTGCTCGGCCTGCTGGTCTTCGCGATGCTGCGGACCTGGGCGCGCGGGCGCAGCCTGCTGCGCGCGGAGATCGGAAAGGAGGGGGTCGCGCTCGATGCCTTCCTGCCGGGCCTGATGCTCGCGCCGCCGGTCCGCGTGCAGGGCACGGCGGTGTTCCTGACCGCGCAGCCCGGCCTGGCGCCGAAGGCGCTGCTGCACAACCTCAAGCACAACAAGATCCTGCATGCCCGCAACGTGCTGCTGACCGTGGAGAGCGCGATCGTGCCGCATGTGCCCGCCGCATCGCGATTGCAGGTCGAAAGGATCGCCGACGACGTCTACCGCGCCACGGTGCGTTTCGGATTCATGGAAACCCCGGACGTGCCGCTCGCGCTGATGCGCTCCGTCGATCATGGCGCGTTCTGTTTCGATCCGATGGAGACCACCTACTTCGCGAGCCGCGAAACCATCCGTGCGCGTCGGGGGCGAGGAATGCCGCTGTGGCGCGATCGACTGTTCGCGTTCATGCACCGCAATGCGGCCTCGGCCTCGGATTTCTTCCGCATCCCCTCCGATCGGCTGGTGGAACTCGGTTCGCCGGTGGAGATCTGAGCGGCTGCCCTGCGCCCCCGAGGATGCGCAACGCGGGCAGGTTCAAACCTCGCCCTGCCATTCGATCTTGTAACCCACGCCGTACACCGAGACGATGGGGTCGATGCCGCCGGCGTCGACGATCTTGCGCCTCAGGTTCTTGATGTGACTGTCGACGGTGCGATCGCTGACCACCCGATGGTCGAGGTAGAGCGTGCCGATGAGCGCCGCGCGCGACAGTACCCGGCCGGGGCGCGCGCTCAGTCCCTGCAGCAGGCGGAATTCCACCGGCGTCAGCGGCAGCGGCACGCCGTGCAGGCGCGCTTCCAGGCGTTCCTCGTCGAGTCGCAGCGGCGGAGGCGCCTGCGCTTCCGCCGGATGCGCGCGGCGCAGCACGGCCTTCACCCGCGCCACCACTTCGCGCGGGCTGAACGGTTTGCAGATGTAGTCGTCCGCGCCGAGTTCGAGCCCGAGCAGGCGGTCGATCTCCTCCACCCGTGCGGTGAGCATCAGGATCGGCACCTGCGCCGCGTGCGGATCGGGCAGGGCGCGCACCGCCCGGCAGACGCCCAGACCGTCGAGACCGGGCAGCATCAGATCGAGCAATACGACGTCGGGCGGTGCGGCGCGGATGCGTTCGAGCGCGACGCGACCATCCTCGATCGCGTCCGCGGCGTAACCGGCGGCGGACAGGTAGTCGCACAGCAGTCCGGCGAGCTTGGGTTCGTCCTCGACCACGAGGACCGACGGCACTCGTGCGGCGGTCGTCGTGCCGGGGGTCATTCCGATGGCCTCCCGACCGGCAGCACGATCTCGATCCGCAGACCGCCCAGCGGCGAATGCGCCGCGGCGATCCGCCCGCCGTGCGCTTCGACGATGTTGCGGCAGATCGACAGCCCGAGTCCGGCACCGCCGTGTCGCCGACTGCGCGACGGTTCCACCCGGTAGAGACGCTCGAACAGTCGCGGCAGCGCGTCTTCGGGCACGCCGGGCGGCGTGTCGTCGATCCGTAGCCGGCAGGCGTCGACGCCCGGTTCGAGCGTCAGCGTCACGCGGCCCGGCGCGTCGGTGTAGCGCATCGCGTTGGCGAGCAGATTGTCGACCAGTTGCCGCAGTCGCGCGCGATCGGCGCTGGCCAGGAGGCATGCCGCTGGCAGCGCGTCGATCGACGCTTCCAGTCCGGCGTCGCGCAGCGCGTCGGCGCGCGCCCGCACCGCCTCGCGCACGACCTCGGCCAGATCGACGCGTTCGAAGCGGTAGCTCAACGCGCCGGCATCGGACAGCGACAACTGGTAGAGATCTTCCACCAGATCGCGCAGGCGTCCGCATTCGGCCTGCAGCGAGGCCAGCCGGGCGGCGTCGACCTCGCGCACGCCGTCCTGCAGGGCCTGGATCTCGCCGCTCAGCACGCTGATCGGTGTGCGCAGTTCGTGGGCGATGTCCGCGCCCCAGCGGCGGCGGGCCTCGCGATGCTGTTCGAGCGTGGTCGCGAGCCGGTTGAAGTCCTGCGCCAGCAGGCCGAGTTCGTCGTCGCGCGCGGTCGGAATGCGCGTGGCGTAATCGCCCGACGCCAGCGCGCGCGTGCCGGCGGCGAGCGAGCGCACCGGTTGCAGCAGCCAGCGCGACAGCGCCCATGCCGATAGCAGCGCCGCGAGCAGCACCGACAACGCGATCGCCGCCATGTGCCGACGCTGTTCGCGGGCGAAGGCCTTGTCGACATCGGAATCCAGCCGCGGCAGCGGCGCCACGAGCAGTCGGCCGACGATGCGGCCCTCGTGGCGGACAGCGATCGCGGGCAGATCGTGCGGGAGGTTCGGATTGCCGGCCACGTAGGCGCCCTGCGCATCGAGCAGCAACAGCCGCGGCCGCAGGTTCGCGGCGAGTTGCGGTCGCGGCGGCGGGAAGCGTTCCTCCGGCGGCAGCGGCGGTCGTGCGCCGCCGTCGGGGCCCGGGAAGCGCGGCGGAGGCGGCGGTCCATCGAAGGGCTCGCGACCGGGTTCGCGACCCGGTTCGCGACCCGGTTCCGGCACGCGTAGTTCGAGCAGGCGCAGCATCCGGCGGGTGTCGCCGACCAGGAAGTCCCAGCCGCCGCGGCGACCGTAGGCCTCGCCGAGCCGATGCGTCGCGCTTTCCAGCCGCTCGCGCTCCAGACGATTCACGTAGTGCAGGAAGCCCTGCTGGAAGCCGCGAAGCTGCAGCATCGCGAACGCCGCGAGCCCGAGGATGCTGAGCGCGGCGATGGCCAGGAACATGCGGTGCCAGAGGCGAAGCTGCATCGGTGCGCGACGTCGGTCGGACGATTCATGCGGGCGTGTGCGCACCATAGCCGCATCGCGGGCGGTGCGGAACGCCCGCGGCCGCGCTTCGCGACGGTTTCGCGCCATCTCCACGATTTCTCCACGATTCCTGCATCGCCCGTGCGCAATCGCGACCCAGACTGCGTTGGCCGGGATCGCCGGCGCCAGGGAGAACGCCATGATGTCGTCCGCACGCATCCGCCATGGCATCGCCGCGCTGCTGTTGGCCTCGGCCTTCGTCGCGCAGGCGCAACAGACACCGCCGCCGCCCGCCGGCGGACCGCCGCAGGGGGCGCGTCCGGGCATGGAACATTCCGGTCGTCGCGGTCCACCGCCGCCGCCGACCGCCGAACTCGTGCGCGAGCTCGGATTGAACGATGCGCAGGCCAGGGCGCTGGACGGTATCTTCGAACGCCATCGCGAGCGGATGGCGCAGGCGCGGCAGCACGCGCGCGAACAGCACGAGGAGATCGTGCGCGGTACCGACGCCGAATTGCGCAAGCTGCTCGACGCGCGACAGTACGAACGCTTCGAAGCCTGGCGGGCGGAACATCGTCCGCCGCCGCCGCCGCCACCGGCCGGTCCGGGGCGCGGTCGCGGTCGCGGCGATGGGCATCCCGGCGGCCCGCCGCCACCGTTCGGTCCGTCCGCGCCCGGCGGGGAAGGCTGAGCCATGCGCCGACCCTCTCTCGCGACCCTGTCCGCGATCGCGATCGCCGTCTCCGTCGCGATCGTGCTGCCCGGCCTTTCCGCGCCGTTGCGCACGACGAAGAGCGTCGCGCGCTCCCCGGCGCGCGCGCCCGCGGTGCGTCGCATCGCGCGACCGGTGACTCAGACATTGCTCGAACCGACGGTCGAGTTCGGCGCCCCGTTGCCCGGACTGACGGCCGCGCAGCTCACCCAGTTCGCGACCGGCCTGAGCGAATTCAACAACGTCGAGGACGCCGCCGCCGGGCTGGGTCCGATCTTCAACGACCGTTCCTGCGTGGCCTGTCACGGGCGCCCTGCGGTCGGGGGCGGATCGGGCATCCGCGTGACCCGGTTCGGGCGCACCGTCGCCGGCGCGTTCGACCCGCTGGACAGTTTGGGCGGCTCGCTGCTGCAGCGCCTGTCGATCGACCCGCTGGTGCGCGAAGTCGTTCCGACGGAGGCCACGATCGTCGCCCAGCGCCAGTCCACGCCGCTGTTCGGTCTGGGCCTGATCGAGGCGATTCCCGACGAGGCGATCCTCTACAACGCCGAGCGCCAGCGCAGCCTGGGCCTCAACGGCGTGCCGTCGCTGGTCGTCGACCCGGTCAGCGGCCGTACGCGGATCGGACGGTTCGGTTGGAAAGCGCAGCAGGCGACGATCCTGGCGTTCTCGGCCGACGCCTATCTCAACGAAATGGGCATCACCAACCGGGTGTTCCCGCTGGAGAACGCGCCGAACGGCAATGCGACGCTGCTCGCGCGATTCGATCGCGTGCTCGACCCCGAGGACACGCCCGACCCCGTCAGCGGCAAGACCGATTTCGAAGTCGCCGCGGATTTCATGCGCCTGCTCGGGCCGCCGCCTCGATTGCAGTACACGCCGTCGGCGTTGCAGGGGCGCGAGTCGTTCTCCGCGATCGGCTGCAGCGGCTGCCATACGCCGCAGATGACCACCGGCCTGAACGATGTCCAGGCGTTGAATTTCAAGGCGGTGTATCTGTACTCGGATCTGCTGTTGCACGACATGGGCAGTCTCGGCGACGGCATCGCCCAGGGCACCGCCGGTCCGCGCGACATGAAGACCGCGCCGCTGTGGGGGCTGCGCGCCAGCGGGCCGTATCTGCACGACGGCCGCGCGTTGACGGTCGACGCGGCGATCCAGGCGCACGACGGCGAAGCGGCGCCTTCGCGCGACCGCTACCGCCAGCTCGACGCGACCGCGCGCCAGCAGTTGCTGGAATTCCTCGGTTCGATCTGAGCCGGCGCGCCCGCCGCGGAGGCAAGAAAAAACCCGGGCGAACCCGGGTTTTTTCGCGTCGCGACGCGTCCCGCGATCAGGCCGCGGCGGCCTGCGCGATGCGCGGGCCTTCCAGCAGCGCGCGCTTGACCATGCCGATCAGCAGATCGAGCTCGTCCGCGCGCATCGCGAAGTGCGGGGTGAAGCGCAGCGAGTTCTCGCCGCCGTGGATCACGCCGATGCCGTGCTCGCGCATCCATTCCTCGGTCGAACCGGCGCCGTAGCCCTTGAACTCGCGCGACAATTCGCAGGAGAACAACAGGCCGGTGCCCTGGACCTTGGTGATCAACCCCGGCAGTTCCGCCTTCAACGCTTCGAGTTTCGCGACCGCTTCGCGGCCGCGCTCGCGGATGTTCGCGCGCAGTTCCGGCGTGAGCAGGCCGAGCACGGCGGTGGCCACGTCCAGCGCGCGCGGATTCGCGGTCATGGTGTTGCCGTAGGTGCCCTTGCGGTACAGCTCGGCGGCACGCGCGTTCGTCGCCAGCACCGACAGCGGGTACTGCGCGGCGTTGAGCGCCTTGGAATAGGTTTCCATGTCCGGCGGGTCGATGCCCTCGAAGCCGGGATAGTCGACGATGGAGAGCACGCCGTTGGCGCGCAGGCCGGCCTGGATCGAGTCGATCAGCAGCATCGAACCGTGGGCCCTGGTGAGCTCGCGGGCCACGTCGTAGAACGCGCGCGGCACCGAACGGCCGGGGTCGCCTTCGCCCATCACCGGTTCCAGGAACATCGCCTCGATGAACCAGCCGTTGGCGTCGGCGTCCGCGAAGACCTTGCGCAGGCCGTCGGCGTCGTAGGCCTCGACCGCGATCACGGTCTCTTCGCCGCGGAAGCTGGCCAGATGCTGGATGTAGGTCTTGCGGGTGGAATCCGAATACAGCGCCGGGCGCTCGGTGCGGCCGTGGAAGCTGCCCTTGATCACCACGCGCTTGATCGTGCGGCCGGCATGGCGCGCGCCGGCGTCGGTCATCAGCTTGGCGTTGGTGTCGATGATGCGGCAGGCCAGCGAGACCGATTCCGAACCGGAGTTCAGGCACAGGAAGCGGTCGTAGGGGCAGGCGCCGAGGGTGTGGCCGATCTCGCGGCGGATCGCGCGATCGAAGCGCAGGTGCGCGAGGCTCGGGGTCATGATGTTGGCCATCGCCTGCGGGCGGGCCATCGCTTCGAGCACCGCCTTCGGCGCATGGCCGAAACCGAGCATGCCGTAGCCGCCGGAGTCGTGCAGGATCGCGCCCTTCAGCGTCACCACCCAGGGCCCGCGCGCGACCAGCGCGACGTACGGATTGACGGTGTCGTTGGAATAGAAATTGACGAATCCGCGCTGGACGGCGAGCAGTTGCTCGTTTTCGTCGAGGTCGAGCAGTTCGGGGAATTCCTCGCGGGCCCGCGCGTACTCGGCACCGGCGGCCTCGATCGCCTCGACCAGATCGGAATGGGTCGCCGCGAACGCCAGCACCGTGGCGTCGTCCAGACCGTGGGTCCGACGGGCGCCGGCATGGGCGCGGAGCGGGGCGAGGGAGTCGAGCAGGGCCATGAGGGTTCTCCGGCGAAAAGCGTGAAACGCCTATTATCGCCATTACTCTGTCGTTTGACAGTTGTGGTTTGTGCATTTTTCCGCGATATTTCGTCGAATCGACGACGCTCGGCCTGCAAAATGAAGCTTTCGGATACCGATCAACTGCTGCTCTCGCTGCTCCGCGAGAACGCCCGCGCCTCCACGGCGCAGATCGCCCGGCGCCTGGGCCTGTCCCGGACCACGGTCCAGAGCCGGATCGAGCGGCTGGAGCGGGAGGGCGTCATCGGCGGCTATACCGTCCGGGTCAGCGACGAATACGAGCGCGGGCATGTGCGCGCCCACATCATGATCGCGGTGCATCCCAAGCAGATGACCGCGGTGGTGACAGCGCTGCGGGCGATGCCCGAACTGCGGGCCCTGCATTCGGTCAGCGGCGCCTACGATCTGATCGCCATCGGCATGGTGCCCTCGGTCGGGGACATGGACGAACTGACCGACCGCATCGGCGCGATCGAGGGGGTGGACCGCACGACCTCCTCGATCGTCCTGTCGACCAAGTTCGAGCGCTGAGCCGGGGAGGCGCCGCGGTCCGGGCAGCTACAATGCGCCCCCCACGTCGATGCCCGCGATGAAGAAGTCCGACTTTCATTTCGATCTGCCCGAAGCTCTGATCGCGCAAGCGCCGCTGCCCGAGCGTTCGGCGAGCCGCCTGCTCGTGGTGCCGCCGTCGCCGGGCGCCTTCGAGGACAGGACCGTCCGCGATCTGCCGGACCTGCTCGCGCCGGGAGACCTGCTGATCTTCAACGACACCCGGGTGATCCCGGCGCGGCTGTTCGGGCAGAAGACCACCGGCGGCCGGGTCGAGATCCTGATCGAGCGTCTGCTGCCCGACAACGAGGCCCGGGCCCAGATCGGCGCCAGCAAATCGCCGAAACCGGGCGGGCGGATCCTGCTCGATGCCGGCGGCGAGGCCGAGGTGCTCGGGCGCGACGGCGAGTTCTACCACCTGCGTTTCGAGGTCGCCGAAGGCCTCGAATCCTGGTTGCTGCATGCCGGCCGGTTGCCGCTGCCGCCCTACATCCGCCGCGAACCCGGCCTCGACGACCGCGAGCGCTACCAGACCGTGTTCGCGAAGGAGGTCGGCGCGGTGGCGGCGCCCACCGCCGGCCTGCATTTCGACGAACCCCTGCTGGAAGCGCTGCGCGCGAGGGGCGTCGAATTCGGCCACATCACCCTGCATGTCGGCGCCGGCACCTTCATGCCGATGCGCGCCGAAGACCCGCGCGAGCACCGCATGCACGGCGAATGGCTCAACGTCGGCGCCGAACTGGTCGCGCAGGCGCGTCGCGCGCGCGCGCGCGGCGGTCGGGTGATCGCGGTGGGCACCACGGTCGTGCGCGCGCTGGAGAGCGCGATGCGCCGGCTCGACGACGGCACGCACGAACTGCAGCCGTTCGCGGGGGAAACCCGGATCTTCATCTTCCCCGGCTACCGCATCCAGAGCGTCGACGCGATGGTCACCAATTTCCATCTGCCGGAAAGCACGCTGTTGATGCTGGTATCGGCCTTCGCAGGCCGCGAGCGCATCCTCGACGCCTATCGGCATGCGGTCGAGCGGCGCTATCGCTTCTTCAGCTACGGCGACGCGATGCTGCTGTGGCCGCAGCCGGAGTCCGGACATGCGCCTTGATTTCGGGGCGCTGGACGCCGCCGAAGCCTATCGCTGGATGACCGCGACGGTGACCCCGCGACCGATCGCCTGGGTCTCGACCCGTTCCGCCGGCGGCGTCGACAATCTCGCGCCCTTCAGCTTCTTCCAGATCGTCTGCGACGCGCCGCCCACGCTGATGCTCAGCATCGGGCATCGCGCCGACGGCAGCGAGAAGGACACGCTGCGCAATCTCCGCGAACGCGGCGAACTGGCGATCCAGCTCGTGTCCGCGGCCCAGGCCGCGTCGATGAACGAGACCTCCGCCTCGTTCCCGCACGGCGTCAGCGAGTTCGAGCGTTGCGGCGTGTCCGCGCTGCCGTCGGAGCGCATCGCGCCGCTGCGCGTGGCCGGCGCGCCGGTCGTCTTCGAGTGCAGGCTCGCGCAGATCCAGCCGTATCCGGCGGCGCGACCGAGCCATCATCTGGTGTTCGCCGAAGTCGTGCTCGCGCACATCGACGACGCCGCGCTGACCGATGCGCGCCATGTCGATGCGGAGAAACTCGATCTGGTCGGACGTCTCGGCGGGACCGGCTACGCCACCACCCGCGATCGCATCCACCTGCGTCGGCCGGCCTGAGCGTCTCCGCGCCCGCGGCGGGTCGCCGTCGTCCATAATTCCGCCATGTCCAGACTCTCGTTCGCATTGCTCGGTACCGATGGCGTCGCCCGCCGCGGTCGCCTGACCTTCCCGCGCGGCACCGTCGAAACGCCGGCGTTCATGCCCGTGGGCACCTACGGTTCGGTGAAGGGCGTGTTCCCCGAGCAGATCCGCGCCCTCGGCGCCGAGATCATCCTCGGCAACACCTTCCATCTGTATCTGCGCCCCGGGCTGGACGTGATCGCCGACCATGGCGGCCTGCACGGCTTCGCGCGGTGGAGCGGGCCGATCCTCACCGATTCTGGCGGTTTCCAGGTGTTCTCGCTGGCGCACAAGCGCAAGATCACCGAAGCCGGCGTGACCTTCCAGGCGCCGACCGACGGCAGCAAGGTGTTCCTCGGACCCGAGGAAAGCATGCGGATCCAGAAGGTGCTGGATTCGGACATCGTGATGATCTTCGACGAATGCACGCCCTATCCGGCGACCGAGGACGTGGCCCGCAAGTCGATGGAGCTGTCGCTGCGCTGGGCCGAACGCTCGAAGCGCGCCCACGAGGGCAACGACGCGGCGCTGTTCGGGATCGTGCAGGGCGGCGTACACCACGATCTGCGCACGCGCTCCGCCGAGGGGCTCAAGCGGATCGGTTTCGACGGTTATGCGGTCGGTGGCCTGGCGGTGGGCGAGCCCGAGCACGAGCGCAACGCCATGCTCGAACACACCTGCCCGCAGTTGCCCGCGGATCGCCCCCGCTACCTGATGGGGGTGGGCCGGCCGGAGGACATCGTCGAGGCGGTGGCGCGCGGGATCGACATGTTCGATTGCGTCATGCCGACCCGCAACGCGCGCAACGGCCATTACTTCACCAGCTTCGGCACGGTGCGGATCCGCAACGCGAAGTACGAGCGCGACCTGCGCCCGATCGAGGAAGGCTGCGGCTGTTACGCCTGCAGCAACGGTTTCACCCGGGCCTACCTCCGCCACCTGGACCGCTGCAACGAGATGCTGGCGCCGATGTTGGGCACCCTGCACAACCTCTGGTACTACCAGCGGCTGATGGCCGACATCCGCGCGGCCATCGAGACCGGCCGGTTCGAGGCCTTCCGGGCCGCTTTCCACGCCGCCCGGGCCGGCGCAAGCGCTTCATCCGCCTGAACTTTCGGCGTTCTCGGAGGTCTCGCGACACGGGACGGAGCCGTCCCGGCGGGGCGGGGACCGGGTTGAAAGCCGGACGGCCGGCCCGCATGGCATAATCCCCCGCTATTTTGGCGACACGGAACCGCGATGAACCTGCTCGACCTGCTGATCTCCCCCGCCCATGCCCAGGCCGCCGGCGCCGCCGCGCCCAACCCGTGGCAGTTCCCGATCATGATGATCGTGCTGTTCGCGGTGATGTACTTCATCATGATCCGCCCGCAGATGAAGCGCGCCAAGGAACATCGGGCGATGCTCGACAAACTGGCCAAGGGCGACGAAGTGATCACCAGCGGCGGCATCGCCGGCGTCGTCCGCGACATCGGCGACAACTTCGTGACCGTCGAAGTCTCCGACAACGTCCTCCTCCGCGTGCAGCGCGGCGCCATCGGCCACGTCCTGCCCAAGGGCACGCTGAAGTCGCTGTGATGCTCGGCGTCTGACCTTCCGATCCACCTCGAATGCGGCCGGTCGGACGACCGGACGCGGTGCTCGCCATGCTCGAATATTCCCGCTGGAAATACGCCGTCATCCTGATCGTGGTGTTGATCAGCGCGCTCTACGCGCTGCCCAACGTGTTCCCGCAGGATCCCTCCGTGCAGATCTCGGCCGGTCGCGGCGCCCAGGTCGACGACGCGCTGAAGCAGCGGGTCTCCAAGGCGCTCGGCGAAGCCGGAATCAAGCCGAAGTCGATCGAGAAGCAGGGCGAGAACCTGCTCGTCCGCACCGCCGACGCCGATACCCAGAGCAAGACTTCCGACACGCTGCGCGCCGCCCTCGGCAGCGACTACGTGGTCGCGATGAACCTGGCCTCCAACGTGCCGTCGTGGCTGAAGGCGATCGGCGCCAAGCCGATGCCGCTGGGCCTCGACCTGCAGGGCGGCGTGCACTTCCTGATGGAGGTCGACAAGAAGTCCGCGATCGACAAGCGTTTCGAGGCCTACCTGGCCGAGCTGCGCAGCGCGCTGCGCGATGCGGGCATCGGCTACGAGTCGATCGACCGCAGCGGCGAGCGGCTCATGCTCATCACGCTCAACCGCGCCGAGGACGCCGAGAAGGCGCAGAGCCTCGCGCAGACCACCCTGGCCAACCGCGCCGCCGATACCGGCGCGCTGGCGATGGCCAACGCCTTCCAGTACGAGCGGGTCGGCAACACCGTGCGGATCGACGTCTCCGAGGAGATGGTCCGGCAGATGACCATCAACGCGATCGAGCAGAACCTCAGCACGCTGCGCAACCGCATCAACGCGCTCGGCGTGGCCGAGCCGATCATCCAGCGCCAGGGCGCCGACCGTGTCGTCGTGCAGTTGCCCGGCGTGCAGGACACCGCCGAGGCCAAGCGCATTCTCGGCGCCACCGCGACCCTCGAATACCGCGGCGTCTACGAAGGGAACGCCCTCGACGCCCGCGAGACCGGCAACGTGCCCCCGGGCGCGCGTCTGTACGAATCCCGCAACCTCGGCCCGGACGGCAAACCCATTCCGGTGCTGCTCAACAAGCGCCTGATCGTCGGCGGCGAGAACATGGTCAACGCCATGAGCACCGTCGACTCGCGCACCGGACAGCCGGCAGTGCTGGTCACGCTGAATACGGTCGGCGGCCAGCACATGCTGCAGTACAGCACCGAGAACGTCGGCAAGCTGATGGCCGTCGTCTACATCGAGCGCATCCCGCAGGTGCGGATGGTCGACGGCAAACCCCAGAAGTACTTCCAGGTGAAGGAAGAGGTGATCTCGCAGGCGACCATCCAGGAGCCGCTGGGCAAGACCTTCCAGACCACCGGCCTGGAGCGCAAGGAGGCCGAGGATCTGTCGCGCCTGCTGCGCGCCGGTTCGCTGGCCGCGCCGATGGATTTCGTCGAAGAACGCACCGTCGGTCCGAGCCTCGGCAAGCAGAACGTCGAGCGCGGTCTGAAGGCGGTGGTGTACTCGTTCCTCTTCGCGCTGGCGTTCTTCCTGGTCTATTACCGCATGTTCGGCCTCGTCACCTGTCTGGCGCTGATGCTGAACCTGCTGATGGTCTTCGCATTGATGTCGGTGTTCGACGCGACGCTGAGCCTGCCCGGCCTCGCCGGCATCGCATTGACCGTGGGCATGTCGGTGGACGCCAACGTGCTGATCAACGAGCGCATACGCGAGGAATTGCGAGCGGGATTACCCCCGATGAAGGCGATTTCGGAAGGTTACGATCGCGCCTCCGGCACGATTCTCGACGCCAACATCACCGCGTTCCTGGCCGGTCTGGCCATGTTCGCCTTCGGTACCGGTCCGCTGAAGGGCTTCGGCGTGACCACCATGCTCGGCATCGCCACCTCGGCGTACACCGCGGTGTCGGTCTCGCGCGGCATCGCCACGCTGATCTACGGCCGCCGCCGCAAGCTCAATTCGATCGCGATCTAAGGGAGCGACAGGAATGAAACCGTTCAACGTATTCCCTTACGACAGCGCCATCGACTTCATGCGCCTGCGCGTGATCTCGATGATCGTCGCCGCCGCGATCATGTTCGTCGGCATCGGCGCGATGGTCGGCAAGGGCTTCAATTTCGCGCTCGATTTCACCGGCGGCGTCGGCATCGAGCTCGCCTACGACAAGCCGGTGGACGTGGAAGGCGTGCGCAAGCGCCTCGATGCCGCCGGATTCGAAGGCGCCCAGGTGCAGACCTTCGGCAGCGGCCGGGAACTGCTGGTGCGCCTGCGCGCCGATGTCGGCGAAGACAAGTCGGCCGGCGCCAGGAACGTCGAAGCGGCGAACGCGGAGGATGCCGCCGCGAGCGTCGCGGAGGACGTCCGCGCGGCCGCCTCCGAACCGGGGAATGCGGCCCGCAAGCTGCGCAGCGCCGAGATCAGTCCCCAAGTCGGCCGCGAGCTGGCCGAGAACGGTCTCTACGCGCTGCTGTTCGTGGTGATCGGCTTCCTGGTCTACATCTCGTTCCGGTTCGAATGGAAGTTCGCGGTCGCCGCGATCATCACCACGCTCCACGACGTCGTGGTGGTGGCCGGCTGGTTCGCGCTGACCGGACACGAGTTCGATCTCACGGTGCTCGCCGGCATCCTGTCGGTCATGGGCTATTCGATCAACGACACCATCGTGGTCTTCGACCGCGTCCGCGAGAATTTCCGCGGCATGCGCGCGAACCCGGCGGAAGTGCTCAATCGCTCGATCAACCAGACCCTGTCGCGTACGGTCATCACCTCGTTCGTGGCGTTCCTGACCGTGCTGGCGCTGTACCTCTACGGCGGCGGCTCGCTGAAGGGCATGGCCGAGTCGCAGATGCTGGGCATCATCATCGGTACGCTGTCCTCGATCTTCGTCGCCTGTCCGCTGCTGATGTGGCTGGGCGTGAGCAAGCAGGACCTGATGCCGAAGGCCCGCGACGAGGCGGCGCTGGCCCGTCGACCCTGATCGGCGGCGCGTTCCCGTCCACGAAAAAGGCCGCGCGGATGCGCGGCCTTTTTCGTGATGCCGATGTGGTGCCCGCGAATCGGACCCCGCCGGATCGGCGTCAGTCGAATGCCTTCGCGTACCCGGTATTGACGATGGTCTGCTGCAGCGATTCGATCAGGCGCACGTTCGCGGCCGCGATCTGGCGGCCGCCGGCGTCGATGTGCATCGGCGCGAGCGCGGCGCCGCGGAAATCGCAGACCCGCCCGCCGGCCTCGCGCACCAGCAACACGCCGGCGGCGACGTCCCAGGCATGCAGGCCGGCTTCGAAGAAACCGTCGAGGCGGCCGGCGGCGACGTAGGCCAGGTCCAGCGCCGCCGAGCCGGCGCGGCGGATGTCCTCGGCGTGCACCAGCAGCGACTTGATGCAGTCCAACTGGGCATCGGCGCGTTTGCGCTCGCGCGGGGCGAAACCGGTGGCGAGCATCGCGCCGGTCATCTCGCGGCGTTCCGAAACGCGGATGCGGCGGCCGTTGAGCTGGGCGCCGCCGCCGCGGCTGGCGGTGAACAGTTCGTTGCGCAGCGGGTCGAAGATCACCGCATGCAGGGGCTCGGCGCCTTCGCAGAGCGCGATCGACACGCACCAGTGCGGGAAGCCGCGCAGATAGTTGCTGGTGCCGTCGAGCGGGTCGATCACCCAGGTGTAGCGGCTGGGGCCGCGGTTGCCCTTCTGCTTGCCGCCTTCCTCGCCCAGGATCGTGTAGTCGGGCTGGGCGCGGCGCAGTTCCTTGACGATCTCGGCCTCGGCGAGGCGGTCGACCTCGCTGGCGAAATCCATCCGGTCCTTCTCGACCACGTCGATCGCGTCCAGCCGTGCCATGTGCCGGAGCAGGATGTTGCCGCCGGCGCGAGCCGCCTTGACCATGACATTGACAGCGGGCTGTTGCATCGCGAACGACTCCGGGCGCGACCTTGCGGACGCGAAAGACAGGGCAGGGGAAAAGAACGAACCGGCGCGGTGGCCGGCGCGAGAGTTTAACATTGCGGCATGTCTTCCGCCTCCGAGTCCGCCAACGCTCCGGCTCCGGTGCCCGCCGAGCGTCTCCGCATCGTCCTGGTCGGCACCCAGCATCCCGGCAACATCGGTTCCGCGGCGCGGGCGATGAAGACCATGGGTTTTTCGCGACTGGTCCTGGTGGCGCCCGAGCGCTTCCCGCACCCGGAGGCGGTGGCCCTGGCGGCCGGCGCCGCCGACCTTCTGGAGGCCGCGGTCCGCGTCGACACCCTCGCCGAGGCGGTGGCCGATTGCCGGCTGGTGCTGGGCTGCACCGCCCGCAGCCGCCGGATCGCGCTGGAGGAACTCTCTCCGCGCCAGGCCGCCGCCCGCGGGCGGGCGGTCGCCGGGCAGGGCGGGGAGGTGGCCGTGGTCTTCGGTCGCGAGCGCACCGGTCTGGACAACGACGAGCTGCAACTGTGCCATGCGGCCGTGCACATTCCGGCCAATCCCGAATACAGTTCGCTGAACCTGGCCGCTGCGGTCCAGGTGCTGGCATACGAATTGCGTGTTGGATGGTTCGAGGCACCCGCCCCGTCGGCCATGGATTCGGCGGCGATCGCGATCCCGTCCCCCGCGGACGCCCGCGAAGCCGAGGTTCGGAGCGAACCGCCTGCGACGCACGCCGAACTCGAAGGTTTCTTCTCGCAATTGGCAGACACCCTGGATGCGATCGATTTTCACAAGGGCCGGACACCGGCTGCGGCGATGCGCAAGTTCCGGCGGCTGTTCCTGCGCGCCGGCCTGGATGCCCGGGATGTCAGGCTTTTGCGGGGAATGTTGGCCGATGCCCAGCGCATGGCCGACATCGCCGAAGGCCGGATTCCGGCGCCGCGACGACCGTGACCGGGGGACCCGTGTGCCCCGCGCGATGACGGCCAGGGCCGGTCGTCCCGGCCGCGCAGGGCGCGCCGCCCGCGTTGCGGGAGGCTGAGCATGCTCGCCCGGTTCGCGCGTGTCGCCGCGTTGCTGGCGGTCCTCTCGGGGCTGGCCGGTCAGGTGCCGGTCGCGGCAGCCGCTGACGACCAGCGTCACATTCTGGTCCTGGGGCGCATCAGCGACGACCCCAAGACCCACTACGAACAACTCAAGCCGCTGCTGGACTACGTGGTCCCGAGAATGGCCGACGTGGGGATCCGCGAGGGCCGGGTGCTGATGGCCCGCGATGCCCAGCAGATGGCCAGCTACCTGCGCCGCGGACAGGTCGACTGGGTCACGGAAACCGCCGGCACCGGCATGCTGCTGCAGGAGCGCAGCGGCGCCCAGCCCTTTCTGCTGACCGAGCGCGACGGGGTCAGCAGCTACCGGACGGTGTTCTTCGTCCGCCGCGACAGCGGGTTGAAGACGTTGGAGGACCTGCGCGGGCGCAGCGTCGCCTTCCAGAACAACGCCTCGACCAGCGCCTATTTCGTACCGGCGATCGAATTGCTGCGACGCCGGATGTCGCTCAGCCTGCTGTTGTCGCCGATGGACAAGCCCAGGGGCGGTTCCGTCGGCTACGTCTTCGCGCGGTCGGAGCTGAACATCGGCGCCTGGGTGCACAAGCGACTGGTCGACGCCGGGACCATGAGCGACATCGACTGGAACAACCCGGCGCGCGTGCCGATGTCGTATCGCAACGATCTGGAGGTCGTGTACATCGGCGAGCCGGTGCCGCGCGCGCTGGAAATGGTGCGCGCCGATCTCGATCCGAAGGTGCAGGCGCGGCTGCGCGAGGTGCTGATCGAGGCGGCATCCGATCCGCGTGCGTCCGAGGCCCTGAAGTATTTCTTCCGCACGACCCGGTTCCTGCCGATCGACGACGACACCCGCGGGGTGCTCGGACGACTGCGCAGTGGCGTCGCACAGGTCAGGGCGGAGGTCGAATGAAGCCGTTCGAGGGCCTGCAGGCCAAGTTCGTCGGCGTGATCGGCCTGACCCTCGTGGTCATGCTCGCGGTCGTCGGCCTGATCTGGCAGCGGCAGACCAGCACCCAGGCCGAAGTGCTCCAGCTCAGTCGCGAAGCCACCCGCGTGCTGGTCTACGATCGCCTGCGGCAGCGCGGTGAATCGCAGGTCGCGCAGGCCGCGGATCTGCTGGTCAATCCGGTCTACTACTTCGATCTCGATGCGGTCGGCGCGACCACGCGCAGCATCCTGCGCCAGTCCGACGTCAGCTACGTGCTGGTCTACGACGCCAAGGGCAGCATCCTGCACGACGGCTCCGGCGACATTCCCACTTTCGGTCAGCGCATGACCGACCCGCTCGCGCAGCGCATCGTCGCCGGCGAGGGCCTGCAGGTGCTCAGCACCGAAGAGGTGATGGACGTGTCGATGCCGATCCGGGTCGGCGACCAGCGCCTGGGCGGAGTCCGCGTCGGCTATTCGCTCGGCAAGATCCGCGCCGAGGAGGCGCACGTCAATCGCGAGATCACCGATCGCCTGGAAGCCCTGGGCAAACGCCACCTGGCCTGGATCGGACTGCTGCTGCTGATGCTGGTCTCGCTGGGCGTGCTGGTCGCGCTCGTGCTGCAGCGCACGCTGGTGCGCCCGATCCGCCATCTGTCCGAGGCCGCACGCGAGATCGAATCCGGCAATTTCACCACCGCGCTGCCGGTGAACGGACGCCGCGACGAAGTGGGGACCCTCGTGCGCGCCTTCGCGCGCATGGCCGACAGTATCGTCCGCCACGATCGCGACATGCGCCGGATGGCGTACACCGACTCGCTCACCGGCCTGGCCAACCGTCTGGCCTTCCGCGAAACCCTCGATCACCGTCTCATGCAGCTGCGCGGCGTCGGTCGTCAGCTCGCGCTGCTGTTCGCCGACATCGACGACTTCAAGCGCGTCAACGACACCCTCGGCCACGATGTCGGCGACGAGGTGCTGATCCAGTTCGCCAATCGCATCCGCGAAGCGGTCGAACGCGCCGGCGGCGACGAAGGCGCGCTGGCGCGATTCGGCGGCGACGAGTTCGTGATCCTGCTGCACGGCGACGGCGAACACGCCGACGTCCGTGCCGCCGCGGCGCATCTGGCCGAAACCCTCGTGTCGGAACTGAGCCGGCCGATCGTGGTCCAGGACCGTCAGGTGTTCCTGGGCACCTCGATCGGCGTGACCCTGTTCCCGGACGACGCGTCCGGCGCGACGATGCTGATGAAGAACGGCGACATCGCGATGTATCAGGCGAAGGTCGCCGGCAAGAACTGCTACCGTTTCTACAGTCGCGCGATGGACCAGGCGGTCACCCGCCGGGTGCGTATCGAGCAGGACCTGCGCGGCGCCTGGGAGCGCGGCGAACTTACGCTCGCCTACCAGCCGGTCTACCGCGTCTCCGACAAGACCCTGGTCGGGGCCGAAGCCCTGTTGCGCTGGCAGCATCCGGTGCACGGCCAGGTGGCGCCCTCGGTCTTCATCGACGTCGCCGAACAGAGCGGGCTGATCGAGATCATCGGCCCGGCGGTGGTGCGCGCCGCGTGCAAGGACGCGATGCGTTGGCGCCGCGATGCCGGCGGGGACGGGCAGGAGCTGTTCGTGTCGATCAACGTTTCCGCGCGGCAATTGCGCAGCGGCGATTTCAGCGAACAGGTGATGGCGGCGCTGGCCGAGAGCGGCCTGCCGCCGCGTCTGATGCACATCGAATTGACCGAGACCGCGGTGCTCGGCGACGAGGAGCAGGCGCGGCACATCCTGTCCGGCCTGCGCGAGGCCGGGATCAAGGTCTGGCTCGACGATTTCGGCACCGGATTCTCGGGCCTCAGCCATCTGCGGCGGGTACCGGTCGACGGCGTCAAGATCGACCGCAGCTTCATCGCCGACGTGCTGCGCGATCCCGACGATCTCGCCCTGACCACCGCGATCATCGCGATGGCGCATTCGCTGGGCATGATCGTGGTCGCCGAGGGCGTCGAAAAGGAAGGCCAGTGCGATCTTCTGCGCAGCCGCGGTTGCGATCTGGCCCAGGGCTACTGGCTGGGGCACCCGATGAACATGCGCGATTTCACCGCGCTCGTCGGCTGATGGCCCATCCGCCGGCGCGCTACTGCATCCAACCGGCGACCCAGGCCCAGAGCATGGCGATGAGATTTCCCGAGACCGCGCCGAAGACGTAGATCGCGGTGCTGCCGGCGAACCAGGCGATCAGCATCAGCACGCCATCGCGTTCCAGCAGCGCGAGCGCGTAGATCAGCAGCAGGCCGGCGAACAGATAATTGGTGAGCGGGATCGGCAGCGCGAGCAGGATCCCCAGCAACGCCAGCTGCAGACCGGTGAAGACGGTGGTGATCGGATGGTCGGTGACGATCGCCATTCGCGGCCGGACCAGCTTCTCCAGCCAACGCAGCCAGCGGTCGGCGCCGCGGTCGAAGCGGATCAGCGTGCTGCGCTGCGGTCCGCGCCGGGCGATGAAATCCGGCAGCCAGGGCTTGCGGACCAGCGCCAGCAGATGCAGACCGACCAGCACCACCAGCGGCCCGCTGAGCGCACCGGCGACGCCGGGCGGCAGGAACGCGAGCAGGGCGGCGACCAGCAGCAGCACGCCGAAAGCGCTGCGACCGAGGTCGGCCACCATTTCGCGCAACGGCAGACGCTCGTCCGGATCGCCGTCGCAGAGCGCGTCGATCACCGCGCGCATGCCCTGTGGTTCCGGTTTTCCGTCGACGGGCGCGCTCCCGTCCTCTCCCCCGGCGCGCTCCTCGGACTCAGGCGTCATCGGCGGCATCCTGGCTTCCCGATCGCGTCAGCAGCAGTTTGTCGATCCGGGGTCCATCCAGATCGACCACTTCGATCCGCCATTCGCCCCATTCGAAGAACTCGCCGGTATGGGGGATGCGACCGAAGTGGGCGATCGCCATGCCGGCGGCGGTGTGGTAGTCGTGGTCGTCGAGATGCGGTAGGCGCTGGCCGATGATTTCGCGCAGTTCGTCCACCGGCAGCGAACCGTCGACCAGGTAGCTGCCGTCCGCGCGTTCGACCACCAGCGCCTCTGCGTCGGGCGTTTCGCCGGACTGCAGGCGGCCGAGCACCGCGCCCATCAGGTCGTTGACCGTGACCATGCCCGTGATTTCGCCGTACTCGTCGACCACCAGCGCCAGCGACTGCTGCTCTTCGCGGAAGATCTCCAGCAGCTTCAGGGCGTGGGTCGACTCGGACACGAACAGCGCCGGTCGCAGCGACTTGAACAGGTCGGTGGCGCCGCGGTCGAGGCTGTCGATCAGGGCCTTGGTTTCGAGCACGCCGAGGACGTCGGCGTCGCTGCCCTTGTAGACCGGATAGCGCGAGTAGGGCGTTCCGCGCATTTCCGCGAGGTTCTCCTCGATCGAAGCGGTGGCGTCCAGCCAGACGATGCGCGTGCGCGGCGTCATCATGCTTTCGACCGTGCGGTCGCCCAGGCGCATGACCCGTTGCATCATGTTGCGTTCGTCGTCGTCGATCACGCCCTGCTCGTGGCTTTCGCTCACCAGCAGCTGGATTTCCTCCTCGGTGATCGCGTTGCGGGCGTCGTCGCGGATGCCGAGCAGGCGCAGCACGCCGCGGTTGATCTTGCCGAGCAGGCGCACGAGCGGCGTCGCCACGACGGCGAGCATGTCCAGCGGAATCGCGACCCGACTCGCGATGACCTCGGGATTGGTCAGGGCCAGGCGTTTCGGGACCAGCTCGCCGAAGATCACCGATCCGGCGGTGATGAGCGTCACCGCGGTGCCGATCCCGACGGGTCTGGCGTACTCGTGCGCCATGGGCAGCAGGCCATCCAGCCAGTCGGCGATCAGCAGGCCGATGGATTCGCCGCCGAAGAGGCCGGTCAGGACGCCGATGAGGGTGATCCCGACCTGCACGGTCGAGAGCAGGTTGTCGGGGTGTTCCGCCAGAGCCAGGGCCTTGCGGGCGCCGCGGCTGGTTTCTCCCATCTGCTTGAGACGGAGCTTCCGGGACGTCATCAGCGCCATTTCCGAGAGCGCGAAGAACCCGTTCAGCAGGATCAGGGCGACGACGATCGACAGTTCAAGCACGACCCGGGACCCCCGTTGGCGGGGCGGACTGCGGGCGCAGGCGGCCGGAAGCGGCCGCGGCCCCTCGTCGGCGAGGGGCGCGGGCGGCGGTCTTGGACATGCGGCGGGGCGGGGGAACAGGCATGGGGTGGGCGGATGATAACAGGCGGTCGTGACGGCCCCGGGCGCGGGACGGGGCGCGCCGTTCAGGCTCGGCGAACCCGCCGGGATCCGCCTTCGATGACAGCCGGATGTCTTCGGTATGACGATCTCGCGCGATATGTCATTTTGAAGTCACAATTCAGACCTATCCTGTTCATATCCCTGTCATCGAGGCGTCCGCCCATGTTCTCCCTGCAAACCATCTTCGGCTCCGGTCAGCAGTTCTACGGTCTGCTCGACGAGGCCGCCGCGGCCGCCAACGAGAGCGCCAGGGCGCTGCACGCCATGATGAAGGCCACCGACCGCCAGCCGGCGCTCGATGCGTTCAAGCTCGCCCGTACCCGCGAGCGCGCAGCCTCCGACAAGATCGGCAAGGCCCTGGTCGACAGCTTCATCACCCCGATCGAGCGCGAAGACATCGAGGCGCTCGGTTCGGCGCTCTACAAGATCCCCAAGCAGATCGAGAAATTCGCCGACCGCTATTCGCTCGCGATCCAGCACCTCGAAGGCATCGACTTCGCCCCGCGCGCGGCCATGCTGGAACAGGCCGCCGATGTCGTCGTCGAGATGGTGCACGAACTGCAGAACATGAATATCGACCGCATGACCGCGCTCAACGAGAAGCTGCGCGCGATCGAGAACGAGGCCGACCGGCTGATGCTCGAACTGTACCGCGACATCTATTCCGGCAAGCTCGACAGCCTGCAGATGTTCCTCCTCAAGGAGTTCTTCGAGATCCTGGAAAAGGCCATCGACCGCTGCCGCGAGGCCGGCGTGGTGGCCTACCAGATCGTGCTCAAGAACAGCTGACGGGGGCGTCGCCATGCTCACCCTCGTGCTGGTGGTCATCCTGACCGCCCTCATCTTCGAGTTCATCAACGGGTTCCACGACACCGCCAATTCCATCGCCACCGTGGTCGCGACCAAGGTGCTCAGCCCGGGCAAGGCGGTGATGCTGGCCGCGGGCATGAACCTGCTCGGCGCGTTCTGGGGGACTGCGGTGGCCAAGACCATCGCCTCGGGCCTGATCGACACCGAGGTCGTGACCGTCACTTCGCAGGTCATCCTCTGCGCGCTGCTCGGCGGGATCACCTGGAATCTCATCACCTGGTGGCTCGGCCTGCCGTCTTCCTCCTCGCACGCGCTGATCGGCGGCCTCTGCGGCGCCGCGCTGGCCGCCGCGGACAACGACTTCGCGGCCCTGATCTGGTCCAAGCTCGGCGACGAAGGCTGGACCAGCAACAAGGGGTTGTTGTGGAAGGTGGTGATCCCGATGGTCAGTTCGCCGATCGCCGGATTCACGCTGGGCGTTCTCATCCTGGCCCTGCTCTATGGTCTGATCTTCGGCTTCTCGAAGCTGGGTCGGCCGTTCTCGAAGCTTTCGCGTCCGCGCTGGGTCAACGCGCTCTTCGGCAAGGCGCAGCTGGTGTCCGCCGGTTACATGGGTTTCGCCCACGGCACCAACGACGCGCAGAAGACGATGGGCATCATCGCGCTCACCATCTTCGCGGCGCAGAGCGCGGGTACGCTCGACAATCTGCCGGCCTGGGCGCAGTTCCTCCATCCGGACGGCGGCGAGAAGGACATCGACGCCTGGATCGTCTACACCTGCGCGATCGTGATGGCGCTGGGCACGGCGATGGGCGGTTGGCGGATCATCAAGACGCTCGGCCACAAGATGGTGAAGCTGCATCCGATCGACGGTTTCGCCGCCGAAACCGCGTCGGCGACCATCCTCGTGACCGCCGCGCACTTCGGCATGCCGGTGTCGACCACTCACAGCATCTCCACCGCGATCATGGGCGTGGGCTTCGGCAAGAATCCGCGCAAGCTCAAGTTCACGGTGATCGAGCGCATCCTGTGGGCCTGGATCCTGACCATTCCGGCCGCCGGCGGCGTCGCTTATCTCCTGCTCAAGCTGTTCGAGGTGCTGGGCTGGACCTGAGCCGGGTCGCGAATGGGCCGAGACGAAAAAAGCCCCGGCATGCCGGGGCTTTTTCATTGGTTTCCGCAGCCTCGGGTTCCGCAGGCGAAGGTCGCTCCACGCACGCGATGGATGCGCGTGCGACGGGCCGGAGCCGCGCCGCCCGCCGCGATTACAGCAGGTCGCCGCCTGCCGACAGCGCGCGCTCGAGCTGGTCGCCCATGCCGCCGATTTCGAGGATCAGGCGATCCACCTCGGCCGGGTTGAGGCTGTCGTACGGACGGTTCTCGCACAGTTGCAGATAAGGCACACGGTCGAGTTCGCCGATCGAGAGATAGCCGACGCGGCTTTCCCAGTTGAAGGCCAGGGCGCGGCGGCAGTCGATGCCGGTGGTCGGGGCGATCACGGTGCTGACGCGAAGGTAATCTCGGCCGTCGTCGCCTTCGAGTTCGGACAGGAAGATCGCCTGATGGCGGCGGCCGTTGTCGAGCGAGAGTTCGACGCAGAGCACGTACGGCTCCTGCATCGTGATCCGGAAGTCGCCGGAGGCGAGGTGGCTGCGGATCTGTTCGAAATTCTGCATGGGAGGCTCGGGGGATCGCGTTGCATTATGCTAACCCTCCATGGCCGGTCTGTCTGCCGCAGAACGCATCCTCGCCGCGATCCGCGCCATTCCGCGCGGCGAAACGGCGGCGTACGGCGTGGTCGCTCAACGCGCCGGTCTGCCCGGTCGAGCCCGTCTGGTCGCGCGACTGCTGTCGCAGAACGACGATCCGACGCTGCCCTGGCATCGGGTCCTGCGATCGGACGGACGCAGCGCGTTCCCGCCCGGTTCGCCGCACCATGACGAACAGTTGTCGCGGCTGCGGCGCGAGGGCGTGCGCATCGACGAGCGCGGCCGGGTGCGGTCTTCGCGACGCGCGAAGACGGTGGACGAGGAGATTTGGGGCCGGCCCTGACGCGATCCTGCGCGCTCAGCGCAAAAGGTCGCGATCGCGCCGGAACCAGGACGCGATGCTGTAACGATCGCGACGCGCCGGCAGCACTTCGTGTTCGAGTTCGCTCAGGAAACAGACGCTGCATGCGACCGGCGTCACGTCGACATGGCCGTCGTCGAGGTACAGACGCAGGGCGCCGCCGTCGTCCGGACCCCAGTCGTCGTTGAGATAGCTCACCCACGAGACCACGCGCGCATCGCTGTCGCGGAAGCGGTCGCGATGCCGCGCATAGCCGCCGCCGGGCGGATACGCGGCGTAGTGCGCTTCGACCCCGGACAGGCCCAGGAACAGGCTGCGGTTGAGCAGCGCGCGGATCGCTTCCAGTTCGTCCCGGAACGCGCGCGCCGGTGCGCCGCAGCGCGGGTCGTCGAGCCAGCGCGTGGCGTCGGCGCGGATGTCCTCGCGCAGGGCGCGACCGGCGTCGCGCCCGATCGCGGCCCGCACGAGGGCGCCGTCGGCCTGCAGCGCCAGCAGCTCCGCACGCAGCGCCGCGCGCAGCCGGGCGTCCGGCCGGTCCTCGATCACGCAGGCGCCGCGGTCGCGCAACGCATCCGCCAGCGCGAGGGGGTCGCGCGAAAATTCGTCGGCGTCGAGGCGGGGCAGGGCGGGCATCCCGGTATCATAGAGGGCATCGCGCTGGAACGATTCCTTCCCCCCGAGGATCACGGATGCTCTCCCGACTGCCCCCGGTCACCAAGGCCCTGCTGCTGGCCAATGTGCTGGTCTACATCCTGCAATTGCTCATGCCGGAGCAGTACCTGCGGCCGTTCCATCTCTGGCCGGTCGTTCTCGAGGACCCCTTCGCGCCGCTGGCGTCGTTCATGCCGTGGCAGCTGATCACGCACGCCTTCATGCACAGCGGCGCGCTGCACATCGTGATGAACCTGCTCTGCCTGTTGATGTTCGGCGCCGAACTGGAAGCGCACTGGGGCAGTCGCCGTTTCCTGACCTTCTATGCGGTCTGTACCCTCGGGGCCGGCCTCTGCCAGACCGCCGTGGCCACGCTCCTGCTCGCGGAAAACGGTTGGCTCGTCACCTCGCTCGGCGCGTCGGGCGGCATTTTCGGTCTGCTCGCGGGCTATGCGATGGAGTTTCCGGATCGCCGGGTGGGGCTGATGTTCCTGCCGGTGCTGATCAAGGCGCGGACCCTGGTCATCCTGTTCGCCGTATTGCAGTTGGCGCTCGCCTTCAGCGGCCTGAAGACCGGCGAGGCGCATTTCGCGCATCTGGGCGGGATGCTGTTCGGTTGGCTGATGCTTCGCCATTGGCGGCGCCCGCGACCGCCGCAGGCGCCGCCGCCGCGCCGCCGCCCATCGCATCTGCGCGTGGTGAAATGACCCTCGCTCCCGCCATGGCCAGCCGTCGCGCCGCTCCCGGCGTTCGCTGGGGAAGCGCATCGGCTATGGTATGTTCCCGCTCGGGGGGCGCGAACCGAGGACAGCGAGTGGCGAGCCGAACATGAAGTGGGACCCCTTCACCATCATCGAGCAGGTGCTCATCATCCTGGTGATCGCCAGCCAGATCTGGATTTCGATCAAGGTGATCATGGATGCGACCGGCGCCGAACAGTACGTTCGCGTGATGTCCTTCTGCACCGGATTCCTCGCCTTCCTGATCACCCGCGCGCTCGGCGTGACCTTCGCCGACCTGATGCTGGTCACGCATTCCCAGGAGAGTTCGCTGGCGCTGATGATGATCGGGGCGATCTTCCCGTTCCTGGTCGGCATCCTCATCTCCGAAGGCACCATCATCGCGCTCAAGCTCGGCATGCCGGTGCCGATCCGCATGGTCCTGCTGATCGCTTCCTTCACCCTGTCGCAGGCGGCCTACACGAACTACGTGGCGCTGGCGTCCAAGGTGACCACGCTGGACAAGGCCTTCATCCCGAACCTGTCGTATTCCATCGCGGTCGGTCTGTGGTTGACCTTCCGGTATCGCGACAAGCACACGCCCAATGGAGCGAAGTGACCGTCCGGGTCCAGGGGCGGGCGAAAACGGAAACGGCGGCCATCGGCCGCCGTTCGTCGTTTCAGGAGCCGACGGGCCCCGAGGAGGTCACCACCAGCCCCACCAGGGCCACGGCGACGGGCGCGCGATCACCTCGACCCGATCGCGCACCGGCCACAGATACACGACGTCCGCGGCCATGCGCGGGAAACGATAGTCGTATTCCCCGATCTTGCGGTTCGCGTAACCGTCGATGCGGCCCGTGAACGTGACTTCGCGTTTGTCGGTGAACAGCGCGGGATCGTAGAACCCGGCGCGGCAGGCGATGAAGCGGCCGCGGGTGTCGTCGGCGGCCCAGTACGGGCGGCCGGAGGCGTCGAGACGGGTGGAGAGGACCTCGAAGCAGGTGCGGTCGGCCAGCGGCTCGGTGCGGACGATCCGTCCGCCCCAGCGCACGATCGAACCGGTGCTGTCCTCGACGGTGGCCTGATGCGGGGTGATCGGGGCGAATTCGCCGCGAAGGGGTTTGGCCTGGGTGGCGCAGCCGGCGAGGGCGGCGGCCAGCACGGCGATGGCCGGCGCGGCGAGGGTGCGGGTGCGTGCGTGCATGCGGGTCTCCGGAGAAGGCGTCAGGGGCGGTGTCCGCGCAGGTCGCGGATCAATCCTTCCGCGCCGGCGATGCCGCCATGGTCGCGAGCGTACCGCCAATCGACGAAACGCGCGCTGAGTTCGCGCAAATCCTGCGCATCCGGTCGCGCCGCGGCGACCCGTTCGGCCCAGGCTCCCGCCGGTTCGTGCGGCGCGCGACCGAGGCCGAGCCGCCGATAGCGGCGTTCGAGCCGTCGCCAGGCCCGCAGCACCGGGTCGCGCTCGCGTTCCTGGCGCGTGGTCAGCCACAGCATCCCCGCCAGCGCCAGCACGGTGGCGATCACGAACATCTGGATCAGGGTGGTCGAGTCGAGATCGGGGATGCCGAAGTTCTCGAGCAGCCGGCGCTGCCGGTTGGCGTTGTAGCCGAGGACGAAATCGTTCCAGCCGCGGCGCATCCAGTCGCCCACGTCGAACACCGGCGCGAGTCCGGCGAAACCGCCGAGCGCGCCCGGACGCCGGTCGGCGATGGTGTCGTAGATGCGCTCCGGCGCCACCGCCGCGGTGGGGTCGACCCGCACCCAGCCGCGGCCGTCCAGCCAGACCTCGGCCCATGCGTGGGCGTCGGAGCGCCGCACCAACCAGTAGTCGCCGACCGGATTGCGGTAGCCGCCGACGTAGCCGGTCACCACTCGCGCCGGGATGCCGGCGCCGCGCATGAGCACCACGAACGAGGCGCTGAAGTGCTCGCAGAAACCGGCCTGCCGATCGAACAGGAATTCGTCGACGCTGTGACGCCCCAGCAGCGGGGTGTCGAGGGTGTAGACGAAATCGGCGCGGATCCAGTCCAGCGCGCGCTTCACGATCGCGGTGTCGCTCGTGCGACCGGATGCGCCGGCCTCGCGTCGCCAGCGCTGCGACAGGGCGAGCGTCCGCGGGTTGTAGTCGGGGGGCAGACGCAGGGCGAGCCTGCGCAAGGCGGGATGCAATGCGATGTCGGCATCCGTCCGCGGCGACGAGGCCATGCGCCAGCGGGTGACCCCGGTGAGCGCCTGCGCGCTGCGCAGGCTGTAGTCGCGGTGCAGGCGCGCGCCCGGCGGCGGGCCGAGCGGCAGTTCCAGCGCGACCAGTTCGTTGCGGTCGGTGGGTTCGATCTCGAGTTCGTAGTCGTAGCGCTTCGGTCCGGGTGCCGGCCGCGTGCCGCCGATCGACCAGGCCCACTCCACCGCAGTCCAGGTGCGGCCGTCGAAATCCCACAGCACCGGGCCGCGCCAGTACATCTGCGACGGTGGCGGCGCATCGCCGAAGAAGGTCGCGCGCAGCGCCGGACTGTCGTCGGCGATGATGTCGATCCAGTCGCCGGGCGACATGCGGTCCGACAGGCCGGGTCGGGTCAAGGCGCGTTCGGGCACGCCCCACAGCGGCGAGGAGAAGCGCGGAAACAGCCAGAACACGCCCATCGCCAGCGGCAGACCGATGCCGATCATCCGCATCACCGCGAGCGGACGCCGCCACGCGCGTCCGGCGGGCGCGACATCGCCGACCTCGATTTCGGACAGCTTGTGCAACGCGGTCAGCACCGCGATCGCCGCCAGCAGGCCGAGCACGAGCGAACGCGGTCCCTGATCGAGCAGGAAGGTCGCGAACGGCGCGAACAGCGCGAAGCCGAGCAGGCTGCGGGCGTCGCGGAGCGTGCGCATCTCCACCGGCTTCAACGCCAGCATCGTCGCCAGCAGCGCGCAGCCGGTATCGCGCCCGAAACGGAACCCGTACAGCGTCATGACCGTCCCGAGCAGGCCGACGATCAACAGCAGGCGCAGCCACCCCGGAGCGCGGCCGTCCCGCGCGAGCAGCGGTACCGCCAGCGCCACCGCACCGATGCCGAGGGCGAGCGTCGGCGGGACCTGCAGCAGCAGCGGCAGCAGACAGCCCGCGGCGGCGCCCAGCGTCCAGCGTCGGGCGAGCGGCTCCAACGGCGGCGCCTCCAGCGGCGGCGACTCAGCCACGACCGACGGCCTCCGGCAGCAGTGCGAGCGCTTTCAGGCAGGCGTGGCGATGCGCCGCGCCCTGCGCCGGACCCAGCGGCGGTTGGCCCGGCAGGATCAGGCGATACCGGCGCCCGTCGCGCTCGGCGTCGTCCACCCAGCGCGCGAGCCGGCGGATCCGGGCTTCGTAGGGCAACGCCGCGAGCGTGCGCCAGTCGAGGTCGAGATCGGCGCCGGACGGTTGTTCGTACTCGCGCACGAGCAGTTCGTTGCGTCGCGCCGACGGTTTCCAGGCGATGGCGCGACGCGAATCCCCGCGACGATAGCTGCGCAGATGGTGCACGTCGTCGCCGGCCGGGTGCGGACGGGCGATGGCCCGGTCGCCCCCGCCTTCGGGCAACGGCGGGCCGTGCGCCTCGGGGGCCGGATAGACCAGCAGTGGCCGGTCGGGCCAGACGTAGCTCCAGGCCACGACCAGTCCGAGCGGCCGGGTGGTGGAGATGCGCAGCCGTTCGGGCTCGAGCCATCCCCGGCGTTCGGTGGGCAATTCGATCGTGGCCTCGCCCGCGCCCTGTTGCAGCGAGAAATGCGTCGCGTGCGGGCCGCAGGCGATGCGCAGACCGCGGCGTTCGCGCCCGGGTTCGGCCCGGACGTGGATGCGCAACTGCAGCGGTTTGCCCGCGGCGACCGGATCGGCGCCGATCGCCACGATGCCCAGGCCCGAAAGCTGCAGGTGCGCGGCGAACAGTCCGGTATGCGCGGCGCCGGCGAGCAGCAGCGCCAACAGCAACGCCGGATTGTTGTTGTAGTTCAGCGCGCCCAGCAGCATCGCCGCGATCAGCACGGCGAAGAACAGGCCGAATCCCGTGGGCAGGACGTAGATGCGTCGACGGTCGAAACGCACCGGCAACGGTTCCGGCGCGCGCGGCCGGATCCAGCGCGCGGCGCGGCGTTCGATCCAGGAGCCGAGAACGGTGCCTGCGTCGCGCATCGCGAACGTCGCTCAGTCCACCGCCACCGCATGCAGGATCGACTTGGCGAGCATCGCGCCGTCGCCGCCGTCGGCGTCGGCGACCAGACGGTGCGCCGCGACCGCGATGAAGAGCGTCTGTACGTCGTCCGGCAGCACGTGCGCGCGGCCGAGCAGCAGCGCATGCGCGCGGGCCGCGCGCAGCAGCGCCAGCCCCGCGCGCGGGGACAGCCCGACGCGCACGCCCGGATGATGGCGGCTGCGGGCGAGCAGTCGCTGCACGTAACCGATCAGGGCCTCGCTGGCGTGGATCTCCGACACCGCGCGTCGCAGCGCGCGCACGTCGTCGGCGCCGAGCGCGGGCTCGGTCTGCGCGATCAGGTCGCGGCGATCGGTGCCTGAAAGCAGCGCGCGCTCGGCGTCCTCGGGCGGATAGCCCAGATGCAGGCGGAGGAGAAAGCGGTCGAGTTGCGAATCGGGCAGGGGATAGGTGCCGGAGAGATCGACCGGGTTCTGGGTGGCGATGACGAAGAACGGATCGGGCAGGGGATGGGTGACGCCGTCGACGGTGACCTGGTGTTCCGCCATCGCTTCGAGCAGGGCGCTCTGGGTGCGCGGCGGTGCGCGGTTGATCTCGTCCGCCAGCAGGACCTGCGCGAACACCGGACCCGGATGGAAACGGAACCCGCCGGCCTGCGCATCGAACACCGAGACGCCGACGATGTCCGACGGCAGCAGATCGGAGGTGAACTGCACGCGCTGGAACCCCAGCCCGAGGGTCGCCGCGAGCGCGTGCGCCAGCGTGGTCTTGCCCAGCCCCGGCAGGTCCTCGATCAGCACGTGTCCGTCCGAGAGCAGTCCCACGAAGGCGAGCCGCACCTCGTGCGGCTTGCCCAGCACCAGCCGGTTGACCTGGGCCTGGGCGCGCTGGAGGGCGTCGCGCACGCCGTCGTTTAGCATGTGCGGAACTCGCGGGATGGCGTCACGGCGTTCTCCGGGCATCGGGATCATTCGGGCAGTGTAGCGGGACTACGAAAAGATGCGGCAGACGGATTCGGCGAAGCGAACCTTCATCGCGCTGTGGACAGCGGCGACGGTGTGCAAGTTCGCGCTCGCCGCGCGCTTGCCGCTGTTCGTGGACGAAGCGTTCTACTGGCAGGAAGGTCGCCACCTCGCTTGGGCCTATTCCGATCTGCCCGGCATGACCGCATGGCTGGCGCGGCTGGGCGAGTCGCTCGGCGGCCACTCGACGCTCGGTCTGCGCTGGCCGTTCCTGTCGATCGCGATGCTGCTGCCGTGGTGGATCGTCGCGATCGCGCGACGCGAGGTCGGGGCGCAATGGGCCTGGACCGCGGGCACGATGGCGGTGCTCCTGCCGTTGCTGGGCACGCTCGGCGTACTGGCGTTGCCCGATGTGCCGCTGGCGCTCGCGACCGTGGCCTGTCTCGACGCGGGGACGCGACTGTTGCGGGGCGGCGGCCGGGGCGCGGCGGCATTGTTGGCGCTGGGCCTGGCCATCGGCGGCCTGACCCACTATCGCTTCGTCGCAGTGATCGGCGTCGGTTTCCTCGCCCTGTCGCTGCTGCCCGAAGGCCGCCGGACGCTGCGCGATCCGCGGGTGTGGTTGGCGCTGGCGGTCGGCGCGCTCGCCTGGTGGCCGCTGCTGGCGTGGAATCTCGACAACGCCGATGCCGGTCTGCGGTTCCAGTTGCTCGACCGGCATCCTTGGGCGTTCCATCCCGACGGCGCGCTGTTCGTCGCGGTGCAGGCCGTCCTGGTCACGCCACTGTTGCTGTTCGCGCTGGTCCGTGCCGGGTTCGCGCAGCGCGGGTGCGGCGAGGCGCCGGGTCGACGCTTCCTGGCGTGGTCGGGGCTGTTGGTGCTGGCGGGTTTCTTCGCGCTCGGTTTCTTCGCCGACAGCGAGCGGGTCAGTTTCCATTGGCCGCTGCCGGCGTACCTGGCGTTGCTGCCGCTGGCGCCGTCGATCCTCTTGCGCTGGTCCGCGGGATGGCGACGCGCGACCTGGACGCTCGCCGCGCTCGGATTGATCGCGGGACTCGGCTACTACGGCGCGGTGTCGACGCCGGCGCTGCGCGAACGCGCCGCCGCGAGCAAATGGTATCCGTCGAATTTCGCCGGCTGGGACGCCCTGGCGCGCGAGGTCGCGGCGATGCGCGCGCGGATGCCCGCGGACACGCGACTGCTGGCGGACAACTTCAAGATCGGCGCCGAACTGGGCTTCGCGCTCGACGATCCCCGCATTCCGGTGCTGGATCACCCTCTGAACCGGCACCACGGCCGCGCACCGCAGCTGATGCTGTGGGGCCTGCACAGCGACGGTCGCGCGTTGCGCGAGACTGCGCCGCAGCTGCTGATCGTCGGCGCCACCGACGTCGAATTCAAACATCAGCTTTCGCGCTGGCATGCGCTGTGCGAGCGGGTCGGACCGCTGCCGCCGCCGAAGGTGCTCAACATCGACGGCGGTCGCCAGCGTTTCCTGCTGTTCGCGCTGGAAGGGCCGCGAAACCGGAGGTTGTGCACCGCACCGGCGATGGCATGGATCGACGCGCCGCAGGAAGGCGCCGTGGTGTCGCGCCGGTTCGCGCTGGAAGGCTGGGCGTTCAAGGACGGCGTCGGCGTTGTCTCGGTCGAGGTGCTGCTCGATGGCCGCCCCTTCGCGCGCGCGGCCTACGGTCGGCCACGCCCCGAGGTCGCAGGTTTCTGGCAGAAATGGCGTGCGGGCGGTTCCACCGATCCGCAGCATCCGAACGTCGGCTTCCGTGCGGATCTCGATCTCGGCGATCGTCCGCCGGGTCGTTATCGCATCGGCCTGCGCCTGCACGGCCACGACGGCAGCGTCGAGGACTGGCCGGAGCGCATCGTCGCACTGCGGTGAACGGCCTCGCGCCGCGATGTCAGGGGGCGACGAATCCCGCTTCGCGCAGCAGCCGGGCGGTCGCGATCAGCGGCAGGCCGATCAGCGCCGTGGGGTCGCGATTCTCGATCGCCTCGAACAGCGCGATACCGAGCCCCTCCGACTTGAAGCTGCCGGCGCAGTCCAACGGCCGTTCGCGTTCGACGTAGCGGGCGATCTCATCGGCCGCGAGCATGCGGAAGCGGACGACCGTGATGTCGAGGTGTTCGAACCGGCGCCTGTCGGCGGCCGCCAGGCAGACCGCGGTCAGGAACCGGACGTCGCGCCCCGACATCGCAGTCAGCTGGCCGATCGCACGCTCGATCGTGCCGGGTTTGCCGAGGGCGCGGCCGTCGAGCTCGGCGACCTGGTCGGACCCGAGCGCCCAGGCGTCGCCCGCGACCACGGCTTCGGCCTTGGCCCGGGCCAGGCGCACCGCGAGCGCCTGGGGCGCTTCGCCAGGGAGCGGGGTTTCGTCGACGTCGGGACGGGCGGTGGCGAAGGGCAGGCCGAGCCGTTCGAGCAGCGCCCGCCGGTAGACCGAGGTCGAGGCCAGCACCAGCGCGGGCGTGCCGGCCGCGGGCGGGGCGCTCACGGTGCTTCGGACCGGGCGCGCTGGACCAGGTCCAGTTGCTGGTCGATCCGGGCCCGGGCCTGATCGATCGAGACCCGCATCTCCTCCAGTTTCCGGACCGGGGCGGTGCTGCCGTGCTGTTGCAGCCACAACCGTTGGCGCAACATTTCATGCAGCGCGGTGCGGACGGTCTCGTCCTCGTCGCCGGTGATCGCCTCGATTTCGCTCCTGGCGGCGCGCAGGCGCGACTCGAGGGCGTCGGCGGCGTCGAGCAGGCGGGTGAAAGCGCGCTGGCGGGGCAGATCGCGCCGCGAGATCCGCCAGGCCAGGCCCACTGCGATCAGGGCGACAACCACGAGGGCGGCGATCGCCGCCGGAAAGGAGAATGCGGTCACACGAGCGGCCCGAACACGGGCGGACAGTCTGACGCGGCCGGCGCCGGCGGGCAAATCCCCGCTGCGGCAAGGGCTTGGGTTTGACAGCGGTGGGCCCGGCCCCTAACATTTCGCGTCTTATGTCCGCTGAAGTGCCCGAAGTCTTGGACGCTTGGCGCATGGTGGCAGCCCGGCGCAGCTTCGAAGGCCGGATGCCGCTGGCCTCGATGGCCCGCCTTCGCGATCTGCTGGCCGATACCGAGGGCGAAGTGCGCTTCGCTCTGGAGTTCGGTCACGACGCGTTGCAGGTGCCGTTCGTCGAACTGCGGGTCGATGCCGATCTGCCGCTGGTGTGCCAGCGCAGTCTGCAGCGCTTCCTGCAGTCGGTGTCGCTCCACCAGCGCCTCGCGCTCGTGCGCGACGCCGGCGACAGCGACGAGGACATCGAAGCCGCGCTGCCGTCGGGATACGAGGCGTTGCAGGTCGGCGACGACGGCATGCTGCGCCCTGCGGAGCTGGTCGAGGACGAACTGATCCTCGCCGTGCCGCTGGTGCCGGTCCTGCCGGGCAGCGAACCCGTCGAGCGCGATTGGTCGGTGCCAGCGGACGAAGAAGCGCGCGCCAGTCCGTTCGCGGCCCTGGCGGCGCTGAAGAAGACCTGAGGGACGACGCGGGAACGCCATTCCCGCGGTATCCCGCGAGACCGGACCGGTCGCCGCAATGGCGTCGGACCGCAACAACACCGAATCAATACCGAAATCGACACGTTTCGAGCTGGAGCAACCCCATGGCTGTGCAGAAATCCCGAGTCACTCCGTCCCGCCGCGGCCAGCGTCGTTCGCACGACGCCCTCACCGCGAAGCAGCTGGCCACCGACCCGACCTCGGGCGAGACCCATCTGCGCCACCACGTCACCAAGGACGGCTACTACCGTGGCCGCCAGGTGATCGCGCCGAAGACCAAGGTCGTCGACGAAGAGTGATGCGAACGGCGCCTCTGGCGCCGTTCAGTCAGATGAGGAAGGCGCCCCCGGCGCCGTTCGCCATCCGTCGCCGGCCTCGCCGGCACGCCACAGGGATGCGGCCGCAAGGCCGCGTCCTCATTTCTGGCCCGAAACCGGCCGAGCCGGTCCGGGCCGCGACACGATCCGGCCGATCCCCGCGCACGCCAGCGTCCGCACACGCTCCGCGTCCCGATGATCCAGGCCGCATCGCCAACAGGGGCCACGGGCGGGCATGACCAGGCAAGTTTTCGCGCGAATCGCGGGTACCGGCAGCTATCTGCCTGAGAAAGTCCTCACCAACGCCGATCTCGCCAAGTTCGTCGATACCAGCGACGAATGGATCTCCGCCCGCACCGGCATCCGGCAGCGCCACATCGCCGCCGAAGGCGAGACCACCTGCGATCTGGCCTACAACGCCTCGATGCGTGCGCTCGAATCGGCCGGCGTCGACGCCTCCGATCTCGATCTGATCGTCGTCGGCACGACCACGCCCGATCTGATCTTCCCCTCGACCGCCTGCCTGCTGCAGCACCGACTCGGCGCCAACGGCTGCCCGGCGTTCGACGTCAACGCCGCCTGCTCCGGTTTCGTCTATGCGCTCACGGTCGCCGACAAGTTCGTGCGTTCCGGCGCCGCGAAGACCGTGCTCGTGGTCGGCGCCGAAACCCTCACCCGCATGCTCGACTGGAACGATCGCACCACGTGCGTCCTGTTCGGCGACGGTGCGGGCGCCGTGGTGCTCAAGGCCGACGAAGAGACCGGAATCCTCAGCACCCATCTGCACGCGGACGGCGGCAAGAAGGAACTGCTGTGGAATCCGGTCGGCGTCTCGACCGGTTTCAAGCCCGAAGAGCACAACGCTGGCGTGCGCGTGCTGATGGCGGGCAGCGACGTGTTCAAGCACGCGGTCAAGGCGCTCGACTCCCTGGTCGACGAAACCCTCGAAGCCAACGGCCTCGACCGTCACGACATCGACTGGTTGATCCCGCACCAGGCCAACCTGCGGATCATCGACGCCACCGCCAAGCGCCTGGACATGCCGATGGAGCGCGTGATCGTCACCGTCGACCGTCACGGCAACACCTCGGCCGGTTCGGTGCCGCTGGCGCTGGACGAAGCGGTGCGCTCCGGCCGCGTGCAGCGCGGCCAACTGCTCTTGCTGGAAGCCTTCGGTGGTGGTTTCACCTGGGGCTCGGCGCTGCTGCGCTACTGAGTCGCCGCGGGCCACGAAGCCGTCGCGATCGACGATCGCGGCGGCTTTTTCGCATCCGCGCGCCGTGTTTCCCGGCAGGCCGATGTCCGCCCGACATACGCCCTCGTACAGACAGACGGCGGCTTTCGCACGTATCATCGCCGCCTGAATTCGGGCCGACCCCGCCGCGACGACGGCCGGGCAGGCGCAACCCACGACGAACTCCATGACCACCGACTCCAGCCTTTCCCGTCCGTTGCAGGGCGAAATCGCCCTCGTCACCGGCGCCAGCCGCGGCATCGGCGCCGCGATCGCCGATACCCTCGCCGCGCAGGGCGCGACGGTGATCGGCACCGCCACCTCCGACACCGGCGCCCAGGCCATCGGCGAACGCCTGGCCCCGCTGGGCGGGCACGGCCGCAGGCTCGACGTGGTCGACGGCGCCGCCGTCGAGGCGCTGGTCGACGAGATCGCCAAACAGTTCGGCCCGGTCTCGATCCTGGTCAACAACGCCGGCATCACCCGCGACAACCTGCTCATGCGGATGAAGGACGAGGAATGGCAGTCGATCCTCGACACCAACCTCAGCAGCGTCTATCGCACCAGCAAGGCGGTGATGCGCGGCATGATGAAGGCGCGCAAGGGACGCATCGTCAACATCGCTTCGGTCATCGGCGTCACCGGCAACGCCGGCCAGACCAACTACGCCGCGGCCAAGGCCGGCATCATCGCCTTCAGCAAGTCGCTGGCGAAGGAGATCGGTTCGCGCGGCATCACCGTCAATGTGGTCGCGCCCGGCTTCATCGACACCGACATGACCCGCGCGCTGCCGGACGCGGCGAAGGAAGGCCTGCTCGGCCAGATCGCCCTCGGACGTCTCGGCGAAGCGCAGAACATCGCCGATGCCGTCGCCTTCCTGGCCGGTCCCGGCGCCGCCTACATCACCGGCGAAACGCTGCACGTCAACGGCGGCATGTACATGCCCTGAGGCCGTCCGTCGGGCGCTTTTGCGGCGCCCGGAGAACGATTTCATGATAAGTCATTGAATCGAATAGCCCCTCCCGGGCCCACCCGGGCCCCGGGATTCCCTTACACTATCCACCGCAACATTTTCCTTCCGGAGCACACCACCCATGAGCAGCATCGAAGAACGCGTCAAGAAAATCGTGGTCGAACAGCTTGGCGTCAAGGAGGATGAAGTCACCAACAGCGCATCGTTCGTCGACGATCTCGGCGCCGACTCGCTCGACACCGTCGAACTGGTGATGGCTCTCGAAGAGGAGTTCGAGTGCGAGATCCCGGACGAGGAAGCCGAGAAGATCACTTCGGTGCAGCAGGCCATCGACTACATCAAGTCGCACGTCAAGCCGTAATCGCGACGAGATCCCTCGCCCGGACGCGCCATGTCCGGGCTCACGCCGGGGCCGCATCGCGGCCCTGCGCGTTTTGGATTTCGTGACCCCATCCCGTGCGGCTCCGGCCGTCGCGGAGGACAAGCGTCGGGAGTTGAACCATGTCGAAGCGTCGTGTCGTCGTCACCGGTCTGGGGATCGTGTCGCCCCTGGGCAACGATCTGGCCAGCAACTGGGACGGCATCGTCAACGGTCGGAGCGGCATCGGTCCGATCACGCATTTCGACACCACCGGCTACGCCACCAGGATCGGCGGCCAGGTCAAGGACTTCGACCCGCTGCAGTGGGTGTCGCCCAAGGACGTCAAGAAGATGGATGCCTTCATCCATTACGGCGTCGCCGCCACGCTGATGGCGATGCGCGACGCCGGACTGGAGGTCACCGAGGCCAACGCCGAGCGGATCGGCGCGATCATCGGTTCGGGGATCGGTGGCATCCACGGGATCGAGGAACAGACCATCCGGCTGTACGAGGGCGGTCCGCGGAAGGTCTCGCCGTTCTACGTGCCCAGCACCGTCATCAACATGCTGCCGGGCCAGATCACCCTGATGACCGGCATCAAGGGCCCCAATTTCTCCGCGGTATCGGCGTGCGCCAGTTCGAACCATTCGATCGGTACCGCGATGCGCATGATCCAGTACGGCGACGCCGACGTCATGATCGCCGGCGGCGCCGAGCGCGGTTCCGCTCCGACCGCGGTCGGCGGTTTCTGCGCGATGAAGGCGATGTCCACGCGCAACGACGATCCGACGCGCGCCTCGCGGCCGTGGGACAAGGATCGCGACGGTTTCGTGCTCGGCGACGGCGCCGGCATCCTCGTGATCGAGGAGTACGAATACGCGAAGGCGCGCGGCGCGCGGATCTATTGCGAACTGGTCGGCTACGGCGCCAGCTCCGACGCCTTCCACATGACCGCGCCCAGCGAGGACGGCGAAGGTCCCGCACGCTGCATGAGCGCGGCGCTCCGCGACGCCGGCCTGGCGCCGGAGCGGATCGGTTATCTCAACGCACACGGCACGTCGACGCCGCTCGGCGATCTTGCCGAAACCCTCGCGATCAAGCGCGCGTTCGGCGACCACGCCCATCGCATGATGGTCAGCTCGACGAAGTCGATGACCGGGCATCTGCTCGGCGCCGCCGGCGGTATCGAAGCGGTGTTCTCGGTGATGGCGATGCACACCGGCGCGATTCCGCCGACGATCAATCTCGAAACGCCGGGCGAAGGCTGCGATCTCGATTACGTGCCGAACGTGGCGCGCGAGCATCGCGTCGACTACGCGATGTCGAACGGCTTCGGGTTCGGCGGCACCAACGGCACGTTGATCTTCGGACGGATCTGAACCCCGGCCGAGGATCTTCCGCATGATCGTCACCCGCGCGCTGCCTGCGGACTGCGATCTGCTGCGGCTGCACCGCCGTTCGCCCGCCCGCTATCCGCTGCTGCTGGAATCCACGTCTTCCGCGCTGCAGGGCGCCGGCGCGCCGGCGCGGACCGGCATGAGTCGCTGGGACATGCTGCTGGTCGCCGACGGCGCGCAATTGCGGCTCGATCGCGACGGCCGCGTGCGCGACGCGCGCGGCGATGCCGTCGACGACGATTTCCTTTCCGCGCTCGACGCGGCATGGCATCGCCTGCGGTTGCCGCGCGAGGAACCGCGTTGGCCGTTCCGCGGCGGCTGGGCGTTGTTCCTCGCCTACGAACTCGCCGCGCAGATCGAGCCGGTGCTGCGCCTGCCGCCCGCCGAGGGCGCGCTGCCCGTGGCGCTGGCCCTGCGCTGCCCGGCCGCGGTGTTGCGCGATCACGTCACCGGCGAGTGCGTCGCGATCGCGGAGACCGAACGCGCCGATCTGCTCGATGCGATCCTTGCCGATCTCGCGGTCGACGCGAACGAACCGGCGATGCCGCCCTGGTCGGTGCCGCGCGGGTTGCATGACGATCCGCCTGCGCGATTCACCGACGGCGTGTCGCGGATTCTCGACTATCTCGCCGCCGGCGACGTGTTCCAGGCGAATCTGTCGCGCGCCTGGCGCGGGCGGTGCGACGCGTACGTGCCCGAAACGCTGTACGCGCGGTTGCGCGACGCCAGTCCGGCGCCGTTCGCCGGCCTGTTCGCGGGCGAGACCGACGGCGTGCGCTGGGCGATCGCCAGCTCTTCGCCGGAGCGACTCGTATCGGCGCGCGGCGACGTGGTCGAGACCCGGCCGATCGCCGGCACCCGCCCGCGCTTCGCCGGCGACGACGACGCGGCGCGCATCCGCGATCTGGTCGGCAATCCGAAGGAACGCGCCGAGCACGTGATGCTGATCGACCTCGAACGCAACGATCTCGGCCGCGTCTGCGCGCCGGGCAGCGTCGAGGTGGACGAACTCATGACGGTCGAGAGCTACTCGCACGTCCACCACATCGTCAGCAACGTGCGCGGCCGCCTGCGCGAAGACGCCACGCCCGGCGCGACGATCCGCGCGGTGTTCCCGGGTGGCACCATCACCGGCTGTCCGAAGGTGCGCTGCATGCAGATCATCGCCGAGCTGGAGGCGGTCGGCCGCGGCGCCTACACCGGCGCGTTCGGCTGGATCAACCGCGACGGCGATCTCGACCTCAACATCCTGATCCGCAGCGCCGAGATCGAGGCCGACGGCGAGGGCGCGCATCTGCGGTTTCGCACCGGCGCGGGGATCGTCGCCGATTCCGATCCGTTGCGCGAACTCGACGAAACCCGCGCCAAGGCGCGCGGCATGCTCAAGGCGCTGGGGTGCGGAAACGACGGAGGCGGCGCATGAGCGCGCGTCTGTTCGTCGGCGAGACGCGGGTCGAGGCGCGCAGCGATGCGACGCTGATCGAAGGCCGCGGTTTCGCCTACGGCGACGGCGTGTTCGAGACCATGCGCGCGGTCGGCGGTTCGATTCCGTGGTGGCCCGGACATCGCGCTCGGCTCGCGCTCGGCGCGGCGCGCCTGCGGATTCCGCTGCCCTCGGCCGAACGGATCGAGGCCGAACTGCACGATTGGCTCTCGATCCATCGCGATGCCGTGGTCAAGCTGATCGTCTCGCGCGGGACCGGCGGTCGCGGCTACACGCCGGTGCTAGAGGCGCCGCCGGTGTGGGCGCTCATCGCATCGCCGCTGCCGCTGCCGATGCGACCGGAGGGATTGACGTTGCGCTGGTGCGAGACCCGTCTCGCGATGCAGCCGTTGCTGGCCGGGATCAAGCACTGCAATCGGCTGGAACAGATCCTCGCCCGCGCCGAATGGCGCGATCCCGAGATCGACGAAGGCCTGATGCGGGACACCGACGACAACGTCGTGGCCGCCACCGCGGCCAATCTCTTCGTGCTGCGCGAAGGCCGCTGGTGGACGCCGCCGGTCGACCGTTGCGGCATCGCCGGCGTCTGCCGCAGCTGGGCGCTGCGCGCCTTCGCGGCCGGAGAACGCCGCCTGAACGCGAGCGAGGTCGAGACCGCCGATGCGCTGGCCCTGTGCAACGCGGTGCGCGGTATCCTGCCCGTGGCCCGGCTCGGCGATCGCACCTGGGCGCCGCATCCGGCCGTGGCCGATGCGCGCCGTCGTCTCGCCGCCGCGCATCCGGCCTTCGCCATCGCTCCGCAAGAGGACGTTCCGTGAGTCCAGCCCGCAAGAAGAAGTCGCGCCTCGGCACCCTGGCCCTGCTGTTCCTGTTGCTCGTCGCGGTCGCGGCGAGCGGGTTCGGCTTCCTGGCGTACCAGCGCTACCTCGGTTTCGCCGACGCGCCCATCGCAGGGATCGAGGCCGGCGATACGCTGATGGTCGAACCCGGCGATTCGCTGCCGAAGGTGCTGCGCCGGCTGGACGGGATGGGCATCGCGACCCGCGACCTCGCGTGGCGCGCGCTGGCGAAGCAGATGGGCGCCGCCGGCAAGATCCAGGTGGGCGAGTACGCGCTCGAACCCGGAACCACGCCTCGGCAGTTGCTGGCGGCGATGCGCGACGGCAAGGTGTTGAGCTACCGCTTCACCATCGTCGAAGGCTGGAACATCCGCGAACTCCGCGCCGCGCTCGCGAAGGCGACGCCGCTCAGGCAGGAGGGCGCCCAGCTCGACGATCGCGCGCTGATGCGTGCGCTCGGTCTCGGCGCGCAGCATCCGGAAGGCCGCTTCCTGCCCGAAACCTACCACTACACCCGCAACGACAGCGATCTGGACGTGCTCAAGCGCGCCGCGACCGCGATGGAGAAGGCGCTGGCCGAGGCCTGGAATGGACGCGACAAGGATCTGCCGCTCGACTCGGCCTACGAACTGCTGACCCTGGCCTCGATCGTCGAGAAGGAAACCGGCGCGCCCGAGGAGCGGCCGCAGATCGCCGGCGTGTTCGTGCGCCGGTTGCGCGTGCCGATGCGGCTGGAGACCGATCCGACCGTGATCTACGGCATGGGCAGCGCCTACGACGGCAACATCCGCCGGCGCGACCTCGACGCCGACACGCCGTACAACACCTACACCCGCGACGGCCTGCCGCCGACGCCGATCGCCATGCCCGGTCGCGCCGCGCTGCAGGCGGCCGCGCATCCCGCGCCGGGCGACGCGCTGTTCTTCGTCGCCGTGGGCGACGGCAGCGGTCGTCACGTGTTCACCCGGACCTACGCCGAACACCGGACCGCGGTCGCCGAGTACCTCAAGCGCTACCGCGCCGCGCGCGCCGCGGAGCGCGGGCAATGAACGACCTGCCGATGCACCCGCGCTTCGTGTCGCTGGAAGGCGGCGAGGGCGCGGGCAAGTCCACGGTGCTCAACGCCCTCCGCGAAGCGCTGGCGCAGGACGGGCGCGAAGTCGTGTCGACGCGCGAGCCCGGCGGTACGCCGCTGGCGGAGCAGATCCGCGAACTGCTGCTCAGCGCGCCCGGCACCGGCCAGGAAAAACCCGCCGCCGAAACCGAACTGCTGCTGATGTTCGCCTCGCGCGCGCAGCACGTGCGCGAAACCATCCTGCCCGCGCTGGAACGCGGCGCCTGGGTGATCAGCGACCGCTTCACCGACTCCAGTTTCGCCTATCAGGGCGGCGGTCGCGGCTTGGACACCGCGTTCATCACCGAACTCGAGCGGCGCGTCGTCGGTCTTCGTCCCGGACTGACCCTGCTGCTGGATCTGGGCGTCGCCCAGGGCCGGGAGCGGACCCGCGGTCGCGATCTCTACCCCGATCGCATCGAGCGCGAACGCGACGATTTCTTCGAGAACGTGCGTCGCGCCTTCCTCGCGCGCGCGCGCGCCGAGCCCGAACGCGTGCGCGTCGTCGACGCGTCGCAGACGGCCGCGGAGGTCGCCGCCGATGCGGTCGCGATCCTGCGCATGCATATCGCGCGCAATGCGACGGAGCGTGCGTGAGCGGACTCCGGCTCCCGCCGCTCGCGCCCTGGCAGCAGCGCGTCTACGCGCAGGCGACCGCGGCGCTCGACAGCGGTCGGCTCGGCCACGGCCTGTTGCTTTGCGGGCCGGCGCGACTGGGCAAGCGCGCGCTGGCCGAACGGCTCGCGCGGCGCATGCTCTGCACCGACCGCGATGCCGCCGGCGAGGCCTGCGGGCAATGCCGCAGCTGCCAACTGTTCGCGTTGCGGTCGCAGCGCGATCCGGTCGAAGTGCGCCCCGACGGCAGCCTCGCCCATCCAGACGGCCATGCCGGCCACCCCGACCTGATGCTCATCGGCTACGAGGTCAACGACAGGACCGGCAAGCCACGTGCGGAGATTGTGATCGAGCAGATCCGGCGGCTCTCGGAGAAGCTCGCGCTCACCCCGCAGTACGGCGGCGCGCAGATCGCGATCCTCGACCCCGCCGACGCCATCAACCACGCCGCCTGCAACGCGCTGCTCAAGACCCTGGAGGAGCCCCAGCCCGGGCGATACCTGTGGCTGGTGAGCGCCAACCCCGCACGGCTGCCGGCGACCATCCGCAGCCGCTGCCAGCGGATCGAGTTCCGTCTGCCGCCGGCCAACGAATCCCTGGCCTGGCTGCTGACGCAGGGCCACGCGGAGGCGGCCGTGCGCGAGGCGCTCGACGCCGCCCGCGGACATCCCGGTCTGGCCGATGCCTGGCTGCGCGACGGCGGGCTGGCGCTGCGCCGGGAAATCGCCGGCGATCTGCAGGCGTTGGCGCGCGGCGAGCGCAGCGCGCTGGAGACCGCGCAACGCTGGGCCGGCGCCGACGACCTCGACCTGCGCCTGCGCCATGCCGCCGATCTGGCCGTCGCCGACGCCGCCCGCTTGACCGATGCGTCCAGAATCCGCACGCTCGCAACCTGGTTCGACGCCGCCAATCGCACCCGCGACCTGCTGCGGACCACGGTCCGCGCGGATCTCGCGCTGGCCGAACTGCTCGCCCAATGGCGCGGTGCGGCATCGGGCGCGGTGTCGATTCGGACTTCAGGAGGTCGAACATGAACGTCAAAGCGGCCGGCGGCGCCCGTCAGGGCATCCTCTCCCTCGCGGTGAAGGACAAGAACGCCCTGTTCCAGGCCTACATGCCCTACATCAAGCAGGGCGGCGTGTTCGTTCCCACGGCCAAGCGCTACTTCATCGGCGACGAGGTCTTCCTGCTGCTGACGCTGCCCGAATCCACCGAACGCCTGCCGGTCGCCGGCAAGGTCGCCTGGGTCACGCCTTCCGGCGCCCAGGGCAACCGCGTCGCCGGCATCGGCGTGCAGTTCGCCGAGACCCCCGAGGGCGAAGCGGTCAAGAACAAGATCGAAGCGATCCTGGCCGGCATCCTGACCTCGGACAAGGCCACGCATACGATGTGATCCACGAGCGACGCGGCCCGCCGGGGAGCGGGTCGCGGTCGCAGGACGCCGCCGCGGGCGCGGCATTCGAAAGCCAGGGGGATGGCGATGGGCAAGCTCACGAAACTGTACTGGCACCTCGCGGTCAGCGGCCTGATCGCCTTCGGGGGTTGCGCGGCGGCGTTGTTCGCGGCGCGCATGGGCGCCGACACCGACATCCTGCTGCTGGTGTTCTGCGCCGGCTCGGTCGGTGCGGTGATCAACAACTACTACCGGCTCGCGAAGCTCTCGGCCGAGGACAAGGTCGCGATCGAAGCCCTCGACGGCACCGTCTTCACCATGCAGATCTACGTCTCGGTGCTGATCGCCGGGGTGCTCGGCTTCGTGATCTACGGCCTGTTCCTGAGCGGTCTGCTGCAGGGCGACCTGTTCCCGAAATTCAAGAGCGCCGATGCCGAATTCACCAGCATCTTCGCGCTGCTGGAAAGCGTCACGCCCGACCGGAACGTCGACACCGCCAAGGCCATCGTCTGGGCCTTCATCGCCGGCTTCTCCGAGCGTCTGGTGCCGAATGTGCTGGATCGGCTCGTCAACCAGGCCTCGGCGCTGCGCGACGTCGGCGCAGCGGCGCCGGCGGACAAAGGCTGAACGTCCGGCGGCTTCGCCGCCCCGCATGACTTCCGTCCCATGGCCGCCGCGCGGCGGCGGAGTAGGGTGATCCCATCGAATTCCCGGTGCCGGCGGCGTGCTGGCGAACGTTTCGATCGAACGCTTCGATCGGACGTCTCGACCCAGATCGCCGCCGGCCCCAGGGGTCATGCTCCGCCGGACGATGCCGCCGAAACCCTTTTCCCCGAGTTGCGAACGCAATCGCGAACCGATCCTCGACGTGCTGCGCGAACGGTTCGTCGATCGCCGTCGCGTGCTGGAGATCGGCAGCGGGACCGGTCAGCACGCCGTGCATTTCGCGGCGGCGATGCCGTGGCTGGTCTGGCAGTCGTCCGACGCGGACGACGCGCTCTCCGGCATCCGCCAGTGGCTGGCCGAAGCCGGTCTGCCGAACACGCCGGATCCCTTTCCGCTGCAGGTCGCGACGATGCCGTCGCCGGGATTCTCGCCGCCGTTGCGCACGCGCTACGACGCCGTGTTCAGCGCGAACACGCTGCACATCATGGGCTGGCCGGAAGTGCAGGCGTTGTTCGCCGCCCTGCCGGATGCGCTGGAGGACGACGCGACGGTCGCGGTCTATGGCCCGTTCAACATCGACGGCGCGTACACCAGCGACAGCAATCGCGAGTTCGACGGCTGGCTCAAGGCGCGCGATCCGCGTTCCGGCATCCGCGATTTCGAGGCCGTCGATGCCTTGGCCGCGGCTGCGGGCCTGACGCTGATCGAGCACGTGGCGATGCCCGCGAACAATCGCATGTTGATCTGGCGCAGAAGCATCGCGGCGGGGCGCTGAAGCGTTGCGGCGCGGATCGCGAATGCCGTACGCCGCGATCCTGAAACAACAGGCCCCGGGTATTCCGGGGCCTGTGGGTGCTTCGCGGTGGCGCCATCCCGAGCGCCGTCGCGGTCGCCGTCACCAGAACTTGTATTCCACCAGCAGGCTGTAGGCGCGTCCGCGCGGATCGGCGATGCGCGGTTCCCATGCCGCGCCGGCGGCGAAGTCGTTCATGTGCGCGGTGAACGGCGGATCCTGATCGAGGATGTTCTTGACGCCGAACGTGAGTTTCAGGTCCTGGATGCCGGTCCAGCTCACGCTGTAGTTGTAGGTCGTGTAGCCGTCCACGCGCGGCTTCCAGTCCGGCGGAATGAAGCTGCCGTTGGCGACGCTGATCGGCGGTTCGTCCTGGTAACCGTCGCGGTGGACCTGGATCAGGCTGTGGGACCAGGCGCCGCGCGCGTAGCTCATGTTGAGCGTGTGCTTCCAGCGGATCGGCAGGTTGAAGTAACGGACGTAGCGGTCGACCAGGTTGTCGGAATACGGCAGCGCTTCCAGTGGTTTCGTATGGAACTGGTGGATGTAGCTGCCGTTGAGGTTCACGTTCCAGCGACCGCCGGCGAGCTCGCCACCGAGGTTGGCGTCGAGTTCGATCCCGCGCATCAGGCTGCCGCCGGAGTTGATGAAACGGCGGTCGATCGCGACGACTTCGCCGCTCGGATCGCGGATCCAGTTGTCCTGGAAGAGGTCGTAATAGCGGATCAGCACGTCGCGCGGCGCCGAGCGGATCGTGTTCTCGCGCTCGATTTCCCACCAGTCCAGCGCGATGTTGAGCTGGCTCATCGGCGAATACACGAGGCCGAAGCTCTTCTGGGTCGATTCTTCGGGCTGCAGGTCGGGCTTGCCGCCGAAGAGTTCGACCGGGCGGATCGTTTCGCAGCCCGGTACGGTCGGCCGTGCGATGCCGTCGGGGCAGGTGCGCGGATCGGCGAGGTCCAGACCGGTGTACTGCACTTCGCTGATGCCGTTGAACAACTGGTTGAAGCTGGGCACCTTGAAGCCGGTGCTGTAGGCGCCGCGGAACAGCAGCGAGTCGAACGGACGGTACTTGAACGAGACCTTCGGATTGGTGGTGCCGCCGAAACCGCTGTAGCGATCGTGGCGCCCGGCCAGATTCAGATCGAAGTTCGAGAAGATCGGCAGTCGGAATTCCAGATACGCGGCCTTGATGTCGCGATGCACGTTGCCCAGCGCGTTGGCGTCGTCGAAGGGCGCATTGAACACCGGGCGTCGCACCGCGCGTTGATCGCCGTCGAAACGGAATTCTTCGCGACGCAGGTCGATGCCCGCCGCCATCGCGATGTTCCCGCCCGGAAGGCTGAAGAAACCGAGGTCGCCGGAGATCGAGGCGTCGAACGACGTCACCACCGATTCGCCGCCGTAAAGCTTTACGCCGCGTGCCGAAGCCGCCGCCAGCGCGGCCATCGCCGCGGGCGATTGGCTCTGCCCGGGCGAGAGGAACGGATTGATCACGCCGCTGCCGAGCGCGGTGCGCAGCGCGTCGGTGAAGTGGAAGCCGGTACCGAGGATGGATTCGGACTTGCTGCTGGCGCGGGTCAGGCCGATGTCGTAGCTCCAGTCGTCGAACGGTCCGCCGCCGATGATGCCGCCGACGCCGGCGACGAGGCGGTAGGAATCGGTCCGGGTCTCGATCTGGCGGGGTCCGCAGGGCAGACAGCGCCAGCGGTAGGCGATCGGTGCGCCGTAGTTGAGCTGACCTGCGCCGAAGTAGCCGGACAGCGCGTTGTAGACCGCGTCGTAGGTGTTCTGCGTGGTCGGATTGAGCGGGTACCAGGTGCTCGGTCCCATCGCGGTGGCGGCGGTCGATGTGCTCGACGAGATCTGGTTCGGCTCGAAGGTCTTGGCGACGTCGACGCGGGATGCGGTCAACTCGACGTACGCCTCGTGCGCGGCGCCGAAGCGATAAGTGGCGCGACCGACGAAATCGACGCTGTCCTGCGGTTGCTGGATCACCGCCGCGGCCGGATAGTCCCAGGCGCAGGCGTAACGCGAAGCCGGGACGTTCCACAGACGGTAGGCATACGGGCCCATGTCCGGACCGCCCGCTTCGCAACCCGCAGCGCCCGGAAGATTGAAGATGTTCACCGCGGTCATGCGGGTGGTGCCGCCGGCCGGGTCCAGCACGCCGTTGCGGAGCAGGCTGCTGGCGCCGACGCCGGTGCTGCCGAGACTGAAGACGGTGGCGAACGGCGTGCCGCGCGTGTCCGGCGAGAGGCCGCGGTCGGGCTGGAAGGTGTTCGAGAAGTCGCGATCGCTGCCGCGCAGGATGGTGTTGCGCTTGAGGCTGAGGGTGCCGAACGCGTTCCAGCCGTCGTCGTCGAGGTCGCCGTAACCGAACAGCAGGCTGGTGCGGTAGACGTCGCCGCCGCCCGCCTCGGTCACGTCCACGAAGGCGGAAGCCTCGGCGCCGCGGTAATCGCGCCGGGTGATGAAGTTGATCACGCCGCCGATGGCGTCGGTGCCGTAGATCGCGGATGCGCCGTCGCGCAGGACCTCGACCCGCTCGATGGCGGCGAACGGAATCGAGTTGAGATCGACCGCGCGCCCCTTCAGGCCATGGGTCGCGACCCGACGACCGTTGAGCAGCACCAGGGTGGCGTCCGCGCCCTGGCCGCGCAGATTCGCGCCCGAGACGCCGTTGTTGCCGCGCTGTTCCTCGCTGACGATGCCGGCGTTGCTGGCCAGATTGTCCGAACCGTTGCCGGCGATGTTCAACGTCATCAGCAGCTGTTCCGCCGAAGCGATGCCCATCTGCTCGATCTGCTCGCGGCTCAGGGTCGTGATCGGCAGGGCTTCCTCCGCCTCGGCGCGCTTGATGCGGGTCCCGGTGACCGCGATGCGGTCGAGTGTCTCGACCTTCTCGGCGGGGGCAGGGGCGGGGGCGGGCTCCTGGGCGGCGGCCGACTGGGCCAGGACCGCGGACAGGGCGGCGAAGACTGCGGTGCAAAGACGATGGACGCGGAACGTCGCGCGTACGGACATGCTGGTTTCTCCCCTGGCGTCTGGAATGAGTACGCGATCCCTGCGATACCGAGCAGCTGCGCCCGGTCCCCCCGGACCCAAGCGTGAGATCGCCGTCACCTAATCTAGCAGTTGTCGTCGCCTGGTTGTCATGATCCTGTCGCCATGCCCCTCCCCAGCGCGGCCTGTGGCGCTTGGAACGCGTCGCTCGGGCAGCGCCATCGCGGTGCGTCGGCGGCGTGGATTCGGTCCGCGCGTGGACGATTGCGGGAAGATTTGGGGACGTTTTCGCCCGCACCGCCTTCACGCCGGCCGCGGACGCCCCAACACTGCGTCGGCGCTGTCGAGGACGACGGCGCGTTCCGGCTGGATGGCCGGAAGCCAGGTGCCCGTCGCGCACGGGCATGCCATCAACGACGTCGATTGAGGAGGGAGCGATGAAGCGTTTCGTTTTGGCCGCGCTGCTCGCGGTGGGGTGCGTTTCGACCGCCCAGGCCGTGCCGCCGTGCTGGCCCGGGAAGGTGGTGAACGTGGGACCGGGCCAGTATCTCAGCCCGGTGCAGCTGAACAACTGGTGGGTGGCCAACGGCGTGCCGTCCGGCGTGTCCAACCCGCACTACTACGTGGCCTTCCACGCCTCCGATCAGGTCTGCAAGACGCTGTACGGCAGCGGCGCCTGGGCCCAGATCACGGGACCGAGCTCGATCCTGTCTACCCTCAACGGGTACACGATCTCGCAGGGCCTGTGGTTCCAGTGCAAGAAGTGCTCGAACGTGATGGAGCCGGTGCCGGCCGATCCGATCGACGAGAAGTGATCGTCGCCATCGGGTTCCGGACCTGCGATCCCGCGCGTCTCCGGGCGCAGGCATGAACGGCAGGTCGCCCGGCGGTTTCGTCGTCGCCGGGCGGCTGCGATCACGGACGATCGCATCGGAGCATCGGACGCCCAGGCGTCCGATGCTCCGGGGGCCAGGAAGAGGACGGTGCGAACGTCGGTGGGCGCCGCTTCGTCAGCGAGAGGGTTCCCGCTCGACCGCCACGTTCTCTGTGGCGCGCACCGCACGGATCTTCCGCTGCGACGCGGGGCTCTCCTCGACGCGGTTCGCTTCCAGATACATGGCCTCGGCGGCTTGCATATCGCCGCGCTCCTGCAGCAGATCGCCCTGCAGGGTCATGCCTTCCTGACGCAGTCCCGGAATCGTCCGCATGCGGGTGGAGAGGCGCTGCCAAACGGTCACGTCCTCGTTCTGCAGATAGGCGGGACGCGCCTTGAACGCCGCGAGCTCCTCCGCCGGAATCGGGCGCTCGGGTTGCGGCAGCGCCTGCATGAGCTTTTGCCCCGACTCCATCGTCACGATGGTCGAGAGCGTCTGGAAACTCGGCAGGCGGACGACCCCCGGCGACTCTTCTTTCGCTTCCAGCAACGCAGCGCCCGCGATGTCGGGCCAACCGACCCCCGACAGCGCGTCGGCCGCGATGATCCAACTCGCGCTGCGCGAGAGCCCCGGCGAGCGCTTGCCCAGCGCGTCGCGCGCCACCGTCGCGATCCGGGCGTGCTGTTCTTCGAGGGGAAGCGCCTGCAGCGCGGCAAGATTGGCGGGAACGGCCAGATAGCCGTCGACGGCCTGGCCGATCATCAGCGCCTGCGCGGCGTAGCGGATTTCGAGTTTGTCGTAATCGGGAACGCGGACCGCGATCCGCCGATCGGGCGCGGACGGCGTCTTCAGCGTGAATTCGTACTCCGGATCGGAACGGCCCCGGGCGAGCAGATTGAAGCGCAGATCCTGGGCGGCGCCGACGGGAATCTCCTTCGGCGTTTCCGCCGGCAGGATCAGCAGTTTCGGGTTCGCCGGGGGCACGATCGTGAAGCGGAGCGGGCGGCTGCCGTTGTTGCGCAGGTACGCGACGCCTTCCGCGAGCGGGTCGCCGAGCGTGTAGACGAACCGGTCGCCCTCGGCGACGAAATTCTGCATTTCCAGCAGCGGCGCGATCGGTCGTCCGAGCGCGTATTTCTCCAGGGCGTTGGCCAGCACGACGTACGACATCTGCTCGCGGTCGCGGGGCTTGACGATGCTCAGGTGATCGGCGTCGCCGACAGCGATGCGTTCCGACCCGCAGTAGCGCGTCGCGCTCGAACGCTTGACGATCATGATCGCGCCGCCGACGCCCTTGGTCTCGTAGGCGCAGACCACGGCGGGACGTTCCTGTTCGGGCAGGTTCGACCAGTCGTCGTCCAGGACTTCGAGGAAATCGTTCTCGTCGGCGGGCAGCAACTGGCGCAGCGCCTTGTTGTTGGCGAACTGCTTGCCCAGCGTCGCGATCTGCGCGCCTTCCTGCGGCGAGGAATACAGCACGAGCAACGGGACCTTGCGACGGTACTTCGAATGCTTGATCAGCGTGCGCATCGCGATCAGCCCGCCCATGCTGTGGCCGACCAGCACGACCTGATCGTAGTCCCACACCCGCTTGCGAATCAGCGTCTGGTCGAGCGCGTTGGCCGCTTCGACCACGCCGAGCGACCCGCCCGCGAACATGTTCGAGGTGAAGCCGAAGGCGAAGATGTCGACCTTGTCGCGGAAGTCAGGGTCCTCCGCCAGCAGGCCGAAGAAGGTGGCGCCGTTCTCGTGGGTCCAGGTGCCGGTGGTTGTCCCGAACAATCCGTGGATGAACACCACCGCGGTGCCGCGCGGCGGATCGGTGCGGACGACCCAGGCGGGCTCTTCGCGATTGTCGATCGAGGGAGGAGGGGGCGTCGGCGGGCAACCCGCGAGCAGCGATGCTAGCGCGAGGATGAGCGCTGCGGTGCGAAATGGGCGGACGTTTCCGGAGCGGGCCGTGACCATGGTCGACCTCCTGTCGCCGATCTTCTCTTCAAACGCGATCCGCTTCGGGCGCCGGCCATCGACGATGCCTTGCCTCTGCGATCGTCGAGACCATTGCCGAGCCGAACGTCGAGGAAAAGGTCGATGCGAAGGCCGAGGCGAACGGACAGGCCTCGTCGGGATGTCCGCGGCGGCGAGCGATGCGGGATATTTGGCCCGTGGATGCGACGTATCGCACCCCGGTGGCCGTTGCGTTCGCGATTCGCGTTGTCTCGTGTTTTCGATGCGCTCTCTTTTTTCGATACGTGCGGGATCGCGATGGAATCGTCGCGGAATCGCCGCTCCGTCGATGTCCGTTCGGTGCGGGATCGGGCGTTGACGGATTTGCTCGAATGGAGCTGTCGAACGCAATATGGAGGTCACATGAAACGCATCGCGATAGCCTGCGCGGCGGCGACGCTGCTGCTGTGCGCGCTGGCCGGAGAGGTTCGCGCCGATGTCCGCGTGTTCTTCACCCGGATGACGGTCAACGACTGCAACGAGATCGGAATCTGCGACTGGAAGCTGTCCTGCGGTCTCGGCAATCAACAGGAGACCGAGTTCTTCAGTATGTCCGAAGCCAATACCAACGAATCGATCACGATCAACCGCGTGCTGACCCAGCGCGAGTTCCCTCCGGTGACGGTGACGTGCACGGTGATGGAGCACGACGGCGGGATCGGTGCGGAATGGGAGCAGGTTGGAAACGGTTCTGTGGTGGTGCGCACGACGGGCGATCATCTGATACGGCTGAACCAGCACCGGGACGAAGGCGACGTGACGGTACAGTTCACCGTCGAGACCATCGGCAGCACCGGTCAACCACTGACGGTCGCCGGGGGCGGCGGCGCGATCCGGGGCGGCGCCGGGCTGTGTCTTGACGTGCATGCGCCAGAGCAGCGCAACAACGGTGCGAAGGTGCAGGTCTGGCAATGCAACGGCACGGTGCAGCAGACCTGGCGCTATGTCGACGGCACGATCCGCAGCGGCGTCGGCAAGTGTCTCGACGTGCATGCGCCGGATCAGCGCAACGACGGCGCGAAGGTGCAGGTGTGGGACTGCAACGGAAGCGCGCAGCAGCGCTGGAGCGTCGCGAACGGCGCGATCCGCAGCGGCGCGGGACTCTGCCTCGATGTCCATGCGCCGGATCAGGCCAACAATGGGGGGCGCGTACAGGTTTGGGCCTGCAACGGCACGCAGCAGCAGCGATGGTCTCTGCAGGGCGGAATCCGCGGCGGAGGCGGCCTGTGCCTGGATGTGCACGCGCCCGATCAGCGCAACAATGGCGCCAAGGTGCAGGTCTGGCAGTGCAACGGCACCGTGCAACAGACTTGGCGTTTCGAGAACGGCGCGATCCGAAGCGGGGCCGGGCTTTGCCTCGATGTCCACGCGCCGGATCAGGCCCGCGATGGCGGCAGGGTCCAGGTCTGGACCTGCAACGGAACTCCTCAGCAGACCTGGTCGTTCACGGGGAAGGAGATCCGCAACGCCGCCGGTCTATGCCTCGATGCGCACGCCCCGGACCAGACCACCAACGGCGGACGGGTGCAGGTCTGGACCTGCAACGGCACGCGCCAACAGTCCTGGACGTCGAACTGACCCGCACATCGGCGACAAACGGCAAGCCCCGCCAATGCGGGGCTTGCCGGTGAGCGCGACGTCGCGGAAAGCCGCGATGCGATCCGTTCAGGCTTCCACGTCTTCCTTGTACGCGTCCACCGGGATGCAGGCGCACATGACGTTCTTGTCGCCGTAGACGTTGTCGACGCGGGCGACCGGCGGCCAGTACTTCTGCTGCTTGAGGACCGGCAGCGGGAAGGCGGCGAGTTCGCGCGGGTAGGCGTGGGTCCATTCGCTGCCCGCGACCATCGTGGCGGTGTGCGGCGCGTGCTTCAGCGGGTTGTCGTCGCGATCCAGGCGACCGTCCTCGACCGCGCGGATCTCGTCGCGGATCTGGATCATCGCGTCGATGAAGCGGTCGAGCTCGTGCTGCGACTCGCTTTCGGTCGGTTCCACCATCAGCGTGCCGGCGACCGGGAAGCTCAGGGTCGGCGCGTGGAAGCCGAAGTCGATCAGGCGCTTGGCCACGTCCTCGGCGCTGATGCCGGTCGTGTCCTTCAGCGGGCGCAGATCCAGGATGCATTCGTGCGCGACGAGGCCGTTGCGGCCGGTGTAGAGCGTCCTGTAATGCGGCGCGAGGCGCTTGGCGATGTAGTTCGCATTGAGCAGCGCGACCTGGGTGGCGCGGCGCAGGCCTGCGGCGCCCATCATCGTGACGTACATCCAGCTGATCGGCAGGATCGAGGCCGAACCGAACGATGCGGCGCTGACCATGCCCACCGCGCCCTCGCCACCGAGCGTCTTCGGCAGGAACGGCGCGAGGTGCGACTTCACCGCGCAGGGGCCGACGCCCGGGCCGCCGCCGCCATGCGGGATGCAGAAGGTCTTGTGCAGGTTGAGGTGCGAGACGTCCGAGCCCCACTTGCCGGGTTTGGCCACGCCGACCAGCGCGTTCATGTTCGCGCCGTCGGTGTACACCTGACCGCCGTGCCCGTGGATGATCTCGCAGATCTCGACGATGTCTTCCTCGAACACGCCGTGCGTGGACGGGTAGGTGACCATCAGCGCGGCGAGGCGGTCGCTGTATTTTTCGGCAGCGCGGCGCAGATCCTCCACGTCGACGTTGCCGTTGGCGTCGGTCTTGGTGACCACGACCGTCATGCCGCACATCTGCGCGCTGGCCGGGTTGGTGCCGTGCGCGGAGTCGGGGATCAGGCAGATGTCGCGATGGCCTTCGCCGCGCGACCGGTGGTAGGCGCGGATCGCGAGCAGCCCGGCGTATTCGCCCTGTGCGCCGGAATTCGGCTGCAGGCTCACGGCATCGTAGCCGGTGCACTCGACCAGCATCGCTTCGAGCTCGTCGATCAGCTGGCGGTAGCCCTCGGCCTGGTCCGCCGGCGCCAGCGGATGCAGGTTGCCGAACTCGGGCCAGGTCACCGGGATCATCTCGGCGGTGGCGTTGAGCTTCATCGTGCAACTGCCCAGCGGGATCATCGTCCGATCCATCGCCAGATCCTTGTCGGCCAGCGCGCGCATGTAGCGCAACAGCTCGTGTTCGCTGTGGTGGCTGTTGAAGACCGGATGGGTCAGGAACGCGCTTTTGCGCAGCAGCGCTTCGGGCAGCGCGTCGTGGGTATCGAGGTCGAGTCCGTCGATGTCCGAAGCGTCCGCGCCGAACAGCGTGGCCAGCGCGGCGACATCGTCGCGGGTGGTGGTCTCGTCGAGCGAGATGCCGAGGCTGCGGGCGTCGATGCGGCGCAGATTGATCCCTTCGGCGGCGGCGCGGGCGTGGACCGCTTCGGCGTCGACGCCGGTGACGTGCAGGGTGTCGAAGAAATCGGCGCCGACATGCACGCCTTCCTTGCGCAGCGCGGCGGCCAGGATCGCGGTCAGCCGATGGGTGCGGCGGGCGATGCGGGTGAGGCCCTCGGCGCCGTGGTAGACGGCGTACATCGAGGCCATCACCGCCAGCAGCACCTGCGCGGTGCAGATGTTCGACGTGGCCTTCTCGCGACGGATGTGCTGCTCGCGGGTCTGCAGGGTGAGGCGATACGCCGGCTTGCCCTCGGCGTCGATCGAGACGCCGATCAGGCGGCCCGGCATCGAGCGCTTGTAGGCGTCGCGGCAGGCCATGAACGCCGCGTGCGGGCCGCCGAAACCGAACGGCACGCCGAAACGCTGCGAGTTGCCGACGACGATGTCCGCGCCCCATTCGCCGGGCGCGGCGATCAGGGTCAGCGCCAGCAGATCGGTGGCGACGGCGACGAGGCCGCCGCGCGCGTGGACGGCGTCGGCCACGGCGCGGTAGTCGCGCACGTTGCCGAAGGTGTCGGGGTACTGCAGCAGTACCCCGAAGCTGTCGGTATCCGCGGCCGCGGCGTCGTCACCGAACGCCAGCTCGATCCCCATCGGCTCGGCGCGGGTCTTCAGCACCTCGACCGTCTGCGGATGCACGCCGTTGGAGACGAAGAAGACGTTCGACTTCGATTTGGCCGAACGCTTGGCGAGGGTCATCGCCTCGGCCGCGGCGGTGCCTTCGTCCAGCAGCGAGGCGTTGGCGATCTCCATGCCGGTGAGGTCGGCGCACATCGTCTGGAAATTGATCAGGGCTTCCATGCGGCCCTGCGAGATTTCCGCCTGGTACGGCGTGTAGGCCGTGTACCACGCCGGATTCTCGAGGATGTTGCGGAGCACGACGTTCGGCGTGTGGGTGCCGTAGTAGCCCTGGCCGATGAAGGAGCGGAACACGCGGTTGCGGCCGGCGATGGCGCGGATCTTCGCGAGCGCTTCGACTTCGCCGATCGCCTCGGGCAGCGCGAGCGGGGTCGCCGACTTGATGCTGGACGGCACGATGGCGTCGGTCAGCGCCTCCAGCGAGTCGTGGCCGACGGTGCGCAGCATGTGCGCGATTTCGGCGTCGTTGGGGCCGATGTGGCGTTCGATGAAGGCGGAATGGTGCTCGAGTTCGCGAAGGGTCGCGGGCGTTGCCGAAGTCGTCATGGGCGTGATCGTCAGGCGCGGCGGCTGCCGCGGGAGGGGCGTGCATTCCGACCCCCGGCCGTGGCCGATGGGTGGATTGCCCCTCTGTCCTTCTGCCTGAGAGTTTGGAAGCGCGCTCCGCGGAAGCGGGGGGAGGGTCGCTCCCACGGCGTGCCTCTTGCCCCTTCGGCGCCGGCGCTGCCCGTCTCGCATGGGCGGCCGATCTCTCCAGAGTTGTCGGACCACGGCGGTCTTCGGCCTGAGCGATTCCGGGCGATTGCGCCTTCGGCAGCGGGGTCCCGACGAGGACGGACCCGCTTCTCCCACCGTGTCCGCCGATTATAGCCGGCATGAACGGGACGCGGGCGCCCGGCCCGCGTAACATGCCGGCCTCGCCCGTTCAGGTCGTCGTCCGATGCAGCGCCCGTCCCCGCCCGTCTCCCGAGCGCGCCTCGCCCTGGTCCTGGGCGGGCTGTCGATGATCGGTCCGTTTTCGATCGATACCATCTTCCCCGCCTTCCCGCAGATGGGTGCCGAATTCGGGGCCGACAAGGTCGCGATGCAGCAGACCATCAGCGCGTATCTGCTCGCCTACGCGGCGATGAGCCTGGTCCACGGTCCGTTGTCGGACGCGATCGGACGCAAGCGGGTGATCCTCGGCGGGCTCGTGGTGTTCGGACTGGCCTCGGTCGGTTGCGCGCTCGCCACCAGCCTGCCGATGCTGCTGGCGTTCCGGGTGTTGCAGGGCATGTCCGCGGGCGTCGGGTTGATCGTCGGCCGGACGGTGATCCGCGACGTGTTCCAGGGCGAGTTCGCGCAGCGGTTGATGAGCATGGTGTCGATGATCTTCGGGATCGCGCCCGCGCTCGCGCCGATCCTCGGCGGCTGGATCCTCGGCTGGTCGCGCTGGCCGGCGATCTTCTGGTTCCTGGTGCTGTTCGCGGCGGCCATGATCGCCTTGACCTGGCTCGTGCTGCCCGAGACCCATCCGCCGGAGGCGCGATTCCGTCCCGTGCCGAAGCAGTTGCTCCGCGGCCACGTCTACATGCTGACCAATCCCCGCTTCCAGCGCTTCGCCGCGGCCGGTGCGTTCAATTTCGCCGCTCTGTTCCTCTACATCGCGTCGGCGCCCGTGGTCGTGCTCGAACACCTGCGCCTGGGCCAGAACGACTTCGGCTGGTTCTTCGTGCCGACTATCGCCGGCATGGTGATCGGATCGTTCCTCTCGGGACGCGCGGCCGGGCGACTCAGCGGTACGCGGCTCGCCGGCGCCGGATTCGCGGTCTGCGGTTTCGCCGCAGCGATCAACATCGCCTACCACCTGCTGGTTCCGCAGCCGTCGTTGCCGTGGGCGATTCTGCCGCTGGCGATCAATGCGCTCGGCATCTCGCTGGTGTTCCCGGTGCTCACTCTGGCGATCCTCGACATGTATCCGCGCCAGCGCGGCGCGGCGTCGTCGATGCAGGCGTTCACCAGTCTCATCGTGCAGGCGGGCGTCGCAGGCGTGATCTCGCCGATGCTCAGCCACTACCCGCTGCGGCTCGCGCTCGGCGCCGCGTGTTTCACCCTCGTCGGCTTTCTGCTGTGGTGGTGGGAGGTCTCGCGCACCCGGCTGCCGCCCGAACCGCAGATCGTCGCCTCGGGACCGCCGGCGCTGTGATGCCGCGTCTCACTTCCGCTCCCGCCGCCGACGCATCTCGAAGAAGACGCCGACCATCGCCGACAGCGCGAAATACTGGGCGCCGGCGCTGAGGAAGCCGAAAACCGTCGCGAACGCGTCCACCCCTCTGTCGTGCTGGACGCGCAGCATGATCTGGACCCAGACGGACGTGGCCGCTCCGGCGATCGCGGACGCGAGCAGGAAATTGCGGATCTTCCAGTGCGCGAGGATCGCACAGCAGATGCAGACGACCACCGCGGCGAAAATGCGGAGCGCGTCCTTCGGAATCTCGGAAAGGGACATCAACTGCGCTCGTTTCGCTTCCAGACGAAGCGCAAGGGCAACCCGACGGCCACCAGCACCGCGCCCCACTGCAACGCTTCCGATCCGGTGCCGATCAGCGCATACAGGCTGTAGAGCAGCGCCAGTGCGGCGACCACGCGTCCGCGTCCGCCGAGCTTCAGCCATGCCGCGCTGCTGAACACGTAGGGCAGCAGGGTCGCGGCGGTGGAGAGCAGGATCGAGAAGGTGAAGACCTTCACCAGCGAATCGGTGTAGTTGGCGACCACCAGCAGGCTCGCGAGCGCGGCGCTCGCCAGAACGCCCACCCGCGGCGTACCGTTGCGGTCCAGCGATGCGAACGCGCGCGGAAACAGGCCGTCCTGCGCCGCGGCCATCGGCAACTGCGCCGACAGCAGCACCCAGCCGTTGAGCGCGCCGAAGCAGGAAATCGCCGCCACGGCCGCGATGCCCTTCGCGGCGTAGGGTCCCCACAGCGCGCCCGCGGCATCGGCCATCGGAGCGGTCGAGCCCTTCGCGGTCTCCGGCGGAATCAGACCGAGCACGGCGGTGCAGGCGAGGATGGTGGCGACGCCGGCCAGCAGCGTGCCGATCAGGGTCGCGCGCGGGATCGTGCGTTCGGCGTCGCGGATCGCGCCGGCCGGAATCGTCGCGGCTTCCAGACCGAGGAAGGCCCAGAGCGTCAATGCGACGGTGGCGTGGACGACATCGGTCGTCGACAGCGCCGAGCCGTCGTCGCCGACGACGGTCGGCGCGCGCAGATGCGCCGGTTCGATCGCCCAGATCGCGATGCCGCCGAAGACCAGCAGCGGCAACAGCTTGAGCACGGTGGTGACGATCTGCAATCGTCCGGCTTCGCGGACCCCGGCGAGGTTGATGCCCGCGCAGAGCCACAGCGCGCCCAGGGCGACCGCCGCGCCGCGCGTCGGCGTCGCGACGAGTTCCGGGAACAGGCTGCCGAGACTGCCGGCGAACGCGACCGCGATCGCCGCATTCGCGCACCAGATCGAGATCCAGTAGCTCCAGGCGATGACGAAGCCGGTGGTGTCGCCGAAGGCTTCGCGCGCGTACGCGTAGGGCCCGCCCGCATGCGCGCCGCGCGCGGCGAGCCGCGCGAAGGTCGAGGCCAGCAGCAGCGCGCCGCCGAGCGTGACCGCCCAGCCGTACAGGCTCAGCGCGCCGTACGGCGCGAGCGAGGCCGGGAGCAGGAACACGCCGCTGCCGATCATGTTGCCCGCGACCAGCGCGATCGCGGACCACAGGCCGAGGGGGCGCGGCGAAACGTTCACCGCGCAGGATCAATCGGGAATGCGGGCGTCACTTGCGCTGCGCACCGCGAGGAACGATGGCGTCGCGTTCGCTCGCCGCGCGCGTCGACGTTTGCGTCGCGGGCGTCGCCGGAGCCGCCGGCTTCGCCGTGCCGCGGGCGCGCAGTCGCGGACGGTTGCCGTCCAGCGGCGTCGGCTGAGGTTCCAGCCAGTTGCGGACATTGGCGATCTCGACGTCGAGCCGCGAGTAGTAGTCGCGGTTGTCGGGATTCGACAGCGAACCGGAGTTGCTGCAGGCGGCGAAGCCGCCGAACAGTCCGCCGCGCAGCACGTACTCGCCGCGCGCGTTCAGCGTGAACAGGCCGGAGCCGCTGCTGCCGCCCTCGGTGGTGCCGGTGAGCCAGCCGACTTCGGTCTGCGCCGAATCGAAGGAGATGGTCCGACCGCCGGAGACCTTCTTGGAGTCGCCGTTCGGATGATGGATCGCCAGCACGTCGACGCCGGCGGCCAGCGGTCCGGCGTTCCAGCCGGAGAAATAGGCGAATGCCGGCGGCGGATTGTTGAGCCGGATCAGCATGGCGTCGGTGACATGGCTCGAATACAGATACGTCGCGCCGCCGCCGAGCACCGTGGTCGTGCTCTGGGTGAGGTTGCCGCAGCCGGTGGTCTCGTAGTTCCAGTAGGTGTTCAGCGTATTCGCGACCGTCTGCATCTGGGTCGGATTCGGCGGCAGGTTCCGGTTGCTGGTGAAGCAGTGGTTCGCGGCCCAGAAATACGGGATCTGGGTCGAAGGCACCGAGTCCGCCAGCAGCGTGCCGCTGCAGTAGAACGTGGAACCGCCCACGACGAACTGCATCTGCGCGACCGCGTTCTTGGCGTTCACGTAGGCCTGGCCGAGCTCGCCGACGCGGCAGATGGTGTCGACGTTGCAGCTCTGCGACTGGCCGAATCCGATCTTCTCGATCAGCGCGTAGCCGCTCCGACTGTCGGCGACCAGATGCGACACCGATGGCGCGTCGAGACGCACCGCGAACGCCGGCACGCCCTTGGGCCGGAACACCTCGATGATCTGGGCCTCGCCGTCGGTGGCCGGCGTCCAGTACAGACCGTTCGAGCCGGGCAGGCGCTTGGCCTCGGCGCCGGTCGTCATCGCGACCACTTCGGAGGAACGCGTCGAACCGCCGAAACGCAGTTCGACGCGATCGTCCAGCGCCTGCACGTCGAGGCCCACGCGCAATGCCATCGCGTCCGGCGAACGGATTTCGATCCGCGCCACGAAACCGCCGGCAACCGGACGCCACTGCAGCGCCGGCAGATGCGACCGCGCGCTCTCCCGCGCCGCATCGCGACCGATCCCGACCTGGGTCGCCTTCAATCCCGGCGCGGCGTTCTTGCGCTGCAGTTCGAGCAGGCGCATCGGGGTCATCTCGCCGTAGCGCATGCTCGCGACATGCGTCGCGGGGAAATCCGGCGCGCGCCAGACCGGCGCCGGCATCGGCACGGTGCGGCTGTATTCGCCCGCGACCTGCGGCGCGTCGCCGCCCGCGGCGAAGGCATGCGTGCAGAGCGCGGCCAAGGCCAACGCGCTGGCGAATGCGGCGAACGAAAGCGTGGATCCGGCAAGTCTCTTGTGCGAACGGCGAGGCGGAATCTTCATGTCGGCGACATCGTCGATGGGGGACGCCGCGACGCGGCGTCGCGTGAAGGGTCAGCCGCCCTGCGCGACCGCGGCTTGGCGGTACGCACGGCGCAGCAATTCGTGGAAATGATGGACCGCGTTCTCCCGCAGCGGATTCAGGCGCCCGCCTTCGTACGAACCCGATGCCAGCCCGCGCTGGACGTCGACGCAGATCCCGATGTCCTCGTCCTGGACGACGTCGCTGAACGCGAGATCGGCCTCGCGCCGCGCGCGCCCGGCCTCGGAATCGTCCGGCGCGTAATAGAAATCGAATTCGACGCGGCAACGGCCCGCGCCCTTCGGAATCACCCGGTTGGTCTGCAGCCGCCCGGGCAGGATGTTGAGCATGGTGTTCGGCCACATCCAGTAGTACAGCGCGTCGCCGCTGCCGTAGAGACCTTCGCCACTCTCGAGCGGGCTCCACTGGAACGAATACCACTCGGCCGTTTCGGTGACGTAGCTGCGGTAATCCAGCAGACGATTGAGCTCGGGGTGGACGTGGGGGACGTGGTAACCCTCGAGGTAATTGTCGACGTACACCTTCCAGTCGCAGTCGATGTCGTAACCAACGCGATGGTGGTGGGTGTAGGTCTCGAGATGGCGGTCGGGCCCGATGCGCGCGTCGATGCCGGCGACGAAGGCCTCGAAGGGCGGAGCGAGCGTCTCGTCGACCGCCGCGAAGACCATGCCCTGCCAGACGCGCGTCGCGAGCTGCGGCAGGCGGATTCCGGCCGGGTCGAAATCCGGCGCGCCGGCCATTTCGGTGGCGGCGCGCAGGCGGCCGTCGAGCGCGTAGGTCCAGCCGTGGTAACGGCAGCGCAGCGATTTCGCGCCGCGCCCGTCGCACTGCGCCAGCGGACCCGCACGATGCCGGCAGACGTTGTGCATCACCCGGATCGTGCCGTCGGCGTCGCGGACCGCGATCACCGGCAGGCCGCCGATGGTGTCCCCTCCGAGCATGGCGATGGCGTGATCGCCGGCGTCGCGCAGCTGGCAGACATGCGCGACCAGTTGCCAGCCGCGGTCGAAGATCAGGGCGCGATCGGTCGCGACCACGGCGGGATCGGTGTAGTACCGCGCCGGCAGCGCCAGCGCGCGGTCCAGCGGTTGGGCGGCGAGATCGGCAGGGCGGGGCTCGGCGGTCATCCGCCGAGTATCGCGCAGCCGGTCGGGGCTGTCAGCCGCGGCGGCCGGAATGCCCGGCCGCCGGCTGTGCCCATCCTCGCCCCGACCGCCTCAGCCGGCCGCGCCCCGCAGCCCCGCCTGCGCCCGCGCGAAGAGCGCCGCGCCCTCGGCCGCGTTCAGCTCCCGCCCGAGCGCGCGCCGCACCGTCAACGCGAACACGTCCCCGACCGTGAGGTCGTACAACGCGTCGGCGTCGATGCGGGTCGTGCCGTGGTCGCGACGCAGACGATCGCCGAGCTTGCGCTGGCAACCGGCCAGCACTTCGAGATCGACGTCCTCCAGGCCCAGATCCGCGACCAGCGCCTGCCCGGGCCGCAGTCGCTTGGCGATCGCGCCCGAGACCCCCGCCACGTGCAGCAGGGTCTCGCGCATCGCTTCGGTCAACCGTTGCTCGTCGTCCATGGCCGCCTCCGGGCGCCGCGCCTCAGCGCAGGAGCTCATCGAACTCGACCCCGAAATAGACCGCGAACTCGCGAGCGATCCGGAACCGCACCCGATGCCCGGTCTCGGCGCGCTTGATCGTGGCGATCGACACCTGGATGTGCCGCCGGCACAAGGCGTCGGCCAGCTCCTGCTGACTCAACAGCTTCGCCTCCCGCAGCCGACGCAGGATGTGCCGGTTCAGCAGAACCGACCCGCCCTTGAAGGGCCCCGACGCTTCCGGATCGTCGGACGACTCGGGGGGCGGTGCCGACGGCAGCGCGGGCAGGGCCGACGCGAGCGCCGCCGCGTCGACCGGGGACAGGGAAGGGGGGGTACGGCTGCCGTCGAAAACGCCATAGACGACGGACGAAGCGGACGGGGTGGTATCGGTCATGACAGGGCTCCCGGAAAGTGATGGAGAAGGCCGCCTGGGTGGCAGTCGCCCCGCAGCGGATGGCTGCGGGGCGGGGGGAGGCTGTCGGAAACTGGGATCGGTTTCTTTACGGAAACCTTACGGTTCGCAAGTAATTGATTTTTATCGGAGTGACCTGCTCCCCTGGGTTGTGCTACGTGAAGCTGTAAAGTCCGTCAGCTCACAAGGACAGACATGAAGAAGGGTCGATTCGCCACCGAACAGATCATCGGGTAGATCAAACAGCCGATGCCGCCATGGCAGTCGCCGAGCTTGGCAGGCGGCATGACTTCAGACCGGCCAGCTTTTGCGCTTGGCGTACCCAGTACGGCGGCATCGAAGCTGAAGACGCGAATCGGCTCAAGGCGTTGGAAGCGGAGAACAGCCGGCTCAAGCGGCTTTTGGCCGTGGCCCACTTGGACATCGCAGTGTTGAGGAACGGCTTCGGCGTAAAACGCTTGCCCCGCGATGCAGGCGTAAGGCGGCCCGGCGCATGCTCGACACGCTTCGTTGAGCGAGCGCCGGGCCTGCCGCCTTGCGAGGCTGATACGTGACGTCTACTGCCGTCCACTCGAACCGACAGCCGCCACGCACACCTTGTCGGCAGGCCCATAGAACGGGCACGTGCCCGCCGCCGGTTCGGCTATCGACGCCTGCACGACCTGCTGAATCAGGAGTTTCCCGACGTGAACCACAAGAAGGTCTATCGCCTGTACCGCGAGGCGAACCTCGCGGTGCGCCGACGCAAGAAGGAAGGTCAAGCGCCCCGCAGCCCATCGCCAGCCGCTGGCAGCAGGTCAAGGCGGCTCGTTTCCGACCTGCGGATCGCATGGCACATCAGTAGGGACAGCATTGTCCCAAACGATGACATCGAACTTGAAGAGAGGGGTGGTTTGATTCCCGGGCATTTTGAAGAAGACCTTAATCATGCCGGTGTCTTTTGGGAAAGGGGCGTACTTGGGTAGATCAACGAATTGGCCTACCGGCCTGTGCTGGATTTTTAACAGATGATCAGGGATTTCCGAGGTGGCACCGTGAAGATGAAACCGAGGTTTTCCATTATGGGCGGATGATGTCGTCAAGATTATGTAGAGGTACTGAATGCTATTCATGGTCTGGAACTGAATGATGGAAGGATTCCACTCGTATGGTTTTCCATCGTCAAATGGCTTTTCTTCGACCCGGAGTTCCGCGACTATTTTGTCGATATTTGTGCTCGGTAATTCGCCACGAAAAGCCATTAGTTCTGCGGCGCTGTACTTCTTCTCGGCGGCGGTGTCGTAGTAGCTGATTTGGTCGAAGTACAGTGCGAAACTGCTCATAGGATTGTCCCTTCTATGAAATAGCGAGATGCCAATTTAACATCGCTATATAGCGCCATTGGTATCAAATCGGTCTAAATATTAACTCAAATAACAGATTCAGATTTTGTTCGCTCGATGCTAGCGAGAAAAGGTCGTCGTACTGGAGTGTCTGGGCGAAGCGACAAAATCAGGGTGACGATAATTAATTTCTGTCAAAAAAATTCGTTTCCCCTGCGATAATTGATATTCGCCAATCCGCTCAGATGCGATCGTCCAGACGCCTGCGACTCTAGGGTCGCTTCCTCTCTGTCCGAGCAGATCCAATGCTGTCTTGGCTTCCCGCCAGAGTGCGGCAGAATCTTCCGATTCGCCTCTGAGGGAATGGCGATCTCCACGTGCGATCATCCCTTTTGCTAGTGCGATTGCAGTGTGGATATCATCAGGTCTCTGCTGAAAAAGCAATCTTAGTTCCGAGATCCCTATTTCCAATTGGGCGTCGCTGGATGCAGAATTGTCGATGATTGCGCGCGTGATTCTTGCGCTCGCCAGAGTCCGTTTTAACTGAAAGTTAAGCCCTTCTTTGTTTCTGTAGGAAGCTGCGAGATGTTCAACTTGATCAAGGTGATATCTTGAACGAGGGTCGTTCTTGAGCCTAAGTACCTCGGCAGCATCATAGTTAGACATGATTAGGTACTGTCGCCAGTCGGCATGGCTCGGATTTTGTCTGATGATTTCGGAGAGCAATTCGATGGATCTGTTAATTTCCGTTTCTGATGCATCTAGGTTCCCAAGAAGAACGGAGAGTCTTGATTTTATTTGTAAGAGATTAGAAAGCTGTTTTTTCCATTCATTGGCAGATTCGTTTCTAGAAATTATGGCGTCAAGATCGCGAATGGCTTTGGCGTATTCATAGTCTGCTTCCTTGAGTTTGCCGGTGACGACTAGGATGTTGGCGATCTTAGAGTGGGTGACAATAGTCTCGTACTGTAGTTCTTCATTTCTTGGGTTGAGTGATAGTGCCGTGTTCTTCAATTCAATAGATTTTCGGTAATTTTTGATTGCGGACGCGGGGTCTGAAACCCGCTCGGAGAGACTTCCTAGATTGTCAAACGCATAAGAAAGCTCGACGATCCATTCGTATTTTGTTGGCTCCATGTTGTGGAGAATTTCATTTTCTTGACGATATTCTTCCCAGAATACGCGCGCGGCAGAATAGTTCGTTTCATCGTAGTGATAATGACCCATCCAATAAGCAGATCGACCTGCCTGTACATGTGCTCTGCTCGATTCTGGGTCTAAGGCTACAGCTTTCTTTGCTGCGGAATGGGCCAAAATAAATGCGTTAAGCGCTTCCTTTTTTTTTCTTCTGTTAAATAGGATGCTGCCTTTTAATGTTTGAACACGGGAGTGATTGACAAGGTCGTCTGCATTTTTGAGCGATTCATCAGAGATGATCATTGTGGCCAAGGTTGCATCGCTGATGCTTTTGAGCGCTTCGCCATTTCCAGTTTTTTGAAGATCGTCTGAGATACGGAAGACAAGATCAGAGGACTCTTGGGCGCGCTTGTTGCTTTTTCTTGATTCCTGCAAGGTAATCAAAAGTCCACTTGACATGATCAGGGATATCAATGTTGTTGTTGCCAATATGAATATCACTGTGCGTTTGATTTTCTTCTTACGTATGGCTTGATTTTCAGAATGAAGAATGAATTCCTTGTCTCGGTCTAATATGTCAGCCTCAAATCTTTTCGCGGCTTCTCGGGCGTCTTCTAATTGCCGGCCATCGTTTAGCAATTGGTCATCATTTCGACCTTCATTGTCCCATCGCTTTGCCCCCTCCTGAAGTCTCGCTTTGGCAATAAGCAAGCGTCTATTTTCTTTGATCCATTCCTGCGCGCGAGGCCAACGGCGAAGAAGAGCTTCGTGTACTAAGCCAATGGTAGAGCGCCCATCGGCGCTGTCTGCAACAAGCAGGCGTGCATCGACGAACGCGTCGACGAGAGCGCAAGCGTCTCGGCCGAGGTCGTCCGCGAAACTCCGGCATGCGCTAATCGCATCGTTATCTGTTTGAGGCAGAGTGAGGCGAGATAGCACCTCGCCGAGGCTGTTCCTGGGTGCTTCTGGTAGAGCCGTGAAAACCTCTTCGGCGCGGTGGGCGATCGCGCCTTCAAGGCCGCCGACTGCGCGGTAAGCGGCGAAGGTGAGCAGGCGCTGCTCCTTCCCGCTTTCGTAGAGGATGTCCAGCGTATGTTGCAGCAGTGGCAGGGCATCCGGTTGGGAGGTGGCAGCGTCGCGGAGAACATCGTCAAGACGATCGCGGCTGTCTGGGTCGGTTTCGAACGTGAGGTCGGCCTTCCATGCGGGTGTTCGGATGATTTCGGTGATCTCCCCCCTGCGCGGCGCCATGACATCGAGGTGTCCGTCGCCGCTCTTGTAGTCGGCGAGTGCAGGCAGGGCTTCCATCAGTTTCAAATAGAAGTCGCCGCGCGCGACCATTACGACCAGGACGCGTTCGCTCGCGCAGAGTCCGTTCAGCACGCGAGAGAACCCGGCAAGCGCGTCAGGGTGACGATCGGCGGTGCCGACCAGCGCTTCGGCATGGTCGACAATTAGCAGCAGGTGGGCATGTGGTTTGTTCGACAATTCGGCATCCGAATGACGGCGAAATGCCTCTGAAACAAAGCTGTCGATGCTTTCCGGATCCTCGGCCAGCATCGATCCTAGTTGTGCGGTTGTCATCGGCGGAAAAACCGGCCAGCTCTCGGATGTGCCCGACAATTTGATCGTCCAGCCGGCCAGCGATTCAGCCAGTGCCGTCAAGGGATCGCCGACGGGCACCGAGGCCAAGTCGCATGTTGCGACCGATATGGCGCGCAGCCCATCGAAGCCGTCCGGTTTTGTCACCAGCGGGATCGCTCCAGCGCGAAGCAATGAGGTCTTGCCGCACCCGCTTGCGCCGACGACCATGACGAATCGTCGTTGGTTGTCGATCTGATTGCGCATCGCGCGCAGCAGGTCGGCGACAGTCTGGTCGCGTCCGCAATAGACATCCTTGTGGGCCGCATCATACGCGGCCAACCCGACGTAGGGGCTTCCTTTGGTCCAGGGGGCTGCCGGCATTCGACGATAGTCCTCGGGCAAGGTCACCGGCGCGATCATCTTGAATCCGACCTTCACGATCGTTTCGATGAATCGTGGCTGCCGGGCGTCGTCCTTGATCAACTTGCGCAGCAGTGAGACCGTCTTGTTGACTGGACTGTCGCCATAGACGGTGCTGCCCCAGACTTTGATCAGTAGTCGTTCCTTGGTGATTGTTTCGCCGGAATTTTCGGCCAGCAGGACAAGGACTTCCATCATCCGCTTTTCAAGCCGGATCTCGTCATTTCCGCGCACGACAATCAATCGGTCGGGCTGGACGTGGAGTTCGTCGGCGATCCAGAAGCGTGAGCGGGCGGCTAGGGAGTCTAGTTGGTCCTTGCGCTTGGACATGGCAGGCTATCCGTTGGAGGTCGTGAACCGTCGATCATGTTCGGGCCAAGTCACGGGCGCGATCATGCGAAAACCGATCTTGTGGATCGTTTCTATGAATCTAGGATTGCGGGCGTCGTCGTCGATATATTTGCGCAGGCGCGAGATCGTCTTGCTGACCAGGCAGGTGTCGTAGATACAGGTTCTCCAGACGGAGATCATCAGTCGTTCTTTAGCGACCGTTTCTCCGCAATTCTCGGCAAGGACGACCAGAGCCTCCATTGTCCGCAACTGTAATTTGATCTCTTCATCACCTCTCGCGACGATCAGGCGCTCGGGATGAATTTCGAGTTCGTCGGCAATCCGGAAACGCGGTCGTTCGGACAGGGCTCGCATTCGAGCTTTTGCGTGGGCCATGGGCCACTTCTCCGGCGTTGGGGGTATGAGGCGTTACAGTCTTCACTCAGACTGTCGTACGCCGTTGCCGGATTTGATCTGCCGAAACGGCCGGGTTCGCTGAAGTGATACCGAATCGATCCTGACCGTATTCCATGTCCGCCCCCTGGCAGCTGGCGCGCATGCGCCCGCAACGGTTGTCTCTTTCGATTGTCTATCGCTTTCTTCGAATCAATTGATGTCAGCTATCAATTGATCTCGATGCCGTTCGGGGGATTTGTCGCGCCGAGGCATGCGGTTGTCAAGAATGACTTCGGACACCCCGGCGCCTTTGCGGCGCCGGGGTGGAGTGTTCGGTCAACCCTTCGTCGGTGCGGGCATCGCCTGCCAGCCGCAGCTCTGGCCTTCGTTCTGTTCCTTGAGCCACGCCTGCAGCGGGGCGAAGTATTCGAGCACGGCGGAGGCGTCCATCTTTTCGCCGCCGGTCAGTTCCTTCATGGTCTTCTGCCACGGCTGGCTCGCGCCCTTGCCGAGCATCGACCAATAGCGTTTGCCGGCTTCCCGGTTGCCGTAGAAGCTGCATTCGTAGAGCGGGCCCTTGTGGCCTGCGGCGTCGCACAGCGACTTGTAGAACTGGAACTGCAGGATGTGCGAGAGGAAGTAGCGGGTGTACGGCGTGTTGGCGGGGACGTGGTACTTGGCGCCCGGGTCGAAGAATTCCTCGCCGCGCGGGGTCACCGGGGCCACGCCCTGGTACTTGGCCTTGAGATCCCACCAGGCCTTGTTGTAGCCGTCGGGTTTGATCGTGCCGTCGAACACGCCCCAGCGCCAGCGGTCGATCATCAATCCGAACGGCATGAACGACACCTTCGCCAGCGCCATGCGCATCTGCGCGTTGATGAGCGCTTCCTTGCCCTGGTCGCGGGCGTCGACCAGGCCGATCGACTGCAGGTAGTCCGGGGTCATGCCGAGCACGATGGTATCGCCGATGGCTTCGTGGAAGCCGTCGTGCGCGCCGGCCTGGAACAGCGGCGGTTGCTTGTTGTAGGCGAGGTAGTAATAGACGTGGCCGAGTTCGTGATAGATCGTGGTGAACTCTTCCTCGTTCGGCTTGATGCACATCTTGGTGCGCACATCGCCGGCCATGTTCATGTCCCAGGCGCTGGCGTGGCATTGCACTTCGCGATCGCGCGGCTTGATGAACTGGGTTTTCTGCCAGTAGCTTTCGGGCAGTTTCGGCATGCCGAGCGAGACGTAGAAGTTCTCGGCGCGCTGGGTCATTTCCTTCGCGGTTTCGAGCTGCGCCTGGCGATCGGCCTCGACCAGCGTCGCGCTGTCGGCGCCGGTGCCGGCCTTGGCCACGGCCTGCGCGTAGTGGTACTGGTAGCGCTTCTGCAGCGCGCCGGTGATGTCGAGGCTGCCGGCGCCCTTGTAGGGTTCGAGCACGTCCCAGAGGTTGCCCCAGTCCTGCTGCCACATGTTCCCCATCAGGTGCGCGGGCAGCATGCCGCCGGCGACGGCGCCCTTGTCTTGGCCGTATTTCGCCTGCAGGCGGGTGCGGGTGTAGCAGTGCAGTTGTTCGTAGAGCGGTTTGACCTGGCCCCAGAGGCGATCGGTCTCGGCGGCGATCTCGGCAGGCGTCATGTCGTAACCGGAGCGCCACATTTCGCCGGCGTCGGCGAAGCCCATGTCCTTCGCGCCTTCGTTGACCAGTTCGACGAAACGCGCGTAATCCTTGCGCATCGGCTGCGAGATCGTGTGCCAACCCTGCCAGGCGTCGAGCTGCGCCTGGTAGTCGCGGTCGACGGCGAGGGTTTCGCTGAGCTGCCCCAGATCGCGGCAGGTCTTCGCTTCGCCTTCGCCGGTGCAGTACTCGCCGGCGCCGTAGTCGCCTTCCATCTTGGTCGCGATCTTCGTCAGTTCGGCCAGTTTCTTCGGGTCGCTCGGCGGCGGCATCGCGGTGGAGAGTTTGAGCAGCAGGATCGAGCGCGCGGTCTCGGGCGACATCTTCTGGCCCTCGAACGGTTTCGCCGCCCCGATCCAGCCGTTGAGCTGGACGAGGAAGCGCTCCTGGGCCTTCGCGGCGACGGTCTGGCTGTCGTCGTTGATGTAGGTCGAGGACAGCCACTGCGCGGCGGTGAGGTCGGGATAGGTCTCCTTCAGTTCCCGATTGACGCGGGCGATGAGCGCGTCGGCGTTCGCATCGGGTTCGGCCGCGGTGCCCGCGTTCGCGCCGGACGCCGGCTTCGACGGGTCTTTCTGACAGGCGGAGAGGGCGAGCAGGCCCGCGCCGACGGCGAGGGCGAGAAGGGTGATGCGAGGGTTCACGGGAAGTCTCCGGCGGCCGGGCGGCCAATCAGCGGAGGCTAGTGCGCCGGCCCCGGCCGCGCAAGGCCGGGGCGCGGTTTTTCGCGTGGGGTCAGGCGTGCTCGGGATAAAGACCGTCGATCACCGAAAAACCGGAGGCGTCCCAGCTGTTCGGCACGGCGTCCGCTTCCCAGGCGAGAAAATCGGGATCCGCGAGCAGGGTGTCGCGATAGGCCGTCGCCGCCGCGGACACCGGCACCGCGTAGGTGCGCAGACGGGTGGCGACCGGGGCGAAGAAGGCGTCGGCGATGCTGCGGCGTCCGAACAGGAAAGGGCCGAGATGCGCATGACGTTCGCGCAGCCCGGACCACAACGCGTCGATGCGCGCCAGTCCGTGGCGGGTGTCTTCCGGCCAGTCCGGTTGGCTGCGCAGACGGCGGTGGATGTTCATCGACAGATCGCGACGCACCGCGGCGAAACCCGAATGCATCTCGCAGGTCGCGGCGCGGGCCTGGGCACGCAGCGCAGGATCCTCCGGCCACAGCGTGCCGGGCGCGACCTGTTCGGCCGCCCATTCCGCGATCGCGAGGCTGTCCCAGATCGCCAATCCGTCCGCATGCAGCGCGGGCACCGTGCCGTTCGGCGCGACCGCCACGACCTCGGCGATCTGCTGCCGGCCGTAACCCGGGCGGTCGAGCGGGACGATGCGCTCCTCGAACGGGATGCCGGCCCAGCGCAGGACCAGCCAGGGGCGCAGCGACCAGGACGAATAGTTCTTGTAGCCGATGTAGAGAAGGTTGCCGCGCGCCGCGTCTGTCATGGCGTCGTTCGCTCAGGACGGAGGTGTCCCGGGATCATAGGCGTCGTTCGGGCACACGGGCGCACACCCGCGACCACACTGTGTTGCGCGGGCTCAATCCCGCGCTGGCGGTTCCGGCAGCAGGCCTTCGAGATGCGACAGGTCGTGCAGATACGCGGCGGCGTCTTCGGCATCGCCCTCGAACCAGGCGCGGGCAGAGCCGAGCCGGAAGGTGTAGCCCCAGGCGTCCATGTCCGCGAACGCACGGGCGATGCCGAAGCCCGGAAGGGCGTCGGCGAGCAGCAGTTGGAGGTAGCAGGTCGCGTCTTCCTCGAACTGCGAATCGCTGGCGTTGGTGTGCACGCGATAGCGCAGCGCAGGCGGGATCACGATCAGATGGCAGGCTTCGTGGAGCAGCGAATGCAGCGGCGTGTCGCGGCGCGCGTAGACGGTGCTGCCGATCAGACCGGCCTCCGATTCGCCCCAGAAACTGCCGGGAATCGGACTGCCGTCCGCGACCTCCTCCAGGCGCAGGCCGTAGCGTTCGAGCAGCGCCGCGACGTCGGCGAAATCGACGTCGTCGAGCGTGAGCACCGCCGGAGACGGGATCGGCGGGTCTGCGGGATGCGTCTGCCCGGTCGCGTGCATCGGCAGGTCTCCGCGGTCCATGCGGGCGATGTCAGGGGGCGGGGCGTTCGTCGGGCAGCGCGACCGAGATGTCGAGGACGTCGTGATCGCCGTCCTTCGCCATTTCGACCTTCACCGCGTCGACGTCGACGCTGACGTACTTGCGGATCACTTCCAGCAGTTCGCGCTGCAGCAACGGCAGATAGTCGGGCGCGCCGCGATGGGTGCGTTCCTGCGCGACGATGATCCGCAACCGTTCCTTGGCGATCGACGCGGTGTTCTTCTTGGGCTTGAGGAAGTCGAAGATGGACATGCCTCAGCCTCCGAACAGCTTGCTGAAGAAACCCTTCTTCTCGAACTGGGTGAAACGCATCGGGCGGTCCTCGCCCAGCAGGCGCGCGACCGCGTCGTCGTAGGCCTGGCCCGCGTTGGATTCCATGTCGAGGATCACCGGTTCGCCCTTGTTCGACGCGTTCAGCACGTCCGGGGATTCCGGGATCACGCCGACGGTCTTCAGGCCCAGGACTTCCTCGACGTCCTTGATGCTCAGCATTTCGCCGGTTTCGACGCGCGCCGGGCTGTAGCGGGTGAGCAGCAGGTGCTCCTTGACGCGCTCGCCGGCTTCGGCGCGACGGGTCTTGGAGGCGAGCAGGCCGAGGATGCGGTCGGAGTCCCGCACGCTGGAGACCTCCGGGTTGACCACGACGACCGCCTGATCGGCGAAGTACATCGCCAGGAACGCGCCCTTCTCGATGCCTGCGGGCGAGTCGCAGAGGATGATGTCGAAGCCGTCGTCGGCCAGTTCCTTCAGCACCTTCTCCACGCCTTCCTTGGTCAGCGCGTCCTTGTCGCGGGTCTGCGACGCGGCGAGCACGTAGAGGTTCTCGAAGCGCTTGTCCTTGATCAGCGCCTGCTTCAGCGAAGCCTCGCCGTGGATGACGTTGACGAAGTCGTACACGACCCGGCGTTCGCAGCCCATGATCAGGTCGAGGTTGCGCAGACCGACGTCGAAGTCGATGACCGCGACCTTCTTGCCGCGGCGCGCGAACCCGCACGCGAGGCTGGCGCTGCTGGTGGTCTTGCCGACGCCGCCCTTGCCCGATGTGACCACGATGATTTCAGCCAAAGTCGTTCTCCTGCGATGTATGCCGTGAAATGTTGCAGCGGAGCCGTGCGCGGTCAGGCGAGCGCGGCGATGTGGATTTGCCCGTTTTCCAGCCAGACCTGCACGGCCTTGCCGCGAAGATCGGCCGGAATGTCCTCCATGACCTTGTAGTGTCCCGCGATCGCCACGAGTTCGGCATGGAACTCGCGGCAGAAGATGCGCGCCTTCTCGTTCTCGCGGGCGCCGGCGAGCGCGCGTCCGCGGAGGGCGCCGTAGATGTGGATCGAGCCGTCGGCGATGACTTCCGCGCCGGCGCCGACGGTATTGAGCACGGTGAGATCGCGCTGCTCGGCATAGAGCTGCTGGCCGGAACGGATCGGTGCGGCATGGAGCATGCCCGGCTCCGCGGCGGCCGGCGGCGCGGCTTTCGCCGGAGCGGGCTTCGCGGGCGCGGCGGGCGTCGACGCGGGCGGCGGTTCGGCCGCACTCGACGATTCGTACTGCGCGCGGAACTTGGCCAGCAGCGGCAGGCCGAGCTCGATCGCCAGACGCTCGTTGTCGCTGCTGCCGTAGGCCAGGGCGACCGGGATCGTGCCCGCGGCGCGCAGCGTCTCGATCAGCGCGCGCGCGGTGGCGAGGTCGGGCGTCGCCGCGAGGCCGCCGAAATCGACGATCACCGCGGCGCGTTCGAAGAGTTTCGGTGCGCGCGCCACGCGATCGCGCATTTCGGCGCCGAGACGTTCGACGTCGAGCGTGCGCACGCGCAGGTTGGCGATGCCGACCTGGCCGATCTTCAGGTCGCCGGCCAGTTCGTAGTTCGCGCCGGACGGCGTCGCGCTCATGCGCCGGTGCCCGTCGCGCGCGGCGGCGGCGGGGCGACCCGCGGCGCGACCAGCCAGGATTCCTGCGGCAGGCGTTCGCCGTAGGTATCGCGGACCCACGCGTAGCTGCACAGGTCCTTCATCAGCATCGCCGCGCGCAGGCCGGTTTCGGGCATCACCTGCTGACCGACTTCGCGAAAGCCGAAGCTGCCGTGGAACAGCAGCGCGGGGTCGGGCAGGGAGGGATCGCGCGCGGTGTCGAGGAACACCTCGCAGGCGAGCTGCGGATAGCGCAGTTCGGCGTAGCTCTGGGCGTCGGCGTAGAACGCGCGGCCCATGCCGCCGCCGCGGCGCCGGCTCGCGACGACGATGCGGTCGATGTAGAAGAAATGCGGATACCGCTCGCGGAACCAGCGGAAGTTGCTGGAGTCGTGGGCCTTGTCGCTGCCGACGCCGATCATGAAGCCGGCGAGGGTGCCGTCGCGTTCCGCGACCCGGAAGTATTCCGCGGTCTCGAAGAAGTGGCGCAGACGGTTCTGGTCGAAGGGCAGGATCGTGGGGCCGGCGGCATTGTTCAGGGCAAGGACGGAATCCAGCTCGTGCTCGCGCACGTCGCGGATGACGATCGACATTCCAATGACTCCGGCAAGGGCCCGTGCGGGGGGCGGCACGGTTGTGACGCGAAATTATCGCATGCCCGTTCCCGGGGGGCGACTGCGGCCGCAGCCGCGTCCGGCGCGCGATCGGGCGGGGCGGCCCGTCGATGCGACGTCCCGGGCGCGCTTCCATGCCCCCGGACGGAGACCGTCTCCTCCTTTCCGGCCATGACTTCCGATGGGCTCCAGCGGCCGGTCGAAAGCCTACACTGCCCGCATGTTCGCTCGTCTGGACCATAGTCGGCTGCTGCGCTACTCGGGGATTTTCACCTGGGCGGTGGTCGGCGTGCCGCTCGCCTATACCTGGCTCATGCCGATGCTGGTGGCGCCGGAGGAACCCTCCGCGCTGCTGGTCATGCCCTGGCAGGGCTGGGTGGCCTATGCCGCCTTCGGCGCGGCCTACGCCTGGCTGACCCGTGGGCTGGGCGCGCGCCGCCCGGGGGTGTTCGATTACGCCCTGCTGGTGGTCCTGACCCCCGCGGCCATCGCCCTGGGCTATTTCAGCGAAAGCGGTCTGGGCAGCGTGCTGCTGATGGTGGGCGCTTGCGTCCTGCCGTGGCTGCTGTCGCTGCGGATGGGTATCGCCTGGCTGCTGCTGAGCCAGCTGGCGGTGGTGCCGGTGTTCATGCGGCGGGAATTCACGCCGCTCGAAGCGGTCATGCAGGCGCTGCTGTATGCCGGTTTCGCCGGTTTCGTGTACGCGACCAGTCTGGTCGCGCGCCAGCAGGCCCAGGCGCGCGAGGAACAACGCCGGCTGAACTCCGAACTCCGCGCCACCCGGGCGTTGCTGGCCGAGAGCGTCCGGGTCAACGAACGCACGCGCATCGCGCGCGAGCTGCACGATCTGCTTGGCCATCACCTGACGGCGCTCAGCCTGAACCTGGAGGTGGCGAACCACCTGTCCGAAGGCAAGGTGCAGGAGCACGTCTCGCAGGCGCACACCCTCGCCAGGCTGCTCCTGAGCGACGTGCGCGAGGCCGTCAGCCGGATCCGCGACAGCGACGACATCGACATGCGGGCGACCCTGCTGCCGCTGGCCGACAACGTGCCCGCCCTGCGCATCGACATGCGCCTGCCGCAGCCGTTCCTCATCGACGACCCCGAGCGCGCCCATGTGCTGCTGCGCTGCACCCAGGAAATCGTGACCAACGTGGTCCGGCACGCCCAGGCGACGACCCTGACCCTGGACTACCGCTGGGAGGGCGACGGCATCGTCCTGATGGCCTGCGACGACGGCCGCGGCGCCGATGCGCCGGTCGCCGGGAATGGGCTGCGCGGCATGAGCGAGCGTCTGGCAGCCTATGGCGGGCGGGTCGACATCGACACCCGCCCCGGGCACGGCTTCGCGCTGACCCTCTACCTGCCGGTCGCCCGCGGGATCGAGCGTAGCGGCCTGCCGATCGGGACTCAGGCGCCCCCGGTCGGCGAGGCGGCCGCGTGACCGCCGTTGCCGTCGGCGCCCGCTCGGTCGGGACGGCGTCGCGGCCGCTCCCGAATCCACCCCTTCCGGCAATCGCCGCGGCCCGGTTTCGCCCGGACCGCTGCGTTCGCCACCCCCATGAAGTCATGACGAAGTCACAGGAGGCGACATGATTCGCGTTTGTCTGGTCGACGATCAGACCCTGGTGCGCCAGGGCATCCGCTCCCTGCTGGCGCTGGCCGAGGGCATCGAGGTCGTCGCCGAGGCCGTCGACGGCCGCCAGGCGGTCGAGCTCATCCCGCAGATCCGGCCCGACGTGGTGCTGATGGACATGCGCATGCCGGCGATGTCCGGGCTGGAAGCCCTGCAGGCCCTGGCGCGCATCGGCCAATTGCCCCCCACCATCATCCTGACGACCTTCGACGACGATCAACTGGTGCTGGCGGGCATGAAGGCGGGCGCCAAGGGCTACCTGCTCAAGGATGTCTCCCTCGAACAATTGGTCGGCGCGATCCAGACCGTCGCCGAGGGCGGATCGTTGGTGCAGCCGGCGGTGACCCAGCGCCTGCTCTCGGGTCTGGAGCACATGCGCAACGATTTCGTCAGCCTGGATCGTCCGGATCCGCTGACCGATCGCGAGACCGAAATCCTGCGACTGATGGCCTCCGGTTTCTCCAACAAGGAGATCGCCAATTCCCTGGGCGTGGCCGAGGGCACGATCAAGAACCACGTGTCGAACATTCTCTCGAAACTCGGCGTGCGCGACCGCACCCGCGCCGTGCTCAAGGCCTTCGAGCTGCAGTTGATCTGATTCGCGCGCGAGCGGCGGGCGCGTGAGCGGCGGGCGCCCGAGCCGGCGTACGCTGCCGGCGGCTCGCCAAGAGCTGCACAGTCCCGGCGCATGCATGGTCCCGGGGTGTGCCGCATCGGTCTCGTGCCGGGCGCCCGCGTCGGGATGATCCGGACGGGAAGCTGGCCTCGTCCGCATCGGACCCTGCGTTGCGGGCGGAGGCGGCACGGTACGCCGCGGTATGTCGCGCGCGGATGTGTTCGCGGTCCCGATCCGGGGCGCGAACCGGGCGCATCGCCGGGCCGACCGTCGCCGCGGGCCTCGCCCGCACCGGCCTTCCCTGTTACGATTCGGGTCTTGCCCGCCACCAGCCGGCATTGGTCCCGGAGAGCCCCTGAATGACCCGTCTGCTCGAGATCCTGATTTCCCTGGCGATCGTCGCCGCGCTGTTCCTCATCGTCGGCCTCGTGCTGCCGTCCAGCCGCTATCTGGTCGAGCGGGTCGAAACGAACCGCAAGCTGACCATCGTCTACGACACGCTGAACAACTTCAGCCGTTTCAAGGACTGGAACGCGATCCCGCTGCGCGACCCCAAGATGGAAACCCGCATCTCCGGCCCCGAGTCCGGCGTCGGCGCCGAATTCCATTACAGCTCCAACAAGTCGGAAGTCGGTAGCGGCACCTGGAAGATCGTCGAGAGCGTGCCGAACGAACTGGTCGCGATCCAGATCGACAACGACCGCCAGGGCAAGGACAAGCGCACCGAGTTCAAGCTGAAGTCGACCGGCAAGAACAACCGCAACGTCGAGATCATGCAGACCTACAAGGTCAACTACGGTTGGAACCTGGTCGGTCGCTACGCCGGTCTGTACGTGCGCAGCCACGTGGGCGACGACATGAAGTTCGGCCTCGCCAAGCTCACCAACATGCTGGCCTCGATCCCGAACATCGACCACACCGTCTACGGCGAGAAGCTCACCGGTCTGTCGGTGACGCAGGTTCCGGCCGAACACCTCCTGTTCGTGCCTGCCGGCACGCTCGAGTTCGACGACGTCGTGATCGAGAAGTCGATGCGCGCCAACATGGAGTGGATCACCCGCACCATGGCCGCGAACGGCCTCGTCGCCGCCGGTCCGATGCGCATCGTGACCAGCGAGCAGGGCCGCGAAACCTACACCTTCGACGTCGCTCAGCCGGTGCGTCGCGCCACCGACGCCGAGGGCGCCGCCGCCACCGCGGAACTGACCGGTCTGTCGCTGCAGGGTCCGGTGAAGTACCAGTTGACGCCGGCCCGTCGCGCGGTCAGCGCCAAGTTCATCGGTTACATCCGCGAGTTGGAGAACGTGCGCAACGCCCTGCGCGCGTGGTCCGCGCCGCGCGGCTACGAGATCACCGACCGTCCGTACGAAGTCTACGATTCGGGCATCGACGGCGCGTTCAAGGAAGACGGCCAGTTCACCGCGTACTGGGCGATCAAGTAAGCCGACCCTCGACGCCATGTTCCTCGCGACGAGATGTCGCCCCGAAGCGCCGCGTTCCGCGGCGCTTCGCGTTTCCGGCGGGCGCATTGCCCGGGTGCCCGCGATCGAACGTCGCATCGTCGAACATCGCGCAAGCGGAGGTCTCGCATGACGCCGCGCGCGCCGCAGCGTGCGTTGGCCGCGATCGGCGCGGTCTGCGCTGCCGCAGGCGTCGGCCTCTCCGCCTACGCCGCCCATGGCGCCGTCGGCGATGCCCGCGCGAACCTGCAGTCGGCCGCGCTGTTCGCGCTGCTCCACGGGATCGCCCTGACGGCGCTGTCGCGCTCCACAGGGCGACGGCTCGGCCTGCTCGCGCTGGCGATGCTGGCGATCGGTGTCCTGTTGTTCTCCGGATCGCTGGCGGCGGCGCATTTTCTCGGCTCGCCGACCCGGCTCGCGCCGTTCGGCGGCACGCTCATGATCGCCGGCTGGTTGCTCTACGCCGCCGACGCCTTGCGGCGCTGAGATTCCGCCATGCCTCGTCACGCCCGCGGTTTCGACACCCAGGCCGCCTACGAGCATCTCGCCAGGCGCGATCGCAGACTCGCGACCTGGATGAAGCGGATCGGACCGATCGCCCCCGATCCGCGCTGGCGCAAATCCTTCGATCCGGTGGACGCCCTGGCCCGTGCGATCCTCTATCAGCAACTCAGCGGCAAGGCCGCGGCGACGATCGTCGGACGCGTCGAGGCGGCGATCGGCAGCGACCGTTTCCATCACGACACGCTCGGTCGCTGCGACGACGCCGCGATCCGCGCCTGCGGCGTGTCCGGCAACAAGCTGCTGGCGCTGCGCGATCTCGCCCTGCGCGAATCGCGCGGCGAGATCCCCGATCTGAAACGGATGTCGACGATGGAGAACGACGCCATCGTCGAGGCCCTGGTACCGGTGCGCGGCATCGGCCGCTGGACCGTGGAAATGATGCTGATGTTCCGTCTCGGTCGTCCGGATGTGTTGCCGGTGGACGACCTCGGCATCCGCAAGGGCGCGCAACGCGTGGATCGCGCGGAAGAGATGCCCGCGCCCAGGGCGCTCGCCGAGCGCGGCGAGCGCTGGGGCCCGTACCGCACCTACGCCAGTCTGTATCTCTGGCGGATTGCGGATTTCTCGACGCAGGCGAAGACGCCGACCAAACGTTCGCAGGATTGAAGTCGGGCCCTTTCAGGCCGCTTCAGCCCTTGCGTCGCAGCGTCAGCCCCCACTCGGCCAGCGTGTGCTTCAACCGCTTGCGCTGGAAATAACGCGTGGAGAGCGAGCGCGCATCGGCATCCGCGGGATCGTAGCCCAACGCTTCGGCGACCGCGATCGTCTCCGGGTACCGCATCACCTTGCGCCAGTCGTCCGAAGGCATCCGGTGCCGGAAGCGATCGGTGCGCTGTGCGCGCCGCGCCTCCAGTTCCGGGCGATGCGGCAGGCCGCAGAATGCGGCGAGCCGAGACAAATCGTCCGATCCTTCGGCGAAGAGATCCTCGTAGGACAGGCGCAACCAGCCGATATCCGGACGCCTGCGATGCAGATCGACGGCGTAGCGATGCAGCGTCGTCCACCAGAAGAGGCATTTCTCGTAGCCGGAGATCTCCGGCCAGCGCAATTGCAGCGACGCGTCGAGGCAGCCCGCGTCGAACGGGGTCAACGCGCCCTCGCGGATCCAGTCGTCGCGCTCGTACGCGCGATGCGTCGCCATCGACAGCGCTGTGTTCACCGGGTGTCGAGTGAGATGCACGATCCGCATCCGGCCCTCCAGCGCGTCGTGGAGCCAGGGCAGCGCCGAGAACGAGGGCCAACCGGCCTCGAAGTAGGGGCGGTGCGCGAGCGTTTCGCGGATGCGTTGGACATGCGCGGCGACGGCCGGAATCCGCCCCAGGGCGGCGAGCGCATTGGGCGCCGCGCGGAAGAAACGCCGCGGCTGGTAGTCCGTGTTCAGCGGCTCGTGCTCCGCCGCGATCGCGTCGCCGTAGCAGTTCCGCATCGTTTCGTGCAGCCACTGGGTACCGCATCGTCCTGTCGAGAGGACGAAGATCGCATCGTGATTCATGTCGTCGCATCGCGGTGGGGGAATCACCGCAACGCAGCCGGGCGCGGCCCGGTTGACGCGCATCGCGCGATTCGACGCTCGGCACGGGTCGCGTCGACTCGAAAAGCGACGCGAGACGCATTTTCGCCCGGAATCGCATCGTCGAGCCGCGCCTCGCCCGGCGCTTCAGCGCGGCAGGTATTTTTCCCACAAACGGTTGCGGAACCTGCGCTGCGGGTCGATCTTCGCCTTGAGCGCGGCGAAGGCGTCCGCTTCGGGATAGGCGCGCAGGAACTGCTCCGGCGTGGCGTGCAGACGATAGGGCAGGTAGTAACGTCCGCCGACGGCCAGCGCGGCGTCGATCAACCGCCGCGTCCATGCCGAAGCCCCGCGGTCGGCCCAGCCCGCATTGCGTTGTTTGTAGTACAGCACGAAGGAAAATACTTCGCGCTTGGCCCAGCCCATGAGGGTGTCCGGTTCCGCCGGCGAGTGCCGGATCGAGACGTTCAGCGCGTTCACGTCGTGCGCGATCAACGTGCGCCGCAGTTCGGCGGCGAACGCCGCGAAGCCCTCGACGGGCACGAAGTATTCCTGCAGCAGGTAGGTCGACATCCGGCGGGTGCGCGGTTCCAGCGAGTCCGCGTCGAGGCTGGCCTCGCGGTTGCGCCAGACCACCGGATGCTCGTCGAGCTGACGCCGCGTGAGCTTGCGTTCGCGCACCGATTCGCCGAACGGCAGTTCCGACGCCGCCCAGATCAGGTTCTGTTCGCGGCTGTAGTCGAGATCCTGCGGGATCAGCCGTTCCGTGCGCGTGAGCGGCGCTTCGCTGGTTCGCCAGGTGATCGCGAGCGGCCGGTCGAAATGCGGCGGCGCCAGATCTGCGTTGTGCAGGATCGCATCCGGCCGACCGGCCACCCGTTCGCGGAACCAGGCCGGATATTCGTCGAGCGCGACGAACTCCGACGCGCGTGCGATCCGTCCGTTGCGATCCAACTGCAGCTCGACTTCGGCGATGGCGCCGAGCCCGCCGTAGCCGCCGATCGCGGCATGGAACAGGTCGGGATGCGAGGTCCGGTCCAGATCGAGGATTTCGCCGTCGGCCGCGACCATGCGCAGGCCGAGGATGCTGTTGGCCATCGGGCCCTTGCCGACGTAACGGCCGTGGCAATTCACCGACACCGAGCCGCCGACGGTGAAATTGCTGTAGCTCTGCATGATCGCGACCGACAGATCGTGCGGGTCGATGATGGTCTGCAGGTCGCGCCAGCGCATGCCCGCCTGCACGCGCACGCGACGGCGTTCGACATCCAGATGGAGCAGACGGTTCATGCCGCGCATGTCCACATGCAGCGAATCCGGATACGCGGTCTGTCCGCCCATGCTGTAGCGGCCGCCACCGATGGACACCGGCGCGCCGCCGCGGGCGATCGCGGCGGACAGGGCATCGGTCGTCTGCGGTCGCACGATCTCCGCGACTTCGGTGCGATCAAGCCGGCTCACGTCCTCGACGGTCGGCCCGGCGCCGCGAGCGCAGGCGCCGAGACCGGCCACCGCGGGCGCCGCGAGCAATGCGCCGGCGAGACGGCGACGGTCGCGATCGCAATTCATGCCGGCCTCGCCGCGACCGCTTCGCGACGCGCGAGAAATCGCTTTTTCAGCATGAGCGCCGGTCGTTCGATCAGGAACCACGACAGGGCCGCGCAGACGAGGGCCAGCACGGTGGCGGCGAGCACGTTCGCGAAGATCGTGCTCGCGCCGGCGACCACGGCCAGCTGCTGCATCGGCCAGCCGTACAGATACAGACCGTAGGAGAGGTCGTTCCGCTCGATCCGCGGCAGTCGCGGCAGGAAGGCCACGCAGAAGGTGCCGTAGGCCACGGCCGCGAAATAGGTTGCCGCGAACCAGACGCTGCCACGGGTCGCCGCCGCCAGCGCGAGGAGCGGCAGCAACGCCCACCACGACAGCCGGACGCGCGCCCGCCAGGTCCACAGCAATGTCCCGGTGATGAAGAAGGCCGTGACCCAGATCAGATAGGCCAGATGTTCCGGCAGCGGCGCGCGGAACCATGCGAACGCGCAGGCGCCGGCCATCGCCAGCGCCCATGCCGGCAGATAACGCCACGGCCGCAGCATGCCGAGCGCGCCGGCCGCCGACAGCGCGAGATACAGCCGTCCTTCGATCGGCAGCGTCCACAGCGAGCCGTTGACCGCGGTGCGCGGCAGCGATTCGAACACGCCCGGCAGCCAGAATTCGGCGCGCCACAGCGACGCGTTCGCCCACAGGTAACGCCAGACGGTGCCGTTCCAGTAATCGCCGGAGACGGTCAGCGCCGGTCCGAGCGCGAACACGGTGAGGGCCACGCAGACGATCAGCGCCGGATAGATCCGCAATGCGCGCGCGATCAGGAAGTCGCGCCAGGGCAGGCGTTCGAAACTCGCCGCGACCAGGAAGCCGCTGACGAGGAAGAACACGTCCACCGCGAACGCGCCCGCGGATTTCGACAGGGTCAGTCGCGCGAAGTGATCGTGGCCCTCGGCGCCGGTGATCGCCCAGGCGTGGCTGTAGATCACCAGCCATGCCGCGAACAGGCGGATCGCGTTGAAGTTGTTGCGGCCGCCGCGCCACGCGTCCTGCAGGCTTGGGCCTGAAAACGGCTTCATTCCTTCGATCCGTCGGCCTTCAGCTCGATCGAGGTCGACAGTTCGAGTACCGCGTCGCGTTCGGGCTCGTCGATCCGCGCCTCGACCCGGTAGACGCCGAGCGGATCCTGCGGTTCGAACTGCATCCGCACCTCGACCGGCGACAGCTGCACGATGCCCGCGGGACCGGCGGGTTGGTCCTGCGCGAGCGGCATCTCTTCCGGATGCGCGTACACGGTGCCGTCGGGCGCGAAGACCCGCAGGTCCAGCATCGCCGGGCAGGCGATCCTGCCGGCGGCGATGTCGGCCTCGTCCGCGCCCTGCGGTGCGCATCCGGCGTACAGGATCAGGATCGAGACGGTGTCGCCGCGGACCGCGGTGTCGGTCGTGGCGAGGGTCGGCGCGTGCTCGGTCGCCGTGTTGTACCACTCCTCGTGGAATCGTTCCGACTCGGCCAGGGTGGCGATCCGCAGCATCGCGCCGAAGCCCTTTTCGTAGCGCTGCGAAGGCGTTTCGGCGACGGCGCGACCTTCGCGGTCGCGCCACTGCGCCGCGGCGGCGCCGGTGGCGGCGAGCAGTGCCGCGAACAGCAGGGGCGATGCGAGGAGAGGCTTCATGCGTTGGCGTCCGGGGAGGCGTCGGGGACGTGGTACCAGTGCCACGGCTCGTAGACGATGCCGTGCGGATTGTCGCGCGGATAGCTCATGACGAAGCCATGACCGCCGGCTTCGGCGCGCAGCCAGTCGAAGGCGGCCGTGCGTTCGAACGATTCCTCGGCCGGCGGTTCGCCGGGCGCACCGATGTCGAGCGCGCGTCCGCCGTGATGCTGGCTGAAACCGGGTGCCGCGTTGACGGTGAGGATGGCGTCGACGCCCAGCCCGCGCGCGCGTTTGCGCGCGAAGATGCCGAGCTGGTAATCGTGGCTGCGGTAACCGGAGATCGCTTCGAGCACGATCCCGTCGCGCAGCGCGTGCGTGCGCATCCGCGCCCACGCGCGGGCGGCGTCGGGATGCAGCCACAGCGGCCGGCGATAACGATCGAAACCGGCGTGGGCCAGCCAGCGGGGCTCGGGTTCCAGCGGCAGCCCGCTGCGTGCGGCGTAGTCGTCGGCATCGAGTCCGAGCGCGTCCAGCCGCTCTCGCAGTGCATGCAGCGGCAGTGAGGCGGGATCGCGGGCGCCGGCGTGCGGCAGCGACGCATCGACCGCGTCGAGAGCCTCGTCCAGTCCGGGTTCGCGGTTCCAGCGCGGTGTCAGGCCGAGCCAGCCCTCCGGGAGATCGGCGGCCAGATACAGGCCGTCGCGCTTGCGTCGCAGCACCCAGCGGGCGCGGGCCAGACTCCGCGCGTCGCGGTTGCTGCGTGCGGCCAACAGCCAGGACGGCCAGACTTCGATGGCGGCGCTGTTGAGCAGGACGCGGGGCAGGGGGCGCATCCGCACAGATTAGCGTCGTCGCGGGTCGCCCGCCACGGCGCGCAGGGCCTCCAGCAGGGCCTGCGGTTTCTGCAGGCTGAGCAGCAGCATTCGACCGTCGCGTTCGGGCAGCGCCAGCACCCGGGCGGTGTCCGTCACCAACAAGAATGCGCGCGCGCGGTTGCGCAGTCTGAAATGTCCGGCGCGGAAGCCCGGCATCGAGGTCCCGAAGGTTTTCCAGGAAGGACGAAGCTCGGTGGTTTCTCCAAGGTTCACCACACGAGCCGCATCGAGATCGAGTCCGCTCGCCGAAACGTCGGTGCCGTTGAGTCCGCCGCGGATGCGCAACCGGTCGCCGTCGAGCACGACGCTGCGACGGCGTACGGACCAGACGATCAGACCGGTGGCTCCGACGATCACGGGCAGGGCCACGAGCCATGCCAGCGGCTCCTCGCGTGCCGCGAGCGCGATGCCGATCAGACCTGCGAGCAGGCCCAGCATCGGCAGGAACAGGGCCCAGCGCAGATCCGGCGGAACCACGGCGAACTCGCGGCGCATGGCGTCATTTCCCCTTGGGCGCCGGTTTGCGTGCGGCGCCCTGCGCGCCGATCCATGCGGCCACGTCGGCGATCAGTTCCGGCGCGACATTGCCGGCCGTGCCGTAGTCCTGCAGCGTGCCTTCGCCCGCGATGCCCAGATGGGTCAGCGTCTCGTAGAGCCTGAAGGTCGCGCGCGGGTCGTCGTGGAAGGCCTGACGCCAGCGTTGCCAGTCCGCGTCGACGACCTGCAGATCGCGCGCACCCTGCAGGATCAGCAGCGGTTGTTTCGCGGCCAGCGCTTCCGCGACCGGATCCACCGCCTCGATGCTCTTCCAGTACGCGGTCGGCAGGCCGAGCGGCGCGTCGTTGCCCGCGACCTGTTCGCCGCGTCGCACGGCGGCGACGCGCGCGGCGAGTTTCGCGAGTTCCGCGTTCTCGTTGTCGTCCGTTTTCCCGTCGTTGAGCACGGCCATGCGTCGGTTCTGTTCGATCAGGAGGTCCAGCAGCGGGCGCGACGGCGCCGCGAGCAGGATGAGTCCGGCGATGTCCGGATCGCGGACGCCGATCCGCGGCGCCAGCATTCCGCCCTGGCTGTGGCCGAGCACGAACACCCGTTTCGGGTCGATGCCGGGCTGCGAACGCAGCAGCGTCGCGGCGCGCACGGCATCGTCGGTGGTTTCGCGGTCGATGTCGCCGCCGTCGACGAACTGGCGCGGATGCGCGCGGGTGCGCTTCTCGTAGCGCAGCACCGCGATGCCGCGCTCGGCGAGGCCGCGGGCGATGTCGAGAAAAGGTCTGTTCGGGCCGATGGTTTCGTCGCGATCGTGCGGGCCGGAGCCGTGCACGAGCACGACGGCGGGGAAGGGGCCCTTGCCCTTCGGCAATGCGAGCGTCGCCGGCAGCGGCGCTTCTGCATCGCCGATCTGCAGTTCGGTTTCGGCGTAGTTCGCGTCCGGCGGCACCGGCGGGCTCGTCCTGGCGGTATTCGCCCCCGCCGGCGCCAGCCGGAAGCCCGAGAGCTTGCCGTCGCTCTCGAAAGCGAACAGCGCGTCGATGGTCGCGTTCTCGTACCGCAGCGGGATCCGCACGTAGCGGGTGTCTCCGTTGGTCTTCGTCTGCGCCTCGCCGCGACCCTTGGCCGCACCGACCTGGGTCGGCAGCGCGTTCCAGATGTCGCCGAGCTGCGCCTCGCTCACGGCGGCGGTCATGGCCGCGTCGAACCGCGCGCGGACGGCGGCGAAGTCGCCGGTGTCCATCGCGTCGAGGACCGCGGTCGCGGCCTGCACGGGATCGAAGTCCGGTGTCGTCGCCGGCTGCGCGGGGGGGGCCGCCGGCGCCGGGGTCGAATCCTGCGCGCGCGTCGGCATCGCCGTCGACAGGCCGAGCGCCGCAAGCGACAACAGGGTCGGCAGGATCATCGCGCCGACGACGCTGCGCGGTGCGCCCGGACGGCATCCGCGAGGAGATCCGGTGTTGCGACGAACGTGCATCATTGGGTGTCTTCTCCATTGGCGGCGTCCTGCTTCGCGGCGGATTCGCCGGGCGTCCTGAGACGTCCGGCCTTGCGCAGCGCGTCGCGGAGCACGTATTCGATCTGGGCGTTGAGGCTGCGAAGTTCGTCGTCGGCCCAGCGCTGCGCCGCCGCGAGGACCTCGGCGTTGATGCGCAGCGGGTAGGCCTTCTTCTCCGACACGTCGAAGTCCCGTCAGAGCGTCGAAATCGCGGCGCCCGCGGCGAGCAGCGCGAAGGACAGCGCCGTCGCGACGCCGACGCGAACCCTGCCCGGGCCGCGGGCGCGCAGGCGACGATGCGCGAGGAACGTGATCAGCGCTGCCGCGGGGACGAGGGCCGCCAGGACGACGGCGCCGGAATCGATGGCGGTATTCATGGGGCGTCTCCGTTGGCGGCTCAGTACAGCGAGCCGGTGTTGACGATCGGTTGGGTCGCGCGTTCGCCGCACAGGACGACCAGCAGGTTGCTGACCATCTGCGCCTTGCGCTCTTCGTCGAGGTTCACCACGCCGTTCTTCTGAAGCTCGGCCAAGGCCATTTCGACCATGCCGACCGCGCCGTGGACGATGCGGGTGCGTGCGGCGATGATCGCGTTGGCCTGCTGGCGCTGCAGCATCGCCTGGGCGATCTCCGGCGCGTAGGCGAGGTGGCTGATGCGCGCATCGAGCACCTGCACGCCGGCGTCGGCGAGACGCTCCTGCAGTTCCTGCTTCAGATGCTGACCGACCTCGTTGGCGTGGCTGCGCAGCGCGAGCTGGCCGTCCTCGTGCTGGTCGTAGGGATAGCTGGTGGCCATCGCGCGTACGGCCGACTCGGACTGGATCTGCACGAAGCTTTCGTAGTCGTCGACGTTGTAGACGGCCTCGGCGCTGTCGACGACCTGCCAGACGATCACCGCGGCGATCTCGATCGGACTGCCGTCCAGTTCGTTGACCTTGAGCTTGCTGCTCTCGAAGTTGCGTACCCGCTGCGAGACCTTCTTCTTGCCGTAGAAGGGGTTGTTCCAGCGCAGGCCGTTCTCTTTCACGGTTCCGACGTACTTGCCGAACAGGTCGAGGACCGCGGCCTGGTTGGGTTCGACCTTGTACAGGCCGAGCATGAGGAAGATCGAGACGATCACGATGGCGATCCCGGCGATCCAGCCGGGCGTGCCGTCCTTCGCGCTGGAGCCGATCAGCCAGGCGCCCACGCAGACGGCCGCCAGCAGCAGCAACAGGACCGGGATGCCGGGGAGCGAGCGGGAGGAGTTCTCTTTCATGGCGCGGTCTCGCGGTGGTGGTGAATGAATAATAGATATCAAAAAGATATCACTCAAGGCAAGAGAATCCGGACGAACGGCGGGGCGTCGAAGCCGGATATTCCGCAACTAATTGATTTAAAATGATCTCTTTCCTCGCGAGCCGCCCAGATGAACTCACCCGCAGCGATCGAATTCGGTACTCCGCTGACGCCCACCGCCGTTCGCGTGCTCCTGCTGGGCTCCGGCGAGCTGGGCAAGGAGGTGGCCATCGAACTGCAGCGCTTCGGCTGCGAGGTGATCGCTGCCGACCGCTACGCCGACGCCCCCGCGATGCAGGTCGCGCATCGCAGCCACGTCCTGAACATGCTGGACGCGCAGGCGCTGCGGGATCTGATCGCCGACGAGCGGCCGACCCTGATCGTGCCGGAGATCGAGGCCATCCATACCGAAACCCTGGTCGCGCTGGAGCGCGAATTCGCCGGTCGCGGCACCCACACCCGGATCGTGCCGACCGCGCGCGCCGCACGGTTGACGATGGACCGCGAGGGCATCCGCCGGCTCGCCGCCGAAACGCTCGGCTTGCCGACCTCGCGCTATCGCTTCGTCGATACGCTGGACGACTATCGGGCCGCGGTGGCCGAGATCGGCATTCCCTGCGTGGTGAAGCCGGTGATGTCGTCCTCGGGGAAGGGTCAGAGCCTGGTGCGCGTCGCGGAGGATGTCGACAAGGCCTGGGACTACGCGCAGACCGGTGGCCGTGCGGGCGCCGGGCGCGTCATCGTCGAGGGCTTCATCGACTTCGATTACGAGATCACCCTGCTGACCGTGCGGCACGCCGGCGGCACCGATTTCTGTCCGCCCATCGGGCATCTGCAGCGCGACGGCGACTATCGCGAGAGCTGGCAGCCGCAGCCGATGTCGCCCATGGCCCTGGAACGCGCGCAGGCGATCGCGAAGGCCATCACCGACGATCTCGGCGGCTGGGGGTTGTTCGGCGTCGAGTTGTTCGTGAAGGGCGATGAGGTGTGGTTTTCGGAAGTCTCGCCGCGGCCGCACGACACCGGTCTCGTCACCCTGGTATCGCAGGAACTCAGCGAGTTCGCCCTGCATGCGCGCGCCATCCTCGGCCTGCCGGTGCATGCCGGCGACGACGGAACGATCCGCGGCAAGGGGCCGTCCGCATCGTGCGCGGTGCTCGCCCACGGGCACGGCGTGCCGGTGTTCGACGGCGTGGCCGATGCTCTGCGCGCGCCGGACACCGCCCTGCGGTTGTTCGGCAAGCCGATGGTGGAAGGGCATCGCCGCGTCGCGGTCACCCTGGCGCTGGGCGCCGACATCGACGAGGCGCGGGCGAAGGCCCGCGCCGCCGCCGCCGCGTTGAAGATCGAGTTGCGCTAAGGTGTCGCATCCCCGGTTCGCGCGCCGCTCGCCATGAACGACACCAACGGTTACGCCGTGTTCTTCTTCCCGCAGGCGCTGGAAGCGCTGGGCGATCCGATTCGTCCGTTCCTGCAGGACGGTCCGGCGGGTCCGCACGTGGCGTGCACCACCATCGACACCGGCGGCGCCTTCATCGAGATGACGATCGAAGGGCGCACGCCGGAGGGCCGGGAGGTCTCGCTGGAACTGATGGTGCCCAGCGGCACGGTGCGGATGGTGGTATCGACCCAGAGCGAGGGACTGTTCGGTTTCGGCCTGCGCCAGGCCGAGCCCGTACCGGTGGCGCTGCCGGTGATCGGCCCGACCGCCGAACCGGCGAGCGCGCCCTCGGAAGCGCTGCCGTCGACCGCGGAGGCGACGCCGGGCGCGACCTGAAGTCGCGCGGACGCGCGCGCAACGACTTGCGGATGCGGCTACGGCGCCGCCTCAGTGCCGCGACTGGCCCTGTCGGCGGCTGCCATGGCCGCTGCGCAGCAGCGGTCGCGGAATGCCCAGCAGATACCCCTGGCCGTACTGGCAGCCCTGTTCCAGCAGGATCTCGCGCTGGCGCTCGGTTTCGATGCCTTCGGCGATGGTGTCGATGCCGAGCGTGATCGCCATCGCCAGGATCGCGCGCACCAGCGCGAGGCTTTCGGTGCTGGCGTCGCCGTCGAGTCCCGAGACGAAGCTGCGGTCGATTTTCAGGCCCTGGATCGGGAAGCGGTGCAGATAGGAAAGCGCGGAGAAACCGGTGCCGAAATCGTCGAGCAGCGCAGCGATGCCGTGGTTGCGCAGATCGCGCAGGACGCGCAGCGCGCGCGTGGCGTCCTCGATCAGCGCGACCTCGGTGATCTCGATCCGCAGCCGCCGCGGGTCCTGGTTCGCCTCGTCGAGCATGCGCAGCAGACGGTCGGCGAAATTGTCGGAGAGGAAGTGCCGCGGCGAGACGTTGATCGAGACGTAACGCTCCGGGTATTCGCTCATCGATGCCACGACATGGGCGTACATCAGCCAGTCGACCTGTTCGATCAGGGTGCTGTCCTCGCCGACGCCGATGAACTCCGAGGGCATGAGCAGCCCGCGATTCTCGTGGTTCCAGCGCACCAGGGCCTCGTAACCGACGTGGCTGGCGTCCTGCAGGCGCAGGATCGGCTGGAAATGGGGCTCGAACGCGTCGTGCATGATCGCGCGGCGCAGGTCGGCCTCCAGGTCCAGCAGGCGCATCGCTTCCGCGCGCATTTCTTCGTCGAACAGTTCGCTGCGGTTGCGGCCCATGCGCTTGGCGCGATACATCGCCGCGTCGGCGTCGCGCAGCAGTTCCTCGCTCTTGCGATAGCGCGGATGCCAGAGCGCGATGCCGATGCTGGCCGAGGGGAAGACTTCGCGGCCTTCGATCCACAGCGGCTGGCCGATCGCGCGCAGGATCGCCCCCGCGCAGCGTTCGGCCTGCGCGATGCCGTCGATCTCTTCGGCGAGCACCGCGAATTCGTCGCCGCCGAGACGGGCGACGAGATCGTCGCGACCGATCGCCTGCGAGATCCGCCGACTGGCTTCGACCAGCAGTTCGTCGCCGGCGACGTGGCCGACGCTGTCGTTGATCAGCTTGAAGCGGTCGATATCGAGGAACAGGACCGCGAAGGGCTTGCCGCCGGTGGTGGACACCCGGGCGATGGCGTCGTCCAGCCGTTCCTGCAGCTGGGCGCGGTTGGGCAGGCCGGTCAGGCTGTCGTGGCGGGCCTGATGGCGCAGCCGCTGTTCGGCGCGAAGCCGCTCCGCGATCTGCTCGCGCAGCTCGCGGTTGGCGTCTGCGAGTTCCTGGGTGCGGGTCTGCACCCGGGTTTCCAGTTCGGCGTGCGCCGCCACCAGACGATCCTGCGCGCGCTTGCGCGCCAGTGCGGCATCGATGTGGTGGGCGACGAACGTGAGTAGTTCCTGGTCGCGTTCGGTGAAGGCGACGCCGGACGTGTAGCTCTGCACGCCGATCACGCCGATCACCGCGTCGTCCCGCGTCAACGGCACGCCCAGCCAGCTGTGCGCGAGCGTCCCGATGCTGCGGACCAGCCCGTCCGCTTCCAGCCGCTTGATGCGCTCGCGGTCGGCGAGCAGCGGCTCGCCGGTGTCGATCACGTATTCGCTGAGCCCCTTCGCACGCGGGCGGCCGCTGTGCCGGGTGTCCGCCTCGTCGACCGAATAGGGGAATTCGATCCGCGTACCTTCCGCCGCGAGCATCGCGATGTAGAAGTTCTTCGCGTACAGCAGCTCGCCGATGATCGAATGCAGATCGGCGTAGAAGCGTTCCAGACTGTCCGCGCTCACCGAAAGATCGGTGATCCGGAACAGCGCCTGCTGCAGCTTCTCCGCACGCTGGCGTTCGACCACCTCGGCGTGCAGTTCGTTGTTGGCCAGTTCCAGCGCATGGGTGCGTTCGCGGACCCGGCGCTCCAGCTCGACCTGCGCGGTCTTGCGATCGAGCGCGGTCAGGATGTGTTGGGCCACGTATTCGAGCAGCGCGCGATCCTCGTCGCCGTAGCGCTGTGCGCGATCGTAGTCCTGGACCACGATCGCGCCGCAGACCTGCGTGTCGCGCAGCAGCGGTACCCCGAGCCAGTCCTCGCTGAGCGGGCCGCCGGCGTAATCCTCGGTGCGGATGCCGAGTGCGGTCAGGATCTCCAGCGGCGCGCCGATCAGCGGTTTGCCGTGCCGCAACAGCGACTCGGTCATGCTGTGCATGCCCTGGTTGGCCGGGTGTTCGGTGGCCGGATCGGGGTCGAACGCGTCGCGGCTGTCGGCGAAGTAGAGGTAGCGGATGGTTTCGCGTTTGTCGTCGTACTGGACGATGTAGAAATTCTCGGCCGGCATCAGTCCGCCGACGGTCTGATGGATCCGCGCGAGCATGTCGTGCATTTCCAGGCCGGAACCGGCGAGGTCGGAAATCTCGTACAGCGCGTGCTGCAGTCGCTTGGATTTTTCGAGGGTCTCGATGCGGGCGTCGGCATCGGCCAGGCGCAGCCCGGTCGCGACGAGATCGCGGGCGACCGCGAACCATGCGTCGTGCGTCCATCCCGGCGGCGGCGGTGCGGCGAAGGACAGCCCCAGCGCGGTGCGGACGCCGTCGCCGGTGTCGTGGGACTCGACGAGGACGCCGGGCGGAAGCGGCGGCATCGGCGCGTCGTCGAGTCGCGCGACGACGGCCGAGCGCAGGGCGTCGTCGCCGGTCGGCGAGTGGGCGCTACCGAGACCGAGGCGGGCGTGCTTCCAGGCGATGGCCACCTGGGCGCCTTCGGGCAGCGTCTTCGAAAGCGTTCCGATCGCCAGGCTCGCGGCGATCTCCGCTGTCAGAGCTCCCCCAGCTCCGTCTTGAGTCTCGGCCTTCGCATCGTGAGTGCCGAGGATCATGCGCCCAGCATATACCCGAACCTCGGTCCGCAGCACGCGCGGTTCGACGATCCGGCGAGCGGCCTGCTCCGCCGACGGGCGGCCCTAGCGGGAAGGGGGGGCGGAGAGCGCCGCTGGCAGGAGGTCGAGCCATACGGCGCGATGATCGGAAGCGCCGGCGAGCGCGGCGTCGGGCGCGTCCGAGGCCGGCCAGAACACCGCACCGTCGACCACCCGCCAGCCGTCGGACGGCAGGACGTAATCCAGTCGCAGGTTGCCGACCCGGGGGCCGAAGTCGCCCGTGTCCTCGGCAGGATCGCCGCGATGCGCGGCGTTGGCGCCACCGGCGACCCGGGCGGCTTCGATGCCGCCGACGCTGCGCGGTGCGGCATGGGGCGAGACGCGCGCATGTCCGGTCAGCGCGGCGATCGCATCGTGTCGGCCGTCGCCATCGATCGGGTCGTTGTTGAGGTCCCCGGCGATCACGAACCGTGCGCCGACCGGGAGGCCGCCGCAACGGCCGGCGTCGTCGCAGAGCCAGCCGCGGTCGGCCGGATCGTCGTCGAGGTATTCGCGCCACAAGCGGAGTTCGTCGGCGTTGCGGGCGCCGTTGCGGTCTTCGGGACCATCGAATACCGGCGGCGTCGGGTGCGACACGAGGAAATGCACCGCGCCATGCGGCGTCCGTACCGGCACGTCCCAATGCGACTTCGACGACAGCCGCATTTCGCGCCAGATCGCGTCGTCGTGGAACGGACGGCCGCTGCGAGGATCCTGCGGACGTCGCGCGCCCGGCATCGCATTCCACTTCAGCAGGCGGAAACTGCGAACGGCTTCCGCGTCGATCGGATAGCGCGACAGGACGAGCATCCCGTATTGGCCGGGGTGCAGGCCGTAGCCCCAGGCGTCGTCGCCCCGGGCGCGCCCGGCGCTGCCGACGACCCCGTCGGCATTGAGGTCGAGGCCGCTCGGGACGCCGGTGTTGACCTCGGCGAAGTAGCGATACGGGTAGCGCAGGGGCTCGCCGCCGCCGTCGGCCACCTCGAGATAGTCGCGCTGGAACAGGTCGGCGGCGCGACCGGCAGGGTCGTAGTCGAATTCGTTGAGCAGGACCAGGTCCGGACGCACGCGCTTCAGCACGGCGGCGATCTTCCGCGCCTGCGGGTCGCCCGCCTCGAGACGGCGGACCAGACCACCGGTCTCCTCGTCGTAAAGCGAGGTGTTGTAGGTCGCGACGCGCAGCGGCGCGGCCGTCGGGGCCCGGACGGCGTCGGCGTCCCCATGCACGTGGACCCGTACGCAGCCGCCGATGAGCAGCGCCGAGAGCGCGACGGACGCAGTGATGATCGACAGGCAGCGCGGACGGAATCGGATCATGGCGAGGTCTCCTCCGGAAGGCGCGTCCAACGGTGTCCGTCGAACGTCTCCAGCGGCCGGTAGCGCCGCTTGTAGTCCATCTTGCGATGGCCATCGATCCAGTATCCGAGATACAGATGACGTTTGCCGTCGCGCAGCGCCCAGGCGATCTGCTGGAGGATCGCGAAGGTGCCCAGCCCGCGCTCCGCGGCATCCGGGTCGTAGAAGGTGTAGACCGCGGACATGCCGTCGGCGACGACATCGGTCACCGCCACGGCCATCAGCTCGCCGGTGCCGTGCGGTTGTCGGGTGCGGATCTCGAGAAATCGACCCTGTCCCCAGGCGCTGATCAGGAACTGGTCGAATTCCGCGACGCCGTGGCCGTCCATGCCGCCGCCCGGATGTCGCGCGGCGAGATAGCGGCGGTACAGGGCGAAATGCTCGTCGCTGCGCTCGGACCGGCAGACCCGCGTTTCGAGATCCGCGTTGCGCGAGAGGCAGCGGCGCTGGCTGCGATCGGGCCGGAACTCCGCGACCGGAATGCGCACCGCCACGCAGGCCTGGCAGCCGCGGCAGTGCGGCCGGTAGATCAGATTGCCGGATCGGCGGAACCCCCAGCCGAGCGCCATCGGGTACATGCGCGCGAGGCGCGGATCGCCGGGGTCGAAGACCAGATCGCGCGCCTGACGCTCGGGCCAGTAGCCGCAGGGGTGTTCGGGGGTGTGGAAGAGCCGCATCGGCTCGTCGTCGCCCGGCGGCTCGCGATCTTCGGCGGTCATGCGCGTGGTCCGCGCGGACGGGGAGGAAGAAGGTCGGACGTCATCCGCGCAAGGATACCCGGCCGACTCCGGCGCGTCGTCGCCGTCGCGAGGAGAATTTTCGTGTCAGCCCTCGTCCCGGTCGACGACGCGCCGTTCAGAGTCGTCCGGAGCCGACCAGTCCTGCGATCAACCCGCCGAAGCCGCAGACGAAACCGATGGTCGCGCCGATCCAGCACTCGATGCGTTCGCGTCGGCGCCGCTTCGCTGCGCCCACCGGGTCGCGTTGCGCCTCCAGCGCGTGCCGTCGCGCCATCGCCCGCGGCTGCACCACCATCGACTGATGGAAGATCACCGCCATGAACGCGAGCGTCGTCGCCACCAGCAGCAGCCAGCCGTCGTCGAAACGCACCAGCAGGAGCAGGCAGAGCACGAAGCCGATCGAGGCCATGCCGTTGATGGCGGCGCTGCGAATCAGGGCGCGACGTTCCTGTTCGTCGATCGCGCCCTTGAGTTGTTTGCGCAGTCCGAGCCAGATCCCGGCGAATGCGCCGATCATGGCGATCCTGCCCGCGGCGCCGACCGCGATCTTCGCCAGGGTCTTGCCCCCGGCCGCGGCGCCCGCGGCGAGGATGCCTTTGGCCGCCGCCGGCGGGCTCGCCACCGCGAGCGCGGTCGCGACCACGCTCGTGAAGGCGATGCCCGGGGCGCTGTCCGCCGCGAATTCCCCGAAGCGCGCGAGCAGATCGGCGCGCAGGCTCTGGCGCGCCCGCGACAGGCGCTTGCGCACCGCGGCGTCGGACAAGCCGAGCAGCAGCGCCACCTGCTGCGAACTCTGGCCCTCGCGATAGAACAACAGCAGCGCTTCGCGGCTGTCCTCGGGCAGGGCCGAGATGAGATCCGCAGCGGCCCGCTCGCGTTCGTCCTCGATCAGCCACTGGGCCGGTTCCGGCGACGGATCGGCAGCGAGTTCGATCGCGATCTCCGCGCCTTCGCCGTCGAGCGGCCGGTGCCGGTGCGCGCGCAGATGGTCGCGCGCGAGATTGCGCACGATCTGGCGCAGCCAGGGCAGGAAACTCGACGGGTTCTGCAGGCGCTTGAGGTTCTGCCAGGCGCCGAGGAAGGCTTCCTGGGCGATGTCTTCGCTGGCGACGACGTCATGGGTGATCGCCAGCGCGATCGCGGTGACCGTGTTCTGGCAGGCGGCGACGATGCGGCCGTAGGCTTCGCGATCGCCGTCGCGCGCGGCCGGCAGTTCGACGGCGATCAGGGCGTCGATCGGACGATCCGGGGCGGCGGTCGCGACGGTCATCCGGCGATGCGTCCGGCCAGCATGCCGATCGTGGCCGCGATCGCCTCCGGGCCCTGGTGCAGACCGAGATGGAACACCGCCATCGAGAAGATGTAGACGACGCCCGACACCACGATCGCGGTCGGTCCGTAGCTGAAGTCGTAGGCGCGATAGCGGCCTCGGGCGCCGGACGGATCGCGCGCGCGGTCGCGTGCGATCAGCGGCAGCAGCGTGCCGCGGATCCGCAGCAGCGTCCACAGCGAGACCGCTTCGGTGAACACGGTCGCGAGCATCGTCAGCGTCAGGCTGGACGATGCGAGCGCGACGACGAAGGTCGCGGTCATCAGCACCAGGGTGAGGTGGAGATAGAAGCGATAGCGTTGCAGGATCAGATCGCGTTCTTCGAGGGTGTCGGCGTAGGCGAGCAGATGCCGGCGGGTGAGATGCGCCGCGACCGCGCCGCCGGCGACCGCACCGCCGATCACGCCGCCCATGCCGATCAACCCGAAGAGCCCCTTGCCGGCCAGTCCGCCGGCGGCACTCGCGCCGACCGCAGTGGCCGCGGCGGCGGTGGCGGGTTTGGTCGCGATGCCCAGCCCGGTGACGACGGCGGCGGTGAAGGCCGCCGAGGGCGCCGAACTGCGCGCGAACTCGCCGAAGCGCCGGATCAGATCGTCGCGCACCAGTTGGCGCGCGCGGGAGAGGCGTTTGCGCACCGCCGCGTCGGTCAATCCGAGCAGGGTCGCGACCTGCTGGGAACTCTGGCCTTCGCGATAGTAGAGCAGCAGGGTTTCGCGGCTGTCCTCGGGGAGGGCGGCGATGAGTTCGGCTGCGGTCGCTTCGTGTTCGTCTTCCAGCAGTTTCTGCATCGGCTGGGGGCCGGGGTCCGCGGCCATCGCCAGCGCCAGTTCGGCGTTGGCGCCGTCCAGCGGCTGTTCGCGGTATTTCCGCAAATGGTCGCGGGCGAGGTTGCGCGCGATCTGGCGCAGCCAGGGCAGGAAACTGTCCGGGCTGTGCAGGCGCTCGAGGTGCTGCCAGGCGTTGAGGAAGGCTTCCTGGGCGATGTCCTCGCTGGCCGCGACGTCGCGGGTGATCGCCAGCGCGACCGCGGTCACCGTGTTCTGGCAGGCGGAGACGATCCGGCCGTAGGCGGCCTGGTCGCCGCTGCGTGCGGCAGGCAGTTCCTGCTGGATCAGGGCATCGATGGAGAGGGCGGCGGCGTTCATCGGGCGGGGCAATCGGGTCGGAACATGATGCCAAGACGCGGTCGGTGCGGGAATGTGACCGGAGCTGTCAACCGACGGTGCCCGGGCGCGTTTCCCCCGGCATGCGGGCCGCACGGCCCGTCCCACTCCCACGAGGACGCCCCATGAAACGCACCGCACTGCTCGCGCTCGGCCTCGCCATCGCCGCCGCCCCCGTCATCGCCCAGAACACGCCGCCCGCCGGCGGCCCGCCCGGCCGTCACGCCAAGGTCGACGCCAACGGCGACGGCGTCATCGACCGCAACGAGGCGGCCGCGCATCCGAAGCTGGCCGAGCGCTTCGACCAACTCGACAGGAACAAGGACGGCCGCATCGGTCCGGATGAGCGCCCGCAGCGCGGCGGTCGCGGTGGACAGGGCGGCCGACAGGGCGGCATGGCGAAACTCGACGCCAACGGCGACGGCGCCATCGACCGCAGCGAAGCCGCCAAGGCGCCGCGCCTGGCCGAGCGTTTCGATCAGCTCGACAAGAACAAGGACGGCCGCATCGGTGCGGACGAACGCCCGCAGCGCGGCGGCCGCCACGGCGGCAAGGGCGGTCGCGGCGGCGAGCGCATGGCCCAACTCGACAAGAACGGCGACGGTCGCTTCAGCCGCGACGAGCTCGCCGGCCGCGAGCGCGCGCTGCAGAACTTCGCCGCGATCGACGCCAACAAGGACGGTTTCCTGACCCGCGAGGAAATGAAGGCCCATCACCAGGCCCATCGCGGTCAGCGCGGCTCGCAGCCCAAACCCTGATCTCCCGCTGCATCGTTTCCCGGCAACAGGACGGCGTCGGATCCTCCGGCGCCGTCGTTGCGTTCGCGGGGAGGCTGATCAGAGCGCCGCCCCTCAGAGCACCACGCGCTCGATCCGCCATTCCAGATCGTCGCGACGCACCTCCAGCGTCCGCCGCTGCGTGCGTGGACGGCCATCGGGGCCGGTATCGGCGATTTCGACCAGCACCGTGCCGCCGCCCGAACCATCGGTCCGATACTCCCGGACTTCGATCGCCAGCGCTGCGTCGCCGGTCGCCGTGCATGTCGAGCGGGGCCGGATCCGCGCATGCGCGGCGGCCGGCAACTGTTCGATCACCCGCGCGGAAGGGTCCGCGCCATCCACGGACAGGCAGAGCAGGGCGTCGTCGTGGGCCCCGAGTTCGGCGGCGATGAGTTTGGCCGCAAGCGCGCTCGGCGTCTCCACGACGTAGGTCGGCGTGGAGGCCTCCGCGGACGCGCCTTCGGCCCTCGTCGCGGATGCGGCCGACGCGGCGCTTGTCGGTGCCGCTGTCGTCGGTGCGGAAGCGGTGGAAGCGGGCACGGCGGTCGTCTTCGAGCGCCACGCGAACAGCCCCAGTCCCATCGCCGCCGCGATGCCGAGCAGCAGGCCCATTTTCAGCCGGAACATGCGTTTGCGCCCGGCGTCGTCCGCCCCCGCACGATCGCGTTCGAGGACCGAGGTCGGCAGATAGGTGGTCGGCGAGCGCCCGGAATCGAGCAGGCCGATCTCGCGCAGCAGTTCGCGCGCCTTCGGCTGGTCCTCGGATTTGACCACCCACACCGCGGGCTGCGGTTGGCTGTCCGCTTCGCGATAACTGAAATTCCCGCGGCGATTGCCGCGATACGAGCGGCCGTTGGTGATCCGCGCCTCGATGCCCTGTTCCTCGAGCATGCGGGCGACGCGTTCGACGTTTTCCAGCCGGGGGCTGGTGAAGACCTGGCGCATGCGATCAGCCTTTCTGCCTGTCGTCCGCGAGCACGCGGATCATGCCTTCCTGCGACGTGCTCGCGACCAGATGCCCGGCGCGGTCGAAGACCTGGCCGCGGGCGAGGCCGCGTGCGCCCTGCGCGCTGGGGCTGTCGATCGAATACAGCAGCCAGTCGTCCGCGCGGAACGGACGATGGAACCACATCGTATGGTCGAGCGAGGCCATCTGTACGTTCGGTTGGTAGTAGCTGATGCCGTGCGGAAAGGTGGTCGTGCCGAGCAGATGGAAATCGGACGCATAGGCGAGCAGCGCGCGATGCAGCTCGGGCGCGTCGCCCACCGCTTCGTTCAATTTGAACCACACCTGCTGGAACGGCGGCCGTTTCGGCGGATTCAGCTCGTCGCGGGGATAGATCGGCCGGAATTCGAACGGCCCCATCCGATTGAGCCAGCGCTGCACCTTGCTCGGCAGCTGCGCGAGTTGTTCCGGCGGCAGTGGGCGCGTGGGCTCGACGTCTTCCGGCATCGGCACCTGCGGCATCGGCAACTGGTGCTCGGCGCCGTCCTCGTGGACCTGGAAGGAGCAGGCGCAGACGAAGATCGGTTGCCCGTGCTGGATCGCGGTGACCCGACGCACCGAGAAGCTGCCGCCATCGCGGGTGCGATCCACGTCGTAGACGATCGGATGCTCGATGTCGCCGGCGCGGAGGAAGTAGGCATGCAGGGAATGCGCCGCGCGCGGCCCCTTGTCGGCATCGGCGGAATCCAGCGTCGCCTGCGCCGCCGACAGCGCCTGTCCCAGCACCTGTCCTCCGAACACGTACTTCGTGCCGATGTCGCGGCTCTGCCCGCGGAACAGATTGTTTTCCAGGCGCTCCAGCGACAGCAGCTCGATCAGTTCGGAAACGGGAGAGGACATGGCGGTGCCGGTGGGAGCGTCCGCGGAATTATAGGCCGCGCCCCGCGGCGCCGCCCCTGCCGGCGGCGACGGTGCGTTTCCGGCATGGCGTCGCGGACGCGCGCGGGACGTGCCACGCTGGCCGCCGTTCATCGTTCCATGCCGCCAGGAGACCGCCATGACCACGCTCGTCGCGCCCCGCGTCCACGATCTCGGCGATTTCGAAGTCCGCCGGGCGGTGCCCTCGATCCAGGCCCGCAGCGTCGGTCCGTTCGTGTTCGTCGACCACATGGGACCGGCGACGTTCGCATCAGGCAAGGGCATCGACGTACGTCCGCATCCGCACATCGGTCTGGCCACGGTCACCTTTCTGTGGGAAGGGCGGCTCCGTCACCGCGACAGCCTCGGCACTCTCCAGGACATCGGGCCCGGCGACGTCAACTGGATGACCGCAGGGCGCGGCATCGTCCACTCCGAACGCACGCCGCAGCCCGAGCGGGAGGCCGGCCAGGCGCTGCACGGGCTGCAGACGTGGGTGGCGTTGCCGAAAGCCGACGAGGAGGCTGCGCCGGCCTTCCATCACCATGCCGCCGCCACTTTGCCGCGGATCCTGCGCCCCGGTGCGTCGTTGCGGATCGTCGCCGGCCGCGCCTACGGCGAGGAATCGCCGGTCCGTGTGTTCGCCGACACGCTCTACGTCGCCATCGACCTCGCCCCGGACGCGGAGATCGAACTCGATGCGCAGCACCGGCAGCGCGCGCTGTACCTGCTCGAAGGCGAGGCGCAACTCGATGGCGCCGACGTGCCCGCGATGCATCTGATCCTGCTCGACGATGGCGTCCGCCACCGCCTGCGCGCGAAAACCCCGCTCAAGGCGATGCTGCTCGGCGGCGAACCGCTCGATGGCCCGCGTCACCTGTGGTGGAACTTCGTGTCCTCGTCGAAGGAACGCATCGAACAGGCGAAACACGACTGGATCGTCGGCAACTTCGATCATGTCCCCGGCGAGACGGAATTCATTCCGTTGCCGGAGCGTTGACACCGATCGAAACAGTGCGCGTCGCGCTTGCGGCGAATTGCGTCGTCAGGGGCGAGGGGCGTCGGCCCGCGTCTGTGCCGACAACCGCTCCCACGCCACCGTTTCCATCACCCGCGCCCAGGGAAACAACGGTCCCGGGTCGCGCTTGCGCGGGACGAGGACGTTCGGATCGTCCAGCGCCTGCTCCATCTCCCGATCCAGATCTTCGTGTCCGGCGATGAATTTCACCGAGGGGAACTGTTGCTGCAACTGCGCGAGCAGGGCGATCAGGGCGACGATCTGCGCTTCCGGATAGGGCTCGTCCATCGCCTGGTGTTTGGAATCGCGCCAGTGCGGATAGCGGCCGGTGTTGACCAGTTCGATGCCGATCGAGCGCGGGTTGTAGCCGCGGACGTGATGGGCGATGCGGTCCGGGCGCACATAGAGGACGACGCGGCCATCGCGGTCGATGTAGTAGTGGCCGCTGTTGCCGGTGCCGCTGCCCTCGTAGAGCACGCGCTCGCCGAAGTCGCGGGCGGAGGCCAGCGTCGGCGTTTCTGTGCAGTGGACGACGACGAGGTCGATCTGCGAGAGCGGGCGGGCGTCGAGTTTCAACTCGTAGGGCAGCGGGTCGATTTCGACCGGAGGCATCGGCGGCGAGTCGGGCAGCATGCCCCGGATGCTAGCATTTGCCGATGTCGCTGCCGCCTCCCGACTCCGAACTCCACCATCTCATGACGCGCTTCCCGCGCGCCGGTGCGGTGCGCTGGATCGGTCTGCGCGTCGGCCGGGACATCCCGATGACCGAGGTCGGACAGGCCGAAGCCGTGGCCGGGAAGGGCCTGGTCGGCGATCGCTACCGCAGCGGCAGCGGCAAGCGCGGGCTGACCCTGATCCAGGCGGAGCATCTGCCGGCGATCGCGGCCCTTGCGGGGCGGGACTCGGTCGCGCCGGCGCTGTTGCGGCGCAATCTGGTGGTGTCCGGACTTCCGCTGATCGCGCTCAAGGGACGGCGCTTCCGGGTCGGGGACGTGATCTGCGAAGGGACCGGGCCCTGCGACCCCTGTTCGCGGATGGAAGCCGCGCTCGGCCCCGGCGGTTACAACGCGATGCGCGGCCATGGCGGGCTGTGCGCGCGCATTCTGGAGGGCGGCACGCTGCGGATCGGCGATGCGGTCGAATGGATCGGAGTTTGACCGTCGCATGCGCGGACACTGCATTCTTTCCCACGGCTTCGAGAGTGGCCCCGATGCGACCAAGGTGACGGCGCTCGCCGAAGTTGCCGAGGGGCTCGGCTGGACCCACGAACGACCGGATTACACCGATCTCGACGCGAAACGCGAGGTCAGCGAACTGGGCGATGTCCCAGCGCGGCTCGAACGCCTGCGCGCGCTGGCGCGCGCCGCCGCCGCGCGCGGGCCGCTGATCCTGGCGGGATCGAGCCTCGGCGCCTACATCTCGGCGCGGATCGCCCTCGAGGTTCCCGTGCGGGCGCTGTTCCTGATGGCGCCGCCGCTGCGGATGGGGCCGTTGCCGGCGCTCGACGCGCCGCCGGTGCCGATTTCGATCGTCCACGGCTGGGACGACGAATTGATCCCGGCGATGGAGGTGGCGCGATGGGCGCAGGCGCGACGCGCGCGGTTGCTGCTGGTCGACGACACCCATCGCCTCTCGGCCCACGTCGCCGCGACCGCCGAGGCGTTCGCGAGCCTGCTGGCGGAGGTGTCCGCATGAAATTCTTCGTCTCCTGCGCCAAGGGCCTGGAATATCTGCTGGTCGACGAACTGCTCGCGCTCGGTTGCGCGCGCGCGACCGCCGCACGCGCGGGCGCCAACGTCGAGGGATCGCTGCAGGACGCGCAGCGCGCGGTGCTGTGGTCGCGACTGGCCAGCCGCGTGCTGTGGCCGATCGCCGAATACGACTGCCCGGACGAACGCGCGCTCTATGCCGGTGCGGCGGCGATCGACTGGTCGCAGCACCTGCGCGTGGGCATGACCCTCGCGGTCGACGCGCACGTCTCCGGCAGCGCGATCACCCACGCGCGGTATGCCGCGCAGCGGATCAAGGATGCGGTCGTCGACACCCTGCGCGGGCCCGGCGGCGAACGTCCGAGCGTGGATCCCGACGCGCCCGATCTGCGCCTGAACCTCGTGGTGAAGACCGACAAGTCCGGGGCCTCGAAGGCGATCCTGTCGGTCGATCTCGGCGGCGGGCCGCTGCATCGTCGCGGCTGGCGACTGACCCAGGGCGAGGCGCCGCTGAAGGAGAATCTCGCGGCCGCGGTGCTGATGCGCGGCGGTTGGCCGCGGCTCTACGCCGAGGGCGGCGCGCTGCTCGATCCGATGTGCGGCAGCGGCACGCTGCTGATCGAGGGCGCGCTGATGGCCGCGGATGTCGCGCCGGGGCTGTCCCGCGAAGGGCTGCCGCTGCAGACGCCGTCGCGCTGGCGCGGTTTCGACGTCACCGCCTGGCGCGCGCTGGTCGAGGAGGCCGAGGCGCGCGCGCAGGCCGGACGCGCCGCCCTGCGCGCCTGTTTCCGTGGCGGCGATCTCGACCCGCATGCGGTCCGCGCCGCCCGCGACAACGCGCAGAGCGCCGGCGTGGCCGATCGCATCGAATTCGCCGTGCGCGATGTCGTCGATCTGCCGTCGATGCCGGAAGCGCGCGGGCTGGCGGTCTGCAATCCGCCCTACGACGCGCGTCTGGCCGCGGACCCGCGGCTGTACCGCACGCTCGGCGACGCGCTGAAACGCGCTGCGCCGGGCTGGAAGGCGAGCCTGCTCTGCGGCGACGAGGATCTCGCGCGCGCGACCGGGCTGCGCGCTGCGAAGAAATATCAGGTGTTCAACGGCGCGATCGAATGCGCGCTGATCGTCTGCGATCCGATCGCGCCGCCGCAGCGCGAGCGTCCCGCCGACGCCGCGCCGCAGCCGCTCGGCGAAGGCGCGCAGATGGTCGCGAACCGCCTGCGCAAGAACCTCAAGGCCTCGAAGGCCTGGCGCGAGCGCGAAGGCGTGCGCTGCTGGCGCGCTTACGACGCCGACATTCCCGAATACGCCGCGGCGATCGACGCTTACACCGACGACGCGACCGGCGAACGCTGGCTGCACGTGCAGGAATACGCCGCGCCGGCGGAGATCCCGGAAGCCACGACCCGCAAGCGCCTGCAGGACCTGCTGGCCGGCGCGCGCGAGGCGTTCGATCTGCCGCGCGAACGAGTGGCGGTGAAGACCCGCGCGAAGGGCAAGGGCGGCAGCAAGTACGCCGACAGCGGCGCGTTCAAGCGCGGGGACACCCTCGACGTGCGCGAAGGCGCCGCGCTGCTGCGAGTGAACCTGTTCGACTATCTCGACACCGGCCTGTTCCTCGATCATCGGCCGATGCGGCTGAGGATCGCGCAGGAGGCGAAGAACGCGCGCTTCCTGAACCTGTTCGCCTACACCGGTGCGGCCACCGTGCATGCGGCGGTCGGCGGCGCGGCGCAAACCACGTCGGTGGACCTGTCCGCGACCTACCTGCAGTGGTGTTCCGACAATCTGCGCCTGAACGGGCTCGGCGGCGCGCGTCACCGGCTGGTCCAGGCCGATGCGCTGCAGTGGCTGCTCGCGGATCGCGGCGAATACGACTTGATCTTCTGCGACCCGCCGACCTTCTCGAATTCCGCGCGCGCCGACGATTTCGACGTGCAGCGCGATCACGTGCGCCTGCTCGAAGCGGCGATCGGACGGCTGTCGTTCGGCGGCACCCTGTATTTCTCGAACAACTACCGCCGCTTCCGTTTCGACGAGGCCGCGGTCTCGGCGTTCGCGGACTGCGAGGAGATCAGCGCCGCGACCATTCCGCCGGATTTCGCGCGCAACCCCCGTATCCACCGCGCCTGGCGGCTGCGGGCGCGCTGAGCGTCGGCGACCGCGCGGCCGCAACGATACGTTCCGGCCGCAGGGCTGGGGCGGCGCCGCGACGGCCGCATCCTGTGGCGATCCGCACACCCGACAGGAGCCCGCCGCCATGACCGCCCCCACCGACTTCGCCCGCATCGTCCGCAGCGTGCGCGGCGAGACGACATCCGACGGCGCCGGGGTGAAATTGCGCCGGGTCATCGGCGGCATGGCGCTGCCGGATCTGGACCCGTTCCTGCTGCTCGACGAATTCGGCACCGACCGCGCCGAGGACTACATCGGCGGGTTTCCCGATCATCCGCACCGCGGTTTCGAGACCGTCACCTACATGCTCGACGGACGGATGCGCCATCGCGACAACCACGGCAACGAGGGCCTGCTGGTGCCGGGCGCGGTGCAGTGGATGACCGCCGGTCGCGGCCTCGTGCATTCGGAAATGCCGGAGCAGCAGGAAGGCCGCATGCGCGGGTTCCAACTGTGGGTGAACCTGCCCGCGGCGCTGAAGATGACCGCGCCCGGCTATCAGGAATTCGCGCCCGACCGGATGCCGGTGGCGCATCCGGCGCCCGGGGTCGCGATCAAGGTCATCGCCGGCGAGATCGTCGATGCCGATGGCGGCCTCGTGCGCGGACCGATCGAACAGCCGGCGACCGCGCCGCTGTATCTCGACATCGCGCTCGATCCGGGTGCGATCTGGGAACTCGATCTGCCGAGCGGCCACAACGCGTTCGCCTACGCCTACGAAGGCGCGGCGACGGTGGGCGAGGGCGATGCCGCCCGCCGGCTGGAGACGCAAACGCTGGGTGTGCTCGGTGGCGGTGCGCGGCTGCGCCTGCAGGCGGACGAGCGCAGCGCGCGACTGATCCTCGTCGCCGGCCGGCCGTTGCGCGAACCGGTCGCCCGCTACGGCCCGTTCGTGATGAACACCCGCGAAGAGCTGATGCAGGCGGTGGTGGATTTCCAGTCGGGACGATTCTGAATGCGGGCAGGGCCCGGCCCTGCCGCCGAATCCTGCTGCCGGACATACGCCGGCGCAGGGTGCCTGTCTTCGTCGAGCGTTCTCCGGCTCGTGACCGTCAACGGCAGATGCTGCCGTTGACGGGCGGGCCGGTGTGGGCTTCGTTCAGCGCGTCGCCAGGCCGCCGGCGCCGAATTCGAGCCCCTGGACGATGGTCTGGTAACGACCGAGCGTGTCCTTGTCGCTGGTGCGGATGAACACGTGCGCGACCCGGTCGCGGTCGATCTTCAGCAGCGTTTCGCGTACCAGTTCGTTCGGGCGACCGGCGATTTCGGTGCGATACCACCAGACCTTTTCGCCCTGGATGCGACCTTCCTCTTCGCGCAACTCGCTCGCCGGGCGGAACGGCGATTTGCGGGAAAGCGTGACCGCGAAGGCTTCCTGACCGGAATCCGTGCGCATCGCGCGACAGAGCACTGCGCTGTCGGTGCGCAACACGTTCCATCGAAGATCGCCGGCGTCCTGCGGGAGCGTCGGACATTCCGCCGCGGATTGCGCGATGGCGGGCGTGGAGAGACCGGCGAGCGCGAGACCGGCGAACGCAACGGAGAGGACGAGCGACAGCGGCGACTTCGGGTGCATGGCGTACTCCGCGGTGGAGGCAGGGGCGTCGTCCTTGGGCGGCGACTTTCCTGACCTGAGAGCGAAGCATCAAACGTGCCAGTTTTCCGGCAAAAAACACGGGATTCGACGGTCGCCTGCGATGACAGCGCTGCCTTGGCGCGAACGCCTCCCCGGCGCCCGGAGCGGGCGCGGGCGTTGAAGGCCGGGGCCGGCCCTTGGCGGCTGCCTCAGTCCTCGACGTAGACCGGCAGCGGCAACGACAGGACCAATTGCTGACGTTCGGCCAGGATCTGCGGGTCGGTGGTCCGCATGAACACGTGCACCACGCGGTCCTCGGCGACCCGGATGAGGGCTTCGCGGATCAGCACGTTCGGTTCGTTCGGCACTTCGCCGCGATACCACTGGACTTCGCGCCCGTTGAGCGTCGTGAGCTCGGCGCGATCGCCGCGACGCGGCTTGAACGGGGATTCGGCGCTGACCGTCATCACGAACGCCTCTTCGCCGCTGTCGGTCCGCAGGGCGCGGCAGACCAGCATGCCCGGGACGCGCATGACCTCCCAGCGCATCGCCGCAGGCGGGTCCGCCGGGAACGCGGGACACTCCGCGAGCGAGTCCTGGGTCGCGTCTTGCGCGCTGGCGACGCCTGCCCACAGGGCAACGAGCGAGAGAAGCCAGGTCCGAACCATCGATTTCACAACAGATCCCCCGTGATTGAGCGCTGATGTGCCTCCGTGCACGCTGGTAACGCCGATGCCCGAGGAGTACGCGGCAGCGACGAGCGGAATGCGGTCCAGAGGCCAAACTTAAGCCACACCGGCCGCGGATTCCAGAGGTCCGGGCGATTTTTCGCCCGGAAAAGCAATAAGGGCGCGTCGCGAGGATCGCAAGTCCTCAGCGTCGGCCGAGGACCAGTTCCAGCACCAGGTTGCTGCCGAAGAAGGCCAGCACCAGCAGCGCCATCGCCGCGAGCGTCCAGCGCACGGCCCGCGCGCCGCGCCAGCCGTAGCGCCGCCGCCCGAGCAGCAGACCCCCGAAGGTCAGCCACGACAGCACGCTGAGCAGGGTCTTGTGGGCCAGATGCTGGGCCATCAGGTCCTCGACGAACAGCACGCCGGTCAGCAGGGTCGCGGTCAGCAGCACGAAGCCGACGCCGATGGAGCGGAACACCAGGGTTTCCAGTTCCACCAGCGGCGGCAGCGCGCGCAGCCAGCCGTGGAGGCGCCGCCGTCGAAGGGCGCGTTCCTGTACCCAGAGCAGCAGGGCCAGCAGCGAAGCCAGCGCCAGCGTCGCGTAGGCCAGCAATGCGCACCAGGCGTGCAATTGCAGGCGCCAATCCAGCGGCTGCGGGTCCTGGCGACCGACCCAGGCGTACAGGACGAGGGTCAGGGCCGCGATCGGGAACACGATCACGCCCAGCGCCGCCATCCGCCCGCGGACGCCGACCAGCAGGGTCAGTCCGGCCATGCCGAGCCCGACGAGCGACAGCGCCGAGAAGAAGTGGAGATTCGCGCCGCCGGCCTCTCGCCAGGCGAGGGCATGGCTGGCCGCGTGCAGGGCGGCGGCCAGCGCCGGTGCGATCCAGATCGCCCCCGATGTCCGCGGGCCGCCCTGCGACAGCCGACGCCCCAGCAGCATCGCGGACAGCAGGTAGAGGGCGAGGGCGATGAGAACGATTGTCATCCGGGCAGTGTCGCACAGGGCGCGCGCTTCGCGCACCGCATATAATCGCGCTCTTTTCCGCAGCGGTCCTCGCCCATGTTCGAATCCCTCACCCAGCGTCTGTCCGGCACCATCGAGCGCCTCCGCGGCCGCGGCCGGCTGACCGAGGAGAACATCCGGGAAGCGACCCGCGAAGTCCGCATCGCCCTGCTCGAGGCCGACGTCGCCCTTCCGGTGGTGCAGGCCCTCATCGAACGGATCAAGGTCCGCGCGGTCGGCCAGGAAGTCCTGAAGTCGCTGACCCCGGGTCAGGCGCTGATCAAGGTGGTCCGCGATGAGCTGACCGCGGTGATGGGCTCCGCCGCGACCGATCTGAACCTGAACGTGCCGGCGCCGGCGGTGATCCTGATGGCCGGCCTGCAGGGCGCGGGCAAGACCACCACGGTCGGCAAGCTCGCCAAGCACCTGAAGGAAAAGCGCAAGAAGAAGGTGATGGTGGTGTCGGCCGACGTCTACCGCCCAGCCGCGATCGAACAGCTGAAGACCCTCGCGCAGCAGGTCGACGTGCTGTTCTTCCCGTCCAGCGCCGACCAGAAGCCCGAAGCGATCGTGAAGGCCGCGATCGACGATGCGAAGAAGTCCTACGTCGACGTGTTGCTGATCGACACCGCCGGCCGTCTCGCCATCGACGAGGCGATGATGGCCGAGATCAAGGTCCTGCACGCGGCGGTGAATCCGGTCGAGACCCTGTTCGTGGTCGACGCGATGACCGGCCAGGACGCGGCGAATACCGCGAAGGCGTTCAGCGAGGCCCTGCCGCTGACCGGCGTGGTCCTGACCAAGACCGACGGCGACGCCCGCGGCGGTGCGGCCTTGTCGGTGCGCTACATCACCGGCCGCCCGATCAAGTTCATCGGCGTCGGCGAGAAGCCGGACGGCCTCGACGTGTTCCATCCCGACCGCGTCGCCAGCCGCATCCTCGACATGGGCGACGTGCTGTCGCTGGTCGAACAGGTGGAACAGCAGGTCGACAAGGACAAGGCCGCGAAACTGGCGGAGAAGGTCGCCAAGGGCAAGAAGTTCGACCTCAACGACATGCGCGACCAGCTCGAACAGATGCAGAACATGGGCGGCCTGCACGGGCTGATGGACAAGCTGCCGGGCATGGGCCAGGTGCCGGATTCGGTGAAGAACCAGGTCACCGGCAAGGAAGTCCCGCGGATGATCGCGATCATCAATTCGATGACGAAGAAAGAACGCCGCAACCCCGACCTGCTCAACGGCTCGCGCCGCGCCCGCATCGCTCGCGGCGCCGGCCTCACCCCGGCCGACGTCAACAAGCTGATGAAGCAGTATCAGCAGATGGAAAAGATGATGAGCAAGCTCAGCAGCGGCGGCATGAAGGGCCTGATGCGGGGCATGAAGGGCATGATGGGCGGCGGCATGGGACGGGGCGGGCTGCCGTTTCGCTGATCGATCCCGACGTTCGGCGCCCGAATTCCGCAGCCGCACGGCGGTGTGGACCGAAAGTCTTTCGGATCAAGTATTTGCGGCAGGGGAATGGTTTGCGCATGGGAAACGATCCGGCTACAATAGCCGGCTTACCCTGCCATTCCGGCAGCTGGGCAACACAGAGAAACTCATGGTCAAGATCCGCCTCACCCGTGGCGGCGCCAAGAAGCGCCCCTTCTACCACATCATCGTCACCGACAGCCGCAACGCCCGCGACGGCCGCAACATCGAGCGCCTGGGCTACTACAACCCGATCGCTGCCGGCAACGAAAAGCGCGTCGAACTGAACCTCGAGCGCACCGGCTACTGGATCTCCAACGGCGCCCAGATGACCGACAAGGTCGCCGACATCTACAAGCAGGCCGCCAAGGCCGCCGCGACCACGGCTTCGGTCTGACGTCTCCGGGCCGCGCCCATCGCGGCCCGCTTCGATTCATCCCCTTCGCGATGAAAGACCCGACGCGCCGCATCCTGGTAGGCAGGATCCACGGCGCGTTCGGCGTGCGCGGGGAAGTCAAACTCGAATCGCTGACCGAACCGGCCGGCAACCTGCTCCGCTATCAGCCGTGGATCCTGCGCGATGCCGCAGGCCGGGAGCGCGAAGTCTCCGGCGCCAGGGCGCGTCCCGGCGGCAAGGGCCTGATCGGGACGCTCCCGGGCGTCGACGACCGCGATGTCGCCGAAGCGCTTCGCGGCGCGGAGCTCTACGTCCCGCGCAGCGCGTTGCCGCCGCCGAAGGAGGGCGAGTTCTACTGGATCGACCTCGAAGGCCTGCGCGTGAGCAATCTCGAGGGCGTCGATTTCGGTGTCGCGACCCAGGTGTTCTCGAACGGCGCCAACGATGTGCTCGTGACGCGCGGCGACCGCGAACGACTGATCCCATGGGTGCGCCCGGATTTCGTCCGCGAACTGGATTTCGACGCCGGCCGCATCGTGGTCGACTGGGACGCGGATTTCTGAGCGCCCGTCGCGGCGGCGTCGCGACGGGCCGCATCCAACGGATCATCGCCATGCGCATCGACATCATCAGCCTGTTCCCCGAATTCGTCGCCCAGATCGCCGGCCACGGCGTGGTCGGGCGCGCGCAGGAACGCGGGCTGCTGTCGATTCACGGCTGGAATCCCCGCGACTACGCCGAGGGCAACTATCGGCGGGTCGACGACCGTCCGTTCGGTGGCGGGCCCGGGATGGTGATGCTGATCGACCCGCTGCGCGCCGTGCTGAAGGCGGCCCGCGAGGCCGATCCGCGACCGGCCCGGGTCGTCTACATGAGCCCGCAGGGCGCGCCGCTGACCCAGGCCAAGGCTCGCGAGCTGGCCGGTCGCGAACGGTTGGTCCTGCTGTGCGGCCGTTACGAGGGGGTCGACGAACGTCTGTTGCGGGCGGAAGTCGACGAGGAACTGTCGATCGGCGACTACGTCCTGTCGGGGGGAGAACTGGCGGCGGCGGTGGTCGTGGACGCCACGGCCCGTCTGCTGCCGGGGGCCCTGAACGATGCCGAATCCGCCGCCCAGGACAGCTTCGAGGGCGAGGGCGGTCTGCTGGACTGCCCGCATTACACCCGTCCCGTGGAACACGAGCTGGGTGGCGTTCCACCGGTGTTGCTGTCCGGGAATCACGCCGAAATCGCGAAGTGGCGCCGGCAGCAGTCCCTCGGCCGGACCTGGCTGCGTCGGCCGGACCTGATCGACCGGGACGCGCTGTCGAAGGCCGACCGGGCCCTGCTGGACGCCTTCCTGGCCACGCATGAGGCCCCGTCCGGGGGCTGAGTCGCGTTTCCGGCCCGGGGGCGACTGGCGCCGCGGGGGAAATATCCTTTACAATGCGCGGCTTACCGTCGAATAGGATGGTAAGGCAGATACGCCATGACGCGGGTCCACGTGCACTCGCGCAACAACATGCCTCACGAAGGCGCCAACAACAGGCTCACCGCAACCATGAACAAGCCCTCGCTCAACACGCTGCTGCAGCAGTTCGAAACCGAACAGGTGCAGCGCCAACTGCCGAACTTCGGTCCCGGCGACACCGTCATCGTCAACGTCAAGGTCAAGGAAGGCAATCGCGAACGCGTGCAGGCCTACGAAGGCGTCGTGATCGGCAAGAAGAACGCCGGTCTGAACTCGTCCTTCACCGTCCGCAAGATCTCGCACGGCTACGGCGTCGAGCGCGTGTTCCAGACCCACAGCGCCGCCATCGACTCGGTCGAAGTGAAGCGCCGCGGCGACGTGCGTTCGGGCAAGCTGTACTACCTGCGCAAGCTCGAAGGCAAGAAGGCGCGCATCAAGGAAGACCTGTCGATGCACGCCAAGGCCAAGAGCGAAGCCAAGGCCGGCTGATCCGCAACGTCGGGTTCCAGCGCCAACGTATTCCACGAACGGCCGCCCATGGGGCGGCCGTTTCGTTTCGGGAAGTGCGGTTCCGGAAAGCGCTGCTCCGCAAAGCGCGATGATCGGAAGGCGTTACGCCGGCGTCCGCATGCCGCGATTCACTGCCCGCGCAGTGCCATGACCGCCCCGATGATCACGCCCACGATCATCGCGCCGATCACGATCATGGCGTAGAAAACGGCGAGCGCCGCGATGGTGCGCAATGCGCCGACGACGCCCCGCCCGGGCGTACGAAACGTGTCCCACAGCGCGTAGAGCTGATAGATCAGGTAGAAGACGACGCTCGTCATCATGATCCGCGGCATCCAATGGCTGCCGTTCGCCACCATGAAAGCCGGCATCATCGCGAGATTGATCGCGCACAGGAACGCGAGAATGAAGGCGTTGACGACGAGGTGTTCGCCGTAGCTCCTGCCGCAGCGGAGGACCCAGTAGGTGGCCAGCGCGAGGAGCGGCAGTTGCATCGCCAGGCCGATCGAATAGTTGACCAGCATCGTTTTCTGGATCCGGATCATGATTTCCGCCTCTTTCGCGGGGGCGCCGATCACGAAACCGGAGAAGTCGAACGGAAACTTGGCGTAGCACAGCGCGCACAGACCGGCGAGGATCGCCAGCAGCGACAGCGGATTGAAATAGCGGATCCGGCGGCCGTCGAGGTAGTCGCGGATCGTCCGGCCGGGATGGAGCGCGAGTTCGCGGATGGTCACCAGCAGGCCGCGGTCGACGTGGAAGATCGCGTGCGGAATCTCGTGCAGCAGGTGCGGAAGGGTCAGGCGATGCACGGCGATGCGTTGCCCGCAGGCGTGGCAGTAGGCGCCGGCGGCGGGCGCACTGCAATTCGCGCAGCGACCGGTGGCGTCGGCTTGGGCCGGGGCGTTCATGCGATGTCGTATCCCTGGGTCGGACTGGGGCGGGCGCGCGACTATAGCCCAATCGCCCGTTCGCGGGTGGCGCTACACTGTCGCGGTCTCCCGTCCGCACCGCGCATGTCCGCCGACACCGCTACCGTCCGCCTCGATCTCTGGCTTTGGGCCGCGCGCTTCTTCAAGACCCGCAGTCTGGCCAAGCAGGCGATCGAGACCGGCAAGGTCGACATCGACGGCCAGCGGGCCAAGGCCTCGCGCGCGGTCCGCGCAGGCGACGCGCTGCGGATCGTCCGCGGCGACGAAGTGTTCGAGATCGAAGTGCTGGCGTTGAGCGATACCCGCGGATCCGCGAGCGTCGCGCAGACGCTCTACGCGGAAAGCGAGGCGTCGAAGGCGCGCCGGCTGGAGACGCTCGCGTCGCTGCGCGCCGCGCGTGCGGGTTATCGCCCGCCGGAATCGAAGCCGGACAAGCGCGCGCGCCGGCTGATTCGCGCGTTGGGCGACATCGACGCCAACTGACGAAAACAGGGCCGGCGGATGCCGGCCCGAAACGGATGCGGACGATGGATGGTTCGCCGCATCCGGTGGAACGACGCGTGGAGGTTCAGGCGAGGTCGAAACGATCCAGATGCATGACCTTGCTCCAGGCGGCGACGAAATCGCGCACGAACGTCTCCTTCGCGTCGTCCGCGGCATAGACCTCGGCCAGCGCGCGCAGCTGCGAGTTCGAGCCGAACACCAGGTCGACGACGGTGCCGGTCCATTTCGGCGCACCGGTGCGGCGGTCGCGACCTTCGAGCACGCCGGATTCGCTGCCGGAGCGCTGCCAGCGCGTGCCCATATCGAGCAGGTTGACGAAGAAGTCGTTGCTCAGTGCGCCCGGCCGGTCGGTGAACACGCCGTGCCGGGAGTCGTCGAAGTTCGCGCCGAGCACGCGCAGCCCGCCGATCAGCACCGTCGTTTCCGGCGCGGTCAACGTAAGCTGCTGCGCCTTGTCGATCAGCAGTTCGGCCGCCGTGTTCTCGAGTCCTGCGCGGGCATAGTTGCGGAAACCGTCGGCGTGGGGTTCGAGCACGGCGAAGGATTCGGCGTCGGTCTGCTCCACCGAGGCATCGGTGCGACCGGGTTCGAACGGCACGATCGTGTCGATGCCGGCGCGTTTCGCCGCTGCTTCGATCGCCGCGCCGCCGGCGAGCACGATCAGATCGGCGAGCGAGATCCTGCTGCCGCCCGGTGCGCGGGCGTTGAACGCATTGCGGATCGCCTCCAGCGTCGCCAGCACGTGCGCCAGTTCCGCCGGGCGATTGACCTCCCAGTCCTTCTGCGGCGCGAGCCGGATGCGCGCGCCATTGGCGCCACCGCGCTTGTCGCCGCCGCGGAAGGTCGAGGCCGACGCCCACGCGGTGCGTACCAGCTGCGCGGTGCTCAGGCCCGAGGCCAGCACCTTCGCCTTCAGCGCGGCGATGTCGCCGGCGTCGACCAGCGGATGATCGACCCCGGGCAAGGGGTCCTGCCAGATCAGCGTTTCTTGCGGCACGAGCTTGCCGAGATAGCGGGCACGCGGGCCCATGTCGCGATGGGTGAGCTTGAACCAGGCGCGGGCGAACGCGTCGGCGAAGGCCTGCGGGTCGGCGAGGAAGCGACGCGAGATCTTTTCGTAGGCGGGATCCACGCGCAGCGCCATGTCGGCGGTGGTCATCATCGGCGCGTGGCGCCTGGACGGATCGTGGGCATCGGGTACGACGCCCGCGCCGCTGTCGCCCTTCGGCTTCCACTGGTGCGCGCCGGCGGGGCTCTTCGTCAGTTCCCATTCGTAACCGAACAGCGTCTCGAAGTAGCCGTTGTCCCAGCGGATCGGGTTCGGCGTCCACGCGCCTTCGATGCCGCTGGTGATCGTGTCGCCGCCCTTGCCGCTGCCGAAGCGGTTGCGCCAGCCGAAGCCCTGTTCCTCGATGTCCGCGGCTTCGGGCTCGGGACCGACGTTCGCGGCGTCGCCGGCGCCGTGGGCCTTGCCGAAGGTATGGCCGCCGGCGACCAGCGCGACCGTCTCTTCGTCGTCCATCGCCATGCGCGCGAAGGTCTCGCGGATGTCGCGCGCCGAGGCGAGCGGATCCGGATGGCCGTTGGGGCCTTCGGGGTTCACGTAGATCAGGCCCATCTGCACCGCGGCGAGCGGGTTGGCCAGTTCGCGGTCGCCGCTGTAGCGTTCGTCGGCCAGCCACTTGCCTTCGGGGCCCCAGAAGATGTCTTCCTCGGGCTCCCAGATATCGGCGCGCCCGCCGCCGAAACCGAAAGTGCGGAAGCCCATGGATTCCAGCGCGACGTTGCCGGCGAGGATCATCAGGTCGGCCCAGGACAGGCTGCGCCCGTATTTCTTCTTGATCGGCCACAGCAGGCGACGGGCCTTGTCGAGATTGCCGTTGTCCGGCCAGCTGTTGAGCGGGGCGAAGCGCTGCGCGCCGGCGCCACCGCCGCCGCGACCGTCGGCGATGCGATAGGTGCCGGCGCTGTGCCAGGCCATGCGGATGAAGAACGGCCCGTAGTGGCCGTAGTCCGCCGGCCACCAGTCCTGCGAGTCGGTCATCAGCGCGTGCAGATCGGCGACGACCGCATCGAGATCGAGCCGGGAGAACGCCGCCGCGTAATCGAAATCCGCGCCCATCGGGTCGGATTTTTCGGAGTGGTGGTGAAGGATGCCGAGGTTGAGTTGTTCGGGCCACCACCGCGCGTTGGTCTGCGCGCCGGCGAGGGTCTGGGAGCGGGCGGCGCCCGAGAAGGGGCAACGGGATTCGGTCGTCATGGCTGCGTTCCGCGAGAAGGTGCAGCCAAGCTATGCCGATCGCGACCAAATGAGAATTCGATTGTTTCGACGGTTTCGATAGTTTTTGTCTATCGACGTGCGCGAGGTTCGGGTGCGCAGGCCCGCGCCGATCGGGCGGGGCGGATCAGACCGGGTCGATGGCAGACGCCATCGGCCCGGTGGGCATCGCTCAGCGCTTGCCGCCGAGCAATCCGCCGCCGATCTTGAGCAGATCGCCGAGGCCGAGTTGGCCGTCGCCGTCCTGGTCGAGTACCGCGCCGAGCAGGCCGCCGCCGAGGCCACCCTGCTGGCGGACCGATTGCTGCTCCTGTCCGAGGATCGCGCCGAGCACGTCGGCGGTCGGATTGCCGCCGCCCATGCCCATCGCCGCGCCGCCACCGCTTTCGTTACCGGAGAACATGCGTTTGGCGAGGTAGGCCAGCACGATCGGCGCGAGGATCTTCATCAACTGCCCGGCGCGATCGCCGCCGAGGCCGGTGGCTTCGCCCAGATGCTGCTCGGCGCGCGACTGCTGGCCGCCGAAGATGTGGCCGAGCATGCCGGCGCCGTCGGTCTGCCGGCTCTGCGCGCCACCGAGGACCGCGCCGAGCAGGCCACCGAGATCGCCGGTGCCGGCGTGATCGCGCTGCAGGGCGCCGAACAGCGCCTCCGCGCCCTGAGGCTGGCTCGCGTTCTTGCCCAGTGCGCCGATCAGCAGCGGCAGCGCGGCGCTGACCGCACCCGCGGCCTGGGTCCGGCCGATGCCGAGTTGCTGCGAGATCTGCTGCAGCGGTGCGCCTTCGAGCTGCGCGAAAAGGTCGTCGGTCAGTGCGGTCATGGTCGTGCTCCCGTGGGGCGGCGAGGCCGCCCGGAACGCCTAATGTAGCGCCGGGCGAGCCGCGGCGAAGGCCTCGCGGGACTTTTTTCGTCGCGTTCTGGCTTCGTCGTCGGCTCGGCGCCGCGATGGGCCGCGGGAATCCGGCAATCTTTCGACGATGGCACCCCGCATGCATCGCTCGGGACCGTCGGCCGAACGCATCCGCTTCAATTCACGCAGATGGGCGCGCCGTCCTGGAACGACGGCTCACCCCTCGGCGACGATCACATCGAATTCGCCGGCCATCACGCGGTCGTGGCGACCGGTCCGCCAGCCGCGGACGCTGTCGCGGACGAGCGGGGAGGGCTCGGCACGGTAGCGACGGCAGATGCGCGGTTCGTCGTCGTGGTCGATGCGGGTCGGGCGCGGGCGGCCGGGCAGGTCGGGCGCGATGCGGACCGCGGCGGCGACGCGACGGGTGGCGCCGCTCTCGTCGTCGTATTCGTGGAGATGCGCGCCGTGCTCGTGTTCGAGCACGGCGAGCGCGCCGAAACCGCCGATGGCGAGCCTGGCTTCGCAGCGGTCGGCGTCCTGCGACAGCACTTCGACGCGCATGTTGCGGCGCTCGGCCCAGGCCATGTACATCGCCAGCAGACGCTGCCACCACAGCCGTGCCTGCGTCGGTTCCCGTTTGAGGTCGGCTTCTCCCACGGAAAGCCACAGCAGCGCGTCCTGCGGATGCTGTCGCGACACCGCGTCCACCGCCAGGCGCAGCAGCCACAGCAATTGCGCGTGGCGTGCGACGAAACCGGCATCGGCGCCATCGCGCGCCAGACGTTCGTTGAGCCGTCGCGCCGTGTCCAGCGCGCTTTCGATCCGATGCCGGCGTTCGATCCGGTCGAGCACTTCGAAACGTTCCGGACGCGACCAGAAATCGCGCTCGTTCATCGCGGCGTAGTCCGCATCGCGGGCCTGCGTCCACGCGGGCCCGGCGACGTCCCGGTCGGTCGCCTCGAATTCGGCGCGCAGCGTGGCGATCGCCGCAGGCGAGGCGTCGGGCGCGTGGATCAGATCGCGGATGTCGACCGTCTCGGCGGTCGCGACCGGCGTCGTCGTCGCGGCGGGCGGGTTCGGATCGACGAATTCCACTTCCAGTCGATCGCCCGCGCTGCGCACGAACAGGAACTGGTCGCCCTGCGGCGTGCGATGCTCGACGATGCTGCGCGCGAGCGGCGCGAGCAGATGCTGTTCGATCGCCCGGCGCAGCGGGCGGGCGCCGAGGTCCGGCGTGAACCCGCGGTCGAGCAGGAATTCGATCGCCGAGGGTTCCCATTCCACCGCCCAGTCGCGGTTCCGGAGTCCGCGTCGGCCCATCGCGCGTTGCAGTTCCTTGTGCAGGATGTCGCGCATCAGCGTGCGGTCGAGCGGATTGAACAGCACGATCCGGTCGAGGCGGTTGAGGAATTCGCGACGGAAGGTCTCGAACAGCGCCTTCTCGACCGTGCCGCGGGAATAGCCGCCGGCGGACGACGTGAAGCCGGGGCCGGCGCTGCGCGAGAGCGTCGAACCGGCGTTGCTGGTGAGGATGATGATGCTGTGCCGGAAGTCCGCCACGTCGCCGTTGCGGTCGCCGAGGCGGCCGTCGTCGAAGACCTGCAGGAACAGATCCCACACCCGCGGATGCGCTTTCTCGAATTCGTCGAGCAGCACCACCGAGAAGGGCTGCTCGCGGATCCGCGCCACCAGCGAACGCGCGCTGCCGTCGCGCGAGACCTCGGTCAATCGCCATGCGGCGTCGTCCGACTGGTATTCGCTCATGTCCAGGCGGAGCAGGCGCTCGCTGCTGCCGAACAGCAGTTCGCCGAGGGTCTTCGCCAACTCGGTCTTGCCGGTGCCGGTGGGGCCGGCGAACAGGAACACGCCGATGGGACGGCCGCTGTCGATCAGGCCGGCCTTCAGCATCGCGATCCGGTCGACGAGGCAATCGACGGCTTCGTCCTGACCGATCACCCGCTTGCGGAAGAATGCGCGCAGGCTCTCCAGATCGAGGCTCTGGCGGTCGTCGATCACTTCCATGGGCAGGCCGCTGCGCCGCGCGATCGCCCGCAGCAGCGCGTCGACCCCGAGCGGCAGGTCGCGCGGTTCGGCGGCGAGTCCCGCGCGCAGCGCTTCTTCGAGAAGACGCAGGCTGCGCCCGGGTTCGTGCTGCTCGGGAAAATATTGCGTCGCCATGCGCTGCGCTTCCTCGAGCGTGCGCGGATCGGCGACGGGCGACCCGCATTCTGCCTCGCGCGTATCGCGCCAACGCGCGAGCAGGTCGCGCATGGTCGCGGGCGAGGGCGGAAGCAGCTGTACCGTCTTCATCAGATGGCGCAGCGTCGGTCGCGCCAACAGCAGCTGCGCCAGCTGCGGCGGCGAGAGTTCGCCGATCATCCGCAGCTTGCCGCGTTCGATCGCCGGCAACAGCATGTCGAGGATGCCGCGCGGATCCTGACTGTGCGCGCCCTTGTGCAGGAGATCGTAGAAATCGCGCACCCGCCACAGCGCGCGCTCGCGATCCAGTGCTCCGAGCAGTTCGCGCATCCGCTCCTCGAGCTCGCCGAAATAGGATTGTCCTGCGAGCACTTCGGCGGCGGAGGCCTCGAACAGCAGCCAGCCTTCGCCGTGCAGTCGCTCGAACAGACGGTCCACCAGCGTCGACTTGCCGGTGCCGTGGTCGCCCGCGACCAGCACCGATGTCGGCGGCGTTGCCTGCAGCATGTCGTAGAGCTTCGCGACCTGCAGGTCGAGTTCCGGATGGGCGACGATGGCGGGCGATGCGCTCGCGCCGGCACCGGACGGCTGCGGCGTCCACAACCGGCCCACGCCGCCGAGGGTGCGCCGTTCGCGCTGGCGCGCGAGTTCCGCCTTCGCCTGCGCGATGTACGGTTCCAGCACGGGTGCGCGCAGGGCGTTGAGGCCCTCGACCAATTGTTCAAGTTCGTATTCGCGCAGATTGTCCAGCGTCATCGGCGCGGTGCCGGGGGCGTGCGCTTCGGCCCATTGCAGGTACTCGCGCAATCGCTGGCGCAGCGGCGGCTGTTCGTACCACCATTGGCGCACCAGACGCAGGAATCCCGGCAGATCGCCGGCATCCGGGCGCGACTGCAGGTAGTCGAGCATGAATTTGATCTGGTACGCCCCGGGCCCGGACGTAGCGACGAGCGCGGCGGCGGCGTCGATGTCGGTGCGCTGCCCCAGCGCCGCGTACACCATGCAACCGAGCACATAGCTGTCGTTCTCGAGCTGGCCCAGCACGTCCTTCGCCGGGAACGCGGGATCCGCGAGCACGGCGACGCCCTCGCGGAACTGCGGCAGACGCAGCAGATCGTCCGGGCTCTGGATGCGGCCGTCGTCGTTCTCGATCTCGCGTCTCAGCCGGTAGAGCTTGTCGGCCGCGGTCTCTTCTGGCGCGGCGGGCGCGCTCGCCGCGTCCTCGGTCGACGACGGCGTGGCGGTTTCCGGCGACGGCAGGGCGGGTGCCGCCGGCGATTCCGATGGAGATCCGGTGTCGGTGTCCAATGGCGTTTTGGACTGTGGCGACGACGGAGGGATGTCCGCCGGGCGTCGCAGCCACACCGTCAGCGCGACGCCGAAGATCAGACCGGCGATGAAGATTCCGATGGACACGCGCGACTCCTTGTGGATACGGCAAGTGTACGGAGGCCGGTCGCGCGGATCGCGACCGCTCGACGCATCGCGTTTCCGCGGCACCCGGCGGTACCGCTCATTCCAGCGCCTTCAGTCGATACAGGGCTTCGAGGGCCTGTTTCGGCGTCAGCTCGTCCGGGTCGATCGCGGCGAGGGCGTCGAGGGCGGCCGACTTCGGAGCGAACAGGCCGAATTGCTGCGGCGCGTCCAGGGTCTGCGGCGTGAGCACCGGCGCCGGGTCGTTGCGGCGCTGTTCGAGCTCGGCGAGCCGGCCGCGGGCTTCCCGCACCACGGTCTTCGGCAGGCCGGCGAGAGCGGCGACCTGCAGGCCGAAGCTGCGGTCGGCGGGGCCGTCCTTCACCGCATGCATGAACACCAGCGTGTCGCCGCCGCTCTTGTCGTGATGTTCGACGGCATCCAGGTGCACGTTGGCGACGCCGCTGCCCGGTTGCGCGAGCGCGGTCAGTTCGAAATAGTGCGTCGCGAACAGCGTGTAGCAGCGATTGACGTCGGCCAGATGCCGGGCGCAGGCCTCGGCCAGGGCGAGGCCGTCGTAGGTCGAGGTGCCGCGGCCGATCTCGTCCATCAGCACCAGCGATCGCGCGGTGGCGTGGTGCAGGATGTAACTGGTCTCGCTCATTTCGACCATGAAGGTCGATTGCCCGCGGGCGAGATCGTCGCCGGCGCCGATGCGGGTCAGGATGCGGTCGATCGGCCCCAGTTCCGCCTTCGTCGCCGGCACGAAGCTGCCGATGTGCGCGAGCAGCGCGATCAGCGCGTTCTGGCGCATGTAGGTCGATTTGCCGCCCATGTTCGGGCCGGTGATCACCAGCATGCGGCGGTCGGCGTGCAGATCGAGGTCGTTCGGTTCGAACGGATCCTCGCGCACCGCCTCGACCACCGGATGGCGTCCGCGCTCGATCCGCAGCACGGGCTCGTCCACCAGCGCCGGACGCGACCAGTCGAGTTCGCGCGCGCGCTCGGCGAAGCAGGCGAGCACGTCGAGTTCGCTCAGCGCCGCGGCGCAGCGCTTGAGCGGTTCGAGATGGACGTTGAGTTCGTCGAGGATCCGCTCGTACAGGAGTTTTTCGCGCGACAGCGAACGCTCGCGTGCCGAGAGCACCTTGTCCTCGAAGGCCTTCAGTTCCTCGGTGATGTATCGCTCGGCGCCGGTCAGGGTCTGACGGCGGGTGTAATGCACCGGCGCCTTGTCGGCCTGGCCCTTGCTGATCTCGATGTAGTAGCCGTGGACGCGGTTGTAGCCGACCTTGAGCGTGGGAATGCCGCTGCTTTCGCGTTCCCGGGTTTCGAGGTCGATCAGGAACCGATCGGCATGGGTGCTCAGCCGGCGCAGTTCGTCGAGTTCGTCGTCGTAACCGTCCGCGATCACGCCGCCATCGCGCGCCAGCACCGGCGGTTGTTGCACGATCGCGCGCGCCAGCCACGCGGCTTGGGCATCGTGCTCGCCGAGTTCGGCGACCAGGGTCTGCAGGCGCGGCGAGTCGATCCCCGCCAGCGCCTCGCGGACGTCGGGCAGCAGCAGGAGCGCGTCGCGCAGCGTGGACAGGTCGCGCGGGCGCGCGCTGCGCAGGGCGACGCGCGAGAGGATGCGTTCGATGTCGCCGAGTCCGCGGAAGGCGTCGCGCACCGTCGCATCGGCGCGGGCGTCGATCAGCCGCGCCACCGCGTCGTGGCGTTCGCTCACCACGGCGCGATCGCGGAGCGGGCGATGCAGCCAGCGCCGTAGCAGGCGCCCGCCCATCGGCGTGATCGTGCTGTCGAGCACCCCGAGCAGGGTATTGCGCGTATCGCCGTCGACGCGGGTGTCGAGTTCGAGGTGGCGGCGGGTCGCGGCGTTCATCGCGATCGCGCCGTCGCTGGTCTCCACGCGGATCGCGGTCAGATGCGGCAAACGCTGCTTCTGCGTTTCCTCGACGTAGCCCAGCAGGGCGCCCGCGGCGGCGATGGCGAGCGGTTTGTCGTCGATGCCGAAGCCGGAAAGATCGTGCACATCGAAGAAGCGCAGCAACTGTCGGCGGCCGCTGTCGGCGTCGAACAGCCAGGGCGCGCGCCTGCGGACGCCGCCGCGGCCCGCGATCCCGTGGCCCCAACCGTCCTCGTCGGCGATCAGGAGTTCGGCCGGATCGAGCCGCGCGAGCTCGGCTTCGAGCATGTCCTCGTTCCCGACCTCGTTGACCAGGAAACGGCCGCCCGCCAGATCGGCCCAGGCCAGGCCATACCCCGACTTGCCGCGTGCGACCGCCATCAACAGCGTGTCGCGACGGTCCTGCAGCAGCGCCTCGTCGGTCACCGTGCCCGGCGTGACGATGCGCACCACCTTGCGCTCGACCAGCCCCTTGGCCAGCGCCGGGTCGCCGATCTGTTCGCAGATCGCGACCGATTCGCCCAGGGCCACCAGCCGCGCGAGATAGCCCTCGTAGGCGTGCACCGGCACGCCGGCCATCGGGATCGGTTGTCCGGCCGAACTGCCGCGCTGGGTCAGGGTGATGTCGAGCAGCCGCGCGGCCTTGCGCGCGTCGTCGTAGAACAGTTCGTAGAAATCGCCCATGCGGAAGAACAGCAATACGTCGGGATGCTCCGCCTTGGCGGCGAAGAACTGGCGCATGAGCGGGGTATGTTGATCGCCCCCGGCCCGGGCGGCGGAGGCGGACGATGCGGTGGGGTCGGACACGGGGTGGGGGATCGCGGGAGCGTGGGGCGCGCGGAGGGCAGAACGCCTAGTATGCCAGCCCCTCCGGGGGGGCGCGCCGCCCCTGCTTACAGCCGTTCGTTCCTGTGTTACCGTCGCACGGCGGATGCCCAGGTAACGGGCACGGTAAGCCAGCGACGAAGCCCGGCGAAGCTTCCCGCAACGCAGCCGACGCCCCAACGATGGGTTGTCGCGAACGCCAGGATGCGTGCCGCCGAAGATCGAATAATCGACACGACACGACAACAGAACCAATGGCGAGGAGGAGGGGGGAATGAAAGATCGTGCACTGCAACATTCGACGCTGGCCCGTGCGTTGCTGATCGCTCTCGTGGGACTGGCCCAGGCGCCTCTGGCGATGGCCCAGGACAATGCCGGAGCCTCCGAAGAAGAGGCGGGGACGCTGGACAAGATCGTCGTCACCGCACAGAAGCGCGAGGAAGCCCTCCAGGACGTACCGGTGGTGGTGACCGCCCTGTCCGAGGAAGCGCTCGAAGCGAACGGCGTCCGCGATATCAAGGACCTGCAGAACATCGTTCCGGGTCTGACCGTCACCAGCACCCAGAGCGAGGCCCAGACCGTGGCCCGCATCCGCGGTATCGGCACCGTCGGCGACAACGCCGGTCTCGAGTCCTCGGTCGGCATCGTGATCGACGGCGTCTATCGTCCGCGCAATGGCGTCGGCTTCACCGACCTCGGCGAGCTGGAGCGCATCGAAGTACTGAAGGGGCCGCAGGGCACCCTGTTCGGCAAGAACACCTCGGCCGGCGTGATCAACGTCGTGACCAAGCGTCCCACCTACCAGCAGAGCGCCGAGGCCGAACTCACGATCGGCAGCTACGGCACGGTCGGCGTGTCGGGCTCGTACAGCGACGCCATCAACGACATGGCCGCGTTCCGGGTGTACGCCGCCAAGCGCAAGCGCGACGGCTATCTCGACGTCAACGTCGGCGCCGGCCCGCGTCAGGAACGCGAGGATCAGGACCAGAATTTCCACACCTTCCGCGGCCAGTTGCTGCTCGAGCCGACCGACAAGCTCGACATCCTGCTGACCGGCGATTTCAGCAATCGCGACGAGAACTGCTGCGCCAGCGTCACCATCGTGCGCGGTCCGACCGCGGCGATCATCGACGCCCTCGCGCCCGACAGCGGCGTGATCCCGGGCGCCGCCGATCCCTTCGGCCGTCGCGCCTGGACCAATCGCAGCAGCGCCCAGTACATCAAGGACAAGGGCGTGAGCGGCCAGGTCGACTGGGAGACGCCGTGGTTCGGCGGCGCCACGTTGACCTCGATCACCGCGCAGCGCGACTGGCAGTCGATCAACGGTCTCGATTTCGACTACAGCACTGCCGATCTGCTCTACCGCAATCCGGCCAAGAGCGACAACTACACGGCGTTCGACACCTTCAGCCAGGAATTCCGGCTGACCGGCAGTTCCGATCGCGTGGATTGGCTGGTCGGCGGTTTCTATGCCGACGAGACGCTCAAGCGCAACGAGGCCTATCGCGTCGGCAGCGCCTACGAGCCCTATCTGTCGATCGCGGTGCTGTCGCGGATCAACCCGCTGCTCGGCACCAGCCCGACGGCGCCGCTGTTCTACTCGCAGGCCTCGGGCCGTCCCTTCGGCACCGTGTTCGCGGGTCTGTCGGCGTCCGATCGCTACGAGCAGAACGCCAAGAGCATGGGTCTGTTCACCAACAACACCTTCCACGTCACCGATGCGCTGGATCTGACGGTCGGCCTGCGCTACACCATCGAGGACAAGGAACTGACCTCGGTGTACAGCAATCCGAACGGCGGTCTCGGCTGCAATGCGATGCTCGCCAACCCGGCGCAGGTCGTGGCCGCGCTGGTCGCGCGCGGGCTGACCGTCGCCCAGGCGTCGGCCGCGGCGCCGCAGGTGGTCGGCTTCGGCTGCCTGCCCTGGACCAACGTCAGCCACAACGGCCGCATCACCGAGCAGGAGCGCGAGGAGAAGGAGTGGTCGGGCACGTTCAAGGCCGCCTACCGCTTCAACGAGCGCGTCATGGCCTATTTCTCGGCCGCGCGCGGCTACAAGGCCGG
>JBMOOY010000009.1:0-34236 GCA_049324395.1 Pseudomonadota bacterium
CCTGGCACGCCGAACAGCTCGCACTGCTCGCGCAGTTCCGTTCGCAGCGCGCCGATCTGAATGCGCAGTGGGATGCGCAGGAAGAAACGATCGAGCGCCAGCACCAGGCCGCACTCGCGCAACTGCAGTCGGCGCAGACGCAGGTGCTGCTCGCGGGCGCGTCCGCGACCTTCGGCCAGCTCGCCGACATCGCCAAATCCTTCGGTGGCGAACAGAGCGCGACCTACCGCGCCTTGTTCGCGCTGTCGAAGGCGTTTGCCATCGCGCAGGCGGCGCTCGCGCTCGCCAACAACGTGGCCGAAGCGAGCAAGGTCGGTTTTCCGCAGAACATTCCGTTCATCGCGGGCGCCATCGCGCAGGGCGCGACCATCGCCGGACTGATCGCGCAGGCGACCTTCAACGGCGGAGGCGGGTACGCCAGCGGCGGCCATGTGCGTGGTCCGGGCACGGCGACCTCCGACAGCATCCCGGCGTGGTTGTCGGATTTCGAGTTCGTCACGCGGGCCGCCGTCGTGCGCCAGCCCGGTGCGTTGCCCTTCCTCGAAGACTTCAATCGCCGCGGCATGCCGGCGCTGGAGACCTGGCACGCGCGTCGCTTCGCCACGGCCGCGCCGCCGCAGGTCTCGCTGCCGCGCGCACCGCGCGTCAACTTCGCCGAAGGCGGCCTGGCGCGCGCGGCAGCGGGGCTGAACCCCCAACTCAATCTGCGCCTGATCAATGCGATCAACACCGATGCGCTCGCCGAGTCGATGGCGCAGAGCCGGGGCCTGGAGCAGACCATTCTCAACGTGATCGACCGCAACGGCAGCTTCCTGCGCCAAAGGATCGGTGGCTGATGACTTACGCGATCGACACCGTGGTCAAGGGCGCCGGCCCGGACGCCCACCTGCAACTGCTCGATGTCCTGCGCGCGCTCGCCGAGCAAGCCGGCTGGACGACCCTGCGTTTCGACACCTCGATTCCCGAACGCGAACTGATCCTGCGTTCGACCGGCACCACGGGCGAGGAGGAGATCACGGTCGGCTTCAAGGCCTACCAGAACGTCGCGGCGGATTACTACAACCTGCTCGCCGCGACGATGACCGGCTACGTGCCGGCCGCCCCGTTCGAGGCGCAGCCCGGGATCAAGACGTCGGGCGTACCGAGCCATAACCAAGCGGTGAGCTACTTCCTGACCGCCAATCCGCGTCGCATCGTTGGCGCCCTCAAGGTCGGCTCGCCGATCTACGCGCACCTCTATGTCGGCAAGGCGCTGGCGTATGCGCGGCCGAAGGAGTTTCCTTCGCCCCTGATCGTCGCCGGGCACTTCGACGGCCGCGAGACCAAGCGCTACAGCGATCTGCACTGGTTCCCCTACAAGGGCCGCCGCGGCAGCAGCGAGGCCGGCTACAACGACGGGTTCCTGTTCCTGCGCGATGCCGGCGGGACCTGGAAGAAGGTGCAGATCGCGCCCTTCGGCAACGGTCAGGGCACCGAGACCACCTATGCCGGTCTGGCCGGCGAGTACGTGGGTCGCAATGGCAGCGGGTATCGCTGCCTTGTGCCGGCCGGCACCCTGCACCAGCCGCAGCCGCTCGAACTGTACGAGATGCAATTCGGCGCCTACGACAACGATGCACGCGCCTATCCCAGCAGCGGCAATCTCTATGGCGTGCTCGATGGCGTGAGCATGGTCTCCGGTTTCAACAACGCCTCCGAGAACGTGCTGCAGCTCGAAGGCAGCGCGGTCATCGATCAAACGGGCATGAGCGTTCGCCAGGCAGTCGATGCGATCCGCGCGGTCAACGGCCGGGCCTTCGTGGTCCTGCAGGATGGCGCCCGCACGACGTGGCGCGATTACGTCGCGGTGGAGATGGCCTGATGGCGACGTTCACCGGACAGGTCGCCAGCTTCGCGGCGCTGAAAGTCGCCATCGAGACGACGCTGACCGCACGCGGCTGGACGCTCGTGAGCGGCATCCTCAGCAAGGGCGTCGCCTTCGTGCAACTGACCGCGACGGCGACGGAACTGCGCCTGCTCGCCGGCACCGGGCAGGCGGGTGCAGCGCTGACCGGCGCCTGCCCGCAGTCGGTGAAGCTGCTCTCCTTCACCAATGCGCCGATCCAGTGGCCGGCCGTCTACGTGCTGCACGCGTTCGACACGCCGGACGAGATCTACTGTGTGCTGCGCTACAACGTCGATCGCCACCAGCATCTCAACTGGGGCGTGTCGTTGATGCCGCAGATCGGCGGCACCGGCCAGTGGTGCAGCGGATCGTTCCGCGGCGATGTCGTCGGCACCTCGGCGACCTGTCGCGTGTTCATCGCCGCCAACAGCGGCACGGACCTCGGTGCGCTGCCCTACGACGGCCTGGGGCTCGGGTTCTTCTTCGCGAGCGCGGCCGGCAGCTATCACAGCAGTTTCATCCACTGCGGTCTCGAAGGTGCGGCGGGCTGGCGCACCGCCAACGGTGGCGCACCGGGCGAGTTGCTCGGCGTCTCGCACAAGGCCGGCCTGCTGCACGCGCTGCCATCCACCTTCAATCAGGCGACCGTGCTGCTGCCGATCGATGTGCTGCTCGCGCGCCAGGCGCAGGGCCAGACGGTCGTCGCGACGCTCGCGCACGCGCGCTACTGCCGCCTGGACCACCTCGATCTGAGCCAACCGCTGCTCTACGGCCCCGAACGCTGGTGGGCGTATCCGTTGCACGCGGTTCACCCGGTGCAGCGCAATGGCGCCGGCTGGCCGATCGGCGCACAGCATTCCGGCACCTTCGGCGTCGCGCTCCGGGATGCGCCTTGATGGCCGGACTGATCGGCCTCGCGCCGACGCCGCGGGCGTTCGGCGCGGCCAATCCTGCGCTCTCGATCGAGCTGAACGCGCTCGGCGAGGCCGCGTTCGCGACGGCCGCGTACCGCCGCGAGCGCATCGTCGCGCGGGCAGGGGTGTTTCGGGCGCCGGCCGCGCTGCGCTGGCCCGCGACCGGACGCCTCGCGCACCGGTTCGCGGAGGACCTGTTCGACCGCGTCCACGTCCTGCCGACCGCGCTGTCGCTGGGAAACGTCGTCTCCGAGCTGACCCGCGAAGTCGCGGTGTGGAATGCGTGGCGCACGATCCCGCAGACGCTGACCGCGTTGCGCCTGGAGGGCGATGCCGGCAGCACGCTCGCCGCGCCGGGGGCGTTGCCGCTGGCGCTGCGTCCGCTGCAGGAGCGGGTGCTGACCCTCACCGTGGGCCTCGACGGCCCGCCGGTGATCGACGCGGTCGCGGTGCTCTCTTTCGCGGACGGCGCGACGTGGTCGATCCGGATCGACGGCCTGCGCCTGCAGGCGTGGACGCTGCCGCCCAACTGGTCCGAGCCGCTGACCGAAACGCTCGCCTGGCTCACCGATGTCCAGATCGCCATCGCCGGCACCGTCACCCGCACGCCGCTGCGCGAGGCGCCGCATCGGTCGTGGGAGTTCGCGGTCCTCGCCGATCGCGTCGAACGCCGCTGGGTGGAGCACGCGCTGTTCGACTGGACGGCGCGGGTGTGGGCGCTGCCGGTGTTCGTCGATACGACGCGGCTTGGTGTGGCGCTGGCGGCGGGCGCGGTCGAGATTCCGGTCGACACCGCGGGCCTCGATTTCGCGGTCGGCAGCCTCGCCATGCTCTGGCGCGACGTGGCGACCTACGAACTGGTCGAAGTCGCGCAGATCGCGAACGGTCGTGTGTCCTTGCGTGCGCCGACACGCCGCGCGTGGCCGGTCGGCACGCGCCTGATGCCCTGCCGCACCGCGCGCCTGACCGACGCGCCGGAGTTGCGGCGCCACACCGACCGGCTGATGTCCACACAGCTGCGCTTCGAGGCGACCGAGCCCTGCGACTGGCCGGCGGCGCTGCCGGCGACGCGCTATCGCGGGTTCCCCGTGCTCGAACACCGCCCGGACGAAACCCCTGACCCGAGCGCGATCCTGGCCCGTCGCTTCGATCTGCTCGATGGCGACGTCGGCCGCACACAGATCGACGATGCTTCGGGCCTGGCATGGACGACGCAGTCGCACGCGTGGCGGGTGTTCGGCCGCGCCGAACGCGCGGATCACCGCAGCCTGCTCTATGGCTTGCAGGGGCGGGCGGAGGCGCTGTGGTTGCCGACGTGGACCGACGATCTCGACGTGATCGAAACGATCGGCGAGACCGCGCTCACGCTCACCGTCACTGCCTGCGGCGTCAGTCGCAGCCTGCGCCAGCAGGCGGGGCGTCGCCACGTTCGCATCGAACTCACCGATGGGACTGTGTTTTATCGCGCGATCGAAGCGTCGAGCGAACTCGCGCTCGCCAACGGCGACGCCGCCGAACGGCTGAGGATCGACATCGCACTCGGCCGCGTGGTCCGACCCGACCGGGTCCGTCTGGTGAGTTGGCTGGCGCTGGTCTCGCTTGCGGGCGATACGGTCGAGCTGCGCCACCACGCCGACAGCGACGGTCTGCTCGATTGCGCGGTGTCCTTCGCCGGGATTCCGGCGGAAGAACCCTGAGTCCGCACGCATGGGCCTGCTCTCGCGCGAGATCGAGCTGTACGACTTCTCGATCGGGCTGCACCACTGGCGTTACACCGACGCCAAACGCGACGCGATCGTCGAAGGCCAGCGCTACGCCCCGGTCACGCTGACGCGCGAGAAGATCGTGCAGTCGGCGGAGGATGCGAAAAACGCGCTGCAGATCACCGCGCCGCTCGACCTGCCGTTGCTGAACCTGTTCCGCCCGATGCCGCCGGGGCTGCGCCTGCGCCTGGACCTCAAGCGGGTGCGGGTGCGCGACGGCCAGGTGCGCCTGGGCTGGACCGGGCACGTCGCCAACCTGGACGAGACCCACAGCGTCGCCAAGCTGCGCTGCGAGTCGCTCGCCGCCGCCGTCGAGACGCTCGGCTTGCGCCGCAGCTGGCAGTCGAACTGTCCGCTCGTGCTCTACAGCCAGGGGCTGGGCTTGTGCAATGCCGATCCGGACGCGCACGCGGTGCCGGCCGTACTCAGCGATGCGACCGGCTACACCGTCGCCTCGGCCGCGTTCGATGCGTTCGACGATGGCCACTTCGAAGGCGGCGTGCTGCAGTGGACGGCGACGCTCGGCGTCGAACGCCGTTTCGTGGTCAGCCACGTGGGCGCCACCCTGCGCCTGCTCACCCCGGCCGCACTCGCGCCGGATGCGCGCGTCGTCGCGTTCCCCGGCTGCGATCGCACGCTCGGGCCGAACGGCTGCCCCAAATTCCGCAATGAACTGAACTACGGCGGCCAGCCGACCTTGAAGGGCATGCGCAATCCCTTCGGCAGCGATCCGGTCTTCTGAATTCCCCTTCACACGCACCGCCCGGCGCCACCGCGCTGGATGGCGGTTACGCGCGTCCCGCACCTCGCGCCTCGCACCCCAGGAACCCGTCCACGATGTGGGTCTACGTCTTCGTGCTGATTCTCTCCATCGCCATCAGCATCGCGATGCGGCCCAAGCCGCAATCGACCAAGCCGCCGTCGCTCGCCGACTTCTCGGTGCCGACCGCCGAAGAAGGCCGCGAGGTCATGGTGATCTTCGGCGAGGTGTGGGTGGACGATCCCAACGTCCTCGCCTACGGCGACCTGCGCACCACGCCGATCAAGGCCAGTGGCGGCAAGTGAGCATGCCTTCCAATCGCGGACTGCGCATTCACCTTCGGCACGTGCGCGCGATCGATCCGGCCGGTGGGCCGCTCTGTACGCCTGGCATTCGGGCGTGGTGCCGCCAGCACGCCATCGATCTGCGCGCGCTGTGCGAGGACGGCATCGCCGTCGACGACCACCCCCACCTGCTCGACGATCCCTTCGTCGTCCGCGTGATCGCCATCGCGCGAGCAGAGCGAGCCGATGGCAACGCGGAAGCGCGCGATGCGACGTGAGTCGATCTATCGCGGCTGGGTCGTGTGCGCCTGCGTGGTCTCGATCCTCTCCGGGGTCTGGCTGTGGGTGACGGGCGAACGCCCGTTCGGCGCCTTCGGCATCGCGGCGGGCGTCTTCCACGCGCTGTGGGGCCTGGATCTGCGCGCGCTCGTGCGCGGGCGCTGGCGACGACGTCCGATCGTGATCCCGATGCTGCGCCCGATCGTCCTCTCGCCGCCGCATCGAAGCCTCGCGCAGCGCCTGCGCGCGTGGAGCCGCCGCCGTGGGTAAGTCGAGCAAGCCGACGATCGGCTATCGGCACTTCATGTACCTGTACATGGGCGAGTCGATCGGCCCGAACGATTACCTCGCAGGCGTGAAGGTTGGCGGCCAGACCGTGTTCGAGGGCGAACGCGCCGGCAGCGGCACCTTGGCGATCAACCTGCCGCAACTGTTCGGCGGCGACAAGAAGGAAGGCGGGCTCGTCGGCACGCTCCAGATCCGCATGGGCGAGCCGGACCAACTGCCGGTGCCCTACCTGCAGCAGCAGGTGCCGGGGCCGTGCCCGGCTGCGCGCGGGCTCTGCACCACGCTGTACCGCGGAATGGTCGGGGCCATGAACCCCTACCTGAAGCTCTGGGCCAAGCGCTGGGGGCGCTTCGTGCAGGGCTGGTCGACGCCGGTGTGGCAGCCTCAGCTTGCGCGCATCGGTCGCGGCATGAATGCTGCGCACATCCACTACCAGTGCCTGACCGACACGGTGTGGGGCTGCGGCCTGGACCCGGCGCTGATCGATGGCGAGAGTTTCCTGCGCGCGGCCGAGCAGTTGCACGACGAGGCGTTCGGGTTGTGCCTCGGTTGGCGGCGCGGGGACTCGATCGGGAATTTTCTGCAGACGGTCAACACCCACGTCGGTGGGCTGTGGGCGTTCGATCCGATGCGCGGTCAGTTCGTGTACCGGTTGTTCCGGCCCGACTACGACGCGTTGACCTTGCCGTTGCTCGACGAAACCAGCGTGCTCGCGCTGGAGAGCTGGCAGACGCCGCTGCTCGATGGCTCGGTGAACGAAGTCACCGTGCTCGGGCGCGATTGCGTGACGAATCTCGAACTCGCCGCGACCTTCCAGAACATGGCGAACGTCCAGGCGCAGGGCCGCGTCGTCGCCGACCGGCGCACGCTGCCGGGTCTGTGGAACCGCACGCTGTGCGAGCGCGTCGCCGCGCGCGAGACCGCCGCCGCCAGCAGCTTGCTGCAGCGGATCAAGCTCACCGTCGACCGCCGCTGGTGGGGAGTGAAGCGCGGCGACGTGCTCGCGCTGTCCTGGCGGCGCAAGGGCGTGCAGCGCATGCCCGTGCGGGTGCTGGAAGTGGACGAGGGCACGCGCACCGATGGCGCGCTCGCGCTCACGCTGGTGCAGGACATCGACGGCATGGCCGCGACCACCTACCTGCGGCCAGTGATCGGACCGTGGACACCGCCGGACACGCGCCCGCGGCCGGTGCCGGCGCAGCGCCTGGTCGAGGCGACGTATCGCGATCTCGCCGGCCGCTTGCGTCCGGCTGATCTGGTGCAGGTCGAGGACGATGCCGGCTTTGTGGTCGCGCTCGGTGCGCGGCCGAACGGGCCGGCCTACGGCTACACGCTGACCACGCGCACCGGCGCGGGTGACTTCGTCGAGGTCGCGGGCGGGGACTTCTCGGCCACGGCGACCCTCGCGGGCGCGTTGGGGCCAACCGACACGCTGGCAACGCTGGCGGACATGCGCGACCTGGACCTGGTCGCCATCGGCAGCGAGGCGCTGATCGACGAGGAACTGGTGCGCATCGATGCGATCGATCCCGTCGCCGGCACCCTGACGCTCGCCCGCGGCTGCGTCGATACCGTGCCGGTGCCGCACGCATCCGGCGCACGCCTGTGGTGTACCGACACCTACGTCGGCGCCGATCCGACCGAATATCTCGCCGGGGACACCGTCCAGGCACAGCTACTCACGCGCACGCAGCAAGGCACGCTCGATCCCGCGCTCGCGCCGATCGCGCAGGTCCGTCTCGACGCGCGCCACCCCCGGCCCTATCCGCCGGGCCGGTTGCGGATCAACGGCGCCGCGTGGCCGCAGGCGGCGTTCGCGCGCTTGGACCTCGCCTGGGCGCACCGTGACCGCGTGCTGCAGGGCGATCGCCTGATCGAACACGACGCCGGCAGCATCGGGCCTGAACCGGGCACGACGACGACCGTGCGTGTTCTTCACGCGCTGAGCGGGGCGGTGCTGCACGAGACCACCGGCATCGTTGGGGCGAGCCATACGGTCGAGGTGCTGCTGGCCACCGATGCCACCGTCCGCGTCGAACTCGACAGCCGGCGCGGCACGCTCGCGTCACGACAGCGGCACGTCCGGACGATTGCCTGCGAATGCGGTGAGAAGCTCGCGAACGCGGACTTCGACACCCAGGCCACATGGACGCTCGGCGCCGGCTGGTCGATCGTCGGCAGCGCCGCGGTCAAGGTTGCGGGCGTCGCCGCCGATCTCGCGCAGCCGTTCGCATTCGTCGATGGCGGCGTGTATCGCGTCGAACTGGTGCTGTCCCAGGTCACGGCCGGGACGGTGCGCGTCGGCCTCGCGGGCGTCGCACCCATCGATGGCGCGACGCGCAACGCGAATGGCACCTTCGTCGAAACGCTCATCGCGAGCGTGCACACCGCGCTGCGCATCGCCGCCGACGCTGCGTTCGCCGGCCGCATCGAGCGCGTCAGCCTGCGCCGGTTGGCGTAATCCAGGCGCGAAGTCAACGACAGTTTTGAATCTTGTACGACAGGCGTCTCGATGTCGCAGCGCGACATCGAACTCTGCTTGGCTTCTGCAGCGCACAGCGCGTTCATGGTCGCGTCGAATTGCCGACGCCCACACCGAGAACACCCATGCCCACGATGACGCTGGACACCCCCTACACCATGACCCTCCACATCCCGCGAACACCGCGCACCTTGAAGTTTCGAGGCAGACCCATTCACGTCGAAGAACTCGGCACGCGCCTGCCCTTCGCGTGCAAACCCGACAATCTGCGCGAGATGTGCGCGACCGGCGAACATCGCATCTACATCACCGAAACGGTCGAAATGACCATCGCGGAGTTCGATGAATTCACGAGGGACTTGACCCGGCCGCAGACCTGGCTCGCCGGCAAAGGCGGCAACGTCGCCGATGGCTGCCTCTGCGTCGAAATCCACGCGCCCGGTAGCCCCTACCTCTACGTCGATCCCTCGGGTTACGACTACGCCCGCTACGTCGCACGCCTCGGATAACCGAAATTCCTCCGAAAAAGAAGCCAATTCGACTTGGCTTCTTTCCCGAACAGCGCGTTCATGCAGCACCTCCACACGATCGACGCAACGACATGAACCCCCTCGACACACTCCTGACCGACATCGCCCAGCGCCACCTGCGGATCGAAACGCTGGAATCGCGCCATCGCGACAGTCTGGACTTCCACGACGTCTCGGTGCTGGAGCTGCGGGACGCACTGGAAGCGGCCTACCGCGCCGGCATCGAGCAGGGCCGCAAGGGCAAGAAGCGCAATGCTTCCGGCGGCTGAACAGGCATCTCGGAAAGCGGCAAAACGCGCTTGGCTTTCCTCGCACACAGCGCGTTCATGCCCACCCCGGCACGGACATCGACCCGCATGAAAACCACCCTCTCCCGCAAGCCCAAGCGCGTCAAGGAATTCTTCCTCGCATCCTTGCTGGTGCGCGTCCCCGACCAGCGCGGCCGGCACGCATGGCGCCGCGAAGTCCTGCGCGCACGCACGCCGCATGCGCTCATGCGCCGGATCGACGGCCGCAAGCACATCGCCTACGCCAGCAACGGCATCGACGTCATTCGCATCGAACTGATCGATACCGGCAGCACGCTGCTCGCGCCCATCGCGGAGGGCGCGCAGGTCGAGCCGCTGGGCGACCTGCTCGCGCGCATCGACGCCAACCCCACCAGCATCGTGTGGTGACCGACATGACGCCGCACGCCTTCGAGCACAACGAGGATCCCTACCGCTTCATCGTGCAGGCACGCCACGGCATCGACATCGACGCCGTGGCCGTGTCCGGCGACATCGACCGGATCGCCCACGTCCAACGCCTGCTCGACGGGCTGGCTGAGGTCTACACGATGGGCTTCGAGGACGGCGAGCGTCTCGCCACCATCACCGATTGGCCGGTGAACGATCTCGTCGCCGAACTGCGCACGGACTTTCTGCTCGCCCTGCATCGCGGCGATGCGGATCTGCGCGAAGTGATCATCGCCGAAATCGCCCGCCGCGCTGGCACCGGCACCGACCCGCTCGTAGCCTTCGCGCCGCCGCTGGCCGAACAGGCGGGATGAGCGTAGCGTCTGCAGTACCGAAGCTGTCCGTCGCCTGTCTTCGCCCGCGAATCGGCGCTCGCGCGCTTGGCTTCACTTGCGAACAGCGCGTTCATGGATGCATACCCAGACGCAAGGACATCCACAATGAGCATCGACATCGACGAACAGGCCTTCAATACGCGCCGCGCAATCGCGCAGGGAGAGGACGCACTGACCAGCATCCGGCAAGCACTGGAGCAAGCGTTGCGCGAGATCGAACGCTGTCAGGCGCGCTATGAAGCGGCCCCGCTCCACGAGAAGCCGCGTGTCTTGAATCACGCGCTGTCCACGGCCTGTACTTGGGCGATCGTCAACGCTCGGATCGGATTGGCGGCAGATGCGCAGGCGGCACTGCACGCCATTGCGCAGAGTACGCCGTCGGCTTGATGCCATATCTTCGTTGGACTGCGGTCGGCACACCGGCCGCAGCCTTGTTCGCTTTCGCGCCAATTGCTTGCGCCTGCACGAGCGATGGGTCAGATCACAGGCAGCTCGCAGCACGCACGCGATCAAGAAAGTGCGCGGAAGGACTTGGCTTTCATCCCGAATAGCGCGTTCATGTGTCCATGCCCACAAGGACATCCCACGGAGCAAGACGAGCACGCCACGCCCCCCTCCGCCCGTCACCCCGGCGGGCGCCGAAGTCACCCAATCTGGAGAACAACCACACCCTCGTAGTTGCATGACGCGCAAGAACCAGCGGCGCGTCATTGTCAGCACCAACCTCCGGCATACGCCGGAAACGCGGACGGCCGAGGTGCTGTAACACCCCGGCCGCCCTGACCACCACCGTTCGTTGGAGGAACGACAATGGCTGCAAATACTCTATCAGGCCCGATTCGGGTCGAACATCGTTCGTGGCACCTAGCTGCCTTGGTCGCTTCCGGAGCGCGGATATGAGCGAAACCACACGCGAATTTCCGTTCCGCGAGATTCCTACTGAACAGCGCCCCTTGCTGATGGTCGCCACTAGCGTCAAAGGTACCACTGCCCTGCGAGAAGCTGCCGATCTCGAAGATGCGGTGCGCCGCTTGTTGGTTATCGGCACCGAAACCGGAATCGACGGCAGCTTGGCCTACTTGTGCGAATTTGCGCTGGAAATCGCTGCCGCACTACGCAAGTCGGTCACCGATGAGTGACAGCTACCTCTCTGTGCAAAAAGCGATGACGCAACTCGACAAGTCCTTGCAGCCTGGCATTGCAGTCCTACTCACTGCGTCAATTCTCGACACGGAAATCAGTCGGCGCTGGAAGCTCATTTTGTGAAATCAGCATACTCTCTCCCAAGGCGAAACATCCATGCAAACATCAGAGATTCGTCCAGTGAATAACAGCTGCCTCGCCTGTCGACTGACCGGGGCAATCGGGTGATCGTGCTTCGCGCGCGCGAGGGCGAGGTGCAGTTGCCCGTGCTCTGCGGATAGAGTTCGGGCTTGTGGGCGAAGGTGCCAACCGCTTGCGGAGTGGCCCGTTATTGCTCCGGCGGCGTAAACTTTGAACAAAGCTGCATGGAAATCCCTGAAATCAAGGCAAATTTTCCGAATCTACTCAAACTTCATGCCGCCGGATCAATAAGTCGCTCGCCATAGCCGCATCGCGCTGGGGGAAGGCCACCGGGAGGCGGCCTTCTACCTTTTGCATCGGCGATCGGTCCGGCTTCAGGCCGCTGTGACAGTTTCGCGTAGTCCGCGCGCCACCGCGACCATTTTTTCCAGCGCGGCCCGCGTTTCCGGCCACTGGCGCGTTTTCAGGCCACAGTCGGGGTTGATCCACAGCTGCGCGGCGGGCACCACGTCGCGCGCGCGATCGACCATTGCGCGCATTTCGTCGCTGTCGGGCACGCGCGGCGAGTGGATGTCGTACACGCCGGGACCGATGTCGTTCGGGTATCGGAATTTTGCGAAGGCATCCAGCAGCTCCATGCGCGAACGCGAGGTCTCGATCGAGATCACGTCGGCGTCCATGGCGGCGATGGCGTCGATGATGTCGTTGAACTCGGAGTAGCACATGTGGGTGTGGATCTGGGTGTCGTCGGCGACATCGGCGCAGGACAGGCGGAAACAATCGACCGCCCAGCGCAGGTAGTCGGCCCAGGCGTCGTGACGCAGCGGCAGGCCTTCACGGAACGCGGGTTCGTCGATCTGGATCGCGCGGATGCTGGCCTTCTCCAGATCAAGCACTTCGTCGGCCAGCGCCAGCGCGAGTTGGCGGCACACGTCCTCGTGAGGCAGGTCGTCGCGGACGAACGACCAGCGCAGTATCGTCACCGGTCCGGTCAACATGCCTTTCACCGGCCTGTCGGTGAGCGATTGCGCATGCGCGGACCAGCGCACCACGTCGCCGAACAGGATCGGCGGTTTCACGCAGCGCGTGCCGTAGCTCTGTACCCAGCCCGAGCGAGTGAACACGAAACCGTCGAGCAGCTCGCCGAAGTATTCGACCATGTCGTTGCGCTCGAACTCGCCGTGGACCAGCATGTCGAGGCCTACCTCTTCTTGGAAGCGGATGCAGGCTTCGGTTTCCGCAGCGATGAACGCGTCGTAGGCCTCCTGCTCGATCTTGCCGGCCTTGAACTTCGCGCGCATCTCGCGCACGTCCTGCGTCTGCGGAAACGAGCCGATCGTCGTGGTCGGAAAGGCCGGCAGGCGCAGCGCGGAGGACTGTAGCGGCTTGCGCTCCGCATAGGCGCGGCTGCGCGTCGACGTGCGTGCGCGGCTCGCTGCGACGCGTGCTGCGACATCGGCACGGTGGACCTTCGCTGAGGCGCGACGCGACGCCTGCGCATCGCGCGCACGCTGCAGCGATGCCTCCGCATGCGGCAGACCCTCCAGCGCATCGGCCAGCGTGCGCAGTTCGCCGACCTTCTGCAGCGCGAAGGCGAGCCAGCCGGCGATGTCCTCCGGTAATCCGCGCTCCACGGACAGGTCGATCGGCACGTGCAGCAGCGAGCACGAGGGCGCGACCTGCACGCGCTCGCGGCCGAGCGCCGTCGCCGCGTACTTCGCCAGCACCAGCGCATCGTCGAGGTTCGCGCGCCAGATGTTGCGGCCGTCGACCAGGCCGAGGCTGAGCACGCGGTTGTCACCGGCATCCGAAAAACCGGCGCGCAGCACGCGGTCGAGCTGGGCCTTGCCGCGCACCAGATCCAGGTGCAGGCCGTCCACCGGCAGGCGCGCGACCATTTCGGTGTTCTCGCCGAGCGATTCGAACCAGGCGGTCAGCATCAGTTTCGGTCGGCGCAGATCCCGCAGCGTGCGATATGCGTGTTCGTATGCGGCTTGTACCTCGGGTGTGGTGTCAAGAACGAGGCAGGGTTCGTCGATCTGCACCCACTCGGCGCCAACATCGTGCAAACGTTCCAGCAGCGCGGCGTAGGCCGGCAGCAGGCGGTCGAGCAGGGCGATGCGGTCGCTGCCATCGATACTCTTCGAGAGCAGCAGGAAACTCACCGGGCCGAGCAGCACCGGGCGTGCGTCGTGACCGGCAGCCTTCGCTTCGAGGAATTCCGCGACCGGCTTGTCGCCGCGCAGCGCGAAGCGCTGGTCGCGATGCAGCTCCGGCACGAGGTAGTGGTAGTTCGTGTCGAACCACTTGGTCATTTCAAGCGCGCGCAGGTCGTGGCCATCGCGCTGCAGGCCACGCGCCAGCGCGAAGTAGCCGGTCAGCGGATCGGCATCGGCCAGCGCGCGATAGGCGTCGGGAATCGCGTCGAACAGGAAGGCGGTGTCGAGCACGTGGTCGTACAGCGAGAAGTCGTTGCAGGGCACGACATCGGCGCCGGCCTCGCGCTGCTGCTGCCAGTGGCGGTGTCGCAGCGCCAGGGCGGTGTCGAGCACGGCCTGCCGGTCGGTCCGGCCCTGCCAGTAGGCTTCGAGCGTCTGCTTGAGTTCGCGACGGATGCCGATGCGCGGGAATCCGAGCGTGGTCACGGTGGTCATTGGTGTTGTCCTCATCATCTTGCGGAGTGGATGAGGAACGAAGGCGGTGCGCGCGCGTCTCCCTCGCGGGCGGCGAACGTGCGGGCGACCTTCGCCCCCTCGGGCGAGCCGGCCGCGCATGCGGCTGCATGCACGGTCCAGGTCAGGCGACGCGCATGGGCGCGCCGGTCGGGGCAGGTCTTCGGGCTGATGGGCTTGCGACCGTGGTCGCACCTACTGCGCGTCGCTTCCCGGCCGGGTCCGTTGCGGACCTTGCCAGTGCTGATGACGCGGGTCGTTCCCAATCACCGCTGCGGGGCAGCGCCGGAATGGCGTCCGAAGACGCGCACCGGCTTCCCTTTTAATTCCATCGCTCCATGCGGATGAAGCGATGAAAACCTTCGGCAGGCGCACGATAAGCCCGTGCAAGGCCCGGCGTCAAGGCGCGCGATGGTGTGGACAAGGCGATGCGATGCGGGCTTGTCAAGCCTCGATCCAACAAGATTTAGTGTTGACCATGCTGGTCGAACCCATTATGTTGTGCCCGTCGATGGTGCCTGCTCCTCGCCTGGAGCGGGCTGAAATGGGAACCCGGTGCGGTGGGGACTTCGGTCCGAAGCCAATTCCGGGGCTGCCCCGCAGCGGTAATTGGGAACGACCCGCGTCAATGGCACTGGCTTCGCCCGCAATGGGCTGGCCGGGAAGCGACGCGCAGTAGGTGCGACCACGGTCGCGCGCCCATGAGCCCGAAGACCTGCCTCGACCTTCGCCATCCGGCGAAGTCTGGCCAACCGTCTCCGCGGGGAGCGCAGGTCGAGGCAGCACGATGACGGCCCATCCGGGTCGCTACGCCGCCGTCGATCCTCCTGTCCGCGTCGACGCAGGCTCGCCCGAGGGGGCGAGGGCCGGTGCCGTCGCGGCGTTCGATCCGGCCAGGGAGGGGTTCGGGGACCGCGTGACCCACCGCTTTCGCTTTCTCTCCATTCGCCACCGGGAGAGACCGATGACCACCGAAACCACCCTCCAACCCCACTCCGACACCACGACGCGCACGGCGCCTGCTGCCGTTGCCGCGCCCGTTGCGCAGCAGGCCGACTTCGCCCTGACCCCGCCGCACGCGCCGAACACGATGACGATCACCAAGCGCGACGGACGGCGCGAGCCGGTCGACGTGGGCAAGATCGTCCGCGCGGTGCAGCGCTGCTGCGAGGGGCTGGACGACATCGACCCGATGCGCGTCGCGCTGAAGACCATCGCCGGCATCTATGACGGCGCGACCACCCGCGAGTTGGACGAATTGTCGATTCGCACCGCCGCCGCGTTCACCGCCGACGAACCGCAGTACGCGCGTCTCGCCGCCCGTCTGCTGTCGGCCTATGTTGACAAGGAAGTGGCCGGGCAGGGCGTGCATTCGTTTTCCCAGTCGATCGCGCTCGGCGCGGAACTGGGCCTGATCAACGACCGCGTGCGCCAGACCGTCGAAACGCACGCGCGCAAGTTCAACGACGCCATCGACATCGCGCAGACACGCCGTTTCGAATACTTCGGCCTGCGCACGCTGTACGACCGCTACCTGTTGCGACATCCGACCCGGCGCACGGTGATCGAAACGCCCCAGCACTTCTTCATGCGTATCGCGGTCGCGTTGACTGAATCGCCGGGCGAGGCACTGGAACTGTATCGACTGATGTCGTCGTTGGACTACCTGCCCAGCTCGCCGACGCTGTTCAATTCCGGCACGCGCCACGAACAGTTGTCGTCCTGTTTCCTGCTGGATTCGCCGAAGGATTCGCTGGCCGACATCTATGCGCGCTATGGCGACGTGGCGCAGTTGTCGAAGTTCTCCGGCGGCATCGGCCAGTCGTACTCGCGTATCCGCTCGCGCGGCGCCTTGATTCGTAGCACCAACGGCCGAAGCAACGGCATCGTGCCGTGGCTGAAAACGCTGGACGCCTCGGTCGCAGCGGTGAACCAGGGCGGCAAGCGCAAGGGTGCGGCTTGCATTTATCTGGAAACCTGGCACGCGGATATCGAGGAATTTCTGGAGCTGCGCGATAACACCGGCGACGAGATGCGACGGACCCATAACCTCAATTTGGCCAACTGGGTGCCGGATCTGTTTATGCAGCGGGTGGAGGAAGATGGCGACTGGTCGCTGTTCGATCCGAACACGGTGCCGGAGTTCGTCGATCTGTGGGGCGACGCCTTCGAGCGCGCCTACGCGCAGGCCGAACAGCAGGGCATCGCCGCGCGCACGGTCAAAGCGCGCGATCTGTACGCGCGGATGATGAAAGTGCTGGGCGAAACCGGCAACGGCTGGATGACGTTCAAGGATGCGTCCAACCGCACCTGCAACCAGGTTGGCCCTGGCCGTACGGTGCATCTGTCGAATCTTTGCACCGAAATTATTGAAGTGACCTCGGCGGAAGAAACCGCAGTCTGCAATCTTGGCTCGATCAATCTTGCGCAGCATCTGGTCGAAGACGAACGCGGCGTATGGCGCTTCGATTTCGAGAAGCTTGGCGAAACCGTGCGCGTGGCGGTGTGCCAATTGGATAGAGTGATCGACCTCAACTTCTATCCGATCGAGTCCGCACGCGCATCGAATTTACGGTGGCGTCCGGTCGGACTGGGCGTGATGGGCCTGCAGGACGTGTTTTTCCGCATGCGCCTGCCGTTCGACTCGGCCGAGGCGCTGGCGCTGTCCACGCGCATCGCCGAACGCATCTACCTCCATGCACTGGAGACGTCGTGCGAGCTCGCCGAGCGCAACGGCGCGCATCCGTCCTACCACGAAACGCGTGCCGCCACCGGCGCGCTTCAGTTCGACCTGTGGGGCGTGACGCCGTCCGAGCAGGACGCTTGGGCCGCGCTGAAGCCGCGCATCGCCGCGCACGGCCTGCGCAATTCGCTGCTGATCGCGATCGCGCCGACTGCGACCATCGCCTCGATCGCAGGCTGCTACGAATGCATCGAGCCGCAGGTGAGCAATCTGTTCAAGCGCGAGACGCTGTCGGGCGACTTCCTGCAGATCAACCGCTACCTGGTGTGGGAACTGAAGCGCCTCGGCCTGTGGACCGAGGCCACGCGCGACGCGATCAAGCTCGCCGAAGGCTCGGTGCAAGGGATCGACGGTCTGCCTGAGGTGCTCAAGTCGATCTACCGCACCGCCTGGGAGCTGCCGCAGAAGGCGCTGGTCGACCTTGCCGCCGCGCGCGGGCCATATATCGACCAATCGCAGTCGCTCAACCTGTTCATGGAAAGCCCTAACATCGGACGGCTGTCGTCGATGTACATGTATGCGTGGAAGGCCGGGCTGAAGACGACCTATTACCTGCGCTCACGTCCGGCGACGCGGATCGCCAAGGCGACGGTACAGGCGTATACGCCGCAGGAAGCGCTCGCCTGTTCGCTGGAGAATCCAGAAGCCTGCGAGGCCTGCCAATGACCACCCAGCATCTGCTCGCCCCCGGCTTCGCGCTTACCCTGCGGCCGATGCGCTATCCGGCCTTCTACGAGATGTATCGCGACGCGATCCGCAATACGTGGACGGTGGAGGAGATCGACTTCGGCATCGACCTCAACGATTTGCAGCATAAACTGGCGCCCGCCGACCGTCACCTGATCGAGCGTCTCGTCGCGTTCTTCGCCACCGGCGACAGCATCGTCGCCAACAACCTCGTGCTGAATCTCTACAAGCACATCAACGCGCCGGAAGCGCGGATGTACCTGTCGCGCCAACTCTACGAGGAAGCGCTGCACGTACAGTTCTACCTCACTCTGCTCGATGCCTACATCCCCGACCCGCTGCGCCGCAACGAAGCGTTCGCCGCGATCGAGACCATCCCGTCGATCCGCGCCAAGGCCGATTTCTGCTTCCGCTGGATGGATTCGGTGCAGTCGCTGGATCAATTGGACACCCGCGAGCAGCGTCGCCAGTTCCTGCTCAACCTGATCTGCTTCGCCTGCTGCATCGAAGGTCTGTTTTTCTTCGCCGCGTTCGCCTACGTGTGGTTCTTGCGTTCGCGTGGACTTCTGCCTGGACTCGCCGCCGGCACCAACTGGGTGTTCCGTGACGAATCCGGGCACATGGCCTTCGCCTTCGAAGTCATCCATACCGCGCGACGGGAAGATCCGGGTCTTTTCGATCCAGGCATGGAGCGCGATGTGCGTCGCATGCTGCACGAGGCAATCGAGGTCGAAGCTGCGTTTGCCGACGATGTGCTATCCGGCGGCGTGAACGGACTGTCGCCCGGCGAGATGCTCCAATACTTACGCTACGTCGCCGATCAGCGTCTCGCCGCGCTCGGATTGGCACCGGAATTTGGCGCGAAGAATCCGTTCCCGTTCCTCGATCTGCAAGATGTGCAGGAGTTGACCAACTTCTTCGAGCGCCGGGTCTCCGCTTATCAAGTTGGCATTAGTGGTGCGGTGGCTTTCGACGATGCCTTCTGAGTCGTTCGACGCCCCACGCGAAGCGCGGATCTGGGAGATCGTGTTCCCCGATCATACCAATCACCTCGGCACGCTGTTCGGTGGACAGGCGCTGGCGTGGATGGACAAGGCGGCCTTCGTCGCCGCCACGCGCTTCGCACGCCGCACCGTTGTCACCGCGCGCTCGGAGCAGATTGATTTTCATGTTCCGGTGCGCCAGGGGCAACTAGTCGAATTGGTGGCGCGGGTGAGCGAGGTGGGTCGAAGTTCGATGCAGATTGAGGTCGAGCTGCATACGGAGGACCCTCATCGCGGCACTCGGAAACTCTGCACGCGTGGCCGCTTTACGATGGTCGCATTGTCATCGTTTGGTGCGCCGGAAGCGATCTCGGCACCGCCTGGCTGATGACGCAGAAATGTTATCTCCGAAGTGCCTGGTTCAGATCAGTGCGCGGCGTGCGTCATCCGCACTGCTTATCCTGGGTCATTTGACGTGCCGGATTGTTCAGCGGCCGGCGTAAAGCTGCTGACCGCGTGGTTCTTTCGATGTTGTGAGGCCGTTCGCGCGACGGCATGTCGACGTGACCGGCGGCCGAGCACGATATGCGTCGCCACTGCTGCAGGCAGCAGCAGCCCAAGCGCAAAATGCATATTGCCAATCAACGGGCGCAGCGTCTCGCCGGCCGCGTAGTACAGCACCCAACCAGAGATGACCATCAGTGCCGTGACGACGATCAGCGTGATGCCGAGACTTCGCGAACGGCCGCTCCGCCAACTGCTCGGGACATGGTTCAGCCACAGCGAACCGATCGCCAGCAGCATCAGGAAGGCGAACGCCCCGTGCGCCGCCAGGATCGGCGACTGCCAGGGGTGTTTCTCCGGGCCGAACTCGCCTTCGACCTCGACGAAACGGCTGAGGACGAAGAAGGTCATGCCCGTCAGCCAACTGCCGGCCAGCACCGTGTAGAGCAGGCGCCGCAAGAGTATCGGCAGCCGCATGCGGACTAATGGCATGAGGTTGTCGCCTCCCGCGCGGCGACCCGCCCTTCGCAAGGGGGCGCCGTCCAGCACTCGACCTTCGCATCCGCGTCCAGGCGCACCAGGGCACACGCGCCCGCGCACCACAGAAGCTCGCGATCATCGGTGAGCATGGCCAGCTTCGTCAGCGCATCGGCGTGCAAGGCGTCGTCGGCGAACACGCTGTAACTGCGCGGATCGGCGCACGGCTGGCCGCTGCGCGGGTCGATGAGGACCCCCAGATGATCGCCGGGGGCACCGATGCTGGTGGCGACAGCCGGTGCGTACATCGGCACGGCAGCGCACGTTCGGCCGTGCGGACCCCGCAACGCGATACTCGCATCTTGCCAATGACGCATGCGCAGGTCGCCGCCGAGATTCACCGTGGCGTCGACCGCTTCGGGTACGCGATCGAGCGCGCAATCGACGGCGTAGCCTTTGGCGATCCCGCCGAGATCGAGCAACAGCGGTCGCGCGAAGGACAATCGCGTCCCGTGCAAATCCAGATCGCGCCAATCGCCCGGCGACTCGGGCGGAGCGATGTGCGGCGGCAACGCGCCTTGGCGAACCATCGATGTCGCGATGCAGATATCGAACAGCCCGTTGCTGCATCGACTGAACCGCAATGCGGTGCCGAGCAATCCCGCAGTCTCCTCGTCGATCTCGATCGCCGCCGCGCGGACGGCGTAACGGTTGATCGCGCTGAGCACGCTGTCTTCGCGATGGAAACTGTATTTCGCATCGAGGCGTTGCAGTTCAGCGTAGATCTGTTGACTCAGTTCGGCGAGTTCGCCGGCATCGAGATCGGCCACCAGCTCAACTTCGGCGAACGTTCCCATCTGCGGTCGACAGCGACGCAACGTGGTCATGAAGGTCGTCCCGTCGCGATCAGCGCTTGGAGAGGGCTTCGGCCCATGTCGCAGTCAGGCGGTTGATGCCTTGCGTGATGTGTTGGCACGACAGCGTTGCGCCGGAGATGTTCTTGATCTGCACATCGAGTGCGAGCCGGTCGCCGTGTTCCTTGCCATGGAACTGCGCGCGCCAGCGCGGGTTGCGGACCTGCTCGCCGTAAGACTCGCGGTAGGTCAGGATTTCGATCCCGGCCACCGCACCCTTGCCATCAAGGCCGACCGCGATGTCGATGAACTCGTGTTTGCCGATGACCTGATCGACGATGAACCACGCGCCATCCGCCGCGCGCCATGTCTTGAGGTCGAGGTTGCGTACGCGAATCTTCGACGCCCGCTCGATCGCTTTGCCTTCCGCCGCGGTGAGGCGCACAGGAAGCGGCTTCAGGGTCTTGCCGGGAAAGATCAATGCCTGCGCCTGCTCGACACTGAGGAAGGTCTCGGCGCGCAGCGGTCCCACCAGGCATGCGCCGAGCACCGCGCCGACCTGCAGGATCGCGCGGCGCCGACCTTCGTCGTGACGATTACTTGAACTCATATCCGAATCCCAGGCCGATATGGCGCTTTTCGTGCTCATCCCAGTTGCGGCCGTTGCGGCTGTACGAGAACGGCGAACCGCCGCCACTGACCTGCCACAGGATGCCGCCCGTGACCCACCAGTCCTTGCCACCGTAGTGCAGGGTCGGCCCCAGGTAGTTGCCGCGCTGATGCTGCGAACCGACGCGGAAGTCGGTCAGGTCGAAGCTCGAACGCTGCAGTTCGGGATTGAATTCGCCGTCTTCCTGCGGGTTGAGGTAATCGGACTGGTGGCGGAACTCCAGACCTGCATACCAGTTCGGCCGGAACCGGTAGGATACGCCCGCAGCGAAGTCGAGCGCGATTTCTTCTTCCAGCACGCCGGGCGACTTGCGCCGTTCGAACTCCACCTTCGGCGACATCGCGACGACCAGCGTGTCGTCGAGGAAGTTCTTCTGCAGGAAGGTCTGGACGACGAACGAATCCTGGTCGATCTTGGCGCCATCGAGTCGGTAGCGATTGCGGCGTTCGTAGGTGAGTCCGAACGCCAGGCCCACGGGGTCTTTGTAGGTGCTCAGCACGTTGTACTTTGCGCCCAGCTCGAAGCCCGCGTACTGCGTCTTGTTGTAACGGCCGCCGGCACCGCCCTGGCTATCGAACATCGGTTGCAGATCAGGATCGTCGACCGAGTAATTGTGGTCGAAGACCATGACCTCGGCGCTCAGCGTCAGTCGGGAGGTCACGCCGTATTCGGCTTCGAAACGCAGGTCGTGGAAGTTGTAATCGCCCGACGTCTTGCCGGTCCGGAACACGTCGTAGGCCTTCAGTTCGACCGCACCCTGCGGCATCGTGTCGGCACCGCGGGTATAGATCCAGAGATTCTCGTCGGCATGTGCGGGCGATGTTAGCGTGAAGCCGGCGAGCGCCAGCGACAGCGCGCTGCACTGATGAGACGGGAGCAGGGCAGAAGGTCTTCTTTTCATGGGCGTGTTCCTGAGGGTGGATGAATCACCGCCTCCGGCTGACCTCGGGATTGGCAAGGCGATTTGCAGGGGGTTAATGAAGTCTGAATGTCTTCATTCTAGACAAGAATGATTCCCATTTGCAAATTGAATAGAGGCATGCAAAGATGAGATTGATTCTCATCTTGCGGAGGTCGCTACCGTGTTCGTCTCGCCCCACATGCCCGTGTCGACCCGATCGGCCGTTGAGGATTCGCCTTCGCCACCGCTGCTAGGGCGCGCTCGTCCTTCCGTCGATAGCGCTGCCCTGTTGCAGGGGCAGCGCGAGGTGCTGATCCAACACGGCGATGGCACCTACCGTCTGCGGCATACGCGCAGCGGCAAGTTGATCCTCACCAAATAAGCCCCCGACCGCCTCCGCAGGTGCGGAGGCCGTGGTGTCCGTCTCTCTCCAGCCAGCCACCGCATTCGCGGGCGCCAGCCGTGTCGTCTTCTTCCTCGCACGAGCCCGCCATGCGTCCGAATCTGCTGTCACTCGCTGTTTTCTGCTCTCTTGCCGCGGCCGCGAATGCCGCTCATGCCGATGGATCGGACTCGCCCGAGGGCGCGGCCGCACCAGAACTTGATCGCGTTGTCGTGGTCGCCACACGCTCCGAGCGCACGGTCGAGGATGTCCCCAATACCGTCGACGCGATCGACCGGGAAACGATGGACGCGCATCTGGTGCGGGATCTCAAGGATCTGTTCCGTTACGAGCCGGGGATCTCGGTCGGCTCGTCGTTCGGCCGGTTCGGTCTGGGCGACATCCGCATCCGCGGTCTCGGCGGCAACCGCGTGCTGATCCAGACCGATGGCATCCCGGTGTCCGATGCCTTCGCGATCGGCAGCTTTTCCAACGCCAATCGCAATTTCGTCGATCTGGACACGCTTAAGCAGGTCGAGGTGCTGCGCGGGCCGGGGAGCGCGCTGTATGGCTCCGATGCGCTCGGCGGTGTGGTCTCGTTCCGTACCAAGGACCCGGCCGATTACCTCGTCGGCGGCAAGTCGCACCATGTCGGATTCAAGCTTGGCTACGAGAGCGACTGGAATGGCCTGTTCGGAGGTGCGACGCTGGCCGGTGGTGGCGAGCGCTGGTCCTGGTTGGTGTCGGCCGGGCATCGCCAGGGCGAGGCGCAGGAGAATCAGGGTTCGCGCGATGTCGACGGCGTCTTGCGCACGACGCCGAACCCACAGGAACGTGATGGCCGCAGCCTGTTGGCCAAACTCGTCTACGCCCCCAGCGACCGCCAGCGCCTGCGTCTGACGGTCGAGGGCAACGAGGACGCCACCGATACCGACGTGCGCAGTGCCCTGGGTTTTTCGGCGCTCACTGGCGCCACCACGCTGATGCAGGCCGGCGACGATCGCCAGACGCGTGCGCGGGTCGCGCTGGAACACGAGATCGACGCGGCCGGCTGGGGGTGGGCCGACACGCTGCGCTGGTCGGTCTATCGACAGGACAGCGAAACCACGCAGGACACCGTGGAGGAACGACGGCTGGCGAGCGGTACGCGCCAGCGCCGCCAGCGGTCGTTCAATTTCGATCAGCGCCTGGTCGGGGTCGAAGCAATGTTCGGCAAGGATCTGCAGACCGGCCGTGTGCTTCATACCTTGTCCTACGGCCTAGAAGCGACACGCACCGATACGCGCCAGAAGCGCGACGGCCTGGCGACCAACCTCAGCACCGGCGTGAGCACCCCGGTCGTACCGCCTGATGTTTTCCCCGTGCGCGATTTCCCGGTTACCCGTGTCGAGACGGCCGCGTTGTTCGTGCAGGATGAGATCGTGTTCGGCGATGGCGATTTCCGCCTGGTACCGGCGCTGCGGGTCGATCGGTACGAGCTGCACCCCGAGGTCGATGCGATCTTCGCCGCCGACAATCCGGGTGTCGCGGTGAGCGATCTGACCGAGACCAGCCTGTCGCCCAAGCTGGGCATGGTCTGGCGCTTCGCGCCGAACTGGTCGCTGTTCGCCGGCTATGCCCGTGGCTTCCGCGCGCCGCCCTACAACGATGCGAACATCGGTTTCACCAATCTCGCCGGTGGCTACACCGCCATCGCCAATCCGGATCTCAAACCGGAGACCAGCGATGGCTTCGAAGCCGGTCTCCGCTACAGTGGCGATGCCGTGTGGTTTTCGCTGGCCGGCTACGACAACCGCTACCGCGACTTCATCGAATCGCTGCGCTTCATCGGCGTGAACGACGCGGGTCTGCTGGTGTTCCAGTCGCAGAACGTCGCCGACGCGCGCATCTACGGCGTCGAACTCAAGGGCGGCATCGACTTCGGCGCCATGAGCGAACGCCTGCAGGGCTGGTCGCTGCGCGGCGCGGCGGCGTATGCACGCGGCGAGGATCGCACCGCCGATCGACCGATCGACTCGATCGACCCCTTGCGCGGCAGTCTCGGTCTGGCGTTCGAACGCGAGCGATGGGGCGCCGAACTCGCCGGCAGCTTCGCGCAACGCAAACATCGCGTGTCCGATGTTTCCCGTTATCAACCTGCCGGTTATGGGGTCTGGGACGCGTTCGCATACTGGTCCTTCGCACCGGGCGCGAAGTTGAACCTGGGCGTCTTCAATCTCGGCGACAAGCGCTATACCGACTGGGCGGACGTGCCCGGCGTGGCCGCCACCAGCGCCATCCTGGACCGGTACACACGTCCCGGACGGAACGTCGCCGCGAGCGTGTCCTTCGCATGGTGATCCGTCGGCAGCCGGCGTCGCCCCATCGGCCGCAGCGCCGTTGCGGCGACGGTCGGCTGCCGACGATCGAGGCGCTGGCGGCGCTCGGGCCGCTGCTGTGCTTCTCACGCACGCGCGACACGCTGCTGTCCGGCTGGCGCAGGGCGGTGCGCTGCGAGTACGGCGCGCGCGTGGACAGCAACGGCCTGCGCGAGTGTCTTCGCTTCCACGCCGCGGACGGCGAGTGTTGCTGGCGGTTGTATGCCCTTCCCGAAGACGACTTCCTGGCGTGGGAACGGTTGATCGCCATCGTCCCCGCCCGGTCCGACGACGATGCGCTCCCTTGCCTCGCCGAACGACTGTGGCGCGAGTGGTCGGACGCACTGCTGGGCAAACGCTGGCGTGCCAGCCTGATCCGCATCCACGCGTTTCATGGGCGCGACGGGGGCGAGCAACGTTGTCTGGCGGTGAGCGTTCCGACCGTCTCGCCCTTCAGTGTCAAGGTCGCCCAACGGATCGCGCGCGCCGAGGCAGCGGAGCTGTCCGCATCCGATATGACATCACTTCCACAGGGGCGTGCGGGAACGGGGCGAATGACGCCGGTTCGCCCACGCTCCGATTCCTTTCCTCCTTTCACCACAGGATTACCGACATGATGGCTCGTTTCGTTTCCACTGCATGTGGCCTGCTGCTGGGCGGCGCGCTGCTCTCGCCCGGCATCGCATCGGCCACATCGCCGCCGTCCGAAGACCGCACTGCAATCCTCGCCATGCAGGGCGAGTACCAGGTGGATTTCGATTTCTCCGAGACCGTCGTGCTCAAGGCCGGCTACGAGCGCAAGCCGGCCAAACACAGCGGCGCCAACGAAGTGGTGATCGTGGTCGAGGACAGTCCGCAGCGGATCGTGCTCCAGCACATCCTGGTCTCCGACGACGGCAAGCACGTGACCAAACACTGGCGACAGGACTGGCGATTCGAGGCGCCGTCGCGCTTCGAGTTCAGTGTTGATCAGACCTGGACGGTGCGGACATTGCCGCCGTCGCAAACCCAAGGCGCCTGGACCCAATGCGTGTACGAGGTGAGCGATGCCCCGCGCTATTGCGGCACTGGGCGTTGGAATCATCGTTACGGAGTTTCGACGTGGACGTCCGACCGCACCTGGCGCCCGTTGCCGCGGCGCGAATACACCACGCGCAGCGACTACAACGTGGTCGATGCCATCAACCGCCATGTCATCACCCCGGAGGGTTGGGCGCACGAGCAGGACAACACCAAGACCGTGCGCGACGCCAGCGGTCAGCCGACCGGCGTGATCGTGCGCGAAGTCGGCTTCAACGACTACCGCAAGACGACGGCGTTCGATTTCGGACCGGCCTATCGCTACTGGGAGCGGACGTCGGTCTTCTGGGCGAAGGTCCGCGCACGCTGGGACGACGCGCTCGCACGGGGCGGCCTGCGTCTGAACACCAAGGTCGACGGCATGGCGATGATCGAACCGCTGTTCGAGATGGCGTCCCGCCTGCAAGCCGAACAGCCGGTGACCGATCCCGAGATCGATGCTGTGTTCGCGCGCTGGGTCGTCCCTGCGAAGACGCGCACGACCTCGACCGAGGAGGTGGCCGACCGTCGTCGCTGAGGCGACGGCGGCCGCATGCCATGTTCCGTTCCGACGCTGTAGGGGCCGTCGGGTGGCGTCGAGGCAGGCAAGGCGCCGACCCCAGGCGCACACCGACCACGCCGCCTGACGACCCCTGCAGCGTCGATCCGTGCGACGGCAACCACGACGAAGCGCTGATCACCGCATTGGCGGTCGCGGGTTTGAGGCCAACGCGCATGCGTATCGGTGTGCTCGGCCTCGCACGCGATGCCCGTGTCCTGACCCCGGAGCTGGTGCTACGCCGGTTGCCGGACATCAGGCCGGGATCGATCTATCGCGTGCTTGCCGAGTGCCATGGCAAGGGATTGCTGAAACGATATCTGATGCGCAACGGTCGCTGTTTGTATACGGCGATCGATCTTGCGCACGGTGTCGTCATCCTGCATTGCAGCGGCTGCGGCCATGCCTGTTGTCTGGACTCCCCGGAGATCGCCCGGCGACTCGATCGGGTTGCCGTGTCATGCGGTTACATGGTCGAACGGGGCCTCCTGGAGCTGGGTGCATGCCGTCGCTGCAGCGATTCTCGGAGTCACGATCCGGCGGAGAAGGCGAAATGGTCGAAAGCAAGACTGACTGATCGGTTCAGTATCGATGAAACAAAGAGTCATGCTGATTTTCTATAGAATTTTTCGCCTAGCGGAAAACTCTCAGCAAAAAACGCTGCGAAATAGCGTTCTCACAATCATCCTCGTTTCCAAGGTCGATGCTGCTGTTGCCGTAAGCACGCTTTCCTGAGTCTCGCCGCCTCTACGCTACGCTGCGATACAGCAGCGTGATTGCACTGGGACACTGCCTGCTGGTTTGACAAGCAGGCAGGACCACCGTGACACCCCTCCAAACTTTCGACCCGGCGCGCATGACGCCGGCACAGCGGCGCACGGAGGCCGCCGCACTGCTGGCCCAGGGCCTGCACCGCCTACGCGGCGGCGACGCGCACACCGCCGCCGTCGGCGCGCCCTCTCCGGTTTGTCTTGGCTTTGGCGACCACCCACGCGTACATGCCAACCCCGCTCACCGGAGTCCACAGGCATGACGCAACAATCCCCTCCCACGGCTGCGCCCGCATCGATGGCTGCACGCATCGCGCACCTGGCCGATTGGTCGTGGCCAGATATCAAGAAGGAATGGCAGCGCCTCTTCGGTGGCGAGCCGCTCATCGCCAATCGACGCTTTGTCGAGAAGCGGATCGCCTACCGCTGGCAGGAAATCGAGTTCGCCAAGACCGACCGTGGGCTGCTCGAACGAAATAGCAATCGGATCGACAAACTGGTCGCGACCGGCACGCTGAAACGCCAGAAGGCCGGTGCGATGCCGATTGCAGGTACGGAACTGATCCGCGTCTACGCCGGTGTCGAGCATCGGGTCCGGGTCCTGCCGGACGATGAATTCGAGTACGCCGGCAAGCGGTATCCCAGCCTGTCGATGATCGCTCGCGAAATCACCGGCACTCGATGGAGCGGGCCTGCGTTCTTCGGCTTGCGCAAGGCAGGTGGCCGATGAGCGCCGTTCCTACAAAGCGACTGCGTTGCGCAGTCTACACTCGCAAGTCCACGGACGAAGGCCTCGACGCCGAGTACACCTCGATCGACGCCCAGCGCGATGCCGGGGCGGCCTTCATCGCCAGCCGCCGGATGGAGGGCTGGATCCCGGTCGCGGGCGACTACGACGATGGCGGCTACTCGGGCGGCACGCTGTTGCGTCCCGCGCTGCAACGTCTGATGGAGGATATCCGCGCAGGCCAGATCGACATCGTCGTGGTCTACAAGATCGACCGCCTGACGCGATCGCTGTTCGACTTCGCCGAACTGGTCAAAGTCTTCGAGGAGTACGGCACGACCTTCGTGTCGGTCACGCAGCAGATCAACACGACGGATGCGATGGGGCGGATGATGCTGAACATCCTCCTCGCTTTCGCGCAGTTCGAGCGCGAGCTGACCGCCGAGCGCATCCGCGACAAGTTCGCCGCCAGCAAGAAGAAGGGCCTGTGGATGCACGGGATCTGCCCGCTGGGGTACGACGTTGTGGATCGTCGGTTGGTGGTGAACGCGGCGGAGGCTGAGCAGGTGGGAACCATCTTCCGCCGCTTCGTCGAGCTGGGCTCGATCCTGAAGGTCGTGCAGGAGGCGAGGGCGCGTGGCTGGTGCAACAAGACGTGGACGACGAAGGCGGGCGCGGTGCGGCCGGGCAAGCTCCACGACAAGAGTTCCATCCACGGCATGCTGCATTGCCGCACCTATCTGGGCGAACTCAAGCATCGCGGCGAGTACGTCGAGAGCACCCACCCGGCGATCATCGACAGGGCACTCTGGGACGAGGCGCATGCGCTGCTGCAGATCAACGGTCGGGTCCGCTCCTCCGCCTCACGCGGCAAGGTCGATTTCCTGCTGAAGGGCCTGTTGACCGGCCCCGACGGTCGCGCCCTCTCGCCGTGGCACACGACCAAGGCCAACGGACGCACCTACCGCTACTACCTGAGCACGCGCGACATCCACGAAGGGCGGGGCACCTCAGGCCTGCCGCGCCTGCCTGCGGCGGAACTGGAGGTCGCTGTGGTCGGGCAACTGCGCCAGCTGCTGCGGGCGCCGGAGATGGTCGAGGCGATGATCCCGCAGGCGATTGCGCTTGATCCGACCCTGGACGAAGCGCAGGTCACGGTCGCAATGACGCAGGTCGACCGGGTGTGGGAGCAGTTGTTCCCGGCCGAGCAGCAGCGGCTGGTCCGGTTGCTGGTGGAGCGGGTCATCGTGACGCCGACGAACCTGGAACTACGGCTGCGCCCCGGCGGCGTCGGCAGCCTCGCCGCCGATGCCCGGCAGGCAGCCGAGGCTGTGGCATGAGCCGCCCGACCCTGACGGTGGCGGGGCAGGCCAGCGAGGTCGTCGCCAGCGACGGCAGCGTCGTGCTGAACGTCCCGATCACGCTACGGCAGCGGAGCGGTCGACGGGTGGTCGCCGTCGGCGGTCCCCGGTGCGAATCCGGCGAACGGACTCGAACCGGCGCCACGCCGCTGCAATTGGCGCTGGCCCGTGGCCATCGCTGGTTGCGAATGATCGAGGCGAGCGAAGTCTCGTCCCTTCGTGAGATCGCGCAGCGCGACGGTGCCGACCACAGTTATGTCGCCAAGCACCTCAATCTGACCCTGCTGGCCCCGGACATCGTGGCGGCGATCCTGGAGGATGCCTTGCCGGATGGGGTCCGGCTGAGCGCCTTGTTGATCAACCCGCCGGTGTTGTGGGATGAGCAGCGGGCGGCGCTTGGGACGGTGCCTGCGCCGCCTCGGGCAAGGCAGAGGAAGTAGGCTTGGCCAGCCCCCCGGTCGTCGGTCTATACTTCGGTCATGAGCCAGCCCAGACCTGATTTCCTTAGCCTCTCCGTTGCTGAGCGGATCCAGCTTGCGGAAGATATTTGGGACAGCATCGCCGCGGAAAGCCCGGAATCGATGGCCTTGACGCCTGATCAGTTGCAGGCAATACAGACACGACTGGGAGAGCATGAACAGGATCCCGCCAGTGCCGTGCCATGGGATCAGGTCCGTACTGAACTGTTCCAGCGCAATCACTGAATGCGCATTCTCTTTCGACCACAGGCCCGAGACGAGGCGCTGGAGGCACAAGCGTGGTACGAATCTCGCGCTGCGGGTCTCGGCCTTGAATTCGCCCGAGCTTTGGATGCCACAGTAGCCGCTGCCGTGCGCAGCCCCGAGATGTACACGCTCGTTATCGGCGATTGCCGTCGGGTATTGCTTCGCAGGTTTCCGTTTTCGATGGTCTATCGCGTTCTCGGCGATGAGTTCCTGGTCATCGCCGTGTTCCACCATCGCCGTGATCCGTCAAAGTTGGCGCGCCGCAGTGGTGGATAGCGATCCGCCTACGGACTCCCGTGCAAGCGCTCATGACGGGAAAAAACGTGTGCTGTTGGGTGTGCGGCCCGTTGCGACGCACTGCGATCCCGCATGAGAGGGCGTTTGGATTCCAGTTGCCCAGGCACGACCAATACATGACGGCAAACCCTCTCTGCCGTATTCCGAAAACCCTCGCAAATGCGGGGGTTTTCGCGTTTTGGCTGTGGACTTCAGTCCCGCACCCTTCGTCCCTGTTTGGCGAAAAATTCGCCAAATTCTCTCTCTCTTTCTCCGGCCCTGTGGACTTCACGATTGTCAAGTCCACAGGATGATTTTCGGAATTCCTTGCAGGTCAACGAGTTACGCGTGGTCTCGGGAGAGCGATTTTATGGCGTCAATGCCTGCCCAACGGGATGCCAACGGCTTGCGATTTCCCCTGCGATATCGCAATCGCGCGCAATGCGCAGTAGCCGGAGAGACGTCGTCGCACTGATCTGTCTCGATGCTATGAAATTGCATTCACTCGGGCTTGTTGTCGCGCCTGTCGCGCGTCCTTGAGAATTTCCGCGGATTCCTTGATGACGTACAAGCCGATCAATGCGCCGATGACGAAGTCGGGGTACGGCGAGCCCAGCCACAGCACCAGAAGGCCGGCGAGGATCACGCCGAGGTTGGCCACCACGTCGGCGCGGGTGAACAGCCAGGTTGCGCGCAGATGCACCTCGCCAGACTTCAACGGCGCCAGCATGCGCAACACCGTAACATTGACGACCAGCGACAACAACGCGGTGCCGATCATCCAGCCGCTCTGCGGTTCGGCGCCGCCCATGATGCGTCGACCGACTTCGACCAGCACGCCGATGCCCAATACCAGCAGCACGCTGCCGCTGAGCCAGGCGGCATTGGCCTTGAAGCGCGCCGTGCGCCCGATCGCAATCAGGCCGATCGTGTAGGCGGTGGCATCGGAGAGCATGTCCAGCGCGTCGGCCAGCAGGCCGGTCGATTGCGCGAACCAGCCGGCGACGCCGCCAATGACCGCCATCGCGGCGTTGAGTAGCAGGGCAATCGACAGCACGCGGCGCTCGTGGGCGTTCTTGGCTTCGTGATGGCAACCACAATCACTCATCGAGATGTCCTCCTGCTCAGGTGTTGGGGGCGGGTGTCGGTATGGGTGCTGACCGGGTGTTGACGAGGAATCCGATCACCGCGATGGTGGCCACGGCCACCTGCGCCAGCAACGACTGCCAAGACGGATACATGCCCAGCCATTCGATGCGCGGTGCCTGGACCAGGGCCTGGGATACCCAACCGGCCTCCTGCAGGGCGGCGACGCCCTTGCCGACCAGAATGACTGCCAGTACCGCGATCAGGATAGAACTGATCGAGAAGAACCGGCCGATCGGCAGACGCTTGCTCATGCGCAGCATCCAGTACGCCACTGCGGCCAGGACCACGCTGCCGGTCGCCAAGCCCGCGAGGATGGCGCCGGAAGCCTGTTCGCTCCACATCGCGATGTAGAACAGGATCGTCTCGAACACCTCGCGATACACCGCCACGAACGCCAGCACGAACAGGAAGATTGCCGAGCGCCGCGACAGCGCCGCCGACAGCTTCGCGTGCAGATATTGCTGCCAGCGGCCGGCCAGGCTCTTCTGGTGCATCCAGATGCCCACGCTCAGGAGTACCGCGGCGGCGAACAGCGCCGACACGCCTTCGGTCACTTCGCGGTTGGCGCCGCTGATGTCGACAAGATAGGTTGCCGCCGCCCACGTCGCCGCGCCGGCCAGCAAGGCACCGATCCAGCCAGCATGCACATAGGGCAGCACCTCGCGGCGCTCGGCCTTGCGCAGGAACGCGATCATGCCGATCACGATCAGCAACGCCTCCAAGCCCTCGCGCACCAGGATAGTGAAGCTGCCGAGGAAGGCCGTGGTCGTGTCCGTATGCGTGTTCTGCAGCACCGCTTCGGCGCGATCGAACAACATGTTGATCTGCGTCGCCTGTGCGGCGATATCCGCCGGGGCCGAGCGGCGGCCCAGTTGGCTGCGGTAGCGGGCCATGGCGGTTTCGATCTCGCGCATCAGCGCCGTGTCGCGCGCGGCCAGCGTCGGCTCCGCCGGCTCCACGCCGTCCAGGTAGGCCGACAACGCCAATGTCGTGGCTTGGGCGGTATCGCCGGTGGCGTAGGCTCGCTGGCTGTCCGCCAGCCGCTGCCGGGCCAATGCCAGCGGACCGGCGCCGGCCACGGGTTCGTTGACGGCCTGCGGACGGGAACGCAGGTAGGCGACGATGGCGTGGGCCTGTTCGGTGGACAGCATCGTCGCAAGATCGGCTTCGCGGGTTCGGGTCAGTGCTTCCAGCGTGGGGATGCGACCATGCGCCTCGGCGTTCTCTCGCCACAGCGTTTCACCCTCCTCACGGGCCTGCGGTGAGTTCGCCAGGCCGCCCACGTAGAACGCCAGCGCCCAGCGGTCGTCCTCGGACAATCCGGCAAAGCTGGCCATGCCGGTGCCCGGCACCCCCTGCGAAATCACTTCGTACAATGCCAAAGGCGTGCGCTGTGCGGCGCGCTCGGCGTTGGTGAAGGCGATCGGTGGCGGATTCAGCCCGGCCGCAGCCGGTCCGTCGCCACGGCCGGCAGAACCATGGCAGGCCGTGCATTGCTGGGCGTAGAGCGCCGCACCCCGGCTCGGTTCCGGTGGCGCGGTCGGCACGGCCCCGATGGCGTAGCTGACGAGGAGGTCGTCGGCCAGCTTGCGGGCGAGCGTCGTCACTTGCGTGGGCTCGGCCTTGGCGGCCACGGCCGCCACCAGTCGGTCAGCCTGGGCCAGCAGGTCTGGCTGCTTCGGAGTGGCGGGCAGGCTTGCCAGTTGCGTGCGTACCGTCTTGGCGAACTCCTGCATCTCGGCGTACTCGCCCGTCGCCACGACGCGACCGCCCCGGACGGCACCGGCGTAGTCCACCGCGATGTAGTCGAGCATCTGCCAAGTCTGGCGTGGATTGGCCTCAGGTGGCTCGGCATGGGCGGTTGGCAGTGCGGCCCACCCGATCAGAAGGGCGATGAGGCTGGATCGGATCGGGGCAATCAGTAGGGACATAGGGTTCAACCACAGTCAGGTCACTGCCAGTTGGCAGCGGAAGCATCCTGAGCTTAAAGTCCGTAGCCACTACAGGGTCAAGTTGAATGAGAATGAAAATCAGTGAAGCTGCTGTCGCCAGCGGTTGCCACCTGGAAACCATCCGCTACTACGAGCGCGTGGGATTGATGCCACCCCCGGCCCGGACCAGTAGCGGTTACCGTGTCTATACATTGGCCGATGTCGAACGGCTGCACTTCATCGCCCGCGGACGCGAGTTGGGGTTCAATCTGGAGGAAATCCGCAGTTTGCTGAGCTTGAGCGACGATCCGAAGCTGTCATGCCATGACGTCGATGTGCTGGCCCGCGCACACTTGGCTGACATTCATCAACGGATAGAGGCGCTGACCCGGATGGCGGGCGAAATGGAACGGGTGATTGTCCAGTGTGTTGGCGGCGAGCGCGGAACCTGCACCATCCTGGGGGCACTGCGGCGTACAGCATAATGGCCCTCTGTCCGAGGTATTGCGCGCTGCTGTATACCAAGCCTATTCGATATTGACTATGCCGAAATACGGATTGCAGTCTAACTCCGTCCCCCTGCTCGCTTACCAGCAGGTCGCTCAAAGAGCTCGACCATCGTCCTGAGCTGGTCCTTGTCGGCCACGGTCAAGTTAGGGGAGTGCCGAGGGCATGATCCGTTGGTGTAGATCGCTGCACCAGCTCGGTGCGGCTCAGAAGTGTGATGGTGTAACGATTTAACGAAATGTTGACAATGGCGGTGGTCGTTCTAGAATCACCACCTGTTCAACAACAAGATGAAGCGTGGATCTGCGGTACGCCGCGTCGGCGAAGGGGATCGTCGATACGAAATCGAGGTTTGCGCTGGAGACGACTCGTGTCCAGCCCGGTCATGCATTTGGATTTGC
>JBMOOY010000010.1:0-729 GCA_049324395.1 Pseudomonadota bacterium
GCGTGTCGTTCACCAGCACGTTCGCCACCGCAGTGCCGCCCGAAGCGCCGTTCGCCACCGCACCGGTGTCGTCCACCGCGTCGATCAGCGCCGCATCCACCACGATCGTCGCCGTCGCCGTGTCGCACGTCGCGGGCACCGTCGCAGGCAACGTGCAGATGGTGTACGGATAGGCGTACACACCCGCCACGGTCCCGGCCGCCACCGTGATCGTGCCGTCCGGATTCATCGTCAGGCCCGGAGCGGGGCTCGCACCGGGCGTCAGGGTGACATTGGTACCGATCACCGCCGCCACGCCGTTCGTGGTGTCGTTGGCGATGACCGTGGCCGTGGTTCCACCCGACGCACCGTTGATCGGCGTCGCAGTGAAATCATCGTCGACCGCATCGATCGTCGGATTCACCGGGGTCGGGCCCTCGGTGTCGGAGCAACGGGCATCCGCCGGACAGGTCGGATCGCCGCCGCCGCTCACGCTCGCCGTGTTCGTCACGCTCGGCGTCGCCGCCAGCGTCGGGGTCACCGGAATCACGAAGCTCGTGCTGCCGCCCGCGGCCAGACCGGCCGCCACGGTGCACGTCACCGTCTGACCCACCGCCGAGCAGCCCGCCGGCAGCGTGCCGATCGTCAGGCCCGCCGGGATCGTGTCGGTGATCGTCGACACCGCCGTCGTCGCGGCCGTGCCGGTGTTGCTCAGTTGCAGCGTGTAGCTCGCCGCCACACCGACCGTCC
>JBMOOY010000010.1:829-186775 GCA_049324395.1 Pseudomonadota bacterium
TCGGGGTCACCGGAATCACGAAGCTCGTGCTGCCGCCCGCGGCCAGACCGGCCGCCACGGTGCACGTCACCGTCTGACCCGCCGCCGAGCAACCCGCCGGCAGCGTGCCGATCGTCAGGCCCGCCGGGATCGTGTCGGTGATCGTCGACACCGCCGTCGTCGCGGCCGTGCCGGTGTTGCTCAGTTGCAGCGTGTAGCTCGCCGCCACACCGACCGTCCACGGGCTCGCGCTCGCGGTCTTCGTCAGCGTCAGCTGCGGTGCATTGACCGGCGTCGGGCCGGCCGTGCTCGTGCAGCGCGCATCCGCCGGGCAGGTCGGATCGCCACCGCCACTCACGCTCGCCGTGTTCGTCACGCTCGGCGTCGCCGCCAGCGTCGGGGTCACCGGAATCACGAAGCTCGTGCTGCCGCCCGCGGCCAGACCGGCCGCCACGGTGCACGTCACCGTCTGACCCGCCGCCGAGCAACCCGCCGGCAGCGTGCCGATCGTCAGGCCCGCCGGAATCGTGTCGGTGATCGTCGACACCGCCGTCGTCGCGGCCGTGCCGGTGTTGCTCAGTTGTAGCGTGTAGCTCGCCGCCACACCGACCGTCCACGGGCTCGCGCTCGCGGTCTTCGTCAGCGTCAGCTGCGGCGCATTCACCGGCGTCGGGCCGGCCGTGCTCGTGCAGCGCGCATCCGCCGGGCAGGTCGGATCGCCGCCGCCCGAGACGCTCGCCGTGTTCGTCACGCTCGGCGTCGCCGCCGGCGTCGGAGTCACCGGGATCACGAAGCTCGTGCTGCCGCCCGCGGCCAGGCCGGCCGCCACCGTGCACGTCACCGTCTGACCCGCCGCACTGCAGCCCGCCGGCAGCGTGCCGATCGTCAGACCCGCCGGGATCGTGTCGGTGATCGTCGACACCGCCGTCGTCGCGGCCGTGCCGGTGTTGCTCAGTTGCAGCGTGTAGCTCGCCGCCACACCAACGGTCCACGGCGAAGCGCTCGCCGTCTTCGTCAGCGTCAGCTGCGGCGCGTTCACCGGCGTCGGGCCGGCCGTGCTCGTGCAGCGCGCGGCGGCCGGACACAGCGGATCGCCACCGCCGCTCACGCTGGCGCTATTGGTGACGCTCGGCTGCGCCGCGAGAGTCGGCGTCACCGGAATGACGAACGACGCGGTACCGCCGCTCGCGGCCAGACCGGCCGCGACGGTGCACGTCACCGTCTGACCCGCCGCCGAGCAACCCGCCGGCAGCGTGCCGATCGTCAAGCCCGCCGGAATCGTGTCGGTGATCGTCGACACCGCGGTCGTCGCGGAACCGCCGCTGTTCACGACCTGCAGGGTGTACGTCGCCGGCACGCCCACCGTCCACGGGCTCGCGCTCGCGGTCTTGGTCAGCGTGAGCACCGGCGGCGTCGCCGGCGGATTCACGCAGGTCGCGTTGTCGGTGTTGTCGGTTTCGAGACCGGACGACCATTCGGCCGAGTTGTACAGACCGGAGCCGGGCGTCGGCGTCGGCGAACACACAGGGCCGGGAACCGGATTCGAGAAGAAGAACGTGATGCTGAGGTTGTAGGTATGGGTGACGCCGGCGCCGATCGCGGTTCCCGCGGGCGTCAGGACGTACGGGCCGTCGCCGACCGCGGAACCGCCCGCCGGCGCGCCGGCGCCGCTCGTGGTCCAGGTCGCGCCGAGGATGGTCAGGTTCGACGAGTAGATCGGGTTGTCGGTGACCGTGCCGTAGGTGCCGGCCGCAGTGCCGCTGTTCGTCGCCGTGATCGTGTAGGTGACGGTGTACTCGCCGCTGGCGTTCGGGCCGGTGACCGTGCCCGGGGTCTTGGTGATGTTGTAGATCGGACGGTCGACCGGCGTGGTCACGCTGCCGGTGCAGCGCGCGGCGGCCGGACAGGTGTCGTCGCCGCCGCCGGATGCGGTGGCGGTGTTGACGACGCTGGCCGCGGCTGCGGCCGTCGGCGTCACCGGAATCACGAAGCTCGTGCTGCCGCCCGCGGCCAGACCGGCCGCCACGGTGCACGTCACCGTCTGACCCGCCGCCGAGCAGCCCGCCGGCAGCGTGCCGATCGTCAGACCCGCCGGAATCGTGTCGGTGATCGTGGCGACCGCTGTGGTCGCGGCGGTGCCGGTATTCGAGAGCTGGAGCGTGTAGCTGGCCGCGGTGCCGACGACGAAATTCGCCGCGCTCGCGGTCTTGGTCATCGTCAGCTGCGGACGATTGACGGTGGTGCCGGCGGACGCGGTGTTGCCGCCCGCGCAGGTCACCGGGGCGCCGGAGCAGTCCGGATCGCTGGTGCCGGTCGGCGGAACGACGGTCGCGGTGTTGGTGATCGTGGCCGCGGCCGCGCTGGAGACGGTGCAGGCGATGGTCAGGGTGACGTTGCCGCCGTTCGGAATGGCGACGCCGGTCCAGGTGCCGGTGCCGGTCGCGCCCGGCGCGATGGTGCCGACGGTGAAGGTGCCGGCGGAAGGCGTGTAGGTGCAGCCGGTCAGGCCGGCAGGCAGGGATTCGACGATCGAGAAGGTGGCGCTGGACTGGATGGCGCTGGGGCCGGCGTTGCTGACGGTGAGGGTGTACGTCAGGGGGGCGCCGACGACGACGGGATCGGCGCTGTCGGTCTTGGCGAGACTGAGGTTCGAGGTACGGGTGATCGCATCGGTGTCGGTCGCGGAGTTGTTGGCGCTGTTGCCGTCCGAAACCGTCGCCGGGGGCGTCACCGTGGCGCTGTTGACCGCGTTCTGCGACCAGGCGTCCGGAATCGCCGCGAAAGCGAAGCCGAAGGCGAGAGCCGCTGCGACCCAGCGACGCGACGAATGAACAATGCGAGTCAGATTGGCCAGCACTGAAACTTCCCCTTGGACCGGGCCTCTGGGCCGCGATCCGTATCCCGAAAATGCGATTCCAAAATCCCCGCTGGAACCGCGGCTTGTGATGTCCCGCACCCGCTTGCGACGTCGGACTTTCGTCCGGATACGCCCAACCCTTCCACGACTCCGGATCCCCGGGACCGGATGGAAGGGTTACGCGCAGCCAAGGCACCACTAGCAAGTTCCGCGCCAAGGCATTGATTTTTCGACCGGACCGCTCTCAACTCCCTGATTCAGCATGCGATCAGGGCCTGCGAAGAGTCCAGCATCCGCGCGTCGCGTTTTGCTGGAATGGGTCACATTTTGCAATTTTGTGCCGACGAAGTCGCGTTTTGAATCTCGACCTCGTTCAGGTTTGGGGTCCTTCCGGGTCGTTCCGCCCCCTCCCGAGGCCCCGCCCCGGGCCGGAAAGCTCCGCCCAAACCCTCGCCCCTGCTAGAATTTTCGTCCGGGCGGTCGCGGCCGATCGCCCGGAAACGCGTGCAGGACGCGCTTTCCGGTACGCCGCCGATTCCCGCTCCACCCATCGCCACATGCGGTCGCCACTCGCCGGTACCGCCAGGGACGCCACACCTCATGACCAGTTCCTCCGACCTCCGCTCGCCGGCTGCCGGCGCACCCGCCGTCGATCGGGAGTACACCCTCGACGACAAATTCACCCGGACCGAAGGACGGATCTATCTGTCGGGCGTGCAGGCGCTGGTCCGCTTGCCGCTGATGCAGCGGCTGCGCGACCAGGCCGCCGGCCTGAACACCGCCGGCTTCGTCTCCGGCTATCGCGGCAGCCCGCTCGGCGGCTTCGATCTGGAACTGTGGAAGGCCAAGAAACACCTCGGCGCCGCCGGAGTGAAATTCTCGCCGGGCCTCAACGAGGACCTCGGCGCGACGATGGTCTGGGGCACCCAGCAGACCAACCTGTTCCCGGGCGCGAAGGTCGATGGCGTGTTCGGCATGTGGTACGGCAAGGGTCCGGGCGTGGATCGCTGCGGCGACGTGTTCAAGCATGCGAACGCGGCCGGCACCTCGAAGTTCGGCGGCGTGCTCGCGCTCGCGGCCGACGACCACGCCTGCCGCAGTTCCACCCTGCCGCACGGCAGCGAAGGCGAATTCCAGTCCGCGCTGATGCCGGTGCTGAACCCGGCCGGCGTGCAGGACATCCTCGACATGGGCCTGATCGGCTGGGCGATGTCGCGCTATACCGGCCGCTGGGTCGGCTTCAAGACGATCGCGGAAACCGTGGAGTCCTCCGCGTCGGTCGACGTGAATCCGCTGGCGCTGCGGATCGTCACGCCCGACGACTTCGAGATGCCGCCGGGCGGCCTCAACATCCGCTGGCCGGATCCGCCGCTGGATCAGGAAATGCGCCTGCACCGTTATGCGGTGAGGGCCGCGCAGGCGTTCGCGCGCGCCAACCGGCTCGACCGCGTCGTGATCGACTCGCCGAACGCGCGCCTGGGCATCGTCACCACCGGCAAGAGCTATCTCGACGTGCTGCAGGCGCTCGAATACCTCGGCCTCGACGCCCGCGCCTGCGCCGACCTCGGCATCCGCGTCTACAAGATCGGCATGACCTGGCCGCTGGAGCCGATGGGCATCCGCGCCTTCGCGCGCGGGCTGCAGGACATCGTGGTGGTGGAAGAAAAGCTCAGCTTCATCGAGAGCCAGATGAAGGAGCTGTTCTACAACTTCGAGGGCGACCGACCGAGCATCGTCGGCAAGTTCGACGAAAGCGGCGAGTGGATCCTGCCTTCCACCGGCGAACTGACGCCGGCGAAGATCGCGCGGGTGATCGCGCATCGGATCCAGAAATTCCACGATTCCGAGCACATCCGCGGCGTGCTGGCGTGGATCGCGCAGAAGGAAGGCGAACTCGCGCTGCCGCGGGCGAGCTTTCCGCGCGTTCCGCACTACTGCTCGGGTTGTCCGCACAACACCTCGACCAAGGTGCCGGAGGGCTCGCGCGCGCTCGGCGGCATCGGCTGCCACTACATGGTCACCTGGATGGACCGCAGCACCGACACCTTCACCCACATGGGCGGCGAAGGCGTGACCTGGTGCGGCCAGTCCGAATTCACCGAGACCGAACACGTCTTCCAGAACCTCGGCGACGGCACGTATTTCCACTCGGGATCGCTCGCGATCCGCCAGTCGATCGCGGCCGGCGTCAACATCACCTACAAGATCCTCTACAACGACGCGGTCGCGATGACCGGCGGCCAGCCGGTGGACGGCACCCTGACCGTGCCGCAGATCGCGCAACAGATGCGCGCCGAGGGCGTCTACACCATCGTCGTGCTGAGCGACGACATCCTGAAGTGGACGCGCCAGCGCCATCTGTTCCCGTCCGATATCGAATTCTTCGACCGTCGCGAACTCGACGAGGTGCAGAAGAAGCTGCGCAAGACCCGGGGCGTCAGCGTACTGATCTACGACCAGACCTGCGCCACCGAGAAGCGTCGTCGGCGCAAGCGCGGCAAGTTGCCCGATCCGCAGAAGCGCGTCGCGATCAATTCGCTGGTCTGCGAAGGCTGCGGCGACTGCGGCGTGAAGAGCTTCTGCGTGTCGGTGCTGCCGAAGGACACCGAATACGGCCGCAAGCGCGACATCGACCAGAGCAACTGCAACAAGGACTACAGCTGCGTCGAAGGGTTCTGCCCGAGCTTCGTCACCGTGCACGGCGGTCAACTGAAAAAGGGACGCAAGGCGAACGCCGCGGACCGGTTGGCCGAGCTGCCGATGCCGACCTTCGCCAGCGACCTCGACAAGCCCTGGAACATCCTCATCACCGGCGTCGGCGGCACCGGCGTGGTCACCATCGGCGCGCTGCTCGGCATGGCCGGCCATCTCGAGGGCAAGGGCGCGACGGTGCTCGACCAGACCGGTCTGGCGCAGAAGGGCGGCGCGGTCACCACCCACATCCGCATCGCGCGCGCGCCCGACGACATCCACGCGGTGCGCATCGCCGCCGGCGAGGCCGACCTGGTGCTCGGCTGCGACATGGTCGTGGTCAACGACTACTGGGCGTTGTCGAAGATCCGCGAAGGCCGCTCCAACGTCGTGCTCAACAGCTACGAGGCGATGCCCGGCACCTTCACCACGCGTCCCGACATGCAGTTCCCGGCCGCCGACATCGTCGCCGCGATCCGCACCGCGCTCGGCGGACGCGATCCGCTGCTGGTGGACGCGACCCAGCTGGCCACCGCGCTGATGGGCGATGCGATCGCCGCCAACCTCTTCATGCTCGGCTACGCCTGGCAGCGCGGCCTGGTGCCGATTTCCTTCGACGCGATCATGCGCGCGATCGAACTCAACGGCGCCGCGGTGCAGATGAACAAGACCGCGTTCGCCTGGGGCCGCCTGGCCGCGATCGACCTGCCGGCCGTGGTCGAGGCCGCGGGCATCGTGCGCAACGCGCCGACCGCCGCCGAAGCCACGCCGCACGCGCTGCCGCTGCTCGCGCCGACCGCCTCGGAAGGCCACGAATCGGGGCTGATGCCGCAGCAGGCCGCCCTGCGTCGCGCCGACGAACTTCGCCACGTGCCGGCGAGCGCCGACGCGCAGGACGCGTTCCAGCCGCTCGACGACGCGCGCCTGTCGCGCTCGCTGGACGAACTGATAGCGCGTCGCGTCGCTTTCCTCACCGAGTACCAGGACGCCGCCTACGCGAAGCGTTACGCCGATCTGGTCGCGAAGGTGCGCGCCGCCGAACGCGCGAAGGCGCCGGGCAGCACCGACCTGTCCGAAGCGGTCGCGCGCTATGCGTTCAAGCTGATGGCCTACAAGGACGAATACGAAGTCGCGCGCCTCTATACGAGCGGCGAATTCCGCCGTCGGATCGAACAGCAGTTCGAGGGCGACTTCAAGGTCCACTTCCATCTCGCTCCGCCGCTGCTGGCGAAGAAGGATGCGCAGGGCCGGCTGATGAAACGGGAATACGGCCCCTGGGTGTTCACCGCGTTCAGGCTCCTCGCGAAGCTGCGCGGCCTGCGCGGCGGCACGTTCGATCTCTTCGGTTACACCGAGGAGCGGAAGATGGAACGCCGACTCATCGCCGACTACTTCGCCACGATCGAACGCCTGCTCGCCGGCCTGACCGAGGGCAACGCCGCCCTCGCCGCCGAGATCGCCGCGATCCCCGAGCACATCCGCGGCTACGGCCACGTCAAGGAAGCGCACCTGCACAAGGCCAAGGCCCGGGAAGCGGAGCTGCTGGCGAAGTGGGACGCCGTCCCGACGGAGACGCGCGCGGCGGCGTGAGCCCGGCGGTTCTCGGAAAAACGAAAGGCCCCGGCAGCGCCCGGGGCCTTCTCATCTGCGATCGCCGCGCCGACGCCTACCCGCGGTAGAACCGATCCAACGCCTTCTCCGCTTCGCTGCGTTCGAAGTCGCTGCGCATGCCGCGGGTCACGGCGCGGTAGTCCTCGATCAGCGTCTTGTCGTCGGGCATCGCCGCGGCCAAGGCTTCGAGCACTTCGCCGGCCTCGAAGTCGGAGCCCATGCGGCGCGCGCTCTGCAGCACGCCGCGGCTGCGCGCGAGGTCCGGAGCGCCGCTGCGGATCAGCGCCTGCAGGGCTTCGCGCTTCTCGAAATCGGACGTCATCGCATCGACCACCGCGAGATAGTCGGCGTCCGGCAGCGGCGCGCCGGTCGCGGCCACGGTTTCCAGCACCGAGCGGCGCTCGAAATCGCTTTCCATGCCGTTCATCGCGTGCAGCGCCACCGCGAGGGCGGCGGCGCGCGGCTGGCCGCGCTCGATCAAGGCCTGCAGGCTGCGCTTGCGTTCGAAGTCGCTGCCGAAACGCGTCAACGCCTCCGCCCAGGCCAGGCCGTTCGCGCCGGAGACGGGGAGCTTTTCGGCGGCGAGGATCAGCCATTCCGCGCGTTCGTAATCCGAGTCGATCGCCTTCGCCGCGGTCAGCAGCGCGGCCTGCGTCGTCGGCGCGGTCGCCTGCCATTTGACCACGGCGCCCATGGCGCGACGCATCTCGTAGTCCGAATCCATGTTCGAGATCCAGACCAGCACGCGCCCCATCTGCGCGTCGTCGAGTTTGGCCAGAATCATCAGTTGGCTGATGTATTCGCTGCGCGCGTAATCGTGGGGAATGCGTTCGATTTCCTCCAGCAGCAGGGGCACGCCGCCGCGCGCGAGCAATCGACGACTGCGCGCACCGGCGTTGGCGCCGGTCATGCGGTAGGCGTCGGGAATGGCCTTCGCGAGCCAGGCGCGGCCTTCGGCGTCGAACGCATGCGCCTTTCCGTTGACGCGATAGGTCCGCCGCAGCGTATCGCCGGGACCCGGCGCGACGACGATCTCGCGGGTCGTGCCGGCGTGCGTCTGCGAGAGTTCGAACATCGCCCCGGCCTCCATGCGCACGACGTCGCTTTCGTCGTCGGCGAAGACCACGCCTTCGCTCATCGCCAGGCGGAAACGATCGCCCGAGCCCGGAAGGTCGGACCGGATGGTCTGGGTCTTGCCGTCCTCGCTGATGGTGACCGACAGGTCGTGATCGTCGAACAGGCTGCCGAGCATGCCGGGGCGCGTCACCACCATCACGCCGGGCAGCGCGATCAACAGCAGCAGCGCGAGCGCGCCGGCGGCCCAGCGCCAGCGCGAGGGAATCGTCGAAAGCGTCATGTGGGAGGTCTCCAGGAGGGTACGGACGCGGCCGACGATGCCGTCGCTGCGTTCGGCCATCGCCAGCGCCCAACCGGCGCCGCGCGGCAGTTGGGTGGATCGCGCATTGCGCGCGAGACATTCGGCCAGGCATTCGGCGAGCGCGCGCGCGTCGCCGCGTTCGGCCGCGGCCCGGTCGCACAGCGTCTCCGCCAGCGCTTCCAGGCGACGCAGCGCGTGCCATGCCAGCGGATGGAAGAACAGCGGCGCCAGCGCGAGACGCTGCAGCGGTCGCCACAGCGGATCGCGGCGACGCAGATGGGCGAGTTCGTGCGCGAGCATCGCGCGTTGCTGTCCCGCGTCCAGGCCTTCGGCCCAGGACGGCAGCAGCACCACGCCCGGCAGCACCATCGGACTCGGCAACGCCGGCAGCACCCGCAACTGCGGTGGCGCGACGCGCATGTCCTGCGCGAGCGTCGTCGTCGTGCGCCACAACGCTTCGCAAGCGGGACGACCTTCGCGGAGCACGCGCCGACGCAGCCCGAGCAGCGCGCGCGCCTGATGCAGCATGCGCAGCCACAACACGGCGCAGCCGAGCAGCCATACCAGCAACGCGACGACGATCGCATCGCTCGCCAGCGGCAATGCGAGCGCGGCGGTCGTGGTCGTCGTGCGCGGCGGCGCGACGACCTCGCGCACCGGAGGCGCCGTCGCCGGCATCGACGCGGAGGGCGTGGATGGCGCTTCGAAGACGATGGGCGCGACTGAGGTGTCGCGCGCCGTCGCCGCGATCGCGGGCGTCGCGTCGCGCCCTGCCGCCACCGGCGTCGGCAGCGCTTCGATGCCCGCCGACAAGAACGCGCCGAACAGGGCCACCCGCCAGGCCAATTCGGCCCACGCCGGATGCTTCAGTCCGCCCAGGCGCTCGATCGCCCAGACCGCGCCGAGCAGCACCGTGGCGTGCAGGACGAACGCCGCGAACAGTCCGGCGATCGGCGCCAGCGACAGGCTTTCGATCGCGATGCCGTCGAACGGGAGGGCATCGAACGGGATGCGCTCGATCATCGCGGCGTCTCCGCGTCGTCGCGCTGGAGCAGCGCGCGCACCTGTTCGAGATCGCCCGGCGCCACCTCGCGCTCGCTCACCAGATGCGCCAGCAGCGCCTTCGGATCGCCGCGGAACACCTGCGCGATCAGGCTCGACACCATGTTGCGGCGCACCTGGGCCTCGCTGACGCAGGGCCGGTAGAGCAGCATGCGTCCGTCGCGGCGGGATTCGACCACCCCGCGCTTCTCCAGCCGGCTCAACAGCGTGGCGACGGTGGTGTGGGCCAGATCGCGGTCGGCCAGGGCTTCGGTCGCCTCGCCCACGCTCAGCTCGCCCGCCCGCCACAGGACCCGCATCAGGTCCAGCTGGAGGTCGCTCAATACGATGTCGTCGGTCATGCGAGCCACTTCTCTACAACTGTAGTACTACACTTGTAGAACACAGACTCCCGGCCGTCAAGTGGCCGGAAGTCATGCCGGCCGCGAATCTCTTTGCGATGGGCTACCGCTTCATGCGCGCCAACGGCACCCAGCCGTTGCGGCCGTCCCGATATTTCCAGAATTGCCAGCCGTTGGCGTTGCGCCCGAGCAGCGTCTCCGCGGCGGAACTCGCGGCGTCATGGATCCTGCCGTCGAAGGAAATGGCGCCGTCATTGCGCAGTATGGCGAGATCACGCCGCCCCTTGCATACTGCCGGCATCCCCCGGAAGGACGCCGCCATGTCGCCGCTGCCGCTGTCGTTGTTCGCGATGATCTCGATCGCCGGCTGCGCGCCGATCGCTTCGCAGGATCCGCCGCCCGGCACGGAGGCGACGCCGGAGCCGGAGATCCGCGTCGGCCCCGGGCTGGAAGACGGCGCCTGTCGCGCCGAAGCGGCGCAACGTTTCGTGGGCCGGATGCCGGACGAGGACACGGTCCGCGAAGCGATGGCCGCGAGCGGGGCGGCGACGGTGCGGGTGATCGCGCACGACACGATGGTGACCATGGACTATCGCGGCGACCGTCTCAATCTCCGCCTGGACGAAAGCGGCAGGATCGCGGCCATCGCCTGCGGTTGACCGCGTCCATGATTCGCGGGTTTTTGACCGGGATCAGCGTGTCCGCGACCGCGCGGGCCGACAATGCGGAATCCCCCAGCGGAGCCTGACGATGCACAACCCGGGATCGGTGAAGAAGTGGCTTCTGATCGGCATGGCGGCGATTCTCGCCGCGGTCGCATGGAAATCGCTGCGCGAGAACGGCCCGGTACCGATGCCCGTGCCGCAGACGCCATCGCAGAGCGCGCCGGCCGCACCGGCCCCGACGACGCCCGCAGCGTCCGCGCTGGACATGCCGCCGCCGCTGTCGCAGACCGCGGTCGCGGAATACGCGTATCCGGCGTTCCTGCCGCCGGAGGCGGTAGAGACGCTGCAACGCATCGAACGCGGCGGTCCCTATCCCCATCGTCAGGACGATGGCGTCTTCCAGAATCGCGAACGCCGCCTGCCGCCGAAATCGCGCGGCTACTACCGCGAATACACGGTGGAAACGCCGGGATCGCGCGATCGCGGCGCGCGCCGGATCGTGACCGGCGGTCGACCGCCGGTCGAGTACTTCTACACCGAGGACCACTACCGCAGCTTCCGCCGCTTCACGCTCGACGGCGCGGACACGACGCGGGAGACGACGCGATGAACGCCATGGCGCTGGACGCCCTGCTGGCGGACGCGGACCAGGCCGGCGCGTATTTCGTCGACGCGCGCGATCGCGAAGCGCTGGTCGAGGCCGGCATCGAGAAACGCTTCGCCGTGCTGCCGATCGACCTGCGCGCCTGCGCCGACGCGGCGGCGGCGATGCGCGAGATCGCGGATGCGATGCAATTTCCGGCGTGGTTCGGCGAGAACCTCGATGCGCTGGCCGACTGCCTCGGCGATCTGTCCTGGCTGCCCTCGCCGGGTTACGTGCTGGTGCTCGAACACGCCGAGGATTGGCGCACGCGCGAACCGGAGAGCTTCGAAACGGTGCTGGACATCCTCAACGATGCGGCGAAGCGTTGGGCGGAAACGCAGGTGCCGTTCTGGACCTTCCTGCCGGTGTCGGCGCGCGATCTGGAAGCGATCGGCGGCTGAGCCGCACGTCCTCAGGCGCCTTCGGCGACGATCGCGGGCGCGGGCGTCCGCGCGAAACGCCACGCCACCACCAGCGCGCCGAACAGCAGCAGGGCGGCGATCAGGAACGCGACGCCGGGCAGATGCATCGGCGCGCGCGGGCCGATGAAATACCCGAACGCACCCGCGAACAACGCCGGCGCGACGATGCCCGCGAGCGAAATCAGGCTGGTGAGCGCGCCCTGGATGCGTCCCTGCGCCTCGGGGCCGACCTGGCGCGTGATCAGCGCCTGCGTGGCCGGCGCGGCGATGCCCCACAGCGCGCTGATCGGCAGACCGGCGAGGAAGATCCAGCCGCTGCCGGCCAGACCGTAGATCACGAATCCGACGACGCCGCAGCCGAGCCCGAACAGCAGCGCGCGGCGTTCGCCCAGGCGCTTGACCAGCTTGCCGACGAGCACCGCGTTGACGATCACGCTCAGCACGCCGACCGCGGCGAGCACGTAGCCGGCTTCCTTCTCGTGCCAATCGAAACTCACGTCGGCGAACAGCACGAACGTGCTCGGATAGACGTAGTGCGCGAAATTCGCGAGGAACGCAACCGCGACCAGGCCCCAGATCGCGGGATAGCCGCGCAGCAGGTGGACGGAGCCGAGCGGCTTGGCGTGATGCCAGTCGAACGTGGCCGTGCGCCGCGCCTTCGGCAGCGATTCCGGCAGCACGAACAGGCCGTAGAGGAAATTCAGCAGCGCCAGCGCCGCCGAACACCAGAACGGCAGTCGCGGGTCGATGTCGCCGAGCTGACCGCCCAGCAACGGCCCGAGAATGAAGCCCAGGCCGAACGCCGCACCGACCATGCCGAAACTCTTCGCCCGGTTCTCCGGCGTGGTGACATCGGCGATGTAGGCGTTCGCGGTGGTGAAACTCGCGGACGTGACCGCCGCGATCATGCGCCCGACGAACAGCCACGCGAGGCTCGGCGCGAGCGCCATGAAGATGAAGTCGACGCCGAGACCGAGGCACGACAGCAGGATCACCGGTCGCCGTCCGAAGCGATCGGACAGAGCGCCCTGCACCGGCGCCGCGAAGAACTGCACCAGATAGAACGCGCTGGCGAACAGACCCACCCAGTACGCAGCTTCGGATTCGCTGCCGCCGACGAACGACTGCACCAGATGCGGCAGCACCGGGATGATGACGCCGAAGGCGAGCACGTCGATCAGCACGGTGACGAAGATGAAGACGAGCGCGGCCTGACGTCGCGCGCCGGAAAGGGGCGTGTTCACGGGGAGGGCGGGGCTGGGGGTCCAGCCGGCAGTCTACCCCGGCGGACGGGCCGGGCGGCCGGCCGCGTGCCTCGGCGCCCCGGTTGCCGCAGTGCAACATTTGTGCTTTAGTCGGGTCATCCAGCGACAGGGAACACGCGGACCGTACGGACGGCCCGCGGGGGACGCGTCGCCTCATTTCCCTCGGAGCCCCCTCCCGAATGGAAAGTCATCAACCCGGCGGCCGTCGTGTCCACCTCGGCCTTTACGACTCGCGCGATGAGCGCGATGCCTGCGGTTTTGGCCTGATCGCGCATCTCGACGACCTTCCGGACCCGGCGCTGGTCCGCCAGGCGCTGGACGCGTTGGCGCGGATGGCGCACCGCGGCGGCATCGCCGCCGACGGCCTGTCCGGCGACGGCTGCGGCCTGCTGATGAAGACGCCCGACGCCTTCCTGCGCGCGCTCGCGAGCGAATCCGGCATCGTCCTCGGCCAGCGCTACGCCTCCGGAATCGTATTCATGCCGCACGACGCCGAGGCGATCGCGCGGGTGCACGCGACCTTCGCCCAGGCCCTGCGCGAAGTCGGTCTGGCGGTCTCGGGCTGGCGCACGGTGCCGACCGACGACGCGGTCTGCGGCGCGCTGGCGAAGGCGACGATGCCGGCGATCGAGCAACTGTTCGTGGTGCCGCTGCTCGACGTGGAAGGCGCGCGGATGTCGCCCGAGGCCTTCCGCCGCGCGTTGTATCTCGCGCGCCGCCGCGCCGAACAACGGCTGCGCGACGTGCCCGGCCTGCACGTGGTCAGCCTGTCCGCCGACAGCATCGGCTACAAGGGCATGGTGCTGCCGCAATACCTGCCGCGGCTGTATCCCGATCTGCAGCGCCCGGAGCTGGCGAGCAGCGCGGTGGTGTTCCACCAGCGCTTCTCCACCAACACCAGTCCGCGCTGGCCGCTGGCGCAGCCGTTCCGCCTGCTCGCGCACAACGGCGAGATCAACACCATCTCCGGCAATCGCGTCTGGGCCCGCGCCCGCGCCCACGTCTGGCGCACCGACGCGCTCGATCCCTCCGAATTCGATCCGCCGATCGAGATGGACGGCTCCGACTCTCAGAGCCTCGACTCGATGCTGGAACTGCTGCAGGCCGGCGGCATGGATCTGCTCAAGGCGCTGCGCATCCTGATCCCGCCGGCGACCCAATCGCTGGAATACAAGGACGCCGACCTGCTCGCGTTCTACGAGTACTACGCGATCAACAGCGAGCCGTGGGACGGCCCGGCCGGCATCGTCGCCTTCGACGGCCGCTACGCCGCATGCACGGTCGACCGCAACGGCCTGCGCCCCGCGCGCTGGCAGCTCAGCGACGAGCGCGTGTTCATGGTCGCGTCCGAGGCGGGCGTGTGGGACGTCGACGACGCGCGCATCCTCGCCAAGGGCAAGCTCGGCCCGGGACAGATGATCGCCGCCGATCTCGGCGCGGGGCGCCTGCTCGATTCCGACGCCATCGACCAGATCAACCGCGCGCGCGCGCCGTACAAGCAATGGCTGAAGCAGGGCATGACCTACCTGCACAGCGAGCTGATCGACCCGAACACCACCGCCGCGCCGTTCGACGCCTCGACCCTCGCCGGCTTCCAGAAACTGTTCCAGCTCAGCCGCGAGGAACGCGAGCAGATCCTGCGCCCGCTGGCCGAGACCGAACAGGAAGCCGTGGGCTCGATGGGCGACGACGTGCCGATGGCGGCGCTCTCCTCGCAGCTGCGGCCGCTGTACGACCGCTTCCGCCAGGCCTTCGCGCAGGTGACCAACCCGCCGATGGATTCGCTGCGCGAGGACTGCGTGATGTCGCTCGGCACGCAGATCGGACGCGAGGGCAACCTCTTCGTCGACGGTCCGGAACAGGTGCGGCACGTGATGCTGAACTCGCCGGTGCTGTCGCAGCGCAAGCAGCGCCAGTTGCTGACGACCGCGCCGTTCGCCGATTCGCATCGCTACCTCGACCTCAACTTCGCCGCCGAGGAAGGCATGCGCGCGGCGCTGCTGCGGCTGTGCGCCGAGGCCGAGGCCGCGGCCCGCGACGGCGTCATGCTGCTGGTGCTGACCGACCGCCGCCCGCGCCGCGACCATCTGATGCTGCATGCGCTGCTCGCGACCGGCGCGATCCATCGCCACCTGGTCCGCACCGGCCTGCGCTGCGCCTCGAACCTGATCGTCGAAACCGGCACCGCGCGCGACCCGCACCATTTCGCCTGTCTGATCGGCTACGGGGCGACCGCGGTCTACCCCTATCTCGCCTACCAGACCCTGCACGATCTCGGCGAGCGCGGCATCCTCAAGACCAAGCACGGCGAGGTCGCGCAGATCGGCCGCAGCTACCGGCGCGGGATCAAGAAGGGACTGCTGAAGATCATCTCGAAGATGGGCATCGCCACCATCGGCAGCTATCGCGGCGCGCAGCTGTTCGAGATCGTCGGGCTCGACCGCGAGGTCGTCGACCTGTGCTTCGAGGGCACGCCCTCGCGGATCGGCGGCGCGACCTTCGAACGACTGCAGGCCGAGGCCGCGCAGATCGCCGCGCGCGCCTGGGACAGCGCCGCGCTTCCGGAAATCGGCGGCCTGCTGCAATACACGCCGCACGGCGAATACCACCAGTACAACCCCGACGTGGTCACCACCCTGCAGCGCGCGGTCCGCAGCGGCGCGCGCGAGGACTGGGCCGCCTACGCCAGCGCGGTGAACGACCGTCCGCCGGCGGCGCTGCGCGACCTGCTCGCGCTCGATACCGCGCAGACGACGCCGATCCCGCTGGACGAGGTCGAGCCGATCGAGCACATCGTCCGCCGTTTCGACACCGCGGCCATGAGCCTCGGCGCGCTCTCGCCCGAAGCGCACGAAGCGCTGGCGATCGCGATGAACCGGCTCGGCGGGCGCAGCAATTCCGGCGAAGGCGGCGAAGATCCCGCGCGCTACGGCACCGACAAGGTCTCGAAGATCAAGCAGGTCGCGTCGGGACGCTTCGGCGTCACTCCGGAATATCTGGTCAACGCCGAAGTGCTGCAGATCAAGGTCGCGCAGGGCGCCAAGCCCGGCGAAGGCGGCCAGCTGCCGGGGCACAAGGTCAATGCGCTGATCGCGAAGCTGCGCTACGCGCGGCCGGGCATCGGTCTGATCTCGCCGCCGCCGCACCACGACATCTACTCGATCGAGGATCTCGCGCAGCTCATCTTCGATCTGCGCCAGGTGAATCCGGACGCGTTGATCTCGGTAAAGCTCGTCGCGCACGCGGGCGTGGGCACGATCGCGAGCGGCGTGGCCAAGGCCGGCGCCGACCTCGTCACCATCTCCGGCCACGACGGCGGCACCGGCGCCAGCCCGATCTCCTCGATCCGCTACGCCGGCACGCCGTGGGAACTGGGGCTGTCCGAAGCGCGCCAGTCGCTGATGGCGAACGGCCTGCGCGATCGCGTGATCGTGCAGGCCGACGGCGGCATGAAGACCGGGCTCGACGTGGTCAAGGCGGCGCTGCTCGGCGCCGAGTCCTTCGGCTTCGGTACCGCGCCGATGATCGCGCTGGGCTGCAAGTACCTGCGCATCTGCCATCTCAACAACTGCGCCACCGGCGTCGCCACCCAGGACGACACCCTGCGCGCCGAGCACTTCACCGGCCTGCCCGAACGCGTGGAGAATTTCTTCCGCGGCCTGGCCGAGGAAGTCCGCGGCCATCTGGCGCAATTGGGGGCTCGCTCGCTCGACGAGATCGTGGGCCGCACCGATCTGCTGCGCCAGACCGAAGGCACGCTGCCGCAGCATCGCCTGCTCGATCTGTCGCCGCTGCTGTCCAGCGACGCCCTCGCCGGCAGCGCCCGTTGCGGGGTGCGCCGCGTCCCGCCGGCGGCCGAAGGCCTCGCCGCGCGACTCGACGCCGATCTCGCCGACGCGATCGCGCACAAGCGCGGCAACGATCCGGCGACGCCGCGCCGCTATCTCATCCGCAACACCGACCGCAGCATCGGCGCGCGCCTCTCCGGACGCATCGCCCGCCTGCACGGCAACCACGGCATGCGCGACGCGCCGATCGACCTGCGTTTCGACGGCAGCGCCGGCCAGAGTTTCGGCGCGTTCCTCGCCGGCGGCCTGCATCTGGAACTCGAGGGCGAAGCCAACGATTACGTCGGCAAGGGCATGGCCGACGGCCGCATCGTGATCCGTCCGCCGCGCGGCGCGCGCTACGCCGCGAACGAATCCGCGATCCTCGGCAACACCTGCCTCTACGGCGCCACCGGCGGCGAACTGTTCGCGGCCGGGCGCGCCGGCGAACGCTTCGCGGTGCGCAATTCCGGCGCGCTGGCCATCGTCGAAGGCGCGGGCGACCACTGCTGCGAGTACATGACCGGCGGCGTGGTGGTCGTGCTCGGCCGCACCGGCCTGAACTTCGGCGCCGGCTTCACCGGCGGCATGGCCTACGTGCTCGACCGCGACCGCGATTTCGTCGACCGCTACAACCACGAACTGATCGACATCCTGCGCATCAACCACGAGGGCTTCGGCAACCACCGCTCGCATCTGCTCGATCTGCTCGAACGCCACCACCAGCTGACCGGCAGCGCGCACGCGCAGCGCATCCTCGACAACTTCCGCGATTACCTCGGCAAATTCTGGCTGGTGAAGCCGAAGGCGGTGAGCATCGAGGCGCTGGGCGAAACGCTCAGGAGGGCGGCATGATCATTTCGCGCTCCGCACGAAATGATCATCCCAAGATTCGCCTCGCGAATCTCGGGCCCCGCTTCGCATCTCCGATTCCCGCGCCTTCGGCGCGCCCCCTTGCCAAGGGGGCTTCTCTCCATCGCGTTGGTTTTTACGCCGGGGGCGAATCGGCATGAGCAAGAAAACACCCCAGGCCTTCCTGCAATCGCAGCGGCAGATGCCCGAGCGCGTGCCGGTGGAACTGCGCCGCCAGGGCGACTGGCACGAGCTCTACGGCCGCTTCGACGAGGCCGACGCGAAGAAGCAGGCGTCGCGCTGTCTGGATTGCGGGAACCCCTATTGCAGTTGGGGCTGTCCGCTGCACAACTACATCCCGCAGTGGCTGGAACTGGCGCGCGAAGGCCGCGTGCACGAGGCGGCCGCACTCTGCCACGAAACCAACCCGCTGCCCGAGATCTGCGGCCGCGTCTGCCCGCAGGACAGGCTCTGCGAAGGCAGCTGCACGCTCAACGACGGCTTCGGCGCGGTCACCATCGGCGCGGTCGAGAAGTACATCGTCGATCGCGCGCTGAGCGAAGGCTGGACGCCCGATCTTTCGACCGCGACGCCCACCGGCAAGCGCGTCGCGATCGTCGGCGCCGGCCCCGCGGGCCTCGCCTGCGCCGACCGCCTCGCGCGCGCGGGCGTACGGGCCACGGTGTTCGATCGTTACGAACAGATCGGCGGCCTGCTGCAGTTCGGCATTCCCAGCTTCAAGCTCGAAAAAACCGTGATCGCGGAACGGCGTCGCGTGCTCGAAGGCATGGGCGTCGAGTTCCGCCTCGGCGTGGAGGTCGGCCGCGACGTGTCCGTCGACGCGCTGCTCGCCGACCACGACGCGGTGTTCCTCGGCCTCGGCAGTTACCGCTACACCGACGGCGGACTGCCGGGACAGGAGCTGCGCAACGTGCTGCCGGCCCTGCCCTTCCTGGTACAGAACGGCCGCATCGTCGTCGGCGGGAACGACGCCGAAAGCCGACCGATCGCCGGCTGGGAGGATCGCGTCGCATTGCCCGACCTGCACGGCAAGCGCGTGGTCGTGCTCGGCGGCGGCGATACCGGCATGGACTGCGTGCGCAGCGCCGTGCGTCTCGGCGCATCGCAGGTCAGCTGCGTGTACCGTCGTGACGAAGCCAGCATGCCCGGCTCCGCGCGCGAAGTCGCGAACGCGCGCGAGGAAGGCGTGCGGTTCCTGTTCCAGCGCGCGCCGCTGGCCCTGCTCGACGACGGCGCCGGCAACGTCCGCGCCGTGCGCGTCGCCGAAACCCGGCTCGGCGCGCCCGACGCCCGCGGCCGCCGTCGCCCCGAACAGGTGCCCGGCAGCGAAACCGATCTCGACGCCGACATCGTCCTCATCGCCTTCGGCTTCCAGCCCGACCCGCCGTCGTGGCTCGCCGCGCACGGCGTCGCCCTGCACGACGACGGCCGCATCCGGATCACGCCCGCACCGCCGCCGCACCACCCCGCACGGTTCGATGCGAACAATCCGGTGTATCCCTACCAGACCGCGAACCCGAAACTCTTCGCCGGCGGCGACGGCGTCCGCGGCGCCGACCTCGTCGTCACCGCCGTGCAGGAAGGCCGCGACGCGGCGGCGAGCATCGTGCGGTTTCTGGCGACGGCGTAAGCCGCACGCGAACGACGCGTCGTGGATGTCGGCGGGCGGATGCCTGCCGCATCACTTCTCATCACTGTCATCCCGAACGCGGGCGATGCCTGCGGAGGGATCTGCTGTTGCGTGGAAAGAGGGAGAACCTGTTTGTTTTGACAGGTTGGGTTGCGTTGACAGACATGGAAAGACAAGCAGAGACTTCATAAGAAGTCCTTTCCATCGATCAAAATGCAAATATAAATTAGGAAGACAATCAAGATGCTAACGTTTAAGACTCAATTTCCAATTGCATCATCTGCCAGCATGGCCGAGTTCATGAACTGCTGCCGCACCTGGATTATTAAGAGCCCGCACACAGCACTTTCAAATACAATCCCAGAATTCATTAACGAAGGAAAATTTGGAAACGACCGTGAATTCGCAAGTTTCGGCCTTTATGAATCCACATCAACATCTACCGGCGGGGTTCGATATGAAAAAATAGATGAAGATGACGTCAGGTGGGTGACCGACGTCCTTGGGAACAAGTCCGACAAAGGGTTCTGGGTAAGCATCCAACTTAGCGTTGACTCCGAGCTGCCCGTTGAAAGGTTAGAGCAAGGAAAAAGGCCATACATAGTAAAGCTGCTTATGCAGAATTTTGCACACGGCCATGACGGCATACTTCCGGTGACAGATAGTCCAATACTTTTATCAGAATCTGACACCGATCTTGCCGAGCGAATAATCTGCGCAGATACAGGTGGCGTCATGCCTGTTGTTTATGCAAGCCGAAACAAAAAAGAAGATTTATCTATAGATCCACATTTATTGTCGAAATGGATTTCCGGAATGGCTCACGTGATAGTAGAGCCAAGTCGAAAGTTTTCGACAAAAATAATGCGTCAAGTATTTGGAGAGAATGTATATGGGGGTGCCGTAGCAATTTACTGGCCTGACGGAATTGGCAAGTGGACATACCTTCCCAGTCAATGGAGCAACCCAACATCTTTACAGTCCGCAATATCCAAAAAAATAAGAATGTCCCTCCTTTATCAGCGCATAAGACGCGAGTGCACTTGGTCATATTTGCAAGAAATGATTTCTCGCCAAAAATTAGAATCTCTGCGGGCATCCGGCTCAGACAATATTGATGACTACATAAAACATTTTGACACAGAGATTGCAGCGAAAGATGAGGAAATCCAACGCCTAGAAACCGAGCTTACAAGAGCGCGTTACAGCGTCGTCATTTCCAGAGCAAGTCGCGGAACACCTCAGAATGGGAACTCCGTCATTTCACTAGAAACAAGCGAATCCGATTTCTACCAAGGCGAACAACTTGGATTCATTGCAGAGGCGCTCAAAAATGCAAAAGATTCCTCTGAGCCACACTCCCGAAGAAGTCACGTCTTTGAGTCAATCATCAATAACAATGAAAATCCAGGGGATCGCGACGAAATTCTTGATCGACTAAAAAGCACTCTACGGCAATACACCTCTCTAACCTCATCGATACGCGCCGAACTCGAAGATCTCGGTTTTTATATTCATGACGAAGGCAAGCACTATAAGCTCCTCTTCAACAATGACTCACGCTATCCATTCGTGCTACCAAAAACCGGTAGCGACTGGCGCGGCGGGATGAACGCATTCTCAGACCTGAAGAAAAAGATTTTTTAATCATTGATGCTCGGTATCGAGTCTGTAAATTGAACTGTGTCCCTGAATTTTGAGACGATGCGGCGCGCGCATGGCGGCCTTCATTCCCACCATCACCATCCACCAGATAGAACCCGTAGGGCGGGCTCAAGCCCGCCCTACGGTTCTCGATGCCCCGACAGCGGACAAGCCGCTACAATCGACGGCGATGTCGTCGCGGTTCGACCGCGCGTTGGAAGCCGGAGTCACCATGCGAATCCTGTGGGCGCTGATCGTCGTCTGCCTCGTCGCTCCGCTCGCGGTGCGGGCGCAGGAGGCGGAACCCCCTCGCATCGAGGGGACGTATTCAACGGACCTGATTCCGTTCAAGACGCCCGTGCGCACCGTCGAGGGCGCCATGGTCGCCGGCATCTACCAGCATCTGATGTTCCATCCCGACGGCACCGTGATCGGGACGAGTTCCTCGGGCACGTACGACGAGATCCGGCAGTGGTTCCATCGCGGGAATCCGGTTGTCACGGCCGGCACCTATCGGGCGGAGGCGGGCCGGATCTGCTTCAGCCTCACGGCCGGACAGCCCGCATCGGAAGACGAGACCCGTAGGGACCCTGCGAAGTCAGTCGATTACTGCGGCGAATTCCAAGGATCCGAGTTCAGGGCCGATGTGCATTCGAACATCAATGGCCATCGGTCGGAACAGATCTTCCACGCCGTCAAATGACCGGCGGCGCCGGACGCGCTGTATCCGGTTTGAAGTCGTAGGGCGGGCTCAGGCCCGCCGAAGGAGAACGCCGCCTCCCATCGCGCGCGACGCGAGCCGCAGGTCGACGGCTTCGATCATGGCGGGCTTGAGCCCGCCCTACGCGATCGGATCCCGGTGGCGCACCGGGACGCGCCCATGATCGGCGGAACCTCGCGCATCAACGCTCTCCGCGCACCCGGATCAATTCGAGGAATTCGGCGCGGGTGCGGGCATCGTCGCGGAAGGTGCCGAGCATCTTCGAGGTGACCATGCTGACGCCGCGCTTGTGGATGCCGCGGGTGGTCATGCATTCGTGCGCGGCCTCGATCACCACGCCGACGCCGCGCGGCTGCAGGGCGTCCTGGATGCAGCGCGCGATCTGCGCGGTCATCTTTTCCTGCACCTGGAAGCGGCGGGCGTAGGCTTCGACCACGCGCGCGAGTTTGCTGATGCCGACGACGCGGCCGCTGGGCAGGTAGCCGACGTGGGCCCTGCCGATGATCGGCGCCATGTGGTGTTCGCAGTGGCTCTCGAATTCGATGTCGCGCAGCACGACCATTTCGTCGTAGCCGCCGACTTCCTCGAACGTGCGCTTGAGATAGTCCTCCGGGTCCGTGGCGTAGCCGCTGAACCAGTCGGTGTAGGCCTTGACCACCCGCTTGGGGGTGTCGAGCAGGCCCTCGCGGGCCGGGTCGTCGCCCGCCCAGCGCAGCAGGATGCGCACCGCGTCCTCGGCCTGCACGCGGGAAACGCCGTGGCGGGCGTCGGTGGAGGAAGCGACCGCATCGCGGACATCGTCGTGGGCGTCGTCGGAGCACATGGGAAGGTCTCGGGGGAATGGCGGTCGTGGGCAGGGGATGGTAGCGCGGTCGGCGGTCGCCGACCGGAAGGATTACGGCAAGGAGCGTCCCGCGGATGCAGACGACGGCGCACGCAATCGCGCCTCCAGCCCGGAATCCCGCCAGGTCCGGCGCTCCAGCGCGCGTTCCAGCGCCTCGCTCGTCGCCCACAGCAGGACCTGCCGGCGGGCGCGGGTCAGCGCGGTGTAGAGAAGTTCGCGCGAGAGCACGCGCGCGTCGGCGTCGGGCAGGATCAGCGCGATCCGGTCGAATTCCGAGCCCTGGGCCTTGTGCACGGTGGTCGCGTAGGCGGACGCGTGCGCGGGCAGCTGCGCGGGTCGCCATGCGCGCAGACCATGCGCGGTCGCGAACCACGCCACCGGTTCGCCGTCGGATTCGTGCCAGATCACGCCGAGATCGCCGTTGTAGAGGCCATGACGCTCGCTGTTGGCGGCGATCGCGATCACGCGGCCGTGGAAATGTTCCTGGCGGGCACCGAGTTCGCCCGCGCACCAGGCGTTCCAGTCCTCGGCGCCGAACGGGCCGCGACGCAAGGCCGCGAGCACGCGCAGGGCACCCGCGCGCTGCAACGCCTGCGCCGGATCGTCGGCGTCGCGCACCGCCTCGAACGCGGGCAACACTTCGCGGCGCAGGGTCTCGGCCAGGGCCGCGACATCGCCGTGACGACGCACCAGCGCCGGATCGTCCGAAGCCAGCCGCTCGAACACGGCGTCGCGGTCGCCGCTCTGCACCGCATCGGCGAGCGCGCGCAGTCCGGCCGCGCCGGCCTGACGCCAGCGCCGGGTGAGCACGACGCGCGTGCCGGCGAGCGGCGCGATGTCCGAGGACGCGCTGCCGTCGGATACGTTCTGGTCCGACGCGGCGCAGAGGCCGCCGAGCACATCGCCCGCCTCCACCGCGGGCAACTGGTCCGGATCGCCGATCAGCACCAGCCGCGCGTCGGCCGGGATGGCCGACACGAGCTTGGTCATCAGCGGCAGATCGATCATCGAGGCTTCGTCGACGACCACCAGGTCGACCGGCAGCGGATGATCGGGGCCGTACCGGAAGCGCACGCTGCCCGGCCGCCAACCGAGCAACCGGTGCAGGGTGCGGGCGCTGCGCGGGATCGCGTCGGCGAGGTCGGCATCGAGCCGGCCCGCGTCGAGATCCGCGCGGACCACACTTTCGATGGCCTCGCCCAGTCGCGCGGCGGCGCGCCCGGTAGGCGCGGCCAGCGCGATCCTCGGCGGCGGTGCGCCGTGCAGTCGCGCGGCGGCCAGCTGCACCGCCAGCAATCGCGCCACGGTGGTGGTCTTGCCGGTCCCGGGACCGCCGGTGATCAACAGGAACGGACGCCGCAGCGAGGTCGACACCGCCGAGACCGCCGGTTCCAGCGACCAGGCCGCGTCGTCCGTCTCGGCAGCGTCGGCGAACAATCGCCGGAACACCGGCAGCAGGGCCGCGTCGCGGCCCTCGTCGGGCACGACGCGACCGGCACGTTCGAGCACGCGCTCGGCGAGCGTCTGTTCGTAGCGTGCGTAGCGCATCAACGCCACGCGCCCGTGCTCGAAGGTCAACAACGCGGCGTCGCGGTCGCCCGCGGCGGACACCGCCGACGCGACCTGCGCGTCGGCCGCGAGCGCCGCACGCCAGTCCTCCAACGGCGGCAGTTGCGCCGATGCGCCCAGCGCGTCGATCAAGCGCTGCGCATCGGCGAGCGCGAAACTGCTGTGGCCGAGCGCGACCGCGCGCATCGCCAGCGCGCCCGCAAGCGCGACGCAGGCATCGGCGCCGAGACGTCCGCGCAACAGCCGCGCGAACGCGACATCGACCTCGCGCAGCGCGCCATCGACCTGCAATCGATGCAGCGCTTTCGCGGCGAGATCCTGCGCGGGCGCGTTCATCGCGCATCTCCGTCGAACAGCGCGTCGAGCGCGGCCAGCAGCACCGGATCGACCGGATCGACATGCACGCCATCGCGCGGCGCGGCGACACGACCGTCGTCGCGCGGATCGGCCTCTCTCGGATCGGCCTCTCCCGGATCGATCCCTCTCGGATCGATGCCCCTCAAGAACAGATACACCGCGCCGCCGAGATGGCGCGCGTCGTCGTAGCGATCGCCGTGCCGCAATCGCAGCCAGCGCCGCAACGCGACCAGATAGATCAGGTACTGCAGGTCGTAGTCGGCATGTGCGACCGCGCGCCGCAGCGTCGCCGGGTCGTAACCGGGCAGACGATTGGTCTTGTAGTCGAGCACATGATGCCGGCCGTCGGCATCGCGGTAGACGAGGTCGATGAAGCCGTGCATCAGACCTTCGAGCGTCACCGGCGTCGCTCGGCGCGCGCGCGGGTAGCCGTGGGCTTCCAGCAAGGCGTGGATCGCATCGATGCGAACCGGCGCGAGCCGGAAATGGAACGGCAGTTCGCGGATCCGTTGCGATGCCGGCAGCGCGCACAGACGCACACCGCCGGGCAGGGCGACGTTGAGCGCGCGCGATACCAGTCGCGCGGTCTGCGCGACATGCGCCGGCGTCGCCGCGAGACCGTGGCGCGACAACGCGCGTTCGAGCAACGGGCGTTGCGTCGGCGGGCACGCGTCTTCCTGCGCCCCGGGCACGCGCACCCAGGCCGCGGCATCGACCGATTCCAACGCCAGATGCACCGCGTTGCCGAACGCCGTGCCGCCGAGCGATTCGCCTTCGTCCGCGTCCGCGGCGACGGTGGCCGGCTCGTCGCCGGCGCCGCGCAACGCATCGCCGTCCTCGCTGCGCGCATGCAGCGACGAAAAGCTGTGCAGGCGCAGTTCGGAGGAGAAGCGACGGCGCGGCGTGCGCGGCGGCGGCGCTGTCGTGTCTTCCGCGCCGTCGCCGTCGATGCGCGGCAATGGTGCGTCCGGATCGAACGGGCGCACGACGATCGCGCCCTCCGCATCGCGAGCGAGGCGTTCGATGCGCGCGAGCATGCCGGCATGATCGAGCGCATCGTTCTTGCGCCCGGTCTTCTCGCCGGCATGCAGCAGCCAGTGCATCGCGGTGGTCTCGACCGCATCGTTGCGGCTCCAGACCACATGCAATGCGTGCTGCGCGCGGGTCAACGCGACGTACAGCTGACGCTGCGCTTCCGCCTGCTCCTCGCGCGCGACCTCGGCATCGATCGCATCGCCCTGCGCCGGTTCGAGCACGTCCTTGCAGGCCCAGGCCCGCGCGGGCCGTCCCTGCGCATCGTGGAAGTCGCGGTAATGCAGGCCGGATGCCGAACGCCCACCGCGGTAGGCCACGAACGGCAGCACCACCACCGGATATTCGAGGCCCTTGCTCTTGTGGATCGTCGAGATCTGCACCATCCCGGCGTCGGATTCGAGCCGCAGCTGGCGCGTTTCATCGGCGGCGCCCTGCCCGCGCTGCTGCGCGAACCACTGCAGCTGCTCGGCCGGACCGCTGCGCAGCGCGGATTCCGCCTGCAGCAGTTCGGCCAGATGCAGCGCATCGGTCAGCCGGCGCGTGCCGTCCGCCTGCGCCAGCCAGCGCGGCGCGGCCTCGACCACGAACGGCAGCAGCGCCGGCAGCGGTCCGCGCGCGCGCCAAGTCGCCGCCGCGGTCGTGAAGCGCGACGTCCAACGCTGCAGCGTGGCGTCGTCGTGTTCCAGCGTCGCGATGGTCGCCGCATCGACGCCGAGCAGCCGCGTCGCCAGCGCGGCACGGAAACGACCGGTGTCCGCGGGTTCGAGCAGGCTGGCGAGCAGGGCGTGCAGGTCTTCCGCGGCGTCGCCGGCGAACACGTTCGCGCCCGACAGCGTGGCCGCGGCGATCCCGGCCCGCACCAGCGCGCGCTGCATGTCGGCGGCCTGATCGTTGGTGCCGGTGAGGATCGCGATGTCGGCGGGTCGCAGTCGGCGCTCGACGCCGCGGACACGCAGCGTGCTGCGCGCGAGCAGCGCGGCGACCGCGTGCACGGCGGCCTCGCGCATCAGCGCGAACTCCTGCTCCTTGGTGCGGATGCCGCGCGACGCCGCGCTGCGCGGTCCGGCGGACGGATCCGGCGCCATCGCCGGCAACCAGTGCAGGGTCATGCCCGGCACCGGCGCGTCGTCGAGGCGCAGGTCGTCGTCGCGTACATCGCCGGCGGCCTGCACCGCGGGAAAGGCGATGCGTTCTTCGATGAACGGCAGCGGGCTGGCGCGGAACAGCGTGTCGATCGCGCGCAGCACCGCCGGCGTCGAGCGGTAGTTGTCGTCGAGCGTCGCCGTCGCGGTGTCGCCGGACCGCACCTGCGCGTAGCGCTTCGCTTCGAGATAGGTCGCGAGATCGCCGCCGCGGAAACGATAGATCGCCTGCTTGGGATCGCCGATCAGGCACAACCAGCACGGCACCGCACCGGCCGCTTCGTGCATGCGCCTGAAGATGTCCCACTGGCGCGGATCGGTGTCCTGGAATTCGTCGATCAGCAGATACGGCCAGCGCGCGGCCAGCGCCGCGGCGAAATCGGCGTCGGCGCTCGCGTCCCAGACGCGGGCGATCAACTGATCCTGGTCGGACTGCCGCCGCTCGGCCATGCGCGCGTCGTAACGCGCGACGGCGGCATCGCGCAGCGCATGCAGCGCGGTCGCGGCGTCGGACTCGCCGGCCTGCGGGTACAGCGTGCGGGACGCATCGCAGAGCTTCGGCAGGGTCTTCGCCATCGCCTCCGGCGTGTCCCACAGCGCGACCATCAGCGCATGCGGATCGGGCTCGCCGATGCCGGGCATCGCATTCGCGGCGGCCCGCCACAATTCGGCGGCGACCTCGTCCCAGACCACGGCGGCATCGTCGACGACTTCGGTCTCGGCGAGCAGGCCGGCGCGGAAACCGAACTCGCGCAGCGCGCGATGACAGAACCCGTGGATCGTCGAGATCGTGGCCTCGTCGATCTGCAACAGCGCGGCTTCGATCCGCTCGCGCACCCGCCTCTCGCCGTCGCGCAAGATCGCTGCGCGCAGCACGACCTGCGTCGGCGCGGCTTCGCCGGACGGGGCGTGGTCCGGTGCATCGAGCAATCGTCTGGCCAGCCGCAGGCGTCGACGCACGCGCTGACGCAGCTCTTGGGTCGCGGCGCGGGTGAAGGTCACCGCAAGGATCTGCGACAGGGTCGCGCCGCGCTCCAGCAGCAGACGCAACACCAGCGTGGTCAGCGCGAAGGTCTTGCCGGTGCCGGCGCTGGCTTCGATCAAACGCACGCCGTCGAGCGGCAGACGCAGCGCGACATCGCCGGCGACTGCTTCGTCACCGGCCACGGCGGTCGTACCGAACAGCGGCAGCTGATCGCTCATCCGCCTGTCCCCACGGCATCGAACACCTGCAGCGCGAGGTCGCGGAAACGCAACGAACACGGATCGTCGAACGCGGCCAGCAGACCCTGGGGACGGAACGCGAGCGCCAGCCACGGGTCGTCGTGTTCGCCGCCGCCGTTGAACGGCGCGTAGGCGGCCCAGGCCGCGCGCCACGCCAGCATCGGATCGCGTTTGTCGCCGAAGGACTGCGCGTACGCGAACGCCGCCTTCGGTGCGAACGGCAGCGGCGCGGATCGGCCTTCGCGCCACCACCCGAGCAGACACTGCAGACGTGCGCGCGCCTGCGCCTGCGACACGCCGCGCCAGACCGCTTCGATCAAGGCGCCCTTCTTCCTGTCGATCGCGATCAGACGGGTCGTCGCCGCTTCGCCCAGCAGCGCCGCGAGCAGCAGATGATCGATCCCCGCGCGCAAACGACGCTTGCCGTCGAGGCTGCCCGCGCTGAGCAGGACGCGCAGACCGCCCTGCGCGTCATCGACATGGACATCGTCGAAACGCGTATCGATGCCGAGACCGGTGTCGCCCTGCACGCAGGTCGCCGGCGTCGCGCCGCACAGCTGGGCGCGCGCTGCACGCAGTTGTCGACGCACATCGCCCGCGTCGCGCGCGAGCGCGACGCCATCGCGTCCTGGCGGCAGCAGCGCACGGGCGCGCAGGTGCGCGGCGAGTCCGTCGAGGCCGGAGGCATCCTCCTGTGGATCGCCGCGCTCATCGACCAGCGCCGCGTCGAGCACCTGCCAGCGCAGCAGTGCGTCGCTGCCGAGCGGTTCGCGATCCGGCCGCGCTTCGTCGACCCGCGGCAACCGCAATCCGAGAGATTCGTGCAACCAGAGCTTCGCCGGATGCGCGAAGAACCGCTGCAGCGTCTCGCGATCCGGCACGCCGACGTCGTCCGACGGCAGCGCGACATTCGCGAAGGGCGCTTCCATCGTGGGCGCGCCTGTCGGCGACGCGGTCGCGCGCCATTCCTTCCGATACGAGAACCGGCGCGGCTCGACGCCACCATCGTCGCCGGCGCCGAACGCACGCGGCGAGAACGGCTGCAGCGGATGCACCACGCACAGCGCATCGCGGGTCGCGTCGCCGTGCATCGCTTCCACCGCGTCGAGCAGTTCGCCGATCACCGGCGACGGCTCGCGCACGCTGCCGTCGCGCGCGTCGCGGCCGCCGTAACTGAGATAGAACACGTCGCCGGCCGCGCACAGCAGTTGCAGGAACAGGAAGCGGTCGTCGTCGCGCACCGAGCGATCGCCCAGGCGCCGCAAGGCGCGGCCCTGGATCGCGTCGACCAGACGGTTGATGTCGTCGGCGGGTTCGCGTCGCGGATAGGCGTCGGCATCCAGCCCGAGCAGGCAGATCACGCGGAACGGCACCGTGCGCAGCGGCACCATGCCGGCGAAGGTGACGCCGCCGGACAACCACGGCCGGTGCGGCGAAGGCCGGGACAGCGCATCGCGCAGCGCGCGCCGCACCAGCACCGCCGGCAGCGGACCGGCGTCGGCCGCTTCCTGCGCGAAATCGTCGAGGGTCTCGCTCAGCAGGCGTCGCGCCTGCGCTTCGGCGTCGTCCTGCGCGATCGGGGCCAGCAGCCCCTGCAACAGCCCGGACAGGCGCTCGCGCCAGTCCTGGGCGATGCGATCCTCGCGCATCCAGGCGGCGAACTCGCGCAGGCGCCGATACAGCGAAAGCGCGCGATCGAGCACCTCGGCATCGGCGCCCTCGAGTTCGGGATACGGTGCGATCGGCAACGCCGCATCGGCGTCGATCAACGCATCGTCGCCGGCCGCGTAACCGGCGAGCAGACGATCGAACCCGAAATCGAAGCTGTATTCGCGCCAGCGCCCGACCCCGACGCGTTCGCGCGCGGTTTCGTCCTCGCCCCAGCGGATCCCGGCCGCCTCGCACCAGTCGTCGAGTCGCGCGCGCTGCGCGGAATCCAGGCGCAACGCGTGCGCGATCGGCGGCGACGCCAGCAGGTCGCGGAACAGACCGGCGGTCAGCGGTGCGTCGGCCAGCGACAGCAGATCCAGCAGCAACCCGATCAGCGGATGCGATTGCGACTGCGGGCGATCGGCCAGCGAGAAGGGAATGTAGCGCGGATCGTCCGGCGACAACCCGCCGAACACCGAGCGCGCCAGCGGCAGATAGTCGGCGATGTCCGGCGCCAGCACGGCGATGTCGCGAGGTTGCAGCGGCGGATCGAACGACGGATCGTCGAGCAGCGCGCGCAACTGATCGTGCAGCACCTCGACCTCGCGCAGCTTCGAATGACAGGCGTGCAGCTGCAGCGAGCGGTCGCCGGGATCGAAGGCCTCGCGCCGCGGCGGCGCGCGATCCAGCACGTCCTGCTGCAGCCGGTGCAGCAGGGTGTCGCGACCGGGCGCCGCGAACAGCTCGACCTCGGTGTGCGGCAGCAGCACGTCGTAGGAGAACAGTTGCGCGGCGATCTCGCGTCCGCCGGCGCCCCATGCGGTCAGCAGCGGATTGTCCTGCTGCGCTTCAGCGAGCGCGAGCGGCAGCGCCTGCACGCCGTCGCGGCGCAGCCGCTCGCGCAGCGATTCGACATCGCCCCAGTATTCGGCCGAAGGCATCGGCAGATAGAAATCGAGTTCGACCCACTGCCCCACCACCGCCAGCATGTGCAGGACGTCCGGCGAGACGTGGATCGTGCCGAACGCGGCGACGCGCGGCGGCAGGCCCGGCGGCGCGATGCCTGCGAAGCCTTCGGCCTCGCGGTCGTGGCGCGTCAGCCACTCGCCGAGCAGCGCGGCGCGGTGCGGAGAGCCTTTCAGCCGCTGACGCAGACTGCGCCACAGTTGCGCCTGCCAGTCGTCGCGGCTGGCCGGCGCGTTGCGTTCCCAGTCGCGCAGCCAGTCGGGACGATAGGCCTGGTAGCGATCGTAGGCGGCGGCCAGCGCATCGGCGAGCGCGTAACGGCCCAGGGCGTGCTCGACGGCGCCGATCGCATCGGCGGGATCGCCGACGACCGTGCGCCGCAGATGCCGGGCCACCGGCGACGGCAGCGTCGCGGAGGAGTCGCCCAGCAGGGCATACAGCTGCCAGCGCAGGCGTTCGCGATCCCAGGGCGAGGCGTCCGGCAGGTCCGGCCGGGCCGCGCGCAGCAGTCGCCAGACGAATTCCGAGGGCGTGCACAGGTCGAGATTGGCGGCGACGCCGTAACGTTCGGCCAGCGCCTGCTGCAGCCAGTGCCGCAGCGCGGGCTGCGGGATCAGCACCACGTCGGGCTGGAGCGACACCTCCCCCGATGGATCGGCGGTGGCAGGCGCGGTCAGCCGCGTGCCCAGATGGGCCGCCAGGCGGTCGAGACGGTTGCCGTAGATCAGATGGAAGCGGGCGGAGGCGGTCGGCATCGCCCGCCATGATGCCGGAGCGGCCGGGGCGCGTCGCGCACCGTGGCCGCAGGTCGCGGTTAAGGCGGCGGCATCATTCGCCGCGACCGGCCGGGCCGAGGTAGTCGGCCTTGCCCAGCGGCACGCCGGCGTGGCGCAGCAGTGCGTAGGCGGTGGTGATGTGGAAGTACACGTTCGGCAGCACGAACCCGGTCAGGTAGCCGCGACCGACGAACTTCAGCTCGCCGTAGGCGCGACTCGGCACCACGAGCGGGCGCGACTCGGCGCCGCCGAAGGCCGCGGCGGGCACGCCGGCGATGTAGTCGATCGCCCGCTGCACGCGCGCCTCCAGTCCTTCGAAATCGGTCTCGCTGTCCTCGAAGACGGGCGCCTGGCCGTCGCCGAGCCGACCCACGCCGTTCTTGGCGATATCGACCGCGATCTGCACCTGCCGGATCAGCGGGAACATGTCGGGCGCGAGACGCATCCCCAGCAGCACTGCCGGATCCCAACCCTGGGCTTCGGCATGGGCGCGACTCTTGCGCAGGATGTGCTGCAACTGCTGCAACGCGCGGATCAGGGCGGGAACGACATCGGCGTGGATGTCCAGACTCATAGGGGCACCGGAGCGGGGGATGGGGCGGCCAGTGTAGATCGCCCGTCTCCATCCGGAAGCCGCCGCGCACGCACGACTGCGTCGCGCCTGCGGAACGCCGGCGCCGCGCTCAGAAACGTTTCTGCACGCGCAGCTCCACGCCGGCGTCGCGCTGGCCGTCTCCGCCCGCATCGATGCGGGTATCGAGTCCGAACGACCACGCGCGCCGGGTCTCGAATCGCAGCGTCAGGTCCAGCCGCAGGCGTTCGCGTCCGAAGCCGTCGATCGCATCGGCGTAGTCGGTGCCGGCGATGGTGTCGGCGTAGCGCAGGCGTTGCGCGCCGTCGCCGTCGAGATCGCGCCGGTACTCCATGCGCAGTTGCGGCGCGAACGCGCCCCATGTCGTCTCGCGACGGACATCGACTCGCAGACCGGCGTTCGCGGCCAGATGGTCCACGCGCAACGCCTCGTAGGCCAGCGCGCGCGGCGTGGGGCCGGACTCGGCATACGCCGCGAGTCGCGCGCTGGAAGCGTCGATCCGCGCGTAGGGCGAGACGCGCCAATCGCCGTGGGCGAACTCGGCGCCGGCGGCGATCGACGCGAAGCGCTGGACGCCATCGCGACGACCGGACACGCCCCCGGCGCGACGCAGATCGAAGACGAGGCTCTGTTCGCCGTACAGCAGGTCGACGAAGGCGCGTTCGCCCGGGCGCAGACTGGCGTAGACCGCGAGGGTCGTGGCCTCGCCGTCGCTGCGCAGCCGTTCGGTCGCCGTCGCATCGTCATCGCCGAGCGCCCCACCGTCGCGGCCGTAGCCGACGCCGAGCCCGAACGCGAGCGAGGCGCCGACGCGATAGTCCGCGCCGAAGCTCACCCCGTCGGTTTCGAAGCTCGATCCGCCGGGGTCGCGGCCGTCGTGGTTGGCGCTGCGCACGGTGCCGGTCGCCCACAGTCCGAACAACGGACGCGCAGCCGGCGCGACGCGCGGATCGCGGGTGCGCGCGAACGACGATGCGGGTCGCACGCAGGGTCGCCCGGGCAGGTCGCCGACCTGCGGCTCGCAGCGCAGCGCTGCGTTCGCGCGGAGGCCGTTCTGGAATCCCGCCGGATCGCGCCCGTCGTGCAGACGTTCGAGCCGCTGGCGGAAATTGCCGATCTGCGCGTCGGCGAAACGTCGCGCGATCCGCGTCTGGGCATCGAGCAGACGCGATACCTGCGCGTCGCGCGTGGGGTCGGGACGCTGCGCGACGACGAACACGATCCGCGTCGGCGACGACGTCGCGTTCGCGTTGGCGAGCGCGAACGTCGCCTCGACGCGCCCCGCGAACGCGGGCGAAGCGACGAAATGCAGGCGGTAACGCCCTTCGCCGCCCTCGATGCGCGCGGTCCCCGCATCCGCAGGCGTCAACGACACCAGCGTCGCGGCGGTGAACGGTCCGCCGCGCGCGCCTTCGGTCAGATCGACCACGGTCGTGGCGCCGGCGAACGCGTCGAGCGTGCGCGCCATCGCTTCCGGGGGCGTCGCCTGCGCGGCCTGCGCGGCGGCGATGTTCAGCGTGAATGCGCGTTCCAGCGATGCGGGCGTCGGCCCGCTGCTGTCGAGCACCACGATCGCGAACGCATACGCGCCCGCCGACGTCGGCACGCCCTCGATCCGACCGTCTTCGGTGAGCGTCAATCCGGGCGGCAACGGACCTCCGTTCTCGGACGGCGAGAACCGATACGGCGCGATGCCGCCGCCCGCCGAAAATGCGGCGGCGTACGACGCGCCGACCCGACCATCCGCCAGCGTTGCCGGCGCGAGCGTGAGGGTCGGTGCGGCGATGGTCAGCGTGTACTGGCGGACGACATCGGTGTGTGCGGCGTCGGTCGCGCGCAGCCGGAAGACGAAGGTTCCGGCGTCCAGCGGAATGCCGGCGAGCGTGGCGGTCTGCGCGTCGAAACGCAGGCCGCGCGGCAGCGCGCCCTCCTCCCAGGCCAGGGCGACCGGCGGCCTGGTCGTCGTCGCCTCGAATCGCGTCTCGTAGGCGACGCCGACGGCGCCCGCAGGCACGGTGTCCGGCGCGATCGCGATCGTGGCGATCCGCCACATCGTGTCGATCTCGTAAAGCTGCAAGGCCGTGCGTCCGGTGGCGTCGGTGACGCCCAGCGTGAACACGTATTTGTCGGTGACGGCGTTGGCGCCTCGGGTGGGAACGCCGACGACGGCGCCATCGAGCGAGAGCGTCAGGCCCGGAGGCAATGCTCCCGCGGTCAGCTCGAAGCGATACGGCGCGACACCGTTCGCCGCGACGACGCGCGCCGAATAGGCGATGTCCTCTCTCGCCACGGGCAACACCACCGGCGACAGCCCGAGTCGCGGCGGCTCGACCACGAGGGTGAACTCGCGGCGACCGACGATCGGACCGAACGGCGCGCTGCTGTCGGTCGCGGCGATGGCGACGAAGAAGGATCCCGCGGTTTGCGGGATGCCGATGATGTTCCCCTCGGGACGCAATTCGAGACCCGCGGGCAGCGCGCCGTCCGCGAGCGCGAAGACGTACGGCGGCTGGCCGCCGTACGCGGTGAGCCTGACGACGTAGTTGGCGCCGACCGCAGCAGCCTCCAGTCGATCGGTGAAGATCGTCACCGTGGGCAGCGCCACCGCGATGTTCACGTCCTGCCGCGCCGTCGTCGGCGTCGACCCGCTGTCGGTCGCGGCGACGCGCACGTGGAAGGAACCGGACGCGGTCGGCGTGCCGCTGATGAATCCGTCCGCATTCATGCTCGTGCCCGGCGGAAGCGTCCCGCCGACGATCTCGAACCGATACGGGCGGACGCCGCCGCGCGCGTTCAACTGCTGCGAGAAGGGTCGACCCGCCGTCGCCGGCGGCGACGCGACCGGATCGACGACCAGCGGCGACGTCGTCACCACCAGCGTGTAACGGCGCGTGTAGCTGTTCGCGAGCGCATCCGTCGCCATGATCTCGAAGGTGTAGGTGCCGGCTTCGGTCGGCGTGCCCGCGAGCGTGTCGTCGTACAGGTCCAGCCCGGGCGGGAGCGCGCCGCCCCTCACCTGGAAGAGCGACCACTGGCTCGCGCCGGTGGCCACGAAGCGCTGCTCGTACGTCGCGTCGGTGCGCGCATCCGGCAACGTCGCCGGCCCGAAGGACAGCGGCGAAGACGCGATCCGGATCGTGAATTCCGCGCTCGCACTCGCCGGCACCGATGCGGTGCTGTCGGCGAGACCCAGGGTGAAGGTGAAGTCGCCGGATTGCGTCGGAATGCCGGCGATCTCGCCGCTCGCGGTCAGTGCGAGCCCGGGAGGCAATGCGCCGCCCGTCACCGAGAACGTGTAGGGCTCGGTGCCGATGCCGCGCACGCCGAACTGCACGCTGTAGTCCTGACCCTCGCTGCCGTCGAGCGGATGGAACGGCGGCTCGATCGCGATCGTCGGCGGCAGCGCCTGCAGCGTGTAGTCGCGACTCGCGGTCTGCGCACCGGTCGGGCTGCTGTCGCTCGCCGTCACCGTGAACGCGAACGTGCCGGAACCGCTCGACTCGCCGACGATGCGGCCGCTCTCGGTCAACGCGAGCCCGGGCGGAAGCGCGCCGCCGGCCAGCGCATAGCGATAGGGCGGGAGCGCGCCGGTGGCCGGATTCAGGGCGACGTCGTAGGGCTCGCCGAACGCGGCGGACGGGAACACGGTCGGCGGCAGCGTCAACGGCTGCCCGCCGATCACGATCGTGTAGCTGCGACGCGCGAGCGGGCGCTCGAGCGTGGCATCGGCGAACGCGGTGACCTCGAAGCGGTAGGTGCCCATCGTCACCGGCGTGCCCACGAGATAGTTCCGGCCGTTGAACGGCGACAGGATCATCTCGATGTCCGGCGGCAATGCGCCCGCGGTGATCGCGAAGCGCGCACCGGGCGCGCCGTCGAGGAAGAAGCCCTGGTCGTATCGCTCGCCGAGCGTGCCGTCCGGCAGGGTCGCCGGCTGGAAGTTGTAGACGCCGTCGTCGTCGGTGACGATGACGATCTGCGCGAACCGCTCGTTCATCTGGTCGAGCGACGGATGCAGGAACAGCTCGATGTCCTCGCTGCGCTCGTCCAGGGTATCGCCATGGACGACGAGATCGATGTGACGAAGCGTATCGCCCGGCGCGAACACCAGCGTCCCGCTCGTCGACGCGTAGTCTTCGTCGGCGGTGGCGCTGCCCTCCCGGGTTTCGTAGTCGACGCGCACTTCGACCGTGGTCGGAATGTCGAGCGCGACCTCGATGCGCACGGTCGTATCGCCGATGTCGCCCTCGATGACCGATCGGTCCGCGACGAGCAGCCGCGGCGTGGGTTCGTCGTTCAGGATCGTGCCGACGGCCTGTCCATCGACGATCCCGGCACCGGTCGCGTTGGAAATCGCGACGAAGAACGTCTCATCGGGCTCGTAATCGGCATCGCCCTGCACGAGGACCGTGTGGACGACCTCGACGGCACCTTCGGGGATCTCCAGGGTCGTCGCGGAGGCGCTGTAATCGGCGCCGGCGACGGCGCCGCCGTCGGCGGTCGCGATGTCGAACCGGACGCCGCCTGCGGGGGCCGGAGCATCGAGCGCGACGCGGAACTCGAACGAGGTCGTGCCCGCATCGCCCTCGGCCAGGTACAGATCGGCGATCGACAATCCCGGGGACGATTGCGCGTGCAACGGCGCGATCGCGGCACTCCACAGCAGGAGCGCGCCGGCCGCCAGACGGCGAAGCCGGCGCCCTGCCGCGCGGTTCGATCGAATCGTGCCGTTGCCGCCCGTGTCCATGCGTGTCCTCCGCGCGCGGAAAGTCGGTCCCGCGGACGCCGCGACACCATAGCACCGGCGCAAAAAAAGCGCCGCTGCTCTCGCAGCGGCGCCCTGGTTCGCATCGGCGGTGCCGATCAGAAACGCTTGTCGACGTTCACCTGGATGCCGTGGTCGCGATCGTCGCTGCCGATCAGGCCGCGGTAATCGAGCTTCAGGCCCCAGCCGCTGTCGAAGTCGAAGCGCAGGCCCGCGCCGAGGATCAGGCGGGTGCGGTCGAATTCGCTCAGGCCGGTGCGGTAGATCAGACCGGTCGGCAGATCGGCGTAACGCATCGTCTGCGCGCCGTTGGCGCGGAAGTCGTGCTGGTACTCCACCCGGAACTGCGGCGTCAGCATGCCCCACGAGACTTCGCGACGGTAGTCGATCCGCAGGCCGGCGCTGCCGGTGTCGGTATCGACGTCCATGCTGTCGAAGGCGAGCGCGAAGATCGGGTCGCCGGTCTCGGTGTAGCGATCGAGCTCGGCGCGCATGACGTCGCCGCGCACGTACGGGGTGAACTGCCACGCGCCGCTCTGGATGTCCGCGCCGATCGCGACCGAGCCGAACCACTGCGTGCCCTTGCGGCTGCCGTTGACGAAGGCACCGTTGGCGGTGACGTAGCGGCGCAGGTCGAAGTCGAGCTTCTGGTAACCCAGCAGCGCGTCGAAGAAGAACAGCTCGCCCGGGCTGTAGCTGGCGTACAGCGCGGTGGTGAAGGCGTTGCCCTCGCTGCGGCTGCCGTTCTCGCCGATGTCGCTGTCGTCGCGACCGTAGCCGAAGCCACCGCCGATGGTGAAGGCGTCGCTGGCGCGGTAGTCGAGGCCGAAGCTGACGCCGTCGGTCTCGAAGTCGACGTTGGCACTGCCGTTGCGACCGTCGTGGTTGCCCGAGCGGATCATGCCCGAGGCCCAGACGCCGAACGGATTGCCGCCGTCGCCGCTGGCGTTGGCGCCATTGGCGCTGTTGGCCAGACCCCTGCCGCCGGCACCGGTACCGCGCTGCTCGCAACGATCGTCCGGAATCCTGCCGACCACTTCAGGGCAGTACCGGTCGACGGCCATGCTGATGCCGTTGTCGAAGCCGCCGTCGCTGCCCGCCCCGTGCAACCGCTCCAGACGCTGCTGGAAGTTGTTGACCTGGGTGGTGGCGAAGCGACGGGTCGCATCGGCCTGCGCGTCGAGCAGACCGCGGACTTCCGGATCGCGCGACGGATCCGGGCGCTGCACGATCGAGATCGAGTAGGCGCGGGTGCCCTGGAAGCCGAGCGCGTCGGTCGCGCGGACCGTGAAGTTGAACGCGCCGGAGACCGTCGGCGAACCGCTGATCGTGCCGCCGGTGCTCATCGTCACGCCGGCCGGGAGGGCACCGGCGGTGATCGCGAACGTGTACGGCGCGGTGCCGCCGATCGCGGTCAGGACGTGGTTGTACGGCACCGAGAACACGCCGTTCGGCAGGGTCGGCGGATTGATCGTGATCGTCGGCGCCGAGATCGCCAGGGTGTAGGCGTTGGTCACCGTCGCCGCCGTGCCGGTGGTGCTGTCGGTCGCGGTCACGCTGAAGTTGAACGTCCCGGCCACGGTCGGCGTGCCGCTCAGCGCGCCGGTGGCGGTGTTCAACGTCAGGCCGGCCGGCAGCGCACCCGCGCTGACCGCATAGGCGTACGGCGCGATGCCGCCGCTGGCGGTGAACGTCTGGGTGTAGGCCGTGCCGGCGGTACCGCCCGGCAGCGCGCCGGCCGCCGGGGTCAGCGTCAGCGTCGGCACCGCGATCGTCAGGGTGTAGTTGTTGGTGACGGTCGCGGCGGTGCCGCCGGTGCTGTCGGTCACGGTCACGCTGATGTTGAACGTGCCCGATTGCGTCGGCGTACCGCTGAAGGTGCGGGTCGCGGCGTTGAAGGTGAGCCCGGTCGGCAGTGCGCCGGTCTGGGTCACGGTGTACGGCGCTATGCCGCCCGCGATCGTGAGCGTCTGCGTGTAGGCCGTGCCGGCGGTGCCGCCCGGCAGCGTCGCCGGGGTGAGCGTGATCGTCGGAACGGCCACCACCACCGTGTAGGCGCGACTGCCGGTCTGGCCGAAGTTGTCGGTCGCGGTCACCGTGAAGTTGAACGTGCCCGACGTGGTTGTCGTGCCGCTCAGCGCACCGCCCGAGGTCAGCGTCAGACCGTTCGGCAACGCACCCGCCGTCACCGCGAAGGTGTAGGGCGCGGCGCCGCCGGTCGCGGTGATCGTCTGGCTGTAGGTCAAACCCGCAGTGGTGTTCGGCAGGGTCGCCGGGTCCACAGCGATGGTCGGCGCCGGCACGTCGATCGTGTAGTTCTGCGCGATCGAGAACGGCGCGCCCACGCCGGTCAGCACGGTATCGGTGGCGGTGATGGTGATCGGGTAGCTGCCCGGCACCGTCGGTGTGCCCGAAATCGTGTTGCCGCTGAACGTCAGACCCGCCGGCAGCGTGCCGGTGAGGGCATAGCTGAAGGTGTTGGAACCGCCCGACGCGGCGAACGTCTGCGTGAACGCGGTCGCGTACGGCGCGTTCAGCGTGCCCGGTGCCGGCGTCATCGTCAGCGTCGGCGCCGCGATCGTCACGGTGTAGGCGCGACTGCCGGTCTGGCCGAAATTGTCCGTCGCCGTGATCGTGAAGTTGTAGGTACCGACCTGCACGCTGGTGCCCGAGAGCGCACCGCCGCTGGCGAGGGTGATGCCCGGCGGCAGGCTGCCCGCGGTCACCGCGAAGCCGTACGGCGCGGCGCCGCCGGTCGCGGTGATGATCTGGCTGTAGGCGACTGCCGCAGTCGGATCCGGCAGTGTGGCCGGGTTGACCACGATGGCCGGTGCCGGCACGTCGATGGTGTAGTTCTGCGCGACGGTGAACGGCGCGCCGACGCCGGTGATGACGGTATCGGTGGCGGTCACGGTGATCGGGTAGCTGCCCGGCACCGTCGGCGTACCGCTGATCGTGTTGCCGGTGAAGGTCAGGCCCGCCGGCAGGGTGCCGGTCAGCGCGTAGCTGAAGCTGTTGGAACCGCCCGCCGCGGTGAACGTCTGCGAGAACGCCGCAGCGTAGGGCGCGTTGAGCGTGCCCGCGGCCGGGGTCATGGTCAGCGTCGGCGCCGCGATCGTCACCGTGTACGCACGGCTGCCGGTCTGGCCGAAGTTGTCGGTCGCGGTGATCGTGAAGTTGTAGGTGCCGACCTGATTCGAAGTGCCGGAAAGCGCACCGCTGCCGGCCAGGGTGATGCCCGGCGGCAGGCTGCCCGCCGTCACCGCGAAGCTGTACGGGGCCGCACCGCCGGTCGCGGTGATGATCTGGCTGTAGGCGACTGCCGCGGTCGGATCCGGCAGCGACGCCGGGTTCACCGCGATCGTCGGGGTCGGGACGCTGATCGTGTAATTCTGCGCGATCGTGAACGGCGCGCCGGTGCCGGTGGTGCCGTCATCGGTTGCGGTGACCGTCACCGGATAGTTGCCCGGGACCGTCGGCGAACCGCTGATGGTGCCGCTGCCCGCATTGAAGCTCAGGCCGGCCGGCAGCGTGCCGGTCAGGGCGTAGCTGTACGGACCGGTGCCGCCGCTGGCGGTGAAGGTCTGCGAGAACGCGGTGGCGTAGGGCGCATTGAGCGTTCCCGGGGCCGGCGTCATCGCCAGGGTCGGACCGGCCACGGTCAGCGCGAACGCCTGACCGACCGTGTACGGACCGTTGCCGGTGCTGCTGTCGGTGGCGGACACATTCAGATTGAAGGTGCCGGCCTGGGTCGGCGTACCCGAGATGGTCACCGTATTCGCGGTGGTGCCGGTGATCGACAGGCCGGCCGGCAGGTTGGTGACCTGATAGCTCGACCACGGCTGCGCGCCGCCGTTGAAGGTGAAGGTCTGGGTGTACGGCGCGGCCACCGTCGCGGCGAATCCGCCGCTCGGAGTGATCGTGATCACCGGATCCTGCACCGTGATCGTGACCGTCGCCGGCGCGGAGGTGCCGCCGCTGTTGGTCGCGGTGTAGGCGAAGCTGTCGGGACCCGCGTAACCGGCGTTCGGCTGATAGGTGATCGTGATGCCGCTGACGATCGCGGTGCCGTTGGTCGGCGGGGTGGTGATGGCCAGCGAAGTGGCCGCACCGCCACTGAGGCTCAGCGGGACGTTGGTCGCCGGTGCGTTGTAGGCCACGGTCAACGACGAGTTGGTCGCCACCGGCGGGATGTCGATCACCGTGACTTCATAGTTCTCGGTGATGTCGTACGGACCGGTGCCGGTGCTGCTGTCGGTGGCGGTGACGCTGAAAGTGAAGGTGCCGACCGCACTCGGCGTGCCGGTGATCTGGCCGGTCGAGGGGTTCAGGGTCAGGCCGCCGGGCAGGGTGCCGGCAGTGACCGCGAAGGTGTACGGCGCGGTACCGCCGCTGGCCGGACCGGTGTCGCCGGTGTAGGCCACACCGATGGTGCCGTCGGGCAGGGTGTCCGGCGGCAGCACGACTTCGCCGTCGAGCACGCTGAAGATGTAGGCCTGGCTGCCCGAGAAGGGACCCGGGAACGGGCTGCTGTCGGTGGCGGTGATGGTGAAGTTGAAGCTGCCGCCCGCGGTCGGCGTGCCGCTGAGCGTGCCGCCCGACGCCAGGCTCATGCCGGCCGGCAAGGCACCGGCGGTCACCGCGAAGGTATACGGGCCGGTACCGCCACTCGCGGTGGCGGTCTGGCTGTAGGGCAGACCGACCTGGCCGTTCGGCAGGGTCGCCGGGCTCACCGTGACCGGAACGTCGTCGTTGGTGATGGTGCCGACGCCCTGGTTGTCGGCGATGGTCGCGTTGGTCGCGCCGCTCAGGTTGACGAAGAACGTCTCGTTCGCCTCGGGCACGGCCTCGCCGATCACCGGCACCGTGATGGTGCGGGTGGTCTGGCCCGGCGTGAAGGTCAGCGTGCCGCTGGTATTCGTGTAATCCGCAGGCTGGGTCGCGGTGCCGTCGGCCGTGGCGTAGTTCACGGTCGCGGTCTGGCCGCTCGCCGCGCTCAGGGTCACGGTGAACACCGCGTTGACCGTGCCGGCATTGCCTTCGACCACGGTGACATCGTCGATCGACAGGCTCGGCAGCGGATCGTCGTTGGTGATCGTGCCGACGCCCTGGCCGTCGACCACGACGGCGTTGACCACGCCGGTGACGTTGACGAAGAAGGTTTCGCTCGGCTCGTTGAGCAGGTCGCCGTTGACCTGCACGGTGAAGATGTAGGTGCTGCTGCCCGCCGGGATGGTCTGGCCGGTCAGCGACTGCGCGACGTAATCGGTGCCCGCCGTAGCGGTGCCGTTCGCGGTCGCGATGTTGAAGGTGACGCCGCCCGGGCCGGCCGGCGCGCTCAGGCTGACCGTGAAGGTGGCATTGGTGATGCCGGCGTTGCCTTCGGTGACTGTGACATCGTTGATCGTCAGGTTCGGCAGGTCATCGTTGAGGATCGTACCGGTGGCGCTGTTCGGCACGCCGACGGTGTAGCCGGTGCCGGCCGCCAGGGTCAGGGTGACGGTCTCGTCGGCTTCGATGTTGGTGTCGGCGGTCGGATTGACGGTCACCGTGCCGGTCGTGTTGCCGGCCGGGATGACCAGCGGCGAGGCGATCGTCGAGTAGTCGGTGCCGTTGGCCGCGGTGCCGCCGATCGTGTAGTTGATCGACGTGGCGGCGCCGGGGTTGGCCTGGTTCAGCGTGAAGGTGTAGATCAGGTTGGGCGCGCCGTCTTCTGCGACGGCGGCCGGGGACACGCTGATCGTCACGCTCGGCACGTCGTCGTTGAGGATGGTGCCGGTCGCGGTGGCCGGTGCGCCGACGGTGTAGCCGGTGCCGGTGATGACGGTCAGGATGACGGATTCGTCGGCCTCGACGGTGCCGTCGACGTTCGGATTGACCGTGATCGTGGCGGTGGTCGCGCCGGCCGGGATCGTCACCGTGTTGGGGATCGCGGCGTAGTCGGTGCCGTTGGCGGCGGTGCCGCCGATGGCGAGGTTGACCACCGTCGGCGAGGTCAGGTTCAGGCTGCGGGTGACCGTATAGGTCAGGTTGGTCGCGCCATCTTCGCTGACGCTGGCCGGCGAGACCGCGATGCTGACGCTCGGCGGCGGGCTGACGGTGAGGGTGTAGCTTTCGAGTTCGAAGTAGAGCCCGGGGCCGGTGCTCGCATCGGTCACGCGGATGGTGACCGGATAATTGCCGGCGGCGGCGGTGGTGGTGCCGCTGACCACGCAGGCGCTGGAGACGGTGATCCCGGCCGGGAAGTTCGGGCCACCCTCTTCCTGGCATGTGTGCGGAGCGACGCCGCCCGTAATCGACAGCGTCTGCGAGAACGGCGCGCTCTGGATGGCGGTACCGGCCGTCGTGCTGAGTGTCAGGGTCGGGTTCTGGACCGTCCCGGTGTAGCCCTTGTCGACGAACTGGGCGGTAGGCGTCGTCGCGTCGGTCGAGCGGACGGTAAAGGCGTATCCCCCGCGTTGCGTCGGCGTGCCGCTCAGCACGCCGCCGCTGGTCAGGCTCAGGCCGACCGGCAGGGTGCCGCTCTGAAGGCTGTAGCTGTAGGGCGCGAGACCGCCGGAAGAGGTCAGGGTCTGCGAGAAGGGCGTGCCGGCGGTGAGCGTCGGCAGCGATGCCGGCGAGACCGTGATCGGCGAGGTCGGCGGGTTGATCGTGATGTTGATCCGGATGGTCTGGTTGTTTTCATCCTCGAACCAGATCGTATCGGTGCCACCGCCCACAGGCGTACTGCCGTTGTGCGCGTAGGTGATGAACTGGACGCCGCCGCTGTTGGGGCCGACCGTCACGCTGCCGTGAGCGGGAAGGGGCGCGAAGGGTCCGCTCACGCCGGCGTCGAAAGGACCGTCGCAAGTGCTGACGTTGACCGAGGTCGAAGCGCCCCAGCTCACGGTCGCGGTCAAAGGCGTCGGACAGAACGTCGACGTCTGTGCCGCACCGAGGACGGGCCAGAGCAACCCGAGCAGGACGAGCAGGAAGGAAAGCGCGCCGGCAGACCGGCGACGCACGAAAAGACTCGAACGTTCTTGCATATCCCTGCTCCCCTGGAAGCCGTCCTGGGTGACGGCGTGGCGCGCGACACGATGGCTTCGATCATTGATCAACGAACCGGGCACCGCAAGGCGGCCAACCGAGGGACCCGGGACGGATGATGTCACCTTTTGGGGCAACGCGCACACTTTCCGCCCCTCTCGCCCTTTTTGTCCGCATCGCACCATACCGTCGCGTACGGCCTTGCCGGGTCGGATGCGGAGGTTCAGAGTAGGCCCGCGCGCCGCACGAGGCGTCGCGTCAACCATCCAAGGGGAGGATCACGATGAGCGAATTCTTCATCGGCCAAGTGATGATGGCCGGCTTCGGTTTCGCGCCGAAGTTCTGGGCACTGGCGAACGGCCAGTTGCTCCCGATCAACCAGAATCAGGCCCTGTTCTCGCTGCTGGGGACGCAGTTCGGGGGCAACGGCACCACCAATTTCGCGCTGCCGGACCTGCGCTCGCGCACGCCGATCGGCTACGCCTCGTCGGTCGATCCGAGCTGGCAGCCGCCTGCGGTGCAGATCGGCCAGATCGCCGGCGTCGAGAACGTGACCCTGCTGAGCACCAACCTGCCGTCGCACACGCACTCCGTGAACGCTTCGACCACCAACGGCGACAGCCGTCCACCGTCCAACCGCGTCTTCGCGACCAGCAACAACTCCGGCGGCGCGGCGATCTCGATCTACGCGGCATCCAACGGCCCCCTGGTGCCGCTGAATCCCGCCTCGGTCACGCCTTCCGGCGGCAACCAACCGCATCCGAACCTCCAGCCCTACAGCGTGATCAATTTCTGCATCGCGCTCAGCGGCATCTATCCGTCGCGCAACTGACCGCGTCGGCCAGGGACATCGGACGCCACGCGCCGCACCGGCGCGACCGTCCTCATCAACTTCGGAGCAAACACCCATGAGCACCCCCTATATCGGCGAGATCCGCATGTTCGGATTCGGCACCCGCGGCGCGCCCAACGGCTGGCAGGCCTGCGACGGCAGCCTGTTGCCGATTTCCCAGTACGACGCCCTCTTCGCCCTGATCGGTACCACCTACGGCGGCGACGGCCAGACCACCTTCGCGGTGCCCGACCTGCGCGGCCGCGTGCCGATCCACCAGGGCACCGGACCCGGCCTGAGTACCTACGTCCTCGGCCAACGGGCCGGCACCGAAACCGTGACCGTACTGCCGACCCAGATGCCGGCGCACACCCACACGATAGTGGCCACGACCGGCGCATCCACCGCGGTCACACCCGGGACGAATCTGCTGCCCGGCGCCGTCGCCGGCGACACCTTCTATGTCAACACCATCACCGGCAACAACGCCGCGGCGATGTCGCCGCAGATGGTGAGCATGGCGGGCGGCAGCCAACCGCACGAGAACTGCATGCCCACGCTGACGGTGCAGTACTGCATCGCCACCCAGGGCATCTTCCCGTCGCAGGCATGACCCGCCCGGGCGCACGGTACCGCCTTCCACAGCGCCACGCAGGCGCGGCCGCAGCGCGATCGCACGCGCGCACGGCACCCCTCATCGGAGGAACCAGATCATGACCCAACCCTTCATCGGCGAAATCCAGATTTTCGGCTTCAACTTCAACCCGCGCGGCTGGGCGTTCGCGAACGGCGCCACCCTGCCGATCTCGCAGAACACCGCGCTGTTCTCGCTGCTCGGCACCATCTACGGCGGCAACGGCCAGACCACGTTCCAGTTGCCCAACTTCGCCGGCCGCGCCGGCTGCGAACAGGGCAACGGCCCCGGACTGACGCCGCGGTCGCTGGGGCAGAGTTTCGGCGTCAACACCGTGACGCTGACGAGCACCCAGATCCCGCAACACAACCACAACGTCAACGCGTACTCGCAAACGGCATCGGGCAGCGGTTCGCATCAACCGGTCGCGAACGGCGGACTGTCCTTCCTCGCCACCAGCAGTACCTCGAAGACCTACATCACGACCCCGCTCAACACCCAACTCGCCCCGAACATGCTCAGCCCCAGCCAGGGCGGCGGCTTCCCGCACGAGAACCAGCAGCCGTACCTGGGGATCAACTTCTGCATCGCCTTGCAGGGCATCTACCCGTCGTTCCCGTGACATGACGGTGGCGACGCCACCGCGATCGGCGCCGTTCCCGACGGAACGGCCCGATCGCATGCAGACGCCCGCGTCCCTCGCCGGACGCGGGTTTTCGTTGCGGACGCTGCACGACCGCGATCTGCCCTGGCTGCGCGATCTGTACGCCAGCACCCGCGCCGAGGAAATGGCGCCGGTGCCATGGCCGGAGATCGCGAAGCGCAGTTTCCTCGACCAGCAGTTCGCGTTGCAGCACCAGCACTACCTCGCGCACTTCGGCGACAGCGATTTCCTGGCGATCGAGCGCGACGGCCGACCGGTGGGCCGCTACTACCTCCAGCGCGTCGCCCCCGAACACCTGATCGTCGACATCAGCCTGTTTCCCGACCAGCGGGGACAGGGCATCGGCGCAGCCCTGATCGAACGCAGCCAGGCCGAAGCGGCCGCGCTCGGCCGCGGCATGCACCTGCACGTCTCGGTGTCGAATCCGGGCGCGCGCCGGCTCTACGAACGCCTCGGCTTCGTGGCCGGAAGCGCCGAGAACGGCTATCGCGCGATGCGCTGGGTGCCGACGCCCTGACCGGACGCCCCGCGCCTGCGGGACGCGCGACCGCGAACGATCAGTTGAAGATCGCCTGATACAGGAAGCCCGCGCGTTCCTGGGCGATGGGCACCAGGAAGATCCCGACCTCGCCCACCCGCGGATGGCGCATGGCGTAGATCTGCTGCGGGAACAGGATCGGCGAGGTGTTGCGGAACAACAGCGAGAACGGAACCCGCATCTCGTTGCGTCCCGGCGCATCGAGCGGCCGCGCCTCGACCAGCACGAATTCCACGCTCATGTCGTTCATGGCCGCGGTGAACGTCTCGTTCACGCAGCCGGCGAAGTGTTCCAGCGTCAACAGCTCCATCGAATCCGGCCCCCGGCCCCTGTGCTGCGCGATCCGGCAGCGGCGCGACATCCTCGCCGTTGCGCCGCCGCCGCACAAGCGCCGCCCCACCGACGGGACGCTGCATCGCGGACGGATCGCAGACACGCGTCGGCGGGACGGCGACAATGGCGTCCGGCCCCGGGCTCCGTCGGCCGACCCGGGTCGCTCCCGCTCGATTCAGCCTCCGGCCGCCATCCTGAACAGGTTTGCGCCCCCCGCCATCGCCCCCAAGCGGTACCGAACGCACCGCTCCCCCCACCCCCGCTTCAGACGCCCCGCCCCCGACCGCACGCCCCCATGTCCCCCGCTCCTGCCGCCGTCCGTGTTTCCGGCCTCCGCCTCGACCGCGGCGCGCGCACGATCCTGCGCGACATCGAGCTGACCGTTCCCCGGGGCAGCGTCACCGCGATCCTGGGGCCGTCCGGCTGCGGCAAGTCGACCCTGCTGTCGGCGATCACCGGCGAACTGGTCCCGGCCGCCGGCAGCGTGGAAGTGCTCGGCCGCCCGGTCCCGCAGCACAAACGCGAGCTGCTGGAGCTGCGCAAGAGCATCGGCGTGCTGCTGCAGGGCAACGGCCTGCTGACCGACCTGACCGCGGCCGAGAACGTCGCCCTGCCGCTGCGCACCCATACCGCGCTGCCGCCGGCGGTGATCCGCCATCTGGTCGAGATGAAACTGCACGCGGTCGGCCTGCGGGCCGCCGCCGACCTCTACCCCCGCGAACTCTCCGGCGGCATGGCGCGCCGGGTCGCGCTGGCTCGCGCGCTGGCGCTGGATCCGCCGCTGATGATCTACGACGAACCGCTGACCGGGCTGGATCCGATCGCCAGCGGCGTGATCATGAGCCTGATCTCGCGCCTCAACGACAGCCTCGGCCTCACCAGCCTGATCGTGACCCACCACGTCCACGAAACCCTGCCGATCGCCGATCGCACGGTGGTGATCGCCAACGGCGGCATCGTCTTCGACGGCACGCCGTCGGATCTGGAATCCTCCGCCGACCCGCTGGTCCGGCAGTTCCTGAAGGGCGAACCCGACGGCCCCATTCCCTTCGACGCCGTCGCGCGCACGGAGGCCGCCTGATGGCCTTCGCCGAGACGATCCGCGGCGTCGGCCGCGCCGGCCTGTTCTCGCTGTCGGTGTTCCGCGCCAGCCGGCCCACGCGCGACTTCTGGTCGGAGCTGACCCGCGAGATCTACAAGATCGGCGCGCGCACCCTGCCGATCATCGCGGTCGGCGGCGCGTTCGTCGGCCTGTCGATCACCCTGCTCGGCTATCGCTCGCTGCAGACCTACGGCGCCGGCAATCAGATCAGCTTCCTGATCGGCCTCGGCATGTACCGCGAACTCGGCCCGGTGCTGACCGCGCTGCTGTTCATCGGTCGCGCCGGCAGTTCGATCGCCGCCGAGCTCGGCTTGATGCGCGCCACCGACCAGATCACCGCGCTCGGCCTGATGGGCATCGACCCGGTCGGCAAGGCGGTGGCGCCGCGGTTCTGGGCGGCGGTGATCACGGTGCCGCTGCTGACCGCGTTCTTCTGCAGCCTGGCGTTCGCGGCCAGCTGGTTCGAGGGCGTGCAGGTGCTGGGCATCGACAACGGCGCGTTCTGGCAGGTGATGAAGGACGCGGTCGACTTCCAGGACGATTTCCTGCCCGCGTTCCTCAAGTCGGCCGTGTTCGGCGGCACCGCGGCGCTGGTCGCCTCGTACGTCGGCTATCACGCGGAACCGACCATCGAGGGCACCTCGGTCGCGACCACCCGCGCGGTGGTGAACGCCTCGCTGCTGGTGCTGATGTTCAATTTCGTGCTGTCCGCCTTCCTGTTCCGCTGATCGCTTTCCGCCGACCCTGCTTCTGCAGATCCGCTCCTCCAGATTCGTTCCCGCAGACCCCGCCCCAAGATGAGTCCATTCCCATGAGTGCACGCGGCCCCCGTCTCGAATTCGCCGTCGGCGCCTTCCTGCTGCTGGCGCTCGGTTCGCTGCTGGTGCTGGCGATCGCCTCCACCAACGGCAAGTTCGGCTTCGGCGAAGACACCTATCCGCTCAAGGCCCGCTTCACCAACCTCGGCCAGTTGCGGCCGATGGCGCCGGTGAAGATCGGCGGCGTCGCGATCGGCAAGGTCGCCTCGATCGAACTCGATCCGCAGAAACTCGACGCGGTGGTCGTGCTCGACATCGACAGCCGCTACAAGGATCTGCCGATCGACACCTCGGCCAGCATTCTCACCGGCGGCCTGCTCGGCGAGAGCTACGTCGGCCTGCAGCCCGGCGGCGACCCGCAGACGCTCAAGTCCGGCGACGAGATCGCCTTCACCTCGCCGGCCGTGGACCTGATCCAGATGGCCGGCAAGTATATCTTCGGCGGCCCCGGCTCAGACAGCGGAACCAAATCGGACGCCGACGCTTCCAATCCGTCTTCCGACGCCTCCACCACCGGTGAGAATCCGACCCCATGATCCCGAAGACTCCCGCCCCGACCGCGTTGCTCCCCGCCCTGCTCGCCGCTGCGCTGCTCGTCGCCGCGCCGGCACAGGCCCAGCAGCCCGCACCGGCGCGCGCCGCGCCGGCGTCGGCGAACATGCAGGGCTCGCCCAGCCAGCTCGTGCTCAACAACAGCCAGCGCGTGCTGACCACGCTGGAGAAGCGTCGCGGCGAGTTCCAGAAGAACCGCGCCGCGCTGCGCGCGTTCATCAACACCGAATTCAACGCGATGTTCGATCGCGAATACGCCGCGCGTCTGGTGCTGGGCCGCCACGCCCGCGGCGCCGCCGACGAAGACGTGAAGCTGTTCGCCGATGCCCTGGCCGACAACCTGATGCAGCGCTACGGTTCCTCGCTGCTGGATTTCAACACCCAGCTGCGGGTGCGCGTGAAGTCCGAGAAGGTGCTGGCGCAGGGCCAGGGCGTGCGCGTCTCCAGCGAGTTCCTGCGCCAGGGCGGCGAGCCGATCCCGGTCGACTACTTCATGCGCAAGACCGGCACGCAGTGGAAGGTCTTCGACGTGATGGTCGAAGGCGTGTCCTACGTGCAGACCTTCCGCACGCAGTTCGACGCCGAACTGCAGCGCAAGTCGATCCGCCAGGTCGCGACCGAACTGCGCAACGGCCAGCTCAAGGCGGACGCAGGCAAGTGAGCGTCCCCTGGAACCTCGTCGTGGACGGCGACACCCTGCGTTTCCAGGGGCCGCTCACACGCGATTCCGTTCCCGTCCACTGGGGTCGGCTGCCCGCCGACCACCGGGGCGTGAAACGCTTCGACCTGCGCGCCGTCGAGTACATCGACAGTGCCGGTCTGGCCCTGCTCTCGCTGCTCGCCACCCGCTGCGGCGGGGTCGAGGTCGAAGGCGATCCGGAGGGGCTCGCCGACCTCCGCGGCGCCTACCGCCTCGGCCACGACCTCACCTTCGCTAGGGATTGATCCGACTCCTCCACCTCCCACGTCAGGGCTACACTCGCGCCATGAACCCGCATCGCCTCCTCCCCCGGGCGGCCCTTCGCACCATCGCGCTTCTCGCCGCCGCGCTCCTCGCGACCGGCTGCGCGCACCAGGCCGCGACACGCGACGCGCCGCCGGACGCGACGCTCGTCGCGCCCACCGCGCAGGTCGACGCCACCTCACCCGTCGCGACGACGACGCCCGACGTCGCAGCCGCTCCCGCCCCGACCGATTCCGTCGCACCCGTCGCCGACGCCGCGACGATGCCGGCCGACGCCGGTACCGGCGAAGTCCTCGCGAACGCCGACCCCGCCTCGCTGCCGCCGACCCAGGCCGAGCAGGATTTCTCCGCGATCTACGGCACGCCGGAGCCGGAGGTCTACGACCCCATCGCCGATCCCACCCTGCCCGAGCCGGCGGCGATGCCGACCAGCTACGACCCGTGGGAGAAGTACAACCGGCGCATGCACCGCGTGAACGAGGCGGTCGACCGACGGGTGGCCAAACCGCTGGCGCGGGCCTACACCCGGGTCGTCCCGCGACCGGTGCGCCTCGGCGTCAGCAACTTCTTCAACAACCTCGGCCAGCCCGTGAGCGCGCTCAACGCGCTGCTGCAGGGCAAACCGAAGCAGGCCGGACAGTCGGCGGGGCGTTTCCTGCTCAACACCACGCTCGGCATCGGCGGCGTGTTCGATCCGGCCACGTCGGCGAAGATCCCCAACCGCAGCGAGGATTTCGGCCAGACCCTCGGCGTCTGGGGCTGGAAACGCTCGCGCTACGTCGAGCTGCCGCTGTTCGGCCCACGCACCCTGCGCGATGTCGTCGGCATGGCCGGCGACGCCCCGTTGTCGCCGATCCGCCAGATCGAAGAAGACAGGATCCGGGTGTTCCTGCAGGGCCTGCAGCTGGTGGACGTGCGCGCGCAGCTGCTGTCGACCGACAGCTTCCGCGAAGGCGCCGCCGACGATTACGTCCTGTTGCGCGACGCCTGGCTGCAGCGCCGCAACTACCAGATGTTCGGCGACCGCGAGTCGGATCAGGACGCCTCCCTGCCGGAATATCTGCAGGACGAGCAGAACAATCCGACCGTGCCGATCGACGCGATGCCGATGCCGGAGACGCCGTAGGAGGCTTCGGTCCGCCGTTGCAGGCGGCGCGAGCGTCAGGACGACGATCGAAATCGTCTCGGCCGTCGCAACCTGCAACGGAATCGCCGCAACGGCGGGCTTGAGCCCGCCCTACGACGGCGACGACGACTCTTCGCCTGCGTCTTCGTCCTCCGCGGCCGCATCGCCGAGCAGCTTCCGGGCATCGCCCATGGGCAGCGACTCGACGTCGCGCAGCTTGCGGGTGAGCGCGCGCGATCGAACGCTCGTCTCGTCGATCTTCTTGCTGGCTTCGTCCAACTTCTTCTTCACCCCGTCCAGCGTCTCGCCGAACTTGCCGAACTCGGTCTTGACCGCGCCCAGCGTGCGCCAGACCTCGCTCGAACGCTCCTGGATGGCGAGCGTGCGGAAGCCCATCTGGAAACTGGTCATGAGCGCCAGCAGCGTGGTCGGCCCCGCGGCCGCGATCCGCAGATCGCGCTGCAGCGCCTCCGCCAGCCCGGGGCGCCGCAGCACTTCGGCGTACAGGCCCTCGGTGGGCAGGAACAGGATCGCGAACTCGGTCGTGTGCGGCGGCGCGACGTACTTCTCGCGGATGTCCTTCGCCTGCTTGCGCACCTGCCGCTCCAGCGCATCGCCTGCGGCGCGCGCGGCCTCGATGTCGCCGCGCTCCTGCGCGTCGAGCAGGCGCTCGTAGTCCTCGCGCGGGAATTTGGCGTCGATCGGCAACCAGACCGGACCTTCGCCATCGTTGCCCGGGAATTTCACCGCGAACTCGACCGCATTGTTCGACCCCGGAACGGTCCTGACGTTGGCGGCGTACTGGTCCGGTGCGAACACCTGCTCCAGCAACGCCGCGAGTTGCACCTCGCCGAAGATGCCGCGCGACTTTACGTTGGTCAGCACGCGCTGCAGGCCGCCGACATCGGCCGCGAGCTTGTTCATGTCGCCCAGCCCCTGGTGCACCTTGGCCAGCATCTGCGCGACGTTGCCGAAGCTCTCGGTCAACCGCGTCTCCAGCGTGGATTGCAGCTTCTCGTCGACCGTCGCCCGCATCTGTTCGAGTTTGGCCTCGTTGCCGCGCTGCAGTTCGCCGAGTTTCTGTTCCAACGTGGCGCGCAGCTCGCCCAGGCGCAGTTCGTTGCGCTCGGTCAGTTCGCGCAGGCGCGCGCCCAGCCCTTCGGCGAACTGCTGCTGGCCGCCGGCGAGCTCCTGCCGTGCGGTGCGCGCGTCCTCGCTCAGCGCCGCGCGCAGTTCGTCGAGGCGGGCGTCGGTGCGCACGGTCAGATCGCCGAGGCTGCGACCGAAATCCTCGATCCGCTGCCCCTGCGCCAGCGCCAGACTGTCGAGCTGCTGGCGCAGTTCGCCGCGGCCGGCGCGCTGTTCCTCGCGCAACGCCTCCTCGACGCGCAGGCGAAGCCGTTCGAGCGCGGCCTCGGGCCGACGCAGCAACAGCGCGACGAGCAGCACGAGGACGATCGCGGTCGCGATCGACAGCAGAAGCAGGAGGACATCGGTTCCGGGCATGACGACAGTGTAGCCCGCGCCCGGAGACGGCGTCGCGCCGGCAGGTCGCCGACGCGACGCCGCGATGCGCGCGATCAGGGCATCGTCGGACCGGCCCAGACGCCGGCGTCGACGCCGCCGGACAGCACGTCCTGCTGCCAGGTGGCGATCGCACCGCCGGACGGCGAGAAAGCGGCGCCGCCGCGGCCGATGTACGACGCGTTGGTGGAATAGCGATAGCCGCCGATCACCGCCATCGTCGCGCTGTCGACGAGATACCCGGCGAGCAGACGATCGGTGCGACCCGCGGTCGCGCTCGGCGCGATCACCATCGCGCGCGCCGACGCCGCGATCGGCACGATCGTCGCGCGATCCGCGGGCGACGTCGTCGAACAGACGGTGCACGGGCCGACGATCGCGCCCAGATCGTAGTTCGGCGTTCCCAGCGTCAGCGCGCCGTCGGCGCCGGATGCGGCGGTGGCGAACGCCGTGCCGCTGCGCGCGGGCGCGCTCGCGGTCGCGTAGGTGCTCCAACGCCAGGTCAACACGTACCGACGGCTCTGCGGCACGTAGGCGATGGCCGGAGCGACCGGATTCTGGGTCGGATTCGCGGGCTTGGGCAGCAGCAGATGCAGCGGCGCGGGCGCGCCGAGCGCGGCGATCCCGGTGACGAAGCCGTTGCATGCGCGCCCGGACGCGGTGCAACCGTCGTAGGCGAACGCGAACCGGTCGCGCGGTCGCTCGTAGACCGCGGCGAGACCGCTCACCGCGCCCGCCGGCGTCGCCACCAGCTGCGGCGTGGCGTCGAAAAGATCGAGGTTCGGCGCCAGCCGCGACAGGACGATGCGATCCGGCACGCGCGGATCTTCCCAGGCCACCGCCACGCAGCAGTTCGCATCGGCGAAATCGTCGGCGGCGAGGGCAGGCCGCGCCTCGGCGTCCACGGTGAACGCGCTGCGCAGGAACCCCGGCGTGTACAGCGTCCGGTCGAACAACCGCGTTCCTGCGGCATCCAGGGCGGTCACCGCGATGCCGTCGGCGGTGTCGAACACCACCGGACCGTCCGGAAAATTGAAGCGCGATGGATAACTCTGCCGCGCCGCGACGTAGAACCGGTTCTGCGGCGATTTGAACACGATCGCGGGATCGCGATACCGCGACGCGCTGGAGAGCGAACGCGGGAAGATCTGGAATTCGCTGCCCACCGCGCTGCGGCCCGCGCTGTCGACGAATTTTCCGTAGATCCTGCCGCCGGCTTCGTAGACGACGAGACCGCGATCCGCGATCGGATCGAAGGCGACCGTCGGCGTTCGCGTCCCGTAGGGACCGACCGGATCGGCCATCGCGACCGACGCGAGGCAGCACAGCACCGCCGCGAGCGCGGCCCGGATGCACACATGAATCATGACGTTGTCCTCATTCCCTGGATGGAAGCGAACGTCCCCCTGTGCGCGCACGCGCACGACCGCCGGATGGCGTGCCCTGCGCGCGATGGCGCGGGCATGAATTGCTACGCACAAAGACGCGCGGGAAGGACAACCTGCGAAGACCTGCGGTCGCGCCTCCGCGACCGCAGGGGGGCTTCAATCCACCACGCGGCAGAACACCGCCTTCAGATAGCGGCTTTCGGGCACATCGGTGAGCCAGGGATGATCGGCGCCGGCGCCGGCGACCTTCAGCACCTGCACGGTGCGGCCGGCGTAGAACGCGGCACGACGCAGCATGTCCAGGAACTGCTCCTCGCTCACCAACCCGGTGCAGGAGAACGTCGCGAACAGGCCGCCGGGCGCGACCACGCCCATCGCCAGCTTGTTCATGTCGAGGTACTTCTTCAGCGCCGGGATCACCTGCTCGCGGTCGCGGGTCATCTTCGCCGGGTCGAGGATCACGACATCGAAGCGTTCGCCGTTGTTGGCCGCGTCGCGCAGCCACGGGAAGATGTCGGCCTGGACGAACCGCGGGCGCACGCCGCTCTCGAACGGCAGATTGAGCTTCACGTTGCCCTTGGCGATGTCGATGACCGCCTCGTCGATGTCGACGCCGACCACCTCCTGCGCGCCGCGCACCGCGGCGTAGACGCCGAAGCCGCCGGTGTTGCAGCACAAATCGAGCACGCGCTTGCCGGCGCACTGCCGCGACAGCCATTCGCGGTTCTCGCGCTGATCGGCGAAGAAGCCGGTCTTGTGCGCGCCGGCGGGATCGGCGCGGAATTTCACGCCGTATTCGGTGATGATCGCCGGCGCCGCGGGCTCGGAACCGCGGAAATCGAAACTCTCCTGCTTCTGCACGTGTTCGTCGGCGAAGGCGTGGAAGCGGCATCCCGGGAACTGCTGTTTCAGCGCCGCGTAGATCCATTCGCGGTGGCGGAACATGCCGGCGCTGAAGTATTCGACCACCAGCAGGTCGCCGTACCGGTCGACGACGAGACCGCTGAGGCCGTCGCCTTCGCTGTGGACCACGCGCCAGGCGTCGGACACTTCGTCGAGCTTCAGCACCTCGCGGCGCAGGCGCACGGCCTCGGCGATCTTCGCCGCGAACCAGTCCGCGTCGACCGGCACGTCCGGATCGCGTTCGAGGATGCGCAGCGCGATCCGCGAATGCCCGTTGTAGAAACCGCGGCCGAGCCAGACCCCGTCCGGCCCCACCACCTCGACGATGCTGCCGGGCTTGGGACGCTGCGCCGGCTTCTCGACCAGCTTCTGGAAGATCCAGGGGTGGCGGGAGGTCCAGGCGTTGCGGAGGCGGATTTCGGGCGTCTGTGCGTTCATCCCGGCATTGTAGCGGCTGCCCGTCCGGCGCCGCCCGATCGGCGCCCGGTCAGGATATCGCCGGCTCGCCCGTCAGCACGACGCGATCGCGCCCGGCGCGCTTCGCGTCGTACATCGCATCGTCGGCGCGCGTGAGCAGGGCCGACCAGTCGGCGCCGTCGTCCGTCGCTTCGATCACGCCCACCGAAACGGTTGCGGTCAACGCCAGGCCGAGATATTCGACCGGTTCGGCACGGACGCAGCGGTGGATCCGGGTGGCGACCGCATGCGCCTGCTCGCCGGTCGTGCCGGGCAACAGCGCCAGGAATTCCTCGCCGCCGATCCGACCCACCAGATCGTCTTCCCGCATCTGCGAGCGGATACGGGCGGCGATCCGCCGCAACACCTCGTCCCCCGCCGCGTGACCGTACATGTCGTTGATGCGTTTGAAGTGGTCGACGTCGATCATCAGCAGCGATATCGGGCGACCCGACCGGCGGTTCTCGTGGAGCGCTCGTTTCCCCTGCGCTTCGAGCGCACCGCGGGAAAGAACGCCGGTGAGCGCGTCGACGGTGGCCATCGCGTGCATCTGCCGGTAGGCGCGCTCGTGGTGCATCAGCAGGAAGCCGAGGCTCATGAACACCGGGGCGGTCGCGGCGTAGCCGAGCGCGAGCGCATCGGACGCGGCGGCCTCGAACAGGCTGCCGTCCGGTTGCGGATGGCGGATGTGCCGCACGACGCGGGCGGCGACGATGACGATGCCGACGAAGGACAGCCAGAAGACCATCCGCCCGGGGACCGATCCTCCGGAGCGCAGCGCCGGCAGCAGCGCCGACGCCATCATCGCCAGCGCGAACCCGGTGCCGGCCGACATCACGATCACGCGCAGGCTGTAGTGCGGAACGATGGACGAGAACCACCAGACGACCATGGCGACGACGATCGGCATCGACCACAGCCATGCGCGACGTTCGGACAGGCCCAGGTAGCGCCGCATCGCCCGTGCGCACTCGCACAGCGCCAGCATCAGCAGGGTGTTGGCGAGCACGACGGAAAGCAGGTCGTGGATCGCGCCCCGGGCGGCGAACAGCCCCCAGGCCAGCGGCTGCAGGAACAATCCGCCGACCCAGATCCGGATGCTGGCGCGCTCGTCGGGCGGCAGCCGGCGCCCCGCAAGGCCGAACAGCAATCCCATGACCGCGCACATCACCGCCCCGACGACGATCAGCGTGCGGACATCGATCTGCATGGCCCGTCCCCCCCGGTCGGCTCGACCGGCAGATTACCGCCGATTCGGGCCGGCGAGGATTTTTCCCGGAGATTTGTTATCCTGCGCCCAGAAGGGGAGTAGCTCCCGAACGTTCCGGTCGTCAATACGGGTCCGTACCCCGGCCGGACGGCAGTCGCAGAGGCATCGCGGCTGCGAGCGAGACCTTCGCCGCATGGCGAAGGTCCGTCTCCCGCACGGTCCCGCGCAGGCCCGATCCCGCCAGGGACGGCCTGCCGGTCCGGTCGACGATACGCCCAGCCTCGCGGCTGGGCGTTCTCGTTTTCGACCGGAGCTTTTTCCAATGACCACCATCGGTAGTCCCCTGTTGTGGAGCGCGTTCGCCGCGCTCGTCGTCGTCGCCCTGCTCGTCGATCTGGTGCTGATGCGCCACGGCGGCCCGCACAAGGTGACGTTCAAGGAAGCGTTGTTCTGGAGCATCGGCTGGGTCGGCCTCGCGCTGGCCTTCAATGCCGGGCTCTGGTGGTACGTGAGCGATACCGCGGGCGCCGCCGTCGGCAACCGCGTCGCGCTGGAATTCCTCACCGGCTATCTGGTCGAGAAATCCCTCGCGGTCGACAACATCTTCGTGTTCCTCATGCTGTTCACCTATTTCTCGGTGCCCGAGGAACAGCGTCAGAAGGTGTTGATCATCGGCGTGCTCGGCGCGATCGTGCTGCGCGCGATCATGATCTTCGCCGGCGCCTTCCTGCTCGCGAAATTCCACTGGATCCTCTACGTGTTCGGCGCGTTCCTGCTGCTGACCGGCGTGAAGATGCTGATCGCCGCCGGCAAGGCGCCGGACCTGGAGAAGAACCCGGTCCTGAAGTGGATGCGCGGCCACCTGCCGCTGACCGCCGATTACCACGGCAACGCGTTCAGCGTGCTGAAGGACGGCAAGCGCTGGTACACGCCGCTGTTCGTGGTGATCGTGCTGATCGGCGTGACCGACCTGATCTTCGCGGTCGATTCGATCCCGGCGATCTTCGCGATCACCTCCGACCCGTTCATCGTGCTCACCTCGAACGTGTTCGCGGTGCTCGGTCTGCGCGCGATGTTCTTCCTGCTCGCCGGCATGGCCGACCGCTTCCATCTGCTGCCCTACGGCCTGGCCCTGGTGCTGATGTTCATCGGCGTGAAGATGCTGCTGATCGATGTCTACAAGATCCCGATCCTGGTTTCGCTCGGCGTGGTCGCGGCCACGATCGGCGCGACCGTGGTCCTCAGCCTGATGCGGCCGGCGCCGGCCGCGACCGGGCATCGGTCGTGAGTTTCGGGTTCTGGCTGCTGTCGCTGTTCGTGGGCGGGGTCGTGCTGTCCCTCGTCGCGAGCTGCCTGCGCTGGTTCTTCTCGAAGACGGGCAAGGGATCGGTCGGCGGCGTCTGGGACGGGCTGCAGGCGGTCTTCGATCTGCTGACCGGTTGGCCGTTCTGAGCGACCCGACGCCCGCCGGCGAACGCAGCGTTCCGCGACACGAGGCCGCCCGCCCGTCCGGGCGGCCTTGATCGCACCGGGAACGGCACCACTGACTCCCGATGCGCCTGCACACCCCCGAAGACGTCCCCGACACCCCCGCGCAGCGCGCCGCCGACCGGCGGCGACTGCTGCGGGCGCTGAACGCCAGCCTCGCCTTCGTGCTGCTGCTGGCCGTGGTCTTCGTCCTGCAGCAGGGCGAGGACGTCCGCGCCCTCACCGTGACCGCGCTGCGTCCGGAAGGGCTCTGGGGCCTGCTGACCGCACCGCTCCTGCACGGCTCGCTGGAGCACATCGCGGCCAACGCCGCGTCGCTGCTGCTGCTGGGCACGCTGTCGCTGGCGGTCTACCCGCGCGCGACCCTGCGCGCGCTGCCGCTGCTGTGGCTGGGCTCGGGCCTCGGCGCCTGGTTGCTCGGCGATCCGGGCAGCCACCACCTGGGCGCCAGCGGCCTGACCCACGGGCTGATGTTCCTGGTGTTCGCACTGGGCCTGCTGCGCCGGGACCGGCCGTCGATCGCCGCGGCCATGATCGCCTTCTTCCTTTACGGCGGCATGCTGCTGACCGTTCTGCCGCAGGAGCCCGGCGTGTCCTGGCAGTCGCATCTGGGCGGCGCGCTCGCCGGCGTCCTCGCCGCGCTGCTGTTCCGCGGCGCCGACCCGCTGCCGCCGCGCCGGAAGTACAGCTGGGAGCTCGAGGAAGACGACGACGCGACCGAAGACGAACTGCAACTGCCGCCGCCGGATGAAGTCCCCGTGCTCTGGCACCGTCCCGAGCGTCGGGACGAACGCGGCGTGGTGCTCTCGTTCCCTCCGCGCCCCCGGCCGGGCGAACCCGGCCAGGAATGAGCCCGGAGGGCCCGGACGCCGCCCGTCCGCGGACCTTCCGACGAGCGGTCATGGCACCCGCCGGCCAGAATGGCGCCTTGGCCGCCCCCTCGTTTTCCATTTTTCCAAGGAAAATCATTGGCTTGAGAAGCCTCAGGCAGCATCCGGGTGGGCGACGGCGGCGAAAATCCCGCCGGCGTCCCACTTTGCAAAGGTTCTCGGGTGTCCGCTAACCTGAACTGGGCGCTTCTGCCGCGGGTTCGGCCATCCGGTCGGGCCCGCGAGTCGTCGAAGGCAGAGGCACTAAGCCATGGCCCGGCAGGACCGGGCGAGCAAGCAAGCGAGCGAGGAACCGTCGACAGCGACCGTTCCGGCCCATGCGAACCGACTATGGAGTGAAGTCACATGAAGAAGAGAACGATCCCGCTCGCGTTGACCGCCCTGCTCTTCGCGGCGGCCGTCGGCGCCCAGGACGGCGGCCTGAACGGCTACGACCCCAACGCCCCGCAGACCATCCCCGAGGGCTACAACAACGCCGGTACCGAGAAGCCCGAAGGCTACGACGGCGCCAGCTCCGAGAAGCCCGAAGGCTACGACTCGCAGCAGAACACCCAGCTCTCGACCGAAATGCAGAACATGGTCGACGGCATCGTCGGCCAGCAGCAGAGCCAGCTGCTGAGCGGCGACGAAGGCAGCGCCTGCGAGGCGATCCTCTGCCTGTCGACCGGCGGCCCGCCGAGCGAATGCGCCGCGTCGCTGCGTCGCTACTTCAGCATCAACCTCAGCAAGCCGTGGAAGACCATCCAGGCGCGCATCAACTTCCTGAAGCTGTGCCCGTCCTCGGACGACAGCCCGCAGATGAACACCCTGGTCGAAGCCATCGGCCACGGCGCGGGCCGCTGCGACGCCGCCTCGCTGAACCAGAGCCTGCGCACCTGGACCGGCATCGACGGCGAGTACGAGATCAGCAACCAGATGCCCTCGTACTGCGAAGACTACTTCCGCCACGAATACACCGACGTCGACAGCATCCGTCCGCGCTACGTCGACAAGTACGTGGTCCGCACCTACACCGACTCGGAAGGCAACACCCACGTCGAATACGACGGCGGTTACTGGGTCGACGGCCAGTCGTCCGCCCCGGTGGCGTCCAACACCGGCAACGGCGCGATCCCGGCCTCGAAGGATCCGGCGGCGGTCGGCTACTGAGACGCTGCGTTCCGCGGTTCGCGAAAAGGCGGGGGAAACCCCGCCTTTTTCGTGCCTCCCTGTCGGAAGTCACGGGTTGACACTCCCTTCTCGCGCACCTACGGTGGCGCGCCCCGATCGGGGCAATCCAAATCACACAGGGAGTTTTCAATGAAGCAGATCCTTCTGCTCTCGGCCGCCCTTGCGGCCTCTTCGCTCGCCGCCCCGGCCTTCGCCGGCGAAGGCAGCGCCGGGTTCTACCGTCTGGAAGCCGGCAACAGCAACATCGACATCGAAGGCACCGACGACGACGAGTTCGGCTACAGCCTGCGCGGCGGTTACTTCTTCAACGCCAACTTCGGCGTCGAAGGCTTCTACACCGACCTCGGCCGCCAGTCCGACGACTTCGCTTCGGTCGAAGCCCACGCCTTCGGCGTCGGCATCATCGGCAAGAAGAACTTCGGCAGCGAGAGCCACGAGGGCTTCTTCGTCACCGGTCGCGCCGGCATCAGCCGCATCGACCTGACGGTCGACATCGACGGCTTCGGCCAGGTCGACGACGGCGAGAACCAGCCGTACTACGGCGTCGGCGCCGGCTACGACTTCAACGAGAACATCGGCGTCAGCGTCAATGTCGATCGCTTCCAGTCGGACCTGTTCGACGCGGACTTCACGTTCACGACCACCACGGCCGCGTTCGAATACCGCTTCTGATCGACCCGCGCCGAACGGCGTCGCACGAAGGCCGCCTCCGGGCGGCCTTCGTCGTTTGGGGTCGCCGCGGCGATCGGTTCGACGCCCGTCGGTTTCGCAGACTGGGCGCTTTGCACCCGGCTTCCATGGCATCCAATCCATAGCCGGGTCGATGACCCAGCCATGCGTCTCAGGGCCTCGGGTCAACGATCCCGTCCACTGGCCTCCGCGATCATTTCGGCGACATCCACGCCAAGACGTTCCGCTTCGGCAACGACCTCCGATTCCCAGAGCGATCGGGAAACAAGCTTCGCATCCGCCACGGTCGGTTGCTCCGCAAGCCGGGGGACAAAGGCCTCCAGCAAGATCCGGTTGGCTTTCTCCGCGGTGAAAGTCCTGGCATCGCGGTTCGCGCCTCCTTTCGTTCGATCGGAATGCTCGATGGCCATTCCGACGGCTGCCAACACCGTTTGCTGGTGCTCCATGTCCCGGTGGAATTCCGCCACGCGATCGAGACACAGGAATGCCGCGGGTGTTCGTTCGAGTCGCGCTGCGAGCAAACGATCGTGCCCATCCAGCACGACATAAGCGACGAGCCCGCTGACCCAATACAACAGGATCGGCGGCAACTCGCCCCTGCGCGCCAGTTTCCGCCACGCTTTCACCCGCCCGTCATCGGGAGACGACATGTCCCTCAGCGGCAACGGATGGACTTCGTGGTCCCAATCGATGTACTCGCGCGCCTCGTGCGCGAGAATGCCTTCGATATCCCCGGGTGCAAGCATTGCATCCTTGTGCCAGCGCATGTGGGGACCGAGCATCCACTCGCCGGCCATCAGCGGAGCGCGCGTCGATTCCCACAGCCATGTCGCGAACTGTCGCGACCATCGGCGCATTCCGGCATCGAGGCTGGACTTCGCGATGTCGTCCGCCAGCCGGAAGGGAATCGGCGGGACGATCGCCCAGGAGGCGTTCCGCCCCCTTCGAAGGATCTCGTAACCGTAATGGTCGTCGTCGATGCGCGCCCAACACAGCGGCTCGTCGCGGACACTCACCCGCAACCGATCGGGAGGACAGACCGACACCACGAAACCCGGCTTGCGATCGCTCGCGATCGAGATCAGCAGCCCGTCCCAGACGCCCGGCTCCAGACGCCGGTCGATGTCACGCCAATGCATGCTCATGGCGGCGATGATAGTGCTTGCATGGAACCCATGTGGGCACCCATCCAACCCTTTCTAGCGAAACGGCAACTATCGACCAGGAGCGGACGTCTGTGCAATAGCGAAAGTGATCAGCGATCCTTGCTGTACTTTGCAAGCCGAGCCTTATTTTCCTCGAATGCGGCAATCGGCCCCTGCAGTGGCGGGAGCAACTCGTGAAAACCATTGTGAAGATTACGGACCATCTTCACTAAGCTGCTTAACAGGTCATGCACGCCCTCCTGCGTCTCTCGAATATGCTGTTTCAGCTTGACAGAAGTATCTCCGCTGTCATCTAGATACTTCTGATCAACCTCGCCACCGTTGTGCTCATACACATGGCGCCGATGAAACATACGGACGATCGAGGCCCATTCCACATCCTTGATGCCGTCCGCCATACTGATATCAAACCAGTCTCGCATCGTATTGCGTAGTTCTTCGGGATTGTGGAATCGCTGAACTTCAAGGCGACCTGAGCGACGCTTAGTCATGGGAACAAAGCGCACCAACTCTTTGGCGATCTGAGCCACGACAGAGTCGAAAGCCGAAATAGCGCTGCGCAGGCAGTCTTCGGGTGTCGTTCCATTGTTCAACTGGTTTCGAATCGTAGGAACTGTCTCGCCCTCGAAATCCGCAAGATCGTTCCGCGTGCCGCAAGACGCGCAGTAGCCAAAGCGTCCGAGAATGTCATTGAACTCACCGCATGCTTTGCATTTGAACTTCCGCTGTTGGCTTTGCTCGGATACATAGAACGATGGCTTATCACCTTCCTTGCCTACCGCGTCCGCGACCGCATCCATGTCAATATTCACTTCACCATCTTCGCCAGCCAGTGCGCCCGCAAGCACGTCGCAATAGTGCGTCACGTATCGGCATTGCGCCTGAGACAGAAATTCGTGGCGAGCAGCCCGAAAGCCACAGTAGGGGCATACACTCGCCCACGCACCGCTACGCCAGTAGCCTTCACACTTCGGGCAGTTATGGCCGAAGTGACCCGTGCTGTCAGAACCGATTATGACGGGTATGCAGTTCGGGACTGGTGGCTGGTTCCACGGCTGACCAATGCCGCCCATTTGAATAGTATCGACCGGGATACCCTGCGGCAGCGCATAGATGCCGATCATGACCATGGGAACAGGGCGGCTGCCGCTGAACCCCACTTGATAGGAGCGTATTCCGTCCTCTCTCGTGCGAATCGTGAAGGTAATTGTCCCTCCACAATTGGCGATTTCCTCAAATTCTTGGCCGTCGTATCTCATGGCCAAAATTACATCAGAGATCTCTTAGAATTGCGATCCTCATGGTCCGGAACATCCGCTTACGCCGGATTACGCATCCGGAATTTAGGAAGTAGGGCACGGAAGTTTGATGTGTGTACTATGCGTCAATAAGTCCCATGCCAATGTCTGCTTCGGGTCGAAAGCAGCCCTCGCGAGGCAACATCCCGTACCACCACCCCATCCACACTCGACTCGACATTCGAAAATCCGGATCGCTGTTCGCTCTTCCATCAACCGCATCAATCAAAACTGCGGCGATTCACTCCTCGACCGTATCGAGATCCCGTTCTCCGATCGTCCAGCCATCGCCACGACGGGTCATGCGCACGCGGCCTTCGCGGGTGATGTCGTCGCGGTCGGTGCCGCGGATCCAGAGGACGACGGCGTCGCCGTGGCGGCGGCCGCGGAGGATCTCGGGGTTCAGCGGCTGGCCGTCGCGGAGGTCCTTGAGGGTTTCCTTCGCGCGATCGCGGTCGTCGTCCGGGAGGCGCCAGTCGGCGCCGTCGCCGAGGAAGCCGCGCAGGGTCGCGAGATCGCCCTTCGCGACGGCGTCGGCGTAGCGGCGGTAGGCGGCGCCGGCATCGCCGCCGCCGGCGGGCAGCGGCGTGCCGGGCGGGCGATGGACGGTGGCGTCGAAACGCAGGTCGAAGTCGTAGGTCTTGCCGAAGAAGTCGTCGGGTTCGGCCAGCAGCCAGCGGCCGGCGATGCGGTCGTCGTCGTGCGTCGTCAGCACGAGTTCGCCGTAGCCGGAGCTGTTGAAGGAGTCGCTCGGTTCGAAGCGGCGATAGAACAGGCCGCACTCGCTGCCGTCGGGCGCGATGCACACGCGCAGGAAACCGCCGCTGTGTTCGCCGTAGCTCTCGCGGGCGCCATCGTCGGGATCGAAGGCGGCGACGACGACGGCGGGATCGAGCGGGCGGTCGCTGAGGAAGACGAAGATCTCGTCGTCGGCCGGATCGACGCGGCTTTCATGGCGTACGGCGATCGCGTGTCGGAAATTCACGCGGTCGTCGCCCATGCGGAAATGACCGCTGCCGGCGTCGGCGGCGCCGACCGGCGTCGCGATGAGGGTGAGCAGCGCCGACAGCGTCGGCGCGAACAGCGGTGCGAGTCGCGGAAACGTGCGCATCGAAATGAATCCCCCGTGGTTCGATCCCATTGTCTACACAACGGGATCGTCGGCGGGAGGCGGTCGCGCGCTTCAGTCGATGCGGTAGACCTGTCCGGTCTGCGCGCCTTCGACGCTGCGGGCGAAGCCGAGCGCGGCGCGTGCGGCCGGCACCGGTTCGAAGCCGCGGAAGTACGGGGCGTAGCCGGGCATGGATTCCTGCAGCACGCCGGGGCTGACCGCATTGATGCGCACGCCGCGCGGCAGTTCGAGCGCAGCGGCGCGGACGAAGGCTTCGATGCCGCCGTTCGCGAGGCTGGCGGAGGCGCCGTAGCGGATCGGATCCTGGGCCAGGACGCCGGTGGTCAGCGTGATCGAGCCGCCGTCGGCCAGCAGCGGCGCGGCGAGCAGCGCGAGGTTGACCTGGCCCATCAACTTGTCGCGCAGGCCGATGTCCCATTGTTCGGGGGTGAGGTCGAGCAGACCGCCGAAGGCGACGTTGCCGGCCGCGGAAACGACGGCATCGAGGGGGCCCTCGCGACCGGCGGCGGCGAGGGCGGCGGCGATGCTGTCGCGGTCGGCGAGGTCGATGCGCACGTCGCCGCTGGTGCGGCCGGCGGCGATGAGGGTATGGCGGGCGCCCAGTTCGTGGGCGACGGCACGTCCGAGGGTGCCCTGGGCACCGATCAGCAGAATCTTCATGGCGGGTCCTTTGTTTCCAAATGGCCGGCAATTCCGGCGGTGGAAACAGTCTGCTCGGCTCGAATCCCCTTGATTAGACGGCCGACCATGGAAATACTGTTTTCATATGGAAACAATCGCGACCCGGATCGACCGGATGCTGTGCTTCGCCGCCGTGGCGGAACGCGGCAGTTTCACGGCTGCCGCGGCCGCGCTGGGCTACTCGAAGGCGCATGTCAGCCGACAGGTCGCCGAGCTGGAGCGCACGCTGGGCGCGGAGTTGTTGTTGCGCACCACCCGGCGGTTGTCGCTCACGCCGCTGGGGCATCGCTACGCCGAACAGGCCGCGCGGTTGCGGGGCGCCTACGACGAGGCCGAGCAGCTGATCGCCGCCGAACGCACCGAGGTGCGGGGTCTGCTGCGGCTGACGTCGGCGACGACGTTCGGTGAATTGTTCCTCGTCGATCTGATCGCGGATTTCCAGGCGCGCCATCCGCAGGTCGACGTGGAAGTCGATCTCAGCATCCAGACCCGGGATCTGTTCGAGGGGCGCTACGACTTCGCGTTCCGGATCAGCCGCACGATGGAAGAGCGGCTGGTGGCGCGGGCGGTCGGCCTGGTCCGCGAAATCGCGGTGGCCGCGCCGTCGCTGCTCGCGACCCGGGGGACACCGAAACGGCCTGCGGATCTGGCGCTGCTGCCGGCGCTGCGCAACAGCCACTTCCGCGACGACGCCGAGTGGGTGTTCGTGCGCGGCGATCGCAGCGAGACCGTGCGCATGCGCACGCCGCTGGCGATCAACAACTTCAACGCGATCCAGCGCGCCGCCGAACGCGGACTGGGCATCGCGCGATTGCCGCAGTACAACGTCGCCGCCGCACTGCAGGAGGGCCGCCTGCGGCGGCTGCTCCCCGAATGGGACTTCGCGCAGCAGCCGATCTATCTGGTGCATCCGCAGCGACGCCATCCGACGCAGCTGCAGACCGCGTTCCGCACGTTCGCGCTGACGTGGTTCGACGCGCCCGAGCGACGGGCGGCCCTGTCCTGAGCGGCGGGGGCCGCGGGCGATCGCCTGCGGCCCGGGATCAACCGCCGTCGAGCGGGGTCAGCAGGCGCCGGCCGGTGGTGCCGCCGTGGAACGCGCCGGGCGCCAGCGCTTCCGGCGGCGTGGCGGCCATGGACGTGACGTCCCACCACGGGATCACGCTGCGGGGACCGGGAATGTACGCCTCCCACTGGCCGTAGCGCGTGGGGCGCTGGTTCTCGAACATGTAGGCCACCGGGACGCGGCCGATGCCGTAGCGCTCGCCTTCGGGGATGTCGCCCGGCGGTACCAGCATGCGCCAATGCTTCGCGGCGTCGGTGCTGGCGCGCGCGAGCGCGGTGCGCCATTGCGCCATCTGCGCTTCGCTGCCGATCACCCGCAGGTTCACCTGTTCGACGTCGAGATCGACGATGGCGCCTTCGCGGTCGTAACGCAGCACGAGATAGACGGTGCCGGACACTTCCGCGCCTCTGAGCAGGTTCATCGGGTATTCGGGCATCCGCCTGGACTTCGGATCGAGCGAAGCGCGGGCCTGCGGCGACGGATTCTCGAAGCTGGCGCTGCGGGTGGCGATTTCGTAGCGGCCGCCATCGAGCTTCTTCGCGACGAAGACCAGGGTCATCTTCGAACGGCTGTAGGCGTTCGCCTGCAGCGGAACCGGTTCGAACTTCCAGTGCAGCGCCTGTCGGGCGGTCATGTCGACGATGCCCTTGGGCAGTTTGTCGGGGTCGTCCAGCGCGTAGCCGACGACATCGCCGGAGGCGTCGATGTCGATGGTCCCGGTCACGGTGAGGCTGAGTTCGGCCTGTTTGCGGATCTCCTCGCGCTGCTGGCGTGCGTTGCCCGCGGTCGCGACGAACGCGATGAGCAGGAGCAGGCAGACCAGAGGGGCACGAAGCATCGCGGGGCGAAGCGGGCGCATGTCGGATTCTTCCGGCGGTGGGTTCATGGATCATAGCGAAATCCCCCGGGCCGGAGGATCGTGCGCCGCGCGGGAGATTGCGGGCCACGGGCCGCCCGGATATGGTCGGGATCGGAGGTGCCCATGCACGGCGACGGTCTGCAACTCGCGTTGGTCTTTCTGCTCGCGGCGGTGGTCGCGGTGCCGCTGTTCAAGCGTTTCGGCCTGGGCGCGGTGCTGGGCTATCTGGCCGCCGGCGTCGCCCTGGGGCCGTTCGGGCTCAAGGTCATCCGCGACGCCGCACCGGTGTTGACCGCGAGCGAGATCGGCGTGGTCATGCTGCTGTTCGTGATCGGGCTGGAACTGTCGCCGACGCGGCTGTGGGTGATGCGCAAGCCGGTGTTCGGCCTCGGCGGCCTGCAGGTCCTGCTCACCGGTCTGGTGCTCGGCGGGATCGGGCTGGCCTTCGACCTGGGCTGGAAGGCGGCGCTGGTGGTCGGGCTGGCGCTGGCGCTGTCCTCGACCGCGGTCAGCCTGCAGCTGCTGTCCGAGCGCAAGGCGCTGAACGGGCCGCACGGACGCCTGGCCTTCGCGATTCTGCTGTTCCAGGACATCGCGGCGATCCCGCTGCTCGCGGCGATCCCGCTGCTCGGGGTGGCCGCGGCCAGCCCGGACCCGGTGTGGAAGGACGTGCTGAAAGCGGTCGCCGCGATCGTCGCGGTGGTCATCGGCGGACGCTATCTGCTGCGGCAACTGTTCCGCACCGCCGCGCGCATCGCCGTACCGGAGATGCTGACCGCGAGCGCGCTGTTCGCGGTGCTCGGCGCCGGCTGGGTGATGCATCTGGCGGGACTGAGCATGGGCCTGGGCGCGTTCCTCGCCGGCGTGCTGCTCGCGGATTCGGAATTCCGCCACGAGATCGAATCGCAGATCGAACCGTTCAAGGGCCTGCTGCTCGGACTGTTCTTCATGGCCGTGGGCATGAGCATCGACCTGCGGCTGATCGCCGCGGAACCGCTGTCAATCGCGCTGGGCACGGTGGCGCTGCTCGCGCTCAAGTCGGCGGTGCTGTTCGCCTGCGGGCTGCGTCCGGGGCGGATGGGCTGGCGCGAATCGCTGCAGCTGGCGGCGGTGCTGTCGCTCGGCGGCGAATTCGCGTTCGTGGTGCTGTCGGAAGCGGTGAAGGCGGATCTGATCGACGCGGCGCTGCAGAACCGGCTGGTCGCGATCGTCGGCCTGTCGATGGCGCTGACGCCGCTGTCGGTGATCGCGGTGGCGCGCGTGCTGCGCGCGCATCCCGAGACCGCGCCGAAGCGCGAGTTCGACGCGATGCCCGATCATCAGCCGCAGGTGATCCTCGCCGGCTTCGGCCGGTTCGGCCAGATCGTCGCGCGCATGCTGGTGGCGCAGCGGATCCCGTTCGTGGCGCTGGAAACGGACCCCGATCAGCTCGACACCATGCGCCGGTTCGGCAACAAGGTGTATTTCGGGGATCCCTCGCGCCCCGATCTGCTGCGCACCGCGGGCGCCGCGAACGCCACGGTGTTCGTCAACGCGATCGACAACACCGAGGCGAACCTGCGGGTCACGCGCGTGGTGCGGCGGATGTATCCGCAACTGCGCGTCTTCGCCCGCGCCCACGATCGCCGGCATGCATGGCAGCTGATGGATCTCGGCGCGCAGGTCACCCGCGAGACCTTCGCGTCCGGTCTGGAAATGGGCCGCGACGTGCTGATCGCGATGGGCGTGGAGCCCGGGATCGCGACCCAGCGCATGCAGCGGTTCCGCGAGCACGACGAGCGGCTGCTGCAGAACCAGCATCTGATCTACGACGACGACGAGGCGCTGGTCGCCAGCGCGCACCAGGCGCGCAGCGAACTGGAGCAGTTGTTCGAAGCGGACGCGGAGCGCGACGCGGCGACCGGAACGCCGGTCGACGACGCGCCGGCACGCTGAGGATCAGCGCTGAGGGTTCGCGCTGAAGGTTCGCGCCGGGCGTCCGCTCAGCGTCCGCCGGCGAATTTTCCGCCGAAGAAATCCCCGTCGTTCCAGCGCGGCCGTTCCGCGGCGTCGCCGACGAGGCGGCCGATGCGGGCATTGAGCTTGGCCAGGCGCAGCGCGTCGCCCCACACGATCGGCAGCGTCGCCTCGTCGCTGGGCTCGTGGTAGTGGTCGCGCAGGAACTTGCGCAGCGCCAGTTTGGGATCGCGCTCGCCGTCGGCCGAGAGCGTGCCGCCGTCGAGATACACCGCCGGGATGCCGGCGCGGATGAAGGCGTACTGGTCGCTGCGCACGAACACCACTTCCTCCGGGAAAGGATCCGGCGAGAGGACCACGCCCATCTCCTTCGCCGCGGCGTCCAGCGCGCCCTTGAGCGTGGAATGCTCCACGCCGATCGGCACCACGTCCTTGCTCGGCGCGAGCAGCACCGGCATGTCCATGTTGATGTTCGCGACCAGCGAATCGGCGGGCACGGTGGGTCGGGTGGCGAACCATTCCGCGCCGAGCAGGCCCTTCTCCTCGGCGGTCAGCGCGACGAACAGCAGCGAGCGCTTCGGCGCGGCCTTCTCCGCCTTCAGCTGCCGCGCGGCTTCGAGCATGATCGCGACGCCGAGCGCGTTGTCGAGCGCGCCGTTGTAGATGCGGTCCTCGACGCCGTGCTCGTCCTTCACCGGCGCGCCGATGCCGATGTGGTCGAGATGCGCGGTGTAGACGATGTGCTCGGCGCCGAGCGCGGGGTCGCTTCCGGGCAGTTTCGCGACCACGTTGCGCGATTCCACGGGTTCGAGTTTCGTGCGCCCGGCGAGGGTCAACGTGCCCGGCAGCGCGAACCCCTTGAGCGTGCCGGCCTCGGCGGCGTCGAACAGCTGCGCGGCGGTGCGCGGGCCGTCGGCGAAGAGCAGATCCGCCGCGGCCGCGCTGACCGCGGCGATGCCCCGCAGCTGCGGGAAAGTGCCGACCGGCTTGCCGTCCTCGCCGCGCAGGCGCATACCCGCGCGCTGCCAGTTCGCGGCGTCGTGCGCCCACGGCGAATCCGCTTCGTCCTTCGGCGTGTTCACGAACACCACGCCGACCGCGCCGCGTTCGGCGAGCGTGGCCAGTTTCTGTCGCGAGGAGCTGTAGAACGCGCGGCGATCGTTGTCGAAGCGGGCCGGCGCGCCGCCGAACACGATCGCGATGCGGCCCTTCAGATCGAGTCCTGCGAAATCGTCGTGGTCGAGCTCCGGCGCGTGCACGCCCTGGCCGACGAACACGGCGGGCGCTTCGACCGCATGCTCGGCGGCGTCGTAGTTCGGCATGGTCAGGAACTGGTCCCGGAAACGCAGCGCGATCGTGCGCCCGTTGCGCGCGATCTTCAGCATCGCGCCTTCGGCCTCGCGCGTCGCCTTCAGCAGCGGCACGCGCTGGAAGAACGTGCCGTCGTCGCCGGCCGGCTGCAGGCCGATCGCGGCGTAGCGCTCGGCGACGTACTCCGCGGCCAGATCGTAGCCGCGGGTGCCGGTTTCGCGGCCTTCGAACCTGTCGTCGGCCAGCGTGCGCACGTCGTCGGCGATGCGCTGTTCCTCCGGCGTCGCCGGCGCGGTCGTTTGGGACGGCGGTGGCGGCGCGGCGACGGTCGGCGCGGTCGGGGCTTCGGGTTCGCGCTTGCAGGCGGCGAGCGCGACGACGAGCAGCAGCGGGGACCAGGGACGACGGGATCTCATTGCGCGTATTCCTCGGGAAGGATCAGCCCGACCGCGACCAGCAACCACCACAGCGCGCCGATGGCGAGCCAGACGTAGTTGGCGGCGGTGAGACGGCGGTTGGTTTCGCCGGCGGGATCGTCGCAGGCGACGTTGGCGGCCTGCTGGGTGCGGAACAGGCAGTAACCGACCGGCAGCAGGGTCGCGAGCGAGACCAGGTCGCTGATCGGGGAACCGATGCCGTTCCACGACAGCCGGTCCGCGACGCCCGAGACCAGGCTGGCGACGACGAACAGCGTGGCGAGACCGCCGGGGCTCCAGTCGAAGCGCAGTCGCTTGCGCACGATCAGGTAGTCGATCTCGCGATTGAGGCTGTGCGCGAAGAAGATCTGGAAGATCGCGCGCGGCACCGGCCAGATGTCGAGTGTCTTGTCGATCTTGTGCAGCTTCCAGTGGCGCCAGAACCAGTAGACCGAATAGATGCCGACGGTTCCGAAGAAGAGCAGCAGGAACTTGCGCGACGACACCACGTAGAACGGCGGCGCGACGATGGCCTCGCCGTTGGCCGCGACCTCGGCGATGCGGGCGTCCGGCGGTGCGTACGGATTGGCGGCGGCGTGGTCCGGCGGCGCGGCTCCGGTCGGTTCCTGCATGCGGTGTTCCCCCTGGGCGAAAGGGCAAGCATGCCGCAGGCGACCGGTCGGCGCCATGCCCGATACGGCGTTAACATCGTCCGCGACCGACTCCGGGAGAACGCCGATGCATCCCTCCGCAACCGCCGCGAGCGGCCCTTCGATCCCGCCGGGCGCGATCGCCGCGCCGCCCGGGCCGAAGGAGCGCTGGCTGCTGCTCGCGCTGGTGGTCGGCGCGCTCGCGGTGTCCGGCATCGCGCCGAAGGATCGTCTGACCTGGCTGCTCGAAGTGATCTGGGTGATCGCGGCCATTCCGCTGATCGCGCTGTCCTGGCGCGGCTTCCCGCTGACCCGGTTGCTGTGCTGGCTGCTCGCGGCGCCTGCGCTGGTGCTGATCCATGGCGGCGCCTACACCTATGCGGAAACGCCGCTGGGCTTCTGGCTGCGCGACACGTTCGGCTTCGAGCGGAATCCCTGGGATCGCGTCGGTCATCTGATGCAGGGCTTCGTGCCGGCGATCCTCGCGCGCGAACTGCTGCTGCGGCGCACGCCGCTGCGACGCGGCGGCTGGCTGATCTATCTGGTGTTGGCCGCGTGTCTCAGCTTCAGCGCCTTCTTCGAACTGATCGAATGGTGGGCGGCGCTGGTCTACGGCGCCGATGCCGATGCCTTCCTCGCCACCCAGGGCGATCAGTGGGACACCCAGTGGGACATGTTCCTGTGCCTGTGCGGGGCCGCGGCCTCGCTGCTGCTGTGGTCGCGGCTGCACGACCGCCAGTTGGGTCCGGGCGTCTGATCCCGCGGCTTGCCGCTCGGGGCCGGTTTCGGCGTTGGCTTCCCTGCGGGACGGACGGCGAAGGTCGGCTTTCGCCCCGAACCCCTGGGCCGGGAGCGTCCGCATGGACCTGTTCGAATCGATCCGGATGAACCTCGCCGGCGAGGTGCGGCGCAACCTCGCCGCCGGCGCGGATCCGAACGCGCGCGATGCCGAGGGCGTCCCGGCCGTGGTCCGGGCGCTGGACGCGACCGTGCATTGGGGCGACGCCGGCACGGTCGGCCTGTTGCGCGCGGCCGGCGCCGATGCCGCGCCGCTGATCGAAGCGGTCGATCGCCGCCTGCGGACCCTGCCGGCGACGCTGCTGCAGCGCCACAACCACACCACCGCCGCCATCAACGCCCTGGTCGCGGATTTCGGGAACGCGTACCGGGCGCTCGCGCCGGACGACCGGGAAACCCTCGCCGAGTATCTGCGCGAAGCCGAGCGTTTCGACCTCGAATCCCGCGATCTGCGCGCCGCGGCGGCGCGTCTGGGCGAGGCCTTCGCGCACGGCGACCGCACGCATGCCGACGACCCCGGACTGGACGAAGCGGTGACGCTGCTGGCCCGCATCGGCCGATTCGAGATTCACGGACTCGGACTCGCCGCACGCACGGTGTCGCTGCGCCAGATGCGCTGACCGGCCCGCACGCGGGCACGCCGGCGTGGCTCGTACCGGCGTTGATCGTGCCGGCGTGGCTCGTGCTGGCGTTGATCGCGCCGGGATTCCGCGTATCGTGACCGGGCGGGCCCCGCCCGCCTTCCGCTCGCCACAGGGGTTCTTCACGCTTCCAGGATTCGTACGGCCCCGCCGTGCGCGCGTCGTTCCGTTCGACCGACAAGGAGATTCGTCATGGTCCATCGTCCGCAGTCGAAGTCCGTCCCGTTCCGCCGTCGCCTGTTGTCGCTCGCGGCGCTCGCCGCCTGCGCCGCCGCGCCCGTCCTCGCCGCCGACGGCACGCCTCCCGAACCGCCCGCCGACCGCGTGGTCGCCGATCCGGTGCTGGCGCCGATGCTGCGCCTGCCGCCCGGCGCGCAAGCCGGGCCCGAGCTGTTGCGGCTCGAGCAGGCCGCCGACGTCGACAAGAATCCGCTGCTGAACATCCGCCTGACCGAAGGCCGGATCTTCAATCCCGCGACCCAGCGCTTCGACCGCGTGCGCCTGCGCAGTTACGTCGCCGAGGGCGCGCCGTCGAATCCGTTCACGCCGTTCGTGGCGCCGACGCTGCGCGCGAAGCCCGGCGAGACGATCCGCATCGGCTTGAAGAACGAGCTGCGGCCCGAACCCGGCTGCACGCCGCCGGACATCAACACGCCGCACTGCTTCAATTCGACCAATCTGCATTCGCACGGGCTGTGGGTCAGCCCGGCCGGCAACAGCGACAACGTGCTGATCACGATCCGGCCGCGGGTGTCGTTCGAATACGAATACAACATCCCGGCGACCCATCCCGCCGGCACGTTCTGGTACCACCCGCATCTGCACGGTTCGACCGCGCTGCAGGTGTCCAGCGGCATGGCCGGCGCGCTGATCGTCCACGGCGATCGCGCGCCGACGCCGAGTCGCAACGGCGACATCGACACGCTGCTGCGCGACGACACCGGCGCGGCGTACAAGGAGCGCATCGTCCTGCTGCAGCAGGTCGCCTACGCCTGCCGCACCGATCCCGACGATCCGAAATCGCCGATCAAGAAGAATCCCGACGGCACCTGGGCCTGCGGTCCCGGCGACGTGGGCACGATCGAGAACTACGACCAGCTCGGTTTCGGCGTGTGGGGGCCCTCCGGTCGCTACACCAGCATCAACGGCCAGATCATGCCGCGCTTTCCGGGCGCGGTCGCCGGACGCGTCGAACGCTGGCGCACCATCCATGCCGGCATCCGCGATTCGGTGAACCTGCAGTTCCTGCCGATGCGGGCCAACGCGAAGCCCGCCGCGCTGCGCAGCCTCGCCGACCACGCGAAGTGGATTGCGCAGAACTGCGTCGGCGCGCCGCTGCCGCAATTCGAGATCGCCAGCGACGGACTGACCCACGAACAGGCGATCCAGCGCACGCAGACGATCCTGCAGCCCGGCTATCGCAGCGATCTGCTGATGGTGTTCCCGACCGCGGGCACGTACTGCGTCATCGACGGCAACCTTCCGGCCGCCAGCTCGGTCTCGGGCGAGACCGAAAGCCGGCGCCTGCTGGGCACGGTGTCGGTGGCGCCGGGCCTGCCGGTCGGCGACGATCCCGCCGCCTATCTCACCCGGATGCTGACCCGCTCGGCGTATCGGTGGATGCCGAACGACGTGAAGGACCGGGTCGTCGCCGACCTCGCCAAGGGCCTGCGTCTCGACGCCTTCGTCCCGCATGCCACGATCGTCGACCGCGAACTCACGCCGGTCGCGAAACCGTGCACGACGAACCCGGCCCTGCCTGCGACCGCGGCCCAGTGCGTGACCTTCAACATCGCCGGCGGCAAGTTCATGGTCAACGACCAGCCCTACGATCCGAAGACCGCGCGCACGTTGATCCTGAACAACGTCGAGGAATGGATGCTGGCCTCGGCGGCGGGCAGCCACCCGTTCCACATCCACGTCAATCCGTTCCAGGTCTCGCGCATCCTCAATCCGCAGGGCGTGGACGTCAGCGTGCCGGGCAGCGGCGATCCCGACTATGCGGCGACCCAGGGCACGTGGAAGGACACGCTGTTCGTGAAGAGCGGCTACACCCTGTACGTGCGCACGCGCTACCAGCGCTACATCGGCGAATACGTCCTGCACTGCCACATCCTCGATCACGAGGACCAGGGCATGATGCAGAACATCCGCGTGGTCCTGCCCGATGGACAGGGCGGCGCGGTGGAAGGCGGGCACGGCGGGCACTGAACCGACGGCGCATCGCTTCCGTACCGACCGGCTGCGGATCGCCCTGCGACGGGCGATCCGCAGCGTACCGCCTCGGCGCCACGACGGCTCCGCGCATGGCATTGCGCCGCCGCACCGTCCGTCGCCGAACCATTGCCGTCATCGCCGCGGCGCTCTAGCGTTGCCGAACGGATCGCTTGCGCCGCCGCTGCGGCGCCTGGCCAGGGACAGGCCGTTCGATTGCCTTCATGCCCCGTGCCCGTCGCGCTCCGTCGCGGCGCGCGTCCGCGCGCGCCGTTTCCGCGATCTCGTGTCCTCTCATCCGACCACAGGGAACAGGTACCGACATGAAACGCATACCGCACTTCTCCTTCGCCGCGATGCGCGCGGCTTCGTTGGCGCTGCTGCTTCCGTTCGCGGCGTTCGCCGCTTCCGGCCGTGCCGACACGGCGCGCGACACCCGCCCGCAGCTCGGACAACCGGTCGTCGCCCATCGCATCGACGTCGATCTGCGCACGTTGCCGAAAGCGCAGGAATGGCGCCCCGGCATGCCGATCCGCGAAGCGCAGCGCCGCCAGTACACGCCGCTCGGCGCGAAGAAGCCGCACGCCCCGGCCGACAAGCCGACCGCGCGCGACCGGCTTCCGGAACTGCAACGACTCTGGGACGCCGATCCGGTGAAGGCGCGCACGAAAGTCGCACCCGCCGGTCGGGTCAGCATCAACAATCCGAACACCGGCGTCTTTCCCGGCGATCCGGTCGTCGAGGTCGGTGCGAATCACGTGATCTACGCGGTCAACAGCAGCACCGGCACGCATTTCCGGGTCTACGACAAGGCCGGGACCCTGGTCGCCGGGCCGACGACCTTCGGCTCGCTCGCGCCTGCCGGCAACGCCTGCACCGCGGATCGCGGCGACCCGCTCGTGCTCTACGATCGCGCTGCCGGACGCTGGTTCATGCTGACGATGGACGACGGGGGCGTCTGCGTCTACGTCTCGCGCAACAGCAATCCGGTGACGGGCGGCTGGTGGTTCTATCGTTTCGCGACCCTCGCCTTCCCGGACTACCCGCATTGCGGCATCTGGAACAACGCCTACGTCTGCGCGACCAACGAAGGTGGGCAGCCGGGCGCCGAGATCTATGCCTTCGATCGCGCGAACATGCTCAACGGCGCCGTCGCGCGCGCGCCGCAGCGGTTCAACGGCATTCCCGTACTGCCGGGCTACGGTTTCCAGATCGTCACGCCCTCGTCGTTCTACGGCACGACCGCGCCGCCGACCGGACGCCGGCAACTGCTGGCCCGCCATCGCGACGACGAAGCGCACGACGGCGGCGCCGCGAACGGCGCCCAGGATTTCATCGAACTGTTCGAACTGAACATCGACTGGAACACGCCGGCCAACAGCGGCATCGTCACCCTGCCGCGGATTCCGATCGCCGAGTTCAACAGCTGGTTCCACAATTACGCGCGCTTCGACACGGTGCCGCAGCCCGGCTCGACCGCGCTGCTCGATCCGATCCGCGAAGTGCTGTTGAACCAGCTGGTCTACCGCAACTTCGGCACCCACGAAACGATCGTCGGCACCTTGGCCACCAACCAGAATCCGGCGCGTACGGGTACGACCGTCGACTCGGCCGTGCGATGGTTCGAGCTGCGCCGGACCGGCGGCGGCAACTGGACGCTGCACCAGGAAGGCACGTTCAGCCCCGGCGACAGCAACACCCATCATCTGATGGGCACCATCGCGATGGACAAGTTCGGCAACATCGGCCTGGGCTACAACATCACCAAGACCAGCGCGCCGACCAAGTTCGCGTCGCTCCGCTACACCGGACGCGCGGCTTCGGATCCGCTCGGGGTGATGACGCTGGCCGAGACCGAAGTCGCGACCGGCTCGGCCGCCGAGACCTCCGGGCGCTGGGGCGACTACTACCAGATGACCGTCGATCCGGTCGACGATTGCACCTTCTGGTTCGTCGGCATGTATCGCCCGGGCGGCGGCTGGCAGACCCGCATCCAGGACTTCAAATTTCCGGGCTGCGTGAGCCCGCCGACGATCAGCAGCCTCAACTGCTCCGGCACCGGCGGCGGCTACTGCAGCGTGACCTACGCGCCGACCACCCCGACGCCGACGTTCGCCTGGTCCGGCGGTTTTTCGAGCTCGTGCACGACGAGCACGTGTTCGGGCGTGTGCGGCACCCTCGGCAGTTTCACGATCCAGATCACGGTGACGGTCACCAACAGCGCGGGCTCGGCGACCGCGGTCGCGTATCCGTTCTGTCAACGCTGACGACGGTTCGGCGGAGCTCGGACGACGCGGGGCGGGCGCCCCGCGTCGTCGGGCGGATCGAACGCGCGGTCAGGGCACGCAGGTGCTCTCGCGATAGATCCGCGCGACCCGCTCGTATTCGGCCTTGCGCGCGTCGTTGCGCGCGCCGCCGAACTTCCAGCGGAATTCCGCTTCGTCGACGCGCTTCTTCCAGGCCGCGCACAGCTGCTCCGCGGCGACCGCGACGCAGGCGTCCTGGCGCATCTCGCAGGCGCTGCCGGCGGCGAGCGTGCTGGAACCGTCGATGCCCACGGTCGGCAGCGGCACGCAGGTCGCCGGCGGTTCGGCGGTGTCGCCGAGGTAATCGCGTTCGTCCCAGGTGCGGCATTGGAACAGGGCCGGCGGCGGGCTGCGCACGATCGGTGCGGGCGGCACGGCCGGCGCTTCGACAGGAGGTTTCGGCGGCGATGCGGGCTTCGCGGGCGGCGGCTCCGCAGGCTTCGTTGCCGCGGTGGACGCCGGCAACGTCGGCAATGCGGGCAACGCGCCGACCCGGCGCACCGTCTGCTGACTGCCTTTCGGACAGGGCACATCGTTCTGCAGGGTGACCGCGCCGGACGGATCGACGCAGCGGTAGATCGTCATCTCGTGCTGCGCCCCGGCGGGCGCGAACGGCAGGAGGAGAAGCCATACGGGCAGCCATCGGCTGCAGGACCTGCGGATCATTTCAACGACAATCCTGCGCGAGGCGGGCGTCGATGCCGCGCTCCTCGCGGCCCAGCGCGGTCCGCTCCGAGGGCTGGGCGATGACGAAACGGCGGCGCACTTCGTCGCGGCGATCGCGCAGTCGGGCGCAGACCTCGGTCTGCGGCAGGGCGTAGCAGGTATCGCGGATCCAGGCGCCGTTGACGCCGGCGATGCCGGGAGGAGGCAGGGTCGTGATGTTGGTGTAGCCCCCGCTGCGGTAACTGCCGCTGACCCGACCGTCGTCGACGCGCACGTTCAGCCGGCCGGGCTCGTACACCGCGATCTGGTTCTGCATCGGCACGCCGACGGTCCACAGCGGCACCAGTCGCGGATTGCCTTCGGGCGTGTCGCTGAGATAGCGCTCGTTGTCGGGCGTGACGCATTCGTACAGGGGCCGCGGCGGGTGTACCAGCACCACCTGGGTCGCCGGCGGCGGCGCGACGATGCCGACCGGCGGCGGCGCAGCGACGCGCGCGACCGGCGGCGCGTCCTTGGGACGCAGCATGTTGCGGGTCTCCTGGCGTTCGCCCTTCGCGCAGGGCGAATCGCGCAGGGTCAGGCGGCCCTGGGCATCGGTGCAGCGGTAGATGACCACGCCATCGGTCGCCTGCGCCGACGCGCCGGATCCGACCGGCAGCAGCGCGAACGACAGGGCGAGGGCGACGAACGGACGCATGGCCACATCCTGCTACGCGGCGCCGGCGCTGGGAAGTGTCCCGGGGCGCCGGCTTCGCGGAAGTTCAGCCTCCGGGCGAAAAGGTTCCGGCGCGGGGATCAGCCCGCGCCCTTCTTCACCACGCGTTTGACGCCGACGTTCGCGTTCGCGGCCGGCGTCACCAGCGGTTTCGCGGGCTCCGGGTGGTCGTAGATCGACGCGCGGGACGCGGTTTTCGCCGCTTTTCCAGCGGTTTTCTTCGCCGTCTTCTTCACCGCCTTCTTCGCGGCCTTCTTCGCCGGCGGCTTTCCGGCGGCGGGCGCCTTCTTCGCGGCGGCCTTCTTCGGCGCCTTCGGTTCGACCGCCTTCCTGGCCACCGCCTTTTTCGCGCCGAAGCCCTTGCGCGCAGGTTTGCCGGTTTCCTCCAGCAGCCGCGTCACGTCTTCGAGCGTGAGCGACGCCGGTTCGCGGTCCTTCGGAATCTTGCCGTTGAGCTTGCCGTCGCTGATGTAGGGACCGAAGCGGCCGTTGAGCACCTGGATGTCGCTGTCGGGGAACGCCTTGATGATCCGGTTGCGCGCGATCTCTTCCTTCTCCTCGATCAGGAATACCGCGCGGGCCAGGTCGATGGTGTACGGGTCGTCTTCCTTCTTGAGCGAGGCGTAGGTGCTGCCGCGCTTGGCGAACGGACCGAAACGGCCGATGCCGACGCTGACCTCGTGGCCGTCGCTCAGGCCGAGCTTGCGCGGCAGGCGGAACAGGTCCAGCGCCTCGGCCAGGGTGATCGTGTGCATGCTCTGGCCGGGACGCAGCGAGGCGAAGGTCGGCTTCTCGTCGTCCTCGGCGGTGCCGATCTGCGCATACGGCCCGTAACGGCCCAGGCGCACGCTGACCGGCTTGCCGGAGGCGGGATCGGTGCCGAGTTCGCGCGCGCCGGTGGCTTCGCTGCGATCGACCGATTCGGTCTTCTGTTCGACCAGTTCCTTGAACGGGCCCCAGAACTTCGCCATCAGCGGCACCCAGTCCTCTTCGCCGCGGCTGACCGCGTCGAGTTCGTCCTCGAGCTTCGCGGTGAAGTCGTAGTCGACGTAGCGGGTGAAGTGTCCGCTGAGGAACTTGCTGACCGCGCGGCCGACGTCGCTGGGCCGGAAGCTGCGGCCCTCCATCTCGACGTACTTGCGGAACAGCAGGGTCTGGATGATCGAGGCGTAGGTCGACGGGCGACCGATGCCGTATTCCTCGAGCGCCTTCACCAGCGCCGCTTCGGTGAAGCGCGGCGGCGGCTGGGTGAAGTGCTGGTCGGCATGGACGCGATCCAGCGGAATGCGGTCGCCCGGCTTCATCGCCGGCAGCTTGCGGCCCTCGTCGTCGTCCTCGGCGTTCTTCGCGTCCTTGCCTTCCTCGTAGACGGCCAGGAAGCCCGGATCGACCACCGTGGTGCCGCTGGCGCGGAAGCTGTGTTCGTGGCCGGCGGCGAGATCGACCGACACGGTGTTGAGCGTGGCCGGCACCATCTGCGAAGCGACGGCGCGCTTCCAGATCAGTTCGTACAGCCGGCGCTCGTCGTCGCTGAGATGGCGCGCGACCTTGGCCGGGGTGCGCAGCGCCGAGGTCGGACGCACCGCCTCGTGCGCTTCCTGCGCGTTCTTGGACTTGGTCTGGTAGAAGTTCGGCTTGTCCGGCAGCGCCTTCGTGCCGAAATCGCGCGCGATCACGTCGCGCAGCTCCGAAAGCGCTTCGGCCGAGAGGCTGACCGAGTCGGTACGCATGTAACTGATCAGGCCGACCGTGCCCTCCTCGCCCAGGGTCACGCCCTCGTACAGCTTCTGCGCCACCTGCATGGTGCGCTTGGTGGTGAAGCCGAGCTTGCGCGAGGCCTCCTGCTGCAGGGTCGAGGTGGTGAACGGCGGCGCCGGACGGCGCTTGCGTTCCTTGCTGACGACATCGGTCACCTGCAGCACGCCGTTGGCGGCGGCCACGATCCGCTTGCGCGCGCCCTCGGCGGTCTCGCCGTCGGTGACCGTGAACTGTTCGAACTTCTTTCCGTCCAGCTTCGTCAGCTTGGCGGTGAAGCCCTGCGACGGATGCGCGCACTCGGCCTCGATGGTCCAGTACTCGCGGGCGATGAAGGCTTCGATCTCCTCCTCGCGCTCGACGATCATGCGCAGCGCCGGCGACTGCACGCGGCCGGCGGACAGACCGCGCTGGACCTTGCGCCAGAGGACGGGCGAGAGATTGAAACCGACCAGATAATCGAGCGCGCGGCGCGCCTGCTGGGCATCGACCAGCGGCGCGGCGATCTGGCGCGGATGGCTCATCGCTTCCTTGATCGCGCGCGGCGTGATCTCGGTGAACACCACGCGATGCAGCGACTTGTCCTTGAGCAGACCGCGCTCCTTGAGGATCTCGGCGATGTGCCAGCTGATCGCCTCGCCCTCGCGGTCCGGGTCGGTCGCGAGGAAGAGGTGGTCGGCGGCCTTGGCGGCCTTGGCGATCGCGTCGACGTGCTTCTCGTTCTTGTCGATCAGCTCGTAGCGCATGGCGAAGCCGCGTTCCGGGTCGACCGCCCCTTCCTTCGGTACCAGATCGCGCACATGGCCGTAGGAGGCCAGGACGTGGAAGTCCTTGCCGAGATACTTGTTGATCGTCTTGGCCTTGGCGGGGGACTCGACGATGAGGAGGTTCTTGGCCATTGCGGGCGGCGTATCCGGAAGGGCCGCGCCCGACGGGCGGGGCGGCAACGGCCGGGCATCCGGGGGCGATCCCGGGCGTCCGGCCAGAAGGCGACGCCCGGGGAAGGCCCGGGCGTCGGTCAATGTTCTTTTTTTAGTGGTGTCACGTCCGGGCCGCCCCTGTCAAGCGGGCGAATCCCGGAACCGGCCGGCGGTCGGCCGGAAATGGGCCGACTTCCGGCCGGTCATGGCGCTCGAAGCCGCCCGGATCGGGGCCCCGACCGCCTGGCGCCCGCCCCGGCCGGCCGCGGCCGGGGGCGCGTTCAGCGCAGGCCGCCGGCCATCATCGCACCCATGGCCGCGATCATGGCGACGAAGGCGAACACCGCCAGACCGGCCAGGACCAGGATCACGATCGTCACCACACCAAGCTCCTCGCGCTGCCACTCCGGATGGTCGGTATAGGCCCACTTGTCGACCACCAGGGTGTCGCAGACGATGTCGTGCAGGGCCTGTTTGCGCTCGGTGAAGCCGGCCATGATGTAGCCGATGAACAGGATGATGCTGCTGAGGAAGGTCGCGAACAGCCGGCCGAAGGCCCGCCAGAAGCTGATCCGGCTGCCGTCGCCGCGCACGACCTTGATGCCCACCGCCATCTTGCCCAGCGTGGCCTGATTGCCGGAGGCGTGCATCCAGGCGAAATACAGCACCGGGATCGCCAGCAGCAGCAGGTACATGACGACGACCAGGACGATCGCGCCGCCGCTCTCGAAAGGGTTGTCGGAACCGCCGGTCGCGCCGAGCCCCACGCCCATGACGACCATCATCGGGATCATCACCGCATAGTTGATCGCGGTGACCACGAAATAGTCGATGAAATAGGCCGCCACCCGCTTCCAGAATCCGGCGTACACCACATGGCCGCCGGCGACCACGTTCGAGGTCTCGTCGACCCGCGCCTGCGGCGGCGCATAGGGCGAGGCTTCGGCGATCGCGTAGGGACGGTAGGCACCGTCGTCCGGCGCGGCTTCGGCGGCCTTGACCAGGGCTTCTGCGCGCGGATCGTCCGGCAGGCCGCCGACGACCACCTCGCGCATCATCTCGCGCCAGGGTTTCCATTCGGACATGCCTTCGCGCCAGACGAGGGTATCGGCCGGCAGCAGGCCTTTGGTGTGCAGGGCGGCAAGCTCGCCGGGCCCCACCGGGCCGTGCTGTTGCCGCTGGGCGTCGCTGTAATACCACTCGGTCATGGTTCGTTTTCCGTGGGGGCGTTGTTGTCGGAGATGCGGCACTGCGCGGGGCGCTCTTCGCGGCCGAGGGTGCCGCCGGTGCAGGTCCATGCGCCGTCGTCCGATTCGAACACCAGGGTCTTGTCGTCGACGGTCGGGGCGATATTGCGGAAGCGCAGCTCGATCGCGCAGCGTCCGTTCTCGAGCGCGCCGATCGTGAGTTCGGCGTGGCTGTCGTCGGCCTGTCCCTCGACGCCGCCGAGCTCCAGGATCGCGTCCTCGCCGTAGCCGACGTCGACATTGCCCGGACAGACGCCGTGCTGCGCGTACAGCTGGTCGACCCGGCTCCGTGCCGTCTCGGTCGCGTAATACGCCTCGAGCACGCGGGCGCGGGCGAGGTACTGCTGATAGGCGGGGATCGCGATCGCGGCGAGAATCCCGACCAGGAACAGGCCGATCACCATCAGCACCGCGCCGACGATCGCGGCGATGGCGCAGCCGGACATGCCGGGCTTCGGCGGCGGCACCGAGGACGGATCGCGGTCGCGGCGCGCGAACGCGTCGACCATCTGATCGCTGCGCGACGGGGTCGGCGGGAGCGGAGGCGGCGCGCTCATGCGCTCAGGCTCCGCAGCGCGCCGGCGCGAAACCGGCAGGCAGGTCGATGTTGCGGCAGTAGATCTCGATGTTGTCGCCGACGATCTTCGCGTCGTACTGCACGGTGCGGCCGCTCACCTCCGGGCCGAGGCCCTCGAAGCGCACGGCGTAGGCGCACATGCCGCTGACGGGGCGCGCCGGATCGATGCCGAACCAGCCGGTGCCCTCGCTGCCCTGGAAGCGCGGATAACGCACCATCATGCGCTCGAACTCGAACGTGTCCGGGCAGACGTTGCCGTTGGCCGCGTAGTACTCGCGCATCGACGCCACGATCAGTTCGCGCGCGAGCGCGTCGGTGGTTTCCATGTTGTCGGCATCGAACGCGAAGGTCCGGACCGGCGGCGCCGGCGGCGTGGTCGGGTCCGCCTGCGAGGTCGGATCGGTCTGCCCGGTCTGCGCCGCCTTGGCGCGCTTCACGTAGTCCTGATAGGCGGGCAAGGCGATCGCGGCGAGGATCGCGACCAGGATCAGTCCGCCGACGCCGATCACGATCGCCGCGATGATGCAGCCGCTGCGGTTGGACGGAGGCGGTTCGATCGGCATGGCCGGACGCGCGGCGTGCGAAGCGGTGGCCGCGGCCGGACGCGGCGGCGGGGGCGGCGGCGGACGCGAGAGATCCGGCTCGACGCCGGTGAGCCCCAGCTCCTCGATCAGCCGCTCCAGCGGCTGCCATTCGCGCAGGCCTTCGTGCCAGGCGAGCGTGTCGCGCACGATCCGGCGCTCGCGATAGCGTCGGCGCATCTCTTCCGCGGTCAGCGGGCCGACCCGGCCCTGGCCGGGTGCGTGGTAGTACCAATCGGTCATGCCGTTCCCATGCGATGCATCGCGATCCGGGCCGCCCGTCCGGGGCGTCCCCTCCGGCTCGCAGTGTCTCAGAAACGTCGCCCCGGCCGCAGCCCGGCGACGGACGCGCGCGCCTAGTGCACCAGTTCGCCGTCGTCCTCGAACATCTGGGTCTCCATCCACGCGTACGCGGCCTCGGAGCCGGGCTGATTGAACAGCACCATCAGCACGACCCATTTCAGGTCGTCGAGGTCCAGTTCGTCCTGGTCGAGGGCCATGGCGCGATCGAGCACCAGCTCGCGCTGGTCGGCGTCGAGGATGCCGTGCTGTTCGAGGAACATCAGGAAGCCGCGGCAGTCCACGTCGAGCTTGTCGAGCTCCGGGCCGAAGAACACGCGCGTGGGGCCGTCGCTGCGCGGCGCGGCGACGCCGACGCCCGGTCGGCGCTCGGCGAGTCCGTCCAGCCAGTCGAAGGCCTTGTGGATTTCGGCCGGACTGAACCCGGCCTGCAGCAGGCTGTTCTGCAGGGAATCGCGATCCCGGGCGAGGTCCGCGTCGTTGGCGATGTAATGCTCGAAGAGGTAGAGCAGGACATCGAGGATGCTTTCTTTCATGTCCCCTGACTTGCGCCCGTCGGCGCACTGGAAAGGATGGAGGCGGTACGTCGGCTGTAACGACCGTGCTCGACCGCGACCCGCCCCTGCAACTCCATGGTCAGCAGCATGGAGGACAGGGCTGCGGCCGTCAATCCGGTGCGTTCGGCCAGCTGATCCATAGTGCTGGGGTCGTGACCGAGCGCGCACCACAAGCGGTCGTGGGCCGGCTCGTCCGCCGGCGGCGAGCCGACGAACGGTTTGCCGGCTTTGGCCGCCGGCTCGACGGCGAGCCGTCGCCGCAGTTCGCCGCGCAGCGCGCCGGCCCAGGCGCCGAGGGCCGAGATCACCTCGTCGGCGCTTTCCACCAGCGCCGCGCCGTCGCGGATCAGTCGGTGGCAGCCGCGCGCCATCGGGTTGTGGATCGAGCCGGGCACCGCGAACACCTCGCGCCCGGCATCCGCGGCCAGACGCGCGGTGATCAGGGCCCCCGAGCGCGCGGCGGCCTCGATCACCAGCGTGCCCAGGCTCAGTCCGGCGAGAATCCGGTTGCGGCTGGGGAAATGTTCGCGCCGGGCGGTCGTGCCCGGCGGGTGTTCGCTGACCACGGCGCCATGCGTGGCGATCCGCGCCAGCAGGCCCGCGTGTTCGCGCGGATAGGGCACGTCCGGGCCGGTACCGAGCACCGCCACGGTGAGACCGTCGGCGTCGAGCGCGGCGTCGTGGGCCACGCGGTCGACGCCGGCCGCCAGCCCGCTGGTCACCGCGAACCCGGCCTCGACCAGCGCCCGCGCGAAGGCCCGGGCATTGTCGCGGCCGCCCGCGGTCGGTCCGCGGCTGCCGACCACCGCCACCGAGGGATGCCAGAGCAGGGTCGGGTCGCCTGCCACGAACAGCGCCAGCGGCGGGCTGCCCGCGCGGCGCAGGAGCGGCGGATAGTCGGGGTCGTGCCAGCCCAGCAGCCGGTGTCCGGGCTCGCGCAGCCAGTCGCGACATCGCGCCAGCAGGGCGGGATCGAGCGCCGTCCGGTCGCCCTCCAGCGCGCGGATCTGCGCCGGTTCCAGGCCGGCCTCGCGCCAACGGGCCCGCGGCAGGGCGCGCACCGCCGCCGGTCCGCCATGGGCGTCGAGCAGCGCGCGGCGCGGCGCGACCGGCCCTCCCGGCAGCAGCAGGGCGAGCAGGGCTTCGATGTCGGCGTCGGGCGGCGCGGGGGCGTGATCGGCAGGCGTGTCCATGCGCACAGCCTGCCCCGCAAACGGCGACGGCGCCCTCGGGCGCCGTCGCATCGTGCTGTCGGGAAATCCCGACTCGACAGCGGTTACTTCGCGTCGGGATGCTTGAGCCGGTAACCGACGCGGCTGGGCTTCACGCCTTCCATCACCAGGCCATAGCTGACCTTGTCGAAGGTGCGGAAGATCATCACGTGGCCGCTGTACTCGTCCGGCAACTGCACGCGGCGCCCCTTCGGCACGGTTTCTTCGCCGCGCCAGTAGCCTTCCTGCACGCGATCGACGGCGTTGCTGCCCTGACGCCAGATCGACAGCACGGTGCCGTTGTCGATGCCGTCCTGGGCGCCGGCCGAGATCGCGATCACGTCGCGCGGGCCGCCGCTGGTCAGCGAATTGGCCACCGCCAGCACGCGCGCCTTGTCCATGTCGATCGGCTGCTTGGGCGCATGCGGGAAGAACTGCAGGTCGTAGGGCTGGGCGTCGACCGGAATCAGACGGTCGCCGACGCGGACCTCGACGTTGCGATCGTCCAGACGCAGGGTGGTGACTTCGACGTCGCCTTCCATCAGCTTGGTGACGGTGCCGGCATTGACCTTGTACAGCTCGTGGCCCAGTTCCTCGCGACCGACATCGGCGCCGGCGGTATCGCTCCAGGCCTGACCGAACCCGGGAACCAGCTTGCCGCGGAAATCGTAGTGATTGCGGGTGAGCATGTCGCAGCATTCGCGCTTGCCGATGCGCACGTAGCGCGTGGTCGGACGCACGATCGCGTAACGCTGGCCGACCTGGGCGCTGTCGAGTCCGCGCGCGTAGGCGAGATGGCCGATCACGCCGCGGGTGATGTCCTCTTCCAGCCCGACGACGTACGGCAGTTCCTCGAAGCTGTCGACCACGCGCAGATCGCGCAGATAGGCCTCGATGTCAGACAGCGCGATCGCGTTGATCGGCGCCTCGGTGCGCGGACCGGGCTGCACGCCGACGCGGTCGAGATAGGCGAGACTGATGACGTCGCCCGGATAGATCAGATGCGGGTTCGCGATCTGCGGGTTGGCCTGCCAGATTTCCGGCCACAGCCACGGCTTCCGGAGGAAGCGCCCGGCGATGTCCCACAGCGTGTCGCCGCGCTTCACGACATAGGTGTCGGGATGATCGCCGCGGTCCTCCTGGGCGACCGCGTAGGTGCCCACGGTGAGGAGGGCGGCGGCGCCCACCACCAGGAATCGGTGAGAAACGCGCTTAAGGATGCTGGCCATCTACTTGCTCCCCTTGGGATTTTCCCCAACACAACGGCCGCACTATAGCCCACAAAACCCGGCTCTTGGCAAGTCGGAAGGGGGTACAATGTCCCCTTTCCGGGCCCCGGTCCCGCCCCCATGTCCGCAAACATGACGCTCCTCTCAATTCTCGAATTCCCCGACCCCCGTCTCCGGACCAAGGCCCGGGCGGTCGAACCGGCCGAAATCGGCACCCCCGAGTTCCAGACCCGGCTCGACGACATGTTCCGGACCATGTACGAGGCCCCGGGCATCGGCCTGGCCGCCAGTCAGGTCGACGACCACCGCCGGTTCATGGTCATCGACATCAGCGAAGAGAAGAACCAGCCGCTGGTCTTCATCAACCCCGAGATCGTCCAGGCCGACGGCCATCAGGTCTATCAGGAGGGCTGTCTGTCGGTCCCCGGGATCTTCGCCGACGTCACCCGCGCGAACCGCATCACCGTGAAGGCCCTCGGTCGCGACGGCCAGCCCTTCGAACTGGATGTCGACGGCCTGCTGGCGATCTGCATCCAGCACGAGATGGACCACCTCGAAGGCAAGCTGTTCGTCGACTATCTCTCCGCGCTCAAGCGCGAGATGGTGCGCAAGAAGCTGGAAAAGGCGCGGCGCAATTCGGCGGCGTGAGGCATGGCCCCGGCCGCGCGCATCGCGTTCAAGCTGTGCGCGGCAGCCCTGCTCATGCCGTCCGCGATCCTGGCCGGTCATCTGATGGACGACCTCCACGAAGGGGTCGAGGTCGTCTGCAGCCTGGTCTTCGTCCTCGGCCTCGCCAGCGCCTTCCTCTACCTGCTGGAGCTGCGCCGGGCGCTGCTGGAGATCGAGCATCCCGGTTGGCCGATCCGCCTGCTCCGCGCGCTGATCGCGCTGCCGCAGGCCGCCGCCGGACTGTTGTCGCTGTCGATCGGCCTCGCGATCATGGGCTGGGTGCTCTACAACAGCCTTTTCGAACGACTGCCGGCGTATTCCGGCGGGTTCCTGACCTTCGGCGTGTCCACGGCACTGGTGCTGTTCGGCTTCGGACTGTTGCGCGCGGCCTTTTCGCGCGGCGCTCCTGCCGGCGAGCGGCCGCCGGTGTCCTGAACTCCCCCCGTTCTGCCGCTCGCGGCGCCTTCACTCTCCGGATCGCATGAGCCTTCGCATCGTCTTCGCCGGCACCCCCGCCTTCGCCGTTCCCTCGCTGCGCGCTGCGGCGCGGCTCAACGAAGTGGTGGCGGCCTATACCCAACCCGATCGCCCGGCCGGGCGCGGACGCGCGCTCACGCCGTCGCCGGTGAAGCTGGAGGCGATCCAGCGCGGCATCGAGGTGCTGCAACCGGAAACGTTGAAGGAAAAGGTGTCGCGCGACGCGCTGCGCGCGCTCGAACCCGATCTGATGATCGTGGTCGCCTACGGTCTGATCCTGCCGCAGAAGATCCTCGACATTCCGACCTACGGCTGCTGGAACGTGCACGCCTCGCTGCTGCCGCGCTGGCGCGGCGCGGCGCCGATCCAGCGCGCGATCGAGGCCGGCGACACCGAGACCGGCGTGTGTCTGATGCAGATGGAGAAGGGCCTGGATACCGGGCCGGTGCTGCTGTCGCAGAAGACCGCGATCGGCGAACAGGACACCGGCGGCCAGTTGCACGACCGTCTCGCCGACCTCGGCGCGCAGGTGCTGGCCGACGGCCTGGGCCTGCTGCGCGCCGGCATCCGCCCGGTGCCGCAGCCGCAGCCGGCCGACGGCGTGACCTACGCGCACAAGCTCGACAAGCACGAGGCGAAACTCGACTGGTCGCAGCCCGCGATCGCGCTGGCGAACAAGGTCCGCGCGTTCACGCCCTGGCCGGTGGCCGAGGCCGAACTCGCCGGCGAACGCGTGCGCATCCACGGCGCGGTGGCACTGCCGCTCGCGCACGGGCGGACGCCCGGCACGGTGCTCGCCGCAAGCCGCGACGGCATCGACATCGCCTGCGGCGACGGCGCGCTGCGGATCCGTTCGCTGCAGCGCGAGGGCGGCAAGGCGATCACCGCCGCCGACTATCTCAATGCGCGCCGGGATCTGACGGCGGTCGGCGCATGAGCGCCGGCACCGCTTCCCGGCTCGCCGCGGCCCGCATCCTCGACGCGGTGCTGCATCGCGGCCGTTCGTTGAAGGGCGAATTCGTGAACGCCCTGCCTAAACTCGGCGACCCGCGCGATCGCGCCCTGGTCGAAGCGATCTGCTTCGCCGCGCTGCGCGAACGCGCGCGTTATGCGACGGCGCTCGACGCCTGGGTCGCGAAACCGCTGGGCAAGCGCGACGAACCGTTGCGCGCGCTGCTGTATGTCGGCTTCGCGCAGATCGACGCGTTGCAACTGCCGGCGCATGCCGCGGTCGACGCCACGGTCGAAACGGCGCGCGCGCTGGGCCGCGCGCACCAGGCGGGCATGGTCAACGCCCTGTTGCGCCGCGCCCTGCGCGAAGGCCTGCCGGCGGCCGATCCGGCGCGCGCGTGGCCGCAATGGCTGCTCGACGAACTCCGCCGCGACTGGCCGCAGCAGCTCGACGCGATCCTCGCCGCGAGCGCCGCGCCCGCGCCGCTGTGGCTGCGCGTGAACCGGCAGCGGATCGCGCGCGACGCGTACGCGGCGCAGTTGCAAGAAGCCGGCATCGCGGCCACGCCGCATCCGGCGCTGCCCGACGCACTGCGGATCGAGGCGTCGATGGCGGTCGCCGATCTGCCGGGGTTCGCCGAAGGGCTGGCCTCGGTACAGGACGCCTCGGCGCAGGCGGTGGCCGACGCGCTGGCGCCCGCGCCGGGCGCGCGCGTGCTCGACGCTTGCGCCGCGCCCGGGGGCAAGGCCGCGCACCTGCTCGAACGCGATCCGTCGCTGCGGCTGACCGCGCTCGAAGTCGACCCGCGTCGCCTGCGCCGCACCGCCGAGACGCTCGAACGCGTCGGCGTGGACGCGACGGTCGACCTGAAGTCGGTCGATGCGACCAACCTCGCGGCGTGGTGGGACGGCACACCGTTCGACGCGGTGCTGATCGACGCGCCCTGTTCCGCGACCGGCATCGTGCGGCGGCAACCGGACATCCTGCTGCACCGCCAGCCCGCGGATATCGACGCGCTCGTGTCGACCCAGGCCTGGCTGCTCGATGCGCTGTGGCCCGTGGTCGCCCCGGGCGGCGAGCTGGTCTACGCGACCTGCTCGATCCTCGCCCGCGAGAACGCGCAACAGATCGAGGCCTTCCTCGCGCGCACGCCGGATGCCGTCGCCGAACCGCTGGACGAGCGCTACGGCCATCCCTCCGGCCACGGCCGCCAACGCCTGCCGGGCGAGGACGGGATGGACGGGTTCTTCTATGCGCGGCTGCGAAGAACCCGCGCATAGGGTTCGCCTGGACCGATTCGTCCCAACGCTGTCGCCGACAGGGCGCCGCATCCCGGAATCGGAGACCCGGAGGGCGACGGACAGGAGGTCCGTCGTTTTTCGACAAGGCATGGACGCCTTGTCGAAAAATCCCGGTCGCGGTTGCGACGGCAGATTTGAATTGGACTTGAGATGTTTTCTTTGGCGACTTTCTTTTCAAAAAGAAAGTCGCCCGCGCGCCAGCGCGGAAAAGATTCCCGGCTTTCCCCGAATACCATCGTTCGCCGACGTCGAGAGCACAGGGCGCCTGTCGGGAGATCGAAGAGCCATCGTGAGGCGCGGCCCAAGGCATCGAAACGGCAGATCCCTCGCCTGCGGCTCGGGTTGACGATCCGGTGCTCTCGGCCTAACCATCTGATCCTGCGAGGGAAAACCTGCGGAGACACAAGACCTTCGGGCTTCGGACGGCGAGGTCCGCCGAGAGCGGACCGTGGACCGGGCCGAATGTCGTAGGCGGTCGCGGCTGAAGCCGCTCCTCCGTATCATGAGGCCATGCTGAAAACACGCGCCTCACGAGAATTCTGGCTGTTCGCCATCGTCGCACTGCTGGTGCTGGGGTCGGGGCTGGGCCTTCGCGACCCTTGGCCGTCGGACGAACCGCGTTTCACCCTCGTCGCCAAGCAGATGATCGAAAGCGGCGACTGGCTGTTCCCGCATCGCGGGACCGAGCTGTATTCGGACAAGCCGCCGATGCTGATGTGGCTCGAAGCCGCGTTCTACACCGTGTTCCGCGACTGGCGCATCGCGTTCCTGCTGCCGTCGCTGCTCGCCGCGCTGGGCACGCTGTGGTGCGTGTACGACCTCGGTCGCCGGCTGTGGACGCGGCGCGTCGGGCTGTACGCCGCCTGGGCGCTGCTGTTCGCGCTGCAGTTCGCGTACCAGAGCAAGAAGGCGCAGATCGACCCGCTGGTGACGTTCTTCATCACTCTCGCGAATTACGGGCTGCTGCGGCATCTGCTGTGCGGACCGAACTGGAAACTGTGGACGCTCGGCTGGTTCGCCGCGGGCCTGGGCACGATCACCAAGGGCGTCGGCGGACTGGCGCTGCTGATGCTGTTGCCGGCGCTGGTCGGTTCGCTGCTCGGCTGGCCGCGGGTGCGGCTGCATGCGCGCGACTGGCGCTTCTTCGTCGGTCCGCTGGCGTTCGCGTTCGCGGCGGCGCTGTGGCTGGTGCCGATGGTGACCGCCGCGCTGAGCCAGGACAATCCGGAATACCGCGCCTACCTCAACGACATCCTGTTCCGGCAGACCGCCGGCCGCTACGCCAAGTCCTGGGATCACGCGCAGCCGTGGTGGTATCACCTGGTGGTGATGGCCACCGCCTGGTTGCCGACCGCGTTCGCGCTGCTCTGGGCGTTTCCGGCGTGGCGTCGACGGCTGCGGCGTCGCGATGCGCGCTATCTGCTGCCGTTGGCGTGGTGGGCGCTGATCATCCTGTTCTTCTCGATCCCCAGCGGCAAGCGCGACGTCTACATCCTGCCGGCGCTGCCGATGATGTGCCTCGCCCTCGGCCCGCTGCTGCCCGGCATCGTGCGGCGCCTGTGGGCGAAGCGGATCGCGTTCGCCTTCACCGCCGCGCTCGGCGCGCTGCTGCTGACCGCGGGTCTGTGGATGTGGTTCGGTTCGCCGAAATTCGAAGCGAAACTGATGTCCGACCGCGGCTTCACCGATGAAGGCCACGCTGCGTTCGCGCTGCTGATGGCGATGGGCGCCTGGGCGCTGGCCAGCGTGGGCTGGCATCGCATCCGCAACGGCGTCGTCGGCCTGCTGTGGGGCCTCGGCGGAATCGTGGTCCTCTACGGCGTGGTCGCATATCCGTTGCTCAACCCGTCGAGCTCCGCGCGCGGCCTGATGGAGAGCGTCGGCGCGCGCATCGGCCCCGACGCGGAACTCGGCCTGGTGGCGTGGAAGGAACAGAACCTGCTGATGGCCGACCGTCCCGCGGCCACGTTCGGCTTCAAGACGACCTGGCCGGAGCAGCTCGCGCAGGCGATGCGCTGGCAGGCGACGGCGCCGGAGCGTCGCTGGCTGCTGGTGCAGGAACCGGCGCTGTCGCAATGCGTCGACACGTCGAAGGCGACGTTCGCGGGCGTGTCCAATCGCCGGCGCTGGTGGCTGGTGCCGGCCGAGGCCGCCGACGCGAATTGCGTGCCGCGTGGCGTGCAGACCCAGAACGAAGCCGACGGCCAGGACGACTGATCCGATGCAATTGCGTTATGCCCGCATGGCCCGGGGCAATTTCGGCGACGACCTCAACGTCGAACTGTGGCCCGAGCTTTTCCCCGATCTGGCCGAACACCATCCGGAGACGCACCTGTACGGGGTCGGCACGCTGCTCGGCGGCTCGTATCCCGAAGGCCCGAAATGCGTGCTCGGCTCGGGCTGCGGCTATCGCGGCAAACCCGAACTCGACGCCGACTGGCGCGTGTACTGGGTGCGCGGACCGCGGACCGCGCAGGCCTGCGGGCGGGATCCCGCGCTCGGCCTGGGCGACGGCGCGGTGCTGTGGTCGGGCCTGCGGCGCGCGCGCGCGCCGATCCCGGGGCGGATCGGACTGGTGCCCCACCACAAGAGCTACGACGGCGCGGACTGGGACGCGATCGGCGGTCTCGCCGGACTGCATCCGATCGACCCGCGGCAGTCGCCGACGGCGGTGGCCGCGGCGCTCGCGGGCTGCGAGCGCGTGCTCACCGAATCGCTGCACGGCGCGATCTTCGCCGACGCGCTCGGCATCCCGTGGCGCGCGGTGGTGCTGGCGCGTCGCTTCAACGATTTCAAATGGCAGGACTGGCTCGACACCCTCGGCATGACGCTCGACCCCGCCGAAGCGCCGGTCGAACTGCAGCAGCGCCTGCCGGCGACCAAGGCGCTGGGCAATCGGCTCGCGCGCTGGACCGAATACGGCGGCGCGCAGGCGCGCAACCACATGCGCCCCGTGCGCGAGACCGGCAGCTCCGATCTGGCGCGGGTGCTGCATGCGCTGCGCACCTTCGCCGGCGACACCGACCGCTTCGTCCTGAGCGACGCCTCGCGTCGCGCTGCGCAGCGGGAGGCAATGCGGGAGCGCTGCGCGGCATTCGCGAGGGATCACGGGTTGACGTTCGCGGGGTGACAGATGCGCCTCGGCCGAAGCGTCTCCGCGTCTTGAGTCGACAACACCCTGCTTTTTGCGGTCTCTGTCTTCGTTTCCTGCGCCATTCCGATTCGTCCCAACGGCATTTCCATGTCATGACGCCGGATCGGAATCGGAGACCCGGAGGGCGACGGACAGGAGGTCCGTCGTTTTTCGACAAGGCAAGGATGCCTTGTCGAAAAATCCCGGCCACGGCACCGACGGCAGATTTGAATTGGATGCGGGAAGTTTTCTTTGGTGACTTTCTTTGCGCCAAAGAAAGTCACCCGCGCGTCAGCGCGGAAAAGATTCCAGGCCTGCTCTGAAGCGCAGGTCCGCCGACGTCGGCAGCGCCACACGCCATCCGCGCAGACGATCGCCGATGGCGAAGCCGAGTCCGGAAGTCGGAATGAAGCGCACATACCCCCCAACGAGCCGGGATGACGAATCGTTTTTCTGCGCGACGGATCGATCTTTCGAAAAACAACGCGGAGAGATCTCGGGCCGGGGCATCCCCTACTCCGATTCCAGCGCCTCCCAGCGCGCGTAGGCCCGCTCCAGATCGCCCTGCGCGGCGGCGAGTTCGGCGTTGTGCGCGGCGACCGCCGCATGATCGCGCTGGAAGAACGCCGGATCGTGCATCGCGTCGGTCAACGCGGCGATCTTCGTTTCCAGGTCTTCGATCTTCTGCGGGAGCGATTCGAGTTCGCGCTGGTCCTTGTAGCTCAACCTGCGCTTCGTCGGCGTCGCCGTCGCCGCGGGGGGCGTCGCGACCGACGCGTCGGCCGGCTTCGCCGGCGCGGGTTTGGCGGCCTCGACCGGCGCCGGTCGCTGCCGCAGCCAATCGCTGTAACCGCCGACATACTCGCCGACACGGCCATCGCCTTCCATCGCAAGGGTCGAGGTGACCACGCTGTCGAGGAAGTCGCGGTCGTGGCTGACCAGCAGCAGCGTGCCGTCGTACTCCGACAGCAGTTCCTCGAGCAGTTCCAGCGTCTCGACGTCGAGATCGTTGGTCGGTTCGTCCATCACCAGCAGGTTCGACGGCTGCGCGAAGAGCTTCGCCAGCAACAGGCGGTTGCGTTCGCCGCCGGACAGCCGCGAGATCGGCGCGCGCGCGCGCTCCGGCGTGAACAGGAAATCCTGCAGATAGCCGATGGCGTGCTTCTGCCGGCCGTTGATCGTCACCGAGTCCTTGCCTTCGGCCACGTTCTCCAGCGCGTTCCAGTCCTCGCGCAGCGTCGAGCGGTACTGGTCGAAATACGCGACCTGCAACTGGGTGCCGATCCTGATCTCGCCCGACTGCGGCGTCAGATCGCCCAGCAGCAGTTTCAGGAGCGTGGTCTTGCCGCTGCCGTTGGCTCCGATCAGGCCGATCCGGTCGCCGCGCAGGATCGTGGTCGAGAAGTCGCGGACGAGCGCGCGCTCGCCGAAGCCGAACGACACGTTCTTCGCCTCGATCACCTTCTTGCCCGACGCCGCGGCCTGCGCCGCCTCCATGCGCACGTTGCCGGCGAGATTCCGACGCTGCGCGTATTCCTCGCGCATCGCCTTGAGCCGGCGCACGCGGCCCTCGTCGCGGGTGCGGCGCGCCTTGATGCCCTGACGGATCCACGCCTCTTCCTGCGCCAGAAGCTTGTCGAAGCGCGCGTTTTCCTGCGCCTCGGCGTTGAGCCGCTCCTCGCGGCGACGCAGATAGTTCTCCCAGTCGCCGGGCCAACTGGTGAGCGCGCCGCGGTCGATCTCGACGATGCGCGTGGCCAGCGCGCGCAGGAAGCGGCGGTCGTGGGTCACGAACACCAGCGCGCCCGGCCACGCCTTGAGGAAGCCTTCCAGCCAATCGATGGCGGCGATGTCGAGGTGGTTCGTGGGCTCGTCGAGCAGCAGCAGGTCCGGCGCCGAGACCAGGGCGCGCGCCAGCAGCACGCGACGTTTCATGCCGCCGGACAGGCGCGCGAAGTCGGCGTCGCCGTCGAGTTCGAGCCGGCTCAGGGTTTCGACCACGCGCCGGTCCACCGACCAACCGCCCGCATCCTCGATCCTGGTCTGCACCGCCGCCAACGCTGCGGTATCGACCGCGTCGGCGTGGATCAGGTGGTGGTATTCCGCCAGCAGCGCGCCCAATGCGCCGAGACCGGCGGCGACCACGTCGAACACGGTGCCGGTCGCATCGTGCGGCACTTCCTGCTCCAGTCGCGCGACGCGCACGCCGCCCTCCGTGCGGATCTCGCCGTCGTCCGGTTTCAGCTCGCCGGCGAGCAGACGCAGCAGCGTCGATTTCCCGGCGCCATTGCGGCCGATCAGGGCGATCCGCTCGCCGGGTTCGATGGCGAGGTCCACGCCGTCCAGCAACAGCGGGCCGCCGACGCCGAAATCGACGTCATTGAGAGTCATCAGGGGCATGGCGACAGTGTAGCCGGCCGCGGGTGCGGCCCGCGCGGATTCAGTGCGCCGGACGGTGGTCCGCATCCGTCCGTACGTCGCGGGCGGGCACGGCGCCGGGCATCAGTTCGGCGTAGACCGCCTCGGTGGCGGCGATGAAATGGGCGAGGTCGAACTCGCGCTCGGCCTTGGCGCGCGCGGCCGCGCCCATGGCGATCAGGCCTTCGCGCCCGTCGAGTTCGCGCGCATCGAGCATCTGCGCGACCGCGGCGGCGATCGCGGCGCGGTCGCGCACCGGCACCACCCAGCCGTCGACGCCCGGCGCGATGTTCTCGGGCAGGCCGGCGTAGTCGCTGACCAGCACCGGCTTGCCCATCGCCATCATCTCGCGACAGGCGAAGGAGATCGTCTCGACGGCGTGGGACAGGACGAAGCCGACGTCGATCGCGGCGATCGCCGGGCGCACGTCGTCGAGCATCCCGGTGAAGCGGACCTGGGCCTCCAGATCCAGTTGCGCGATCCGCTGGCGCTGTTCGTCGGTCGGCGGTTTGCCGCAGAGCAGGATGTCGACGCGCGCGCGCTGCGTCGCGGGCAGGGTCGCCAACGCTTCGACCAGATCCATCCAGCCCTTGTGTTCCGCGGTGCCGGCGCTGCTGCCCAGCAGGAGCCGGTCGGGCGCCGACCAGCGCGCGCGTTCGGCCGCGGACTCGGCCGCTGGCCACGGGCGGAAGCGACGGACGTCGACGCCGTTGCGCACGGTGCGCAGGCGGCAGCGTTCGTAGGGCGTGGTTTCGAGCTGGCGGCGGGTGGCCTCGCACACCGCGATCACCGCGTCGGTGCGACGCGCGCGCCATCGGTGGGTGATGCCCTGCGCGACCTTCGAGTTGTGCTTGGTGAACACGATCTTCGGCCGCTGCGGCAAGCGCGCGCTCGCCGACAACACCATGCGGTGATCGGTGGAACCGTTGACGTGGACGATATCGAAGGCGTGCCGGCGCAGATACTCGCGCAGATGCCGCCGCGCGCGCGCGGCCGCGGCCAGTTGCGAGATGCCGTTCGGGAACGGCTGCGCCAACGCGACGACGCCCGCCATGCGCGCGGCCTCGCGATACAGACGACTGCTCGCCGGCGCCGCAAGATGGACCTCATGCCCGGCGTCGGCCAAGCCGCGCGCCAGCGTCAGAAGATAGGTCGTGTGCCCGCCGCCGTCGCCTTCGTGGAAGTTGGTGAGCAGCACTTTCATCGGTTCCGTCCTCAGGGCGCGCGTCGTTTGCCGGATTTCAACGCGTAGGCGAGGATGCTCAGCGCCCGTTCGGTGCGCTTGAACACGCCGCCCCGCGTGCGCAGGGCGAGCCCGGCATAGCGCCGGATCTCGCTCCACGACGGATCGGGCTTGGTCTTGAATTCGAACTTCACCAGTTCGACCGAATACGGCGTGATGCCGGCCATCCGCGCGTAGGCTTCGACCAGTCCGCGGGAACGCAGGCGGTTGAGATAGGTCTCGACCGGTCCGCGGTTCGACCACCAGCCGTTCTTGCCGTGGATGCGATAGCCGACGGTGGCGGTCGGCAGGAAATACTTGCGTCCGGCGAACAGGCTGGCGCCGTAGACCAGGCAGTTGTCGGCCGAGAGCCGCCAGGTTTTGGTCATGTCCGGCGGCAGGTCGAGACAGCGCTGCGCGAGCGCGCGCCGCAGCGAGATCGCCGAAGTCGGCGCGCCGTACCAGTACACCAGTTCGTAGGTCGCGACCGCGGTGTATCCCAGATCCACGGCACGGTCGGCGAAAGCGATCGTGCGCGATTCGTTGCCGAACAGCACGATGTCGTTGAACACGAAATCGACGTCCTTCCTGGCGTCGTAGAGCGCGCCGATCTTCTCCAGATGCGCGGGCTCCCAGCGGTCGTCGGCGTCGAGAAAGCAGACCACGTCGGCGTCGGTCGCGGCGAGGCCGCGCTGGAACGCGACCAGTTGGCCGCCGTTCTCGCACATCAGCAGCGTCACCCGCGGATCGGCGCCGTAACGTTCGCGCAGCAGGTCCTGCGAACCGTCCTTCGAGCCGTCGTCGACCACCACCACCTGCTTCGGCGCGCGGGTCTGGGCCAGCGCGCTGTCCACCGCCTCGATCACGAAGTCGCGGTAGTTGTAGCAGGTGACGACCACCGCGAAGCTGGTCGCGACGGCGGGCGTGGTGCTCATGCCGCGCGGCCCGCGCCGACGTCGCCGTCGGCGAGCAGTTTGCGGAAGTAGGCGATGGTTTCCTTCAGCCCGTCCTCGAGCGCGACTTTCGGTTCCCAGCCCAGTTCGGCCTTCGCCAGCGCGATATCGGGTTGGCGTTGCTTCGGATCGTCCGACGGCAGCGGGCGGTACACGAGTTTCGAGCGGCCGCCGACCAGCGAGAGCACTTTCTCGGCGAGTTCGAGCATACTGAATTCGCCGGGGTTGCCGATGTTGATCGGACCGGTGAACCCCTGCGGCGTGGCCATCGTCCGCACGAAGGCTTCGATCAGATCTTCGACGTAGCAGAAACTGCGGGTCTGGCTGCCGTCGCCGTAAATGGTGATGTCCTCGCCGCGCAGGGCCTGGACGATGAAGTTGCTGACCACCCGGCCGTCGTTCGGATGCATCCGCGGGCCGTAGGTGTTGAAGATGCGCACGACCTTGATGTCGAGACCGTGCTGGCGGTGGTAATCGAAGAACAGCGTCTCGGCGCAGCGCTTGCCTTCGTCGTAGCAGCTGCGGATGCCGATCGGGTTCACCCGGCCCCAGTAGCCCTCGGGCTGCGGATGCACTTCCGGGTCGCCGTAGACCTCGCTGGTCGAGGCCTGCAGGATCCGTGCCTTCAGTCGCTTGGCCAGACCGAGCATGTTGATCGCGCCATGCACGCTGGTCTTGGTGGTCTGCACGGGATCGTGCTGGTAATGCACCGGCGAGGCCGGGCAGGCGAGGTTGTAGATCTGGTCGACCTCGACGTACAGCGGGAAGGTCACGTCGTGGCGCATCAGCTCGAAGTACGGATGGTCCAGCCGATGGGCGATGTTGCGCTTGCTGCCGGTGAAGAAATTGTCGACGCAGAGGACGTCGTGGCCGTCGTCGAGCAACCGGTCGCACAGGTGCGAGCCGAGGAAGCCGGCGCCGCCGGTCACGAGAATGCGAGCCATCGAATGGAGACCTCGGGTCGTTGCGCGCCTCCGGGGGTGGACGGAGACGTCAGGCGGTGCGGGGGAAGGGCCTGTGGCGCGTATCGTAGCCGCCAAACCCCGCACATACGATCCCCGGCGCGCCCCGGAACGCGATCCTCGTCGCGAAACGCTGGCGTATGTACGGCCCCTGCGCCGCGGCCCGCCGGTTCAGGAGCTGCAGGACAGCATCGAACATCCGGCGCGGTCGCGGGCCCAGTCGGGACGACGGGTCGCCGGGGGGAGGTCGGGCCCGGGGCTGTCGTCGTAGGGGCGTCGCAATGCGTGCTGCAGGACGTGGATGCCTTCGGGGTCGCCGCCCTCGGCACGGTCGATGGCCTCCTGCACGAGCCAGTTGCGCAGCACGAAACGTGGGTTGGCCAGACGCATGCGTTCGCGGCGGTCGGCCGCCGGCAACGGATCGTCGTCGAGGCGCGCGACATAGCGCCGCAGCCAGGCGAGCAGCGGCCCACTCCGGGCGTCGCGGACGTCGTCGTCGTAGAACGCGTGCTCGAACGGCTGCAGCGACGGCGCCTGCGGATCGACCTCCATCAACGCCCGGAACCACAGGGTCATGTCGATCTGCGCGGCCTGCATCATCCCGTGGAGATCGCGCATCAACGCCGCATCGTCGTCGCGGCACTCGGCGAGGCCGAGCTTGCGCGCGACGACGTCGCGGTCCGCAGCGGAATACGCTGCGCCGAACGCGTCGATGCCCGCCTGCAGGGGAGCCTGGTCGCCGAACAGCGGCGACAGCGCCTGCGCGAGACGGATCAGGTTCCAGCGTGCGATCGCCGGCTGCCAGCCGAAACGGTAGCGGCGGCCGCCGGCGTCGGTGGTGTTCGGCGTCCAGTCCGGATCGTACGGCTCGATCCAGCCGTAGGGGCCGTAGTCGATGGTCAGGCCGAGGATCGACATGTTGTCGGTGTTGAGCACGCCATGGACGAAGCCCACGCGCATCCACTCCGCAGCGAGGCGCGCCGTGCGCGCGCAGATGTCCGCGAACCAGTCGGCGTACAGGGTTTCGCCCTCGCCGCGCAGGTGCGGGAAATCGCGGCGGATCGCGAAATCGGCGAGCTGCCGCAACAGCGCGTGCTCGCCGCGCACCGCCGGCAGTTCGAAATGCCCGAAGCGCAGGAACGAGGGCGCGACCCGGCACACCACCGCGCCCGGCTCCGCCTTCGGATGGCCGTCGTAGAACATGTCGCGGATCACGTCCTCGCCGGTCGCCACCAGCGACAGCGCGCGGGTGGTCGGGACGCCGAGGTGATGCATCGCCTCGCTGCACAGGAATTCCCGAATCGACGAGCGCAGCACCGCGCGGCCGTCGGCGCTGCGCGAATAGGGGGTCGGTCCTGCCCCCTTGAGCTGGAGTTCGAGACGCTCCCCGGCCGCGTTCACCACTTCGCCGAGCGAGATCGCACGTCCATCGCCCAGTTGGCCGGCCCAATGGCCGAACTGATGGCCGCCGTAGTTGGTCGCGAACGGATCCATGCCCGGCAGCACGGCGTTGCCGCCGAACAGCTGCGCGAACGCATCCGAGGCGGTGTCGGCCTCATCGAGCCCCAGCGACTGCGCGACCTCGCGCGACACCGCCAGCGTCCGCGGCGCGGCGACCGGGGTCGTCGGCACTCGCGACCACAGCGCCCCGCGCACTTCGCGGCGGCGCGGCCCTTCCTCGGGGTCGCCCGGCAGTTCGGCGAGGAGACGGTTGTCGAACCGCAGGCGGTCGAGACTCCCGGGCAGCGCGCTCATTCCACTTTCCGCCCGGTCTGCAGCAGCCACAGCATGATGGTCTTCTGGCGCACGTAGTTGGCGCGGACGTAGGCGTAGACGAGGCCGTGCCAGCCGTCGAGAAAGCCCAGCCGGAACACGTAACCGCGCCAGAACCGCCACGCCGGCGACAGCACCAGCTTCGCCAGCGAGGCGCGTTTGCCGCGGGCGAATTCGTGCTCGGCCATCATCCGCGCATAGCGCTCGGTCTTCTGCAACTGCTGCATCAGCGAGCGATAGGGGTAATGGATCAGATCGCCGGGCAGCGTGATCACCGCGCCGTCGACGCTCGCGGCCTCGTGGATTTCGCGATCGCCGCGCCAGCCGCCGCGGCGACGGTCGAACAGACGCATCACCCGGTCGGGATAGGCGTTGCCGCGGCGCAGGAATCTGCCGAAATACTCGCTGAGCCGCGCGAACCGATAACCCGCGGCGGGAAAGCCGCGATCGCGCTCGGCGAGGATCGCGGCCCGCAGCGCCGGGCCCACGCGCTCGTCGGCATCGAGGCACAGCACCCGGTCGTGGGTCGCCTGATCCACCGCGAACTGCTTCTGGCTGCGGAAGCCGTCGAAGGGACGCACCAGCACCCGGGCCCCGGCGGCCTCGCAGATCGCCCGGGTCTCGTCGGTCGACCCCGAGTCGACCACCACGATCTCGTCGCAGAAATCCAGCGAGGCCAGACAGTCGCCGATGCGGTCGGCCTCGTTGAACGCGATAATGCAGGCCGAAATGCCGGTCCGGACCGGCGCTGCCGTGGGCGGAGACGTATTGATGGCGGACTACCTGTTGTTCGCGACCGAGCGGTATGCGCTGCCCATCCTGCAGCCGCTGGCCGAAGCGCTGCAAGCGGCGGGTCACGACGTGCATGCGTGGTTCGCGGACGGTGCCGCCGACGCGCGCCTGCCGGACCCGGTGCGCATGATAAGCCTGCGCGAGGCGGTGGCGCTGCGACCGCGGGCGGTGTTCAGCGCGGCGAACTGGGTGCCGACCTTCGTTCCCGGGGCCAAGGTCCAGCTGTTCCACGGCTTCAACGTCGAAAAGCGCGACGACGCCCGCGGCCATTTCCGGGTCCGCGGGTTGTTCGATCTGTACTGCACGCAGGGCCCGGCGACCACCGCGCCGTTCCGCGCGCTCGCCGCGCAGCATCCGCATTTCGCGGTGGTCGAGACCGGCTGGCCCAAGCTCGATCCGCTGTTCTGCGACGACCGCGGCGCCGCGGCCGCCCTGCGCGCGCCGGCGCAGGGCCGACCGACCGTGCTGTTCGCCTCCACCTTCACCGAACGCCTCAGCGCGGCGCCGCATCTGTACGAGGCGATCGCCGCCGAGGTCGCGCGCGGCGACCGCTACTGGCTGCTGACCCTGCATCCGAAATGCGCACCGGCGCTGTTCGAGCGCTACCGCGCGCTCGTCGGGCCGAACGCGGCCTTCGTCGAGACCGAACGGCTGATGGCCGCGCAACGCGCCGCCGACGTGCTGGTCGCCGACACGACCTCGGTGGTGTCGGAGTTCGTGGTCCAGCACAAACCCGTGGCGACCCTGCGCAACCGCGCACCGAAGCCGCACATGCTCGACTTCGACGACCCCGCGCGTCTGCGCGACGTGCTCGAACGCGCGTTCGCGCCCGACGACGCGCTGCGCGCGGCGATCGTCGCCTACGCCGACGCCATCCATCCCTATCGCGATGGCCGTTCCTCCGAACGGGTCCTGGCCGCGACCGAGGATCTCATCGACGGGCGGCTGGGCCGGTTGCGCGGAAAACCGCTGGCCGGCAGGCTGCGCGCGCTGCAGATCCGCGCGAAGCTGGGGTATTGGGCGAGCGGACGCGCTTAACCGATGCCCGATCGGCATCGGCTGCGGACGCGAGCGCCAAGCCTGGGATGGCTTGGCCGGGCGATCGGAAGTGATGGCGCTTCGCCACGGACGGCATTGCAGAGCCATGCCGGCCCGATGGTTTGCTGAAGACCTTTCCTCAACCTTTCGGGCCTTCCGGCCCTCCCACAAGGGCAGTGCGACGTCGGGCCAGAACCCGACCTACCACCGCAACGCGTGCCGCGCGATCTCGCGACCCAGGCGCGCATGCAGGGCGCGCGCTTCGGCTTCCGGCAGGAAACGCAGGCGCAGGGGCTCGCTGGCGGCGTTGCCGCCGGCGGTGTCGAGCAGCAGATGCGCCATGCCCAGCCGGCGATCCAGCGGCGACTGTCCGAAGCGGATCGCCTGCAGCTTGCCGATCTCGGCGAAGCGCCACTGCCGCGTCCACCAGCCGCCGCGGGCGGCGATGGTGTCGCCGTCGACCGCGTAGCCGGCGTGGCGCGCGTTCTGCCAGGCGATGTAGCCGATCCACGGCACCCACAGCGCGACGAAGATCAGTCCGAGCGGCCCGAACTGCAGCAGTGCGAACGCGCCGAGGGCCACGGCGAGCAGCAGTTGCGGCACCAGCAGTCGCCAGAACGTGTGCCGATGCAGCGGTCGCCATGCCCGCGGCGGCCACTGCAATTGCGGCGCCAGATGCCGGATCAGCGCGTCGCAGCGCTCGGGCGTGGCGACCGGCGCGATCTCGCGCAGCGAGCGCGGCTGGCTGTGCGAACCGTTGTCGAGCACTGCGGTGCCGACTTCCAGGGTGCGTCGCCGGAACAGGCGATGCAGCATGCCCTCGCGCAGGGTCCACGACTGGATCCGTCGCCGCGGCGTGCTGGTGCGAATGCGGGTGAGCAGACCGCGTTCGAGAGTCAACCGGCGACCGTGCTCTTCCAGCCGGAAGCCCGAGTATTGCAGCAGCGCGAGCAGCACGGAGAACGCGCGCACCAACGCCAGAAACAGCAACAGCAGGGTCAGCGTCGCCAGCGCTTCGTGGCCGCGACCGTAGGTGTCGACCACGCCGAACAGCGCGCGCCCCCAGCCTTCGATCAGCTCCGAAAACAGATCGCCGCTCAACTGCGCGAGCGCGGCGAACGCACCGCCGACCACGATCATGCCGCGGTTGGAGATCAGCCCGGCGCGCACCACGTCGGCGGTGGACAGGGTATGCAGCACCACGCCCGCATCGGCATCCGCGTCGGCGCTCGACGCCGCCTGCGCCGCGCCGCGACTGCGCCGCACCAGGGCTTCGAGCGCCAGCGCATCCTCCAGCTTGAGCACCCGCATTTCCGCTTCCGGCTTGATGCCGCCGGCCGATTCCAGCCGCACTTCGGCGACCCCGAACACCCGATGCAGCAACGTCTGGTGCAGGCCGACATTGTGGATCCGCGCGAACGGGATCTGGCGCAGGCTGCGCTGCAGCAGGCCGCTGCGGATCTGCAGGCTGTCCTCGCCGATCCGGTACCGGTAGGTGTAGAACTGCCAGATCGAGATCGTCGCCAGCACGCAGATCGCGACCAGACCCCACAGATCGTTGCGGTCGCCGCGGCCGTACAGGAACAGCGCCAGCAGCGGCAGGATGAACTGCCGCAGCTGCTGGATCAGCACGAACAGCCACGACATCGGATGCAGCCGGTGTTCCGGCTGCGAGGCGATATCCGCCGCGACGGCCGGCTCAGGCGTGGTCATCGTCGTCCTGGCGGTCGATCCGCCGGCTGAAGTGATCGCGCAGGCGCTCGGCGTCGGCGTCGTCCAGCCCGGAAATGCTGACCGCGCTCAAGCGCGTGCCGGCGGTGTGCAGCACCAGCGACGCCAGGCCATGCGCGCGCTCCAGCGGGCCGCGCTTGAGATCGAGATGCTGCACGCGCGAGGTGGGCACCCGCGTTTCCCACTGCCACAGCCGGCCGCGGCGCACCGCGAAACCATCCTCGTCGAGCTTCCAGAACGTGTAGCGGTAGCGTTTTTGCGCGACCCACAGCGCGATGCCGACCGTCGCCGCCCAGACCGCCGCGATCGCCGCCCAGCGCCAGTCGCGTCCGGCGAGCGCCTTGAACATCGTCAGCGTCGCGAATGCGCTCGGCACCGCGGCGACCAGCAGCGCCACGTACAGGAACACGCGGTAAGCGCGCTTCGGCAACGGTTGCCAATCCTCCGGACCGTCCCAGGCTTCGGGTTCGGCGTCCACGGGCAGGACTATGGACGTCGTGGCGTCGGGTGGGGGCGCCGCGACGGCGTCGTCGGCTGCGTCGGGCGTCGACGGTGGCGTCATGTGCGGCCTTCCAGATCGCGATAGGGATTGAAGTACGGATTCATCGAGGGATGCAGGGTGTAGCGCTTGTAGGTCCATTGGTATTGCGCGGGATCGCGCCGGGCGATCCGCTCGACCGCCGCGTTCAGCGCCGAGGTCGCGACCATCGTATCGCCGGACGCGATCTCCGCGGGCGCGGGCTCGATGCGCAGCGCGAACGCAAGGTCGCCGATCCGCTCGCAATACGCGAACAGCACGGTCGCGCCGCTGCGTTCGGCCAGCCGCGGCAGCAGGGTCATGGTGTAGGCCGGACGACCGAAGAATTCGGCGAACTCCCCGTCGCCCTTCTTCGGCTGCTGATCGGGCAGGATCCCGACCACCCCGCCGTCGCGCAGACGCTTGAACAACTGGCGGATGCCCGCGGCCTCGGCGCGGATCTGGGTCACGCGCCGGGCATCGTCGGCGCGGACGATGCGCAGGAAGGCCTCGCCCAGCGCCGAGTCCGGCGGCCGGTAGAGGATCGCCAGCTCGGTATGCGCCGCGAGCCACTGGTTCAGCAGCTCCCAGTTGCCGTAGTGCGGCGCGGCCACGATCACGCCCCGGCCCGCCGCGATCGCCGCTTCGAACAGCGCCACGCCCTCGGTCTCGCGGATCATCCGCAGGTTCTCGGCGTGCGGCCGGGTCCACAGCCGCAGGGTTTCCAGCGCCTGGCGGGCGGTGGTGCGCAGGATCGCCCGCTGCATCGCCGCACGCTCGGCGGCCGACAGATCGGGATACGCCAGCGCCAGATTGCGCCCCGCGACCCGATGCTCGCGCCCGCCGGTGCGCCGCCACAGCCAAGCGACGGCATCGCCCAGCGCGCCCAGCCACGGCCACGGCAGGCGGCCGATCAGGCCGGCGAAGACATACAGCAGGCGGGCGAAGGCTCCGGTCATCGCGTCAGTCTACGGGAGCGGCCAAGACCGCTTCACCGTCGGAACGCCCCGCAGACGAAGCCGGGGAAGATCCGCAGCGTGGATCGAACGCCGCCGCACCGACTACGCTACCCGGCCCGATTCCGTGCGGACGCCTCCATGCTCGCCCTGATCCAGCGCGTCACCGAAGCGCGTGTCGTCGTCGACGGCAGTCCCGTGGGCGCCATCGGCCCCGGCCTGCTGGCCCTGATCGGCGTGGAACCGGGCGACGGCCCGGCCCAGGTCGGCAAACTGGGCGACCGACTGCTGCGCTACCGCGTCTTCTCCGATCCGGCCGGCAAAATGAATCTCTCGCTCGCCGACACCGGCGGAGGCCTGCTGCTGGTGAGCCAGTTCACCTTGGCCGCGGATACCCGCTCCGGGCTGCGCCCCAGTTTCAGCACCGCGGCCGCACCGGCGGAGGCCGAGCGCATCTTCTCCGATCTTGTGTCCTATTGCCGGGAAAATTATCCGAATCGCGTCGAAACCGGCCGGTTCGGCGCCGAGATGAAGGTCAGCCTGGTGAACGACGGGCCGGTGACTTTCCTGCTTCGCGCCTGAACGCCACTGCCCGCTGAACCCCCGCCGCCCGGCGAACGGCCGCGCTTGAATGCGGGCCCGAGGCGCACCACATCGTGCCCGACCCGCCTCTTTCGTCCGCTTCGTGCGTTTTCCGAACGGACTTCGATCCGGTTTCGCCGCATTCCGACGCCGTTCCCGCCCGTTTCGGCGCCAGACCCCCTCCCGGGGCTGTTATAATTACGGGTTCACTTTTCCCACGGTGGCGCACCCCATGGCCAACGAACGTCAGGCCCCCCAGTCCGACATCAAGCAGCTCATCAGCAAGGGCCTGGAGCAGGGCTACCTGACCTATGCCGAGGTCAACGATCACCTGCCCGACGACCTGGTCGATCCGGAGCAGATCGAAGACATCATCGGCATGATCAACGGCATGGGCATCGAGGTGCACGAAGTCGCGCCCGATGTCGATACCCTGCTGCTCGCCGACGGCACCACCGGCGGCCGCGAAGTCGACGACACCGCCGCCGAGGAAGCCGCGGCGACGCTGACCGCGCTCGACGGCGAAGGCGGCCGCACCACCGACCCCGTGCGCATGTACATGCGCGAGATGGGCACGGTCGAACTGCTGACGCGCGAGGGCGAAATCGCCATCGCGAAGCGGATCGAGGAAGGCCTCACCCAGATGATGTCGGCGCTGGCCAGCTTTCCCTGGTCGGTGCAACTGCTGCTCGAAGAGTACGACCTGCACAAGGCCGGCAAGAAGCGTCTGGCCGACATCGTCGCCGGTTTCAACGACGTCGAGGAGCCGGCCGAGGAGATTCCGGTCGAGGAGATCGCCGACGGCGACGTCGAACTCGACGAGGAAGAAGAGGACGGCGGCACCGAAGACGCCGCGCCGACCGGTCCCGATCCCGCCGAGGTCGCGCGCCGCATGGAAGCGCTCGCCGCGTCCTACGCCAGGTTCCAGAAGGCCTATACCAAGCAGGGCGCCGGCAACAAGGCCGTGGCCGCGCTGCGCCAGGAAATGGCCGACCAGTTCATGACCCTCAAGCTGCCGCTGCCGCTCACCGATACGCTGGTGAAGAAGCTGCGCGACGTGCTGGGCCAGATCAAGGAACACGAGCGCCGCATCCTCGATCTGTCCACGCGCATCGCCAAGATGCCGCGCAAGGACTTCATCCGCGCCTGGGAAGGCAACCAGACCAACCTGGGCTGGGTCGACGAGATGCTCAAGCGCAAGCAGAAGTGGTCCTCCGGCCTGCGCGACGTGAAGGAACAGATCATCGCCGAACAGGAAGCGACGATCTCGATCGAGCAGGCGCTGTACCTCGAGCTCTCCGACATCAAGGACATCAGCCGCGCGATGGCCTACGGCGAAGCCAAGGCGCGCAAGGCGAAGAAGGAAATGGTCGAGGCCAACCTGCGCCTCGTGATCTCGATCGCCAAGAAGTACACCAACCGCGGCCTGCAGTTCCTCGACCTGATCCAGGAAGGCAACATCGGCCTGATGAAGGCAGTGGACAAGTTCGAATACCGCCGGGGCTACAAGTTCTCGACCTACGCGACGTGGTGGATCCGCCAGGCCATCACCCGCTCGATCGCCGACCAGGCGCGCACCATCCGCATCCCGGTGCACATGATCGAGACGATCAACAAGCTCAACCGCATCAGCCGCCAGATGCTGCAGCAGTACGGCCGCGAAGCGACGCCGGAAGAGCTGGCGAAGGAAATGGACATGCCGGAGGACAAGATCCGGAAGGTCCTGAAGATCGCCAAGGAACCGATCTCGATGGAAACGCCGATCGGCGACGACGAGGACAGCCACCTCGGCGATTTCATCGAGGACACCAACGTCGAGTCCCCGATCGAGACCACCACCAACATCAATCTGCAGGAAACCGTGCGCGAAGTCCTCGCCGGCCTCACCCCGAGGGAAGCGAAGGTGCTGCGCATGCGCTTCGGCATCGACATGAACACCGACCACACCCTCGAAGAGGTCGGCAAGCAGTTCGACGTCACCCGCGAACGCATCCGCCAGATCGAAGCCAAGGCCCTGCGCAAACTGCGTCACCCCAGCCGCAGCGAGCAACTCCGCAGCTTCCTCGACATCGACTGAGGCCGCCGCCGAGAAGGACACGAGAAGCCCGCGAATCGCGGGCTTTTTCGTTGGGCTAGAATGATCGTAGCCGCTGCGGGCCTATAGCTCAACGGTTAGAGCAGGGGACTCATAATCCCTTGGTTCCAGGTTCGAATCCTGGTGGGCCCACCATCGCACTGAAACAAACCGCTCTCGGCGGTATCGCAAAACCCCCGTATTTTGCAGGGTTTTCGCATGTTTCCTTTGGACTTTGCACGCGCGTCACATCGCGCGTTTTGGCGAAATTTTCGCCAAATTCTCTCTCTCCTTCTCTGTCGCCTTGGACTTCATGAAAGCCGAGTCCAAGCGATCATTTTTCGATTCCCCTGCAAATCAACGATTTACGCTTGGACTCGGGAGAGCAGTTTTCTGGCCTCAATGCCTACCCGACTGAAGATCCAACGCGGCCTCAATATGCGATTGCCCGTAGTGCGAGGCGAACAGCGTGCGCGTAGTCCAGATCGGCGCCGGGCAGTGTCGCGCATGCGGCCAAGTCGCACTGGCGGCCGAAGACCAACAACGGCACACCGCGGACCTCGATTGGCTGCACCGTCGCATGGCCCAGGCGCTGGGACTAAACGGTGAACCGCCGCGAACGATCGTGCCCGGCCGTCTCTGGTACCTGGGCGATCTGGCCCGTCCTGGCACACGCAAGCGGATCCTGTTCGGGCAGCAACTGATCGGGACCGCTGTGCTGCGGGCGCTGCTGGAAGGTTGGCCGACCCACGTCGGCGAGACGCAGGCCGTTCCAGGTCGTTCACTGTGACTACCTCGCCCCCGGACCGAGTCTTCCTGCTTGGTGTCCAAACAGCCCTCGTACCCATGTTCCGCCTGGGCGGTCGAGGCCTCGTGGCCGACGACGCCGTGTAGGCGGCTGGATCTAGGCGCCTGCCGCCCGTTAGCTACCCAGTACAGACACGCCCCCTTCTCGCGCGACTTCAGGAGGTGAGCCCGCCTGGCGAGGACGCATCGATTGCTTTGACTCATCCACAGGCAGTGATCGTGGAGGTCCTTGGGAACGGAACGGCGTCTCGGTTGATTGTGAGACGTTGATGCAGCGAGCGAGCGACCGGGCGGAGTGCTGGAGAAGCCGGTGGATGCCTTAGCGCGGGACGAGTATTTGGGGGCGAATCGACTCTATCGTGTTCTTATCAGCTCAGATCGAACCGGCTGATGTTCGTCTCATGGACCAATTTTCCGCTGACCTGATGGACCAGAGGCTTGGTTTAGAGGCCCTAGGTATACTCTTTACCTAATCCATTGCCTTAGGGGCATGCACAAGCAACTACGCTTTGATCGGAGGTCAGGGGTGGTGTTGCCAGCGGAGGCATTCCGACCTCTGGGCTGCGGCAAATGGGCATGGAGAGCTGTCGACTTTCCCACAGGGACCGGGTGGGCATCAGGAGTGGAAGGATGGGACGTTCGTACCGTGACGAGTTGACCGAGCTGACGGCGACCCAGGCCGGGGTCCCCGTCGGCGTGCCCAGCCAGCTCGCTGCTTTGGCTGCCGTATCGAGTGAAACCGGACTGGTCGTGGTCGCTTCCGGCGGCGCCAAGGTCGTGGCCGAGTGGGCCTGCCGCATGCAGCGAATGGCCTTTGGTTGCGCCGCAGTTGCGATGACGCCGCTCGAGTACGCCGTACTGCCCGTGCCGGTGCGCGCTACGACTTGGTTGGTGTCTGCCGGTGGCCGGCATCCGGACATCATGCAGGCTGCGCAGGCCGCCGCCCGACGCGGCGACCGCTGCGTCGTTGGCGTAATCGGTCAATCGGCCTCGCCGCTGCAGGCGTACCTCGAAGCCGAGCTGCGGAGCGAGATCGTCACATTCCATCTGCCACCTGGGCGCGATGGCTTTTTGGCGACCAACAGCGTCTGGGCGATGGCGTGCACACTCGCCAAGGCCTACGTCCGCTGGCTACCGAGCATGGCGCTGCTTGACGATACCCATTGCGCGCGTTTGATGGTCTGGGGCGCGGATGCGGCGACGGCTATCGCGAACCTGCGCCGCGATGGCCGCGAACTAGTGGTGCTTCACGATGCGTGGACGAGCTTGGGCGCCCAGGACCTGGAAGCACGTCTGACCGAAACGGCGTTGGCAAATTTGTGGATCTCCGACTTCCGCAACTTCGGCCACGGTCGGCACTACTGGATCGCCGAACGTGGAGACCGCACCGTGCTCGTTGCGCTGAGTTCTCCGAGCGCAAAGGTGCTGGCGGCGCAGACGCTCGCGCTGCTGCCGCCCACTGTGCAGACGCTGCCGGTGCAGCCCCCGGGCGACGGCATTGCTGCTGGGCTCGCCAGCCTGGCGTGGTCGATCCACGCGACCGCGCAGTGGGCGACTGGCACGGGTCGCGATCCGGGTCGCCCTGGCGTGCCGCGCTTTGGCGAACAACTCTACGAAGGCGGCTTTCCCTACCCAGAGCCCGCGCCGGTCGATACGGACCGCTATGCGCTGTTGCGCAAGGTACCGTCCGCCGCTGCAGCCAACAGCGATAGCTGGCACGCTGCCCTGAAAGCGGCTCGAGTCACGTTGCATCGTACGCCAGTGCAGGCGGTGGTGATGGACTACGATGGCACGCTGGTCGACAGCCCCAAGCGCTACCAACCGCTGGATGAGCGCATCTCCAGCGAACTGCGTCGCCTGCTGGACCTCGGCGTTGTCATCGGAGTGGCGACGGGACGAGGCGATTCGATCCAGCGCGAATTGCGAAGGGCTCTTCCCGACCCGCGCCATTGGCCGCGCGTTATCGTCGGTTACCACAACGGCGCCAAGGTCTTGCGACTCGATGAAGTCGCACCGGAACTCGATGGTGCACCGTCGCATCCGCAACTGCGTGCCGCGTGCGACGTCTTGATGCGTGAGCTTGATGCCATTGGCCTAGGTGCGCTGCGCTACCGCGAACACCAGCTCACGGTCACCCCGGTCGCCGGCCAGTCGCTCACCCACGCATGGCGCGCTACCCGAGAATGTCTGGACCGCCACGGCATGGATGGCATCCGAGTGTGGCTAAGTTCGCACTCAGTCGACGTGCTCTCTCCGGTGTGCTCGAAGCTCCACGTCGTCGAGCGCGCGGCCGAGCTCGCCGGCTGCGCGTCGGAGGCCGTGCTGCGTATTGGCGACCGTGGCGCGTGGCCGGGCAACGACTGGGAACTGCTCGCTGCGCCCCTATGCTTGTCGGTGGATGAGTGCTCAAGTGACCCGTTAGCCGGCTGGAATCTGGCGCCACCGCGGGTCAAAGGCATGCGTGCCACCGCCCATTGGCTGCAGAGGTTGCAACCCGACGGTGAAGGCACGATCCGATTGACCGAAGAGTCTCGTCTAGCATGAAGACCGATACCGCCCTGCGACTGTTGGCCGCCGTCATGAATTGGACCGATGAAGAGGCGACCCGCGAGTTCCGGTGGATGGACCTCATGGCCCGTCTGAAATACGACGACTACCGCGAGTTCCTTGCGGGCATGCGCTTTCTGGAGAGCTTGGTGGCGTGGCTGCAACAGTTTGACCCGGCGGAGCGCGCGTCGGCATACGCCTTCGTGCGCGAGCGGCTGGTGTTCGTGAGCCCGGCCGAGCGGCAGCGGCTTGTGGAGTTGCTGTATCCGCGTGTGGTCTGGCCGGTCCTGGTTCAGTCGGCCATGCAAGCCACCGGCGCGAAATCCTGGGAGGTCCTTACCAATGTGGCGGCGCGGCAGCACATTGAAAAGGACCGCCGCGCTACCTTGTTCTTGGCACTGAGCGACGGCGCTCGCTTGGATGCGTTTCGACACGCAAATGCTGGGCGCATTTCCAATGAGCAGGTGGTGGTTACTGTCGAGCCCTCCGCAGACAAGTGCGCGGATTTGCTCGAAAAGTTGCGCAACTACCTGCACGATTCGGCGGCGTTGTTCCGCCGCATCGTGCTGGTGGACGACTTCACTGCATCGGGCACTTCGCTACTGCGTCTGGAGTCCGGCAAATGGAAAGGCAAGCTGCCCAAGTTCCTCGCCGCTATCCATCGCGAGACTCTGGCGGAGCCAAAATTCGAGTTGCTTGTCCATCATCTCATCGGCACGCCGAAAGCATGTGCACATCTCGTGAAGGAAATGGCTGCGTTCCGTCAAGACAATCCGGAGGCGTGGGAAAAGGTCAGAAATGTAGTCGATCCGTCCTTCGGCCTGCTGTACCCGGCGGACCTGCCGCTGGACCCAACGAAGGATGCAGACTTCATCGCTCTAACGAACACCTACTACGACGCTGGCATCGAGACTAGCCATACTCTGAAGGGTGGGTCGCAACACCTGGGTTTGGGTTACGCGCAGTGCGCACTGCCGCTTGTGCTGGACCACAATACGCCCAACAACAGTGTCGCCTTGCTTTGGGCGGAAACTGAAGACTCCAAGTTCAAGGGCCCCAAACACATGCGACCTCTCTTCCGCCGCCGGCAACGGCACTCCTAGGAGCATGATGGCCAGTCCATTCGACAAACGCGCAATCGAGAAGGTCCGCTACGACGAGGCGCTGCTGCCCTACGTGGCGCCAGCGCCTTTCGAGATCTATCTGCGCCCGCATGCCGAGAGTGATGCTCTGTTCGATCGTCTGGTGATCGTGAGTGGCACGCCCGGCAGCGGCAAGACGACGATGGCACACCTGTTCAGGTTGCCGACCCTGCGGACGCTCCAGGAGATGGCCGAGACCTCCCCGCAGTTGGGCGACTTGCGCGATGCGTTGGCCAACTGCAAGGCTTACGAGAGCAAATTCCCGCGTATCGCCGGCTGTCGCCTGTCGATGGAAGAGGCGTACCGCGACTGCTGGGAATGTCCGTACGAGCCGGCGATCCGAAACCGCCTTCTACGAGCGCTCATCAACGCCCGGGCGATGCTCAGCTGGCTGCAGGGCTTCATCGACGCGAAGATCGCGTTGCAGGACGTGCAGCTCGTTGGCCGTCGCGGCACGCCCGGCGAGTTGGACAGCATCGGTGGCGCGTCGGCTAGTGAAGCGATGGAGCGCGCCATCGCCGTGGAACGGGCGGTCATCCGCGTGTGCGGCGCGTTGCTGCCGCCGCCGATCGAGCAATTCCCGCCAGAACTCAATGATTCGTACGCACCGATTGACCTGCTCGACCGTTTCACGGCGTCTATGGAAGAGCGGCAGTGCGAGATCGTGCCGCTGCTGGTACTTGATGACTTGCAGCATCTGCATGTGGAGCAGCAGAAGTACCTGATCCGCTGGCTGGCTGGCCGCGAGGTGCGCATCGCGCGGTGGATGCTGACCCGCTTTGACTCGTTTGGTCCCGAGCAGATCTTGTATGGAAAGCCCATGGCGCAGGGCCTGACCGAGGCGACCGAGCCGGGCGTCCAGCTCGGGCGCGACGTGCAGGAAATCCGCCTGCAGAGTGAACGCAGCAAATCGCGTACGGAGTTCCGCAAGGTCGCGCTCCAGTTGTGCAAGCGCTATCTGGCGCAGATCCCGGTGATGCAGACGCGCGGCGCGACCGACATTCGGCAAATGCTCGACGAGCGGCTGGAAAGCATCACCAAGGCGCAGCAGACTGCGGCCGAGACGCTGATGGAGCAGGTGATCAAGAACACGCATCTGCCGGTGGCGCGGGTCAACGATATCAAGCAGCAGGTTGCGGAGTTTCTGGAAGAACGCGCCGTACGCGGTGTCGAAGCAGATACCGTTGGCTGTGCGATGACGGCGATTCTGGTCGCGCGCCAAGGCAAGAAGGTGCGGCAAAGTTCGATCTTCGACGACATTGACGACTCTGAGATCGAGGAGCACGTTGTGCGACCGAACCCGGGCGTTGTACATGGCGCGCGGGTTCATCTATGGCACCGAGCCGAGCTGCCGTATCTGTACGGTTTTGAGGACCTCGCAGACCTTGCGAACGAGAACACCGAACGCTTCCTGGATTTCGCTGGTCAACTCGTGAACCTGCTTCTTACACGCGTCATCCGTTCCGCGGAAGCCCGGCTCTCGCCGCAGCAGCAATTTAGCGCGCTGCGTACCCATGCCCAAGTAATGATGGCTGGATGGAACTTCCCTGAAGCCGATCTGGTGCGACAACTGGCCAACGGCATTGCTGGAGAATGCGTCACGCGTTCCCTAGAGTCCAACGCGAGTCTGGGCGGCGGCGCCAGCGCATACGGCATCCCAATGGCAGAGTTCACGCGCATCACGCAGGACCAACCCGACTTGGCGCGTGTGTTGCAGTTCGGTGTGGCGTACAACGTGTTTTCGCTGGTGCCCGAGCAGCGAGCGAAGAATAAGGACTGGTGCCTGATCGAGTTGGCTGGCCCGGTACTGCTCGCGAATGGACTTACGCTGCAGCGCGGCGGTTTCCTCGAGCGCACGGTCGCCGACGTGCTGAAGCATGTGCAGCGCGAAGAGGAGGGACGCGCATGAGCGTGCGCTGGGACCCGTGTATCTCCCACCGTGACGACGCGGCGCGGCATTTCATTGCGGAGTACTTCGGGCAGGCCGATCGCGAAGTGCTGTTGGTGTGCGGCGCCGGCTTTGACCCCCGCGCCACGGAGACGGCCGGGCTGCTCACCGCCGCCGCGGGAACGCGCCTGCAGGCGCACCTGATTCGTGAGCATCGACCACGCCCGGATGTGGCGCTGTTGCGCAGCGCCGACACTAACCAGGCTACGCTGCAGTCGCTTATCCCGCGCAACCAGGTGCACATGGTCAACATCTTCTCCGAGGACGAGAAGACCGTCGTGGCTGGCAAGCGAGTGGTAGAGATGTTCCGCAAGCTTTCACTTGCGGGTATCACCGATGTGGTTGTGGATCTGAGCGCACTATCGACCGGGATCAGCTTCCCGCTGCTCAGGTTCCTGGTGAGCCTTGCCGATACATCGCCGGGCTTCCCGAACGTTCACGTTCTGGTGCTGACGAGCCCTACCACTGACGACGCGGTACGTGCCGAGTTGATGGACCAGCACCAGATCGTTCCGGGCTTCGGCGAAGACTTCATGACCTCCGCCGGACAACGCAAACCAAAGTTGTGGCTGCCACAATTGGGCAAGCGCGCGACCTCCGCTCTGGACGTGATCCAGAACCGCCTGCGCTTCGACGAGATCTGCCCTATCCTACCTTTCCCAGCGCGCAGCCCGCGGGCGGTCGAGGAACTGGTCGAGGCCTACCGCGTCCAAATATCTGAGACTTGGCTGGTGGATGATCGGGACCTGCTGTATGCGGCCGAGGATGACCCGCTCGACCTGTATCGAACGATTCTGAGAATCGACACCCTGCGTGGCGCTACCTTCGAGATTGAGGGCGGCTCGACGACGGTGTTATCCCCGCTCGGGACCAAGGCGATGGCCTTGGGCGCGCTGTTGGCGGCGCTCGAACGTGACCTACCGATTGTCTATGTCGAGGCCCAGCGGTATAAGATGACCCATCCGCTTGGAACCGAGGAGTACGGCCTGATTCACCTGTGGCTCACCGGTCAGGCTTACACTCAATAACAGCCTTCGCTCGCATGGTGGATTCGCTGCATGCCTCGCCTAGTCGGAACAGGCTTACTCGCGCTTGACCTAATCGTGCAGCACGATGCCGATGGCCAGCGGCTGTCAGCCAGTGGCGGCGGAACCTGCGGCAACGTATTGGCGATCTTGGCGCGCCTAGGCTGGGAGTCGAGCTGGCTTGGTGCCATGGGGCCATCGGCGCCGGGATGCATGCTGATTGAAGAGATGCAGCGTGGCGGCGTGCAGACGCACACCAGTCCAGACGACGCGCCGGCTCCGATATTCGCGCACCATATTCGCACTTGCGCTGATGGTCATACGAGTCATTGGTTCTCTGATGCATGCCCGGTCTGCGCCCGTCGTTTGCCTCGATATTCGCGCCCCTCCGATTCCTGGCTGCGTAACCAAGCGCATCTCGTACAGAGTGCGGATGTGTTCTTCGTGGATCGTTTGTCCGCCGGAGCACTCGATCTGGCACGCGTGGCGCACGAGCGTGGCGCATTGGTAGTGTACGAGCCCTCCAGTGCGTCAGATGCGCCGTGGATGACCGAGATGATCGCGATCGCGGACGTGGTGAAGTTCTCTAGCGATCGCGCGAGCGCGTTGCGCGGACACACGCCACCGAACGAGCGGGCGCTGTGGGTGGAAACTCGAGGGCGCGACGGCCTGCGGTGGTCGCTGGGGCGAGTCGGCGCGCACCATACGGTGACGCCCGCCGTGCGCAATTCCAAGGCGGTCGATGCCTGCGGTGCCGGCGATTGGCTCACCAGCGCCTTGCTGTTCGGCTTAGCGCATACACAGAAACGGCCGGAAGACTTGACCTTCGCGCAGTTGGCCGCACTGATGCGCCAAGCGTCCAGTGTGGCGGCCTGGAGTTGCGGCTTCCTCGGCGCCCGTGGCGGGCTCTACGATGCCCCCGTTCATGCGATCTTTGAGCGCCTGCAGGTCAACCCTGCACAGGCAGGGGCGTCAGCCTCTCTGTCACGGCCGGTGCCGCGCGTAGACGCCGCTGCGCACTGCGTCTACGCCTAGCACCCTAGTCCGCCGCCCGCTCCAGCAAGTCAGCGACGGCCCGTAGAACCGCGGCCGCAGCGCTAGCCGACCCTGCTCCTCGCAGCGCATTCAGCTGAGCCTCCAGCGGTCCACCTGCCTCGAGTCCATTCAATTTATGCGACTTAATAAAAATTTCAAGCGCATGGAGCGTCGGCGTCCATCGCGGTGGCTGCGTCTTGAGAGCGCGTAAAACCGAGCTGGGGCTGACGTCAATCTGGCGCGCGAGCGCCGTCGCAGAGATGCGAGATTTCCGCAGAAAGTCGCGCACTTCGGCCATTGCCGCAATCGCTTCGTCGTCGCTCTTGGAAGGCGTCCGGCCTCGCGTCATGCTCGATCTTCCGCTTGACTCTTGTGCAAATTAATGGAATTAATAGCATCAATGGCAAAATTTGTGCAAACCATGGCCAGCGAAATTCGTTTCTACCGGGCGAACGAGCGCCCCTACGGGGCTTTCAGCAACCTCTACCGCCGTGAGTTCGAGTTCGAGGGCGAGGTCTTTCCAACCGCCGAACATGCCTATCAAGCCGGCAAAGCCCGCAAACCCGAGGTACGCGCCTGGTTGATGTCGGCGCCGTCGCCTGCGCTACTCGCGATGGCGGCCCATGGGCTCTACTACTGGGATGTCTCTCCGGGCTGGTCGACGAAGAAGTTCGATCGCATGAAACGCATCCTGCTGGCCAAGTTCACGCAGCATGATGACCTTAAACGGCTGCTTCTAGAGACCGGCGAGAGCCGACTGGTGGAATCGGCAACGGTAGACTCGGCCGTCAATCGCCTATGGGGTGAGGTCAACGGTGTCGGCCAGAACAAACTCGGCCAGCTGCTGATGGAAGTGCGCGCGGAACTGCGTGACTCGCGTGGCAAGCCCAAGTCCAAGTCCAAGTCCAAGTCCAAGTCGCAACCCAAGTCCCGCACCCTCGATCGACCGACGCTGCTGGCGAGCGCCTAATTCCTCTTTGCGACGACGGCAAGCAACCATCATCGCCGTACGCTTCCACCATGCGTTGTCATCGACGCTTCACCGCGTGACTGGGACGTACAACGCCCTCGCGATAATCTGGAGGAGCCCAGGATGGGCCAGTTTGGCTACACGCACGGCGTCATCGTATGCGAGGCGTTCTACGAGAATGTGATCTGGCACAACATCGAAGGACGCGCTCTGGCTGAGATGGAGGCGGAGGAGAACGTGGTGCTGGAATTCCGGCCGCAGCCGCGCCAGGGAATGTTGATCGCCTGCCTGTGCTCGCACTGGCAGCAGGACGGCGAAGATCTGTGGTCATTCGCCGCGATCACCGACGAGCTGCCGCCCGAAGTCGCGGCGGCGGGACACGATCGCTGCATCATCTCGATCAAGGAAGCGGATCTAGGCGCCTGGCTGAACCCCGATCCCCAACGGCTCAATGCGCTGTATCAGATTCTCGACGACCGTGAGCGGTCGTACTACGAACACAGGATGGCTGCTTGAGCTTGCCGACATTACGCAAAGGTGCGCTGTGAAGCCAATTCATGCACAGGATGTGGATCATGCACTAAATGCCGCCGAACAACGTTTCGATAAATGTTGGTCATATCTGGTTGCAATCAAACGCGGACAGTTCAGCGAAGACAACATCGCTCCATTCACAGAGTTTCAGCCTTTGTTGGCTACTGCGTTGTTCGAGTTGTCGCTGTTGCATGGCAAAATCTCAATAGAGCGACAAGACAGGATCGGCCGAAAATCCGACTTTTCGTCGACATGGTTTTCGGGGCGGATGGCATTCTTGGATCGGCAACAGCAGCGCCTGATCTCGGCAATTCACATCGGACGCAGCATTGGCGATGCATTTGCCTGGTTTTTCTATCAGAGCGAACGCGAGTTTCTTCGGCAGCACATGCAGGAGCCGAAGCTGGACGTGATGTCCACGGGAACCGGTGGTATTGGAGAGTTGGAAACCGCTCGATATGTCCCAATGCTGGGCGAGTATCTTGTCTTGCATCACTGCACCACCGGGATGCTGCGCCTCGGCGATATCACCTTGATCAACCTGGATGGGATGCGGGTGGCTGGAATCGGGGAGCTGAAGTCGCACTCCGATCAGCCTGGCCGAGTCGTCGTTTCCATGTCGGTTCTAGGCGACGGCCCAAAAGTAAAGCTAGCTCATTCCAACGACCTCGATACGCCACCTTCGGAGTTGCCGGATGTGATGGATCGATTGACCGCAAAGGCGCGAGAGCGACTTCAACGGCAGATGAAGCGAATTCAGGATACTCATGAAGTAGCTCGCAAAGAACCGGACGCGAAACACTCCTTGGAAATGGAGGACAATATGAGCAGCTTAGCTAAGCTGCTCCGCTCCGCATCAAGTGAACGACTTTCTACTGCGCGAGTCGGGAGGAGCTTGTTAATGTTCTCGTATGGATTACGCCCCGCACCTCTGGCTAAACGATTGAGCGGACCGAGCAAGACGTCGGGTTCAAAAAAATTCCTGCGGCAGATCGATAGCTTGCTTTCTCGGGTCACAGAAATCATGGTTCCCGAGCGCGGCGACAATTCCGCAATCATTGGATCGTTCTACTACAACGAGGAAGGAGCCTTCAACTATCTGCCCGGAATGACACATCCATTTTGGTGGCCGATTGATACGCGCCTACTGAAGCCGTTGATCTTCAAAAGTCTGATCGTTGGAAGCATCTTCAATCCATCTTGGCTCTTCAAGACGCTGGAGGAATCCGGATTCGATGTCGACACCACGGATGTGCGCCGTCCAAAGATCACTCGCCTTGAAGGTGACGCGCTCTTTCGAGCCGAAGGCGTGTGGTTCTATTTCAGAGCGATCCACGATTACTTGATGGGAGAGGATGCAATTGCTCACATCTTGAAACTCGTCTCCGAATCAAATCGAATTGATAGTAGCTACGATCAGAAGCGCGTGGATATTCGTCTGTACCAGGAATTTGGGCGCCCCACAGAAAAAGAATAGCCGCTTTCATTTATTGGCCAAGCGATCCAGGCGGTGGAGGGTCAAACCATTCGTGGCCCCTTCGGCCCCGGATCATCCTGGGTCGGATTGTTTTGCGCCTGTGCCAATATCTGCGCCTGCTGCTGGGCCAACGCGTCGACCTTTTGCAACGACTGCTCGACCGGGCGATCAACTGCCTGGGCCACATCGGTCATGGCGCGGCGCGCCGCTGGGTCGGAAGGGTCTTGCCCTTGCACGACGAACAACAGCGTCCCGGCTGCGACTTGTAAGCCGCCCTGCTGGCGCTTGCCGGTCTCATTGATTGCGATATGGTCGGCGGAAGTGATTCCAGCCGCTTTGGCGTCGTGGAAAGCGCCCATCGCCAAGCGTTCACTTGTCGCATCGAATGTGCGCCCACGTTCCGCATCGATGCCAGCCACGCCACGCTCGATCTGTTGGTAGAGGCGATGATCGGGATGGCTCGGATCGCGCGGATCGGAGAGACGGGCCGGCAACGCGAGTGTCGAAGCCGCGACCGACTCGATACGATCTTTTGCCGGTGGCGCCTGCCGCTTGTCGTCTTGCTGCATCTCCAGTTCGTGAGCGCCATCGTCGCGGCGACCCGTGCTTGCCATGCGCATGGTGGCGGCCACCGCTTGAACGCTGCCGTCCTGCGACAGACCCTGCAGGTTCGCTTCGCGCTGCGCTTGCTCGCGCGCGACGCGTTCCTGTTCCGATGCGCGCTCGATCGCATGCGGGGACGAGGTCATATTGGTCCGGACCCGCTCGATGTCTGTGGGCGTCGTTTCGGCGGCGATGACGTAGGTCTTGCCGTCCGCGTCCAGCCGCAGACTGGCGATCACGGATTGGTCATCCGCCTGTGGACGCGCTTGCAATGCGGTCGTGGCCGGATCCAACCCGTTCGCCTCCCAAGTCGCGCGCACGGCGGTTGCAGCAACAGCGATCTGCTCGGCGCTCGCATCGATACCTGCATTGCGATAAGCGCCCGCCACCGTATCGCGCAAGCGCGCGTCGGCGTCCATTGCCGGTACCGGCGTGATCTCGCGCGGCGGTGGCAGACGCGCTTGGAGAACGGCCCGTGTCGCTTCGAGTTCGTCGTACAGGCGTCCATTGGCGGTGCTGTCGAGGAATATCCCATCGCTGACCCAGCGGCCGTCCGGCTGGCGCACGTAGAGATTCTCGTCGGAAGCCACCAACTTATCGATGTTGGTGCGGTCATTGCGCACGGCCTCGGGCATCTCGCCATACGCGGCCCAGCCGTTGCGGATGTAGGCGTCCTCGTAACGCGCGGCGATCGAGGCCGGACTATTCGCTGCGTTCTCTACGACGATTTGCGCTGCCTGTCGGTCCAGTCGCGCTGCGCGCTCGCTCCCAGGCTCAGCGACTTCGGTGGAATACGGTGTCATCCCGCGCTCGACAAACGGGCCGTAGACCTTGCGCTCCCATTGTCCGCTCTCAGGATCGCGTTCCCAATTCGACGGGCGACTGCTGGACGCATCGCCCGCTTCGGCAGGAAGCGAGAACGGACTGCGCTGTACCGGCGGGCCACCCAGCACCAGTTCGACCGAACGACTGGTGGCTTGGTAGCTGAGTTGATTCTCGGTGGCCGGCGAGGCACGGACGTCGCCGCGACGGGCGTTGTCGATGGCGTCGTCGGTGTAGTCGATCGGGGCCTTGCGTCGCCATCCGTCCGCAGGCTTATCAGGGTCGAGCGTCCATGTGTCGGCACCCAGTGTTTGTTTGTAGATGCGGCGGTTGTCGTCCCAGGCCGCGATCTTGTCGCCAACGAAGACACCCGCCACGCCGCCAATAGCGCCCGTTACCAACAGGCCTGGACCGGATTCCACGCCCAACACGGCACCAGTCGCCATCCCGATGCCTGCTCCCGCCCAGCCGCCAACGCTGCGGGCGCCGAAGTGAATCATCGTGGACTCGGCTGCCGTACTATTGCCTTCGCCGGCCAATCGATGCGCGGTGCGGACGCTGTTGGCGCCGTCGTAGATTTCCAGTGCGAGGCCGGCTACGCCCAACGCGGTGCCAGCGCGGACACGGGTAGGATGCACGCGACTGATGTGGTCAACATCAGCGGCTTCGCGAGCAAGGCGATCAACACTTTCCTCGATGCGCAGATCGCGCCGCTGTGCGAGCAGGTTCTCACGGGTCTGCGGATCGACCTTGCCAGTGGTCGGAAGTGTCTCCGGCAGTTCTCGGTGCCACCTCTGCTGCTCTGCCCATTCGTCCCGCAAGGTGTGGGTGATGTTTGGATCTCTCAGTCGAGTGTCACGAGCCGACTCCAGTACGGCGCTGGGCGCGCGCGTGTCGGTTCGACTGTCGTACAACTCCACCCCTTCGCGATTGAAGATGCGAATCGGCACATCGGTGTTGGCGCGGACGGTATCGAGGCTGGTCGGCAGCTTCCCGTAGATCGCGTCACGGGCGCCTTCGGGGACGTGTCGACCATAGCCCTCAGCATCGATCCGTTGCGTGAACCTTCGGTCCACTCCCAACTCACTTTCCAACTTCGAAGTCGCGATCGCCCTGACCTCGACTTCATACCCTTTGGCTTTCAAATCATTGATCAGTTCAGAAGCCCATTGACCATTGCTGAGCGTCGTGTCGAAGATCAGATTCTTTCGACTCGCGACGGTCTCACTCAACAGTTCATCGGCCCATTGGCTCGCATCTGCATGCGTTCGGCCTGACCATGTATAGGGCGTCTCTCGACGAAAGTCGCTGACGTTCGGATGAAAGCGGCGAAGCTCATCAGGGTCGACCGTAACCGCGTCACCTCGAAGCTCGTTGCTCGCAGTAGACGCAAGCCCACCTTTTCCGGATCCCGGTTGCCCAGCCAGTATGACTGCGCGAGGCCTTTCCTGCGACGTTGCGATATCGAACGTGCTTTCACGCAAGACACGCTCTCGGAAAACTCTGGCGTGCTCCTCAGGGCTGAGAACATCCTTCTCCCCGCTCATCGAAACGCATCCTTGTGCCTCTCGAAATACTCACGGAGGCCGTCATCGCCGATCCACACCTGCTTCCAGCAAGCGCGAGACATCTGCTGCGCCGTGGCCTTCTTTCGCGCGATTTCGCTTCCGTCTCCTCGGGACTCGGCCGCTTTGACTTCCTCGTCAGCCTCAATGCAGAAGCTCTCAAGGCGCCCCTCCAGAGCCCATACGGCTCCATCAAATGGCATCAGCTTGAAGGGCTTGAGCACATAGTCAGTCAACGCGCTCTGCAACCGATCTACGTGCTCCGGATAGTCCTTGAGCATCTCGCGAAGTCTTTCCGGGACCGGGGGTGGGGGAAGCTGCGGCATGAGACATGTCCTGTCTTTCACGTGAAAGGTGATCGGCCAGCCCGGGTCCGCAATCGCCAGTGCGTTCCATCGGCTTTGGTCTGCCCGATGCTACCGTCCGACCTGAGCGAGGCGCAAGCGATCAGCGTGTCCCGCCACCAGGAAAAACCATTTGAAATCAACCGTATCGGCGATTGCTCTCGACGTTGGCGCTCGACTTGAGGTCTGCCATGGGAAGGATTGCTGGCAGCCTCACCCACACTCTGTGCAATCGGGTCAGGCTCTGGACCGGAGAGTCGATTATCTGATGCTCGATTGAACCTGGATGCATTACGTTCGGACGAAGTTCGTGATGATAGTGACGGCGGCTTAGCGATCCAGACCGCCTTGAGAGGTTGCGAAGCGCTGACTACGCTGCGCTGCGATACAGCAACGAAAAACGGTGAGACGCTACTCGCGGGTAATGTCCATGGGTGCAGGCAAGGTGCCGGCTGCCGGTGAGACCTTTCTGGAGGAGACGCACCATGAACCGCGCACAACGCCGTCAGCGCGAAAAAATAACGCAACGCCTGCGCGATCATTTCGCTGCGCACGGCATCGAATCGTTCCTCGATAAACTCTTCGGTCCGGGGCGGTGGCAATACGATCCCCATGAGAAGTTGTGGATCGCGCCCGATACCGCGTACGACGGTCCGGGTCGGCGCTACTACTGCGTCCGCGCCAACGGCGACTGGTTCCACGCGCAGCTTGATGATGGGCGGATGCAGTGACCCCCCGGCTTGGAGACGAGCCGTCTGTGCCGACCCCGGTGTATCTGGACTTCAACGATGTGCCTGAGATCGTGCTCGCGCGGTACGACCGCGACGAGATCCGCGCGCAGTTGCTGGATCGACTGGAGCCGGTGTTGGCCCATCTGTTTCCACGCGGCAAGCGCCGTGGTGCGCAGTTTCTCGTGGGCAACCTGCAGGGTGAGCCGGGCGATAGTCTGGTGGTCGAGCTGGAGGGCGACAAGCGGGGGGTCTGGATCGATTTCGCGACCGGCGAGTCGGGCGATGTCCTTGCCCTGTGGGCGAGCGCACGCCGTTACGCGTTGCCTGCCGATTTCGCCGAGGTGCTGGAGGAAGTAGCCCACTGGCTGGGCGATGGATCCACCACCAGCCCGCCAAGCCTCCGCCCGCAGACCCGCGACGACGACCTGGGCCCCTACACGGCGAAATGGGATTACCACGACGCCAACGGCGCGCTAATCGCCTGCATCTACCGCTACGACCCGCCCGAAGGCAAACAGTATCGGCCTTGGGATGCCCGGGCGCGCGCGATGCGGATGCCGCAGCCGCGTCCGCTCTATCGCGTGCCGGCCGTCCTCGCCTCCGGTACCGTGGTGCTGGTCGAGGGGGAAAAGTGCGCAGATGCGCTCGCGCAACAGGGCATCGTCGCCACGACCGCGATGGGCGGCGCCGCCACCGCCATCGACAAGACCGATTGGACGCCGCTGACCGGCAAGACGGTCGTCGTCTGGCCGGACAATGATCCGGCGGGCGAGCGGTTCGCGGATGCCGTCATCCCGAGGTTGGCGCGCATCGGTGCCCGGGTACGCCGCGTTGCGCTACCGCCTCACAGGCCGAAGAAATGGGACGCGGCCGATGCCGTCGCCGAGGGGATGGATGTCGCCACGTTGATCGCGGGCGCGGCCCTCGTGAGCGACGTGGAGGCGCGTTCCCCGTTGGAGATCGGCGATTGGCACGCTGCGGAACGCTTCACCGGCGAGCCGCGGGCGCGCCGATGGCTGGTCGAGGGGGTATTCCCGCAGGCGCAAGCGGCCCTGGTCGCGGCAGCGGGCGGCGTCGGCAAATCTTTTCTGCTGCTTTCGCTGGCACGCGAGGTGGCGACCTTCTTCGGTAGTTGGCGTTCGTTGCCGACGATGTTCGGCGGCACGCTGGTCGGCCACGGGGTCGCGGTCTACATCACGGCCGAGGACGATGCGATCGAGATCCATAATCGGTTGAATGCGCTCGGTCCCATCCCGGACGGGCTCTACGTGGTGCCATTGCCCGATGCCGGCGGCGCGATGCCGTTGTTCGCACCGGACCCGGCCACACGCGGCCCTGCGATCACGGCGGTCTGGGTCGGCCTGGAGCGACAGTTCAAGGCGATTCCCGAGTTGCGCGCGATCGTGCTGGACCCACTGCAGCCGCTGTGCGCGCTGGATCTGAACGTGCCGGAGAACGCCCAGTTCGTTTGCTCGCGCCTCGCCGCGCTGGCCGCCAGTACCGGCGCGTCGGTGATCGTGTCGCATCACTTCGCCAAGCGCGAGGCGTCCACGCCAGAGCAGGCGCGCGAGGCGATCCGCGGCACCGGCGGTTTGGTCGACGGCGTACGCTCCGTCTATGCGTTGTGGCATCCGAAGGACGAGCAGGCCATCGCGATCTGCAAGGCGCTGGATGCGCCGTATGAGCGCGGCAAGGTCGTGATGGGCGGTGTGGTCAAGGCCAACGGGCGCGCTAACCTGACGGTCACCACCTTCGTGCGCGATGCCCGCGGCCTGCTGGTCGATCGCAGTCGGGAGGTCGCGCAGGCAGGCACGAAGGATGGCGACTTGCTGCCCGTGCTGAGATTGGCGATCGCCCGCGCGGCGATGGAGGGCAAGCCCTACACGAAGTCCGGCGGAAACGGCGTCTTTGAACGCAGGCATGAACTGCCGCCGATGTTCCACACCGTCGGCAAGCATCGTCTGGCGGAGTGGATCCGCAGATTGCTCGATAGTGATGAGGTGGTGCTGGCGATGGCCGCAGGCTCCAGGATTGTGAAGTGGCTGGATGTGCCCGATGGACCGGTGGCGAGAGGGAAGGCGCAGTTCGTTCACGGGCATCTCGACCGTTCGGCATCGGGGAGGCCGCGTGCCGAATAATCGTTCCCAGGAAAAATTGTTCCCAGCCTTGCCATCGGGAACGATTAGAGGTGGGAACGATTTAACCCGTTGGATTGCAAGGTGGCTATTCGTTCCCGGATGAAATCGTTCCCGGCACGGGGTGGGAGCGATTTTTTCCCCATGAAAATGGGTCTTTCCCGACTTCCCACCCCCTTCTCTCTAAAGAGAGGGGGAATCGTTGGGAACGATTCCCCTCTTTCGAGTTCACCGAGCACACGCACCGGGCGTTCACCCCGATCGAGACGAATGCGTACTGGCCTTCGCATAGAGGCGTCGACATGCATCCAACCAACGCGCGTTGGAGACGACATCGCTGAGTTGCGTAACGTGACGCAAGCGGCCGCAAGAAGATACGTAGGCGCGTAAACCTCCCTCGTTTCCAGCGCAGCACGACCCTTGATCGCGGTGTATCGTGTGCCCCAGGGTCGACATGCGTCCTGAAGCGCAACGCCTTCAATGCAGCAGCGACCGACAAGGTCAGAGGGTGACCCACGCGGTCTACGGGTCCTTCCTGTCGCACTGCAACAGCGGGGGGCGACGCCGCAGAATCCCGCTACCGTCTGACCGCAAACCGAGGTTTGCACCGTTTGCAGAGGTTTGCGGTTTGCGCCGGGTGGTTTGCGCGCTCCCAGTATCCTTCCCCCTGCCTGTCGTCCATCGCGTTCGCCCCTGACCCCGGGCGCGATGGCCGATGGGCATCTTGTCGAGTCCACGGTGTCGATCCCCTCGCCGTCGACACCCGACGAGTCGAGGCGTTCCGGAGGTCTTTCATCACTTGACGCGCCCTGCGGGAAGGCGTCCCATACGCGGCATGGCCCTCCTGCGCTTCAGACGCACCCGTGTCCGCCGAGCGGTGGCGGCGTGCGTGCTGTGTTGCATGCTATTGCTGCAAGTCGCAGTGGCGGCCTACGCCTGTCCTGTCCAGGCACCGCCCTCGGACCCCATGCCGGCGATGATCGGATGCGAGGAGATGACGGTGCCGGACCCCGAAGCGCCGGGGCTGTGCATCGCGCATTGTCAGGACGGCCAGATCGCGACGCCCGATGTCAACCCGCCGCAGGTACCGCCCTCGGCGTTGCCGCCGCTGCATTTCGCGCTGATCGAAGCTCTGTTGCCGCCGGTGCGGGCGCAATACTACGAAGACGTGCCTGTCTGTCGCTCGGACCCACCCCCCGCGCAGCGCTTCTGTAGCCTGCAGATCTAGACCCCGACCTCGACCCAACTTCGCGCTGCCGGTTCCGGCGGCGCGCTCGTCGTTGCGCGTTCGGAGGTCCTATGTTTCTTTTCGCATCGCTGCCCACGTGGGGCAGCATTCGTCGACGGGCGATGCTGGCGGTCGCCCTCCTATCCGTGGTCGCGCCCGGTTGGTCGGCCACACCCCTGTCGTTCGATAAGGCACTGCGCCTCGCCACGGAGCGCGCGCCTGCGCTCCAGGCGCGACACGCACAAACCGACGCCGCCCGGGAAGACGCCGCGCGCGCCGCGGCGCTGCCCGATCCCCGGCTGACGCTGGGCGTGGTCAACCTGCCGGTCACCGGCGCCGACGCATGGGATCGGCGTGCCGACGACATGACCATGCGGCAGGTCGGCGTCATGCAGGAATTCCCGGCGCGGGCCAAACGCCAGGCCCGCCAGGCGTTGGCCGACCGTGCGGTCGAGCAGGTGCAGGCGCTGGCCGTGGCCGAACGTCTGGAGGTGCGTCAGTCGACCGCCGAGGCGTGGCTCGCGCTGTGGGCTCGTCAGCGCGAGGTCGCGGCGCTACGTGCGCAGCGGGAGCCGTCGGCCCTTGCGGTTCGCATCGCGAAGGCGCGACTGGCGGGCGGAACGGGAACGGCGACCGATGCCCTGGCGGTGCAGTCGGCGGCATTGGCGCTGGAGAACCGCATCGACGAAGCCGAGGCCACTGTCGAGGCCGCCCGCAGCGGTCTGGCGCGCTGGCTGGGCGTCGATCCGGACGGGATCACGGTCGCGGACGCACCGCCGGACCTGACCGCGCTGCCCGTCGATGAGGCGACCTTGCTCGCATCGGTGGATCGTCAGGGACCCCTGCTGGCTTGGCGCACCCGCGAGTCGCTGGCCGAAGCGAACGTGTCCGCCGCGGTAGCCGAGCAACGTCCCGACTGGAGCGTAAGCGCGATGTATGGCCGCCGCGAACGCGCGCCGGGTGGTCTATCGCGCAGCGACATGTTAAGCATCGAGGTCTCGATCGGCCTGCCGTTGTTCGCGCGCAACCGCCAGGATCGCGACATCGCGGCGCGACGCGCGGAACAGGCGGCGGTCGTCGCCGAACACGAAGATGCACGTCGTACGCAACGGGATGAAGTGCGACGCGCGCTGGCCGAGTGGAACGGCCTGAAGCGCCAGATCGCACGCCAGGAACAGCAGGCGCTACCGCTGGCGCACAATCGCACGCAGGTCGCGCTGGCGGCCTATCGCGGCGGTGGCGCCTTGCAGCCATGGCTCGATGCCCGCCGCGACGCACTCGACCAGCACATCGAACACGCCCGCCTGATGGGCGAACTCGGCCGCGCCTGGGTGGCGCTCGCCTATCTGCTGCCCGATGAGGAGACGCAGCCATGACGCTCGAATCACGCAGACTCACCGCGATCGTCGCGGTCGTGGGATTGTTGATCCTCGGTGCGATCGCCGGCCAGTGGTGGGCGCGACGCGATGCCGGACACGACGCGCACGATGCAACAGCCGCTGCAGCCGACGCCGAACGCAAGGCCCTCTACTGGTACGACCCGATGGTGCCGGACCAGCACTTCGACAAGCCGGGCAAGTCGCCGTTCATGGACATGCCACTGGTCCCGAAATACGCCGACGACGTGGCATCGTCCGGCGTGCGCATCGCACCGGGCGTGCAGCAGAACGTGGGCATCCGCACCGCGCGCGTCGAGACCGGGACGCTCGCGTCCGAGCTTCGCGTGCCGGCGACGCTGGCCTGGGATCTGCGCGAGGAATCGGTGGTGAGTGCGCGCGTCGAAGGCATCGTGACGCGACTGCACGTCAAGGCGCCGTTCGAGCGGGTGCATCGCGGGCAAGCGCTTGCGACCGTGCTGGCGCCGGAGTGGAGCAGCGCGTTGGCCGAAGCGCAGGCATTGGGCGAAGCGCGCTCGGCCTCCGCGCGCGAATTGCGCGACGCCGCGCAGCAACGGTTGCGCGTGCTGGGTGCATCCGGTCGCAGTGGCCATGACGGCGTGACGCTGACCGCACCGGACGATGGCGTGGTCGGCGAAGTGCTGGTCCGCGAAGGTCAGAGCGTGATGGCGGGAACGCCGTTGTTCCGCATCAACGGCACCGGGTCGATGTGGCTGGAGGCGGCGATTCCGCAGGCCGGCGTGGCCGGTATCGGTCCGGGCACGCCGGTGGAGGCGACTGTCGATGCGGTTCCCGGAGAGACCTTCGCCGGCACGGTGGAAGCGTTGTTGCCGCAGATCGATCCGGCCAGCCGTACCCAGCGCGCCCGCATCGTGCTGCGCAATCCGCGGGGAATCCTGGGACCCGGCATGTTCGCCGAGGTGCGTCTGCATCCGAGCGGGGAGACTTCCGTGCCGCTGGTCCCGAACGAGGCGCTGATCGCGACCGGCAACGACAGCCGCGTGATCGTGGTCGGCCAGGATGGGGCGTTCCAGCCGGTGCGCGTGCGCACCGGGCGCAGCGGCGGCGGCCGGACGGAAATCCTCGCCGGCCTCGCGGGCGGCGAGCGCGTGGTCGTCTCCGGGCAGTTCCTGATCGATTCGGAGGCCAGCCTGTCCGGCGTGCTGGCGCGCCTCCCTGCACCGGAGAGGCCGGCGATGCCGACGCAGGACATGGCGATGCCCGCGCAGACAGCGCCGATGCCGCCGCCGCAGAAAACGGTTGTGCCGGAAACGACTGCTTCGAAACCGGATGCGCACGGACCGCACATTCCGCAACCGACCGTCGCCAAGCCACCGCCCGCGACGCCTCGCCGCTGCCCGGTCGCCTATTGGTACGACCCGATGGTGCCGGATCAGCATTTCGATAAGCCGGGCCAATCGCCGTTCATGGACATGCAACTGGTGCCGAAATTCGGCCCGGATGCCGAGGCCGGCTGCACCGTACGCGACATCGACACCGCGACATCGCTGGAGGCGCAGCCATGATCGCCCGGCTCATCCGCGCGTGCATCGCGAACCGTGGCCTGGTGTTGCTGATGGCCGTGCTGCTGGCGGCCTGGGGCGTGTGGTCGGTTCGGCGGACGCCGTTGGATGCGCTGCCGGACCTGTCCGACACGCAGGTGATCCTCCGTACCGAGTGGCCAGGGCAGACCCCGCGCATCATCGAGGACCAGGTCACCTATCCGCTGACGACGACGATGCTGTCGGTGCCCGGCGTGCGCGCGGTGCGCGGCTACTCGTTCTTCGGCGACTCGTTCGTCTACCTGCTGTTCGACGACGACGCGGACCTGTACTGGGCCCGCTCGCGGGTGCTCGAATCTCTGAGCCAGATGCGCGACCGCCTGCCGGCGGGCGTGAACCCGACCCTCGGTCCCGATGCGACCGGGCTGGGATGGATCTACGAATACGCGCTCGTCGACCGTAGCGGACGGCATGACCTTGGGCAACTGAGGGCCTTGCAGGACTGGCGGCTGCGCTACGAGCTGAAGACTATCCCCGACGTGGCCGAGGTCGCCAGCATCGGCGGTATGGTCCGCGCCTGGCAGATCGTGCCCGACCCGCGCGCGCTGGCGGCGCGCGGCATCACCGTCGCGCAACTGGCCGAGGCGGTGGCATCGGCCAACGGCGCCACCGGCGGTTCGGTGATCGAGCAGGGCGAAGCCGAGCTGATGGTCCGCAGCGAAGGCTATCTGCGGACGGCGAAAGACTTCGAACGGGTGCCGGTGGCGACTGGCGCCGACGGCGTGCCGGTGCTGCTGGGCGAGATCGCCACCGTGCAGCGCGGCCCGACGTTCCGCCGTGGCATCGCCGAACTGGACGGTGAGGGCGAAGTCGCCGGCGGCGTGATCGTGCTACGCACCGGCAAGGATGCGTTGACTGCCATCGCTCGCGTGAAGGCGCGACTGCGGGAATTGCAGGCCAGCCTGCCCGCAGGCGTCGAAATCGTGCCGGTCTACGACCGTTCCGGACTCATCCGCGAGGCGGTCGGTCATCTCACGCGCAAGCTCGGCGAGGAGTTCCTGGTGGTGGCGCTGGTGTGCGCAGTGTTCCTGTGGCATCTGCGCTCGGCGCTGGTGGCGGTCATCACCTTGCCGCTGGGCGTGCTGGCGGCATTCATCGTGATGCGTGAGCAGGGCATCTCCGCCAACCTGCTGTCGCTGGGCGGCATCGCCATCGCCATCGGCGCGATGGTCGATGCGGCAGTGGTGATGATCGAGAACGCGCACAAGCATCTGGAGCACTGGTGCGACGCGCACGGCGAGGAGGCCGCGGGCGAGGCGCGCTGGCGGTTGATGGCGGACGCGGCCAGCGAAGTGGGACCCGCGCTGTTCGCCAGCCTGCTGGTCATCACCCTGTCCTTCGTGCCGGTGTTCGCGCTGCAGGCGCAGGAGGGGCGGCTGTTCGCGCCGCTGGCGTACACCAAGACGTACGCGATGGCCGCCGCCGCCGGGCTGTCGGTGACCCTGATCCCGGTGTTGATGGGCTACCTGATCCGTGGGCGCATCCGCGCGGAGGCGGCCAACCCGCTGAACCGGGTGCTGATCGCGGGTTACCGCCCCGTGCTGGATGCGGTACTGCGACATCCTCGTCTTACCCTCGGGCTGAGCGGCGGGCTGTTGCTGCTGACCGCCATCCCGTACGCCCGCATCGGCAGCGAGTTCATGCCGCCGCTGGACGAAGGCACGCTGCTGTACATGCCGACCGCCTTGCCTGGCCTGTCCTCGGGCAAGGCCGGCGAACTGCTGCAACTGAGCGACCGCATGATCCGCACCGTGCCTGAAGTCGCGCATGTGTTCGGCAAAGCCGGGCGCGCGGACACCGCCACCGACCCGGCGCCGATCGAGATGTTCGAGACCACGGTGACGTTCAAGCCGCGCGCGCAATGGCGGCCGGGCATGACCCCGGAGAAGCTGCGCGCCGAACTCGATGCCGCGGTGAAGATCCCGGGCCTCACGAACCTGTGGGTGCCGCCGATCCGCAATCGCATCGACATGCTCGCCACCGGCATCAAGAGCCCCATCGGCATCAAGGTCTCCGGCCCGGACATGCAGGGCATCGAACGCCTCAGCGCACAGGTCGAAGCCGTCGCCAGGACGGTCGATGGCGTCAGCTCGGCATTGGCCGAGCGCGTCACCGGCGGTCGTTACGTCGACGTGCGCATCCGGCCGGAGATCGCCGCCCGTTACGGCCTGACGCAGGCCGACCTGCAGCGGCTGATCGCCACCGTGGTCGGCGGCGAGGCCGTGGGCGAGACGATCGAAGGGCGCGAACGCTATCCCATCGTGATCCGTTACCCACGCGAAGAACGCGATTCGCTGGCGGCGCTGGCACAGTTGCCGGTGATCGCCGCAGGTGGCGCGCAGCTGACGCTGGGCCAAGTCGCCGAACTCTCGCTCAGCCCCGGGCCGCCGATGCTCAAGAGCGAGAACGGCCGACTGGTCGGCTATGTCTACGTCGACGTCGCCGGCCGCGACCTCGGCTCGGTCGTCGCCGACCTGCAGCGGCGTGTCGGCGCGGAGGTGACGCTGCCGCCTGGGTACGGCCTCGCCTGGTCGGGGCAATACGAATACCTGGAGCGCGCGCTGGCCCGCCTGCAATGGGTCGTGCCGGCTGCGTTGGCGATCATCTTCGGGCTGATCTATCTGGTGTTTCGCAGCGTCCGGGAGGCGGCGATCATCCTGCTCAGCCTGCCGCTGGCGCTGGTCGGCGGACTGTGGCTGATCTGGTGGCTGGGCCATGCCGTGTCGGTCGCGACCCTGATCGGTTTCATCGCCCTGGCCGGCGTGGCGGCCGAGTTCGGCGTGATCATGCTGCTGTACCTGCGCCAGGCCTGGGAGCGAAGACTCGCTGCGAGCGAACCGGACACGATCGACACCCTCGAAGCGGCGATCCGCGAAGGCGCGGTGCAGCGCGTGCGCCCGAAGGCCATGACCGTCGCGGTGATCCTCGCCGGCCTGTTCCCGCTGTTCGTCGGCAGTGGTGCCGGTTCGGAAGTGATGCAGCGCATCGCCGCGCCGATGCTTGGCGGTATGGTCACCGCGCCACTGCTGTCGATGCTGGTCATTCCGGCAGCGTTTCGGTTACTGCGTGGTCAGCGAGATACTCACGCATCGGCACCGGATCGACCCGGCCCCGATCTGGTTACGCGTCGGCGAACATGAAGCTACCGGAACCGTTGCCTTCGTCGTCGCTGAGCAGGATGAGCGTGCGTTCCCTGCCGTCGCGACACTTGACGACGAAGCCATAGAGTTCTTCGTCGAGCGGATCGTCGCTGGCGCCGCTGCGGGCGAGCGCGGTGATGGTACCGCCGAACAGCGGTGCGAGTTGTTTGAGATAAAAATCGATCGAAGAGGACATCGGAAAACTCCAGCGTTGGGGGTGAGGGTCCGGCCGTCGAGGCGCGGTCAATCGCGCTCGACGGTCTCGTCGTGGATCGCGGCGTGGATCACGAAGCCGGTGAGGTAGGGCACGCCGTGCGGGATGCCGTAGTCGATCGCGGTGCGCCGCTTGATGGTCATGCGCATCCATGCCGCGACGGTGTTCGCAATCGCGTCGGGCAGCGCCTGACCGTGGGACTGATGGCCGCAGACTTCATCGGCGAAGTGCCGTCCGGCCTTGCTGTCGAGAAAGGCGCGCACCGCGTCGAGCGATTCGCCGGTGGCCTCGGCGATGGCGGTCATGGCCAGCGGCCACGCGACGCTGGCGTGGCCGCGCATCGTGCCCCAGAAGCCCCAGCTTTCGTTTTCGGTGGCGGGGAGGGCGGTGTTCGTCGTCGTGCGCATGGTGGGATGTCTGTCGTGTGGTGTGTGCGGACATGAACGCGCTGTTCGCCATCGACGCCAAGCGGTTCATCGCGATGTTTTGCTTCTTTTTTCGAGATTGCGTGCGCGGTACAAGTGATCCGATCCGGCACGCGAAGTGCGTCACGCGGGCGATTGTCGGTGCGCAATGCCGCGCATCGGCACGGCATTGCGTTGAGCTGCGTTGCGCTGCGGGATCACGCCGTTGGCGCGGTGCCGGCGATGCGGTACACGCGCACGCCGCCCTCGGCCTTGTCGGAGGTGACGGTCAGGCCGAGCTTCTTCTTGAAGGCCCCGGCGAAGGTGCCGCGAACCGTGTGCGCCTGCCAGCCGGTCGCTTCGCAGATCTGCGGGATCGTGGCGCCTTCGGGCCGCTTGAGCATCGCGATCACCTGCGCCTGCTTGCTGTTTTGCCGGGTGCTTCGCACCCTCTCGGCTTCGCCTCGCGAAACTTCGCTTCGCTCGTTTTCGCGGGTGCGCGGTGCGGGCGTTTCGCCGTCGCCCGATGCGGTGGTGTCCTGCGTCGGCTTCTCGGCCTTGCGCACGGTCTTCCGTGCGGGCTTGGCGGCGTTCTCGCCGGCCGGCGTCGCCGCTTCGGCGGTGGCCTGCGCAGCGGGGCGCGCGCGACCCAGCGCATCGTAGGCGGCGTCGGTGACGATCCAGTCGCCGTGGTGGCCGATGATCATCGCGCGCACGAACAAGGCCTCGATGATCTTCTTCTGAGCGCCGCCCTTGATGTTGTCGGGGAACCATTCGACCTTGCCCTGCGTGCGGTCGATGGCGTGGGTCAGCACGGCGGTCTGGGTGTCGTTGAGCGTGATCGGCTTGGCGGTCGTTGCGGTGTTCATGCGTTGCTCCTGTGCGGTGTATGGTGTGGGTGCGGTTGGCGCGATGGGATGAACGCGCTGTTCCCGACCAAAGCCAAGCGGTGTTCCGCATGACCGCAAAGCGTTAAGCGAACAGACGCAATGGCATCGGCGCATGCGCTGTGCGCGTGCGAAGTCAAGTCGATCTTCGCCATTTCTGTCGTCACACGGAGCCATCATCCGAATGGGACTTTCGGCTCGCGCCTACGCGCGCTATCGCGGCGTGACGGCGGGCGGTCCATAAGGCCATCCGCGCCGGGCGCACCTCACAGGAGGCCGTTCGGGCAATCGGCCAAGAAAGCGGTTTGCGGAGTGGTCGCGCAAGCTTTGCGCCGCCACACGCTTGCGCACATCGCTAACAATAAAATTGAAGATGTGGGCGAACTGATCGCGTTTGACCAGTCTCGAATACGAATACGTCGAGCGTCTTGCCTGGCTCAACCGGCGACTATGCGCATCCGCGAAGACCGACGACTCTGGGCGTTTCTGTAACGCCTGCCCTTATGTCCGATCGCAAGTTGTCGTGGTCGATGATTGGACAAGATACTCGTCGAACGCGGAGGCGACGACCCGCGAGAGCAACTGACCGGACGGTGTGAGGCGGAAGCCGTACTCGCGACCGCGTTCGTCGAACACGAGCAACCCATCTTCGGCAATAGCGGTCAATGCGCGATACTCGTTCGCAAAATATATGCGAGGATCGATTGTGTAGCGCTCGGCGATAGACGAGAAATCGACGGCATCGGTACACAGGATCGACTCGATGACTGCCGCGCGGACCCGGTCGTTGCCCGAAAGCACCAGGCCAGCGCCAATGCCGAGGCGTCCGGCATCTATCGCAGCTTCCCATTCGCGCGGATGCGAAAGCGATCGACAATAGGTGCCGCCGATCTGCTGGATCGCACCTGCGCCGAATCCGATCAGATCGGTGGCGCCGTGGGCGCCGAATCCGAGCGCATCGCGATACAAACGCCGTTCGTTCTTCGCGCGGTGCAGCGCATCGTCCGCGGTCGTGAACACGCCCATTCCCAGATGGATATACCCCGTATCGGTGAGCGCGTGCCATGCATGGCACAGCATTCGGGCACGGAGGCTTGCGTCGTGCGCAGCGCCGTGTTCGAGAACAAAGCTTTCAGGAAGATGGGCGATATCGCGCATCGCAACGACGTCTGGCGCGACGCGCATGATCGCGTCAAGACGGGCGATGAAATTCTCGAAATCCTCGCCGATCGCTCCGAACAGAAGATCGATACGGATATTTCGAAAGCCCGATGCTCGGCAGTATGCGACTGCCGCCTCCGATACGGTCGCGGCAGCCTGCGCGTCAATGTGACCAACGGCAAATCCGGCGCGGTTGCAGCCGGCGTCGACTAACGTACGCAAGTCGGTTCGTGGCAGCGCATTCGCCGAGAGCGTGACCGAAAAGTCGCGATCTGGCTTGGCGGAGAAATGAAAGTTCCGCGACAAGCTGTCGACGATTTCTGCGATGCTGTCGGTGTCGAAGAGATCGATCGCGCCGGGCGAGAGGGCCAGTTGGACGACATCGCGGTCGCGATCGCACAGTGCGCCTATCGCGGCAATCTGGCGCACGAGGCGGTTGAAATAAGCCGGCGTGCGCAGTGGCGCGTGTGCGCTTTCGCCGTGCGCGGGGCCGACGGGACACATGCCGAATCGTTCGGGAGCGCCGATGTGGAGCGACAGTCTCGCGGGGATCGGGTCGCCGTTGCTGATGCGCAGCGCTTCGATGAAGCCGGCGTCGCCGAAGTCGGATCGGAATTGTGCGATGCCGGGATAACAAGCGTATCGGCCGGCCACATCATCGATGTGGCGCGCGACTGCCTGCGTGTGCGGGACGGTCAAGGATGCGTTCATGGCCGTTTGTGCCTTGTGGTCTTATGCGAATCGATAGCGCTTGTTAGCACCACCGCCGCCCCCTTTCTGATGATGCATCCTGAGGGGGGACGTCGACTGCTACGGTCGAGAGGGGGCTTCGTACGAACGATGCGCGGCGTTCATTCGCGACGCGCCCAGAGGAGGCACACGGAATCCAGAAACGTCCGAAGGCGGCGCAGCGGGTGCGGGCGCAAACACAACGGCGTTGTTCGCCATGCGCGCGCATCACGACTGTACAGATGTCGCCATCGGCAACAAGCCAGCAACCTGAGTCGACATGCGATGGCGACGCGCGAAAAACTTCGATGCGGAGGGATCGAAGGGTGCCGAAGCGCAAGACCATCATGCGAAGCCCGTGAAAGACGGGAATAGGAATTGCAGTGTCGGAATGCATGCCGATGGGCGCACTGATGCAGATCAAGCGCGTTTGATCCTTCATCGGATAGACTGAAGGCCCGGCTACGTCCCTCGTGTACCTATGGATCATTTCGACGATCTGCTGGCTGCCGCGTGTCGCCAGCCTCAGCCGCAGCGGTTACTGCTGGTATTCACTCGTGCGGAATGTCCGCCGGATGCCGATCCACTGCAGCGTGCGGCGTTCGAACAAGGCGAGGCAGGCGCCCTGACGCCTGCGGTGTGCGTCGACAAGCTCCCCGCTGAGATAACCTCATTTGCTGTGTTGCATGAGGAATCGATGCAAGCGATTCCGGACTGGCGGATTCTGTTTGTCGCGGCCATGGACGGACGAGGTGGCCATCCGCCGAACAGCGACGAGGCGGTGCAGCCGCTGCGGATGATGGTCGAACAAATCAAAGTCGGGCGTATCGCGCGGTTCTTGGCTGTAGATCGCAGTGGGCATCTCGTGTCGCTGGAGAGAGGCTGAGGGGTGGATGTGAGCGTCTCTCCGCGCCGATAGCGACTTGCGGCGGTGCTGCGCCACCGCTCGCTTCGTCGATCCCCACGATGATGGATAGAATGCGGCGGCCTGCCGACAGAAGGCCTATGGGCAGAACGTCAAGCCTGCGCCGGCCACCGGCGCTGAGGATGTTCGCGGCACTATCCGTTCACAACGGACGCCGGTCGTTCTTTTGTGATCATTCGTCCGCGCGAGGATTGGCGCGTCGGCTTCAAGCCTTGCGGATCAAGGCTCAGCGAAGCGCGATCCAACGGGCGAATGGGAATCGGGGTCGTACATCGCGATCGATCAATCGGTTGGCGATGCGCTCGCGGAAGCCCGGCAGGTGCGTGGCGATCCGCAGCGCGCCCTTGCGCATGACACGTACCGGGAGACGGTCGTCGGTGTACAAATCGGCGACCAGCCGCGTGGCCGCGTACAACGGTCGGGTCGCCCGGCGGTGACCGCGCTCGTAGCGCGCTAGAAGATGCGGTTGGGCGATATCACGACCGGAGCGCCGCGCGTCTTCGATCAACTGGGCTAGGCGCACGACACTGGCGAGTCCGAAGTTGAAACCGTGCGCGGTGACCGGATGCATGCCGACCGCGGCGTCCCCCACCAGGGCGAAGCGTTCGGCCACGAAGCGTCTGGCATACACGCCCACCAGGGGATAGGCGAAGGCGCGCGTTGCGACCTGCATGGTGCCGAGGCGTCCGTCGAAACGACGAGTGAGGTCTGCGCCCTGCGCATCCGTAGACAACGCCAGGAAGGCCGAGGCGTCCGTCGTGGGCACAGTCAGCACGGCCGAGGCGATGTTCGGATCGTGCAACGGCAGCAGCGCGAGCGTTTGACCGTAGCGGAACCATTCCCAAGCCGTCGCCGCGTGCGGCTTCTCGTGACGCACTTGCACGACGATCATCACCTTGCCGAAGTCGTGGTGGTCGGCGGGGATGCCCATGGCGCGGCGGCAGGTCGAGAAGCGGTTGTCGGCGGCGATCGCCAGTCGCGCTTCGAAGCCCCGACCGTCCTCGAGGGACACGCGGATGCTGTCGGGTCCGGGCTCCAAGCCGTTCACGCGGGCGCCGCCGACGATCGTCACGCCTTCGGATGCCGCCGCCTCCGCATGCGCGGCGCGACGAATCGCGTGGTTCGGAACCAGCCAGCCGAGCGGCGCGCGGGTACGCTCTGGCGGATCGAATGTGAGGCCTTCCCGATCGTCGCCATCGAGCACCAGCGCCCGTTCCAGCGGCGCGATCTCCGTTTCCTTGAAATGTCGCCAGAGACCGAGGGCTTCGAGCGAGGCGCGGCTGGCATGCGTGAGCGCGATCTCACGGCCGTCGTCCGCGGGGGCGGCAAGCGCGTCGGCATCGCTCTGTTCCAGCACCGTGACCGCGATGCCGGCTTTTGCCAGCGCACGCGCCATGCACAGGCCGGAAGGGCCGGCACCGATGATGAGGGCGTCGTTCGACATGCGCTGGATCTCGTGGGGAAATGCGCATACCTTGGGATCGCATCGCGGGTACGGCCATGACTTAGGTCAAGTGCGCCGCAGGATGGACCCGGATCGATACACCAACGGCTACCGGCCTACGCAGGATGACGGTCTCCCGAAGCGCCGTCATGCGCCACCATGGCCCGGAAATTTGGGGGAATGCGTGGGTCCGTCGACATCACCCCGTATCGTGGAAGAAGTCGACCATTCCAGTGGACAGATCGTAATCGGCACCGACGATCGAAAGCCCATGCTCACGGCACATCTGGTCGAGAAAGGCGGAATCCGTGCGCAGCCGCGTGGCGGCATAGCGAACGTTCGCGCGCACTGCGTCGCGTATCCGGTGGTGTTCGTCGTCGTGTGCGTGCGCGCTGTCTTCCAGCGCGGGCAAGATCCGATCGACGATGGCGTGCAACGCGGGCGAAACCTCATGCGGGCGATCCATCGCTTCCAGCGTCGCCTGGATCGCACCGCAGTTGCTGTGGCCGAGCACGACCACCAGGCGGATGTCGAAGCGCGCAACCGCGAATTCGACGCTGCCGATTTGCGAAGGCGCGGCGACATTGCCGGCGACCCGGATCACGAACACATCGCCCAGGCCCTGATCGAACACGAACTCGGCCGGTGCGCGCGAGTCGGAACAGCCGAGAATCGCAGCGAACGGCCGCTGCGCGCGCGCATGCTCCTCGCGCCGAGCATGGCTGAGCAGGGCTTCCAGGCTGATGACGTGGTCGACGAAACGCCGATTGCCCTTGCGCAGCCGCGTCAATGCCTGCGTTGCGTCGAGTTGCGGACCCAACATGTCTCAACCCTTCGCCGCGGCGGCGGAGATGATCTCGGGCAGGTCGGTGTCGCCTGCAATCTGCGGATGCCGCGCCAGCTCCATACGCCGGATCGCGAAGTGCATCCAGACCAGTGCGGTCGTCACCAGCACGAACAGCAGCATGAAACAACTGGTCCACACGCCGATCAGGTCGTTCATCGCCCCGAATGTGATCGGCAGCAGGAAGCCGCCCAAGCCGCCGATCATACCGACCACGCCGCCAACCGCGCCGACGTTGTCGGGGTAGTACACGGGGATGTGTTTGTAGACCGCGGCCTTGCCCAGCGACATGAAGAAGCCGAGCACGAACACCAGCGCTGTGAACGGCACCACGCCGACCGCGATGCGGAACTCGATCGGGCCTTTGATCCCGTCGATGACATAGCTCGTGGAGGGGTAGGACAGGAGGAAGGTACAGATCGCGGACACGCCGAAGGTCCAGTACATCACCCGGCGCGCCCCGACCTTATCGGAGAGCCAGCCGCCAACGACCCGGAAAAGGCTGGCCGGGATCGAGTAGCAGGCCGCGATCAGGCCGGCGGTCTTCACGTCGAGGCCATAGGCGCCGGTGAGATAGCGCGGCAGCCACAGCGCCAGCGCGACGAAGGCGCCGAACACGAAGAAGTAGTACAGCGCGAAGCGCCAGACCTGGACGTTGCGCAGCGGCCGCATCTGCACCGCGAACGGAACCGGCTTGACGCCTTCGGCCTTGCGCTTCGCCAAGCCCGGATCGTCTTTGGTGAACAGAAAAAACAGGGCCGCGGCGACCGCGAGACCGATCGCCCAGAATTTGGCGACGCCGTGCCATCCGTAAGCGACCATCACCATCGGCGCGAGCAGTTTGGTGACCGCCGAGCCGATGTTGCCGGCACCGAAAATACCGAGCGCGGTGCCTTGCTTTTCTTTCGGGAACCATTTCGACACATAGGCGATGCCGACCGCGAACGAGCCGCCGGCGATGCCGACTGCGAGCGCAGCGAGCAGGAACTGCGGGTATGTCGTGGCGTAGGTCAGCATCCAGGTCGCTGCGGCGCCGGCCAGCATCACCATGCTGAACACGATCCGTCCACCGTACTGCTCGGTCCATACCCCCAGGAACATGCGGATGATCGAACCGGTGAGAATGGGTGTGGCCGCGAGCAGGCCGAACTCGGTGTCGTTCAGCCCGAGATCCTTCTTGATCTGGATGCCGATGATCGAGAAGATCGTCCAGACCGCGAAACAGACGGTGAAAGCGAACGTGCTGCTCCAGAGCGCGCGCTGTTGTCCGCCGGTTGCGTCGGTGTGCTGCAGCATGATGACGGTATCTCCTCGAATTCTTTGGTGATGACGGGTGCCGGCTCAGCGGTCTGTCGCGATCAGTTCCCAGCCTGAGACCGGATAGCGCGCATACAACTGTTCGAGATAACCATGCAGCGCGTTCTGGCGAACCTGGGTTTCCAGATACGCGGCCACGCGAGGCAAGGCTTCTTGCCACGATAGCGGCGCGCCCTTCGCGATCGCGTCGATGCGCACGACATGGTGGCCATAGCGGGTTTCGACGCTCAGGCCCGCCAAGCCTTCGCGCAGCATGAATAGCTGACGCTCGAACTCCGGCACGGTGTCGCCGCGCTCGACCCAATCGAGGGATCCACCCTGTTCGCGCGACGGACAAGCCGAATGGATCGCGGCGAATTCCTCGAAGCGACCAGGTGAGGCCTTGAGCGCCGCGATCAGCGCTTCGGCGCGTTCGCGCGCGGTAAGGCGCGCCTTGATGTCGTCGGGCGCCGCAGCGAGCAGGATATGACTGACGCGTACGCGATCGGGATGATGCAGGCGGTCTCGATTGGCGTCGTAGAAACGGCGGATGGATGCCTCGTCCGGTACGGGGCTCTGCACTTCCCGGTCGATCAATTGACGCACGAGCGCTTCGTCCGCGGTCTCGCCGTCCTCTGGCCGAGCGTCGATGCCCAAGCGTTCGCATTCCAGCCGCACCAGCGCGCGGACGACCAGCGTGCGCGCCGCATCTTCGCGCGCGTGATGCGGCGAATCGGCGCGGTGCATCTGCATCTCGCGCGCGATCTCCGCTTCGCTGATCTCGATGCCGCCGACATGCAGCCAAACGGGCGCAGGACCCGGAACGGCATGACTCGCATCATCGTCATGGTCGTGCGCATCAGCGACCCTGGCCGCGGCTTCCGACAGCGCGCCGGCGTCCATCACGATCGGGATTTCACGCGCGACTCTGGCGTTGGTCATCTCAGCGCCCCCGGTAGTCGAGCGGCGCCTGGCGCTTGCGCACGATCTGGTACGGACGGACGAGATAGCCCAACGGGATCGACCACACATGCACCAGGCGGGTGAAGGGCGCGATCAGGAACAGGGTCAGCCCGAGGAACACATGCGCGCGGAAGATCCAGTGGGCGTCGGCGATGTAGTCCGCCGCGCCGGCCATGCGGAAGGTGACGATGTGCTGCGCCCACTCGCCCAATCTGATCATCTGGTTGCCGTCGAGATGATCGTAGGAGACGAAGATCGACGACAGCCCCAGCGTCAGTTGCGCCAGCAACAACACCAGCACGAGGATGTCGCGCTTGGCCGACGTCGCCCGGATCCGCGGATTGAACAGGCGCCGGGCCAACAGGATCAGCAGGCCCATCAGCATCATCGCGCCGAATACGCCGCCGGCGATCATCGCCAGCAGTTGTTTGTCGGGCGCGCTGATGAACGGTTCGTAGATGTGATGCGGCGTGAGCAGGCCGATCGTATGGCCGCCGATGATCGCGAGCATGCCGACATGGAACAGATTGCTGCCGATGCGCATGCCGCGATCGGACAACAACTGGCTCGAACCGCTGCGCCAAGTATAGGCCGCGTGGTCGAAGCGGACCCAGGAACCGATCAGGAAGACCGCGATGGCGATGTAGGGATAGACCTGGAAAAGCAGGATATTCAATGTGTTCATGGCATCACCGTGGGTTCGATCCGCTTCGCGCCCGACGGGAGCCGGGTGGGTGGGTTGCAATCTTCGCCCGGAGCTTCGACACCGAAGCGCACGGCCTCTTCCTCCCAGACCTTGTCCATCGCTTGCGGCGTGTCGTCGCGTTCTTCGGTGGCGACGCGCCGCCGAAGCAACTCGAGCTCGACGCGGCCCGTCGCCAGTTCGACCAGGGCTTCGAGCAGCGCGGCGTAGGGGCTGTTGCGCTCTTGGGCGCGAGCGGCGAGCAGTTCGAGGATATGACCGACATGGCCGAGCCAATCGCGCACTTCTTCGACCGGGCGTAGCGACAGATACTCCAGCACCAGCGGCAGGTAGTCGGGCAATTGCTTGGCGCCGATCTCGAAACCAGCCTTGCGATAGGTGGCGAGCAGATCGACCATCGCCTGGCCGCGGTCGCGCGATTCGCCATGGATGTGCTCGAACAGCAGCAGGCTCATCGCTCGGCCGCGATCGAAGAGCGCCAACCAACGCTCCTGCGCATCCAGCGTATCGCTCGCGAGCAGCGTGTCGACGAAAGCCAGCAACGACGCGCGACGCGCAGCGGAGAGGACGGGATCGTTCACCGCCTCGCGCAATTCGTCGCCATGCGTCCAGAGTTCGTCTTTCGGGTAGTCCAGCAGGACGGCGATGAGTTTGAGGAGTTTCATGCCTTCTCCCTCTCCGGCATCTGCCGGTTCGGAGGAACGTGGTAGGTCTGGGTCGAACGACCACCGAACAGCGCCTCGGCCGGACTCGACGGCGAGCAACCGTTGCCGAAGGTGAAACCGCAGCCGCCACGCTCGCCGAAAGCGTCGTTGGCGTACTCGCGATGCGCAGTCGGGATCACGAAACGATCCTCGTAGTTGGCGATGGCCAGATAACGGTACATCTCCTCGGCCTGTGGCCGCGTCAGGCCGGCCTGCTGCAGCACATCGAGATCCTCGATGCCATCGACATGCATGGCGCGGCGCCAGGCGCGCATCGCCAACATCCGTTCCATGGCGCGGATCACCGGGCCCTCGTCGCCGGCGGTGAGCATGTTGGCGAGATAGCGCACCGGGATACGCAGCGATTTCACGTCCGGGATCTCGCCGTTCCTGCCGATGCGGCCGGCATCGGCAGCAGACTGGATCGGCGACAGCGGCGGCACGTACCAGACCATCGGCAGCGTGCGGTATTCCGGGTGCAGCGGTAGCGCCAGTTTCCAGTCGATCGCCAGCTTGTAGACCGGCGAAGCCTTCGCCGCCTCCAACCAACTGTCCGGAATGCCTTCCTTGCGCGCGGCGGCGATCACCGCCGGATCGTTCGGGTCGAGGAAGATGTCGAGGTGCGCCTGATACAGATCCTTCTCGGACGGCGCCGACGCGGCCTCTTCGATGCGATCGGCGTCGTAGAGCATTACGCCGAGATAGCGGATGCGGCCGACGCAGGTTTCCGAGCACACCGTCGGCTCGCCCATCTCGATGCGCGGGTAGCAGAAGATGCATTTCTCGGACTTACCGGACTTCCAGTTGTAGTAGATCTTCTTGTACGGGCAGGCCGAGACGCACATGCGCCAGCCGCGGCACTTGTCCTGGTCGATCAGGACGATACCGTCCTCCTCGCGCTTGTAGATCGCACCGCTCGGGCACGAGGCCACGCAGGCCGGATTGAGGCAGTGCTCGCACAGCCGCGGCAGGTACATCATGAACGTCTTCTCGAACGCACCGTAGATCTCGCGCTGCACGCCGTCGAAGTTGCTGTCCTTCGAGCGCTTGGCGAACTCGGTGCCGAGGATCTCCTCCCAATTCGGACCCCAATGGATCTTCTGCATCCGCTCGCCGCTGACCAGCGACCGCGGACGCGCGGTCGGCTGGTGCTGGCCTTCCGGCGCCTGATGCAGATGCTGGTAGTCGAAATCGAACGGCTCGTAGTAGTCGTCGATCTGCGGCAGGTCGGGGTTGGCGAAGATCTTCGCCAGCATACGCAGGCGCCCGCCGGCCTTGAGCGTAATCTTGCCGTTGCGGCCGCGCACCCAGCCGCCGTTCCATTTCTGCTGGTTCTCCCATTCCTTGGGATAGCCGATGCCGGGCTTGGTCTCGACGTTGTTGAACCAGGCGTACTCGACACCTTCGCGGCTGGTCCAGACGTTCTTGCAGGTGATCGAGCAGGTGTGGCAGCCGATGCATTTGTCGAGGTTGAGTACCATCGCGATCTGGGCACGGACTTTCATCACACCACCTCCTGCGTGGCCGCCGGGACCGGTTCGCCGTCGAGCCAGTCGACTTTGTTCATCTTGCGTACCACGACCAGTTCGTCGCGGTTGGTGCCGACCGTCCCGTAGTAATTGAAACCGTAAGCGAGCTGCGCGTAGCCGCCGATCATATGCGTGGGCTTCACGACCACGCGAGTCACGGAGTTGTGAATGCCGCCTCGGGTGCCGGTGATCTCGCTGCCCGGCGTGTTGATGATGCGTTCCTGCGCGTGATACATCATCGCGATGCCGTTCATCACCCGCTGACTCACCACCGCGCGCGCGGCGATGGCCCCGTTGACGTTGAACAACTCGATCCAGTCGTTGTCCTCGATGCCCGCACTCCTCGCGTCGTCCTCGGACAGCCAAACGATCGGCCCACCGCGCGAGAGCGTCTGCATGATGAGGTTGTCGCTATAGGTGCTGTGAATCCCCCACTTCTGATGCGGGGTGATCCAGTTCAGTACGATTTCCTTCTGCCCGTTGGGCTTCTTGCCGATGATCGGCTTGATGGTCTTGGTATCGACCGGCGGGCGATAGCCCATGAAGCCTTCGCCGAAATCGCGCATCCATTCGTGATCCTGGTAGAACTGCTGGCGCCCGGTAAGTGTGCGCCACGGGATGAGTTCGTGGACGTTGGTATAGCCGGCGTTGTAGCTGACGTTCTCGTCCTCCAGCCCGGACCAGATCGGCGAACTGATGATCTTGCGCGGCTGGGCCTGGATGTCGCGGAAACGGATCGCTTCGTGCTCCTTGCCGACGGCCAGATGCGTATGCTCGCGACCGGTGAAGGTGCCGAGCGATTCCCATGCTTTCACCGCGACATGGCCATTGGTTTCGGGCGCGAGATGCATGATCGCTTCGGCGGCGTCGATCGCCGTCTCCAGCCGCGGCCGGCCCTCACTCACGCCGGTTTCGGTCACTGCGTGGTTGAGTCGGCCGAGGAATTCGACCTCGTGCTTCGTATCCCAATTCATGCCCTTGCCGCCGTTGCCCTGCTTGTCGAGCAGCGGACCGAGCGAGGTGAACTTCTTGTACAGGTTGGGGTAGTCGCGCTCGACCACCACCATGCTCGGCGCGGTCTTGCCCGGAATCAGATCGCACTGACCTTTTTTCCAGTCGGTCACCCCATAGGGCATGGCGATCTCGTTCGGGGTGTCGTGCAGGGTCGGCACCAGCACCAGATCCTTTTCGATCCCGAGCACACCCGGCGCCAGTGCGCTCACCGTGCGCGCGATGCCTTTGAAGATCTCCCAGTCGCTGCGCGCTTCCCACGCCGGATCCACCGCCTTCGACAGCGGATGGATGAACGGATGCATGTCGGAGGTGTTGAGATCGTCCTTCTCGTACCAGGTCGCCGTCGGCAGCACGATGTCCGAATACAGCGCAGTGGTGCACATCCGGAAATCGAGCGTGACCAGCAGATCGAGCTTGCCTTCCGGCGCTTCGTCGCGCCAGCGGACTTCCTCGGGCTTGGTCGCGCCGCGTTCTCCCAGATCCTTGCCCTGCACGCCATGACGTGTGCCGAGCAGATGCTTGAGCATGTACTCGTGGCCCTTGCCCGAACTGCCGAGCAGATTGCTGCGCCAGATGAACAGGTTGCGCGGATAGTTTTCCGGTGCGTCGGGGTCTGCGAACGCGAAGTCGAGACTGCCGTCCTTGAGCTTGCCGACGGCATAGTCCACGGGCGCGATCCCGGCGTTTTCGGCGTCGCGCACCAATGCGATCGGATTGGTGTTGAGTTGCGGAATGGCCGGCAGCCAACCCATGCGCACCGCGCGCAGGTTGAAGTCGGCGAGCGAGCCGGTGTACTTCGATTTGTCGGCCAGCGGCGAGAGAATCTCGTCGACGTCGAGTTTCTCGTAACGGAATTGGCTGCTATTGAAGTAGAAGAAGCTGGTGCCGTTCATCTGCCGCGGCGGCTTGCTCCAATCCAGACCGAAGGCGATCGGCGCCCAACCGGACTGCGGGCGAAGTTTCTCCTGTCCGACGTAATGCGCCCAGCCGCCTCCGGTCTGACCGACGCAGCCGCACATCACGAGCATGTTGATCAGCCCGCGATAGTTCATGTCGTTGTGATACCAGTGGTTCATCGCCGCGCCGACGATGATCATCGAACGGCCACGGGTCTTGTCGGCGGTCCGCGCAAATTCGTGAGCGATGCGAATCACCTCGGCGCGCGGCACGCCGGTGATCTTCTCCTGCCATGCTGGCGTGCCGGGCACGTTGTCGTCGAAGCTGCTGGCGACATTGCCGCCGCCGAAACCGCGGTCGACGCCATATTGCGCGAGTAAAAGATCGTAGACGGTGGCGACCAGCCATTCTTCGCCGTCGGCAAGCCGCAGGCGTTTGACGGGGAGATTGCGCTCCAGCACCTCGTCGAACTTCGATTCAGTCCAGTATTCGTTCTCGATGCCGCCGAAGTACGGGAAGCTCACCGCCTCGATGCCATCGGCGTGATCTTTCAAGGACAGATGCAGTCGCGTCTGTCGGCCGGCGCTGTCCTTCTCCTCGATGTTCCACTTGCCTTTTTCACCCCAGCGGAACCCGACGGAGCCGTTCGGCACGACGATCGTGCCCGAGGTTTCGTCGATGGCCAGCGTTTTCCACTCGGGGTTGTTGGCCTCGCCCAGACCGCCGAGATCGGCCGCGCGCAGGAAGCGTTCGGGCACCAGACGACCATCCGTCCGCTTCTCCAGCCGCACCAGCAGCGGCATGTCGCTGTACTGGCGGCAGTAATCGGTGAAGTACTGCGAGGGATTGTCGACATGGAACTCGCGCAGGATGACGTGGCCGAACGCGAAGGCCAGCGCCGCGTCGGTGCCTTGTTTGGGGTGCAGCCAGTGGTCGGTGAGTTTCGCCACCTCCGAGTAATCCGGGGTGATCGCGACCGTCTTGGTTCCGTTATAGCGGGCCTCGGTGAAGAAGTGCGCGTCCGGGGTGCGCGTCTGCGGAACGTTGGAGCCCCAGGCGATGATGTAGCGGCTGTTGTACCAGTCGGCCGACTCGGGAACGTCGGTCTGCTCGCCCCACATCTGCGGACTGGCCGGCGGCAGGTCGCAGTACCAGTCGTAGAAGCTCAGGCAGGCGCCGCCGAGCAACGAGAGATAACGCGCGCCGGCGGCATAGCTGACCATCGACATCGCCGGGATCGGCGAGAAGCCGACCACGCGATCCGGGCCGTATTGCTTGACCGTGTACAGGTTCGATGCGGCGATGAGTTCGTTCGCTTCCTGCCATTCGACACGGACGAAGCCGCCCATGCCGCGCTTGCTCTTGTAGCTCTGCGCTTTGGCCTTGTCCTCGACGATCGAGGCCCAGGCATCCACCGGCGATTTGGTCTTGCGCGCTTCGCGCCAGAGCTTGAGCAAGGCCGAACGCATCAGCGGGTACTTCACTCGGTTGGCGCTGTAGAGGTACCAGGAATAACTGGCCCCGCGCGGACAGCCGCGCGGTTCATGATTGGGCAGATCCGGGCGTGTGCGCGGGTAGTCGGTCTGCTGCGTCTCCCACGTCACCAGGCCGTTCTTGACGTAGACCTTCCAACTACACGAGCCGGTGCAGTTCACGCCGTGGGTGGAGCGCACGATTTTGTCGTACTGCCAGCGCTGCCGGTAACTGTCTTCCCAACTGCGGTCGTCCGCCTTGGCGATGCCATGGCCGTCGGCGAAAGGTTCGGGAGACGGCTTCAGGAAATTCAATCGATCGAGGAAATAACTCATGGCGGATTCTCGTGGGATGGCGTGGCGACAACGACCTGGCGAGCTTTAACTTCGGCTGATTTTTCTAGGGGTTTTTCACATATGCGTTTTTGCGCAGATAGAACCACCAGTTCAGCAGCAGGCACAGGCCATAGAATACCGCGAAGCCGTACATCGCGACTTGCGGCGTGCCCGCCTTGATCTGGTCGCCGATGACCACTGGCGCGATGAATGCGCCGTAGGCGGCGACCGCGGAAGTCCAACCCAAGACAGGACCGGCCTGCTGACGGTCGAAGATCACGCCGATGGTGCGGAAGGTGCTGCCGTTGCCGATGCCGCTGGCGAAGAAAAGCGCAAGGAAGAGCGCAAGGAAGGCTGGGAAGTATTCCTCCGGCGTGGCCGAGGCATAGGCTTTCATCATGACGTAGCCGACCGCGACCGAGGCGGCAACCATCACCGCCGAGATGATCTGAGTGACGATCGAACCGCCCCAGCGATCGGAGATCCAACCGCCGATCGGGCGCACCGCGGCGCCGACGAAGGGGCCGATCCACGCATAGGTGAACGCGGACGGCGCATTGGGGTTTTTCAGCGTGTGCTGCATGATGCCGTCCGCGCCTGGCACATGGCTGATGCCGAAGATCACTGTGATCGACAGCGGCAGCGCCATCGAGAAGCCGATGAAGGAGCCGAAGGTCACGATGTACAGCGCGGTCATCGACCACGTGTGCTTATTCTTGAAGATCGCGAATTGTTTGGCGATGTTCTCCTTCATCGTGCCGAACGCGGCCATCTTCATCATCAGCAACGCCGCGATGATGTCCAACGGCACCGCCACCCACATGTTGATCAGGCCGAGCCCGGTGGGCTTGGGCAGATAGATGTAGAGGATGGCGATCGAGGGTACGAACGCCAGCGTGTAGAGGTACGTAATCTTGGCGAAGGCGACGAGTGGATTGCCGGTAGAGGGCGAGACCGTCTTCAGATTGTTCATGCCCCACCAGCAGGCGATCGACAGCGGCACCAGCGATAAGACCCAGGCGAAGCCCGCGTTCTGGATCCAGGTCGGCGTGCCGGCGGCAATCTTGCCGAAGATCCAGCCGCTGTCTTTCTGCAGCGTCATCGGCTCGCCGCCGAGTGCGCCGAAGAGGCCGATGGTCATCACCAACGGGATCACGATCTGCATCGTGGTCACACCGAAATTGCCGAGGCCCGCGTTGAGGCCCAGCGCCGTGCCCTGCAGGCGCTTCGGGAAGAAGGTGCTGATGTTGGACATCGACGAGGCGAAGTTGCCGCCGCCCACGCCCGACCATAGCGCCATCAACTGGAAAACCCACAGCGGCCACTCGGGGTGTTGCAGGGCAATGCCTGTGCCGATCGCCGGCGCCAGCAGCATCGCGGTGGTCAAGGTGATGGTATTGCGCCCGCCGGCCAGCCGGATCAGGAACGAGGCCGGGATGCGCATCGTGGCGCCGGAGATGCCGGCAATGGCGGTCAACGTGAACAGTTGTTCCTGGGTGAAGGGAAAGCCCAGGTTCAGCATCTGCACCGTGATGATCCCCCACATGCCCCACACCGCGAACCCGCACAGCAGGGCCGGCACCGACAACCATAGATTGCGGTAGGCGATGCGCTTGCCGGTGGCGGACCAGAACGCCGGATCCTCGACCTCCCAAGTCTCGAGCGTGCGGACGGCGCGTCCGGCCTTGGGGTCCGCTTCGCGCAAGCGCGCGGCGGAGCTGGTATCTACGTTCATCAGGCGCTCCCAAAATCGTCGTCGGCGTATGTGCCGGATGCGGGACAGTCTCCGGGGAGGGCACGGAGGCTGCCTTGACTTCGGTCAAATCGATCCAGACCGACCGGCACCCGACCGGGCTTGGCGGTGGCTGTCGCGCACGTCGATCTCGACCACGACCCGCAACGGGTCGGCACCCACCGCCTGCCACTCGAATTCGAAGCCATCCCGACGCGGACGCGCTGCTGCGAAGGCCTCGAACTGCGACCTCGGCAAGACGACCGTCAATGCAGCGTCCGCGGGTCGCAACTCCGACCGAAGCTCCGGCCCGTCGATCTCATCGAGTCGCAATCGCCGCGAGTATCGCTGCTCCGGCGCGAACACCGTCGTGTCTTCGACCACACCCTCGTGCAGCAGCCGGTCGAGTTCGGTTTCGTCGATCCGCAGGCGCATGCGCTGCGCGCAGAGTTGAAATTTCATGTCGAAGGTTCCTGTGAAGCCCGATGCGCGTGGCCGGCGCAGGCGCAGGCGTGCGACGACGCGACGACCGGTGTCGGCGGCGGGGCGCTCATTTCGATTCGCGCGTCAGCCGCTTCCACGCACAGCGCGCAGCCTTCGCTCCATTCGCTGCTGCCATCGACGTAGTGCTCTTGTTTCCAAATCGGGGCCTCGTGCTTCACCGCTTCGATGACGTCGCGACAGCCGCGGAATGCGGCATCGCGATGCGGCGTCGCGAACGCGACGATCACCGCCGTGTCGCCCACCCGCAACCGCCCCTTGGCGTGAGCGACATAGACCTTCGCATTCGGTCCGTGCGCGTCGACGGCGGATTGCGCGCTACGCGCGAAGACCTTCAGCGCCAGCGGATCGAACATGTCGTAGTGGATACCGGTCACGATTCGGCCATGATTCGCACTGCGGACTCGGCCGATGAACACATCGATGCCGCCGAAGGCCGGATCGTTCACGAAGGCCAGCGCTTCGGCCGGATCGAGCGCAGCATCCGCGATATCCACCGCTTTGCATGCGACGCGCACGTCGTCGTTCATTTCAACCTCCGCTCACTGGGGGAATGACGGCAAGTCGTCCGTCGACGGGAATCGGACTATTCGCGCGCAACACCGCCTCCTCGGTGGCAAACGCCGAACTGCGCAGTAGGCCGGCATCGTATCCGCGCCAGTGCGCGAGAGCGTAGGCATCGAGCGCAAGGCGTACATCGGCGACCGTGGCCGCGTCTGGGCGTTGGGCGTCGGGCATTTCGAGTTCGAGCAGGTCGCTGTCTTGGAACTGACGGAACGCGCCGAACAAACGGATCGAAACACGCATGGATCATTCCCTCGCGAACAGGTGATCGTCGAAATGGCAGAGCGGATGGACATCGATCAGCGCGCCTGCGGGCAATGCCTCGATCTGCGCCGGCAGCCCGGCCCAGACCCGCGCGCGCAACAGCGGCCGAGTCTTGAACGATTCCTGACCCTTGAGCAGGCCGACGCGGACCGCGCCGTCGGCATCGAGGCGCAGTTCGGCTTTCTGAAACAGATGAAACCCCGGCTTTTTCGTCAGCGGTTCGGCGAGCGGTAGCCGCCAAGGCGCTTCAGGGGGCATGCCGAGCATGCTTCGCAGTGCGTTCTCGACGAAGAACCGCAGACCGACCGCGCTCGACACCGGATTACCCGGCAGGCCGAAGAACAGCGCGCCGTTCGGCAGCACCGCGAACAATAGCGGTTTGCCAGGGCGCATTCGCACTGTATGGAAGACGACGCACGCGCCCAGCGCGGTCAGGGCATCGGGCACGAAGTCGTAGCGCCCCATCGACACCGCGCCGGTCGAGACCACGATGTCCGCGCCTTCCGCCATCCAACCGCGCAGATAGGCGATGAACACCGCGGGATCGTCGGCAATGGTGGTCGCCGCGTGCAAAGCCGCGCCCGCAGCGATCAATCGCGACTCAAGAAACGTTCGGTTGGTGTTGTAGATCTGCCCGGGCGCGAGGGGTGCCCCCGCCGTATCGACCAATTCGCGCCCGGTGCAAACCAGCGCGACGCGAGGCTGGCGCACGACCTCCACCGCCGCCGCACCCGCGCCCCGCAGCAACATGAGTTCGGACGGCCCGAGGCGCACGCCCGCGGACACCGCATCCTCACCTGCGGCGATGTCCTCACCGGCGCGACGGACATGTTGACCGCGCGCGGGCATGCGTTCGATGCGGATGCGCTGTACGCGGCCGTCGCCGTCGTGCGCGAGCACCGTCGCCTCCTCGACCGGCACCACGGTGTCGGTGCCGTCGGGCAGCCGGGCACCGGTCATGATCGCGATCGCATCGATGCCAGCGATTTGAGCGCCATCGCCTGCGGCTTGCTCGGCGCTCACGTCGATCAGCGCGCCGGGCGACAGCGTGTCGCGCCAGCGTAGCGCGAAGCCGTCCATGGCCGAATTCGCGAACGGCGGCAGATCGCGCAGGCTGCGTTGCGTGGATGCAGTCACGCGGCTTTCGGCGTCCGTCAGCGCCAGACGTTCGGCGGACAGCATCGAGCAGCGTTCGCGAATCAGCGCTTGCGCCGTGGCGACATCCAGCATGTGCGCGCCACGCTCGACTGTCGCGCAGGCGCACGCGGCGGCTGCGTTCACGGAAGCAGTGCTCACGGATGTTTCGTGCATGTGTGCGGCACGTCCTCGATCATCGCCAGTGCGTGCGGCAGCAGCGGCGCAAGAATATCCATGCCCTGCGCTACCGCCTTCGGGCTGCCCGGTAGGCAGATCGTCAACATGTGGTCGCCGACCAAGGCCGCCGTTGCGCGACTGAGCCAGGACAACTGCGTATACGCGGCGCTGGCGCTGCGGAACAACTCGCCCAACCCCGGTACGCCGCGCGTTGCGACTTGCGCCAACGCCTCGGGCGTGAGGTCGCGCGATCCGAAACCAGTCCCGCCCGTGCAGAGTACCAGCCGTGTTCCGGCTTCGGCTTCTTCGCGTAAGGCTTGCGCCAGCGGTTCGATGCCGTCGGGTAAGAGTCGGTAGCGAACCACGGCGCCGAGCGCGCGCAGCGCCCCTTCGGCGACCGGGCCGCTGCGATCCTGATACACGCCGCCGACCGCACGATCGCTCAGCGTGATCACGGTCGTCGGCACGGCGTCGAGGCGCGGTGCGACGCGTGGCCGGTAATGCCGACGTTCACCCTCGTCCATTCCGTCGGGATGTATCCAGATTCCCGATTTGCCGCCTTCTTTGAACAACAAGCGCACGCCACCGATGGCGAGCGCGGGTTCGACCGGTTTGGTCAGATCGTAGAGGGTCAGCAACGCGGCGCTGGCGCCGGCCAGCGCTTCCATCTCGACGCCGGTGCGCGCGTGCAGCGCGGTTTCGCAGTAGACGCGGATCGCGTTGCGTTCTGGAATCGGCACGCAACGTACTTCGACAAACTCCAGCGCCAGCGGATGACACAACGGCATCAGCGTCGCGGCCTGTTTCGCCCCCTGAATGCCGGCGATCTCGGCCATCGCGATCGCATCACCCTTGGGCAGGGTGCGTTCGACGATCGCGGCGAATCCGATCGGCCCGGCCGACAGCTCGCCGACCGCCGCCGCGCGCCGTTCGCTCGGGTGCTTGCGGCGGATATCGGCCATCCGGAATCGTGCCGTTTGGAGCGGTGCCGATTCGAGCGGTGCCGATGCGCACGACTCGGACGGCTGCGCGGACGGAATCGCGTGCATTCAACCTCCCACTGTCGATAGATTCGTTGTCGTGCCGGTCTCGCCCGCATGCAGGCCGTGACCGAGCGCCTTGAGCCCGAGTTGCCCGAGCAATCGCGCGACCAGGGTGTCGTGATCGTCGTCCGATTGCAGTAGTGGACGCAGCGGAATGCCGACGTTGCCGAACAGGCACAAGCGAAGATCGCCGGCCGACGTCACTCGCAGGCGGTTGCAACCGGCGCAAAAATCCTTCGAATAGGGCGCGATCACGCCGATCCGTCCGGCGTAGTCCGTATGCGCGTACTCGCGCGCCGGGCCGGCATCGGCCGCGCGCGGCATGAGTCGCCAGCCGTCCGCCTCCAGCGTGCGTTCCAACGTGTCCGCGCGCACATGATGCCGGGCGAAATACTCGCCGTTGTCGCCGGTGCGCATCAGTTCGATGAACCGCAAGGTCAGCGGACGTCCGCGCAGATAGTCGAACCACGCCGGCAGTTGGTCGTCGTTGAGATCGCGCAGCAGCACCGCATTGAGCTTGATCGCAGCGAAGTCCAGCGACAACGCGCGTTCGACCCCGGCGAGCAGATCATCCAGACGATCGTGCCCGGTGATCCGTGCGAAGCGTTCGCGATCCAGCGCGTCGACGCTGACGTTGAGATGGGTCAAGCCCGCCTCGCGCCAGCCCTCCACGCGGCGATGCAACAGACACCCGTTGGTGGTGAGTCCGATCTTGTCGATGCCGACGGTGCCTGCGGCGGCAGCGATGATATCGGCCAGATCCTTGCGCAGTGAAGGTTCGCCGCCGGTGATCCGTAGTTTGCGCATGCCGACTGCGGCGAAGGCGCGCAGCAGGCGCGCAATCTCGTCGAGCTCAAGCGCGGCGGGCCGCCCGGGAATGGCGCGATAGCCGCCCGGCAGACAGTAGCTGCAGCGGAAATTGCAGGCTTCGATGACCGAAAGCCGCAGATAGGGAAACGTCCGGCCGAACCGGTCCTCCAGCACACGCATATCGTTGGTCGCTCCTTTCCAAAAACGGGCGGCGCGGCCGTTTCCAACCGTACCGGGTGGCCAGAATCGCTTCGGACCACGGACGCCAGCCATGCCCTGTGGGCGAAGGTCTGGCGCCTCGGAGTGTCGCCGCGCCGAAGCGCGAGCGACACGCACAGGCTAGGGGGCCACCGATACGCGCGCCTTGATTCGTGTCAAACGGGCGGGGATCGCCTCGCCAGCCCGCCCGACTGTCTTCGGTCCCACTTGACCCGGATCAGGGGCGGTTCCCTACCTCCTGCGGAGAATGTCATGTCCGCCGCGCCCTCGAGAGAGCCGCAAGAATGTCCAACGACACGTCCCCATGGCCCTTGGTCTATTCCTGCTCCGGTTGCTCCAGCGCGGCGCAGATGGCGAACCGGCTCGCCTTGCGTCTCGATCGCGAGGGCATCGTGGAAATGTCCTGTATCGCCGGTGTCGGGGGCGGCGTACCGGGTCTGGTGAAGACTGCCCGGGCGGGGCGGCCGATCCTGGCGCTGGACGGCTGCCCGATGGCCTGCGTCGCGGCCTGCCTCGCCAATGCCGGCGTGCGCGCGGACGCGCATCTGGTGCTGTCTGCCTTCGGGGTCAAGAAGACCAAGCGCACCGATCCAGACCCCGACGAAACCGAGCGGATCTACCGCGGGCATGTCCTGCCCGCAGCGCGGGCGCTCGCCAGCCCAGGTTGAATCGGGCGGATCGAGCAGAACGACGTCCCCGTATGCGATCAGTTTGCCGGTTCGGCCAGCAACTCCGCGATCTGGCGTTCGAGGAACGCGAAATAACCGGCCAGATAACTGTCGCCTTGGCTGCCATCGAGCAGGAAGGGGTGCATCAAGGTATGGCGCAGCACCACGAGCCTGTCGCCTTCCTCGTCGCCCTCGATCAACGCATCGCCAGCGAATCCCAGCGCCCCCAGAATTCGCCCGCTGTCGTCCGCGCCCATCGCGTCCGGCTTGAGTGTAGTAATCGAGCCGAAGTATTCGCCCAGCTGCAGCGGTTTGTCCGGATCCGCACTCAGTCGACCATGCAGGCGGCGCATGAACCGGTTCATCACCCGCGGATCGGTGTTGCCGCACGGGTTGATGGCCAGGCAGACCAAATTGCTGTCCGGCGCGAACGGCACCAACGCCAGGAACTGCCGCCGGTTGCGCTCGACGAACGCCTGCGCTTCGGCGAGGAAGGCCTCGGTCGAACGGATGCTCTGCGCCTGCAGTCGACCAAAATTCGCGTGATCCAGCGGCAAGGTGCGATGCACGACATATACCGCAGCGGCGTTCGCGCCGGGTTTCGAGCCTTCCGGAATGTAGCGCCCGAGCTGGCGATGGCGCGCGAAGAAATCGCCGTCGTCGCGCTCCGAAAATACGTAATCCGCGGACTCCGCAAGTAGCCCGATCGCACGCTGATCGCGGCAGACGAACGCACCCGAGCCGTAAGGCAGGTAGCCGAGCTTGTGCGGGTCTATGGTCACCGAATCCATCCGCGCCAGCGCGGCGATCGCGGCATGCACCGACGGCGAGGGGAAGTGCGCGAACTCCCGCCCGACCTCGTCGGCCCCGCGCAGGCGACCATCCTCTTTACGGAACAGTGTGCACAGATATCCGCCCCAGGCAGCATCGGCGTGCAACGCAAAGCCCAGCCCCTGCGCCTGCAACCGTTCACGCAGGTCGGCGAGCGCATGCAGCGGGTCGATCGTGCCGAACTCGGTACTGCCCAGCACGCCCACCGCCATCAGCACCGGCTGACGTCGCCGCAGGCAATCGTCCAAGGCGTCGGCCAGCGCGTCGATGTCCAAACGCATCGCGCGGCCAGGAATCAGCCGCAAGCGATCTCGGCCCAGACCGAGCATCTTCGCGCCTTTGCTCCACGAGTAGTGGGCGGTCGCGGGCGCGAACACCAGCGGCGGCGCCAACGCAGGGTGTTGCTCGAAAAAATCGTGCAGACCGAGCGATTCGACCCGCGCGCGTTCGACCTGCGCGCGCCAGCGGCTGCGCTCGTGCGGCGACAAGGTCTTCAGGAAATCGCGCCAGCGATCCAGCAACGCGATCGCATCCGCATGCGCCAGATTGAATGCGTTCCAGTCGTCGCCGGGCAGTTCGTCCAGCGGCACCTTCGCCACGCACAGCGCAACCGGAAAGCATTTCAAGGCCAGCGCCAGACGTAGCCCCTGCACGTTGGCCAGCGTGCCGCCGGAGGTGAGATGACCGAATGCGCAGTCGGCGCGCATCGGATCGCTCGGGTATCCGATCATCGCCGCCAGTTGCAGACCGGCCTTCAACTCCAGGTCGATCGTCACCGGTGCGGCTTCGGCGCTGACATTGTTGGGGTTGTAGGGCAGCGCAAGGATCTGCGCGGCCAGCCCGGGGATCAGCAGATCGCTGACCATGTGCCCGATATAGCGCGGACTATGGAACGGCACGCTGCGCTTGAGCGCCGCCGACAATCGATGCAGCTCCTGGCGAAGCCGAGATTCGAATGCGATGTAGTCGGGACGGCGGTTGGCGCCGGTCGGGATCGCCGGCGCGTCCTCGGGATGCAGATTGCGCCGCCAATACACATGGTCGCGGAGAAAACCGACTACCAGCGATTCGAGCAGATCGTCGTTCTCGGCGTAGGGGCCGAGGAAATACGGATACAGGGTCGGATCGTTCATGGCCAAACCTCAACCCGGCTTGCCGTCGAGGCGCGGCGTGAGGTAGATCCACGTCGAGCGCAGCACCCACGGCAGGAATACCAGTACCCAGGCGACCGCGCTCGCGCGCCACCACCGCGACGGGTCCGGCATCAGTTCGCCGAACACCCGCGCAAGCGCGACCAGATGCATGCCGACGAACGTGAAACCCGCGATCCGTCCCAATTGCAGCGGACGGCCCGAATGGCCGGCGGTCACCCGCGTGGCCATCGCGACCAGCAGCGTACCGAAGAAGCCGACGGCCAGCGCATGCAGCGGCGCGCGGCCGAGCGACAGATCGGCGCCGATCAGGATCGACAGGCTGTCGACCGCGTACAGCATCATCGCCAGCGGCAACCACAGAAAACCCGCGAACAGCGCGATCAGCAACGGCGGCGCCTTCGCCCGCGGCCACCAGCGCCACAGAAGATGCGCGAACAGCGCGGCCAGCGCGAGATCGACCGGCCATCGCCAAGCGGGGAATCCCACGAGTTCGATCGCCAGATGCGCGGCGATGCCGAACCACATCGCTCGCAGCGCCCAATCGGGCCGATAGGGGCGATAGCCGGGCACCGCATTACCCGCGAAAAACGGAAACACACGATGCGCAACGGTCACGTAGACCGGCATCAGCAACCCGAACGCGGCGATGCGGATTGCGAGGTATTGCCAGTCGGGCCGCCCGCCATGCAGTCCGAATCCGAAAGCCAACACGCCGAATAAGCCAATCGACAGCGAGAGATACGTCGAGCACACATGCCAATCGCGCGCGCGAGCACGCAGTACCCAGGTTCCGAGCACCGCCATTCCCGCGAACCAGCCGGCCGCGGTGTTGAACCACCCCACCGACAAAGCCAGCATCGAACCGGACCATGCCGCGACCAGTGTCAACGCCTGTCCAGATAACAGTGCCAACCCCACCGGCAAGTAATGCCAACGCGTGGCCTCGCGCTGCGCCATCCAGCGTGGGTAAACGGTCAACAGGAAGCCGAACATGAAGGTCGGCAGCACCTGGTACTGCATCAGGAACCCGTGCAGCCAGGGCGAAGGCACTCCGGTAGGCGCCACGAGTGAGCGCCCGGTCAGATGCATCCACCACCACAGCATCGATGCAAGCAGATTGGCCGCTCCGATAAAGAACAGCAACCGATGCGGTGCCGCGGACAGTGGGGGCCAACGCACGGTCTTCGAGGGCGGCAATGTGGCGGGGTCTCGCATGGCCTTACCTGAGTCGCTCGGGTGGCGACATCTTGGGGCGGGGAATGTGCTTGCATCCATGATCTAGATCAGGTCCGGCATTCCCGCGTCCCGACTCACCTGAAATGAGGCGAATGATGGTCGGCCCCATGTGGCGGCTCGGTCCTCAGAGGTCCGTTGGCTTCAGTGGGTGTCTTGAGAGTCTCGTCAGCCTGCGCCGGATGGCGTTGCGCAGGGGCGATTTCAACTCCTGCGCAAAGCCTGTACGTCGGGTGTCAGGACGTCGCGGCACGACATTCCCCAATGCTTGGCTTTACTGTGAAACAGCGCGTTCATGCGGTCTTCGGATCCACGACGCTCACACTGCAACGCCCATGCTCACCATGACCCTCACCATCGAACGCACACCGCGCATCGTCCAGTTTCGGAGAAAAGCGCTGCACGTCGAAGAACTCGGCGTGCGTCTCCCCTTCGCGTGCAAACCCGACAGCCTGCGCGAGATGTGCGCCACCGGCGAACATCGCATCTACATCACCGAAACGGTCGAACTGACCATCGCGGAGTTCGATGCCTTTGCGGGGGACTTGACCCGGCCGCAGCCGTGGCTCGCCGGCAAGGGCGGAGACGTCGCCGACGGCTGCCTGTGCATCGAAGTTCACGCGCCCGGCCGCCCCTACCTCTACGTCGATCCCTCGGGTGGCGACTACGCACGCTACGTGGCGCGTCTGGGGTGACCGAACAGCCTCGAAAAGAAGCCGGGCAGGGCTTGGCTTCTTCCCCGAACAGCGCGTACATGCGACCCCCGACACGGAATTCGAACCAATGACACTCGCCCCCTCCCGCAAGGCCCGCAAGCCCGTCAAGGAGTTCTATCTCGCCTCCCTGCTCGTGCGCGTCCCCGGTCGACGTGGCCGCCACGCATGGCGGCGCGAAGTCCTGCGCGCACGCACACCCCGCGCACTCCTGCGCCAGATCAACGGCCGCAAACACTTCGCCTACGCCAGCAACGGAATCGAAGTGGTGCGGATCGAGCTGATCGAGGCCGGCGACCTGCTCCTGGCGCCGATTGCGGACGGCGCGCAGGTCGAGCCGCTCGATGATCTGCTCGCGCGCATCGCCGCGAACCCGACCGGACTCGTGTGGTGAAGGAGCAGGCCGATATGACAATCTCCACATTACGCAACGCGCAAGACCCGTACCTGCGGATCGCGAGGCAGCGTTTTGGCATCGACGTCGAAGCCGCCATGACTTCCGGCGACCCTGCCGAAATCGCGCGCGTCCAAACCCTGCTCGATGCGCTCGCCGAAGCCTACGAGCTCGGCTTCGAGGACGGCGAACACTACGTCACCAGCAACGATGTGCCGATGGAGGAATGCGTCACGACGCTCGATACCGCGTTCCTGCTCGCGATCCATCGCGGCGACGCCGATCTTCGTTTCCACGTCATTGCCGAGATCGCACGCCGCGCAGGGACCGGAAACGACCCGCTCGCGGCCTTCGCGCCGCCACTGCACGAGCAACGCGACTGAACGCCAGGGTGGACTCAGGGCAGTGAACTGTACGGCGCCTGTCCCGGCGCCCATCATGGAGAAGGTGCGCTTGGCTTCACGTGCATATAGCGCGTTCATGGATGCACATCCCCACAAGGACACCTTGCATGAACACCGACACCGTACGCCCCGATCTGGAAACCCGCATCGCTTTGCGCCACGGTGCCAGCGCGCTCGCGCACATGCGCGAAGCCTTGGAAGCGGCAGCGCTGGCGATATCGCGTTACGAAGAACAATATCGAGAGGCGGCGGATCTCGGGCAGAACGCCAAGGTACTGAACTGGGCGATCAACCACGTCTGCACCAGTGTCCTCGGCAACGCGCGCGTCGACCTCGCCGCCGATGCGCAGGCTGAGTTGAATGCCATCGCCACGCGGGCAGATGCGGCATGAGCAGGGTTCGCACGGACTTGGACAACGCGCGCGATCCGCTCGAAGCAATGCGTGCGCTGGACGCACGCCTTCCACAGGCGATGCAGAACGCGGATCTGGACCTGCTCGCCCCGTGCGCGGCGATCTTGCGCGGCGGTGGCACGGCGAAGGTGCGGACGAGGCCGAAGACCGTCCCTGACGCCACCCGGAAGGCCTTGCGGCGCGCACGGTTGCGCCGTGGTCGGCACCTGAGCGGTATTGGCCGAGATAGCCCGTGGCGGAGGCTCGCGTGCCCGTAGCGCGCACACGCGCCGACCGGCGATGCCGTACCGAACCTGTCTGGCATTCCATCGACACCTCCTGCGCTTGGCTTCACCGCCGAACAGCGCGTTCATGCCGTCACGCGGCGCATGGCGCGTCGCGAATCCACACCTACGGGAATTCAATCATGAGCAAGCCATCGGAACGTTGTCGCCGCGTCATCGCCCAGATCGCAGAGAAGCATCTCGGCTTATCCACCCTCGAAGAGCGAGGCGCGGATCGGCTGGATTTTCAGGAATTGTCGGTCGCCTCGATTCGTGCCGCGCTCGAAGCGGCTTATGCGGCCGGTGCCGCGTCGGCGGCGGCCAAGGCGGTGCGCGCATGAGCGCGCGCATCTCGCAGGGTGTCGACCGCGATCTGGCCGAAGCATTCCAAACCTTCGATACGCGCTTCCTGATGGCAATCCATCACGGCGATGTCGATGTCGTGAAACTTGCGCGCGAAAAGATGATGAATCGAGGGCTCAACGGCGACGGCCGCTGAGTCGGGTTCGCCAAGGCCGGGGAACTGTTCGGCATCTAGCATCGCTCGCCAGCACTGCAAGTGCCGGCGACAACCCGGAGTTGGCATACGCCCCGGCACAGAACCCCGTGTCGGGGCCATGCTTGTTTGCGGGGCTCGGGGGACCGAAGTCGAGTTTGGGTTGAGATGCCGAATTGTAGCTGGAGCTAATCCGCTGCGTGGCAGTGCTCCTCGTGGTGCATCCGTCCAGTGACTCTACGGATGAAGACATCGCGGGCACTCGACCAATCGTTAGAAAAGCAGCCAATAGACTTGGCTTTTATCCAAAAAAGCGCGTCTATATGTCCACGCCGAATCAGGAGGAAACATCAAGCGTCACTGGCCGATAGCGCACAGGAGCCGGCAGGTGCGCCGCCATCAGAATCAAATGCCGACAAACACCGTACATGCGGACGGCCGAGGTGCTGTAACACCCCGGCCGCCCTGACCACCACCGTTCATCTGGAGAACGACAATGGCTGCAAATACTCTATCAGGCCCGATTCGGGTCGAACATCGTTCGCCTCACTCGGCGGCTTCTGGCACTCGAGGAGCGCGCCCATGAGCGACACCACGCGCGAAATGCCGTTCCGTGAGATCCCTGCCGAACAGCGTCCCTTGCTGATGGTCGCCAGTGGCGTCGAAACTGCCACCGCCCTGCGAGAAGCAGGTGATCTTGAAGATGCCGTGCGCCGCCTGCTGGTGATTGGCACGGAAACCGGCATCGACGGCAGCTTGGCCTACCTGTGCGAATTTGCGTTGGAAATTGCTGGCGCACTCCGCAGATCAACAATCGACGATTGACCGATCCACTGGATGTTGGCCAACCCCATCATCGCCTGAATCGCAGATTTTCGTTGTGACACCGCATCGCTCCAAGTTGGGTGCTTGCGGAGACCGGCCGCCACAGTGACACTGGAGGCTGGTTTGACGACCCCCGCGGGCCCTGTGCCTCGTCCCCACGACTGCGATCCCTCTCGCATGACAACCGCCCAGCGTCGCACGGAGATGTCCGGGCTACTGTCGCTTGTCCCGCATCGTTCGTGTTCTTGGAAAGTCGATGTGAGGCACCGTACGTCATTCTGGCGACTGCTGTTCAACGAGGCCGAACAGGTACGGAGGCTGTTCCGGCGATTCGCCCAGGTTGGCTCGCTGATGAAGGTGGTGCGAGAGGCGCGTGCGCGCGGTTGGCGCAATAAGGACTGGACGACGACGTCCGGGCGGCAGCAAATCGGCAAGATGCACGATCGCAGTTCGCTGCAAGAGTTCTTCCATTGCGGGACCTATCTCGACGAATTGAAGAGACGACATCAGTACTTCGAGGGGACGCATGCGCCGATCGATCCTGCCCCCGCTTCACGGACACTCGGATAGGCGATTCAATATCATCATCCGAGGCGGACGCAATGCTCAAGGTTGCTTCAGCACAAGAGCTGTTGGACAAGCCTCGGGGGCTTGATGAAGTCGTAGTTTCCATTAGGCTCGCTGGCGCTTCTGCGATAATCGCTTATGCAGCCATTGAAATCACGGAACGCCTCAAATCTCGCTAGAAGTGTACGGATCGCGAGGGAGCAATCCATTAGGGTGCTTGGCTGGAACCAACAGGACTGCAGTTGATAGGCGAAGGGCGGCCGTACGCCACTTCCGCGCTGGAGACGGCACTCTGGTTCATGGGGGGGGCAAGCGACCGCCCACCTCACCCCAGCGCCGCTGGTTTCCACCGATGCGGCAACAGCTCGCAGATGTTCTTGTCCATGGTCGTCGGCAGTCGGGTGAGTACATCGGTCAACCAAACGTGCGGACAGCGGCCGTTGGCCTTGGCGGTCGCCAGCAGGCCTATGATCGCGGCCGACATCCCCCTTCCCCCCGGAATTGAGGAGTGGTCGGATCTGGAGTCTTCGCCGTGTCAGGATTATTGTCGCTTTTCTGTCGTAGAGCCCAGCCCAGCGATAGGTGGAGCAAACCAGTCAGTACTCTATAGTTCGTAGCGGAGCTATCAAACGCCATTCGCACCACCTGCCCGGATTCAGCGGCAGAACGCTGCAGTGCGTGAGACTGCCGTCTTCGCTACTGTAGGCACTCTACATTCCAGCAAAGTTCCGCCTTAGGCCAACCGGGGCTCAATTTAGACAGGGCATGGACAGCAGCAGCCACGAACACAGCCGAGCCTATGTCCTGGCCCGCCAGCAGAATCCTGCCTGGCAGCTGCTGGCCTCGCGCCGTGCGCCGCTGGTATTGGGTTGCCTGCAGTCGCTGTTCGAGGACAGCCAGGACGGCGTCGACTTCGATGATGCCCAGCAGGCACTGTCCGAAATTCTGGCCGGGCACGCCGGACTGAGCGAGTTCGACATCGACGGCGATCCTACGGTGCTGGCCCGGAAGGAACTGCGGTCGTGGATTCGTCGTGCATTGGTCGTCGAACGCGAGGGGCGACTGTACGCCACGGATGCGCTGGAAACCGCGTTGCGGTTCGCGGGCGCACTGGACAGCCGGATGATGACCTCGACCGCTTCGCGTCTGGCTGTGGTGCAGCGCGAGATCGAGCGGCTGGAAGCGCGGCTCAACCCCGACCCGCAGAGCCGTGCCGAGCACCTGCGCCGGCAGATCGCCGACCTGCAACGCCAGCTCGAAGAAGCCGAAGCCGGGCGCATTGAGGTCGCGAACGCTCAGGAGGCCACCGAAGGCATCCGTGAGTTGTACACACTGGCGACCAGCCTGCGTGCGGACTTTCGCCGCGTGGAAGACTCCTGGCGCGATGCCGATCTGCAGTTGCGCCATGCCATCGTCAACGAGGGCTACCATCGCGGCGCGATCGTCGACACGCTGCTCGATGGTCACGACACCCTGCTTGAAACCGCCGAGGGTCGGGTTTTCCAGGCCTTTCACCAGCAGTTGCAGCAGGAAATCGAATTGGATGCGATGAAGCGCCGCCTGCGCATCATCCTGCAGCACCCACAGGCCAGAACGGCGCTGACCCCTATCCAGCAGGCGGATATGCGCTGGCTGGTGATGCGGCTGGTGAAGGAATCGGCCTCGGTCATCCGCACACGCTCGCGCAGCGAGCGCGATGTTCGCAGTTTTCTGCGCACCGGTCTGGCGGCGGAGCATCATCGGGTCGGACAACTGCTCAATGAAGTCTTCCGGTATGCTCAAGCGGTGGACTGGAGCGCGGCCTCCGTCCGCCGACAGCCCAGTTGCCTGCCGCCACTGGCCGTTGTCTGCGGCGGTTTGCCGTTGGTCGAACGGCTGCGCTTCAAATCCTTGGATCAACAGGCCCTGCGGGACCTGGACTTGCAGCGTATGGCGGGGGACATCGACCAGATCGAGGACGAATTCTGGTCGTCGTTGGACAGTCTCGACCGGGAGGCGCTAGTCCGCGATACCGTGGAGGTCATCCGGGCCAGCGAAACACCCCTGAGCCTTAACGATCTCGCCGAGCGGCTACCGCCGACCCACGATCTGGAAACCCTTGCGCTCTGGCTGGGGATGGCACGGGAAGCAGCCTGCGTCGTCGGCGCCGAACGCGAAACGCTGGAGGTCGCGATCCGGCCTTCCTCCGATCAGAATCTCGCCTCCGCAGACGAGCGCGGCCTGCGCTTTCAGGTGCCGTTGATTTCACTTGATCCCGTCGCCTTCGAGCATTTCGAATGGGAACCTTGACATGAGCACCGGTGCGGAAGGCGTCGACACCAACATCAACGAGAATGCGATTGACAGCGACGATCGCACGATCGCGTCGCGCCAAGCGAGCGGGAACGCGGCACCCACTGAGAATTCCGACATCACCGCTGCCGTGCGTGCCACGATTCTCGAACTGATGAAGTACGGTTTGCTGGAAGAGTCGAGCAAACCCAATCTGTATCGCAACGCCTTGCTCTATCGCAGTCAGGTGGATCAGGTGCTCAGCTCGCTGGAGCTGGCATTGCGGATCGACGAGATTCGTGGCCTGGCGTTCATCGCGGTGAATGCCTCACCCGATCAGGAGGATGATGAGTGGTCGCATCCCCTCGTGCGCAAGCAGCGCCTGACGCTGGAGCAGTCGCTGCTTGTTGCGATTCTGCGCCAGCAGTTCGTCGCCCATGAAGTCGAAGCCGGCGTCGGTGCCAGCGACGCCCGGGTCGCGCTTGAGGATCTGATTCCGCATCTGCAAGCCTATCTGGGCGATCTGGGCAGCGAAGCTCAGGAGAAGCGACGCCTGTTGACCTTGCTGGAGCAACTCAAGGGGCACGGCATCGTGTCTGATGTCGATCAACAGGAACGCGTCACTATCCGCCCAATCATTGCGCATCTGGCCAATCCCGAGAACCTCGCCAATCTGATTCAAGCGTTGCGCGACGCCGCAGGCAGTTCGAGTATGCAAAGCTCATCGGGCGAAGAGATCGACGCATGAGCATGGCCCCACTAGCTGCCGCAGACTCACAGACGTCGTCGGGCAGTTACGTCCTCACCCATCTCGATCTCTATGACTGGGGCGCCTTCGGCGGTCGGCATAGCGCGGAGATCGATCTGGCCGGTACCGCGATTATCGGCCCGACAGGCAGCGGCAAGACCACGCTGGTCGATGCGCTGATGACGCTGCTGGTGGCCAGCCCCCGCTACAACTTGGCTTCGACCGGCGGCCATGAGAGCGACCGAGACCTCGTGTCTTACGTCCGCGGCGTCTCCGGTGCGGGCAATGATGACGGCGGTAACGAGCATATCGCCCGAACCGGCCCGGTCGTGACTGCGATCTCCGCGCGTTTCAGCGATGGCGATGCCGTGGTGCGTATTGGCGGTCTATTCTGGTTCGACGGTACAAGCTCGGCACTAGCCGATCTCAAGCGTCGCTGGCTCTTTTGCCTGAGTGACACGCCAACCTTAGACGAATGGTTAGAGACACATCGGGAATCCGGTGCGCGTGGGCTGAAGGAATTGGAGCGAGCCTCTCCGGGCCTGAAGATTTACGAGGCGAAACAAGCTTTCCTGTCGCGGCTACGCAGTCATTTCGATGTCGGCGACAATGCATTCGACCTGCTGAATCGTGCGGCCGGCCTCAAGCAGCTCGATAGCATCGACAAGGTTTTCCGTGAGTTGGTGCTGGATGATGCATCGGCCTTTGGCGATGCGGGCAAAGTTGCGGAGGAGTTCGATACGCTCGCCGGCATCCGTCAGGAACTCGAAACCGCTCGCAAGCAACGCGACACATTGCTGCCGATCGAGAAAGGATGGACCGATCACCAGGAAACGATCGCGAAGCTGGACGAGCACAGCACCTTGTTGTCGCTGCTGCCGGCATGGTTTGGCGAACACGCCATCGCCCTGTGGCAGAACAAAGCGGAGAGCGAAAAAGCCGAATTACTCAAGCAGCAGCAACAGGCCGGCATACTGGCCGAACAGTTATCTCGCGCCATCGCCACCGAACAATCCCTGCAAACACGCTACCTACAGGCCGGTGGGCAACGGATCGAGGAATTGCGCCGACATCTCTCCCTGCAGGAAGACAAACTCAAGGGACGCCAGCGCGAGGCAGCACGTTATCAAGCCTGGGCTGCCAGTCTCGGTCTGAATCAGACGCTGACGCTGACGGCATGGCAGGAGAATCAAGCGGCGATCGAGCAGCGTCATAGCGGAGAAAGCCAACGCTGGACGGAACAACAGCAGGCCGCATGGGAGGCGGGCGCCAAGCAACAGGGGCTGCTTGCTGAACGTGACCAGATCCAAAAGAGACTCGATGAGGCAAAAAAACGTCCGAATTCCAATATTCCCGGTGATCAGCATGAATTTCGAGCACTACTCGCGCAGCATCTCGGCCTGGATGAAGACGCATTGCCCTTCGTTGCCGAACTGATTGAGGTTCAAGCGGAGCAGTCGCAGTGGCGCGGCGCGATCGAACGCGCGATCGGCAGCGAGCGCCTGCGTGTGCTGATCGCACCCGACCACGCGCCCGCGGCCCTGGCCTGGATCAATGCCCGCGACAATAAGCTGCATGTACGCCTGCGCGTCGCCGAGGCACGCTCTGAGCAAGCGCAGTTCTTCAGCGATGGATTCACCCGCAAGCTCAATTTCAAGGCGCATCCGCATCGTGAGGCATTGAAGCATCTGCTCGCCGGCATCGACCGACATTGCGTGGCCGATGTCGAGACGCTACGTCGGACACCGCATGCGATGACCGTCGAAGGCCTGATGTCCGGCCGCAGCGGTTACTTCGACAAACAGGACCAGAAGTCCATCAAAGACGAGTGGATGACCGGTTTCGACAACCGGGACCAACTCGCGCGGCTTACGCAGGCGCTGGCCGCCGCGATGGAACGACATGCGGCCAGCCTGCGCGAAAAACGAGATGCCGAAGCGCTAGCCGAAGGGACTCGGAAAAGTCTCGAATTGTTGAGCAGATTGCAGGAGATCGTGTTCGAGCACATCGATGTCCCTGGCGCACAGGAAGAATTCGATCGGCTGCAGGCACAGCTGGTAGAACTGACCGCACCCACCTCCGACGTCGAGCAGGCGCGAAGCGCGTGGGAAGCCGCCAGAGGGCAGACCCAAGCCCTTCAGAGCGATCAGGTCACGCTCAAGACCCGGATTGCACTCCTCGACAACGCCATCCAACAAGCGAATTCCGTAATCGACCGCATCCGCAAACGCATCGGCGACGGTCTGGACGAGGCTCAGAAGTCTCTGGCAGCCGAGCACTTGAAAAAACCGCAAGCTGAAAATGTGTCTGAGTTCGATGATCTGGAGCGTCGGGAAACTGACCGCATTCAGTCGCAGATCAAGACACTGTCCGAACGTCGAAACAAGATCGAGCGCCAACTCGTCCGCGACATGAGCGATGCAAAGAAGGAGGACACAGGCGCCTTGTCCGAAGCCGGAACGGAATTGCAAGATGTGCCCGCCTATTGCGAACGCCTTCGCCTACTCAGCGAGGAAGCGCTGCCCGAGAAGCTCGGCCGGTTCTTGACCTATCTCAATCAGTCGTCGGACCAGGGTGTTACCCAGTTACTGAGTGGGATCGACAACGAGGTGGCGGTGATCGAGGACCGCATCGCCGACCTCAATGCGACCTTGGAACGGGTCGACTTCCAACCCAGCCGCTACCTGCGTCTGGAGCCGCAGCGGGTCGAGCACGAAAGCCTGCGCACGCTGCAACAGGCACGGAAGCAGCTGCGCTCGGCCCAGCTCAAGGACGATCAAGGCGAAAGCCATTACCGCGCGCTGTTCGAGCTGGTGGGTCTGCTCCGCGACGCGGTAGAGCGTCGCAAGACGCAGGGCGCACAGGCGCTGCTGGACCCACGCTATCGATTGCAGTTTGCGGTCTGGGTGATTGAACGCGACACCGGGAAAGTCATCGAAAAACGCACCAGCTCTCAAGGCGGAAGCGGCGGCGAGAAAGAGATCATCGCCAGTTACGTGCTCACCGCATCGCTGAGCTACGCACTCTGTCCGCGCGGTCGTCAACAGCCGTTATTCGCCACGATCGTGCTCGACGAGGCGTTCTCGAAAAGCTCGCAGGCCGTGGCCGGCCGTATCATTCGTGCGCTGGCAGAGTTCGGTCTGCACCCGCTGTTCGTCACGCCGAACAAGGAACTGCGCCTATTGCGCGAGCACACCCGTTCGGCCATCGTCATTCATCGCAGGGGCACACAGGCGACAATGACATCGCTGAGCTGGGAAGCACTGGAAGTCCATGCGCGCAATCGGATGGAGCGACAGGGACGCGGTGATGAAGTCGCCTGAGGCCGTCGCAATTCAGCTTGCCCGGCAGTGGCATAGCGCGGACCGGCGGGAGCATTTCCTGCTCGATCCAAAGGCGTGGCCGCGACGAGTCGCCATCGGTGGCCCATCGCCTTCGGTGTTCACTCAGCACACGGCAGCGGTGCGCGAGCACATCGCGCGCTGGCGGGCCGTCGCCGTGGGCGAGGTGCAGTGGCAGGACATCGCGTTCCGTAGTGCGGCCGAGCCGGTTTCATTGCCGCATCAGTGGTTGCTCGGCTCGCCGGAAGAATGGGCAGAGGCCTCGGGTGATGCCCAGGTGCAACTGGAACTGCAACGGCTTCGATACCTGTTGGCGCGTGTCGATCCGCGTTTCCATTCGCTGCTGATCCGGCAGCGTGCTCTTTGGCGCGATCGCAACGACGACGAGATCGTCCTGGCGACTTCTTTGGCCTTCGCGCTCGAACCCGGCATTGCGGCCGGACGACCGCTGCGCGCGCTGGCCCTGGCCGGTATCGACAGCAAGTTCATGGAGCGGCATCGCGCCCTCGTCACCGCACTGCTGGACATCCGATTCGATGGGCAGGCATCGCAGATCGGGCTGAACAGCTTTCTCGATGCGGCCGATGAAGGCGAGCATTGGTTGCTGGTGGTGCCATTGTCCCCTGGCCTATTGCCTTTCGCACAGCAAAGGGTGCGGGCACGCGAGTTGCGCGATACGCCGCTGCCTGCAAGCCGCATTCTGCTGATCGAGAACGACCGCTGCCTTCATCTGTTGCCTATATTGCCGGGCACCATCGCTGTGCTCGGCTCCGGCCTAGATCTTGCCTGGTTGCGTTCAGATTGGTTGTACGAACGCAACGTGGGCTACTGGGGCGACATGGACACATGGGGGCTGCGCATGCTGGCGTGCGCCCGCACGCTACAACCTCACCTGACACCGCTGCTGATGAGCCAGGCCTTGTTCGAGCGCTTTTCCGGAACACTCGCAGTACCTGAGCCGATAACTGCCGGTTTGATGCCACCAGATGGACTACACGATTCGGAGCAGACGTTCTACCGTTACCTTCTTGCGCAAGCCAAGGGGCGATTGGAGCAGGAGTTCCTGCCTGCCGATATCGTCTCACATGCTTTGTCTCAGTGGACGTAAGCGAATCTCTATGAAGTAGGGGTTAAGCCGAGTACGCTGCGCTTCGATACAGCAGCGTGATCATGCTGGGACACTGGCCGCTGGTTTGACATTCCAGCGGAACACCATTGAAGCCTTCTAACCTGCACGACCCGGCGCGTATGACAGCGCCACAGCGACGCACAGAGGCCACCGCCCTCTTGGCCTTGGGCCTGTACCGCCTACGCGGCGGCAACGCGCACGGCGACGCCGTCGGCGTAGCCTCTCCGGTTGGTCTTGGCTTTGGCGCGACACAGCGCGTCCATGTGGACTCCACCAACCGGAGTCCACAGGTATGACGCCAGAATCTTCACCCACCGCGGCGGCCGCACCGATGGCCGCTCGCATCGCGAGCTTGGCCGACTGGCCGTGGAGCGACCTCGCGAAGGAATGGCATCGGCTATTCAGCGTTGACCCGCCCGTCTCTAATCGGCGCTTCGTCGAAAAGCGTATCGCACATCGCTGGCAGGAAATCGAGTTCGCCAAAACGGATCGTACCCTGCTTGATCGCAACCGACGACGCATCGACGAGTTGGTCGCAACCGGTACGTTGACGCGACACCGGGTCGGCGCGGTGCCGGTCGCCGGTACGGAGCTGGTGCGCCTCTACGCGGGCATCGAGCATCGCGTGCAAGTGCTCGCAAACGGCGAGTTCGAGTACGCAGGCGCGCGCTACGGCAGTCTCTCGATGATTGCCCGCAAGATCACGGGGACGCAGTGGTCAGGACCGTTGTTCTTCGGCTTGCGCAAGGGAGGTCGTCGATGAGCGCCATTGCCCCCAAGCGCCTCCGCTGCGCGGTCTATACGCGCAAGTCGACGGAGGAGGGACTGGATCAGGAGTACACCTCCATCGATGCGCAGCGCGACGCGGGCGCAGCCTGCATCGCCAGCCGCCGCGCCGAGGGCTGGATTCCGGTCGCCGACGATTACGACGACGGCGGCTTCTCGGGCGGCACCTTGGAGCGCCCGGCCATGCGACGACTGATCGCTGACATCGAAGCCGGTCAGATCGATATCGTCGTCGCTTACAAGATCGACCGCCTGAGCCGCTCGCTGTTCGACTTTGCTGAACTGGTCAAGGTTTTCGACAAGTATGGCGTGACCTTCGTGTCGGTGACGCAGCAGTTCAATACCACGGACGCGATGGGCCGGATGTTGCTGAACATCCTCTTGACCTTCGCCCAGTTCGAGCGCGAATTGACGGCCGAGCGCATTCGGGACAAGTTCGTCGCCAGCAAGAAGAAGGGACTGTGGATGCACGGCATCCCGCCGCTCGGGTACGACGTCGTTGATCGGCGGCTCTCGATCAATGAAGCCGAGGCCGAGCAGGTCCGCACGATCTTCCGACGCTTCGTCGCGCTGGGGTCGATCCTGAAAGTCGTGCAGGAGATCCGCACGCGCGGCTGGTGCAACAAGACGTGGACGACCAAGGCCGGGCGGACGCTTGCGGGCCAGCTCCACGACAAGAGTTCGGTCCACAAGATTCTGCACTGCCGGACCTACCTCGGCGAAATGAAGCACCGCGACCAGTACTTCGAGAACACGCATGCGGCAATCATTGAGCGCGCCCTGTGGGACGAGGCGCACGCCCTGCTGGAGGTCAACGGCCGTGTCCGGGCAGGCGCCTCGCGCCGGGGCAAGGTGGAGTTCCTCCTGAAGGGCCTGCTGACCGGCCCCGACGGCCGCGCCCTGTCGCCGTGGCACACGACCAAGGCCAACGGCCGCACCTACCGCTACTACCTGAGCACGCGCGACACGCACGAGGGGCCGGGCACGTCGGGCCTGCCGCGCCTGCCGGCCGGGGAACTGGAAGGGGCTGTCGTCGCGCAACTGCGGCGGGTGTTGCGGGCGCCCGAGATGATCGAGGCGATGATCCCGCAGGCGGTGGCGCTCGACCCGAGCCTGGACGAAGCGCAGGTCACGGTCGCCATGACGCAGGTCGACCGGGTGTGGGACCAGCTCTTCCCGGCTGAACAGCAGCGGCTGGTCCGGCTGCTGGTCGAACGGGTCATCGTCTCCCCAACGAACCTGGAACTGCGGCTTCGACCCGGCGGGATCGGCACCCTCGCCGCCGACGCCCGCCCGTCGGCAGGGGTGGCGGCATGAAAGGGCCGACGCTGGAGGTGTCCGGGCCGGCGGCCGAGGTGGTCGCCAGCGACGGCAGTGTGACCCTGAACATCCCGATCGCCCTCCGGCGGCGCAGCGGGCGGCGGGTCGTCGTATCCCAAGGCTCTGGGTTCGAGTCCGAAAGGCGGACTCGAACAGGCGCCACGCCGCTGCAACTGGCGCTGGCCCGCGGCCACCGCTGGCTCCGGATGCTGGAGGCCGGCGAAGCGGCCTCGATGAGCGAGATCGCCCGCCGCGAGGGGACCGATCACAGTTACGTCGCCCGGCACATCAACCTGACTCTGCTGGCCCCGGACATCATCGCCGCGATCCTCGACGAAACGCTTCCGGATGGTGTACGGTTACACAAGATTTCAATCAATCCGCCGGCGCAATGGGAGCGCCAGCGTCAAGAGTTGCTGGTCCTGTGAAGGTGGACTGTTTAATTTCCTGCAGCCACCTTGCCTCGTGACGTTAGCTCGCGATAGGGTAGAAATCTCAAGCCGCTCCTTGTGGGCGGCAGTCAACCGGGAGCCATGGAGGCCGAACATCTGTCAAGGTGAGGGCAGCCGTGCGCGTAAATCCGCTATTCGCTTTTCTATCTCAATTCCTTCTGAGCCTACTTTCCCTAGCCGCAGCCTTTTGGCTCCACTACGAAGGGAAGGCAGGCGCAAGCCATTTCCTGCTTGTCTGCGTTTTTGCTGCCTTGATGTCTGCAGTCATAGGCACAAACGGCAAAGTTTCTTTGCAGGCGGTGTCCAGCGCGATTCGCTCAATGCGGAGTAGCTAATCCGCCGCGGTCGGGGACGACAGATGGTGGCGTTCCATCGATTCAAGTCCGAAGGATGAAACGAACTGGCGCCGCGCCACTGCAACCGGCGTTGGCCCGGGGCACCTTTTGCTGCGGATGCTTAGGCTCGCGCAGTCTCGTCTACGAGCGAGACTTTGCGCTGCGAAGGTGCGATCCGCAGCCACATCGTTCAACACATCAACCTGCCCCTGCTCGCTCCGAATATCATCGCCGCGATCCTCGATGAGGATTTGCCGGACGGTGTCCGGCTGCACGCACTCATGATCAACCTGCCGGCGCTCTGGGAGGAGCAGCGTCAGACACTCGGGTAAAATAGCTCTGGATCGGATTGGTGGAGACAATCGGCCGCAGGCACCAAAAGTGGAGGGGACAGCAAGAAGCGCGAGATGCCATGCGACAGTGCTTGGTCGCCAATCACATCGCTGAATCCTAATCAGCAGCACAATCGCCGCCAGATGCGAAGCAGGATGTAAGGATGACTTGGATTGTTGAACTCAGTGGCGACCAACATAGCTTGCGCGCGCTTGAGGAATTCTTCCCGTTGGACGCAATCGTGATCGCGTCCGACGACAAGTACCGACTCGCTCCAGTGCTCTTCACCGATGTTGATGAGTACCAGGAGGTTGAGAAGATCGCCAAACAAGAAGTTGACTTGCTCAACGGATACTTGAAAGTGTTCTTGCCAAACCGCATGAGAATCGCGCTGGGCCACATCAGTCGGCACGATCCCGGCAAGCCAAAGGTGCATTACGTTTCGGTCGTAGAGAATATCGGTGTATCAGCATCCATTGTCGGGCTCAAACTCGGGGATGAAGAAGCGATCTTCATGAAGCCGGATCATGGTCCAGGCTTGCAGCAATGGCGCGAGATCGTCCGACAGGATGAAACAGTCAGAGATGTATTCGAGTACCTACAGGGGGCACTCAACGACTGGAGTAATCTGGGCAGGATCATCGAGGCGATAGAACACGATCTTGGCGGCCGCGAGAAGTTGTTGGCGACTGGATGGGCCGATTCCGAATCGCTCAAATCTTTCGGTGCTACCGCAAATAACCCACGAGTGGCGGGAGCGACAGCCAGGCATGGCGCGCGTAGGTTCGATCCGCCCAAGAAGCCGATGGAGATTCACCAGGCTAGGATCATGGTGTTGGAAGTGGCTCGACATTGGATTGTCGCCAAAATCAACGGCCGGCAGTAGACGGCCCTTCGTCGCGGGCTTGATGCCTAGCTCCGCTAACATGCCAGGGGCAGCAAGCCGCCCTACAATTGGCTAATGCACACTCTAAATGCCCTGACGCTTCGCATCGAACTGGTCGACATCCAGCCCGTCATCTTCCGGCAGGTCATCGTGCCGGGCGACATCACCTTGACGGTCCTACATCAAGTCATCCAAACGGCATTTGGCTGGGGTGATTGTCACCTCCACGAGTTCACATTTGGCAAGACTCGTTATGAGCCGCCCAGCCTGCCGTCCGAACTGCCTGACGACGAGACCCTGTCCACGATCGAGGTACGCTTGAATCGCGCGCTAGGTGGCTCCCGGCAATTTTTCTATAGCTACGACTTCGGCGATGGCTGGCAGCATTTGATCACGGCCGAAGAATGGGCACCGGCCGACACGTTGAACGTGCCGACCTGCGTCGACGGTGCCAACGCATGCCCGCCTGAGGATGTCGGCGGGCCGAATGGCTATATGGACTTCGTCGAAGCGATGGCCGATCCAACTCATGAAGAACATGCGGAGATGATGCGTTGGCACGGAAAGCGGTTCGACCCCAAACGATTCAGTGTGACTGCGGTCAATCGGCGACTCAGAACGATCAAGCTATAAGTGCGTCGTGCGCCGACCCGTGGCGCGACGACACAGGAGCTTCAGGTGGACTACAGTAGGAATCGGCACGATGCCTTTGTCGAGGAATTCGCCGAGCGACTCGACGGGTACGGCATAGACGAACTCCAGCCTTGGTACGCGCGGGCGGAATGGCTGGTCAACGGGTATGTCTACGCCACGCAATTGGAAGGCGACATCTTCCTGGTGCCCGACAACAATATTGTTCAAGACTTCAAGCATCGCGACAAAGAGAAGCGAAACCTCCTTCGGCTTAGCTATCTTGCGTTCTCGCGCTTCGCGAAACACTGGAGTCCGAGGGCGAGCCGGCTGGCCATTTCTCCGGTCATCGTTTACGAGCACATCGGACGCCAGTTGACCAATCCGGTTGGCGCCCGTGTGGCGATGGAGAGCTTGTTTCATCACTTCGGTGAACTCGATCTGCCGATACACGGCATCGGCTATCAGTCACCGAAGGAACTCAGCGAGCTGATTAAGGCCATCCATGGCGATGCCGCCGTGATGGCGCAGTTGGTTCGCGATCTGGATACACGATCCTGGGCGATGAAACTTCGTCGCGGCAACCTGCGTCTTATCCCTTCGGCGCTAGCGGATGAAGCGGCACCAAAAACGCTATCCTTGTCGTATTTCGATCCGTGGTATGTGCGCCGCGCGCTCTGTTGTCAGATCGAACAAAGGATCATTCAGCAGTCTCGGGAGCAGTTGGGTGAGGAGCCGCTTGGGGCGGACGAGTACTCCAAGACGATGGCGGAATTGAACACGATTAGCAGTCGCCAGAATTTCCTCACGGGCCTCGGCGATCTTGATCTTCTGCAGACATGCGACCTGCGGTTGCAGCATCAAAACCCCAATCAACGCGTCATGCTCGGACAGACGTTCGACCAAGCGCTGTCAAACGTTCTGCGACTGAGTAGCAGACTTGTGCGTGGCACCCATGTCGAATTCGGTCAGCCGGACACGGAGCGACAGATTGCGAGCATGATCGAGACAATACTGCGACCCTCACAAGTCTTTCAGGCAGAGCAGTCACGGCTGGACGAGGTCGCGCCGAGCGCGGCCTCCTTCCTTGATGCGGCACTCGATGTTTGCCGTCGCCTTATGAAATAGGACCGCGCAATGTCGGCCGAAGCTGTGCTGTGGGTTGCGTCAGGCTACGATTTGGTAGGAGAGAGCATTTGGATTCTAGGTGCTCAGGCTCCACCAACCGCCAAAGAAAAACGCCGGCGATCGCTCGCCGGCGTTTTCGTGCGTCTTCGCGCGGTCGCGTCGATCAGTTCAGCTGGCAGCTCGCCGGCTTGGTCGAGGTGAACAGCGCCGAGGTGCCCCATTCCGGATGGTCGATGAACGGGTTGCGGTTGCCCTGGAAGCTGTAGATCACTTCGTTGCGCGCGCGCTCCGCGGCGTCCGGCGGATCGGCCTGGTGCCAGGCGATCAGCGTGGACAGCAGGCCCATGTAGGCGGGCGAGCTGGAGGTGATGACGATCAGGCTGCGATTGTCGGTCAGCTCAAGATCCGGCTCGGACTGACCGGTGGTCGGATGCGTACCGCCTTCGTAGCGGATCGCCATGTAGAGGATGGCGCGGGCCATGTCGCCCTTGCGCTTGCCCCACACTTCGAACGAACCGCCGTTGCCGTCCGGGCTCTTCACCCAGTTGGAGTTGCCCGGATACGTGCCGCTGCCGCCGCCGCTGCCGTTGTTGACCTCGGTGGTGCGCTCGGCGCAGCCGGACGCCAGCGTGCAGTTGGCGTAGGGCTTGTTGCCGCGATCGGCGTTGTAGACCGATTCGGTCAGGTACAGCATGTGGGTGTCGGTGTACGGCGAATGCGGCAGGCCGAGGTTGCCGGTGGCCGAGCCGAAGCCCAGCGAGTTCGGCCAGGTGTGCTCGCGGTTGTAGACGATGCCGGTGCCGGTGCCGGCGCGACCGCTCACCTTGACGAAGCTGCGGTTGCGATACGCGTCGAGGATGTTGTTCGGATTGTTCGGATCCTCGTCGGCGATCTCCAGGATGTCCCAGGTGTCCGTGGTGCTGGCGCTGTACGGATACGCGGTATGGCCCTTGATGATCTCGTGCAGCGAGCAGCGCAGCTGCGAGGCGCTGCTGGTGTTGACGCGGCTGTAGTAGCCGGTCCCGCCGCCGCCGCCGGCGGCGACGCTGAAGTTCACCACGGCGTCGGACGCCGGACGCGCGTCGCCGGCGTCGCGGATGTTGGCGGAGAAGATCGAGAAGGTGCAGCTTTCGCCGGCGAACAGCGCGGTGTTGGTGGAGATGGTGATGCTGCTGGAGGCGGTCGCCGGCCAGGTGATGTTGACGTCGCCCGAACGCTGGCAGGTGAGCGTGAAGGCGCCGGGGCTGGCGGTGACCTGTTCGCTGAAGTTCGCGACCAGGTTGCCGGCGGCCGGGAAGTCGGTGGCGCCGTTGGCGGGCGTGGTCGAGGTCAGCACCGGCGCCGGGTTCGGCGCGCTGAAGCTCTGTCCGGTGTTGCACGCGCCGAAGGTGGCGGTCGCCGGGGCCTGCCAGGTGAAGTTGGCGTATCCGGTGCCGGTACCGGCGAGACGCAGCGAGCGGCCGGCGGGATCGGAACCGCTCTCGGACACCGGCAGGTTGGTGCTGCTGCGACCCGCGGCCGGGCCGTTGCTCGCGGTGATCGCGCCTTCGTAACTGATGAACTGCACGACCTGGCCGCTGGGATTGACCAGGGCGATGCCGTCGTTCGGGCCGTTCTGGATGCCGTTGGTGGCGTAGCTCAGGGTGGCGATGCGCACCTGCGCGCCGCAGGTGACGAGGCTGCCGGCGGGAACGAGATCGTTGTCGTAGGTCACCGCGGCCGACGGCGTCGAGCCGTTGTAGAGATAAACGCGGTAACTGCTCAAGGTTTCGCCGGCGGTGGCGACGATTTCGATCCGTTCGCCGGTATCGCCGGACGAGGTGGCATCGTCGTAGTGGAATTCGTTGATGAAGACTTCTGCATTGGCGGCGCCGGAAGCGAGGAGCAGGGCGCAGGCCAAGGGTGACATCGTGGACAACACACGCGACATAGGGCTGGTCTCTTCGATGATGGGATGGGGGCACGCGCGTCCCGGGCGTGCCGCGCGCACCGGACCGATTCCCCCGGCCCGCGGCGCATGAGCGCGGCCCCCTGACCGCGCGGCGGACCGCGCTGGCGGACCGCAACCGCCCGGAGAAGCGCTCCGGGCGAAGGACGCCGCAATCTAGCCGACGAAGATGACAGCCGCCAGCGCGAGCGGACGAAAGGTCGGGAAACCGGCCGCATCCGTACCGGCGCCGGAATTCCGGTACGGACACCGCCGGCGTGCGGGTCGGGAGTACGGGCTGATAGCCTGTCGCGATGTCCGCCTCCACCCCCTTTTCCTCCGCACCGTTTCCCCCCGCATCGTTCCCGATCGCCGCCCTGCTGCCGACGGTGCTGTCCTCCCTCGCAGACCATCCGCGGCTGGTGCTCGAAGCGCCGCCGGGCGCCGGCAAGACGACCCAGGTGCCGCTGGCGCTGCTCGACGCGCCGTGGCTCGCGGGGCGCAGGATCGTGATGCTGGAACCGCGCCGGGTCGCCGCGCGCGCCGCGGCCGGATTCATGGCGAAACAATGCGGCGAAGCGGTGGGCGAGACCGTCGGCTACCGCATCCGCTTCGAGAACAAGGTCTCGGCGAAGACCCGGATCGAGGTGGTCACCGAAGGCATCCTCACCCGCATGCTGCAGGACGATCCGATGCTCGAGGACGTCGGCGCGCTGCTGTTCGACGAATTCCACGAGCGGCACCTGGCCGGCGATCTCGGCCTCGCGCTCGCGCTCGATGTGCAGGCGGGCCTGCGCGAAGACCTGCGGATCGTGGCGATGTCGGCGACCCTGGACGGCGAGCGCCTCGCGCAGTTCCTCGACGCGCCGCGCCTGTCCAGCGAAGGGCGCAGCTTCCCGGTGCGGATCGCGCACTTTCCCGCGCGTCGCGACGAAGCGATGGAGCACCAGGCGAAGCGCGCGATCGAACACGCGCTGGCGCAGCATCCGGGCGACGTGCTGGCGTTCCTGCCGGGTCAGCGCGAGATCGGGAGGCTTCAGGCGCTGCTGGCGCAAACGCAGGACGACACGGCCGTCGAAGTCCTGGCGTTGCACGGCGACCTTCCCGTCGAACAGCAATCGCGCGTGCTGCAACCATCGGCCGACGGTCGTCGTCGCGTGGTGCTGGCGACCAATGTCGCCGAATCCAGCGTCACCCTGCCCGGCGTGCGCGTGGTGATCGACAGCGGCCTCGCGCGCGAGCCGCGCTACGACCCGAACAGCGGCTTCTCGCGGCTGGACGTGGTCGCGATCCCGCAGTCCTCCGCGGACCAGCGCGCGGGACGCGCCGGTCGCGTCGCCGAGGGCTGGGCCTACCGGCTCTGGCCGGAATCGCAGCGGCTCGAACCGCAGCGACGCCCGGAGATCGCGCAGGTGGAATTGGCGTCGCTGGCGCTGGAACTCGCGGCCTGGGGCAGCGACGCGCTGCGTTTCGTCGATCCGCCGCCGCCGGGAGCGTTCGCCGCGGCGCGCGATCTGCTGCAGCGGCTCGGCGCTCTCGACCCGCAGAACGCGATCACCGCGCTCGGCCGCAAGATGCTCGCGCTCGGCACCCATCCGCGCTTCGCGGCGATGCTGCTGTCGGCCGACGGCGACGCCGAGATCGCGCTCGCCTGCGATCTCGCCGCGCTGATCGAGGCGCGCGATCCCCTGCGGGCCGCGCCCAGCGGCGGACGCAGCGATGCCCTCGCCGCCCGCTGGCAGGCGCTGTCGGCGTTCCGGAGCGGTCGCGCGCCGGCGGAGGCCTCGCGTTCGGGATTGCAGGCCATCGACGCGGCCGCCGGACAATGGCGCCGACGCCTGCGCTGCGCCGCCAAGCCGCCGACGCATGCGCCCGCGCACGCGCTGGGCGATCTGCTCGCGCATGCCTTTCCCGATCGCATCGGCCATCGTCATGGACACGACCTGCGCCGTTATCCGCTGGCCAACGGTCGCATGGCGCAACTGTTCGAGGACAGCGCGCTCATCGGCGAGCCGTGGATCGTCGCCTGCGATCTGCGCTTCGAAGCGAAGGACGCGAAGATCCTGCGCGCGGCGCCGGTCGACGAGGCGCGGCTGCGGCGCGATTTCCCGCAGCGCTTCTCCGATCGCGACGAAGTGCGCTGGGACGACGCCCGGCGCGCGCTGGTGGCCGAGCGCGTGCAGCGTTTCGACGGCATCGTGCTCGACGCGCGCCCGGCCGGAAAAGCGGATCCGGCGCAGGCCGCGCGGGCGCTGACCGATGCGGTACGCGCGCTCGGACTCGATGCGCTGCCGTGGCGGGAGTCGCTGTCCCGATGGCGCGCACGCGTCCGCTGCCTGCGCGTATGGATGCCGGAACTGGGGTTGCCCGATCTGTCCGACGACGCGTTGCTCACGTCGCTCGACGACTGGTTGCGCCCCGCCTTCGCCGGCAAGACTCGGCTCGACGCGCTCAGCGAAGACGAACTCGGCGAAGCCCTGAAATCGGGCTTCGACTGGGCGCTGCGCCCGCGCATCGATGCGCTGGCGCCGACCCGCATCGTGGTGCCTTCCGGCATGGAACGGACGATCGACTACGCCTACGACGATGCCCTCGACGCGCCGGTTTCGCCGGTACTCGCGGTGAAACTGCAGGAACTGTTCGGCCTCGCCGACACACCGCGGGTCGCCGACGGACGCATCCCGGTGACCCTGCACCTGCTCTCGCCCGGCGGCCGACCGCTGCAGGTCACCCAGGATCTGCGCAGCTTCTGGGAGCGGACCTATCCGGAAGTGAAGAAGGAGATGAAGGGACGATATCCGAAACATCCTTGGCCGGACGACCCGTGGTCGGCGACCGCCACGCATCGCGCGAAGCCCAGAGGCACGTGAAACACCGGACGATGCGGAGCTAGAGCAACAGCCGGCCGCGCTTGTCGGCGAGGTCGATCGTCGCTTCCATGCCGGAGCGGAAGTCGAGGCAGTCGGACTCGATACCGTCGCTGAAGAGAATGCCGCCGTCGGGCATCAACGACCGGATGCGCAGCGCATCGCCGGCCTCGATCTCGCCGAAGACCAGCTCAGTTCCGCTCCAGCGACTCGGGAACGGCTCGCGCACGCTGAACACCAGACGTCGCGCATCCCAGGGGAAGCCGTCCTTGCGCAGCGCCTGCACGCGCTTGTTCGGACGCACGCCGGCCACCGCGGTCGCACCGGTGAGCACGCTGCGCAACCAGCCGGTCGAACCGAGTCCGGTGGACACGATCACGCCGCTGGAAGACTGGCGTTCGGTCCGCCCGCCGAGTCGCAGCTCGTAGCGCGCGGACACGTGGCTGCGCGCGCCAATGAAGAAGTCGTTGACCGCGAGCAGGGTCTGACCATCGGGCAAGCGCGCGCGGGCCATGCTGATCTCGCGGATCGGACGCTGCCCGCGCCACACCTCCGGCAGCAACGCCGGCAGATCGCCCGGCGCGAACGGCAACAGCGCGCCGTCGAACCGCTGCGGATCGGGATTGACCGCGATCACCGACTGCGTATCGAGATACTTCAGGGTATTGGCGACCAACCCGTCCTGACCGACCACGACCACCGCGCAGTCCGGCGGAAACAGGAAATTCGGCAGGAAGCCGCGATCCAGCGTCTGCACGCGGCCGTGCGCGCGCAGCGCCTGCTCGACCGTCGCCACCGCGTCGCGATAGGTGGCGTCCTCCAGCAGAAAATCCGCGAAATCCATGCCCAGATGCTCGGCCTGGAACCGCGCCTGCTCGACCGTGTTGTAACGCAACACCAGTTCCTGCAGGCGCGTCCGCCGGGTCACCAGGACGATTCTGCGATCCTGGCTCTCGTTCGCCTTCACGCGACCGCGCTCACTTCGGCCGCGCGGCCATCTGCCGCAGCAGATCCGGCGAGAAGTTGAACTCGCCGATCTTCACCGCGTTGTCGGCGATGTTCTGCAGGCCCAGCGCCATCAGCGTTTCCGGGCTGGCCTGACCGAACATCATCGCCTGCAGCGCGCGCGGATCCATGTCCTTGATCGCCTCGACCAACGCGCGCATCGCATGGGCGCGCACTTCGGCCTCGAGCTTGCGGTTCTCGGCCTGCAGGCGCACGAGTTCGGCGTTCTGCTCTTCGAGCCTCACGTTGCCGGCGAGTTCCTGCGCCTGCATCTCCTGGCGCTTTTCGAGGATCACGCGCTCCGACTCGACCTCGGTCTCGCGCACCTGCCGGCGTTTCTCCTCGACCGCCAACTCGCTCCGCAACTCGCTTTCCTTGATCGTCTGCTCCTGCGCGATCGCCGCGTTGCGGCGCGCATAGGTGGCGTCGTCGGCCTGCTTGAGGATTTCCTCGCGCACCGGCGCTTCGAGCGCGCGCGCGGTCTCCGGCGTCGGCTTCGCCGCGAGCAGCGACAGATCGACCACTTCGATGCCCATCGCCGCCAGCGCCGGACCCGACGCCAGCCGCTGTCGTGCGGTGTTCGACAAGGCGGCCGTGTTGTGCAGCACCTCACGCAGTTCGACGTCCTGCAGCAGGGCGCGGAACTGCGCCTTGACCGCGTTGAGGACGCGCACCGGCAGACGGTCGGGATCTTCCGACGCGTAGGCGCCGTTCGGCAGCAACACGAAGTTCTGCTGCCCGGCGAGCAGTTTGGGATCGGCGATCCGATACGCCACCTGTCCCTGCAGGGTCACCGCCTGGAAATCGCGGGTGGTCTCCTCGAACATGAAGGGCACATCGACCGAGGTCAACGGCACGCTGACCAGCGTCGACTGCGGCGCGAAATAGAAGAACGCCAGACCGGTGCCCTCGCGCACCACCTTGCCGTCCTTGAACTGCATCAGATAGTGACTGGGCGAGGACTTGACGTAGCGGAAGCCGAACATGCGCGAACTCCAGGGACCGTGGGCGACCGGGGCGTGACCGCGGCATCATAAACGCAATTCGGCGGGGTAGGCGGGCGTGCCGGTGCGCGAGACCGCCGGGTGTCGCCGTCGATCAGGATCCCGCGATGCCGACGACCGGATACCCGCACAGGATCGCTTGGACCCACACATCAGCCGACGCCGTCGGGACCCTGCGTCCGAGTTGCGCCGTACATGGCGATTCCAGACAATCGTCGGCGAGATCGCACGGAGTCGAAGGAATGAACATGCGTCCGCTGCTTTTCGTCCTCGCCCTGTTGCTGGCGTTGGCGGTCCCGCAGGCCATGCCCGCACCGCCCACGACCGCATCGGAAGGCGCGGCACAGCAGACGCAAATCGAGACGCTGCAGACGCAGGTGGATGCCTTGGACCGCGATGTCGCGATCCTGAAGGAAGTCACGGACACCAAGCTTCAATCCCAGGACCAACGCATCGGCGACCTCGGCACCCTGGCGGACCAGCAGGGCAACCACATGTCCGCGATCGCGAATGTGACGACGTGGGTGGGCATTGGCATCACGCTGCTTGCTCTCGTGGCCGGGTTCGTCAATTTCTTCACTGTGAGGAACCAGGCATCGACCAAGGCAACCGAAGTCTCCGAGCAGTGGTTCGAACAGCATGCAGAGAAACTGCGCAACAAGATCGCCTCGCTCGAAGGTGAGGCCCATGCGTTACAGGCGAAGCTCGACGAGCTTCGCAAGAGAGCCGATCAGGCGCACGAGACCATCGATCGCACCAGGACGGAGGTGGACGATCATGCCAAACAGGTCCGCCTGCGCATCGAGGAGGCAGGACAGCAAATTCTTGCCGCTACCGGCATGGGTCGGGAAGCGCGTCCTATCGACCCCGCGGCCGTCGAAACCGTCGAACAGGCCAATCGCGCGCTGGATGAGAAACCCGAGGCCACTTTCACCGCCGACGATCATTATGCTCGCGGCTTGGGCGAGTATCTGGCCCGTGACTATGCGTCCGCATTGGCGAGTTTCGAAAACGCGCTCCGGACCGCATCGACGACATCGTCCTCGACCCAACAGCTGGTCAAGTTCATGATTGCCCGCGGCGTCGTTCTCGCGGAGCTCCATCGATTCGATGACGCGATGGCCGTGCTTGACGAGATCGACCAGCGGTATGGCACCGATCCGGACCCCGACCTGCGCTTTCAGGTCGCCCAGGCCCTGTACAACAAGGGCGTGACCCTCGGACAGCTCGAACGCCGCACCGATGCGCTCGCGGCCTACGACACGATTGATCAGCGATACGGTACAGACCCGGACCTTGCATTGCGCCAGCACGTTGCCCTGGCTCTGTACAACAAGGGCGTCACCCTTGGACGGCTCGAACGCATCGAAGAAGAGCTCGCGGTGTACGAGACGGTCGACCAACGCTATGGCACCGACCCGGACCTCGCATTGCGCCAGCAGGTCGCTCAGGCGCTCTACAACAAGGGCGTCGTCTTCGGACAGCTCGAACGCCACGCAGAGGCGCTCACGGCCTTCGAAGCAGTCGACCAACGCTATGGCATCGACCCGGACCTCGCTCTGCGCCGGCAGGTTGCCAAGGCGCTGGTCAACAAGGGCGTCACCCTCAGACAGCTCGACCGCAGCACCGAAGCGCTTGCGGTCTATGAGACGGTCGACCAGCGTTACGGCACCGACCCGGACACCGCCCTACGCACACAGGTCGGCTTAGCGCTGTTCAACAAGGGCGTCGCCCTTGAACAGCTCGAACGCAGCACCGAGGCGCTCGCAGTCTACGAGACGATCGACCAGCGTTACGGCACCGACCCGGACACCGCCCTGCGCGAGGCGGTCGCCAAGGCGCTGGTCAACAAGGGCGTCACCCTCAAACAGCTCGAGCGCAGTACCGAGGCGCTTGCGGTCTATGAGACGCTCGACCAGCGTTATGGCACCGACCCGGACCCCGCCTTGCGTGTGCTAGTCGCCCAAACGCTGTTCAACAAGGGCGTCGCCCTTGGACAGCTCGAGCGCAGTACCGAGGCGCTCGCGGTCTACGAGGCGATCGACCAGCGTTACGGCACCGACCCGGACCCCGCCTTGCGCGTGCTAGTCGCCAAAGCGCTGTTCAACAAGGGGGTCACCCTTGGACAGCTCGAACGCAGCACCGAGGCGCTCGCGGTCTACGAGACGCTTGACCAGCGTTACAGCTCCGACCAAGACCC
>JBMOOY010000011.1:0-18385 GCA_049324395.1 Pseudomonadota bacterium
GGTGACGACGCCGATCGCCCAGAACCCGGCGCTGTCGATCTTCAAGTCGGCGCCGACCGGCAGTCTGACCGCGGGCTCGACGATCACCTACACGGTGACGGCGACGAACTCGGGCAACACCACCCAGACGAACGTGGTGGTGAGCGATCCGATGCTGACGCCGAACAGCGCGACCTGCGCGAGCGTGGCGCCGGGCGGCACCTGCGTGCTGACCGGGACCTACGTGGTGCAGCAGACGGATGTCGACGCGGGCCAGATCGTGAACACGGCCTCGGTGACCTCGACCACGATCACCACGCCGGTGACGACGACGGTGACCACGCCGATCGCCCGCAATCCGGCGATCGCGGCGAACAAGACCGCGGCCCTGACCGTCGATGGCGGCGTTGCGGGTGCGGCCGATGTGGGCGATGTCGTGACCTACAACGTCACGGTCACCAACACCGGCAACGTCACGATGACCCTGCAGACGGTGGTCGACAGCCTGGAAGGCCGACCCGCCACCACGCTGACCTGCGCGCCGCTGGTCTTGGCCCCCGGCCAGACCGCGACCTGCAACAGCTACACCTACACGGTGGTCGACGGCGACATCGTCACGGTCGGTCCGACGCTGGACAACGTGGTGACCGCGACAGGCGTTTCGGCCGGTACGGCCCAGTCGGTGAGCTCGACCAGCACCGCGGTGGTCGCGGTCAACGCGGCGCCGGCGACGGTCCGCGTGGTCAAGACCGCCAGTCCGCGCGACGTGCGCGTGGGCGACCTGGTCCGGTACACGGTGACGATGGAGAACACCAGCCAGACCCCGGTGGTCGACGGCACCCTGATCGACACCCCGCCCGCGGGCTTCACGCTCGTGGCAGGTTCGTTGTCGGTCGCCGATGCCGACAACGCCGGACGCCTGGTGGGCACGTACCCGATCCGCGTCGATCAGATCGACATCCCCGGCAACAGCCGCGCCACCATCACCTACCTGCTGCGCGTGGGCGCGGGCGTTCGCGCCGGCATCCACACCAACAGTGCGGTCGTGGAAGACAACGGCGGCGTGGTGTCGAACGTGGCGACGGCCGACGTCCAGTTGGTCGGCGATCCGATGCTCGACGATTCGCTGATCGTCGGTACGGTCTGGAACGACGTCGACGGCGACGGTTGGCAGGACGAAGACGAACGCGGCATCCCGGGCGTGCGCATCGCCACGGTGGAGGGTCTGCTGGTCGAGACCGACCAGCACGGCCGATTCCATCTGGCGGGCGTCGACGGCGGCCGCTGGGAGCGCGGACGCAACCTCATCCTCAAGGTCGATCCGGCCACCCTGCCGCCGGGCAGCACCTTCACCACGGCGAACCCGCTGGTGAAGCGCGTCACCCCGGGCCTGCCGGTGCGCTTCGACTTCGGCGTGAAGCTCGCGACCGACAGCTTCGAGGGCGGCGAGCGATCGGTGGAAATGGAGCTGGGCTCGGTGATGTTCGCGCCGGGCAGCGCCGAGATCCGGCCGGAGTACCGCGCCGCCATCGACCGCATGGCCGAGACGGCGCGGAAGTACCGCGGCGGCGAGGTGGTGATCGGCGCCGAGGGCGACAGCGACATGCTCGCCTTCGAGCGCGCGGTCGCGGTGCGCGACGCGCTGGTCGCGAAGCTGCCGCCGGAGGTCTCGTCGGCACTGCGGATCAGCGTCCGCGCCAACCCGCACGATCCGTCGTCGACGGTCGTGGGGGTGATGGCGTGGCCGCTGCTCGGCACCGTGCTGTTCGAGACCGATCGCGCCGAGATCAAGCCCGAGTACGCACCCCTGATCCGACGCATCGCGGACTACCTGGTCGCGAGCGGTTCGCACCGGGTCGCGGTGGTCGGACATGCCGATAAACGCGGAGCGGAGGACTACAACGTGGCACTTGGCATGCGTCGTGCGAAGGCCGTCTACGAAGCGCTGGCGGCGGCCTTGCCCGCCGAGCTGCGCAGCGGCTTGCGTGTCGACGTCAACGAGGACCCGGCAGCCCCTGCCGGAATGAACGGTCAGTGAGGGGCGCCGACATGAAGATGAAACTGCTCGACTACACCCTGATCGGCATCCTCGCCGGCTTCGCCGCCAACGCGTCGGCGCAACAGGCGCCGGCGACCGCAGCGGACGAAACGCCGACCTGCGACGCGGAAGGCTGCGCTTCCGGCGAAGGCATGCTGTTCACGATCCGCACGCGCGGCGAACAGCGTCCGGTCACCAACGCCACCGACGAGCGCGCCGATTCCGGCGTCCTGCAGCCCGACCGTCGGGTGACGGTCGAGGCCGAACACGTCGATTCGCGCTGGAGCTACGACCTGCAGCCCGGGCAGGCCCTGGCCATCGGCAAGTGGTCGACCGAACTGCCGGGCGGCGGCGTGATCTGGGCGACCGAGGATCCCAACCTCGGCCAGCCGCAGTTCAACGTCAGCGCGCCGTCGCTGGTCGCGTTCGACGGCGGACGCATCGTCAAGCCGGTGAAGTTCTACGCCTACAGCAACTACGCCGCCTTCATCCAGCGCGCCGAGGTGCGCGTGTATCGCGCCAGCGACGTCGATCTCGTCGATCCGCTGGCGACGGTGGCGCTGCCGGTGGCCGCGGTCGGCGACGTCGAATGGGACGGCGCCTTGCCCGCCGGCTTCGAGGCCCGCGCCGGCGACGAACTGGTCTATCTGGTCCGCGCCTACGCCGCCGACGGCAGCTACGACGAAACCTTCCCGCGCCGGCTGCAGTTGGTCACGCCCGAGGAAGTCGAGCGCGGCAACCAGGCGCTGCGGCGTTCGGTCGAGCGCGGCACCGGGCTCGCGTTGAGCGCCGAGGAAGCCGAACAACGCAGTCTGGTCGAGGGCGTGTTCGGCGAGAACGCACTGCGCCAGCAGAACATCCCGATCTACGGTTCGCGGATCCGCATCCAGGGGCGCGACATCCCCGAGGGCTACACGGTCCGCATCAACGGGCAGAACCATCCGGTCGATCTGCAGCGCAAGCTGGTCGCCGAATATCTGGTGCCCGTGGGTCGGCACGCCTTCGACCTCGAAGTGCGTCGCGGCGACGAGACCCTCAACCGTCGGCTCGACATCGACGTCAGCGGCAAATACATGTTCGCGGTCGCGATCGCGGATTTCACCGCCTCCGGCGGCGACGTCTCCGGTTCGATCGAACCGCTCGCCGGCGACGATCGCTACGACGACAGCTTCCTGCTGGAAGGCCGGCTCGCGTTCTATCTGAAGGGCAAGGTGAAGGGCAAATACCTGATCACCGCCCAGGCCGATACCCGCGAGCGCGAGATCCGCGAGCTGTTCCACGATCTCGGCGACGCCGATCCGCAGGACGTGTTCCGTCGTCTCGACCCGGACGCGTACTACCCGGTGTACGGCGACGATTCGACGACGTATCGCGACGTCGATACCCAGGGCCGCCTGTACGTCCGCGTCGACTGGGACAAGAACCAGGCGCTGTGGGGCAATTTCGCCACCGGCATCACCGGTACCGAGTACGGCCAGTATTCGCGTTCGCTCTACGGCGCCGCGGTGAACTGGCGTTCGCGTCGCAGCACCGAACAGGGCGAGCCCGGCTCCGAGTTCCGCGCCTTCGGCTCCGAAGCGCAGACCTCGCCGGGCCACAGCGAATTCCTCGGCACCGGCGGCAGCCTCTATTACCTCAAGCACACCGACGTACTGCCCGGTTCCGACCGCGTGGTGCTGGAAGTGCGCGACGGCACCACCGGCCGCATCGAGCGTCGCATCGACCTGGCCCGCGGCGCCGATTACGAGATCGACGAGTTCCAGGGTCGCATCCTGCTGACCCGGCCGCTGGCGCAGATCACCCGCGAGAACCTGCCGACCCTGACCCGCGACGCGCCGCTCGACGGTTTCGCGCAGGTGTTGCTGATCGATTACGAATACGTGCCCAGCGGATTCGATCCCGACGAGTTCACCGCCGGTTTCCGCGGCAAGCACTGGTTCGGCGAACACGTCGCGGTCGGCGCGACCTGGATCGACGAGAACCGCGGCGGCGACGACTATTCGCTCAAGGGCGTCGACCTGACCCTGCAGGCCGGTCGCGGCACCTACCTCAAACTCGAACAGAGCAGCACCAAGGCCACCAGCGCGCCGATCTTCTACTCCGACAACGGCGGTCTGAGCTTCACCCAGCTCAACCCCGCCGTCGCCGCCCGCGAAGGCGATGCGCGCGCGGTCGAGGCCCGCGCCAATTTCAAGGAACTCGGCTGGACCGAGCTGGACTGGTCCGCTGGCGCCTGGTGGCGCGATGTCGACGCCGGATTCTCGATCGGTCGCTTCGACACCGGCCTGCGCGTGCGCGAGCACGGCGCCGAAGTGCTCGGCCAGTTCGCGCAGAACATCAACGTCCGCGGCCGCTACAGCCGCGCCGAACGCGGCACCGAGACCCTCACCCAGGCCCAGGTCGCGGGCGAATGGCGGATCGACGACGACAACAGCTTCGCCGCCGAACTGCGTCGGGTCGACGAGGAGCGCCTGTCCGGCGACGCCACCGGTCTGCTCGCGGCCCTGCAGTACAAGCATCGTTTCGGCAGCACGCTCGATGTGTACGGCACCGCGCAGCTGACCGTCGACGACGACAGCGGGGCCTACGCCGACAACGATGCCTTCACGCTCGGCGGCAAGTATCTGTTCGGCGATCTGTCCAGCGTCGGCGCCGAGGTGACCACCGGCGATCGCGGCGATTCGGCCCAGGTCAACGCCGAGTACCGGATCAGTCCGGAGCACACGCTCTACGGCGCCTACACCTATTCGACCGACCGCAGCGACTACGACCCGCTGTTCAACGACCGGCTCGCCACGGGCTGGACGCTGGGCCAGCGCTGGCGGCTGTCGAACCAGGTCAATCTGTTCAACGAAAGCCAGTTCCTCAAGGCGCCGAACGAATCCGGCCTGGCCCACACCTTCGGCATGGATTTCTATCCGGGCGTCGGCTGGACCCTCGGTTTCACCTTGCAGGAGGCGAACCTGGACCGCGGCATCGGCAATGTCGATCGTCGCGCGATCAGCATCAACGCCGGGCGCACGTCGAACGACACCCAGTGGCAGAGCAAGCTGGAGTGGCGCGACGACAGCGGTGCGGAAGAGCGGACGCAGTGGGTGACCACCAACACCTTCACCCACAAGGTGAACGAGAGCTTCCGCGTCGCGGCGCGCTTCAACTATTCGAAGACCGAGGACGATCTCCTCGCTTCGGCCGGCGCGAAGTTCATCGAAGGCAACTTCGGTTTCGCCTGGCGTCCGTTCGATTCGACGCGTTGGGCCCTGTTCGGCAAGTACACCTATCTGTACGACGTGTCTTCGCTGCCGCAGATCGGCGACAACGTCGCCTTCTACGACCAGCGCAGCCAGGTGCTGTCGCTCGAGGGCGTCTACCAGCCGAACACCGACTGGGAATTCGCCGGCAAGGTCATGCGCCGCGAAGGCGAGGTGCGTTTCGGTCGTCTCTCGGGGCAGTGGGCCGATTCCGGCGCCACCTTCCTCGCCGGACAGGCGCGCTACGCCTTCGCCGACAAGTGGCACGCGCTGGCCGAATACCGCTGGCTGAGCGTCGAGGACGGCGGCGATCGCAGCGGCGTGCTGTTCGGCATCGACCGCGACCTCGGCAAGAACCTGCGCCTCGGCGTCGGCTACAACTTCACCGAGTTCAGCGACGATCTCACCGATTTCGATTACGACCACAAGGGTTGGTTCGTGAATCTCGTCGGCTGGTACTGAGGCCTCAACCGGAAAGACCCATCACGATGTCGATCAACCATTTTCGCTCCGCAACCGCATTGCGTGCCGCGCTGCTGGTCGCCGGTCTCGGCCTCGCCGGACTGGCCAACGCCCAGTCCGCGGCCTGCGCCGCCAACGAAGTCACGCAGAATCTGGACCAGGGCGCCAACCCGTGGACGTCGGGCAGCCTGACCTACGCCGCGAACATCGGCGCCGGCGCGTCGGCGGTGACCGTCAACGGCAGTATCACCGCCGGCAACATCAGTGCCGGCTATCCGCAGAACGAACTGACCGGCGGCCTCGCCAACACCTTCGGTTACGCGGTCAACCGTGGCAACACCACCCAGACCAACACCATCACCTTCACGTTCAATAAGCCGTTGAACAATCTGAGGTTGACGATCACCGACATCGATCGCAGCGGCACCACCAATGCCTATGCCGATCAGGTGACGATCACCGGTACCGCACCGGGTGGCGGTACGGTCACGCCCACGGCAACCGCGGCCACAGGCCTGGTGACGATCGCCGGCAACGTCGCCTTTCCCTCGGGCACCGCCAGCACCGCGACCAACTGTCCCTTCACCAACGGCGACTGCAACGCGACCTTCAACTTCAGCGCGCCGATCACCACCCTGACCATCGTCTACGCCAACCGCGCGCCGCCGGCGGCGGGCAATCCGCCCGAGCAGCAGGTCAGCTCGATCTTCGGCGGTTTCTGCGTGCAGAACCCGAATCCGTCGGTCGCCAAGACCGCGCCGGCGAGCGCCACCGTCGGTACCGCGTTCGATTTCGTCCTGCGCGCCAGCAACCCCGGCAGCGCCGCCACCGGCACCACCCCGACCGGTGTGCAGATCAACGACACGATCGACGCCAACCTGTACACGATCAACAGCATCACCCCCGGCGCCGGTTGGGCGTGCACGCCGAACAGCGGTTTCCCGATCAACGCCGGCAGCACCGCGATCACCTGTACCAGCGCCGGGGCCATCGCCGCGGGCGTAACCAACCAACTCGCGGCGACGATCAACATCACGCCCAAGTTCGCGGCGATGCCCGGACCGATCCCGAACACCGCGAGCATTCCGGCGGGCAGCGGCGGCGACGTCGACACCACCAACAACAGCAGCACCACCAGCACCACGCTGGCGCTGCCGCAGGCCGATCTGACGATCACCAAGACCAACACGCCGTTGTCCGGACCGTCCGATCTGCCGGCCGACACCGTGGTGTCGGGCGCGACCACCGGCTACACGGTCGTCGTCACCAACAACGGCCCCGCGTCCGCGACCGGTGCGGTGATCCAGGACGCGCCGGGCACCGGATTGACCTGTCCGCCGGCGACCGTCGTGACCTGTACCTCGTCCGCGCCCGGTGCCTGCCCGGCCGGTCCGCTGACCGTCGCCAACCTGACGGCGGGCGTGGCGCTCGGGACGTTGCCGGCGACCGCGGGCAGCAATACCGTCACCTTCGCGTTCGCCTGTTCGGTGCAGTGATCGTCGCCGGCGGGTGAATCCGGTCACGGATGCGCGTGCTCATCGCATGCGCACCGATGTGTCGTCGTCGTGTCCGGTTAGGATGTCCGCTGGTCGTCGCGTCGTAGGTCCGCGCACGGCACCGAACGAGAAAAAGATCATGTCGAGCGTGCGCAGTCCAGGTCGTTCCATCCTCGCCGCGGCGCTCGCCGTGGTCTTCGCCGGTCTCGCCGCGACGCCCGCGCAAGCGCGGCAGATCGGCAAGGACGGCGCGCTGACCGTCGGCGCCGCCAACACCACGGTGAATACCACGACCGCCTTGACGGCTGCCGCGGCCGCCGGCGCGACCACGATCACCGTCGCGAGCGCCGCCGGCATCACCGCCGGCGACGTGTTGATGGTGTACCAGGCGCAGGGCGCGACGATCGGCACGGCCAACACCAGCGCCTACGGCGCGGTGACCGCGCTCAACAGCGCCGGGCGCTACGAATTCGTCAGCGTCGCCTCGGTCGCGGGCACCACGATTACCCTCGGCACGCTGTGCGACACGACCCCGCTGCGGTTTTCCTACGCCAACGGCGCGCAGGTGGTGCGCGTGCCGCAATACAGCAGCCTCACCGTGAACGCCGGCGCCTCGATCGTGCCGGCCGCCTGGAACGGCAGCACCGGCGGCGTGGTCGCGGTGATCGTCGACGGTACCGCGACCATCAACGGCAGCATCAACGCCAACGCGCTCGGTTTCCGCGGCGGTGCGATCGACAATGCGACCACCGCCGCCGGTACCGATGTCACCGCGTTCCTCGCGACCACCACCGCCGATGGCGCCGAGAAGGGCGAGAGCATCGCCGGCTCCCAGGCGACCTACGACGGCCTCGGCGGTCGTTACAACCGCGGCGCACCGGCCAACGGTGGCGGTGGCGGCAACGCCCACAACGCCGGCGGCGGCGGCGGCGCCAACGGCGGCAGCGCGGTCGGCTGGAACGGGCAGGGCGTCCCGGACACCAGCGTCGCCGGTTGGGTCACGGCCTGGAATCTCGACGGCACGCTCACCGCGACCACCAATTCGCCGGGCGGCGGTCGTGGCGGCTATACCTATGGCGCCAGCGATCAGAACGCCCTGACCGTCGCCCCCGGGACGGCCTCCTGGGGCGGCAACAGCCGCCGTCAACGCGGCGGTCTCGGCGGACGTCCGCTGGCGAACAACCCGAGCATCGTCGGCGATACGCGCCTGTTCTTCGGCGGCGGCGGCGGTGCGGGCGACGGCAACAACGGCGCCGCCTCGGCGGGCGCGCGCGGCGGCGGGCTGGTGTTCGTGGTCGCGAATGCCGTCGCGGGCAGCGGCGCCCTGCAGGCGAACGGCGGTACCGCCACCAATACGGTGCCCGGGCACAACGATGCGCCGGGCGGTGGCGGTGGCGGCGGTTCGGTGGTGCTGGTCGCGCCCAGCGCGGGCGGGTTGAACCTCTCCGCCATCGGCGGGAATGGCGGCAACCAGCTCATCACCAACAATGAATCCGAAGGCCCGGGCGGCGGCGGCGGCGGCGGCTTCATCGCGTCGCCCATCGGTGCCGGTACCGTGACCGGCGGCGCCAACGGCACCACCAGTTCGGCGGCCGTCACCGAATTCCTGCCCAACGGCGCCACCCGCGGCAATACCGGCAATACCGCGACCGCGCCGACCTTGTCCAACCTGCCCCTGTGCAATTTCGCCGGCAGCGCCGATCTGCGGCTGACCAAGACCAATACGCCCGGCGTGAACGGCGAGGTCGACCAGGCTGCGGACACCGTGGTGTCGGGTGCGACCACCACCTACACGCTCGTCGTCACCAACAGCGGGCCGAACAGCGTCACCGGCGCGGTGGTCGTCGACACGCCGGCGGCCGGCCTGACCTGTCCTCCGGCGAATGCGGTGACCTGCACCAGTCCGGCCGCCGGCGCGTGTCCGGTCGGTCCACTGACCGTCGCGAATCTGACCGCCGGCGTCACGCTCGGCACGCTGCCGGCGACCGTGGGCAGCAATACCGCGACCTTCACGTTCTCCTGCACGGTGCAGTGACTGCCGCCATCGGCGCCTGCCGTCCGCCGAACCCGGCGGGCGGGTTGACACGGCGTCTGCACGTGAAATATCGGTGACTCGGTTCGAACCCCGCGATCGGCCAGCAACCATCTCAGTCGTCAACGACGGTCCGGATGCGGCCAATGGGACAGTGCTCACGGATCCGTTGCCGACCGGACTGACCTGCGCGACCGCCACCTGTACCGCGACCGGCGGCGCGACCTGCCCGGCGACAACCGGTGCGGCGCTGGTTGCGGCGCTGCAGGGCGCAGGCGCTGCCGTGCCCACGCTTCCGGCCGGGGGAGGCGTGACCCTGACGCTGTTCTGTACCGTGCAATAGGCCAAGCCGATCGCCGATTCGGAATCAGTGCTTTCTCTCGATAAAAGCCCATCCTGTTACCGCTGACAGGCTGTGGAGGCAGGATCGGTTGCATATCGTGTCCCGCTAGAACAGCTCGGACGCACGACGTTCGCAGGCCGAATGCATCCGCATCGGCGGGAACGAATGTCGCTCCGGGCACCCTCCCCCGGGACAATGGACAATGCGGATCGCACGTGGTGCAGGCTCACAGCGCGTGGGCGGGATGGTCGGCGTCGCGGATCGGACGATCGCCCGGTGTCGCGCGGTCGTCGTTGCCGCGATGCTGCTGTCGGGGCTCGCGACGCCCCTCGCCCATGCTGCCCAGGTTCAACACCTCACGACCCAGACCGCCACTGCGACCGGCGCCGGCGCGACCGGCACGCCGACCATCGCCAACTTCAACATTCCCAGCGGCAAGAATCGCGCGATCTTCATCTGGGCCACGTTCGAACGCGACCACTGCTCGCCCGCCGATGGCACCGGCGGCCTGTGCACCAGCGGCAACACCGCGGGCACCGGACTCGGCGACAACTGGCCCGAGCCGCGCGTCGGCACGCCGCCGGCGACCACCTCCAACAACCAGATCACCGCGCGGCTCACCGGGCCCGGCGGCACGATCAACAAACAGAACGCGCTGGTGATCGGCGGTACGCCCAGCGGCGACACCCGGTTCATCACCATCAGCACCTCCCCCAGCGGGTCGCCGGCCGGCACCGCGTTCTTCAGCCTCAGCAGCTTCCACATCGTCCTGTTCGAGAACGAGATCAACACCCTGCTCGGCGGTGCCGCATCGGGCACGGTCAGCATCGCCTTCCCCGACGTCAATCTGCCGACCAACGCCGGCGACGATGCGTTGCTGCTGGCCTCGGTCTACCAGAACGTCGAACAGACGCCGAACGGCTTCGTGCGCAACGCCACGGCCACCGCACAGGTGACCACCGGCACGCCGGGCAATTCCATCCTTGCGCCCGCCGCCTACGACGCCGGCCAGGCGCCGAACGAGGCCGACGACGGCAAGCTGGTGATGGCCGCCAGCAGCAGCACGCAGGGTTTCGCCGCGACTCCGACCGGCTACGTCTCGCTCAGCGGTTCGCTGGTCACCAGCAATGGCGGCGGGACGTACGACACGCCCAACGGCAACATCAACAACGAGCCGAACGGGATGACCGGCGGCGCGTACTACGGCAACGGCGGCGCCACGCCGGCCAGCCTCTATTCCCTGCAGCTCGGCGGCGCCGCGGCGACCCTGATCTATGGCGCCACCAACGCCTCGTTCCTGCTCGAATCCGACAACGCCGATGTCGGCGACGCGCCGATTTCCTACGGCAACCCCACGCATACCCTGTCCGGCATCCGCCTCGGCGCGAGCATCGACGCCGACAGCGGCCTGCTCAACAGCCCTGCCGCCAACGGCGACGATGCCAACAATACCGACGACGAAGACGGCGTGACCCTGGTGCCGCTGCTGCCCATCGGCCAGACCACGACCGTGCCGGTGAGCATCCAGAACGCTTCCGGTTTCCTCAGCGCGTGGTTCGACTGGAACGTGGACGGCGACTTCAACGACGCCGGCGAGCAGATGGTGGCGGCGCAGGCGGTCGCGGTCGGGACCGTCAACCTCGCCATCGCGGTGCCGACGGGTGCGGTGATCGGTCCGACGTTCGCCCGTTTCCGCGTCTGCACGAACAACACCGCGCTCGACAACTGCAACACGCCCGCGGGCACCGTCCAGAGCGGCGAGGTCGAGGATTACCAGTTCCAGGTCGGCCGCACGCTCACGCTGAACAAGATCACGATCGGCGGCGCCGGCGGGCCCTTCGGCTTCGTGCTGACCAACACCGTACAGACCACGGGCACCGTCACCACCGCGACCGCCGGCACGCCGACCCAGGTCGACGGCGATACCGGCACGACCGGCACGCAGGTCTTCACCATCGCCGCGCCGACCACGACGGTGACGATCAACGAAAACAGCCTGCCCGCCGGTTGGTCGCTAGTGGGCGCGAGCTGCGTCAACGCCGCCAGCGCGCCGGTGGGCAGTCTGGTCGGCAGCACCTACACGATCACCGGCGCCGAAATCGCCGCCAGCATCGCCTTCACCTGCACCTTCACGAACAACCGGCTGCCGATCCTCCGCCTGCAGAAGGCGCTGCCGAGCGGACGCTTCGCGGCGACCGATCAGTTCACGCTCACCATCGCAGGGACAGGAGGCCCGGCGACCGTCACCACCACGGGCGCCGGTGCGGTCGCAAACGGGGTCGCGACGCTCAACCCCGGCGCGGTCGGCGCAAGCTACACCTTCGGCGAAACCGGGGCGTCGGGTGCGAATCTCGCCAATTACCAGGCCACCTACGTCTGCACCAACGGATTGAGCGGTGGACAGGCGCCGTCCGGCAGCGGCATCACCTTCAACCTCGTCGCCGTCGCCGGAGACGATCTGACCTGCACCTTCAACAACGTCCGCAACGCCCAGGCCGACCTCGTCCTGACGAAAACGAATACGCCGGGCGTGAACGGCGATGTCGACCAGGTCGCGGACACCGTGGTCTCGGGAACATCCACGAACTACACGATCACGGTGACCAACAACGGCCCGGACGCCGCCGACGGCTCGATCCTGACCGACCCCGCTCCGACCGGCGTGACCTGCGCCACCGCGAGCTGCACCGCCGCCGGCGGTGCGGCCTGTCCCGCCCAGACCGGCGCGGCGCTGGTCGCCGCGCTCCAGGGCGCAGGGGCGACCATTCCGACGCTTCCGGCGAACGGTACGGTGACGATCGTCCTGAGCTGCACCGTGAACTGATCGGTGCAGCGTCCTTCCCGGCGTCGTCGTGGCGCCCTGGCCCGCGCCCGCCCCTTTTTACGTATCCTGTCCTTAAAACGCCGGTGGGCCGATAACGACGGACGGTCCTCGGTCCGGTTTCCGGGACGTTCTTCGACGGGGGGGCGATGACGGCGAGCGCAGGAAGCCAGAAACAGCACGAACGCGTCGCGCGCGCGCGCCGGCACAACCATGCGCTGGTCGCACTGGGCCGTCGCGTCTGGCACGAAGACTGTACCTTCGAGAGCGCGATCGCCGAGATCTGCGAGGTCGCCGCGGAGACCCTCGGGGTCGAACGCGTGAACATCTGGCGGATCGACGCCGACACCCAACAACTGCGCTGCATCCACGCCTACGCCCGGCGCTCCGGCGAGCACAACGCACCCGGGTTCGACGAAAGCCTGTTGCTCGACTCGGAATACGGCGATCAGCTCGGCGAGGTCCGGGTGATCGACATCGCCGACGTGGGCATCGACAGCACCATTTCCGCATCGGAAGAAGCGCTCGGCGCCTATCTCCGTCGTCACGACATCCATTCGCTGCTCGACGCGCCGATCCGCGCCGAGGGCCACCTGCTCGGCGTGGTCTGCCACGAACACGTCGGCAGCGCGCGCATGTGGTCGCCGGAAGACCACGCCTTCGCCGGGAGCATCGGCGATTACGTCGCGGTCGCCTACGAGATCGCGCGCCGCCGCGAGATCGAGAATCGCCTGCGTTTCCTCGAGCGACACGACCCGCACACCAACCTGCCCAACCGCGATCATCTGCTGGAAGTCGCGCACAGCGCGCTGCGGCCGATCCACGACGGCGACACCGGTCTGGCGGTGATCCATCTGCAGATCGAACCGCCCGCCGGGACCGAGAGCATCGACATCGAGGGCTACCACCGGTTCCTGGTCGACTGCGCCGAACATCTGCGCGAACTCACCATCGACAACGCCGCGTTGGCGCGGGTCCGCGAGGACGCGTTCGCGATCGTGCCGCATCGCCATCTGCGCGAGGTCGAAGCGCTGGAACTGGCCGAACGTTGCGTCGACCTGATCCAGATCGACGCGGCCGGCCCGCGCGGCTATCCGGCGTCGGTGTCCGCGGGCATCGCGTTCTCGCGCGATCTCGCCGCGCCTTCGGCCGACACCCTGCTGCGCAACGCCGAGAACGCCAGCCTGCGCGCGCGCAGCCAGGGGTTGGGGCGCTGCAAGGTCTTCAACGCCGACCGTCACCGCGATCTGCTGGCGCGCATGCGCCTGGAGCAATCGCTGCGCGACGCCTTCGCCGACGGGCGTCTGTTGTTGCACTACATGCCCGAAATCGACCTGCGCGACGGACGCTGGCGTTCGGCGGAAGCATTGCTGCGCTGGCGCAACGACGAAGGCCGCATCGTGCCCGCCGGCGAATTCATCGAGGCCGCGGAAGCCTCGGGGCTCATCGTGCGTCTCGGTCGCTGGGTGCTGCTGGAAGCCTGCAGCGCCGCCGCCGGTTGGCCCGCCCGCAACGGCATTGCGCCGCTGCTGCGCGTGAACGTGTCCGCGCGCCAGTTCGAGGAAGCGGGACTGGCCGCCGACGTCGACAGCGCCCTGGCCGAATCCGGACTGCCGCCGGAGCGCCTGTGCCTGGAAATCACCGAAACGATGCTGCTGCGCGACGCCGACGCCGCGGCCAGAACGCTGGCCCGCATCCGCGCGCTGGGCGTGCGCGTGGCGCTCGACGACTTCGGCACGGGCTATTGCTCGCTCGGCTATCTCAAACGCCTGCCGATCGACACGATCAAGATCGACCGCAGCTTCACCGCCGGTCTCCCGCACGACCGCGCCGACCTCGCCATCGTCCAGGCGCTCGTCGGCCTCGCCGGCAGCCTCGGCATCGACGTGGTCGGCGAGGGCGTGGAAACCCAGGCCCAGGCCGACTGCCTCCGCGACTGCGGCATCCACGCCGTCCAGGGCTGGCTGTATTCCCCGGCGATCGACAACGCGGCGCTGGTCGAAGGCTTCGCCGGAGCCTGAGCCGAGCGTCACATCCTCCTGCGGGAGAACCTTGAGACCCGACACGTGCGGGTGTGCGGATGGTCGGGAGGATGTTTGCCGGGGCGGAAGTCCTTCCGGCAACCGCTGCGTCCACTTCGCAGGAAGGCCTTCTGGCCCGACCCGTGGCGCAAGGGCGGAAATCCCGGGTCCCGGGCCGCACCTCGATCGCGAGCCCGATCCATGCCTTGCGGGTCGACAAGCTGGCGTTTGATTGATTCTTTCTATTCCCGGCGAACGGATATTCTTCCGTAGGTTCCATCGGGCTAGGATGGTTGCGTCCGCAAGGGGAGCGAGGTGCCCCATGAAGATCGAGGTGTCCTTCGAAGGTCTGGCGATTTTGTTGGCAGGGCAGACGCCGGTCTGGGTCCTGGCGGTGGCCGTTCTGGTGCTGGCGACTGCGGTGCTGATCCTGGCCTGCAAGGTGGGGAAGCGCCGATGAGCCGCCAGAAGCCGCTGTCCACGGCCTCCGTCCGTGCCGCCCTCGAACGCCTCAAGGCGCTTGGGGCGCTGTCCTCGACCGATCTCACCCTGTTGCACGACCTCGCCGGTCGGCTGGATCGGGACACCCACCGCGCCCGGGTTGCCGACGTGCTGGCCCCGCTGTTCCCCGAGGTCCGCGAAGCGGGCCGGGAGAATGCGTTCAGCAAACTGGTCCTGCGCCTCAACCAGGCGCAGGACGCCATCATCGAGCAGGGCAGGTTGTCGGAATCCTTCCGGCTCGGTCTGAAGGCCGAACGCAAGAACATCGGTCCGGAGCGCCGGCTGTGGTTCGTCGGCAAGGCGCAGACCCAGGCGCAACCGCGCCTGCACGATCTCGATGCTGCGCAACCGCTGTACGAGAACACCACCTTGGCGCCCGAGCTGGTGGGCCGCGCCGCGAAGGGCGCCGAGCCCATCCTCCTGCTCACCGTCACCGAGCGCGAAACCGAAGCGTTGTATCGCCAGTTCAGTCCCGAGGCGAAACCACTGCTGTTCGACCGCGACGGCGACCCGTACGCCCTGCTCGGCTGGGTGCCGGGCGATGGCACCGACGATGCCGGTCGCCCGCGGCGTCGGCCACTGATCGCCTACCGATGCCGGATGGGCGCGCTGCGCAGCGGTGCGGCGATCCTGCGCACCCAGCGTGCGATCCAGCACCTTGCGCCGCAGGTCGTGATCGCGGTCGGCATCGCCTTCGGCGATCGCCGCGCACAGGCGCTGGGCGACGTGCTGGTGGCCGAACAGGTCGAAACCTACGAATCCGCGCGCCACAACGCCGATGGCAGCCGCACCCCGCGCAGCGACCGCCTGCCCGCGTCCAGCCGCTGGCTGGACCGTTCCGGCATGCAATCGCACACCGGTTTTGCCGTGCGCAAGGGTTTGATGCTCTGCGGCGAGGCCCTGCTCGACAACCCCCAGGAGCGCGCACGACTCAACCAGGAATTCCCTACCGCCATCGGCGGCGACATGGAAAGCTTCGGCATGGCCACGGCCTGTCATGAATCCAAGGTCGACTGGCTGGTGATCAAGGGCGTCAGCGACTGGGGCGACGGCACCAAGTCCCACGGCAGCGAGGACGAGAAGCACGCCGCGCAATCTCGCGCCGCGCAACATGCCGCGCGCGTGGCCTACAGCGCGATCCATCTCGCGCCGGCGCCTGTATTGCCCGAAATGCGCCCTGTCCGGCTTGAGATCGCGCTCAAGGCCGACGGCGTCATCGTCGATCCCGATGTCGAGCGCGGCGGGCGGTCTTCCTCGCCGCGCAGCCGCGCCGAGCGCGTCCGTGGTGCCGTGCCGCGCTACGAAGAAGAACAGGTGCTCTGCGGCCCGCTGTACGACGTCTACGGCGAGCGTCTGGCGATGGGCAACGACGCGTCGGGCGCCGGTGGCCCGTCCTTGCCGCGGCGGCGTCTGAGCGAAGCCGACGCCACCCGCATCGACGAGGCTGCGCAGACCATCCACCAGACCCTGCTCGACTGGCTGCGCCGCGACGACGCGCCGATGCTGTTCGCCCTGCTCGGGGAATACGGCATGGGCAAGACCGTGTCCTGCCAGCGCCTGAGTCGCCACCTGGCCGAGGCGCGCGCGTCGGAAGACGCCGAGTCGTGGATGCGCATGCCCGTGTATTTCGACCTGCGCAACCTCAGCCTGTTCAAGGGCAGCGACCGCGGCCGCGCGGTCGCGATGCCGAAGTTGAGCGCGATCGTCGACGATCTGTTCGAGCGCGGTTGGCGGGTGCCGACCGGTGCCGCCATGCCCGGCTACGACGACCTGCGCGAATGGCTGGGCGAGGGCGCGCTGCTGATCCTCGATGGCCTGGACGAGTGTCTGGTGCATCTGGAGGAAGCGCAGCATCCGGACTTCCTGCGCATGCTGATGACCCTGGTCGAAGACGCCGCGGACGCCACCCGCGACAACGGCGGCGCCAGACCACGCCTGCTGATCTCCTGCCGCACCAATTTCTTCAAGACCCTGAGCAACCAGCGGGGCTATTTCACCGGCGACAAACGCGGTCGACGCGAGGCGGAGGATTACGAATCGCGCGTGCTGTTGCCGCTGACCGATGCGCAGATCGCCGGCTATATCGCCAGCGCCGTGCCCGATCTGCCGCTGGCGGCGGTGCAGGCCCTGATCGACGAGACCCACGATCTGCGCGAGTTGGCCGAACGGCCGATGACACTGAAACTGCTGGCCGACTACATCCCCGATCTCGAACGTGTGCGGCAGGCCGGCGGCACCGTCAACGGCGCCTATCTCTACGGCCTGATCGCGCGCGACTGGCTGCAGCGCGACGAGGGCAAACATCATCTGCGTCCCGAGCACAAACTGCGGTTGATGCCGGCGCTCGCCGCGCATCTGTGGCGCAGCGGCGTGCGCACCGTGTCCTATGCGGAACTGCACACCTGGTTCCACGCATGGCGACGCGCGCAGGACGACCTGGCGGATCTGTACGCGCCGTCGGTCTATCTGCCGGTGAAGCTGGAGGAAGATCTGCGCACGGCGACCTTCGTGGTGCGCCAGGATGCCGAGGCGGGGCAACGCGAGGGCGACGACGACCCAGCGCCCGAAGGCTTCCGCTTCGCCCACACCTCGATGCAGGAATACTTCCTCGCGGTCTATCTCGCCGATGCGGTGTGCGAGAACCGGCCGGAGGATTGGGCGATGGCGATCCCGAGCCCCGAGACCCTGGATTTCCTCGCCCAGCAACTGGAACTGGCGCAGGCCGCCTTGCCCGCGCCGCGCCGTCGTGCCGGCGGTCTGGCGGCCACGTTGAGCGCCTGGGCCGGGACTTATCGCCCCGAGGCCACCGAGCTGCTGCTGAAGTACGCCCTGCATGCGCGGACGGCGAAGGTGGCCGCGCCGGTGCTGCCCGATCTGCGCGGCGCGGATGTCTCCGGCGCGCGGCTGCGCGGCTGGCGTTTCGGCGCGCGTCTGCAGGCGAAGGACGCCCCGCTGCTCGATCTCTCCCGCGTCCGCTGGGCCGGTGCCGACCTGCGCGAATCCGACTTCGCCCATGTGCGCCTGGACGACGGCGATTTCAGCGGTGCGCAGTTGGACCTCGCCGCGTTCCAGCACTGCAGCGCGCAGCGTTGCGACTGGCGGCAGAGCGATCTGCTGGGCACGGTCTTCCGCCATTGCCGGCTGGAGGGCAGCCGCTGGCAACCGCTGCGGCAGTGCCATCGTCCGAAGCTGGTGGCCTGCACCGGTGTCGACGGCCTCCCCGGTGCCCTCCACGCCCCGGCTGCCGGCGAGGCGTCGGCGCGCTCCACCCTCACGCGCCTGCCGTCCCGGTTGCGTGCCGCCATCGCCAGCCGGGGCGGCGTGGTGCGGAGCGTCGCGCTGAGCGCGGATGGCGGGCGTGTGGTGTCGGGTTCGGATGACGGCACGGTGCGTGTGTGGGATGCGTCGAGCGGGGACAGCGTTCGCGAGCTGCGCGGGCAT
>JBMOOY010000011.1:18485-31177 GCA_049324395.1 Pseudomonadota bacterium
GTGTGGTGTCGGGTTCGGATGACGGCACGGTGCGTGTGTGGGATGCGTCGAGCGGGGACAGCGTTCGCGAGCTGCGCGGGCATGAAGGTGTGGTGCTGAGCGTCGCGCTGAGCGCGGATGGCGGGCGCGTGGTGTCGGGTTCGTCTGACGGTACGTTGCGGTGCTTTTCAGGGGCGGGCGGGCGGGGGGCGGCGGCAGCCGCGGATCTGGCATGCGCATGGGCGGCCGCCGTCGGCAGCCCGCACGGCATCCCCAGCTATGCCAGTTGGCGCCCCGGCCAGGATGGCGACAGCGACAGTCTGATCTCCGCGAGCGGCGATGCCTGGCGCTTCCTGAGCTGGGATCTGGAAGACCCGACCGAACCCAGCGGCTGGCGGCGGGTGCCGTTGCAGGGCTACGAATGAGGGTGCGGGGTGGAACCCGTCGATCGGCCTGTCTGCGGTCATCGTCGGAAGGCAATGGCCACGCTCGCGAACAACCGCGGTTGCCCTTGCGCATGCGGGGGACCGAGCTAGGTCAGCGTTGATGCCTGGGTCCTCGCGTGCGCGAGGATGACGGTGCAGGGAAGGTGACTGGGACGCTGCGGCTTCCCCCGCTATCCCGCTTCCGGAGCTCGCGCTACCCTGAGCCCCCGCGCCCGTTCCGGACCGCTCCCATGTCGCGTCGTCTCTCCGTCTCGCTCGTCGCCTGTGCGCTCGCCTTCGCCGTATGCGCCGCGCTCGCGCCCACTCACGCCGCCGACCGCGTCACCGGCAAGCCCTTCGCCACCCGCAGCGAGGTCTATGCGCCGGAGGCGATCGCGGCGACGTCGCATCCGCTGGCGACGCAGATCGCGCTGGAGACGATGCGCGCCGGCGGCAGCGCGATGGATGCGGCGATCGCGGCCAATGCGGCGCTCGGGTTGATGGAGCCGACCGGCAACGGCATCGGCGGCGATCTGTTCGCGATCGTGTGGGATCCGAAGACGAAGCGGCTGTACGGCTACAACGGGTCGGGCCGTTCGCCGAAGGCGCTGACCCTGGCCGAATTCGAGCGTCGCGGTCTGAAGGACATTCCGCCGCACGGGCCGCTGCCGGTGACGGTGCCGGGCACGGTCGATGCGTGGTTCGCGCTGCACGCGAAGTTCGGACGGCGCACGATGGCGCAGAATCTCGCGCCGACGATCCGCTACGCCCGCGAGGGCCATCCGGTCCACGAGGTCATCGCCTACTACTGGGGGCGCTCGGTGCCGGTGCTGTCGAAATGGCCCGGTTTCGCCGAGCAGTTCACTGTCGACGGCAAGCGCGGTCCGCGGCGCGGCGAGCGGTGGCGCAATCCGAATCTCGCGAACACGCTGGAGAAGATCGCGACCGGTGGTCGCGACGCGTTCTACACCGGCGAGATCGCCCGCACCATCGACGCGTATTTCAAGGCGAACGACGGCTTCCTGCGCTACGAAGACCTGGCCGCGCACCGCGGCGAATGGGTCGAGCCGGTGAGCACGAACTATCGCGGCTACGACGTGTGGGAGCTGCCGCCGAACGGGCAGGGCATCGCCGCGCTGCAGATCCTCAATCTGCTCGAAGCCTACGATCTGAAGTCCTACGGTTTCGGCAGTCCCGAGCACGTGCATCTGTTCGTCGAGGCGAAGAAACTCGCCTTCGCGGACCGCGCGGCCTCGTACGCCGATCCGAAGTTCTACGACACCCCGGTCGCGCGCCTGATCTCGAAGGCGTACGCCCGCGAACGCGGCGCGCTGATCTCGATGGACCGCGCGATGAAGGCGGTGGAGCCCGGCATCATTCCCGAGTTGAACGAAGGCGACACGATCTATCTGACCACCGCCGACAAGGACGGGATGATGGTGTCGCTGATCCAGTCGAACTATCGCGGCATGGGCAGCGGCATGGCGCCGCCGGGCCTGGGCTTCATCTTCCAGGATCGCGGCGAGCAGTTCGTGTTGAAGCGTGGACACCCGAACAGCTTCGCGCCGGGCAAGCGGCCGTTCCACACCATCATTCCGGCCTTCGTGACCAAGGACGGCAAGCCGTGGCTGAGTTACGGCGTGATGGGCGGGGCGATGCAGCCGCAGGGCCACGCGCAGATCCTGATCAACCTGATCGACTTCGGCATGAATCTGCAGGAAGCCGGCGACGCGCCGCGCATCCAGCACGACGGCAGCACCGAACCCGCCGGGCAGAACGCGGCGATGACCGACGGCGGCGAGGTCGATCTGGAAACCGGCTTCCCCTACGAGACGGTGCGCGCGCTGATGCGCAAGGGACATTCGGTGCGTTTCGCCGATGGCCCCTACGGCGGCTATCAGGCGATCCGGGTGAATCCGGAAGGCGGCTACGTCGGCGCCAGCGAATCGCGCAAGGACGGCATGGCGGCGGGGTATTGAGCCGCGCGTACCCGGCAGGCCCGTGTTGTAGGAGCGACGGAAGTCGCGACAGGCTACGGACAAGCTTTCCGTTGTTCGTCGCGACTTCCGTCGCTCCTACAGAGCCTTCGCTGCGACGCGACCTGCCATGCGATGGTTGGACATCGTCGCTCCCGTCCCAGCCCATCCCATGACCCCCACCGCCTTCAAGTTCATCCTGTGCATGCTCGCGCTGGGCTATGCCCTGCAGCGACTGCGCGCATTGCCGGCGAACGCCGCACAGGGCTTGAACCAGGCGGTGCTGTACGTGTGTTTGCCCGCCGCGGTGCTGCGCCACGCGCCGCGGTTGCAGTGGGAATCGTCGTTGATCGGGATCGCGGCGGTGCCGTGGCTCCTGCTCGTCGCCGCGATCGTGCTGGTGACGCTGTGCGCGCGCCGGTTGCGTTTCCGCGACGACGAACGTGCGGTGCTGCTGCTCGCGGTGGCGCTGGGCAATACCAGTTTTCTGGGCTATCCGCTGATCCGGGCGCTGATCGGCGAGCATGCGTTGCCCTACGCGGTGATCTACGACCAGTTCGGCGCGTTCCTGATCCTGTCGACGTTCGGACTGTGGGTGCTGGCGCGCTACGGCGGCAGCATTCCCGACGGAAGGCCGCCCCCGACGGCGCGCGACATGCTGCGACGGATCGCGGCCTTCCCGCCGCTGTGGGCCTTGATCCTCGCGCTCACGCTGATGCCGGCGCAGCCGCCGGGGTGGGTCGAAGGACTCCTGCGCGCGCTGTCCGAGGCCCTGCTGCCGTTGGCGATGCTGGCGATCGGCCTCTCGGTGAAACTCGCGTTGCCGCGGGACGAACTGAGACCGCTCGCGGCCGGTCTCGTGCTGAAACTCGGCGCGATGCCCGCGCTCGCGTGGGTGCTGGCCTCGCCGCTGGGTCTGCAGGGCGACATCGCCCGGACCGTGCTGCTGGAGTCCGCGATGCCGCCGATGATCACCGCCGGCGCGCTCGCCATCGCCCACGGTCTCGCGCCGCGTCTCGCCGCCGCGCTCGTCGGTTACGGCCTGCTGCTGTCGCTGCTCACGCTGCCGCTGTGGGCGCGGGTACCGATACCCGGTTGAGCGCGGCGACTCAACGCCACACCGGAATCTCGACGACGCTGCCGCCCAGCCATTCGATCCGCATCGGTGCGCCGGCATCGGCAACGGTTTCGACGGCGACATCGCCGCCGGTGCCGTGATTGATCTGCATGTCCGGTTGTTTGTTGATGCGCAGCACGACGACGAGGCGGCTGCCTGGTTCGAGAAGGCGGCTGACCAATCGTTCGCTGCGGAACGACAGGCGTTGTGGTTTGCCCGGCCGCAACAGCGTGCGCACGCCGCGATCCTTCGCGAAACTGGCGCGGCCCAGATGCCAGCTCAACAGGAAGTGGCGGCCGTCGGCCATCCGTTCGTACAACTCGACCGTGTAGTCGAAATCGCGCCGGTCGACGACGAACGCGAGCGTGCCCGAGAACAGGCCGTTGACCTCGGTCGGCGTCTCGATCGGGTCGCCGACGAACACCAGCCCGCCGTGCGGATCGAGCTTCGGCATCAGCGACAGCGGCGACGGCGTCCAATCGGCATCGCTGCGATCGGCGAAATCGACACGTTGCGCGATCGAGGCGCCGCGCGGCGGCGGTTCCGCGCCGAGGCGGTAGCTGCCGTCGTCGGCCTTCGCGGTCTGCGGGTACAACCGCAGCGCGCCGTTCGCCATCGCCGGCACCGATGGCGCGTGTTTCCAGGCGTTCGCGCCCATGACCTGGTAGTTGACGCGGTCGCGCAGCAGATCCGGTTTCGGCGCGCCCTTGAAGAGGTGATCGAACCAGGCGAGGCGCAGTCCCGGCAGATCGATCATGGCCGACGGGTCGACGTCGTAGCCTTCGATCTGCCGGAGCGCGCCCTGCTGCATCGCGATGTGGCCGTAGGGGCCGATCAGCAGGGTGTGATCGGCGCGCGGGTTGTGGCGCGTGTGTTCGTCGAAGTAGTACTGCACGCCCACCCGGCCGCCGTCGAAGTAGCCGGTCGTCGCCAGCACCGGGATGTCGATGCCGGCGAATTCCTCGCGGTAGGGAATCATGGCCTGCCAGTAGGCGTCGTAGGCCGGATGCGCCAGCCAGCGACGGAACACCGGATTGGGCGTGCCGTCGAGCGTGTCCATGTCGCGATACGCGCCGCCGCCGGCATACCACCTGCGATCGAGCGCCTGCCAGCGCTCGGCGTCGTTGTAGGTCGCTTCGTCGAGGCTCGCATTGGCCGTCGTGTAGTGCGGCCACGGGAACATGAAATTCAGGAACACGTTGCCCTGCATCGGCACGTCGATGCCGGGCGCGGCGCTGGCCGAGGTCGCCATCGCCCTGAGCGCCGGCGGGCGATGCTTGGCCGCGGCCCACTGCGCGAAGCTGTTGTAGCTGCCGCCGTACATGCCGACGCGGCCGTCGCTCCACGGTTGCCGCGCGATCCAGGCGATGACCCCGGCGGCATCGGCGCCGTCGTGCTCGAAGGGCCGTACCGGTTGCGATGGCGGCGCGGCCGGATCGCCGGACAGGGATTTGCCGCGCGTCACCGCCACCACGCCGGCGTAGCCGTGCGCGGCGGCCCAGATGGCATCGGCTTGCAGCCACCGGGGGTTCGCGTAGATCGTGAACTGGAACAGCGTCGGCAACGGTGCGTCGGTCGAGGCCGGCAGCACCACCAGCGCGGAGATGTTCGTTCCGTCCGGCATCGCGACGCGCACGTCGCGCTCGATGCGGAAGCGTCGGGCTTCGTCTTCTGCGAAGAGCGCGGAGGTCCGCGGAGACAGCAACGAGAAGGCCTGCACGAACTGGAACCAGCGCACCAGTTCCAGGGCCTGCGGCAGGTCCAGTCGGCCGTGTTCCAGCGCCGGCGCCAGCGCCTTGCGCAGGTCGGCCTGCGCCCGCCCCAGATCCGCGCCGAACGAGGGTTTCACCCGGTACGCCGTGCGGTCGTCGAGCGCGCCGTAGCGCGCGCGGAAGGCGTCGCGCAGCGCCGCGTCGATCGGCGCGCCCGCCGCTTCGGCGAGCTTCGCGTCGCAGAGGATCTCGTATGCCAGCAGTTGCGTTTCGGCGCCGGCGACGCCCTTCTCCTGCCGGAGCCGACGCAGCGCGCGAATGGCGTCGATCGCGGCGGCGTGATCGCCCGCGACGAAGCGCAGGCGGAAGCGATTGAGCCATTCGCGCTCGGCATCCGCGTCGCGGTAGACCTTGTCGACCTCCGCCGCCAGCGCCGGCATGGCCCGGGACAACCGCGCCTCATCGCGGGCCACCTCGGCCGGAAAGGCGAAGGTCTGTGCCGCCGCGTCGGCGGGAAACGCCAGCGAAACGACCGTCAGCAGACAGAGCGCGAGCAGGGTGCGCAGCATGGGACGGACTCATCGCGGAAGGGGCCGCCATCATAGGGGCGGACGGATGGCGCGGGAAAATCGCACGCCCTAGACTGCCGCTGATCGGCCGGAGGGAGCGCGCATGCAGACGTGGGCGAAGTGGAGGAGGATCCTTCTCTACGGCGTGCTGCTGGCCGCCGGCACCCTGGCGTTGGCGTGGCTGGACTATCGCCGGATGGCACGGGTCCACTCGGACGAGATCTACGTTTTCCTGATCGCCGCCGGTTTCCTGGCCCTGGGCGTGTGGCTCGGCGCGCGGACGTTCGGCGCCGGCAAACCGCGGCCGTTCGACGGCAATCCGCAGGCGGTGGAGACGCTGGGCATCAGCCCGCGCGAACTGACCGTGCTCGCGGCCCTCGCCGAGGGCCGGTCGAACAAGGAGATCGCGCAGTTGCTCGACGTCTCCCCGAACACGGTGAAGACCCACGTCGCCCGGTTGTTCGAGAAACTTGGTGCGCGGCGGCGGACCGAGGCGATCCGGCGGGCGCGGGAGCTGGGTATCCTGCGATAAGTACCTCGACCCGGGCCGATTTCGGGCGAAAACGCCCGAATCACCCGTTCGGAGGATTGTTCCGGGCCGCCGCGGGCGCGTGAATGGCCGCTCCACCAACGAGGAGACACCCGATGTTCCGCAAGATCCTGCTCTGGGGGACCGTCGCCGGCCTGATCGTCGGCAGCATCCTGTTCGGCACCACCGTCGCGCTGGCCGACAACCACCCGCCCCTGGCCGTGGGCATGCTCATCGGCTACACGTCGATGCTGATCGCGCTCAGCGCGATCTTCGTGGGGGTGAAACGGCATCGCGACGACACCCTCGGCGGTGTCATCCGGTTCTGGCCGGCCTTCGGCATGGGCCTGGGCATCAGCGTCGTCGCCGGCGTCTTCTATGTGCTTGCCTGGGAGGCCGCCCTGGCGGTCACCGGCATGGACTACATGGGCGAATACGCCAGACTCGCGATCGAGGAGGCCCGGGCCGCCGGCACCGGCGCCGCGGAACTGGCGAAGCTGTCCGCCGAGATGGAACGCTTCCGGGTCCAGTACGACAACCCCCTGTTCCGGATGCCGATGACCTTCACCGAGATCTTCCCGGTCGGCGTCCTGGTGTCGCTGGTGTCGGCGGCGCTGTTGCGCAACCCGCGGTTCATGGCGGTGGCGCGGGGGTGAGGGCCGCGGAAGACAAGGTCGGATCCGGCCGGCAGCGCATCGCTGCCTGGCCGCTTCGTGGTGCCTTGTTCGCGGCGGCCGTCGTATCGGGTGTTTCGCTCGCGGCCTTGTACGCGCAGCATCCGGGCATACGGCAGTCGCTCGGCGATCCGGGCGCTTGCGCATCGTCGACCGACGCCGACCGCGTGCGATGCGAGCGAGAGGAGGCCGAGCGCACATCGAAGACGTTGCGTGCGAGCCGCGAGTATCACGCGCGATTGGCCGATCGTCTCGTGGCCGATGGCGGCGGTCGCAACCTCGCGCTCGCGGCAAACCTCCGCGCGATGTCGCTGGCCGGCGAACGAAATCTCACCGCTTCGACGTTGCCGCGTGTCGTGGGCGATGCCAGGCTCGCCGACTGGCTGGGCCGCGCGTTTCGCGAAAGCCAAGGCGATCCTTTCGCGTACAGCCTGCTCGTCCGCGGGTTGATGCCCGAAGACGATGCGCGTCGAGCGGAGGCCCGTGACGCCTGGCGTCGCCTGGCGCCCTTCAATCTCGTCACGCGGCCGGATGATGATGCGGCGGCCGCGCGGGAGGTGCTTGCGTCGGCGGGCGAGGAGAGCCGATTCGACATCCATTTCGGTACGTTGTTGCGGTCCACGATCGCCGCTGTCGAGCGTCATCCGCCGAGCGCGCGCGAGGCACGCTGGTTGTTGGACGACGAGACGCCGACGGTACGGGCGTATGCGATCTCGCTCGCCTTCGCGATGATGGAACTGCCGCGATTCGCGCCGGTCGTCGAAGCCTGCAAGGGCGATGCGCTGTCTCAGGCGGGTCGCCGCGAAGCCTGCCTGCGCTACGGCACCGTGCTCGCGGATGCGTCGGACACGCTCATCGCGCACATGATCGGGCTGACGATCCTCCACAACGTCGCGGAGTGCGCGCAGGAGCGCAAGCGTGTCGAAGAGCGTCGACGCCATGCGGCCTGGCTTCAGGAGCAATGGCATGCTCTGGGAGAAGCCGACCCGGCTCGCATCGCCGACGCGCAGGCCGATGTCCTGCAGGGATCGCACGATGTCGATGAAATGGCCCTGATACGGAACGTGCTGCAGGCCAACGGAATTCCCGTGGAACCGCCGCCGTCTTACCGGCACGTCCCGATGCTTTCCTTGTGAGCCCGACCTACGAGAACGTCGTCTCGCCCCGATTCCCGCGCTCCATCCTGACCTCGCCCTCGCCATGGGGCCCGATCTCCGTCCACCCGCGTGCAAGGTAGAACCCCCGTGCGCGGGTGTCGGCGCCGGTGGTCAACCACAGGCGTTCCACCGGTTGCGTGGCGAACCAGGCCAGCAACGCATCGTGCAATGCGGAACCGATGCCGCGGCCTTCGGCCTCCGGGCGCACGAACAGCGCCCAAACGTTGCCCGACGCCGCCAGCCCGATCGCGAAGCCCGCCACGCGGCCATCGACCTCCACGACCCAGCCGCGCCCATCGTCCTCGATCGCGCGTCGCAGTTCCTCGTCGCCGATCCGGCCCGGCGTGAGCGTGTTCTCGGTCACCGCGTAGCGCACGTCCCACAGCGCGGGCATGTCGGCGCGGGTGGCCGGACGCAGGTGGAACGCGGGAACGCGCGGGTCGACGATCCCGGACATGCGCCTCAATCCGCCGGTACCGTCCGCGCCGACGCCCACTCGCGCAATTCTTCCACCTGTTCGGCCATGAGCACCGAGAGCGGCCGGGTGTTCTTCAGTTCGGCGCGGAGCTGGAAATCGCCCAGCGCGTGGCCGCCGGCGTGGGCGGCGTACAGCGCGGCGACGATCGCCTGTTCGATTTCGGCGCCGGAGAAGCCGTCGCTGGCCACGGCGAGCGCGGGCAGGTCGAAGCCTTCGGCCTCGACGCCGCGGCGGCGCAGGTGCTGGGCGAACAGTTCGGCGCGGGCGTCGGCGTTCGGCAGGTCGACGAAGAAGATCTCGTCGAAGCGGCCCTTGCGCAGCAGTTCCGCGGGCAGTTCCTGCACCTGGTTGGCGGTGGCGACCATGAACACCTGCGCCTTGCGCTCGGCCATCCAGGTGAGGAAGGTGCCGAGCACGCGGCGGGACACGCCGCCGTCCTCGCCGCCGGAGCTGGCGAGGCCTTTCTCCAGTTCGTCGATCCACAGCACGCACGGCGCCAGCTGTTCGGCGGAATGCAGCGCGTCGCGCAGGTTCTTCTCGGTCTCGCCGTGGTACTTGTTGTAGAGCGCGCCGAAATCCAGGCGCAGCAGCGGCACCGAGAAACCGGCGGCGATGGCCTTGGCCAGCATCGACTTGCCGCAGCCCTGCACGCCGAGCAGCAGCACGCCCTTGGGCGGATCGAGCCCGGCCGGCGCGTTGCCTTCGACGAAGGCGGCGCGGCGCAGTTCGATCCAGCGCTTGACCCGCTTCGCGCCGATCACGTGCTCCAGCTTCACCGGGTCGAATTCGTAGTGCAGGTGGCCGCTGCGGTTGATGAGTTCGAACTTGAGCTTGGCCAGTTCCGGCAGATCGTCGGCGCCGAGCACGCCGTCGCGGAAGATCAGCTGGCGCGCGATGCGGCGCGCGTCGGTCTCGTTGAGGCCGCGCAGGTTGCGCACGATCTGCTTCACCGCCTCGGGATCGACCTCCACGCGCTTGCCGCCGTGTTCGCGGGCGTAGGCGACCGCTTCGTCCTTGACGATCTTCAGCAGCGCCTCGGCGGTGGGCAGGTGCGGGCGATAGCGGACGGCATGCGCTTCGAGATCCTCGGGCAGCTCGACCTTGCTGCCGACCAGCACCAGCACGTGCGGCAGGCAGTTGCGGCGCTGCAGGATGTCGCGGACCTGGCGCTGGGTGCCGGCGTACTTGAGGTAGGGCGCGAAATCCAGCAGCAGGAACACGCCGCGCTGGTCGTGGCGGTAGATCGCCTGCAGCGTGGACCCGGCGTCGGGGGCCACTTCGGCCTCGTCCTCGCGGTCCATGTCGATCCGGCGCAGGCCCTCGGTGATCGACCAGCGGAACAGCGCCCGCCAGACGTGCATCAGGGATTGCCGGAACAGCTCGACCACCCGCGGTTCGTCCGGGGTCTCGATCACGATCAGGGGGGTGTCGGCGCGGATCAGCGCCACGAGGTCCTGCAAGCCGCTCATGATGTCCTGGAAACGACGGGTATCCCCCCGGAAGCAGCGGAAACGATAGCAAAGCCGGATCGGGGCCGTCGGCCGGCCCGGGCAAGTCCTTGATTCGACTGATCGGCACGCCTCGGGACTTGCCCGCCGGCGTCCGATCCGGTGCTAAGCTGCGGGCTCTTCACTGCGGAGGTGCCGATGAAAACGGTTCTGGTCGCCAGTTCGAAGGGCGGGGTGGGCAAGACCACCATCGCCACCCACCTCGCCGCCCACGCGGCTCTCGACGGTCATCGCACCGTCCTGGTGGATGCCGATCCGCAGCATTCCTCCACCCGCTGGGCCGAACGCCGGGCCGACCTCGAAAGCGCGGTCCTGCCGGTGGACGGCACCCGACGCAACTGGGCGAAGCACGTTCCCGACGACACCCAGCGGCTCGTGATCGACGCCCCCGCCGGCTCCACGGTCGAATCGCTCGACGCCTTCTTCGAGGCGGCCGACACCCTCGTGGTGCCGATCCTGCCCTCGACGCTCGACATCGACGCCACCGTCGGCTTCCTCAACGGCGTGGCAAAACACCCGCGGGTGCGCCGCGGCCAGCTGCGCGTCGGCCTGGTCGGCAATCGGCTCAAGCCCTGGACGAACGCTTCGCAGCAGGCGGTGGAACTGTTGAAGCAATGGCCCTATCCCGTCGTCGGCGAACTGCGCGACAGCCAGGCCTACGTGATGCTGGTCGGCCTCGGCCGCAGCCTGTTCGACTACCACTCCCAGCAGGTGCGCGAGCATCAGGAAGACTGGGCGCCGTTGCTGAAGTGGTTGAAGAAGGGTTGAGCCGACGGTCGTGCGGAACCCGCGCAGCGCGGGTTCCGGCCTAAGCCCCGCCCCACCACAACCCCGCCGCGAACGCGGTCACGATCAGCGCCACGCCCGGCAGCAGGCGCAGCAGGAAGCCGCGGCCGCCGCGCAGCCAGGCCATCAGCAGCTTGCTGAGCGAGTTCGTCGCCAGGGCGATCAGCACCGGCGTGCCGATGGTGTCCGGCGCGATCGCGCCGTTCGCCGCGAGTTGCGCCACCGACGCGGCGGCGGCGTGCAGGTCGGCGAAGCCGGACACGCCCGCGGCGATGCCGACGCCGGCATCGCCCAGCCAGCGATGCACGGCCGCGGACAGCAGCAGGATCGCGCAGACGATGGCGGCGAAGGTCAGCGCCTGGCGCGGCTCGAACGGGCGACCGGGCGCGACCGGCCGATCGTCGACCGCCCCGGGCGACAGGCGCCAACGCGCGAGACCGGCCGCGAGCGCCGCGGCGACGCCGGCCAGGGTCAACGGCAACGCGAGCAGCCGAAGCGCCGGCATCGACAGCGCGCCGATCACGGCTGCGAGCATGATCACGGTGGCGACGTTCGAGAACAGCGCGGCGGCCGCGCACTGGCCGCGCAGCGCGGGCGTGGCGCGGGCGCGATCGCCCATCGCGGCGATGGTCGCGGTGCTCGACACGAAGCCGCCGACGAACCCGGCCAGCGCCAGGCCCGTGCCGGGGCCGAGCAGGCGCAGTGCGACGTAGCCGCCGGCGTTGATCGCCATCACCAGCACCACCAGCAGCCACAGCGTGTGCGGGTTGAACGCGCCCAGCGGGTCGACCGCACGATCCGGCAGCAGCGGCAGCACCACCACCGCGGCGGCGGCGAGCAGCAGGCCGTCGTGGACTTCCTGTTCGGACAGGGTGTCGCGCACGAAACGATGCAGCGCCGACTTGCTCGCCAGCACCACCGCGACCACCACGCCCAGACCCGCGGCCAGCGGCAGCGCGGTCATCGCCAGCACGCCGAGCAGGAAGGTCACCAGCATCGCGACCTCGGTGGTCAGGCCGGGATCCTCGGCGCGGCTGCGGCGATAGGCGGCGAGCGCGGCCAGCGCGACGAAACCGGTGCCGATCGCGACGATCACGCCGCCGAAGCGCTGCGCGATCGCGCCCGCAAGCGCGATCAACAGGAAGGTGCGCACGCCGGCCGGGCCGCGATCGGGCCCCGCGCCCTTGCTGCGTTCGCGCTCGATGCCGATCAGCAGGCCGATCGCCAGCGCCACGCTGAAACCGGACAGTTCGGAGGGAAAGTTCGGCATCGACGGGAAGTGCGGATCCGGACGGAGGAATCGGGCGACGGATGTGGTCTGGAGTATCGGCTTGACGTATCGGTCCGAAGCGTCAGCCGACCGCGCGGGACGCGAGATGTCGACGCAACCGGCGCACAGCATACCAACTGGTCGCAGCGCCGAGCGCCGCCAGCAGCGCGAGCAGGCCGAGGCGTTCGCGCAGCAGGCTGTCGCCGATCAGCACCGTGCCCGCGGCGTAGGGCAGTTCCGCTACCGCCAGCGCGAGCGCATAGGTGCGCAGCGGCACGCGCATCATGCCGCAGAGATAGCCGGGAATTTCCGAGGGCAGCGCCAGTTGCAGCAGCAGGATCGCGAAGAATCCGGGATCCGGCGGCAACCGTGCGCGATAGTAGGCGAAGGCCTCGACCACCGCGCCGCGTCGGACCAGCGGACGACGCAGCGCGCGACCGAGTGCGTACGCGCACAGGCCGCCGATCCACCAGCCCAACCACAGCAGCAGCACGGAAACCGCCGCGCCCCAG
>JBMOOY010000012.1:0-3278 GCA_049324395.1 Pseudomonadota bacterium
TGCGCGAGTACGGCTTCTTCGAGGGTCTGGACGTCGCCGATCGCGCCGCCGCCTTCATCGCCGATCTGATCGCCGCGAGCGACGACGGCGCGCTGCGGTACGCGCAGGTGCGCCGTCTGTTCGGTCGCCACCGCGCGGTGATCCCGACGATCGCGGCGCAGGCCGGCGATGTCGAGGTCGCCTGGCTCGAAGCACTGCCGCCGGACGAACTGGAGCTGTATCTGGCGACCTGGTTCGCGGTCAACGCCGCTTTTTTCGTGCGCGAGGTGCTGGCGGAACTTCGCGAGGCACAGCTGCGCGAGGCCCAGCTGCTCGCGGCCGGCGCCTCGGCTGGAGCGATCTCTTCGCCGGACTCGCCGCCGCCGGCTGCGGCGACCTCGCCCGGCTCGGTCGGATGACCGAGCGCCAGCTCCTCGCGACCTTCGAGGCCGTCGACCGTGGCGAACGCCAGCGTCGCGCGGACTTCATCGAGGACGTGGCCACCGCCGTGTGGGGCGGGGAGGCCGCCGAGGCGCGGGTGAAGTCCCTGCGCGGCGGGCTGTGATCCAAGTGCTGTGAATCGATCCCGATGAACCAGGATTTCGTCCTCAACTTCAAGGTCCGCGGCGACTCCGCGCAGGCCGAGACCAGTCTCGGCCGGCTGCAGAACGCGCTCGTGCAGGTGGACCGCGCGCTCGGCCAGGTGCGCGCCGCCGGCCGGGCGGTGACCGTCGATGCACAGGCCGCGCCCGCGCTCGCGGCGCAGCGCGCGATCACCGCCGAGGTCGAGCGACGTACGCGCCTGGAAGCCGACGCCGCGGCCCGCAACGCCGCCGCCTTGCGCCAGCAGGCGGTCGAGCAGGCGCGCATCGCCGAACGGCGTGCAGCGTCCACCGCGGTGTTTACTGCAGCAACGCCGGAGCAGCTGCGCACGCCGGTCGAGCGCACCGCGGCCCTGGGTCAGGCGCAGGCCCTGCAGCGCGACGCCGCGCTGCGGATGCTGGAGATCAACCGCCGCGCCGACGCGCTGGAAGCGCGGCTGGCGACGACGCGGACGGGACTCGCCACCGCGACCGTCACCGCCGCGCGCGCGACCGACACTGGCCGTCGCGCCACCGAGCAGTACACCGTCTCCATCGGCCAGACCCGGCAGGCGATGCGCCAGCTGCCGGCGCAGATCACCGACATCGTCACCTCCCTGGCCGGCGGTCAGAAACCGTGGCTGGTGGCGATCCAGCAGGGCGGCCAGCTGAAGGATTCCTTCGGCGGCATCGTGCCGGCCGCGCGCGCCCTGCTCGGCGCGATCACGCCGATGGTCGCCGGGCTCGCCCTGGTCGCGGCGGTCATCGGCACCGTCGCCGTCGCGGCGGTGTCCGGCTACCGCGAGACGCAAGCCTACGAACGCGCGCTGATCGCCACCGGCAACGCCGCCGGGACCACCGCCGGCCAGTTGCGCGGGGTCAAGGACAGCGTCGGCGCGGCCACCGGCGAGTACGGCGACGCCGAAGCAGCGGTCGCCGCGTTGGCCGCGTCCGGTCAGGTCGCGGGCGACAGTCTCGAAGCGGCGGCGAGCGCGGCGGTCAACCTGGCGCAGCTGACCGGCCAGTCCGTCGAGACGACCACGCAGCAGCTGGTGGCGCTGTACAAGGCGCCAACGGAAGGACTGGTGCGCCTGAGCCAGCAATACGGTGGCGTGACGGTCGAGGTCTACCAGCACGTCCGCGCGCTCGAAGCGCAGGGCCGCGCGCACGATGCCGCGCGCCTGGCGGTCGAGACCTTCTCGCGCCTCGAAGCGCAGCGGATGCAGGAAGCGACTGCGCGCGCGGGATCGCTCGAACGGGCGTGGATCAATCTCGGCAAGATCATCGGCGGGGTCTGGCAGACGATCCGCAACATCGGCCGCGACGATCTGGCGTTCCGGCTGCAGAAGACCACCGACGAACTCGATCGCATCGGCAACGAGTGGCGGGAACTCGGTGGAATCAACTCGCTCGATGCGGTGCTGGCCAGCGCCGATGTCGATGCCGGCACCAAGCAACGCATCCGTGCGCTGCGGCAGGAGCAGGCGACGCTGCAGCGCGAGGCCAGCGCCGAGCAGGCGAAGGCCGATGCGCAGGCGGCGACGCAGGCCAAGCAGACCAACGCGATCAACGCCCTCGGTCGCGCGCAAGCGGCGCTCGGCCAGGATCGCGCGGTCGCCAAGGCACAGCAGCTGCGCGAACTCGAACGCGATATCGCCGCGCTGCGCGCGGGCGGCGTCACGCAGGTCGAGGGCGCATCGCTCGCGGCCTTCGAGAAGACGCGCCGCGCGCAGATCGACGACCAGTTCAAGGCACCGAAAGGACCGCGCGCACCGAAGCCGAAGGCCACCGACGCCGATCGCGCCCGCGAGGCCGCCGAGCGCGAACTGGAGTCGCTGCGCCGCGAGGTCGCGCTGCTCGGCGAGGTCGAAGCCGGCCAGACCCGTGCCGGCGAGGCCGCGCGCATCCGCTACGAGACCACGCAGGGTGCGCTGAAGACGCTCGCGCCCGCGCTGAAAGCGCAACTCGTCGCGGAGGCCGAAGCCCTCGACAAGGCCCGCGCCGCGGCGGATGCCGAGCGCGAGCGCAAGGCCGAACTCGAGAAGACCACGCGCGCCTACGCGGCCCTGCGCGAGGGCCTGCGCACGCCGGCCGAGGTGGCACTCGCGGAGGCGCGCGAGCAGGTCAAGCTGCTCAACGACGCGCTGCGCGACGGGATCGCGACCAAGGCCGACTACGACGCGGCGATGGCGCGCGTGGCGCAGACGAGCTTTCGCAAGCCCGATGCGGCGCTCGACCGCGTCCCCGGCGCGACACCGGATCTCGGGCAGACCGGCAGCGATCTCGCGCAGATCGAACAGTCGCGCACGCGGCTCGAAGCCTGGCACGCCGAACAGCTCGCACTGCTCGCGCAGTTCCGTTCGCAGCGCGCCGATCTGAATGCGCAGTGGGATGCGCAGGAAGAAACGATCGAGCGCCAGCACCAGGCCGCACTCGCGCAACTGCAATCGGCGCAGACGCAGGTGCTGCTCGCGGGCGCGTCCGCGACCTTCGGCCAGCTCGCCGACATCGCCAAATCCTTCGGCGGCGAGCAGAGCGCGACCTATCGCGCCCTGTTCGCCTTGTCGAAGGCATTCGCGATCGCGCAGGCAGCGCTCGCGCTCGCCAACAACGTGGCCGAAGCGAGCAAGGTCGGCTTCCCGCAGAACATTCCGTTCATCGCGGGCGCCATCGCGCAGGGCGCGACCATCGCCGGGCTGATCGCGCAGGCGACCTTCA
>JBMOOY010000013.1:0-3097 GCA_049324395.1 Pseudomonadota bacterium
CGCGGTACAGGCGCACCTGCACCGGCGCGTTGTCGATCGAGTTGGTGCCGTCCAGATACAGGAAGCGTTCGGGCGCCGAGGTGGTGAGCATCGCCACGCTGGTGCGTGCGCCATAGCGGTAGGCCGCACGCAGCGGCTGGGTGAACGCGGCGAGGTTGAGCAGCTTGATCAGGCCCGCGCGGATGCTCTCGATCCGGTAGTGGGTGTTCGCCACCAGCGTCGCGGGCGCGGCGTTGCCGTCGGTCAGGACGAACTGGCTGATGGTGGTGTGGTCGAGCGCGATCACGTCGTTCGCGGCGAGCCCCGCCGGAAACGCCTCGCCCGTCACCGTGCCGGCGGCGATCGACGCCTTGCTCGCGTAGAGGCCGAGTAGCAGGTTGTCGATGTCGGCCCAGTTGATCGCGACAGTGAGTTCGGCCTCCTTGCCCTTCTGCAGTACGGCGGAGGTCAGGCGATTGCCCGAGTACGATTCCTTGCGGGTCTCGGTCTCGGTCTTGAGGGTCAGGTCGCACTTGGGGGCATCGCCGACCCAGCGCAGCGCGCCGGGCCGACCGCCGGGCAGACGATTGCCCAGATAGAGTTTTCCCTGGAACGAAAAGTCCTGCATTACACGCTCCTGGCCGTCGTGTCGGCGGTCGGTTCGGTGGAGGAAAGATCGACCGCGACGCGCGCGCGGCGGTCGTGGCGCGGCGGGATCGCCTCGGTTGCCGTCGCTTCGCTTCCCGCCGTATCGGCGACAAGGGCGTCGGCGTCGGACGCGGTCGATACGTCCGCGAGCGCGGGTGGCGGCGTGGTCAGACCCCACGCCTCGAGCACGGCGGCATCGGCGTCGTTGACGCTGAGTTCGATGCCCTCGGGCGGCGGGTCGTAGGCGATGCCTTCGTGGGTGTGCGGGTGGTACAGGCGGATGGTTTTCATGTGCGCGGTGCGTTGGGGGAAGACGGGACGGACGCACCGGCGGCGAGCCGCAGGAGACGTTCGGATTCGGCGGCGAGCACGCCGCGGGCGTAGTCGACGAGGCGTTCGGGGCGACGGCCCTTGGCGAGCATTTGCGCGGCGGTGGCGCCGTACTCGACGAGCAGCGGTTGTCGCTGCTTGCCGGCATACCGGCCCTGCTGCATCGGGCGTTTGGGGCCTTCGCGGCGGAAGACGTGTTCGTTGCCCGCGAGGCCCCGTCGGATGAAGGCGCGTTCGCGCAGGCTGCGTTTGCCGCGGACGATCGCGGCGGTGACGCCGCGCGTTGTCGGGCGCGCGGCGAAATTGCGCAGGCCGATGCCGCGGAAGCGCCCCACCAGGCGCACGCCCTCGTCGGTGCTGCGCGATGACAGGTCTTGCGTGAGACGGCGCGCACCGATCTGGTACTCGGCCTGGATATCGCGGCGCGCTTGGACTGGCAGACGCCGCGCCAAGGTGCCGATCGCGCGCGAGTGCAGGGTCGGCAGGCGCGAGGCCAGCGCGCTCAGGTTGCGGGAGGCGGACAGCAGGCCGTCGAGGTCGGCGTGGAGGAAGGCACTCATCGCGACAACGCGCGTCGGTACCGCGTCCCGAACAGCACCTGCGCCGCCATCGCGGCGATGCCGTCGGGACGATCGAGCAGCACCGATTCCTGGAACTGCAGCGGCAGCGCGAGCGGCGCCTGCGCGTAACCATCCAGCGCATCCTCGATGTCGGCGAGGGTCTCGACGATGCGCTGCTGCGCGTTGTCGAGTTTCACCGGCACGAGCGCCTCGACGACGAAGGTGAACCCACGCTCGCCCGCGCTGCGCGCATCGTCGGGAAAAACGGAGGTCAGCGGATACAACGTCAGGCGCGGCGCATCGCTGGGGTCGAATGCCCCCGGCTCCAGGCGCACATCGCGACCGGCGTCGGTGCGGTAGTCGTTCGCCCGGCGCACGATGCGCAGTCGCGTCTGCACCAACTCGAGGATCGCCCACGGGATCGGTGCGTTAACCATGGAGCACCGTTTCGGTCACGAAGCCGTCGTCGACGACGATGCGCTCGATCCGGAACCGGCCACCGGGGACATGCAGGACATCGCCCGCACGCGGTCGCCACTCGGGATTGCGGAACTTCACGGTGGTGACGCGGGCGAAGCCCTGGCTGTAGTCGCCCAACTCGGTGACGTTGTAGGTGATCACAACCCGCACCGCGACCGGCGGCCGGCGCCCCCGGCGCACGATGGCCGGCTCGCCGAACACCGCGAACAGCGCGTCGTGCGCGGCCTCGAAGGCCGGATCGAGCGGCGCGCTCACGCCAGATCCCGCGCGGCGTAGCGCAGGTTCTCTGCGATCCGCCGCGTCCAGCCGCGACCGAACACGGCGAAACGGTCGTGCTCGACATACAGGTCGAGCCGCAGCGCAAGCAGCCGCTCGATCAGCGACGCCTCGTCCGCCGAACGCAGGGCGGCCAGCGTCACCGGCCCGAGCTGCCCGTCGATCCGCACGCCCGCGAGCCGCTGCAGCCAGCGCACCGTGCGGCCGACGCCGTGGTTCACCGCGGCGTCGAGCGCCTGGAACGCGAGCGCGGGCGGCAACGCATCGCCCTGCAGCGGCGTCCAGAAGTCGCGCCGGTACAGCGCGATCGCCTCCGCCCGCGTGAGCCGACGGATGTCGAGGGTCGGATAGGTACGCTGGCTGATGCCCCAGCGCGTGCGCCCGCCGGCATCGCGCGGATCGTCGGCATCGCCGCCCTCGTGGATCAGCACGCGGTCGATCGCGCGGACAAAGCGATCCCCGGCCGGCGGCGCTGCCGCCCGCCCATCGTGTGTGGTCATGGGGGATTCCTCAGTTGATCGAGAGCTTGACCAGCACGCTCGGCCGCAGGCACATCGGCAGCGGGTTGGACTGCGTGTGCAGATCGGTGCCGCGCTCGAACTTGCGCGCATCGAGCTTGGCGTACACCGGCCGGCCGAGCGTGTTGACCGTCTCGTTGAAGTCGGCCGGCGCGTTGTAGGTGCCGAAGGTGTTGAGGGTGCCGATCGGGAAAGCGTGCGCTTCGCCCGGCGCGATGAACCGGCGCACGGTCCCTTCCAGGTCCGACGCCTTGCCGCGGTACTCCTCGAACACCAGACCGCCGAAGCTGAAGCCCTTGCGCACGT
>JBMOOY010000014.1:0-2975 GCA_049324395.1 Pseudomonadota bacterium
GCGGTTTCCATGCGTCATGCCGCCGCCCAGGCCAGCGCTCCGTCGCCTTCAAGGGTCAGCTCGATCGCGGAGTCGCTATCGCGGTTGACGTTGATGTTCTTGGCGGTCAGGACAGCGCCGCCCGACCACGTGCCGAGCAGGTCGCCCGCATCGGTGCCGTCGTCGTCATAGGCCTCGACCTTGTAGTTGTTCAGCTTGCCGAGCAGGGCGCGCAGATTGGTTTCCTCGCTCGCATTGGTGAGACCGGAAGCCGTGATGGTCCACGAGGTGCCATTGACCTTCACCTTGGTCACGCCGGGCTTGTTGGGCGTGGTGCAATCGCGCACGCGGCGCGAGGTGGTGTCGACGCTCTCGTTGACCGCGACATCAATGATGCCACAGACGGTCGTGAATACCTCGGGAGTTGCGCCGTTGCCCACCTTGAGCAGGCCAAAATCAAACTCGTTGGGAAGGCTCATGCCATGATCTCCGCGCGTGGATATTGCGCGGGATGCTATGGCGTTTGTCAGTCCTCTTTACGGACGACGCGGAATTGACGGCGCGCGCGCTCGGCTTCCCAATCGGCTTGCGATGGTGCCTCGGCCTCGATCGCCATCATGCGGATGAGGTGCGCGGATTCCGGCCCGGCCTCGTCCGCCATCTCCTCGATATCGTCGAGATCGATCAGCCCGCGCTTGTAGAGTTGCTTGATCAGGGCCAGTGCGGCGGGGTCGGGGGTTTCTGCCATCGCGCCAACAGTATCACGCGGCGATGACCCTTGCACGAAAATCCGTGACCGCATGGAAAGCTTCCGGCTCGGCGCCATCGACCAGCAGGTCGGTGTTGATGCACTTGAGCGTCATCGTGCCACCGGCCAGCGGCAGACGCGCCTTGTGCAGCGCCGCCTCGATCGCGGACTGGATCAGCCCGGCATGATCCTCGGCTGTCTGCGTGACCTGCCTGCCGTTCCTGACCGGCTTGGCGAAGGCGTGCACGACGATGCGGCCCACACCGCCCGCGACGCACGCGGCGTCGAGCGGGGCGAAGGTGATCGAGCCCATCTTGATGAACGGCCAAGTTGGCTCGGAAAGCGGGGACTGGCCGTGGATCGAAGCGGCGGGAACGAGCGCGGTAACGCCCGTGTCAGCTTTCAGGGCTGTCAGCACCGCTTGGCGGGACAGTCTGACCAGTCCGGTTGCCATTGCGCTTCTCCTTGATGACGTTGGCCGCGAGCGCCGCCGCCGCGTGATCGTCGGGCATGTCGTGCGTCCCGGCGGGGTATTCGATGGTCAGCAGCGGGGTGCGATAGGTCCAGCTCTGGTCAAGCGTTACGTTCATATTCAGTCCTTTGCGTTACTGCGCGATTGGCGCGCGGCCTGCGATACGGCCCGCTCGACCAGCGCCACGACCTCGGCACGCTTCTTGTCGCGCGCCGGGCGCATGAAGGGACGCGCGGCCATCTTCGAGGTGCCGAACTCGAGATCGGCGGAATAGGGCGCGTTGCTCGATACCTCGACCAGCAGCTGCATCTTCTGCACCGTCTCGATATTGTCGCCCAGCCTGCCCGTGTCCTGGTTCGGCGGCTCGCCGGGCTTGGACGGGACATGGTTCTTGCCGCTGACCGCGCCTTGCGTGATCGAAAGCTGCGCCTCGATCTGGATGCTCTCGCCACCGGCGAACAGCGCCTTGCCGACGAAGCGAGTGGTGTCCTTCTCGAGCTTGCGCAGGCGCGCGAGGTGCGCCTTGCCGCCCCGGATTCGCGAGCCGGTCATTCCCTGCGCCCCAGGCACTCGTAACCGATGCCCGCCGGATCGGTCGTCACGCTGCGCAGCAACCACGAACCTGCATAAGGGCCGGTCTGGACCGTGATGGTAGCCTCGCTATCGATCGGGCGCGAGAGGCCGGAACCGAGCACGAGGATCCGCACATCGCGGTCCTGATAGTCGTCGCGCGCGCGCATCGCGTGCGTGACCGCATCGAACTGGACACGGCACGGGATGATGACCGGGGTGCCGGGCGTGGCGATCGAACCGCCGGGGGTGAGGGTGGGGGTGCCGGGCCATTCCGCCGTGGCGTCGATGAAGGGCGCGCCGATTGCGCCGGACATGCGCGCTGCGATGTTGGCAAAGGCAGCGGGAATGGTCATGCGCGATAGGGCCAATCGTTGTTCACCGCGCGCCCTGCGGCAATCACGCGAGCCGCGCCGCGATTGCGGCGGGTCAGCATCAGGAACTCCTGGCCGTAGCGGGTGGCGGACATGCCGGTGCGCCCCGCCTGGCGCGCGTCGACGGTGGCGGAGAATGTGCCGGACTTGAAGCTGGTCACGCCCTGCGGCGTCGCCGCCTCGCTGCCCAGCCCGTTCATCGCCATATGGTGCGCCGCGCAGGCAAGCAGCCCAATCGGCCGATCCGCATCAGTCCAGCTCGAATCGACGAACCGCGCCGCATCGTCCAGCCAGTAGCGGATGGTGGCAGATGGCACGCTGGCGAAGGCGGGATAGCGCGCGCGCAGGGCCGCGACCTCGGCGTCAACCGCAGTGCGGACGACCAGATAGAAGGTTTCCTCGAACGTGCGCCCGCCCTCGGTCGTGGCGGTGCCCGAGAAGATCGCCGTCTCGCCGTCGGTGCCGCCGGAGAGGAACGCGGTTAGCCCGGTCGCGGTGGCATCCTGGCTGGCGATCGTGACGGTGCCGGAAACGACGGTGAGCGCGGCGCTGGTAATGGCATCGTCCGCGTCGATCGGGACGGTCCAGCTATAGTCGAGCGTCTCGTCGGGATCTTTGGACGGCCAGCTTTGCGCCATTATGCGGCCCTCCTTGGCCGGGGTGATGATGTGGCGCGCGGTGCTGCGTCGATCGAAGCGACCCGCCCCCCGGCGATCGAGCCTGCCTCACGCGCCACGGTTACGGACCCTGCAATGCGGGGCTCTGTGGTGCTACGGACAGCGCGCGCGGGGCTGGACGGCTTGGGGACGAGCGACAGGCCCGCACCATTCGC
>JBMOOY010000015.1:0-2931 GCA_049324395.1 Pseudomonadota bacterium
GCGATGGCCGGGCCGAGCTGGCGCGAAGTGCCGCAACCGCTGTGGCAGGACCGCACGCCGTTGGTGATCGCCGTCGATCTGTCGTACGCCACCTTCGCCGACGACGTGCCGCCGTCGCGATTGCTGCAGGCGCGCGCCAAGATCGCGCGCATCCTCGAAGCGCGCGGCGGCGGACAGATCGCGCTGGTCGCGTTCGCCGACGACGCCTATACGGTCTCGCCGCTCACCGGCGACGCCGCCAACGTCGCGCTGTTCGTCGATGCGTTGTCGCCGGAGGTGATGCCGAGCGACGGCAGCCGCGCGGATCGCGCGATCGAGGAATCGGTGCGGTTGCTCGAACGCGCCGGATTTCCCCGAGGCGACATCCTGCTGATCACCGATCGCGCCGGCGGCGGCGCCAACGGGGCGGCGATCGACGCGCGTTCCGAGGGCTACCGGGTTTCGGTGCTGGGCCTCGGCGCGGTGTCCGGCGGCCGATATCGCGATCGCGACGGCGCGCCGGCGGTCGCACGGCTGCACGACGGCGATCTGGGCACGCTCGCCGCATCCGGCGGTGGGCGTTACGTCGCCTTCGCGCCCGGCGACGCCGATCTGCGCGCGCTCGGCGTACTCGATGCCGACCGCATCGACACCGCGACCGTGCAGGACAAGCGCGGCGCGGCGCGACTGGACGAAGGCTTCTGGCTGCTGCCGCCGCTGTTGCTGCTCGCGCTGCTCGCGTTCCGCCGCGGCGTGCTCGCGGTGGTCCTGCTGACGCTGTGGCTGCCGTTGCGGCCTGCCGATGCCGCCGAGCTGTGGCGCCGCGAGGATCAGCGGCAGCATGCCGAGATGGCGCGCGGCGTCGAGGCCTACCGCAACGGCGATTACGCCGCCGCCGAAGCCGCATGGCGCGATCTGCCCGGTGCGGAAGCCGCCTACAACCGCGGCAATGCGCTCGCGAAGCAGGGGCGCTACGACGAAGCCATCGCCGAATACGACCATGCATTGCGATTGCGTCCCGATCTCGCCGATGCCGCCGAGAACCGCAACCGGGTCGATGCCGCGCGTCGTCGCGAGCAGGCGCGTCGCGAGCAGCGCGGCGGAGAAGACGGCGATCGCAAGCGCGGTTCGCAGGAGGAGCAGAGCGGGCGGCAGGACAAGGCGCAGGGCGAACGGCGGGATCCGCAGCAGGACGCGCAGCGGGGCGCGCGCAGCGATCCTTCCCGCGACCGCTCGCAGCCTCCTTCCGCCGCGCAACAGGGCGCCGCGCCGAAACCGCGTCCGGATGCGTCGCAGGACCCGAAGGCGCAGGCGCGCGAACAGCGCGAGGCGGAGGCCGCGCAGCGCGAGCGGATGCGTCGCGCGGTGGCCGGGACCGCCGCGGACCCCGGAAAGGAGGGCGGCCGACGCGATGCCGTGCGTTTCGATCCGAAGGGGCGCCCGGGCGAGACCGCCGCCGAACGCGAGCGCCGCATCGCCAACGAGGCGTGGCTGCGGCGCGTACCCGACGATCCGGGCGGGTTGCTGCGCGCGAAGTTCATCCTCGAACAGAAACGCCGTCGCCGCGAGGGCGATCGCTGATGCGCGGGCGCGCGCGCGGCTCCCGGTTCGCGCTCGTCGCGCGCTGGTGCTGGGTCGCGCTGCTGTGGCTGTGCGTCCAGCCGGCGTGGGCGCAGAGCCGCGCCTGGTTCGATCGGGACAGCGTCGCGCTCGACGAAACCGTGGTGCTGACCTTCGAGGTTTCCGACACCAGCGGTCGCGGCCTGCCGGACATGGCCGCGATCGTCCGCGAGTTCGCCATCGTCGATCAGAACGTCGCCACCGGCATGTCGATCGACAACGGCGCGATGAGCATGCGCATGACCGTGCGCCTCACCCTGCAACCGCTGCGCGAGGGCCTGATCGAACTGCCCGCGATGCGCTTCGGTCGCGACACCACGCCGCCGTTGCGGTTGACCGTGCTGCCGCCGCGCGTACCTACGACCGCGCCGCCGTCGGCGCAACCATCGCCGGGCGGCGCGATGCCCGCGGTGTTCCTCGACACCAGGGTCGAAACGCCCACGCCGTTCGTGCAGCAATCGGTGGGCTACACCGTGCGGCTCTACTACGAACTCGGCACGCTGATCGACGGGCGCCTCGATCAGGACCCGCCCGACGGCGCGACCCTGCAGAAGCTCAGCGACGACACCCAGCGCACCCGGCAGATCGGCAACACGCTCTACAACGTGGTCGAACGCCGGTTCCTGCTGATCCCCGAGCGCGGCGGCCGCGTGGTGATACCCGCGCCGCGTTTCCTCGGGCGCGGCATCGATCCCTTCAGCGGACCGTTCGGCGGCGTGCGCGGCGACGTCCGCGTGCGCGGGCGCCCGACCGAACTGCAGGTCCGTCCGATTCCCGCCGGCGCCGCGCAACCGTGGCTGCCGTTGCGCGGGCTGCGCCTGCGCTATCTGGAATCGCCGCAGACCCTGCGCGTCGGCGAGACCGCGCGAGTCACCGTGGAAGCGGTGGCCGAAGGCGCGATGGCCTCGCAGTTGCCCGCGTTGGCGTTGAAGATCGGCGACGGCGCGCAGACGTTTCCCGAGCCGGCGCAGTCGCAGGACGACTTCGCCAACGATCGCGTGCGCACCACCGTCGTGCGCCGTTTCGCGGTGCTGCCGTCGCGCGACGGCACCCTGCGCATCGCCGGACCGCGGATCGACTGGTGGGATGCGGAGGCCGGGGTCGCGCGCACCGCGTCGCTGCCGGATCTGGTGTTGACGGTGGCGCCGGCAGCGGCCGGCGCGCCCGCGCGCATCGACGATCCCGCATCTGCCGACGCCACCGGCGCGCTGGCCTGGGCGCCGCGCAACCCCTGGATCTGGCTGCTGCTGCCGCTGGGCGCGGTGTGGATCGTGGTGCTGGTCTGGGCGTGGCGGCTGTGGTCGCTGCGGCGCGCGGCGACGTTCCGTCGGC
>JBMOOY010000016.1:0-2915 GCA_049324395.1 Pseudomonadota bacterium
GTCATCGGATCGAGCCCGGGGAGATCGAGGCGGTGTTGTTGCAGCATCCGCGGGTATCGCAGGCGGCGGTGGTGGCGCAGCGGACGGCGCGGGGCGACAGACAGCTCGCCGCCTTCGTCGTCCTCGCCGAAGCTCCGCCTGCCGAGGCCCCGTCCCAGGCGCCCGACGCCGACTATCTCAAGAAGCTCGAGATACGTACCCGTCAGCCCAACGTCCGTCGCGATCTCGGTTCCCCGGCGAGCGCCGTCGTGGCGTTGGCGCGTCCCGACGACGATGCCGCCGCCTTCCTGCTTCGTCGCAGCCGGCGGCGCTTCCTGCAGGTCCCGATGGATGCGCGCGGTTTCGGCCTGATGCTCTCGGGCATCGCCCAGTTCCGCAATCCATCGTTGATGTTCCCGAAATACCGCTACGGGTCGGCCGGGAACCTCTATCCGATCCAGGCCTATGTGTACGTGAAGCCCGATCGCATCGCGGGCGTGGCGCCGGGGTTCTATTACTACAACCCCCGCCATCACGATCTGCGGCCGTTGCCGGGCGGCACGCCGTTGCTCGCCGAAGGCATCGGCGAACAGAACGCGGCGTTGTTCGAGGATTCTGCGTTCGTCGTGTTTCTGGTGGCGAGCATGGCGGCGATGACCGAACTCTACGGCGAGGTCGGCATGCGCTACGCCGCGATCGAGGCGGGCCTGGTGACCCAACTGCTGGAAACGCTCGCGCCCGAGCACGCCATCGGCCTGTGCCAGATCGGAGGCGTGCCCTTCCCGGACATGCGCGAACGGCTGGCCGTCGATGAGCAGCACTTGCTGATGCATACCCTGCTGGGCGGCCCGATCGATCCGGATGAGGATCCGATCCAGGGCGCGATGGCGGATGCCCGCGCTTTCGGTCGGACCAGAGCGGCGCCCGTCGGTATCGACGCGTCGACGGAGGACGCATTCGAGGCCATCAAGGCGATGTTGAAGGCAAAGCTTCCCGCGCCGCTGGTGCCCGCCGCGTTCTTCGAAATGGAAGCGCTGCCGCTCAACGACAACGGCAAGGTGGATCGCGGCGCCCTGAGCGACCTGCAGCCGGGAGGCACGACGGCCGCGCGCGCAGGCGATCCCGCGACGGTCGTTCCGGCGCCTTCCGCGACGGTGCTCGCCGAAGTGTGCGCGCAGGTGCTCGGCCGCGATCGCATCGGCGTACAGGAGAATTTCCTCGAGTCCGGCGGCAACTCGATGCTGGCCATCAAGCTCATCAGCCGCGTCCAGAATCTGTTCGGCCTGGCCGTGCCGTTGGCGGATTTCTTCGAGGACGCCACGCCGGCCGGATTGGCCGCGCTGATCGAGAAGCTTCGCCTGGGCGAGGGGCATGCCGCCGAGGCCTGGGAGTCGGTGGCGCCGGACCCGGCGCATCGCTACGCGCCGTTCCCGCTGTCGGCGGTGCAACAGGCGTACTGGGTGGGGCGTCGCGACGCCGTCCATCTGGGGAGCGTGAGCACGCACGCCTACCTCGAGGTGGATATCGACGACCTCGACCTGCCGCGGTTCGAAAAGGCGATGCGCCTGCTCATCGCACGGCACGACATGCTGCGTGCGGTATTCTCCGCAGATGGTTATCAGCGGATCCTGGAGCGCGTTCCGGAATACGAAGTGGGATATCGCGATCTGCGGGAGGTCGATCCGGACCAGGCGGAGCGGCAACTCGCCGCGACTCGCGCGCGGATGTCCCACCAGGTGCTTCCCGCCGATCGCTGGCCGCTGTTCGAGCTTTTCGTCCACCAGCTGCCCGATTGTTCCCGTCTGCATCTGAGCATCGACCTGCTGCTGGCGGACGCCTACAGCCTGCAGCTGCTCCATCGGGACCTGCTCGGTTATTACGAGCAGGGCGAACGGCATGCGACGCGTGCGGTCGAGTTTACGTTCCGCGATTACATCCTGGCGGCGCGGCGACTGCGCGAGTCGGCCCGCTACGCGCGCGCCAGGAAGTACTGGATGGAGCGACTGCCCGATCTGCCGCCGCCGCCGGAGTTGCCGATGCGCGGTCGCGCGGGCAACCGCGCGCATACCTTCCGCCGGTTCTCGGCCCGTCTCGACCGCGCGCAATGGGACATCCTGCGCCGGAGGGCGGCACGCTCGGAATTGAGCCCTTCCAGTCTCCTGTGCGCCGCGTTCGGCAGGGTGCTCGCGCTGTGGACGGGCATGTCGCGCTTCACCCTCGGCATGACGACGTTCGGGCGGCTCGCCCTGCATCCGGATATCGACGAGATCGTCGGCGACTTCACGACGATGCTGCCGCTGGAAGTCGATGTCGGCGCGCCGCGATTCGAGGCCGCGGCACAGACCGTGCAGCGGCAGCTCTGGCGAGACATGGACAACGCGCTGTTCGACGGCATCGAGGTGCAGCGAGAGCGCAATCGGCTGCAGCGACACATCGGTGCCGCCGCCTTCCCGGTGGTCTTCACCAGCACGATCGGCGTGGGCACGGCCGAGCCCGCCGCGGGCGGCGGAGAGAGGCCCGCGCTGACCGGACGCATCACCCACAGCATTTCGCAGACGTCGCAGGTGCTGCTCGATCACCAGATCACGGAGTTGCAGGGCGCGCTGTCGTACACATGGGACTACGATGCCGAGTTGCTGCCGGAGGATATGGTCGGCGCCATGTTCGCCGCGTATGCGCGCTTCCTCGAGGATCTGTGCAAGGAAGAAGGGGCCTGGGATGTCTGATGCCTCGACGCTCGCTGAAATTCCCGTCAGCCGACTGTTCCCGCCGGATCAGCGCGCGTTCCTGGCGCGGCTGAACCGGACCTCGTCGCCGCTCACCGAGGGATTGTTGCACACGGGTTTCGAGCGGCGAGCGCGGTCGGATCCGGCGGCGGAGGCGGTGCGCTGCGGCGAGACGGTATTGAGCTACGGCGAGTTGCATGCGCTGTCGCG
>JBMOOY010000017.1:0-2912 GCA_049324395.1 Pseudomonadota bacterium
ACCGTCGCGTGTTCGTGGACCGGAACCAGGCGGTGAACCAGTCGGTGCAGCAGAGCACGCAGTTGCTGCAGACGGCGCCGACGCCGGTGCAACCTGCGCCGCAGCAGAGCTCGCAGGACCCGCAGCGTCAGGACAATCCCACCCGCGGTTCGCTGGTGGCCTGATGCGCTTGTCGCCCGGACGACGGCCAAGGATGGCCGTTCCCCCGCGTGGATTCACCGAGAGAACCCGATGACATCGAAGACGATTTCCACCCTGTCGCTTCGCCCCGGACTGCGTGTCGCGGCGCTGACGCTCGCGCTGAGCCTTCCGCTCGCCGCCTGCGATCGTGCGCCCGCGCCGGCGCCCGAGGGCGATGCCGTACCGCAGGCCGCCAGGCCCGCGGCTTCATCGGCGCCCGCCGCGGTCGCCGAACTGCTGATGCCGGCGCAGACGCAGACATCGCCTCCGGCGGACAGCGCCGCGCTGGCCGCAGCGTTCGGCCAGCCCGACGACGGCAGCGTCGAGCGCACGCTGCCGGATGCCAGGCAGGCCGGTTTCTGGCACGGTTACGCGTATCGCACCGGTGAAGAGGAGCGATACACCGCCTTCGTGCATGCGGTCGCGCCCGCCGAAGGCGGGCTGGCGTCGCCGGGACAGCAGGTCGATCTCGTGCAAATCACCTACGTCCTGCGCGACGGCGCATGGCAACCCGCAGCGCCGCAGACCGATGTCGGCCGCTTCGGCGGAGCGGGGCGCGCACCGACGTTCGACGAAGCGCGCATCCCGCTTGCCTACACCGTGTCGGCCGATGAAGCCCTGTTGGCCTTGCCGAGTTCGATGGTCGCGACGGGCGGCGCTCGCGTCGACGCGTACGAGATCTTCCTCTACGCCCCCGGAACCGGCGCATGGCGTCACGCCGGGGTCGTGCGCGCGGGCGTCGACCAGTCCGCCGGCTGCGATGCGGGTTCGGAGACGCCCGATACCCGCTGCGTGCGGAATACCGGCGGCCTGCGGTTCTCATCGTCCGCAGCAGGCAACAGGCCCGACATCCAGGTGACCTTCAGCGGCAGTGTTCGGGGCGAGGATGGCGCGATCCGCGCCGCCGGGCCCGCCGACGCCGTCACTTACCGATACGACACCGACACCGGCATCTACACCGAAACCCCGGCGCGCTGATTCGGCGCCGACACCGTACGACTACAGGGAGGAAGACACATGCGCGACTATTCCAAGCAAGAAGTGCTCGATATCGTCGAACAGGCCGCACGGACCCACAATATTCCCAGGGAGGACTTCCTCCGCTTCACCGCGATCGAAACCGGATTCACCTACGACGAGCGCGCGGTCAATCCTTACAGCGGCGCGAAGGGGCTGTTCCAGTTCCTGCCCGATACCGCCCGACAGTACGGGATCGCCGGCCGCGAACTGGACCCGGTCGCCAACGCCGATGCCGGTGCGCGCCTGTACATCGACAACCGCAACGACATCATCGCCAGCCATGGCCGTTCCGGACGTCCGTATCTGTCCGGCGAAGCGCAGCCGAACGGCTTCGATCTGTACATGGCGCACCAGCAGGGCGCGTACGGCTATCGCTCGATCCAGGCCGCCCTCGATCCGAACTTCAATCGTTTCTTCAACGACACCGATACGCGCGGCAACATCCTCGCCAACATCGGCGATGACGTCGAGCGGCTGACGGGCGTCCGGAAGAATCAGCTTTCGGGCCTGTCGGATCGCGATCTCGCCCAGACCTTCGTGAACTATTGGGAAACCAAGTACAACCGCATCGCGATTCCCGAGAAGAACATCCAGCCGATCGACAACAGCCAGCCCACTCAGACCGCGCCTTCCGCGTCTCCGGACAGCGGCACGGTCAGGGACACGCTGCTGATCAAGGGGGAACAGGGCGATGGCGTCCGCAGATTGCAGGAAGCGCTGAACAACGCCGGCATTCGCGACGCGCAGGGTCAGCCGCTCCCGACCACGGGCTTCTACGGCGACAGGACCGAAGCCGCGGTGCGCGCCTACCAACAGCAGAACGGGCTGGAAGTGGACGGCAAGGCGGGTCGCGACACGCTCACCGCGCTCGGCATCTATCCGGGCCAGCAGCAGAATCAGACGCCGGCCCCGCAGCAACCGACGCAGCAGCAACCGACGCAGCAGCAACCGACGCAGCAGCAACCGACGCAGCCCGGTGGCAATACCTGGCCCGCGCCGGGCAACACCACGGTCAACCGCGCCGACAAGCCCGGTGAAGGCGAGGGCGAATTCGGCACGGCGCGCAGCGGTGGGCGCGAGCACAAGGGCATCGACATCAACGGTCGCGTCGGCGATCCGATCGAGTCCTTCGGCCCGGGGCGTGTGATTTTCAGCGGCACGATGCGGGGTTACGGCAACACGGTGGTGGTCCAGCACGACAACGGATTGCAGACGCTGTACGCGCATCTCGATACGCGCACCGTCGAGGAAGGCGCGCGAGTCACCGAGAACACGCGGATCGGCACCATGGGCCGCAGCGGCAACACGCCGAGCGGCGGCGATACCCATCTGCATTTCGAGATCCGCGAGAATTCGAACGGTGTGGTGCTTGGCGGCACGGCGGTCGATCCGCGCAAGTATCTCGAATTCCCGCCGCGGACCCTGCTGGATCACGGCGATCAGGGGCCGGACGTGCGGCGCCTGCAGGAATCCCTCAACAACGCCGGTATCCGCGACGCGCAGGGCCAACCGCTGCCGACGACCGGCTATTACGGAGACAAGACCGAGGCGGCCGTGCGCGCTTATCAGCAGCAGCAGGGACTGGAAGTCGACGGTCGTGCGGGCCGCGATACGCTGACCGCGTTGGGCATCTATCCGGGCCAACAGCAGGCTCCGACCCAACAGGCGCCGACGCAGCAGGCCCCGACGCAACAGGCCCCGACGCAACAGGC
>JBMOOY010000018.1:0-2763 GCA_049324395.1 Pseudomonadota bacterium
TGCGCCACGCGCGCCATCGCCGCGTCGTAGTCGGCCTTGGTCGCGATCCCGTCGCGCAGCGCGTCGTTGAGCAGCTTGACCTGCTCGCGCGCCTCCGCGAGTGCCACCTCGGCCGGCGTGCGCAGGCTCGCGCGCAACGTCTCGTAGGCGCGCGTGGTCTTCTCGAGTTCGGCCTTGCGCTCGCGCTCGGCGTCCGCCGCGGCGCGCGCCTTGTCGAGGGCTTCGGCCTCGGCGACGAGTTGCGCTTTCAGCGCGGGCGTGAGCGCTTTGAGGGTGCCCTGCGTGGTCTCGTAGCGGATGCGCGCGGCCTCGCCGGCACGGGTCTGGCCGGCTTCGACCTCGCCGAGCAGCGCGACCTCGCGGCGCAGGGACTCCAGTTCGCGCTCGGCGGCCTCGCGGGCGCGATCGGCGTCGGTCGCCTTGGGCTTCGGTGCGCGCGGCCCCTTCGGGGCCTTGAACTGTTCGTTGATCTGCGCGCGTCGCGTCTTCTCGAACGCTGCGAGCGATGCACCCTCGACCTGCGTCACACCACCCGCGCGCAGCGCCGCGATGTCGCGTTCGAGTTCGCGCAATTGCTGCGCCTTGGCGACCGCGCGATCCTGGCCGAGCGCCGCCTGCGCGCGACCGAGGGCGTTGATCGCGTTCGTCTGCTTGGCCTGCGTCGCCGCCTGCGCATCGGCTTTCGCCTGTTCGGCGCTGGCCTCGCGCTGCAGGGTCGCCTGCTCCTGGCGCAGCGCACGGATGCGCTGCTTGGTGTCGGCATCGACGTCGGCGCTGGCGAGGACCGCATCGAGCGAGTTGATTCCACCGAGTTCCCGCCACTCGTTGCCGATGCGGTTCAGCTCGTCGGTGGTCTTCTCCAGCCGGAACGCCAGATCGTCGCGGCCAATGTTGCGGATGGTCTGCCAGACCCCGCCGATGATCTTGCCGAGATTGATCCACGCCCGTTCGAGCGATCCCGCGCGCGCAGTCGCTTCCTGCATCCGCTGCGCTTCGACGCGCGAGAAGGTCTCGACCGCCAGGCGCGCGGCATCGTGCGCGCGGCCCTGCGCCTCCAGCGCGCGGACGTGCTGGTAGACCTCGACCGTCACGCCACCGTATTGCTGGCTCAGGCGCGCCAGTCCTTCCGTTGGCGCCTTGTACAACGCCACCATCTGCTGCGTGGTCGCCTCGACGGACTGGCCGGTCAGCTGCGCCAGGTTGACCGCCGCGCTCGCGGCCGCTTCCAGACTGTCGCCCGCGACCTGACCGGACGCGGCCAGCGCGGCGACCGCCGCTTCGGCATCGCCGTACTCGCCGGTGGCCGCGCCGACGCTGTCCTTGACCCCGCGCAGCTGGCCGGCGGTGGTCCCGGCGGCGTTGCCGGTGGCGATCAGCGCACGTTCGTAGGCTTGCGTCTCGCGGTAGCCGGATATCGTCGCGACCGCCACGCCGCCGATCACGGCGGCGACCAGGGTCAGGCCCGCGACCATCGGCGTGATCGCGCCGAGCAACGCGCGTGCGGCGGGCACGATGCCGCCGAAGGAGTCTTTCAGCTGGCCGCCCTGCTGGATCGCCACCAGCCACGGTTTCTGGCCGCCCGCGAGCGAGGTGAAGATATCGGTGATCTGCGCCGGCAGCTGGCGCATCGCCTGCCGGGTCTGACCGACGGAGATCCCGTACTGGTCCACGGCCCGGCGACCGACGTCGGTCGCGCGCGCGGCGGTAACGGTCGCGGTGGCGAGCCCGGTACGGCTCGTTGCCAGGCGCGTTTCGAGCGCGTCGGCGCGGCGGTTGATCTCCAGCATCCGCAGTTCGGCGTCCCGGCGCAGCGCCTGCGCCTGACCCAGGGCCGCCGTGCGCTCGACCGGCGTGCGCAACTGCTCCGGCGTCGCCGCGGAAAACACCGCCGTGGACGCGGCGCGCCGTTCGGCGATCCGGGCCTGCTCGGCCGCCTGCTGGCGCAGGGCCGCGGCGTTCCGGGCGTTGGCCTCGGCTTCGAGGCGCGTGCGTCGCTCGACCTCGGCGGTGATCGCGCGCTGCGCGGCGAGCACGGGCGCCGCCTGCGCATCGACGGTCACCGCCCGGCCGGCGGCGCGCACCTGGCCGAGCGCGCGGTCGACCTGGACCAGCGCGCTCTGCAGCCGGCCGAGGCTGGTCTCGGCCTGCGCCGAGTCGCCGCGGACCTTGAAGTTGAGGACGAAATCCTGATTCATCGGGACGGGTTCATCGAGATCTGCTCACGGACGGCCGCGCAGAGACTTCACACGCGCCTCGGCGGCCTCCCCGCCCCACACGGCAGTCGCCACGTCCTCGATGAAGTCCGCGCGACGCTGGCGTTCGCCACGGTCGACGGCCTCGAAGGTCGCGAGGAGCTGACGCTCGGTCATGCGGCCGAGTCGGACGAGGTCGCCGCATCCAGCGCCAGCGAGTCGGGCGAAGAGATCGCCCCAGCGGAGGCGCCGGCCGCGAGCAGCTGGGCCTCGCGCAGCTGTGCCTCGCGAAGTTCCGCCAGCACCTCGCGCACGAAAAAAGCCGCGTTCACCGCGAACCAGGTCGCGAGGTACAACTCCAGCTCGTCCGGCGACAGCGCTTCGAGCCAGGCGACCTCGACATCGCCCGCCTGCGCCGCGATCGTGGGAATCACCGCGCGGTGACGACCGAACAGACGGCGCACCTGCGCGTACCGCAGCGCGCCGTCGTCGCTCGCGGCGATCAGATCGGCGATGAAGGCGGCGGCGCGATCGGCGACGTCCAGACCCTCGAAGAAGCCGTACTCGCGCA
>JBMOOY010000019.1:0-147814 GCA_049324395.1 Pseudomonadota bacterium
AGTTCGATCAGGGTGAAACCTTGCTGCTTCTTCATGACAGATCCCTCGGGAGTGGTGTGACGAAACGTTTCTTCACGTGCCTGGTGGCCGGCGGAGGACCGGTTCCTTGGGCGCCCGTGCGGCAGAGCACGTGCCGGAGAATCATACGCATGAGTCGTGCCAACCGGAGCGACCGGACCCTCGTCGCGAATGATTGTCGGCAGTTGAGGTGCCGATCACGATACTGTGCTGGCAGAAAGTGACGTTCAGCGTCACCAGTGTTCAGGTTTGCCGTGGGTCGTCAATTGCGTGCGGGCTCGCGGTCGGTCGATCCGGAGTGCCGGACCTGAAATCAGGGCGATGTCCGTTCGCGGTTCCGGCGTTCCAGCGCATTCACGATCGGCCAGGGATCGAGCCGCGAGTAGCCCAGGATGCCGCCATCGGAGGCGCGCATCAGTACCGTCGCGCTGCCTCGCGACGATTGCAGCGGCATGATCGCGAGCGAGCCGACGCCGGCGTGTCGTTGCAGGACGCCCTCCCATTCGCCGCGCGTGGCCTCGGGGGCGAGTTCGAGCACGGTGCGTGCGGGGACGGAGTGGCCCAGGAAATCGGGGTCGCGCGGTGGGTAGGCGCTGAAACGGTCCGGTCGCTGGAAGATCTCGAGCCCGGAGAATCCGCTCACCATCGCCTCCAGGCGCGCCTTGGGATCCTGCGGCAGGGTCGCCGAGACCGTCCGGGGGCCCCAGGCGGGGAGGTCGCGGTAGGCGGCCGGAGCGCGGGCGGCGCTGGGGGCGTCGATCTCGTTCGCGAAAACCAGGCGGAAGCGGTCGGCGACCGCGACCACGTAGACCGGCCGCGACTGCCAGACGGTGTGCAGGCCGAAAGCCAGGGCGGCGGCCTGCAGCAGCGCGATCACGGTGAGGTCGAATTTCAGCGACGCCTTGCCCGGCTTGTAGACGATCAGGGTGAGCAGCGGCCCGAGCACGAGATCGACGCCGCCGAGCAGAGCCAGCAGCGTGCCGGCTCTGGCCATCCCGAACAGTTCCAGTGGGTACCAGCGCCAGACGACGAGGGCGGCGATCGCGCCGATCACCGCGAAACTGATCGCGAAGTGGATCGCGGAAGCTTTCCAGCGGGTCATGGGTACGCTCGGCGTGGAGACGACCGGCGATTATGCGCGGCGTCGCCGTCGGCGCAAGCCGGGCGACGCGCGGGCGGCTCACTCGATACCGAGTTTCTTGAGCTTGTAGCGCAGGGCGCGGAAGGTGATGCCCAGCGCGGCCGCGGTCTTGGTCTTGTTGTAGCGGTGTTCCTGAAGCGCCTGCTGGATCGCGTTGCGCTCGATTTCCTCGATGTAGGAGGGCAGTGCGCTGGTGCTGGTGTCGCGCGGATTGAGCGTGCGCGGATCGGCGGGCTGGGCCGGCTGCGCCGGCGCGACGCCCATCGCGGCGCCGATCATGCCGGTCGCGCCGGCACCGGAGGGCGGGGCCGCCGCCGGCGTCGCGACCGCCGGTGCGTTCGGCAGGCGCAGGTCGCGCGCGTCGATGGTGTCGCCGTCGGCCATCGCCAGCGCGCGTTCGAGGATGTTCTCCAGCTCGCGGACGTTGCCCGGGAATGGGTAGACCTCCAGCGCCGCGACCGCCTCGCGGGACAGGCCCGGGGCGCGACGTTTCATGGCGTAGGCCAGGCGCTTGAGGATGGCCTCGGACAGCAGCGGCAGATCGCCGGTGCGTTCGCGCAACGGCGGGACGTCCAGCTCGATCACGTTGATGCGATAGAACAGGTCGTGGCGGAACTTGCCGTCGGCGACCAGCTGGTCGAGGTCCTTGTGGGTGGCCGACAGGATGCGCACGTCGACCGGCACTTCGGCGTTGGCGCCGACCGGGCGGACGGTCTTTTCCTGGATCGCGCGCAGCAGTTTGACCTGCATCGGCAGCGGCAGCTCGGCGACTTCGTCGAGGAAGAGCGTGCCGCCGTCCGCGACCTGGAACAGGCCGAGCTTGTCGGTGTGCGCGCCGGTGAAACTGCCCTTCTTGTGCCCGAAGAACTCGCTTTCCATCAATTCGGACGGAATGGCGCCGCAGTTGACCGGGATGAACGGGCCGGCGGCACGGGAGCCCTGGGCATGGATGGTGCGGGCGACCAGCTCCTTGCCGGTGCCGGATTCGCCGCTGATGTGGACCGGGGCCTGGCTGCGGGCGACCTTCGCGATGGTGTCGCGGAGGCCGACCATCGCCGGCGAGTCGCCGAGCAGCAGGGTCGAGCCCTCGGGATTGGCCTGGCGACGGGTGTTGAGATCCAGCGCCTGGCGGACCAGGCCGCGGAGGACGGTCAGGTCGACGGGCTTGGTGACGAAGTCGAAGGCGCCGCTCTTGAGGGCCTCGACCGCCGCTTCGACGTTGCCGTAGGCGGTGATGACCGCGACCGGGGTGGTCGGGAAGCGGGTGGCGATTTCGGCCACCAGTTCCAGGCCGGAGCCATCGGGCAGGCGCATGTCGGTCAGACACAGGTCGTAGGCGACCGTGCTGAGCATTTCCCGGGCGACCGCCAGATTGGGCGCCGTGTCGGTCCGCAGACCCATACGCCCCAGCGTCACCACCAGAAGCTCGCGGATGTCGTGCTCGTCGTCGACGATCAGCGCGCTGCGTTGCTCGGCCATAGTGCCCTCCTGCGTCAATTTTAGCCCATTTACGGCAGCCGCAACAGCCGAATATCGGAGGACGGCGTCGGCGGGGCGTCAGGCCGGCAGAAGGGTGTGCTGGCCGGCCATCGTGATCCGGAAACAGCACCCACCGCCCGGCAGGGGGACGAAATCCAGGGAGGCGCCGTTGGCGCGGCACAGCTCCCGCGCGATGTAGAGGCCGAGACCGGTCCCGTGCTCGGAGGTGGTGAAGAACGGCCGGAACAACTGCGAGACCACCGCTTCGGGGATACCCGGGCCGCGATCGATCACGTCGATCACCGGGGCGTCGTCCAGGCGATAGGTATGGAGCGTGATCCGGGCCGGCTCGCCGGGCAAATGGCCATGGCGGCGCGCATTCTGGATCAGCGCGGTGACGACCTGGTGCAGATGCCTGGGGTCGATCAGCGCGGGGACCAGCGGCTGGGGCGCGGCGAGCGTGATGTTGTCGGTCTCGTCGGGGACGCTCTGGCGGAATTCCTCGATGAAACTGCGGAGGAACGCGACCAGTTCGACATGCTCGGCGGTGGCGCGTTCGCGTCGGGCGAGGCCGAGCACGCTCTCGACGATGCTGTTGGTGCGCATGCATTGCTGATGGATGATCTGGACCATGCGCCGGTCGCCGTCCGGCAGGTCGCGCGACTCTTCCAGCAACTGCGCCGCATAGCTGATCGCGGCCAGCGGGTTCCGGATCTCGTGCGCGAGGCTGGCCGAGAAACGGCCCATCGCCGCGAGCGTGAGCGATTCGGCTCGCCGCGACACCAGCGAAGTGTCGTCGAGGAAGATCAGCGTGTTGTCGCTGTTGGCCAGCAGCCGGGCGAACCGCGGCACCACCTCGAACTGATCGCCGCCGAGGCGCAGCGGGGTCTCGTTCGGAAGCCCGTTGCGCAGCCATTCGCTCAACCGCAGCGCCAGTTCCGGCGCCGCCTCGGCGAGACTGCGGGAGCCGGCGGCGGCCTCGCCCAGCAGGAGCATGGCCGCTTCGTTGGCGAGCCGGATCTGGGCCTCGCGGTCGACCAGCAGCACGCCGGTCCGCATCCGCCGGATGATCAGCTCGTTGATTTCCGCCAGACGCACGGCCTCGGCGCCGCGTCGCTCGGCCAGGGCTTCGGTCGCACGCATCTGCACCCGCAGCTGGTGGGTGAGGGCGGCGATGGCCAGGAAGCTCACCGTGAACATCATCAGTTCGGCCATCGGCCGGGTGGGCTGTTGCTCGATCAGCAGCGTCCACAGATAGGCCGCGGCCAGTCCGGCGGACGCCAGCACGGCCACGCCCAGGCCCATGCGCAACGACAGCAGCAGCGAGGCCGAGCCGACGTTGAAGAGCAGCATCAGCGCCACGCCGGAGGCCGCGGACGGCACCGCGTGCGCGATGAAGGACGCCACCAGGATGTCGACGCCGACGCCGACCAGGGTGGGGGTGGTGATGGTCTTCGAGCGGCGGGCGTGCAGCAGCAGCACGATCGCGGCGACGACATAACCCGCCGTGATCCCGTAGACCAGCGGGTGGTGATCGTCCTGCGGCTGCAGGCTGGCGATCGGGCCGAACACCAGCAGCGCCAGCAGCCCGGCTTCCAGAACCCGGTACAGGGCGAACAGATAGAGCTCGCGCCGCTGGTAATCCTGCGCCGGCTGGGCGGTTGCGTTGGCGGGGCTCGCGCCCAGGGTGCGGGGGGGCATGTCGGGAGTATAGGCGGGCGAGACGCGTCCCACGCACTCCGGCGGGCGACGACGGCGGTCGTCGGGCGCGGCACGAGTCGGTTGTCCGTCGCACGGGATCCTTCCGAACCGGCTTCGACCATGATCCGGGCTGGCCCGCGCCCGGCGCTTCGGCGAGAATAGCGGCCTGTCCGCACCGGTCCGGTCGCTTTCCCGGGCGATGCCGGCCCTCGGCTCCCCGCACCCGCGGGCGGTACGTCTTCCCCGCATGGAACCCACATGAACTTCCACGAATATCAGGCGAAGCAGTTGTTTGCCGAATACGGCATCGCAGTCCCGGCCGGGCGCGTCGCGCGCACGCCGGAGGAGGCCGTCGATGCGGCCAAGGCCATCGGCGGCGATTTCTGGGTGGTCAAGGCCCAGATCCACGCCGGCGGTCGCGGCAAGGCCGGCGGCGTCAAGCTGGCCAAGACCTACGACGACGTGCGCGAGTACGCCAAGGGCATGCTCGGCACCAAGATGGCCACCTACCAGTCCGCCGGCGTCGCCCTGCCGGTCGACAGCGTGCTGGTGACCCAGGCGACCGACATCGCGCAGGAACTGTATCTGTCGGTGCTGGTCGACCGGTCGAGCAAGACCGTCACCTTCATCGCTTCCGCCGACGGCGGCGTCGAGATCGAGAAGACCGCGGTCGAGAACCCCGATGCGATCAAGACCCTGCACGTGAACTACGTCCAGGGCCTGCAGCCCTACCAGTGCCGCGACATGGGCTTCGCGCTCGGCCTGAACGCCAAGCAGGTCGGCCAGCTGACCAAGATCATGCTCGGCCTGTTCCGCCTGTTCAACGAGAAGGACCTGGCGCTGGTCGAACTCAATCCGCTCGCCATCCTCACCAACGGCGACCTCGCGGTGCTCGACGGCAAGATCAATTCCGACGACAACGCGACCTTCCGCCATCCGGAACTGGCCGCGATGCGCGACATCCGCCAGGAAGACGAGACCGAGGTGCTGGCCAGCCAGCACGATCTGAACTACGTCACGATGGAAGGCAACATCGGCTGCATGGTCAACGGCGCCGGCCTCGCGATGGCGACGATGGACGTGATCAAGCTCAACGGCGGCGAGCCGGCGAACTTCCTCGACGTCGGCGGCGGCGCCAACAAGGAGCGCGTGACCGAGGCGTTCAAGCTCATCCTGCGCGACCCCGACGTGAAGGCGATCTTCGTCAACATCTTCGGCGGCATCGTCCGCTGCGACATGATCGCCGAGGGCATCATCGCCGCGGTGAAGGAAGTCGACGTGAAGGTGCCGGTGATCGTGCGTCTGGAAGGCACCAACGTGGACGCCGGCAAGGCGCTGCTGAAGTCTTCCGGCCTCGCCATCATCCCCGCCGACGACATCAACGACGGCGCGAAGAAGGCCGTCGCCGCGGTCAAGGCCGCCTGATCCGCAGGTTCGCAGGGCGGGTCTCGGCCCGCCTCCAACGCATACAGGAAGGGCGGGTCGAAATCCGCCCTACGGGATAAAAGCAATGTCCGTTCTCGTCAACAAGAACACCAAGGTCATCGTCCAGGGCTTCACCGGCCAGCAGGGCACCTTCCACGCGCAGCAGATGCTCGACTACGGCACGAAGGTCGTCGGCGGCGTCACCCCGGGCAAGGGCGGCACCGAGCACATCGGCCTGCCGGTCTTCAACACCGTGCGCGAGGCCGTGCAGGTCACGGGCGCCGACGCCTCGGTCATCTACGTCCCGCCGCCGTTCGCGGCCGACGCGATCATGGAAGCGGCCGACGCCGGCATCAAGGTGATCGTGGCGATCACCGAAGGCATCCCGGTGCTCGACATGCTGCGCGCCAAGAACGCGCTGAAGGGTTATCCGGACGTCGTGCTGATCGGCCCGAACTGCCCGGGCGTGATCACGCCGGGCGAATGCAAGATCGGCATCATGCCGGGCCACATCCACATGCCGGGCAAGATCGGCATCGTCTCGCGCTCCGGCACGCTGACCTACGAAGCCGTCAAGCAGACCACCGACGCCGGCCTCGGCCAGTCGACCTGCATCGGCATCGGCGGCGACCCGATCAACGGCACCAACTTCATCGACGCGTTGAAGCTGTTCCAGAACGACCCGCAGACCGAAGGCATCATCCTGGTCGGCGAGATCGGCGGCAGCGCCGAGGAAGAAGCGGCCGAGTTCATCTCGAAGCACGTCACCAAGCCGGTCGTCGGCTTCATCGCCGGCGCTTCGGCCCCCAAGGGCAAGCGCATGGGCCACGCCGGCGCGATCGCGTCGGGCGGCACCGGGACCGCCGAAGGCAAGTTCGCCGCGCTCGAGAAGGCCGGCGTGACCACCGTGAAGTCGCCCGGCGACCTCGGCCCGGCCATCGCGAAGCGTCTGGCGAAGTAGACTGTCGCCGCACGTTCGATCCGGAAGGCCGCCGCGTGCGGCCTTCCGCTTTTCCGGGGTCCGGGTTCACGAAGCCGGAGACCGCGGATCCAGGTTCCAGGAGTACGCATGAGCACGCAGCTGCGGATCGCCCTCGCCCAATTCGATTTCCCGGTCGGCGCCGTCGCGGCGAACGCCGAGCGGATCGCCGAGATGATCGCGGTGGCGCGGGACGAATACGGCGCGCACGTCGTGATGTTCCCGGAACTGGCCGTGTCCGGATATCCGCCGGAGGACCTGCTGCTGCGACCGGCCTTCCTGCGCGAATGCGCCGAGGCGATCGAGCGGATCGCCGCGACCGTGAACGGCGGCATCGTGGCGGTGGTCGGCTGGCCGCAGGCGGCGGGCAGCATCGTCTACAACGCCGCCAGCGTGCTCCGCGACGGGCGCGTCGAGCGTACCTATCGCAAACGCGAACTGCCGAATTACGCGGTGTTCGACGAGCGCCGCTATTTCGACGTCGATCCCGACCGCGAGGACTGCGTCTTCGAGGTCGAAGGCGTGCCGGTCGGTCTGATCATCTGCGAAGACCTGTGGTTCGCCGAACCCATCGCCAGCACCGTGCGCAGCGGCGCGCGACTGGTGCTGGTGCCGAACGCGTCGCCGTTCGAGCGCGACAAGCATGCGCAGCGCGACGCGCTGCTGGCGCGGCGCGCGCAGGAGACGGGGGCGGCGATCGCCTATCTCAACGTCGTCGGCGGTCAGGACGCGCTGGTGTTCGACGGCGCGTCGGTGGTCGCGGACGGCGACGGCGCCGTGCATCCGGCCGCGGCCGCGTTCACCGACCAGTGGTTGGTGGTCGATTACGACGACGAGACGCGCGGTTTCCTGCCGGTGCAGTGGATCGACGAGGGCGACGAGAGTCGCGATGCGCTCGCCTGGCGCGCGATCGTGCGCGGCATCCAGGACTATTGCCGCAAGAACGGGTTCTCGAAGGTCTGGCTGGGGCTGTCCGGCGGCATCGACTCGTCGATGGTGCTGGCGCTGGCGGTCGATGCGCTCGGCGCCGAGAACGTCGTCGCCGTGCGTCTGCCCTCGCGCTACACCGCCGAGCTGTCGAACGATCTGGCCGAGGAACAGTGCCGCGCGCTGGGCGTGAAGATGCTGACGGTGCCGATCGAGAAACCGTTTCAGGGGTATCTCGACGCGCTGGCGGACGCGTTCGCCGGCAAGGCGGTCGACGTGACCGAGGAGAATCTCCAGTCGCGCACGCGCGGCGCGATCCTGATGGCGCTGGCCAACAAGTTCGGCGGCCTGTTGCTGACCACCGGCAACAAGAGCGAGTACGCGGTCGGCTACGCCACGATCTACGGCGACATGTGCGGCGGTTACGCGCCGATCAAGGATCTCTACAAGACCGAGGTGTTCGCGCTCTGCCGTTGGCGCAATACCGTCGGCGGCGCGCCGGCGGGGTCGCCGGGCGGCGTGATTCCGCCCGCGGTGATCTCGCGTCCGCCCACCGCCGAGCTGCGCGAGAACCAGAAGGACGAGGATTCGCTGCCGCCCTACGACGTGCTCGATGCGATCCTGCTCCGGTACGTCGACCAGGAGCAGTCGCGCGACGAGATCGTGCGCGCCGGCTTCGATGCCGCCACCGTCGACCGCGTGCTGAAGCTGGTGCGGATCGCGGAATGGAAGCGGCATCAGGCCGCGCCGGGGCCCAAGGTCTCGCGCCGCGCGTTCGGCCGCGAGCGGCGCTATCCGATCACCAACGCCTATTCCGGCTGAGGCGGATCCGAGCGTGTTCCGCGAGCGCTGGTACACCGCGGACTTCGACCAGTTGGACTGGCGGGACGTGCGCGTGCACGGATTCCGGATCGTCGAGGGCGCGCGCGGCGACGCCGAGTTGCAGCTCGATGTCGATTTCCTCCTGGCCCGATCCGAGGCGGGCTTTCGCGTCGCCCAGACCATGCTCCAGTTCCACGACGTCTCCGGTCTGCGCCTCTCGCTGGATTACGTGGCCTGCAGCGCGGGGATGACCGCCTTCGTCATCGACCGTATCGAGCGCACGCCGCTTCGCGACGTCGGGGATGCGGCCGGCGATGCGCCGGGAGACTTCGGTCCATGGCGCTGGCGGATCGCGATCGCGTGGCCGGAAGGGTTTCTCGACTTCGACGCGACCGGTTTCAGCCAGTGGCTGGTGGGCGAGCCGATCGAACAGGACGCGCCGTCGCTGGCGCCGGCCGACCGGCTCTAGCAGGCCGCGTCGCGGGCCACAAAAAAAGCCGCCGGAGGACCGGCGGCTTCGCGTGCGGGGACCAGGCGGGACTCAGTTCTCGTCGTCCATGTCCACCGCGCCTTTTTCGCTGGCGAACGGATTGAGCTTGCGGAAGGTCGACGGATAGTCCGGCCAATCGCCGTCGCCCTTCAGCCACGGATGGCGCGGATCGCGCTGCTGCAGCTGGGTGCGGGCGCCGTCGGCGAGGGCGGTGTTGCCCAGGCGGGTGTAGGCCTCGGCCATCACCGCGATGCCGTCGCTGTCGAAGGCGCTGTCCGGGTAGGTCTCGCGCATGTATTCGGCGCGTTCGATCGCCGCCACCCATGCCGTGCGGCGCAGGTAGTACATCGCGGTTTCGATCTCGTGCCGGGCGAACAGGTCGCGCAGTTCGGTCATGCGCTTCACGGCGTCGGCGGCGTAGCGCGAGTTCGGATAGCGTTCGGTGACGATCTTGAAGTCGTTGTAGGCCTGCTGCGGCGTGGCCAGATCGCGACGGCTGGCGTCGAGCTTCCAGACGCGCTGCAGGAACACGGTGTCGCGGCTGGAGTTGACCAGACCGCGGAGGTAGTAGAGATAGGCCGCGTTGCGGTGGGTCGGATAGGTGCGGAGGAAGCGGTCGATGGTCGCGATCGCGTCCTCGTTGGCGCCCATCTTGTACTGCGCGTAGGCGGTCTCGATCAGCGCCTGCTCGGTGTAGGGCCCGTAGGGGTACTGTGCGACGAGGCGCTTGAAGGTCAGGACGGCGGAGTCGTAGTTGCCGTTGCGGATCGAACGCTGGCCCTTCTGGTACAGCTCGGCGACCGGCACGCCTTCGTTTTCCTTCTCGTCCTTGAACACGCCCTTGATCCGGGCGCAGCCGGAGGCGCCGAAGGCGAGGATCAGGACCAGCAGCAGGGAGGGACGCAGGAGGGCGGAAAGCGAGGGGAGACGAAGGAGCATGCGGGCTGCTGCGGGACGGGTGAGCGGGCGATAATAGCAGTCCGGGCCGTCGGGCCCCCTTAACCGCGCGAAACCGTCGCCCCCAGGAGCCCCGGATGCCTTCCAGGTCCGCCCCGCAAGCCCCCGTCCCCTCCGCCATGGAGGCCGTCCGGCGCGAGGCCGTGGTGCCCGATGCGGCTTCCGGGCGCCGCTTCGATGCGGTCCTCGCCGAGTTGTTCCCGGAGTACTCGCGTTCCCGGCTGGCCGAATGGATCAAGTCCGGCGACGCGCTGCTCGACGGTCGCCAGGTGCGCCCGCGGGACCCCGTCCGCGGCGGCGAAACCGTCGCGCTGACCGCGGTGCTGGACGTCCAGACCCGCTCCGAGCCGGAGGACATCGCCCTCGACGTCCTGTACGAAGACAGCGAGGTGTTCGTGCTCGACAAACCGGCCGGGCTGGTGGTGCATCCGGGCGCCGGCAATCCGGCCGGGACGCTGGTCAACGCGCTCCTCCACCGCGATCCCGCGCTGGCGACGCTGCCGCGGGCGGGGATCGTCCACCGTCTCGACAAGGACACGTCCGGGGTGATGGTGGTCGCGCGCACGCTACCGGCGCATACCGCGCTGGTCGAACAGCTCTCGGCCCGCGAGGTCCATCGCCAGTACCTCGCGGTCGTGGTCGGCGCGCTGGTCTCCGGCGGTACCGTGAACGCGCCGATCGACCGCCATCCCCGCGACCGCCTGCGCCAGGCGGTACGCGAGGACGGGCGCGAGGCGGTGACCCATTACCGCCTGCGCGAACGCTTCCGCGCCCACACCCTGCTGGAGTGCCGACTCGAGACCGGTCGGACCCACCAGATCCGCGTGCACATGGCGCACATCAAACATCCGATCGTGGGCGATCCGCTCTACGGCGGTCCGCTGAAGCTGCCGAAGGGCGCGACCGCCGAACTGGTCGAAGGATTGCGCGGTTTCAAGCGCCAGGCGCTGCATGCGGAGACCCTGGAATTCGCCCATCCGACGAGCGGCGAGCCGATCCGCTGTTCGGCGCCGATGCCGGCGGACATGCAGGCCCTGGTCGCGACCCTGCGCCAGGACACCGCCGAGGCCGAGGAGCGCGCGCGGTGAGCGACGCGTTGATGCGGGCGGACTGGCCGGCCCCGCCCGGTGTCCATGCCTTCACGACGCTGCGACACGGTGCCGGCGCGTCGCAGGCGCCGTTCGACACCTTCAATCTCGGCAATCGTTACGCCGCCGATGGCGACGACCCGGCGGTCGTCGAACGCAACCGTGCCGAACTGGTGCGGATCGCGCGTCTGCCCGCCGTGCCGCACTGGCTGCGGCAGGTGCACGGCATCGACGTGGTCCGGGTCGACGGGCCCGGGACCGGCACCGAACCTACCGCCGATGCGTCGGTCGCGTCGACGCCCGACACCGTCCTCGCCATCCTGACCGCCGATTGTCTGCCGGTGATCTTCGCTGCCGACGACGGTCGCGAGATCGGCGCTGCCCATGCCGGCTGGCCCGGGCTGTCGGCCGGCATGCTGGAGGCCACGGTCGCGGCGATGCGCACGTCGCCGGAGCGCTTGATCGCCTGGATCGGCCCGGCCGCCGGCCCGACGCGCTACGAGATCGGTGTCGAGGTCCGCGACCGCTTCCTCGCCTGGGACGCCTGCCTCGAGACCGCGTTCGTGCCGACGCGACCGAACCACTGGCGCGTCGATCTGTTCGCGATCGCCCGCGTCCGTCTGGCTCGCGCCGGCGTGAACCGGGTCTTCGGCGGTGGGGTCTGCACGCTTTCCGACCCGCAACGCTTCTTCTCGCACCGCCGCGATGGCCGCACCGGGCGCATGGCGACCCTGGTCTGGTTCGACGGATGACCGCTCCGGTCGCGCCGCCGATGTTCCGTCGCGTGCTGGGCGGATTCCTCGACCAGACCCCGGCCTGCGTCCGCCGACTGCATGGCGGCGCGGCGCTGGCGCGGTATCGCGGCGAGGTGGAGGTCGAGCGCGGGCGGGGGCGGCTCGCACGCCTGTTCGCCTGGGCCACGTCGTTGCCGCCGGCGGGACGCGGCCCGATCGAGGTCGAGATCGCCGCCCGCGGCGGCGGCGAGCGCTGGGTGCGCCGGATCGGTGGACGCGAAATGCGCTCGCGCCTGCAGGCCTTCTCCTTCAGCTGGTTGCTGTGGGAATGGCTCGGGCCGGTCGTGTTCGGCTTCCGTCTGCGGGTCGAGGACGGTGCGATCGTCTGGCGGGTCGAAGCCCTGCGCCTGTTCGGCCTGCTGCCGCTGCCCGCGCGCTGGTTCCGCGGCGTGCATTGTCGCGAGACCGGCCACGGCGATCGCTACCGCTTCGACGTGCGCGCCGAACTGCCCCTCGTCGGCCTGCTGGTGCACTATCGCGGCTGGCTGGAGGTGCCATGAGCGAAACCGTTCCGTCCGCGACACCGTCCGACGCTTTCGCAGCGACATCGGGTGCCGTCATCGTGTTCGACGGTGTCTGCGTCCTGTGCAACGGCTGGGTCCGATTCCTGTTGCGGCACGATGGCCGCGGTCGGTATCGCTTCGCGGCGATGCAGGGCGACACGGGACGTCGCCTGCTCCGGACGCATGGCCTCGACCCGGACGACCCGGTGTCGTTCCTGCTGGTCGAATACGATCGCGGCCCCGAGCCGCGGGTGTCCACCGATACCGACGCGATGCGCCGGGTCCTGGCCGGGCTGGGTGGCGTGTGGCGTCTCGCCGCGCTCTCCGTCGTGCTGCCCCGACGTCTCCGCGACCCGTTCTATCGGGCACTGGCGCGCAACCGGTACCGATGGTTCGGCCGTCACGACGCCTGCATGGTGCCCGATCCGGAGCAGGCGCATCGCTTCCTGTGAGGATCGCCGAATGGCGGCGCCGTCGCGGACCGGCGCATGTCGAGTGGCGATGCGTGCGGTCTGATCGCGGTTTGATCGCAGTCAAGATCCGCGCGCGTCGGCCTTGGAATCCCGCGCGGGGCCCTTATCTCGGGTGCATCGCGGCCCCGCCGCCTCCCCCGATTCCGGAGTCCCGCCCATGCGCATGGACAAACTCACCTCGCGGTTCCAGCAGGCCATCGCCGATGCGCAGTCGTCGGCGGTAGGTCGCGATCACAACGTCATCGAACCGGCGCATCTGCTGGTCGCTCTGCTCGATCAGCAGGGCGGCGGCACCCGCCCGCTGCTGGCCCAGGCCGGCGTCAACGTGCCCCTGCTGCGCGAACGCCTCGGCGAGACGCTCGAGAAGCTGCCCAAGGTCTCCGGGCAGGCCGGCAGCGTCAACGTCGGCAACGATCTCGCGCGCCTGCTCAATGTCACCGACAAGCTCGCCCAGCAGCGCGGCGACGCGTTCATCGCCAGCGAACTGTTCGTGCTCGCCGCGCTCGACGACGGCGGCGAAACGGGGCGCGCGCTGAAGGCCGCCGGCGCGAACAGGCAGAAGCTCGAAGCCGCGATCGACGCCATGCGCGGCGGCGAGAAGGTGCAGAGCGAGAACGCCGAGGACCAGCGTCAGGCGCTGGAGAAATACTGCGTCGACCTGACCGCGCGCGCCGAGTCCGGCAAGCTCGATCCGGTGATCGGCCGCGACGAGGAGATCCGCCGCACCGTGCAGGTGCTGCAGCGCCGGACCAAGAACAATCCGGTGCTGATCGGCGAGCCCGGCGTGGGCAAGACCGCGATCGTCGAAGGCCTCGCCCAGCGCATCGTCAACGGCGAGGTGCCCGAAGGTCTGCGCGGCAAGCGCGTCCTGTCGCTCGACATGGGCGCGCTGATCGCGGGCGCGAAATACCGCGGCGAGTTCGAGGAACGACTGAAGGCCGTGCTCAACGATCTCGCCAAGAACGAGGGACAGATCGTCCTGTTCATCGACGAACTGCACACGATGGTCGGCGCGGGCAAGGCGGAAGGTTCGATGGACGCCGGCAACATGCTCAAGCCCGCGCTCGCCCGCGGCGAGCTGCACTGCATCGGCGCGACCACGCTGGACGAATACCGCAAGTACGTCGAGAAGGACGCCGCCCTGGAGCGGCGGTTCCAGAAGGTGTTCGTCGGCGAGCCGAGCGTCGAGGACACGATCGCGATCCTGCGCGGCCTCAAGGAAAAATACGCCGTGCACCACGGCGTCGAGATCACCGACCCGGCGATCGTCGCCGCGGCCACCCTCTCGCATCGCTACATCGCCGACCGGCAGTTGCCCGACAAGGCCATCGACCTGATGGACGAGGCCGCGTCGCGCATCCGCATGGAGATCGACAGCAAACCCGAGGAACTCGACCGCAAGGAGCGCCGCCTGATCCAGCTCAAGATCCAGCGCGAGGCGCTGAAGAAGGAGAAGGACGAGGCGTCGAAACAGCGCCTGGCCGATCTCGAAGGCGAGGTCGCGAAGCTCGAACGCGAGTTCAACGATCTCGAAGAGATCTGGAAGGCCGAGAAGGCGGCGGTGCAGGGCGCGACCAAGGTCAAGGAGCAGATCGAGGCCGCGAAGCTCGAACTCGAAGCCGCGCAGCGCCGCCAGGACTACGCGAAGATGAGCGAGATCCAGTACGGCCGCATTCCCGAGCTGGAGAAGCAGCTGCAGGCCGCGCAGGCGGCGGAGATGCAGGGCTTCCAATTGCTGCAGGACAAGGTGACCGACGAGGAGATCGCGGAAGTGGTCTCGCGCTGGACCGGGATTCCGGTCAGCAAGATGCTCGAAGGCGAGCGCGAGAAGCTGCTGAAGATGGAGGATGCGCTGCACGGGCGCGTGGTCGGGCAGGAGGAAGCGATCAAGGTCGTGTCCGACGCCGTTCGCCGTTCTCGCGCGGGGCTGAGCGATCCCGATCGTCCGAGCGGTTCCTTCCTGTTCCTCGGCCCGACCGGCGTGGGCAAGACCGAGCTGTGCAAGGCGTTGGCCGAATTCCTGTTCGACAGCCAGGATGCGATGGTCCGCATCGACATGAGCGAGTTCATGGAGAAGCACGCGGTCAGCCGTCTCGTCGGCGCGCCGCCCGGCTACGTCGGCTACGAGGAAGGCGGCTATCTGACCGAGGCCGTGCGTCGTCGTCCGTACAGCGTGATCCTGCTCGACGAAGTCGAGAAGGCGCATCCGGACGTGTTCAACATCCTGCTGCAGGTGCTCGACGACGGCCGCCTCACCGACGGCCAGGGTCGCACCGTGGATTTCCGCAACACCGTGATCGTGATGACCTCGAACCTCGGCTCGCAGATGATCCAGGAGCTGTCGGACAACGACACGCCGGAGGGCTACACCAAGATGAAGGCGGCGGTGATGGGCGTGGTCCAGGCCCATTTCCGTCCCGAGTTCATCAATCGGCTCGACGACATCGTGGTGTTCCACCCGCTGGACAAGGCGCAGATCCGCGAGATCGCGAAGATCCAGCTGCGGGGCCTCGAGAAGCGGCTGGCCGAGCGCGGCATCCGCCTCGAACTGGCGGACAAGGCGCTGGATTTCCTTGGCAACGTCGGTTTCGATCCGGTCTACGGCGCCCGCCCGCTCAAGCGCGCGATCCAGCAGCAGATCGAGAATCCGCTGGCGCAGAAGATCCTGTCCGGCGACTATGCGCACGGCGACGCCGTGCGCGTGGACGCCGAGGGCGGTCGGCTGGTGTTCGGCAAGGGCTGATCCGCAGTCGGAGCGAAGCGCAGGAACGTATCGTGCCAATGTCGGAGGAGAGCGCGCCGCGATGCGGATATTGATGATTCACGGACGTTCGCAGGGCGGCAAGGATCCCGTGCAGCTCAGGGGCGCCTGGGTCGAGACGCTGCGACGCGGCTTCGCCCGCGCGGAACTGCCGTGGCTGCAGGACGCGATCTTCGACTTCCCGTACTACGGCGACGAGCTTGATCGGCTCGCCGCCGGAGCCCGGGCGATGGTGTCCGACGACGCGATCGAACAGGCCATGGCGGAGGATCCCGGGTTCGATGCGTTCCTGCGCCAGGGCTTGAGCGAGATCGGGGTCGGCGCGGGCATCGCGGCCGCCGAGATCGAGGCCGCGGGCATCGGAGCGGGGCTCGATCCGGCGGCGGCGCGGAAGATGGGACCGCAGAACTGGTGGTGGGTGCGCGCGCTCGCCCGCGCGATCGACGACCGCCTGACGCCGATGGCGGATTTCACCATCGAGGCGTTCCTTCGCGACGTGTACTGTTATCTGCGAAAGCCGCAGGTCGCGGCCGCAATCGACGCCATCGTCGACGCCGAATTGCGCGATGCGCCGACGCTGGTGATCGGCCATTCGCTGGGCAGCGTCGTCGCCTACCGCCTGCTGCAGCGTCGGCGTGCGTTGCGTCCGCTCGGTTTCGTCACCCTCGGTTCGCCGCTCGGTCTGCGCGCGGTCGTCGGGGCGCTCGGCGCTCCCGAGAATCCGGCCGGCCGCGACGGCTGGTTCAATGCCTACGACCGCCGCGATATCGTCGCGCTCAATCCGCTGGACGACGCCCATTTCCCGGCGGATCCGGAGATCGTCAACCATGGCGACGTCGACAACCCCACCCCGAATCGTCACGGCATCGTCGGTTATCTCGACGACGTGCAGGTCGCGCGGCGAGTGGCGGCCTTCGCGCGCGCCGCCGGCGTCTGAGCGGCGCGGTCGGTCTCAGTCCTGCGCCGGGCGTTCCGCTTCCAGCGCGGCCACGCGCGCTTCCAGGGCTTCGAGTCGGGCCAGCAGCGCATCCGCCGCGCCGTCGTCGCGGGAGCGCGATGGTTCGCCATCGGCGGTGCGTTCGGGCACAACGGGTTCGCCGCTCAGCAGATGGGCGTAGCGGTCTTCGCGCTGCCCCGGCGCGCGCGGCAGGCGGCGCACCAGTGCAGGCGTGCGTTCGGCCAGACGCTCGAGCGCATGCTGGATGTCCTCGACGCCGCCGAACCGGTGCTGGCGTTCGCTGCGGGCGAGCAGTTCGTGCAGGGTCTGCGGGCCGCGCAGCAGCAGCAGCGAGATCAGGCAGGCCTGCGCCGGCGTGAGGTCGTAGACCTTGTCCAGCCGGTGGAAATAGCGTTCGCTGCGCGCGCCGTATTCCGATTTCACCAGGCCGCGCGGTTCGAGCTGTCGCAGCGCATGGCCGATCTCGCCGGTCGAGAGGGTCGTCACCGGATCGCGCGCGGTCTTCTGGTTGCAGGCCAGCGCGATGTTGTTGAGCGTCAGCGGATAGACGTCCGGCGTGGTCGCGGCCTTCTCCACCAGACTGCCGAGGATGCGGGCCTCGATCGGCGTCAGTTGCGGCGGTCGGACGGCGTCGGCGGTGTCGTGGGGGGTATCCATGGGCGATCCGGTTCGGGCATTCCGCAATTCTAGCCCTGCATCCGTCCCGGGTGCCCGGCCTTGATGTGCGGTTCATCCGATCCGAAGCAAGCTTGGCCCGTCATCCGGTCCAGGGAGCACCCCATGCGCAAGTCCATGTTTCACGGGATCGTCTTCGCCCTCGCGCTGACGCTCGCCGCGCCGAACGCGATCGCCGGCGATCTGACCTGCAAGATGCGTTACAGCCTGTCCGGCTGGTCCGCCTTCTACAAGACGGCTTCGGGCACCGGCACCGTGACCTGCAGCAACGGTCAGAGCCTGTCGGTCCGGATCGAGGCGAAGGGCGGCGGGTTGTCGGTCGGCAAGTACCGCATCCGCGACGGCTTCGGCCAGTTCGCCAACGTCGACGACATCCGCGACGTGCTCGGCAGTTACGCCACGGCCGAGGCGCACGCCGCCGCCGAGAAGAGCGCTTCGGCGCAGGCCATGACCAACGGCAAGGTTTCGCTGGCGTTGTCGGGCAAAGGCAAGGGCTGGTCGCTGGGCGTCGCCTTCAGCAGGTTCTCCATCGAGGCGCGCTGATCGACTCCGCGCCGATCGGCGTCGTCCGCAGGCGCCGCAACGACGAACCCCGGCCTGGCCGGGGTTCGTCGTTTCCGATGCCTTCGAAGGCGCGGTTCACCACTTGTAGCCGATCCGCCCGTAGACGTAGGCGCCGTTGAAACCGTTCGGCGAGGCGGCGCTGTAGGGCAACTGGCCGTTGGTGGCGTTGGCGAACAGCACCTCGTCCGGGTACTCGTCCAGCACGTTGTCCGCGCCGAGGGTGAATTCCCAGTTGCGCAGGCGCCAACTGCCGGACAGATCCAGCGTCCACTGCGCGTCGAAGGTCTGATCGCGCGAGGTGTCGGCGGGGTTGTTGCCGAACAGCACGCTGAACTCGCCGTAGCGCGTGGCGTTCGCGCCGAAGCTCCAGTTGCCGAGCGTGTAGGTGCCGCCGAGCTGGAACTTGTCGCGCGGCGCGCCGACGGTGAGCCGACCGACCTCGACGCGGCCGATGCGCACCGCGGCGGGGTCGATGGCGGCCAGACGCGCCGGATTCGGCGCGATCCGCTCGACCGTGGTCTTGTTCCAGTTGTAGCCGGTCGTCAGATCGAGGCTGCCGTCGCCGATCGTCCAGCGATAGGTGAGGATCGCGTCGACGCCGCGCGTCTTCGTGTCGATGGCGTTGGTGAAATACCGGCCGCCGCCGAGCGAGGGATCGACCGTCGCGTTGAGGAAGTTGCGCACCAGCGTCGACGTCAGGTTCTCCGACAGCATGATGCGGTCGTCGATGTCGATCCGGTAGGCGTCGACGGTGATGTAGAGATTGTCGATCGGCTGCAGCACCAGGCCGAGGCTGAGGTTCTTCGATTCCTCGGCCTTCAGCGGTTCGGCGCCGAGCGCGATCGCCGCCGGGTCGTTCACCCGGAAGGTGCGGATGTCGAACGGCACGCCGCCGATGAAGTTGGTGGCGGTGGAGCGGAAGAACTGCTGCTGCAGCGACGGCGCGCGGAAGCCGGTGGAGACGGTACCGCGCAGGGCGACCGTATCGCTGAAGTCGTAGCGCGCGGACAGCTTGCCCGAGGTGGTGCTGCCGAAGTCGCTGTACTCCTCGGCGCGCAGCGCGAAGCCGAGGTTGAAGGCGTCGGTGACGTTGGCTTCGAGATCGAGGTAGGCCGCGTAGCTTTCGCGGGTGAAATCGCCGGCGTCGTCGGGGCGGAAGCCCGGGAACACCTGCGAGCCGGAGGGGGCCGGGACGCCGCCGGGCAGCAGCACGCCGCCGTTGCGGTAGGAGTCGGGTTCGCCCGCGCTCTGCTTGAAGCCCTCGCCGCGCCACTCCAGACCCCAGGCGACGTTCAACGGCGAGGCCAGCCAGCCGGGTTCGAAGCTGCGGCTGACGTCGAGGTTCAGCACATGCTGGTTGATCTGCAGCGCGCCGGCGTAGAAATCGGTGGGCGAGGTCGGGCCGAGGCTGCGGTTGAGGCTGTTCTCGACGTCGAAGCTGAGGTCGTTGCGGCCATGGTTGTAGCTGAGGTCGATGTCCCAGCCGAGTGCGGTGAGGCCGCGCAGACCGACCACGAGCGCGCGGTCCTCGGAGATGTTGCGGATCTGCGGCAGGAAGCCGTCGGGATAGATCGCCTGGATGTTGCGGGTGTCGAGCGCGGTGCGGTAGAAGCCGTTCGACAAGGCATTGCGACGGCTGGCGTTGGCGAAGGCGTAGAGCGTGGCGTCGCCGGAGATCGGCAGCTCCGCGTTCGCCGAGACGGCGTACTGGCGGATCTCGGGGTCGCCGTAGCGCTGCACGACGACGCCCGGCGGCGGCGCCGTGGCCGGGCGCACGGTCACGCCGGGCGCCAGCACGTAGGGGCGCGCGCGGTCGGTCTGGTCCTCGTCGGAGATTTCCGCCGCGAGATGCAGCGCGCCTTCGGCGCCGAGCTCGAGACCGACATCGCCCTGCAACTGCAGGCTGCGACCGTCGCCGGCGCTGTACTGGCCGAAGTTCGCGGCGATGCTGCCGCCTTCCTCGCTGCCCTTGAGGACGATGTTGACCACGCCGGCGATGGCGTCGGAACCGTACTGCGCGGACGCGCCGTCGCGCAGGACCTCGACGCGCTGGATCGCCGAAATGGGAATCGCGTTCAGATCGACCGGCGACGAGCCGCGGCCCTGACTGCCATTGAGGTTGATCAGCGCGGTGGTGTGGCGGCGCTTGCCGTTGACCAGCACCAGGACCTGATCGGGCGCGAGGCCGCGCAACTGCGCCGGGCGCACCGCGTCGGTGCCGTCGGTGATCGCCGGACGCGGGAAATTCAGCGAAGGCAACGCGCGCGACAGGGCGGTCGCCAGTTCGGTGGTGCCGGTGGCTTCCAGCGCGGCGGGCGTGATGACGTCGATCGGCGACGGCGACGATGCCACCGTGCGGGTCGAGGTGCGCGTACCGGTAACGACCACGGTTTCGAGACTGTCGTCGGATTCCGTTTCCTGGGTTTCGTCCGGGCTCTGGGCGAAGACCGGGGCGGCGAGGGCCAGCAGCAGACCGAACGCGAGCGGGTGTCGCTTCATCTTGCACTCCTTTTCTGGGAAATCCGGGTTGGGAAGTCGGGTTTTCGCGGCCTTTCGGGTGGTGTAGCACGCACCCAAAGGGGGGTCAATCGCGCCGGCGGCATGCCGTCATGCCGGCGGTGGCCCGATGGTCGACCCCGCCAACCGCGTCACGATCCGTCCGGCGGACAGGGCTCGCGACCTGCCCCGGAGCGCGCGCGCCGGCGTAGAATCGCCGCCCGGCCGGCCTTTCCCGCGCCCCAACAGCGCCTCCTACCTTCCGCCCATGATCGCTTTCCGCAATTTCGCCCTCCGTCGGGGCGAGCGCCTGCTGCTGTCCGATGTCGACCTGGCCCTGCACGCCGGCTGGCGCGTGGGCGTGGTCGGCCGCAACGGCACCGGCAAATCCTCCCTGTTCGCGGCGCTGATGCGCGAACTGGAACCGGACAAGGGCGACCTGGACCTGCCCGGCAAGGCGCGCGTCGCCAGCGTCGCCCAGGAAACGCCCTCGCTGCCGGATCCGGCGCTGGATTTCGTGCTCAGCGGGGATGCCGAGGTGCACGCCGCGGTGCAGGCCGAAGCGAACGCCTTCGCCGCCGAGGACTGGGAAGCGGTGGCCGAGGCGCATCACCGACTGGAAGAACTGAACGGCTACGACGCCTCCGCGCGCGCCGGCCGGCTGTTGCACGGTCTCGGGTTTCCGGCCGAGACCCATCCGAAGCCGGTGTCGGACTTCTCCGGCGGCTGGCGCGTGCGCCTGAACGTCGCGCGCGCGCTGATGACGCCGAGCGACCTGCTGCTGCTCGACGAGCCGACCAACCACCTCGACCTCGACGCCGTGGTCTGGATGGAGGAATGGCTGCGTCGCTATCCCGGTACGCTGCTGGTGATCTCGCACGATCGCGAATTCCTCGACAACGTCACCACCCACACCCTGCACCTGCACGACGGCAAGGCCAAGCTCTACGCCGGCAACTACACCCAGTTCGAGCGCCAGCGCGCCGAGCATCTGCGGCAGCAGCAGATCGCGTTCGAGAAGGAGCAGGCCGAACGCGCGCATCTGCAGAAGTTCATCGACCGCTTCAAGGCCAAGGCCAGCAAGGCGAAGCAGGCCCAGTCGCGCATGAAGCGCCTGGAAAAGCTGGCCGGGACCGAGGCGGTGCGCGCCGAGCGCGAATTCCGGATCGAATTCCCGGCGCCGGCGAAGATGCCGTTCGCGCTGATGCGACTGAACGACGCCGACTGCGGCTACGGCGCCGATGCGACGATCCTGCGCGACGTCGGCTTCGGTCTGGAGGCGGGCGACCGCATCGGTCTGCTCGGTCCGAACGGCGCCGGCAAGTCGACCCTGGTCAAATCGCTGGTGGGCGAACTGCCGCTGTTGTCGGGCGAGCGTTACGCGCACCCCGATCTGCGCATCGGCTACTTCGCGCAGCACACGGTCGAATCGCTGATGGCGGGCGCCTCGCCGATCGACCATCTCCGCGAGTTGTCGCCGGACACGGCGACGCAGGCCTTCCGCGACTTCCTCGGCAAATGGTATTTCCCGGGCGACCGCGCGTTCGAGAGCATCGACGGCTTCAGCGGCGGCGAAAAGGCGCGTCTCGCGCTGGCCCTGATCGCATGGCGGCAGCCGAACGTGCTGCTCCTCGACGAACCGACCAACCATCTCGACCTCGACATGCGCGAGGCCCTGGCCGAGGCGCTGAGCGACTTCGACGGCGCGATCGTCATGGTCTCGCACGATCGCCACCTGATCGGCCTGGTCTGCGACCGGTTCGTGCGCGTCGCCGATGGCGTCGTCGAACCCTTCGACGGCGATCTCGACGAATACGCCGCATGGTTGCGTTCGCGCGGCGGCGGCGAACAGAAGAAGCAGGAAGCGAAATCCGCGCCGCCGCCGGTCGAGGCGAAGCCGGCGCCCGCTCCCGTCGCGCCGGCGAAGAAGATCAACCCGCACAAGCTGGCCAAGGCCGAAGCGCGCGTGGCCGACATCGAGGCGAGACTCGCGGCGATCGAGAGCGAGCTCGCCGATCCCGCGGCATGGACCGACGGCGGGAAGCGCGCGGCCGACCTGGGACGCGAGCAGCAGACGCTGCGCGCGCAACTGGAAACGGCGGAAGCGGAACTGCTGGCGCTGTACGAGTGACGCAGGAGGGCCGGGAAGGCCCTCCCGCAGTGGCGTTCCCTATTTCGCGATCAGGACCAGCAGCGAACGTCCCTGCAGTCCGTAGTTCGTCCATTCGCCGCCGATGAAGGCCTCGGATCCCGGCAGCGCGACCGTGTTCGGGCCCTCGTTCCAGGTCGCGGTATCGGTGACCCGGTACCAGTTCTTGCCGGTGCCCGGCCACGGCAGGGCGAAGTTCACGTTGCCCGACCAGCCGTTGTAGGCGACGTAGATCGCGCTGGTGCTGTCGCCGAACTCGCTGCCGTCGATCCGCCACGCGATGGCGTGGTTGCTGGTGTTGTTGAAGTAGGCGGCGTCGGCCTGCTGGCCGTCGGGCTTGAACCAGCGCAACTGCTCCATGACGTTGCCGTTGTTGTCGACGCCGGAATAGAAGTTCAGCGGCCGCAGCGACGGGTGCGCCTTGCGGAACGCGATCATGCGCCGGGTGAAGGTCTCGAAGTCGGCCTCGATCGTGCTGCGGGTCCAGTACAGCCAGTTCGCGGGCGAATCGAGGTTGTAGACGTTGTTGTTGCCGAACTGGGTGCGCAGCGCTTCGTCGCCGCCGGTGAACATCGGCGTGCCGGCGCTGAGCATCATGAAGGCCATGCCGGTACGCGCGGCGCGACGCTGGTCGACGACGATGCCGCCCTGGTTCCAGCTGTGGTTGCTGTCCTCGCCGCCGTCGGACGGGCCGTAGGGCCAGGGTTGGTTGTTCTGCTTGCTGTTGTAGCTGTAGAGATCGTTCAGGGTGAAGCCGTCGTGGGCGACCATGAAGTTGATCGAATGCCACGGTTTGCGGCCGTCGTCGCCGTACAGGTCGGAGGAACCGGCGAAGCGCGTGGCCAGGGTTCCGGTGGTGACGATCTCGATCCCCATCTGGTTCTGCTTCTTGCGCAGATCGTCGCGATACTTGCCGTTCCATTCGGCCCAGCCGGAGGGGAAGCCGCCGACCTGGTAGGAGTTGCCGCCGATCGCCCACGGTTCCGCGATCAAATCCAGGCCGCCGCCGCCGCCGGCCGGGCGCGGCGGCAGCTCGTTGACGATGCGGTTGAGCGCGTTGTTCGCGTCCATCTTGTCGAAGTTGAAGCAGCCGTGCTGGCAGGTGTTGCCGAGCACCGAGGCGAGGTCGAAGCGGAAGCCGTCCACGCCCAGCGCATCGCGCCAGTAGGCCAGCGAGTCGATGATGAGGTTCTGCGCGACCGGGTTGCGGGTGTTGTAGTTGCCGCCGACGCCGGTGTTGTCCCAGGAATACTGGTAGTCGCTGGTCAGCGAGTAGTAGGTCGGGTTGTCGAGCCCGCGCCAGGAGGTGATGTTGTAGACGGTGAGACCGTCGGTACCGCCCCATGCGCCCCCTTCGCCGGTATGGTTGTAGACGACGTCGATGTAGACCTTGATGCCGGCGTCGTGGAAGGCCTTGACCATCGCGCGCCATTCCTTCGTCGGGCCGCCCGGGGTCTTGTCGGAGGCGTAGCGGCGATCCGGCGAGAAATAGTTGAGGGTCATGTACCCCCAGTAGTTGTCGCCGCTGGCCGAATTCGGGTCGATGTCGTTCTGGTCGTTCTGGGTTTCCTGCACCGGCAGGAATTCCACCGCGGTGACGCCCACCGACGCGAGGTGCGCCGCCTTCAGCGCCGCGCCGGCGTAGGTGCCGCGCTGGAAGAACGGGATCGACGTGTCGTTCATGGTCAGGCCGCGCACATGGACCTCGTAGACGATGTCGTCCTTCAGCGCGCGGGTCGGTTTGGTGCCGGTGGCGGTGGTGATCGTGCCCAGCGCGATGCTCTTGCTGGCGCAGAGTCCGCTGTCCTTGTTGCGATGGAGCGCGCCCGACGCGTAGATCGTGCCGTCCGTGCAGGTCGCCGTGTTGGGGTCGTGGCTGATCTCCCGGGCGTAGGGGTCGATCAGCAGTTTGTTCGGATTGAAGCGGTTGCCGCTGGCGTCGACATCGGCGATGAAGCCGACGCCGGTGCCCTTGGTCCAGCCGCTGTTGTAGGGCCAGTTGGGGCCCCAGGCGCGATAGCCGTAGTAGACGGTACCGGTGATGCCGTGGGTGTTCTTGATGGTGGAGACCGGAATGTTGACTTCCCAGTTCTGGGTGGTCGCGTTCTTGGTCATGACGTAGCGTGCGGCCTCGCTCGCGCCGGTCGGCGCGGCGTAGAGCCAGACCTCGATACGGGTCGCGCGCGACGAATGCACGCGGAAGCGCAGATTGCTCATGCTCGCGTCGTAGCGCGCGCCGAGGTCGTAGGCGTTGATCGCGGCGTCGGCGTTGCCGAGCGGCATCCCCGTCAGCAGCAGCGCCGACAGTGCGGCGCCGGCCATGCGTGTCCAGAATCCCATGGTGCGTGTCCTCTCGTGTTCCGGTTGACCTTGTCCGCCGGGGCGGTCCGTCGGTTTGGTGCGCCGGGCACTATCTCCCGATGTGCGTTCGCACATCGGCGGTTCGGGCGCCGGGAAATCGTATTCAGATCGCGCTCGGGCGCCGGTCTCCGACGGACGGCCGGGCGGGAGTGCCGGCCCGTGGCGCTTGATTCCGCTCGCTGCGGCCCCAGAATGGCGGCCATTCGCGATGTCAGGTTCCGCCATGCCCATCTACGCTTTCGAATGCGACGCCTGCGGTCATCAGTTCGACCGCCTGCAGAAGATCTCCGACCCCGATCCGGCCGAATGCCCCGCCTGCGCGGCGCCGCGGGTCCGCCGGCAGCTGACCGCCCCGGCGTTCCGGCTGTCCGGCGGCGGTTGGTACGAAACCGACTTCAAGAAGGACGGCGACAAGAAACGCAACCTCACGGACAAGGGCGATTCGCCGAAGGCGGAGCCGGCCGCCAAGTCCGATGCGCCCGCCGCGGCCGCCGTGCCGACGCCGGCCGCCAAGCCCGCCGACTGACGTTCACCGCATCCCGGATCGGGAGGGCTTCATGAAGATCGCACGTCTGTTCGCCGTCGCCTGCGCGCTTGCGGCTTCCGTCGTCGCTGCCGACGACCGCCCGGCGTCGCCGGCCGCCGAGGCGGCGGCGAACACCGCCGAGGCCGTCGGGGCGTTGTTGCACGCGCTGCGGCCGCACTGTGGCAAGGCCTTCGCCGGTCGCGTGCTGGTCGACGAACCCGCTTCGCCGACGTCGCCGTTCGCCGGCAAATCGCTGGTGATGCATATGCGGGAATGTCGCGACGACGGTATCCGCATTCCGCTGCACGTCGGCGACGATCGCTCCCGGACCTGGGTGCTCGACACCGCGCGCGGCCTGCGCCTGAAGCACGACCACCGCCACGCGGACGGTTCGCCCGACAAGGTCACGATGTACGGCGGCGATCTGGATGCGGCCACCGTGACGCTGGAGCCGACCGCGCGGTCGCGTCTCGAATTTCCGGTCGACGCCGAATCGGTGGCGATGTTCCGGACCAACGGGCTCGCCGCTTCGACGACCAGTACCTGGGCGATCGAGTGGGCCGGCGACCGATTCGTCTACGAACTCTCGCGACCGAACGGGCGGCTGTTCCGGCTCGAGTTCGATCTTTCGCGTCCCGTGGAAACGCCGCCCGCGCCCTGGGGCGCGACGCCCTGAGCGGCAACCCATGAACGACGAAGCCCCGCCTGCGCGGGGCTTCGTGCATCCGGGCGATGGAAGCGGGCGCGCCGTCAGCGCAGGCCGAACCGCGCGCGGCAGCCTTCGTCCACCCACAATCCCCGCTGCTTGTCGTAACCCCAGGTGCGGCCCTCGACGCAGGGCGATTTCGACAGGCGTTCGAGCAGCGCCGGCTTGCCGCGGCGCTGCTCCCAGGCGCAGAACTGGCGACGGCCGTTCTCGCTGGCGCAGGTGACGCTGTAGCGACCGCCGCTTTCGCCGACGCGGAACACGCCGCGGCAGCCCTTGTCGACCCAGATCGCGCCGCCGCGCAGGCCCCAGCTGCTGCCTTCCCGGCACGGCGTGTCGGAGAGCTGGCGGATCAGGTCGGCCTGGCCGAAGAGGTCGCGACCGCAGGTCTTGTACCGGCCGTCGCTGCTTTCGCAGCGCACTTCCTTGCCCGCGAACTGCGGGCCGAACTCGGCGCGGCAGCCCTTGTCGACCCAGACCTTGCCGGGACTGGTGCCCCAGGTCCGGCCCTGCACGCAATCGGTGGCGGACATCTGCCGGGTCATCCGGGTCTGTCCGGGCCAGGGGGTGTCGCAGGTTTCCCGGCGGCCGTCCTTGCTCTCGCAGCGGACGCTGTCCTTGTCGAACAGTTGCGCCTGCGCGGCGGGCGCGGCGGCGCACGCGAACGCGGCGACGAGGAGGCTGGCGAAGGTGCGGATCATGGTCATGCGGTCGGTCTCTCTTTCGATCTGGGGAGGGGCGTGGCGCTCAGGGGGCGAATTCGCCGCGGCAACCGTAGTTGACCCACAGGTCCGCGCGGCGGTTGTAGCCCCAGGAATAGCCCTGGCGGCACGCGCTGTCCGACAGGGTGCGGATCAGGCGCGGCGGGCCGCGGGTGTGGTCCCATCGACAGGTGCGATATTGCCCGTTGTCGCTGGCGCAGGTGACGCTGTAGCGATCCTGCGAGCCGTCCTGGACGCTGAACACGCCGCGGCACCCCAGGTTCACCCACAGCGCGCCGTTGCGCAGCCCGAAATTGCGATCGAGCGTGCAGGCGGTGTCGGAGAGTTGGCGTACCAGCACCGGCGTGCCGTACAGGCCGCTGCCGCACTGACGATAACTCCCGTCGGTGCTTTCGCAGCGGATTTCCTGGCCGATGCCGGGCCCCCGGGCGGCGGAGAACATCGCGCGGCAGCCGCCGCTGACCCGGACCTGGCCGGGCGTGCTCCACCAGTTGCGGCCGGCCGCGCAGGGCGTGCCCGACAGTTGCCGCACGAGGCGCGATTCGGTCTGCCAGGGCGTGGTGCAGGTGCGCGAGCGGCCGCCCGTGCTTTCGCAGCGGATTTCGCCCGCGGCGACGTTCGGGTTGGCCGCGAAGACCGCACGGCAGCCGCCGATCACCATGACCTGGCCGGTGTTGCTCCACCAGTTCTGGCCCTCGACGCAGGGCGTGCTCGACAGCTGGCGGACCAGGCGCGACCCGGTCTGCCATGGCGTCGTGCAGCTGCGCTGGCGATTGTCGGTGCTTTCGCAACGCACTTCGCCGTTGCCGAGCCCGTCCACCGCGCCGAATTCGGCGCGGCAACCGCCGCTGACCCAGACTTCGCCCCGATGCGAGCCCCAGTTCTGGCCCTCGTAGCAGGGCGTGCTCGACAACTGCCGGACGAGGCGGGTGGCGCCGGGCCATGTGGTCGGGCAGCTGCGCATGCGGCCGTCGGTGCTTTCGCAGCGAACCGTACCGCCGCCGACCGGGTCGCTGATGCCTTGCCCGTTCAACGACTCGGCGATGTCGTTCTTGACCTGGGAGAAGGTCCAGCGGGAGAAGCGGACCTGATCGAGATAGAACCGCATCTGATCGTCGGGGATGCCGCGACCGCCGGACTGGTCGCGGTATTCGAGGTCGATCACGCGGCGCTGGTCGGTCTCCGGGAGCTCCCAGAGCCGTTCCGGCGCGTAGGTCTTGGCGGCCGGCATCGCCGGGCCGGGCCCGGAAGCGTCGGTCTGCGCCAGAACGGGTGCGCCGATGGCGGCGAGGAGCAGAACGGCCAGCGCGAACGCGCAGCGCCTGCGGATGGACGGCGAGGTCGGGGGATGCATCTCGGCTTCTCCTGGTCGGGATGGCGCCGTTCCGGGGCGCGCCGGGGACTGCCGGGCGGGTCCGCGCGGCGATTCCGCGAAGGTTCGCCGCGTCCGGGCGTCGCAACCGCTAAAATGCGCGATCTCCGGCAGACGCCGGACGATCCTACACCCGGAGTCCCCCCATGCGTACCCACTTCTGCGGCCTCGTCGACGAGGCCCTGATCGGCCAGACCGTCTCCCTGTGCGGCTGGGTCAACAAAGCCCGCGTCCAGAGCCATCAGGTCTTCGTCGATCTCCGCGACCACGAGGGGATCGTGCAGGTGCTGGTCGAAAGCGACCAGCCCGAACTGTTCGCCGCCGCTTCCGCGCTGGGCGCCGAGGACGCCGTGCGCGTGACCGGCACGGTGCGCGCGCGCTACGCCGCGAACGACAAGATCCGCACCGGCAAGGTCGAGATCGTGCCGACCGCCATCGACGTGCTCAACAAGGCCGAACCGCTGCCGTTCCACGCCCACGAGAACCCGGGCGAGGAAGTGCGGCTGAAATACCGCTATCTCGACCTGCGCCGCCCCGAGATGCAGCAGATGATGCGCACCCGCATCCGTCTGGTGCAGGCGCTGCGCCGCTGGCTCGACGCGCGCGGCTTCCAGGACATCGAGACCCCGATCCTGACCAAGGCCACGCCCGAAGGCGCGCGCGACTTCCTGGTGCCGGCGCGCATGCATCCCGGCGAGTTCTACGCCCTGCCGCAGTCGCCGCAGCTGTTCAAGCAGATCCTGATGATGGCCGGTTTCGACCGCTACTATCAGATCGCGCGCTGCTTCCGCGACGAAGCGCTCCGCGCCGATCGCCAGCTCGAATTCACCCAGCTCGACATGGAATTCGCCTGGGTGCAGGAACGCGACGTGCAGGACACCACCGAAGCGATGATCCGCGAGGTGTTCCGGGAAGTGATGGACGTGGAGCTCGGCGAGTTCCCGCGCATGACCTACGCCGAAGCCATGCGCCGCTACGGGTCGGACAAGCCCGACCTGCGCATTCCGCTTGAGTTCGTCGATATCGCCGATCTGGTCAAGACCTGCGAATTCAAGGTGTTCACCGACTGGGCGAACGCCGAGGACGGCCGGGTGATCGCGCTGCGCGCCCCGGGCGGTGCAGCGCTCAGCCGCAAGCAGATCGACGACTGCGGCGCGCACGCCGCCAAGCATGGCGCCAAGGGCCTGGCGTGGATGAAGATCGAGGACGCGACCAAGGGTCGCGAGGGCATCGCTTCGCCGATCGCCAAATTCCTCGACGACGCCACCCTCGCCGCGATCGTGCAGGCCACCGGCGCGCAGACCGGCGACGCGATCTTCTTCGGCGCCGCCGCGTACAAGGCAGCCAGCGACTTCATGGGCGCGCTGCGCCTGAAGCTGGGCAAGGACCTGGGTCTGGTCGAAGCCGGCTGGAAGCCGCTGTGGGTCACCGACTTCCCGATGTTCGAGTGGGACGAGGAATCGCAGCGCTACATGGCCCTGCATCACCCGTTCACCGCGCCGGCGGTCGACGACGAGGCCAACCTCCGCGCGAATGCTGCCACCGCGGTGTCGCGCGGCTACGACATGGTGCTCAACGGCAACGAGATCGGCGGCGGCTCCATCCGCATCCATCGCCCGTCGATGCAGAGCGCGGTGTTCGACCTGCTGGGCATCGGTCGCGAGGAAGCGGAGCTGAAGTTCGGGTTCCTGCTCGACGCGCTGAAGTACGGCGCGCCGCCGCACGGCGGCATCGCCTTCGGCATCGACCGCATCGCCGCGCTGATGGCCGGCACCGAGTCGATCCGCGACGTGATCGCCTTCCCGAAGACCACCACCGCCCAGTGCCTGATGACCGGCGCGCCGTCGCCGATCCCGGACGCGCAGCTGGCGGAGGTGCATGTGCAGGTGCGTCCGGCCGAGGCCTGATACACGGATCGGTAGAGCGGCCTTCAGGCCGCTGCTGTTGGCTTGATTTCCGCACAGCAGCCGGCCGAAGCCCGCTCTGCCGACACAGACGACAAGGGATTCGCGATGAGCTTCAGCATCCGCCGCGCCACCCCCGCCGACGCCGAGCGCGTCGCCGACATCGCGCGCCGCAATTTCACCGAGACCTTCGGCGCGCTGTATCCGCCGGAAGACCTCGACCACTTCCTGCGCACGAACTACATCGCGGAGACCCAGCGCGCCGCGCTGGAAGACCCGCGTCAGGCGGTATGGTTGCTGGAGGAGGGCGACGAAGCCATCGGCCACATCTATGTCGGCCCGTGCAAGTTGCCGCACCCGGACGTGGCCGAGGGCGACGGCGAGATCAAGCGTCTCTACATCCTGGCCCGCGCCCACAACGGCGGCTGGGGCGCGAAGCTGATGCAGGTCGCGATGGACTGGCTGCTGCAGGACGGCCCCCGCACGCTGTGGGTGGGCGTGTGGAGCGAGAACGTCGGCGCGCAGCGGTTCTACGCCCGTTACGGCTTCGACAAGGTCGGCGATTACCTGTTCCCGGTCGGCCAGACCAACGATCACGAATTCATCCTGCGTCGCCCGGCCTGAGGCCGCGCGCACCGACCGTGCCATGAGTCGTGGCTTGCGCGCGCGCGGCCCCGGGCCCATGTCGGCGGGAAGGTCGCCCCTCTCCGCGACGGAATCGCAACGCATGCCTTCGACCGCGAGGCTCACGACAACCACGACCCCGGCGCCCGGGGCCCTGCTCGTTCACGGCATCTGGAACGCCCGCCACTGGCTGGCGCCGTTCGCCCTGCGGCTGCGCCGCGAGGGGTTGTCGCCGTCGCTGTTCGGCTATGCCAGCGTACTGGGCGAGCCGGAGCGGGCCGCGGATCGCCTGGTCGCGCATTTGCGCCGACGACCGACCGAACTGCTGGTCGGTCACAGTCTGGGCGGCCTCGTCATCCTGGAGGCCCTTCGCCGGGCCCCGGACCTGCCGGTGAAGCGGGTGGTTTGCCTCGGATCGCCCCTCCGCGGCAGTGCGGTGGCGGGGGCGATCGGCAGTCGGGCGCCGCTGTCGCTGTTGCTGGGACGCAGTCGCGGACTGCTGGAAACCGGCTGCCCGCCCTGGACCGGGCCGGCCGAAGTCGGGATGGTCGCCGGCGATCGTCCGCGCGGGGTCGGCGGCCTGTTCGTGCGCTTCGACGGCGCCTCGGACGGGACCGTGTCCGTGGACGAGACCCGGCTGCCCGGGCTGGCCGACCACTGCATCGTCCCGGCCAGCCACAGCGGCCTGGTCATGTCCGTCGATGCCGCCCGCCAGGCCGCGGCCTTCCTGCGGGAGGGCCGGTTCCGGCGCTGAGGCGGACTTCGGCCGCGGATCGGGGGTAAAATCGGCGGCTTCGTTCCAGGCCACAGCGGTTCCCCCATGGGCAGAGGTCCTTCCATCGAAGCGCGCAAGAACGCGGTCGACGCGCAGCGCGGCAAGATATTCACCAAGATCGTGCGCGAGATCGGCGTCGCGGCGCGCGCCGGCGGCGGCGATCCAGCCGGCAATCCGCGGCTGCGCAGCGCGGTCGACAAGGCGCTCGCGGTCAACATGTCGAAGGACGCCATCGAGCGAGCGATCAAGAAGGCCACCGGCGAACTCGAAGGCGTCGAATACGAGGAAATCCGCTACGAAGGCTACGCCCCGGGCGGCGTCGCGGTGATCGTCGACTGTCTGACCGACAACAAGATCCGCACCGTGGCCGACGTGCGCCACGCCTTCAGCAAGTTCGGGGGCAATCTCGGCACCGAGGGCTCGGTGTCGTTCATGTTCCGCAAAGTCGGCGTGCTCTCGTTCGCCGGCGGTGCCGATGAAGACCGCATCACCGAGGTCGCGATCGACGCCGGCGCCGACGATGTCGTGGCGTATCCGGAAGACGGCGCGATCGACGTGCTGACCGCGCCGGACGCCTTTCCCGCGGTGAAGGCCGCGATGGAGGCCGCGGGTCTGGTCGCCGACATCGCCGAGGTCACGTATCGCGCCGACAACGACAGCCCGGTGAGCGGCGAGACCGCGCAGCAGGTGGTCAAGCTGCTCCGCTGGCTGGAGGACATGGACGACGTGCAGAACGTCTATTCCAACGCCGAGCTCGGCGCGGACGCCTACGCCTGAGCCCGGCCGCCGAGCGCATCGCAGTGACCCGCATCCTCGGCATCGACCCCGGCTCGCAGCGGACCGGCGTGGGCATCATCGACGTCGATGTCGCTGGACGCCCCAGCCACGTGTTCCACGCGCCGCTGAACCTGCTGGCGGCGGACGACGATGGCGACGGACGCGAGGACTTCCCCCTGCGTTTGAAGCGTTTGCTCCACGGCCTGGGCGAGATCATCGACGCCCATCGTCCCGACGAAGTGGCGATTGAAAAGGTATTCATGGCCCGCAACCCCGATTCGGCGCTCAAACTCGGCCACGCCCGCGGCGCGGCGATCTGCGCCGCGGTCCAGCGCGACCTGCCGGTGCACGAATACGCCGCGAAGGAGGTCAAGCTGGCGGTGGTCGGCACCGGCGGCGCCGACAAGGCCCAGATCCAGCACATGGTCGGCATCATGCTCAACCTGAAGGGCAAATTGCAGGCGGACGCCGCCGACGCCCTGGCGGTCGCGATCACCCACGCCCACGTGCGCTCGACCGCGCAGCGCCTGGGCGTGCAGGCGCGCCACGCGTGGAGGAAATGACCGCATGATCGGACGCCTGAAAGGCACGCTCGTCCACAAGCAGCCGCCGTGGTTGGTGATCGACGTCCACGGCGTCGGCTACGAGCTGGAAGCGCCGATGAGCACCTTCTACGACCTGCCCGACGTGGGGCGGGAGGTGACGTTGTTCACGCACTACGCGCAGAAGGAGGACAGCGTGTCGCTGTACGGCTTCCTGCGCGAAGCCGAGCGCAGGCTCTTCCGCGACGTGCAGAAGGTCAGCGGCATCGGCGCGAAGATCGCGCTTGCGGTCCTGTCCGGCGTGAGCGTCGACGAATTCGCGCGCCTCGTGCAGGCCGGCGACGTGACCGCGCTCACCCGCATCCCCGGCATCGGCAAGAAGACCGCCGAGCGCATGGTGGTCGAACTGCGCGACCGCGCGGCCGATCTGGCCGGCGCGGGCGCCACGCTGTCGTCCGCCGGCGCGGTGGGCGACGCGCAGTCCGAAGCGACCATCGCCCTGCAGCAGCTCGGCTACAAGCCGGCCGAAGCCGCGCGCATGGCGCGCGATGCCGCCGCCGCCGGCGACGATCCCGCCGCGATCATCCGCAAGGCGCTGCAGTCCGCGCTGCGCTGATCCGGATGCCGATCCCGATTCCGACATTCCTTTCCCGAGGGCCGACCGGCTTCCTCCGATGAGCACTTCTTCCCACGAGAGTTCCTCCCCGTCGCACGGCGGCGGTCACGCGTCGGCAGGCATGCTGGCGCTGGTCGCCGGCGCGGTCGGCGTGGTGTTCGGCGACATCGGCACCAGCCCGCTGTACACGATCAAGGAAATGTTCCATCCGCACTTCGGGCTCACGCCCGATCCCGCGACGGTCAAGGGCTTGCTGTCGCTCGGCTTCTGGTCGCTGCTGCTGGTGGTCACGCTGAAGTACGTGATCGTGATCATGCGCGCGGACAACGAAGGCGAGGGCGGCATCATGGCGCTGACCGCGCTGGCCCAGCGCAGCCTCAAGCCCGGATCGCGGCTGAGCTACACCGTCGGCATCCTCGGCATCTTCGGCGCGGCGCTGTTCTTCGGCGACGGCATGATCACGCCGCCGATCACCGTGCTCGGTGCGGTCGAGGGTCTGGAAGTGATCTCGCCGGTGTTCAAGGACTGGGTATTGCCGATCAGTCTCGTGATCCTCGCCGCCCTGTTCGGGTTCCAGCGGTTCGGGACCGCCAAGGTCGGCAAGGCCTTCGGTCCGATCATGATCACCTGGTTCGTGGTGATCGCCGGGTTCGGCCTCTGGAACATCGTGCAGAATCCGATCGTGCTCAAGGCGATGAATCCGTACTGGGCCTGGCATTTCTTCGCCACCCACAACTGGCATGCCGTGCTGATCCTCGGCGCGGTGGTGTTGACCGTCACCGGCGGCGAGGCCCTGTACGCGGATCTCGGCCATTTCGGCAAGGCGCCGATCCGCTGGGGCTGGTTCGGGTTCGTGCTGCCGGCGCTGGTGCTCAACTATTTCGGTCAGGGCGCATTGCTGCTGGTGAACCCGGCCGCGGTCGCCAATCCGTTCTACATGTCGATCCCCGCCTGGGCGCAGGTCCCGATGCTGGTGCTGGCGACCACCGCGGCGGCGGTGGCCTCGCAGGCGGTGATCACCGGCGCGTTCTCGGTGACCCGCCAGGCGATCCAGCTCGGCTACGTACCGCGCCTGGCGATCCGTTACACCTCGAAGGACACCATCGGCCAGATCTACGTGCCTTCGATCAACTGGATGCTGTTCGGCGCGGTGGTGTTGCTGGTGCTGAGTTTCCGCAGTTCGACCGCGCTGGCCACCGCCTACGGCCTGTCGGTCACCGGCACGATGCTGATCGACACGCTGCTGCTGGCGATCGTCGCCTACACCCGCTGGCCGGACACCCGCCGCTGGGTGCTGCCGCTGTGCGGGCTCTTCCTGTTCATCGACATCGCCTTCCTGTTCGCCAACGGCGCCAAGCTGCTCAGCGGCATCGGCGCCTGGGTGCCGCTGTTCATCGGCATCACCGCGTTCACCATGATGCGCACCTGGCGTCGCGGCCGCGAGCTGCTCAACGCCGAGATCCGCAAGGAAGGCATCCAGCTCGACACCTTCCTGCCCGGCCTGATGCTGGCGCCGCCGGTACGGGTGCCGGGCACCGCGGTGTTCCTCACCGCGGACAAGACCGTCGTCCCGCACGCGCTGATGCACAATCTCAAGCACAACAAGGTGCTGCACGACCGCAACGTGTTCCTGACCGTCGATACGCTCAACGTGCCGTACGCGCCGAAGGACAAGCGCCTCAAGATCGAATCCATCGGCAACGATTTCTACCGGGTCGTCATCCGCTTCGGCTTCATGGAGACGCCGGACGTGCCGCTGGCGCTGATGCGCAGCTGCGACAAGGGCGGGATCCATTTCGACCCGATGGACACGACGTATTTCGCGAGCCGCGAAACCATCGTCGCCAGCCGTCATCGCGGCATGCCGGTCTGGCGCGACAAACTGTTCGCGCTGATGCATCGCAACGCCGCATCGGCGACCGGGTTCTTCCGGATCCCCGGCAACCGCCTGGTCGAACTCGGCGCGCAGGTCCAGATCTGACCGCCGCCCGCGCCCCGGCGCGGCGGGCTTCGGTCCGCTGCGCATGCGTCGGACATGCGCAGCGGCGATCCGGAGGCCGCTCCACGGCCCGGGCATGCATAATGCCGGCATGAGCACAGACCGCATCGTCGCCGGCGGCGCGACCCGCGAAGACGAGATCGCCGAAGCCAGCATCCGCCCGAAACGCCTGGACGAGTACCTCGGCCAGCAGCCGGTTCGGGAGCAGATGTCGATCTACATCGAGGCCGCCAAGCGTCGCGGCGAAGCGCTGGACCACGTGCTGATCTTCGGCCCGCCCGGTCTCGGCAAGACCACGCTCAGCCACGTCATCGCCAACGAACTCGGCGTGAACCTGCGCGTGACGTCCGGGCCGGTGATCGAGAAGGCCGGCGATCTCGCCGCGCTGCTGACCAACCTGCAGCCGCACGACGTCCTGTTCGTCGACGAGATCCATCGTCTCTCGCCGGTGGTCGAGGAAGTGCTGTACCCGGCGATGGAGGATTTCCAGATCGACATCATGATCGGCGAAGGCCCCGCGGCCCGTTCGATCAAGCTCGACCTGCCGCCGTTCACCCTGATCGGCGCCACCACCCGCGCCGGCCTGCTCACCGCACCGCTGCGCGACCGCTTCGGCATCGTCCAGCGCCTGGAGTTCTACAGCGCCGAGGAGCTGACCCGGATCGTGCGCCGGTCCGCGCAGATCCTCGGCATCGGCTGCGAGGCCGAGGGCGCCGGCGAAATCGCCCGCCGTTCGCGCGGGACCCCGCGCATCGCCAATCGACTGTTGCGGCGCGTTCGCGACTTCGCCGAGGTCAAGGCCAGCGGTCGCATCGACCGCGACGTCGCCGACGCCGCGATGAAGATGCTCAAGGTCGACCCGGAAGGTTTCGACGATCTCGATCGTCGGCTGCTGCAGCTGATCATCGAGAATTTCGAGGGCGGCCCGGTCGGGGTCGAGTCGATGGCGGCGGCGCTGAGCGAGGAACGCGGCACGCTGGAGGACGTGATCGAGCCCTATCTGATCCAGCAGGGCTTCCTGGTGCGCACTGCGCGCGGTCGCATGGCGACCCAGAAGGCCTATCGCCATTTCGGCCTGAAGCCGAAATCCGGCGCCCGCGACCTGTTCGCCGAGGGCGACGCGTGAGCGGCACCGGCGACGCGGACAAGATGAACATCCCGTTCACCCATCCCGTCCGCGTTTACTGGGAAGATACCGATGCCGGAGGCGTGGTGTACCACGCGCAGTACCTGGCGTTCCTGGAACGCGCACGCACCGAATGGCTGCGCGCCCACGGCTACGGTCAGGAACTGCTGCGTCTGCAGCACGATCTGGTGTTCGCGGTGCGCGCGATGTCGATCGACTTCCGCCTGCCGGCGCGGCTGGACGACGCGCTCCAGGTCGGCGTGGCGCTCGTCGAATGCCGACGCGCCAGTCTGGTCCTCGCGCAGACCATCGAGCGCGACGGCGTGCGTCTGCTGGATGCCGAGGTGCGGGTCGCGGCGCTGGGCGCCGGCGATTTCAGGCCGCGGCCGATCCCGCCGACGCTGTATCCGATGTTGCAATCGCTGGTGTCGGCGCCCGTCGCCCGCCGCCGCGCAGAATCGAACGTGGAGTGAGCATCCGATGATCTTCTTGCCGACCGCCCTGCAGGCCGCCGCCGTCGAACCCCTGCCGGAAGAGGCCATCGCCATCGCGCAGCCGGCCGCCGCACATGGCAGCGGCCTGAACTATCTGCAGCTGATCCTCGACGCCAGTCTGCCGGTGCAGTGCGTGATGGCGCTGCTGCTGCTGGCCTCGGTCGCGTCGTGGATCATCATCTTCCGCAAGAAGCGCGTGCTCGACCGCGCCCAGCGCGAGGCCGACGGTTTCGAGGAGCGGTTCTGGGCCGGCGGCGATCTCGGCCGTCTGTTCGCCGAAGCCAGCAACCGCAAGCAGCAGATTTCCGGCCTCGAGGCGATCTTCGAAGGCGGTCTGCGCGAATTCAACCGCGTGCGTCAGCGCCGCGGGATGGACCCGCGCTCGCAGCTCGAAGGCGCGCAGCGGGCGATGCGCGCGACCTCGTCGCGCGAACTCGACGCGCTCGAACACAATCTCGAGTTCCTCGCCAACGTCGGTTCGATCAGCCCCTACGTCGGCCTGTTCGGCACCGTGCTCGGCATCCTGATGTCGTTCCACGGTCTCGCGAACATGAAGGAAGCGACGATCGCGACGGTCGCGCCGGGCATCTCCGAAGCGCTGCTGGCCACCGCGATGGGCCTGTTTGCGGCGATCCCCGCGGTCTGGGCCTACAACCGCTTCGCGACCCGCGTCGAACGGATCGCGGTGCGCTACGACACCTTCGCCGAGGAGTTCTCCTCGATCCTGCAGCGCCAGGCGCACATCGACGAAGCCTGACCCCGCGTCCGCCGCAGGTTCGTTGAAGCCGTCGCCCACGTCGTCCGCTCCACCGGGAAATCCCCATGGCCCACACCGCCACCGGTCGCCGCATCCGCAAACGCAAGCTCAAGGCCGAGATCAACGTCGTGCCCTACATCGACGTGATGCTCGTGCTGCTGATCATCTTCATGGTGACCGCGCCGCTGCTGAATCTCGGCACCGACATCAATCTGCCGCAGTCGCGGGCGAAGTCGCTGGAGACGCCGAAGGACCCGATCGTGGTCAGCATCTACGCCGACGGCCGCTACGCGCTGATGCTCGAGCGCGGCCGCAACCGCGAACTGTCCGCCGCCGATCTCGTCGCCGAACTGCGTGCGGTGCACAGCCGCAACGACGGCGCGACCGTGCTGGTCAACGGCGCGCGCGACGCCAGCTACCAGACCGTGATGTCCGGGATCGACCTGATCAAGGACGCCGGCATCGCCAAGGTCAGCCTCGTCAGCCTACCCGAGGAACGCAAGTAGATGCGCGAAACCCGCGCCGACACCGCCGAAGCGATCGTCCTCGCGCTGCTGCTGCATGCGGTCCCGGTGCTGTTGCTGCTGCTGGCTTCGCTGTGGCGCGCGCCCGACGGCGGCACCGCCGGCGAGCCGGTTGTCGCGGACGTCGTCGATCTGAACGCGCTGTCCGCCAGCACGCGCGCGGCCCTGCGCCGCGCGCCCGAACGCCCGCAGCCGCCGGAGCCCGCGCCCCCCGAGCCCGAACCGCCGCCGGAAGAATCGCTGCCCGAACCGCTGGAAGAGACGCCGCCCGAGCAGCAATTGCAGCCGCAGGAACAATTGCCCGACCCGGATACCGTCGACCAGCAGGAAGTCGTCCCCGACGCCGCCGCGGAACTCGCGCAGCGCGAACAGGAAGCGCGCCGGCGCCAGGGCCAGGTCGACCTGACCGACGAGCGTCGGCGCCAGGAACAGGCCGAACAGCGCCAGACCGAGATGCAGCGCCAGCGCGAGCAGCAACTGGCGGATCTGCGTCGCCAGCGCGCCGACGAGCAGCGCAAGATCGACCTCGCCGAAGAGCGCCTGCGCCAGCTCGCCGATTCGCGCGCGCGCCAGGCCTCGGCTGCCGCGGCCAACCCGCCGCCGGGCAACCGCGGCGCCAACGACAATGCCGCGCTCGCCGAGGCGTACCGGCAGGCCTTGATGCAGGCGATCCGCAGCAACTGGACCCAGCCGGACAATGTGTCGCCGACCCAGGTCTGCAAGATCGTGATCCGCCAGATTCCCGGCGGTACCGTGGTCGACGCCCAGGTCGATCCGTCCTGTCCCTACGACGAGGCGGGCAAGAGGTCGGTCGAAGCGGCGGTGCTCAAGGCCCAGCCCCTGCCGCACCGGGGGTTCGAAGCGGTCTTCAACCGCACCCTGATCCTGAATTTCCGCGCCGAGGACCGTTGACGGCCGCGGGGCCCGGCCGCGAGTCCGGGTTCGTTCATCTTTCTGAGCGCGTTCGCGGCCAAGCTGTCGGCTCCCCCGTGCCCCGGATCGAGACGACTCGCCCGCCGATGAACCGCCGCCCGACCGCATCCGCACTCTCCCGTCTGCCCGCCTTCCTCACCCGTCTCCTGCTGCTGGCCTGCTGGCTGCCGGCGCTGGCCGTCGCCCAGCAGCGCGGCCTCGAGATCGACATCGTCGGCGGCAATCCCTCGGCGACCCCGATCGCGGTCGTGCCCATGCCCTACCAGGGCGCGGCGACCGCGCCGCAAACCGACATCGCCGAGGTCGTGCGCGCCGATCTCGCCCGTTCGGGCCAGTTCCGGCCAATGCCGCCCGCCGATCTCGGCGCCCAACGCCCGACCCGCGGCAGCGAGATCGACTACGGTTTCTTCCAGCAGACCAAGCAGAACTACGTCGTCGTCGGCCGCGTGCTCGACGCCGGCGACGGCGGTTTCCGGGTCGAATACGAGTTGTTCGACATCGGCAGGAATCGCCTCCTCGCGTTCGCGATGACCGCGCGCGCCAATGCGATGCGCGATGTGGCGCATCAGATCGCCGATGCGATCTACGAAAAGATCACCGGCACCCGCGGCGCGTTCTGGACGCGCATCGCGTACGTGGTCCAGACCGGCCTCGGCAAGAACGCGCGTTACGCGCTGATGATCGCCGACGCCGACGGCTACAACCCGCAGACGATCGTGCGCTCCGACGAACCGCTGTTGTCGCCGGCGTGGAGCCCCGATGGCCGCAAGCTCGCCTACGTCAGCTTCGAACGCGGCAACTCCGCGATCGTCGTCCAGGACATCGCCACCGGCGCGCGCGAAACGGTCGCCTCGTTCAAGGGCATCAACGGCGCGCCTGCGTTCTCTCCGGACGGTCGTCGCCTGGCGATGGCGCTGTCGCGCAGCGGCAATCCGGAAATCCACGTGATGGACCTCGGCAGCCGCGCGCTGACCCGGCTCACCAACCAGTTCGGCATCGACACCGAGCCGGTCTGGAGCGGCGACGGTTCGACGATCTATTTCACCTCCGATCGCGGCGGTCGCCCGCAGATCTACCAGGTGCCCGCGGGCGGCGGTTCCGCCACCCGCGTGAGTTTCCAGGGCAGTTACAACGCCCGCGCCACCGTGTCCGCGGACGGCAAACGCCTGGCCGTGGCGCAGGGCAATGGCAACGTGTACCGTATCGCGATGCTGGATCGCAGCCTCGGCTCGCCGCGCTGGTCCATGTTGTCGCCGGGCTCGCTCGACGAATCGCCGAGCTTCGCGCCGAACGCCGGCATGGTGCTGTACGCGGCGCGCGAAGCCGGTCGCGGCGTGCTGTACGCGGTGTCCGCCGATGCGCGCGTGCGCCAGCGGCTGGTGGTCGCCGGCGGCGACGTGCGCGAACCCGCATGGGGTCCGTACCGACTGCCGCGCTGATCGTCGGCGACGCGTTGCGCCGGTTCCGCTTCTCCACGTTTTCACCGACTCCATTCCGCGACAGAACACGAGGCCCACCATGAACACGACCTCCCGAGTGCTGCTCACCGCGATCCTCTGCGTCGCTGCAGCCGCCTGTACCAAGAAGGTGAAGGAAGACCCGGACACCGGCGCCACGCAGAGCGGGCCGTCGTCCGGCGCGACCTCGTCCGGCATCGGCAACACCGGTCCGAGCGGCCGCAACGGCCTGTACGGCCCGGGCGATCTCGACACCGACGCCTGCCTGCGTCAGCGCGTCGTCTACTTCGATTTCGATCAGGACGCGCTGAAGCCCGAATTCCAGACCATCGTCGCCTGCCACGCGAAGTACCTGCGCGACCGTCCCAGCGCGCGCATGACCCTGGAAGGCAACGCCGACGAGCGCGGCAGCCGCGAGTACAACCTAGGCCTCGGCGAGCGTCGCGGCAACGCCGTCTCCTCCGCGGTCCAGGCCAACGGCGGCTCCGGCACCCAGATCACCGTCGTCAGCTACGGCGAAGAGCGCCCGACCTGCACCGAGTCCACCGAGGATTGCTGGGGTCGCAACCGCCGCGTCGAGATCGTCTACACCGAGAAGTGAGCCCGCAGGCGGGGCATCCGCGCGATGCCCCGCCGCCGGCGCAGCGTCGCCCTTTCCATGCATCCCGCCTTCCGGTGCCCGTCGTGAACATCCGCCGTCCGTCGCTCTCCGCCTGTCTCCTGCTCGCCCTGGCGTTCGCCGCGCCCGTGTCGGCGCAGCGCGTCAGCACCGGCGATCGCCTCACCGCGCTGGAGCAGCAACTCACGGCGATGCGCAGCGGCAATCTCGATCTGCTCAACCAGGTGGGCGAGCTGAAGTCCGAGGTGCAGACGCTCCGCGCGCAGATCGAGGAGCTCCAGCAGCAGCTCGAACAGCAGAAACAGAGCAGCCGTACCCAGTACCTCGATCTCGACGGCCGCCTGAACCAGCTCGAGAACGCCACCCCGCCGCCTGCACCTGCGCCCACGCCCGCGCCGGCGGCCGGCACCTCGCCCGCGACGACCGCCGCTCCCGCCAGACCGGCCGTGCCGGCCACGCCGGCGGTCGCGGCCCCGTCGGATCCCGCGCCGCGGGTCTACGGTGACGCCTCCACGCTCGGCCGCGGCATGGACGAGCGCACCGCCTACAACACCGCCTTCGACGCCCTGAAGGCCGGCCGTTACGCGGAATCGGCCCGCGCCTTCCAGGCCTTCCTCGAAACCCATCCCAGCGGCGTGTTCGCGCCGAACGCCATGTACTGGCTGGGCGAGAGCTATTACGTCACCCAGAACTACGCCCTGGCCCAGGAGCAGTTCCAGGCGCTCCTCGACCAGCACCCGACCCACGACAAGGCCGCCGGCGCGCTGCTGAAGGTCGGCCTGTGCCAGTACGGCCTGCGTCAGCTCGACGCAGCCGAAGCCACGCTGGCGCGGGTGCTCGCCCGCTATCCGGGCACCGAAGCCGCGCGGACCGCCGACGATCGTCTCCGCGCGATCCAGCTCTCCCGGGTCCGTTGATTCGGTCCGCTGATCGGGTCCGCTGATCCGGTCGTCGAGCCTCTCCGCCGAGTCCGAAACCGCCGCCGGCGACCCGTCATCGCGGGCAGCCGTTAAAATGCGCGGATGAACGCCGTTTCCGCCCCTGCGGCGACCGCCGCCCAGGCGGATCGCCTCAAGATCACCGAAATCTTCCTGTCGCTGCAGGGCGAAGCCCGCGACGCCGGTTGGCCGACCGTGTTCGTGCGCCTGACCGGCTGCCCGCTGCGCTGCCGCTACTGCGACACCGCGTATGCGTTCTTCGGCGGCGAGTGGCGCGGCATCGACGACATTCTCGCCGAGGTCGCCGGCCATGGCGTGCGCCACGTCTGCGTCACCGGCGGCGAACCGCTCGCGCAGAAGCGCTGTCTCGATCTGCTGCGCCGCCTCTGCGACGCCGGTTATGTCGTCTCGCTGGAGACCTCCGGCGCGATCGACATCGCCGAGGTCGACCCGCGCGTGTCGCGGGTGCTCGACATCAAGACGCCGGATTCGGGCGAAATCGAGCGTAACCGCTGGGACAACCTGCCGCTGCTCACCGCGCACGACCAGATCAAGTTCGTGATCTGCAGCCGCGAGGACTACGCGTGGGCGCGCGGCGTGCTGGCCGAACACCACATGCACGAACGCTGCGACGTGCTGTTCTCGCCGAGCAAGAGCGAAGTCGCCGCGCGCGATCTGGCCGACTGGATCGTCGCCGACCGTCTGCCGGTGAAATTCCAGATGCAGTTGCACAAGATCCTGTGGGGCGACGAGCCCGGCCGATGAGATGAGCACCGAAGCCAGCCGCATGAAACCCGCCGTCGTCCTCGTCTCCGGAGGCATGGACTCCGCTGTCGTGCTCGCCATCGCCCGCGAGCGCGGGTTCGCGCCGCACGCGCTCAGCGTCCGCTACGGCCAGCGCCACACCTCCGAACTCGACGCCGCCGGCCGCGTCGCGCAGGCCCTGGGCGCGGTCGCGCACAAGACCGTGCATGTCGACCTGCGCAGTCTCGGCGGTTCGGCGCTGACCGACGACGCCATCGAGGTGCCGGTGGATTCCGACGGCCATGTCATCGGCGCCGGCATCCCGTCCACCTACGTGCCCGCGCGCAACACGATCATGCTGTCGGTCGCGCTCGGCTGGGCCGAGGTGCTGGGCGCCACCGACCTGTTCTGCGGCGTCAACGCGGTGGACTACTCCGGCTATCCCGACTGCCGGCCCGAATTCATCGCCGGCTTCGAGGCCCTCGCCAATCTGGCCACCAAGGCCGGGGTGGAGGGCGCGGGGTTCCGGGTCCACGCCCCGCTCATGCGCATGAGCAAGGCCGACATCGTCCACGAAGGCCTCCGCCTGGGGGTGGATTTCAGCCAGACCGTGTCCTGCTATCAGGCCGATGCCGAGGGTCGCGCCTGCGGCCATTGCGACGCCTGCCGTCTGCGCGCCGAAGGCTTCGCCGCCGCCGGCGTGGCCGACCCGACCCGCTACGTTCTTCCGGCCTGACGCCGAGGGGGGGCCGGCGCCGCCCGGGGGGACGAGCCATCGGCCGCCGGTTTGGGCTAAAATGCGCGCCCCGGCGCAAGGCCGGGCGGCCGTCAGGCCGGTGATCGGATCGCTCGTGGGTCGTTAGCTCAGTCGGTAGAGCAGAAGACTTTTAATCTTTTGGTCGAAGGTTCGAATCCTTCACGACCCACCACTCCAGAACATCATCGCTTCATCGCCACGCCTCGTGGCGATGGTCCGAACGCGGTCGCAGGTTTCGGTCCTGCCCCGCAGTCCCCGGAATCCTTCGAGACCCGCCACCGCATCCTTCCGAGCATCCCTCCGAAAACGGCATGTCCGGAGCGGCGCCTCCGCGCGCGATTGTCCGTTCCCGTGCGTACGCGACGTTGGCCCCGGTGGAGGGCGGCGCGGGCGCGTCGTTCGATGGAGCGTCGCGCGACCTGCGCGGCGGGCAGGAGGGAGAGGCATGGAACGGAACACGTTGCCGGTGAACGATGCGGTGTTCGGGCAGGTCTACGACGCGCCGTCGTCGTTGCCGGGCCGCCACAAATGGCTGACGCCGACCGAAGAGGTGCGGGAGATCGAGAAACTCCTGGGCATGCCGCCGAAGACCATCGGCGCGCCGCTCTGGGTCAGCGGGGATCGCAAGCGTTGCCCGCACTGCCGCAGGGAAACGAACTGGCTGGACATCGTCGATTCCGCGCTGGAACGCGTGCACAGCCGCGAGATGATCGCGCAGGTGATCCTCGGCGAGCAGAAGTACGTCAACATCGAGGCGCCGAAGGCGATCGCGGGTCTGCATTGCCATCGCTGCAAATCGCCGATCGACAATCTGCGCAGCTTCAAGTGCCACAACTGGGCCTACGCCAAGCCGGCGTTGCTGAAGGTGATCCAGCAGATGCGCAAGGCGACGGGTGCGCGCTGAGGCCGCGATCCGGCCTGCGCGCGGCGCAGGCCGGCGACGCGGACGTCACATCGGCGCCGGCGTGAGTCTCAGCAACCGCGCGCCGCTGCCGTCTTCCAGCAGCCACAGCGCGCCGTCCGGGCCTTGTTCGACTTCGCGGATGCGTTTGCCCATCGGGTAGCGCGCGGCTTCGCGCGCGGTGACGCCGTCGAAGCGGATGCGGATCAGCGCCTGCGACGCGAGTCCGCCGATGAAGCCGTCGCCCTTGAAATACGGGAACATCTCGCCGCTGTAGATGACGAAGCCCGCGGGCGCGATCACCGGCGTCCACCACGCTTCCGGCGGGTTGAACTCCGGACGCGTCGGATGATCGGGAATCGGCGTGCCGTCGTAGTTGTCGCCGTTGGAGACGACGGGCCATCCGTAGTTGCTGCCGCGTTCGATGAGATTGAGTTCGTCGCCGCCGGCCGGGCCCATTTCGTGGGTCCAGATGCGGCCCTGCGCATCCATCGCGATGCCCAGCAGATTGCGATGGCCCAGCGACCACACCTGCGCCGCCACGCCGCCCTGGTTCGCGAACGGATTGTCCGCGGGCAGGCTGCCGTCGTCGTTGAGACGGATGGTCTTGCCGAGGTTGCCGCTCATGTCCTGCGCGGGATCGAACTTCTGCCGATCGCCCGAAGTGATCCACAGCTTGCCGTCGCGATCGAACATCAGCCGATGGCTGTAGTGGCCTTCGCCGGTGACCTTGGGCGTCTGCCGCCACAGGATCTGCGACGTGCCGAGACTGCCGCCGCCGTTGCCGTCGAGCGTGAGCTGCGCGCGCGCGACCACCGCGCCGCGGGTGCTGTTGCTGCCGGTTTCGGCGTAGCTGTAGTAGACGTAGCGATTGCTCGCGAACTGCGGATGCAGGATCACGTCGCCGAATCCGCCCTGGCCGCCATAGGCGACGGTCGGAACGCCGGTGACCGTGCCGGTGGTCTTCGTGACCGTGTTGAACAGCCGCAGTTGCCCGGATTTCTCGCTGACGAGGACACGGCCGTCGGGCAGGAAGGTCATCGCCCACGGCTCGTTGAACGTGCCGTAGCTGGTGCTGACGAACGGCGGGTTCGGAATCTGCCGCATCGGCTGGCGGCCACCGGTGATCCGCGGCTTGACGGCGGCGTCGGCGGGCGCCGCGGCGCGCGGCATGCGTTCGGAACCGCGGGGCTCGCGTTCGGCGCGGGGGGATCGCTTGCCGGTTTCGGCCTGGACGCCGTCTTCGCCGATGCTGCCGCTGCAGCTGGCGAGCGAGGGCAGGGCGGAGAGCAGGGCGATGCAGCACAAGGCGCGCAGGGACTGGGGCATGGGGGAAGTGCCTCGACGTCGGGTGGATGCGTTGTGACGGGCCCGGGCATCCGGCCTTGCGGCCGGGGACAGGGCGGGCCCGGGGGCATGATGCGCCGACGATGCCCGGTTTGCCTGAACGACCGTCGCAAACCGCGGCGGAGATCCGGCGCGTCCGCCGGCGCGATTCGCGGCATGACTTCCGGCGGGTTGAAGCCCCGCCCCGCGGCCCATACTGCGTTCCGGTCCCCCATCCCTATTCCGGAGCATCGCGCATGAAGATCCAGGGCTTTCTCGACCAGTTGCTGAAGACCGCGCAGCAGAGCGCCGGCGACATCGGCAACGCCGCCGGCATCCAGAGCGGCGCCGACTTCGGCAAGGGCGCCCTGGCCGGCGGCGCGCTCGGTCTGCTGCTGGGCACCCGCAAGGGGCGCAGGATGGGCCGCAAGGCCGCGGTCTACGGCGGCCTCGCCGCGGTCGGCATGCTCGCCTACAAGGCCTACGGCGACTGGAAGAAACAGCAGGGCGCTCCGGCGACCGCCGGCGCCGCCGCGCAATCGGTCCACACCCTGCCGGCGCCCGAAGCCGAGACCCACAGTCAGGCCATCCTCAAGGCCCTGATCGCCGCCGCGAAGGCCGACGGCCACGTCGACGAACGCGAGCGCGAGACCATCGAAGGCGAATTCGTCCGCCTCGGCGCCGAACCCGAAGTCCGCCAATGGCTGCAGGCCGAACTCGCGAAACCGCTCGACCCCGCCGAAGTCGCCAGCGTCGCGACCACGCCGGAAATGGCCGCCGAAATGTACGTCGCCAGCCTCATCGCCGCCGACGACCAGAACTTCATGGAACGCACCTACCTCGACGAACTCGCCCGCCAGCTGAAGATCGACGACGCGCTGAAGGCGAAGCTGGAACAGCAGGTCAGGGATGCGGACGGGGTGGCGTAACGCGCCACGTCGATCCGCAGAAAGGTACGAAAAAAGCCGAGGCGAGAGCTTCGGCTTTTTTGTGCACCGCGCGGCCTGTCGGTATGCATGCGGTGCCATCGCCCAAAGCCGACGGCCGCTGCGAACTTCACCTCCGTATCTGTAGAGCGGCCCGACCAGCTTCCGGCTGTTGAAAACCAGGCCGCTGCGTGACAGTGCGGAGGCTGCTTCGGGTGTGAGCCGGATTGCATTCCCGTCCCGGGGCCGGCTTGTCCCATCTGCGACACATCGTCGAATTTGCGTGAAGTCAGGCCGGGGCTGCGCCCGGTCCGGATATGGCGTGGTTTGCTAGAGTTGCTCTGAATCCACATTCTTCGCGCAGCTCACGCGGGCGCTCCACGGCAGGACACTGATATGACCACCGAGAATCCCATCACCCCCGAACTCCAGGCAAAGATCGATGCGCTCCCGGATGAGAATCTGAGGACGAATATTGCGCGCAGACTCAATCGGCCTTGGAAGCGCACAAAGTCCAATGAGCAGATTTTTGAAGAGATGCTGGCCGAACATGAAGAAATAATGGCTCAGCGCGCCATGCGCGACGCTCGTCTCTACAAATGGCGCGAAGATGAAGTCATTGCCTTCATTGGATATTTTCAAGAGCATCATCCGGAGTGGTATGCCGACTATCTCCATCAAGAGCGCAATGGGCGCCAGATAGATGCCGACCTTGCATGGGGCATGCGTCGTTTGGCAGAGCAATGGCTCCCTGGTCTGGATTGGGATGACTATGACGAACTTTTCGGAATGGTTCGCGATTACGCAGAAGCTCACCTGATTTGACAGGAAGAATTCGTCATGAGCAATGGATATTTTTTGGCCGATACGAACAGCTTGGTTTATGCCTATCGTGCGGGTGGTCAGGAGCTTCTCGATACCTATCTGGATGCGGCAAGAGAGCAGGACCGTGCATTCGCCATCACCGAGACTGTTCGCAAAGAGATCAAGGACGGCCCGCTCAGGGCGGAACTCGGTCAGTATCTCGCCGACAGAAATATTCCGGTCTTGGCGGCGCCGGATACGGAGCAACGCCTCCGTGCAGGCGCGCTCTCGCCAAAAAGCGCCGGTGAAGTCTCGATGCTGGAAGTCGCCGAAAGAGAACAGGAAGCGGGTCGCATCATCCGGATCTGGTCGGACGACAAGTATTTCGACTCCGACCAGATCATGCGCAATCGCCCGGATGTCCACCGGACGATGAGCGCAGAATTGCTCGACGAAGCTTTCGAACAGAAGTTCATCGACGCGGAGGACCATCAGCGCTTTCGTGCGGGCTACCAGGGGCAGGGCGTCTTCAAGGACAGTCCCAGGCTGAATATATTTCGATACGATTTTCCGTCGCCGGACGTGGAGGCGCCTGATGGCGCTCGTGTCCGCCCGACCCATCTCCAGGCCGGCCGTGTTCTCGGCATCGCCGGTCTCGCGCTCGAGGTCTACGACGGCGCCGACAGTTTGCGCACTGCGCATCGCCTCGCAGGCGAGGGCAATCGCACGGGTGCGGAATCCGAACTGCTCCATTTCGGTTCGCGCAGCGTCGGTGGTTGGACGGGGGTGGGCATCGGGATGGCCGGTGGTGCGATGCTCGGCGTCGAGTCCGGGCCGGGCCTGTTGGTCACCGGCGGCATCGGCGGCGTTGCGGGCGTGTTCGCGGGCGACATGTTCGCCGAATGGAGCGACAACCGCCGGATTTACCAACAGGAGCTCGCCGGCAACACCTGGACCTACGATCCCGAGAATCCTGCGCAGGGCTGGCGACGCGAGGCGCCGATCGACGGCACCAACGATCGCATCGACAACCCGCGCGCGGGCGATCTGCGCGCCACGCCCGCGACCGAAAATCAGCTCAACTACCAGGCCACCAGCGTCTCGGTGGAGTTGATGCTGGGTGGGCCTCCGGCGCAGCGCAATCCCTTCTCGTTGCCGGCGGAAGCGGGCGATCCGCCGAGCAGCCGGCCGACGCACTGGGAGCGCGATCCCGAGACCGGCAAGTGGCAGCGCGAGGTCTACGGCCCGTTCGTCGAACGCGGGATGACGCCGCACCACACCGAGACCGCCGATGACGCGCGTGCGGCGCGGCTCGATCGGCAGGCCGCCGCCATCGTGGTCGAGAACGCCGCCAACAGCCCGGCGTCGATCGCCGCACGTTACGAAGACACCTACCTCCGCAACGGCTGGCAGGCCTACGGCGAGATGCCGGAGGCGGTGCGCAATGCGCGCACGAACATCGACACGCTCGTCGCTTCCGATGGCGAGTTGTACCAGCGGCAGACGAATGGGCGCTGGGTCAGCGACGGCATGCTTCACGACAGCACCGCGAGCGGCCGTCTGCACGATGAGCTCGAAGCGACCCGCACGCTGCTGGAAGCGCGCCTGCCGCCACCGCGCGAGATTCCTCCTGCACCGCAGATGGACGCCGACGCGCGCCTGCGCGATGCGGTCGCCGGCGCGTATCGCAACGCCGGCGTCGAGGCGAGCGATCCGCAGATCGCCGCCGCCGCAACCGCCGTGCGCGCGACGTGGCAAGCACACGGGCTCGATCCGGATACGACCGCGCTGCAGGTGAAACCGCAGGCCGACGGGCGTCATGGCGTCGACAGCCCGATCGCCAGCCTGCGACTCGATGCGGACGGCAAGACCTACGTGATCGCCGTCGAAACCACGCCCGCGGAGATCGAGCGCGCACGCGCGAACATGAGCACGTCCCCGCATGCGATCGAGCGCCCGTCGGAGCAGGCGCAGCACGAAGCGAATCGCCCCGCGCAAACGCCCGACACGTACGCGGACCGAATCGCGAACGCGGCGACGATGCAAGCGGGGTTGCGTCTTCTCGATCCGCGCGACCCGGATCATTTCGACCATCGCTTCTACAAACAGCTCGAACGCGGCGTCGCAGGCATCGACGCGGAGCGCGGGCGCAGCTTCGATGCGACCAGCGAGCGTCTGGTCATGAGCGCCTACCACGACGCCAAGGCCGCGCGCCTGACGTCGGTCGATCACGTCGCGATCAACCAGGAAGGAAAGCGCCAGCCGGACGGCGCGCAGATCGCGGGCGGCACGCTGTTGTTCGTGGTGCAGGGGCATGACCCTTCGGATCCCGCCGCCCGCCGCTCCATCACCGACGTGGCGCAAGCGGTGGATCGCCCGATCGAGCAATCGTTGCACAGGGTGGACGCGCTGGCGCAGCAGCATGTGATCGCGCCGCCGTCGATGCAACCGACCCAGGGCGAACCGGGGCGCGGGCATCGGATCGTGTAGACGACCACGGGGCCGGATGTGCTTGGCGTTGCCCGAGTGCGGAAATGTAGCTGCCCTCGATATTGACGTAGCCCGGGGCTCGCCTCGAGCGAGACCCGGGGACATCCTGGTTTTCCGGTTCCCGGGTGCCGTGATACGACACCCGGGCTACGTCACTGCCCGTCAACGCGGCCACGATCAATGCAGCCAATCGGATATCGAACAACAATCTGCCATGCGAATGAAGCGTTGACGGCGTTATACGGCGACTACGCCGGATAACGGACGAATCTCCGCGTTATCCGGTCTGCGTCGTTGTTTGCAGGCATCGTGGGTACACGTAGCGGGATTGCGCTTCGCCGTCTTACGCCTCACGTCGGGTGTTCAACAGCGACGCCGATCATCGCCTTCGGCGGTTTTGCCCTGCGAGACGCCGGGGCATGACGATGCGCACAACAAAAAACCCGGACCTCTCGGCCCGGGTTCTTGTCTGGACAGTGGTGGGCCAGGGGCTCCGGAACTCATAATGCATCTCAATGATTGGAAAAGAATTTCTGTTGAGATTTATTGTCAGATACCCCGTTTGTTACCCCCGCGCGTCATTTGCGCACTCCGTCATTTCGTCAACGCCGCGACAGGGCAGCAAAGTAGCCAATCGGCGCACCGTGCGAACGCGGTGCAGTTATTGATGGTTCAGAAATCCTAGGTCGATCAGAGTTCTGTGATCATGTCTGCCCGTTGTCCTGGTGCTGCCATGGAATCAGACGCCCTTAAATTCAATGATCTTCAGCGAAAGCAATTGCTTGCCTTGGGCCTGATTCCCGCCCAAGTGGAGGTCCTGGAAGCGCGTGCCCTGCGTGCTATCGCGCTCTACTCCAGACCTGTCCAGCTTGCCGAGGCTCGCGGGGGGCTTGAACGGCTTCATAGGGATGCCAGTCGTCTCCTGAAGGGGATGAGGGCGATGTCCCTTGAGGATCTCCCGACAGAACTGGATACAGCGCGACGGCTCCTCTTGATGGCGTTCTACGAGAGAGAGGGGGAGCTTCCTTCAGCTGAACCGCTGTCGGAATCCCTGCTGGCGGGGCTTGGGACTTTTGTCGATACGGCGGAGCGCGCCTTGGCGATGTCGAGAGCGATCAAGGAGCGCAATCATGCCGCTTCGCCCGATCCGATCCGCTTCATCGTGCGTCTGCTCCAGGAAGCCTTGCCGGCCGGCTATCTGTGGCAGGTGTCGATCACGATGGACTGGCTACGGGAACTCGCAGGGATTTGTTATGAGGCGTCCCATCGCGAGAACAGCGATCCCGAGCGCGCGGTCAGGGCTTTTTTCCAACAGCAGGCCCTGAGTCGGAGGAATCTGGCCGAGCGCTTGAGACTGGACGTGTCGGCCTCCGGAGCTGAGGCGCAACAGTCGGTCAAAAAGACCGCCTCCAAGGCACGGCATGGCTGACCAGATGTGTCAAGGACACGAAGGCCTTCTTTCCGTGACTTCCCTGTCCTAAAGCTCGAATCGACAAAAACGCATCGTTTTCCATGAACCCAGCGCATCCCGCGCTGGCGATGGAGAACCCATGCGAAGCTCGACCGCATCATCCCTTCCGGGCGACCTGATCCTCGAACGCCTCCCCCAGATCAAAGCCCGCACCGGGCTATCCCGCTCCGAGATTTATCGCCGCATCGCGCTGGGCGAGTTTCCGGCACCAATCAAGCTCGGTCTGCGGGCCAGCGCCTGGAGCAAGCAAGAGGTCGATGCCTGGATCGGCGAGCGCATCGCCGAGCGCGACGCCAAGGGGGCCGCATGACGCGCGGGCCTCGCGATCACGCGACCGCACCCAGTCCGCCCCCTGCGATGGCCATGGAGGCGCCTCCCCGACGCCTGCCGGGTCGCTGGCGGCAACGCCTACCGGAACCCGAGGCTTATTATCGTCAGCACGTCCCCAGCCTGGGACGTGCGCGCGATGACGGCTGGGCACTGGGTCTGTGCCCGTTTCACGACGACCGCACGCCGTCGCTGTCGGTGAATCTGAAAGGTCGGCGTGGCGGCTGGATCTGCTTCGCCGGCTGCGGCAAGGGCGACCTGATTGCTTTTCACATGCGGCGGAAGGGGTTGATCTTCCGCGAGGCCGTTCGCGACCTGGTGGAGGGCGCTCGATGACGATCGGGATCGAAATTGCGGCCCTCCACGAGACACCGGAGGAAGCCGCATGCCGCCATGCTGCCGGTTGGCTGCGACAAGGCTATGTACTGGAAGGGATTTTTCCATACAGCACCGCCGACGGCGATATTCTCTTCTGGCGCGTCCGCCTCAAGCATCCGAATGGCGACAAGAAGTTCCCGGCGATCCATTGGACCGGAGAACGGTTCGAAAAGGGCGAGCGTCCTCCTCCGGCGGAGGGCAAGCCGCTGTATCGCCTTCCCGAATTGCTGGCCAGCACCGGTCCGGTGGTGATAGGTGTCGAAGGCGAAACCAAGGCCGATGCGCTCATCGCGCTGGGCGGGATGGCCACGACGACGGGAGGTGCGAATACCGTCCATCTGGCGGACTTGACGGCGCTCCAGGGCCGCATGGTGCTGTTCTGGCGCGACAACGACGCCGCGGGCCTGCAGTGCGCCCGAGAGATCACCCGCCGGCTGCATGCGTTGTATGTGCATGTGGAGTGGATCGACGTGACAGCACTCGATTTGCAGGAAGGCGGTGACGTGATCGACTGGCTCGCGATGCATCCGGGGGCGACTTGGCAGGATGTGCTCATGCTGCCGCGACTGTCGGCGTTGGACTTGGGTGAGGCACCGCCGTCGCAGGCGACAGCCGATGCACGCGCTGTCGCCGAGCGGCGGCCTCACCGGGAACCGGCTCAACCGAGACAGCGCCCTGTGCCGGAGCCACTGCGCCGGCCGCTGTCGCGTGCCCGGCCGTATCCGGTGGAGGCGCTCGGCGAGGTGCTGGGCGGAGCAGCGGCGCGCATCCGGGAGGTCGTGCAATCGCCGGTCGGCCTGTGCGGGCAGTCGCTGCTGTCGGCTGCCAGTCTCGCTGTGCAGGCATTGGCCGACGTGGAGATCGACGGCCGCCGCGAACCGCTGAGTCTCTGGCATCTGTCCATCGGCGAGTCCGGCGAGCGCAAGAGCGCGACCGATGCCGCTGCGCTCCGACCGCACCGCGAGTGGGAGCGCGCCCTCGCGGACGATTTCGCGCGTGATCTGGCCGCTTACGACAGCGAAGCCGGCGCCTACAAGGCGGCCGTGCGCCGCATCGAGAACAAGGGCGAGCCCGCCGAAGTCCGCGCCGCGCGCCAGGAACTGGGGCCGGCACCGCTGCGCCCGTTGGAACCCTGGTTGCTGTTGAACGAGCCGACACTGGAAGGGCTGCAAAGGCTTTATCAGCGCGGACGGCCCAGTATCGGTCTGTTCAACGATGATGGTGGCGACTTCATCCACGGCCACGCGATGGGCAACGACAATCGCGCCAAGTCCATCGCGGGACTGTCGCGATTGTGGGATTGCGGCGAGTTCTCACGCTCGCGCGGGGGCGATGGAACGTCCAAGTGGTACGGCCGCCGGCTGGCCATGCACGTCATGATCCAACCGGTGATCGCGGAGCAGGTGCTGTCGGACAGGTTGCTCACCGAGCAGGGCTTTCTGGCCCGTTGCCTGCTGTCGTGGCCGGAGTCGACCATCGGAACTCGCGAATACGTGGCCGAAGACCTGGGAGACGACCCGGCGATGCGCCGCTACGCGGAGCGCATGCGCGCACTGCTGTGCATGCCGGCGGTCACGCGTCCGGCCTCCAGGAATGAATTGACCCCGCGCACGCTCGTGCTCGTGCCGGACGCCAAGGCCTACTGGATCGAGGTCGCGAACAGCATCGAGCGCGACATGCGGGGCGATTTCCAGGGCATCAGACCATGGGCGAGCAAGGCTGGCGCGCAGATCCTGCGGATCGCAGGAGTATTGAGCCTGGTGGACGACAATCGCGCCGATGTCATCCCGCTCGAAAAGGTCGAACGTGCGACCTCGCTGATGCAGCATTACCTGCACGAAGCGGCACGCATCAATGGCACGGCGATTGTCCCCCGGCGGATCGAGGATGCGGAAGCCCTGATCCAGTGGTGTCGCCGCACCCGGCGATCGTGGCTGTACTCGGCGGACGTACTGCGGTTCGGCCCTGGAGCGATCCGGACCCGCGATGCCTTTCTGGCGGCGATGATGTTGCTGGAAACGACGGGCTGGGTCGAAAAAGAACAGCGCGGTGTGATGCTCGATGGCAAACTGCGCGCGCGGGCCTGGCCGCTGCGGGCGGAAGTGCTGGGTTGATCGGGGTGCTCATCGGCCTTCTGTCACAACGCGAGTGTCGATTCGCAACACGTTGCCGTCATTCGCAGGCCGGAACGGCCTCTGCAGGTGGTCGTTCCGGTCTGTGGCGCGATGCCCCGGGATATGCGTAAGCTAGTGATTCGCAGGAATCGCAGGATTCGCAAGGCAGCGCATCACCTTGTGTGCCTACCGGGCGTCATCGCCCGAAGCCATAGGCTCCTGCAGGCGATCACTGATGCAATGACCGCCAAGCGCGATCGTGTGCACGGGTCCGGCCAAGGTCAAGCCAACCGTTCGCCCACGCGCTTTTCGCGCATGTGATCGTGGACACTCTCTTCATCGCCCCCGAATGGGGCCGCCCGGGACGCCCCTGGACTTGCTGCCGCCGCGCGTTTGCATGCGCGTGCATAACGCACCAAGCTGATGACTGTGCGACCGGAAGCCCGTGCCGATACGCCTTGACTAGCCGTTGCGTTCTTTCCAATCCCCATCCAACTGTCTGTATCTCTTGAAGAGAGGGATATAGGAGCGAACCTGTTCTATTCGCTGCGCAAATAGCTCAAGGCATGGTGGCGTTGTCTTGGCGTCGAAGGTCGGTGCGATCGTGACCGTCGCGCTTTCGATCGAGAGCGGCTCGGATCGGTACCGGTAATGTCGCTCGTCGTCGTGGCTGGTTTGCCTGCATCAACGCTTCGCGCAGGCAAGAAACCAGCCATGGAAGCGCAAGGGCGAGACCGCAGCAGTGCACTGACGCGGCGAAAGCGCCTTGGAATCTGAACGTAATGGCCAGAATGGGCAAGAGGATTTCCCATGAGGTCGAAGACAGGATGGAAGGTCGATATGGTCGATCAGTCCGCCAAAGTCCCGGTACATCGAAGGCGCGGCCGCAGCCCTGATGGGCCTTCTTCTCCTGGCGCAAGAAATGGCCATGGCGATTGGCGCAAGAAGCATGCAGTGAGTCGTGAACAGTCAAGAAATTCTTTGTGTTCGTCCCCAGGATCGACATTATTGATGACGAGACGGACAGGCTGGAACCGGGCGGAGTGGGTGGCGGTGGGCCGAAGCACGGCGTATGACATGGGGCACGGCGCAGTGGGCGAGGCCGAACTGGCGCGCCAGCGCATCAGACATGACCGGAGGGGCACTCGTCTGAGCCTGGGTCAGTCGGTTCCGTGGCCTTTCGATGTCGATCGTGGGGCGGCAGCCATGGCAGATCCGGAGCCGGTCCGTGATTGTGTAACGCCCGACTTGGCGCTAGTCTTTGCGGTCGTGAACAGCCCTTGCCGCCGCCGCATCTCTGCCGCCTGTCGCCGCGCCCTGTTGGCGCTGTTGGCGCTGTGTCTGGCGGCGCAGCCGATGTTCGCCAGTTGGGGCGATCTCCATGAGCGCATCGCGCATGCGGACACTCAAGGCGCAAAGCACGGGGAATTGCACGACGAGTCGCACGACGACGGTTCCACCCGCGCCGACTCGGCCGGTGGCGACCTGCCGTTCAATCCCTGGCATGATTTGATGCATCACGCGCACTGCTGCGCGCAGCCGCAGCTTCCAGTGTTAGCGCAACTGCCACTCCCCGCATTCGAACTTTTCTCGACAGCGCCGCTCTCGCGAGTTGTCGCCGCCGTTGCCGACACACACCCCGCCTCGCCATTTCGACCTCCGATCGCAGGCTGAGCAGCGCCGGTCTGACCGGCACCCGCTCATGAATCCTTCCATCGGAGTCTTTCCATGCGTATGCGACTCGCGGCCTTGGCCGCGTGGGTCGTGGCGCTCGCGTGGGCCTTTCCCACGATCGCCGCCGACCCTGCCGTCCCCCTTCAACGCCTGACGCTCGACGACGTCTTCGCACGCGTCGCGAGCTGTCGGGGGAAATCCCATCCCGATCTGCGTCTGTTCGAAGCGAAGACCGATATCCTCAACGCCGAACGCGACCGCGCGACCCTGCGGCCTCCGCTGACGGCCGGCGCCACGCTCGAAAACGCGCTCGGCTCAGGCGAAACCAGCGGCCTGCAGGGCGCCGAGCTGACGCTGACACTGGCTTCGGTGCTGGAGCGCGGCGGCAAGCTCGACGCCCGTCGCACACTCGTCCAGAGTCGCATCGACGCGCTCGCGATCGAACGCGAGACCCGGCGCTTGGATCTCTTGGCCGAAGTCGCGCGCCGCTATCTGGCCGCGGTTGCCGCCGAGTCGCAGCGCGGGATCGCCGAACAGGACATCGAACAACGTCGGCGCACCGTTGCTGCGGCACGCCAGCGACTGCAAGCCGGCGCATCCCCGGAGTCGGTGGTGTTTACCGCGCAGGCGGCGTTGGCGCGGGCCGAACTGGAGCGCGATCGCGCCACGCAGCGCAGCACCGCCGCACGTCAGCATCTGGCCGCGCTGTGGGGCGAGCGCGAACCACAGTTCGTCGTCACGGGCGGAGATCCGCTGTCGTTGCCGTCGATCGAATCCCACGCCGCGTTGGCGGCGCTTCTGGAGCGCACGCCCGAGTTGGCGCAGTTCGCCGATGAGCAACGCGTGCGCGAGGCGCGTTTGCAACTGGCGCGCAGCGAGGCCTCCCCCGACCTCGACTGGCAGGTCGGCGTGCGCCGCCTGCAGGCCGATGGCGACATCGGTTTGGTCGGCGGCGTTTCCATGCCGCTGGGTTCGCGTTCCCGCGCCCAACCCGGCATTCGTGCGGCGGAAGCGGAACTGGCGTCGCTGGAAATTGAACGTGAGGCGCGCGGCATGGCGCTGTATTCCACGCTCACCGAAGCGCATGGCCGTTACCGCGTGGCGCAGATCGAAGTGCGCCGGCTGCGCGACGAGGTGCTGCCGAAACTGGCGCAGGCCGAATCTGCCGCCGAGCGCGCGTATCGCGCGGGTGCTATCAGCTACCTCGAATGGGCGCAGTTGCAGTTCGAACGTACCAACGCCCGCAAACAGCAGCTCGACGCCGCGCTCGAAGCGCAGCGCGCGTTGATCGAACTCCAGCGGCTCACCGGGCAGACCCTGATCGTCGCCCCGACTGACAAGACACAAGGAAACACCCCATGACGATCCGACCCCTGATCGGTGCGTTCGCACTGTCCCTGGCGCTGACGCTGGCCGCCTGCGGCGGAAAATCCGATGGCCCTGTCGACGAAGCGAGGGGCGATGAGCATGGCCATGAAGAAGGTGGTCATGAAGAAGACGGCGAACACGCCGAAGCCGAAGAAGCGAAGAAAGGCGAGCACGGCGGTCGGCTGCTCGAAGCCGATGGCTACGCGGTCGAACTGGCCATCGCCGAAACCGGCCGTCCGCCGACGTACCAGGCATGGCTGTATCGCGACGGCAAGCCACTGCCCGCCGATGCCGGCACAGTCGAAGTGCGGCTCAAGCGACTCGGCAACATTGCCGAGAATCACGTCCTCAGGCCCCAGGCGGACGGCAGCCTGATGGCCGATACCGTCGTTGGCGAACCGCATTCGTTCGATGTCGAAGTCGTCGCGAAGATCGGCGGCAAGCCACTGCGCTGGGCCTACGAAAGCTATGAGGGTCGCACCGAGATCGACGCCAAGATCGCGCAGGAATCCGGCATCCGCATCGCACCCGCCGCGTCTGGCGAAATCGCCGATCAACACGAACTCCAGGGCTTGCTGACGCCGGTCGAAGGCCGCGCCGCGAAGGTGATGGCCCGCTTCCCCGGGCCGATTCGCGCGCTGCGCGCCAACGTTGGCGACCGCGTGCGTGCCGGTCAGGCGCTGGCGACGGTCGAAAGCAATCTCAGCCTCACGAATTACACCGTGACTGCCCCGATCTCCGGCGTGGTCATGGCACGCAGCGCCACCGTCGGCGGCGTGGCGGGCGAAGGTTCGCCGCTGTTCGAGATTGCCGATCTGTCGACGCTGTGGGTGGACGTGCATGTATTCGGCGCCGACGCGCAGCACATCCAGCCGGGCGTGCCGATCGAAGTGACCCGCCTGAGCGACGGCGCCAAGGTCGAGACCACGCTCGAACGCGTACTGCCCGGCACCGCGACCGCGAGCCAGAGCACGGTGGCGCGCGCGACGATCCCGAACACCGACGGCCTGTGGCGGCCGGGTTCGGCGGTGAAGGCGCGGATTACGGTCGCGAAGAAGCCTGCTTCGCTGGTGGTGCCGTTGTCGGCGTTGCAGAACTTTCGCGACTGGCAGGTGGTGTTCATCCGCGTCGGCGACACCTACGAGATTAGGCCGGTCGAGTTGGGCGAGCGCGATGCGGAACGGGTGGAAGTGCTGTCGGGCCTCAAGCCTGGCGACCACGTGGTCGTCGAGCAGAGTTATCTGGTGAAGGCGGACATCGAAAAGTCCGGCGCCTCCCACGACCACTGACAGGCCCAACGACATGCTCACTCAACTGATTCGATTCGCCATCGCGCATCGATGGCTGATGCTCGCGCTCGCGCTGGCCCTGGCGGCGCTGGGCGGCTGGAGTTTCACGAAGCTGCCGATCGACGCCGTGCCCGACATCACCAATGTCCAGGTGCAGATCAACACCGAAGCGCCCGGTTACTCGCCGCTCGAATCCGAGCAGCGCGTGACCTTCCCGGTCGAAACTGCGATGGCCGGCTTGCCCGGGCTGGACTACACGCGCTCGATCTCGCGCTACGGCCTGTCGCAGGTGACGGTCGTGTTCAAGGACGGCACCGATCTGTATTTCGCCAGACAACAGGTCGCCGAGCGCGTGCAACAGGTGAAATCGCAGATCCCGGACGGGCTCGACCCGGAACTCGGGCCGATCGCCACTGGCATGGGCGAGATCTTCATGTACACGCTCGATGCCGATCCGAAAGCGCGCAAACCGGACGGCAGCGCCTGGACCGCGACCGATCTGCGCACCCTGCAGGACTGGGTGGTGCGTCCGCAGTTGCGCAACACGCCCGGCGTGACGGAAGTCAACACGATCGGCGGCTATGCAAGACAGATCCACATCACCCCCTATCCCGCGCGCATGGTCGCACTGGGTTTCACTCTGCACGACGTGGTCTCCGCGGTCGCCGCCAACAACCAGAACGTCGGCGCCGGTTACATCGAACGCAACGGTCAGCAATTCCTGGTGCGTGCGCCGGGGCAGGTGGCCGATCTCGATGCGATCCGCGACATCGTGCTCGACCGTCGCGAGGGCGTACCGATCCGCGTACGCGATGTGGCGAATGTCGGCGAGGGTCCGGAACTGCGCAGTGGTGCGGCCACGCACGACGGCCGCGAGGCGGTGCTCGGTACGGTGTTCATGCTCATCGGCGCGAACAGCCGTGAGGTTTCGCAGGCCGCCGCCGCCAAGCTCGAACAGGCGAACAAGAGCCTGCCGGCCGGCGTGACCGCGACCCCGATCTACGACCGCACGTCGCTGGTCGATCGCACGATCGCCACGGTCACGAAGAACCTGGTCGAAGGCGCGCTGCTGGTGGTCGTGGTGCTGTTCCTGCTGCTCGGCAATTTCCGCGCCGCGCTGATCACGGCGGCGGTGATTCCGCTATCGATGCTGTTCACCATTACCGGAATGGTGCGCGGCGGCGTCTCCGGCAACCTCATGAGCCTCGGCGCGCTGGATTTCGGGTTGATCGTCGATGGTGCGGTCATCATCATCGAGAACTGCCTGCGCCGGTTCGGCGAACAACAGCACGCGCTCGGCAGACTATTGACCGATGAAGAGCGCATGGAAACCGCCGCGACCGCGACGGCCGAGGTGATTCGTCCCAGCCTGTTCGGCCTGGGCATCATCACGGCAGTCTATCTGCCGATCTTCGCGCTCACCGGCGTCGAGGGAAAGATGTTCCATCCGATGGCGATCACGGTCGTACTGGCGTTGACGGGGGCCATGCTGCTGTCGCTGACCTTCGTGCCGGCATCAGTCGCGCTGTTCCTGCGCGGCAAGGTCGAGGAAAAGGATACGAAGCTCATGCAATGGGCACGCAAGGGCTACGAGCCGCTGTTGGCCTGGGCGTTGTCGCACCGCAAGGCGATCGTCGCCGGTGCGCTGGCGCTGCTGGGGGCGAGCGGGCTGCTGGCGACACGGCTGGGTTCGGAATTCATCCCGAGCCTCGACGAGGGTGATATCGCGATGCACGCCCTGCGCATCCCGGGCACGAGTCTGGAACAGGCGATCCGCATGCAGATTTCCCTGGAAGCGCGACTCGCCGAATTCCCGGAAGTGCAGGACGTGTTCAGCAAACTCGGTACGGCGGAAGTCGCCACCGACCCGATGCCGCCCTCGGTCGCCGACACGTTCATCATGCTCAAGCCTCGCGCGCAGTGGCCCGATCCGCGCAAGTCGAAGGCGCAGATCGTCGCCGAGATCGAAGCGGCGATGAAGAAGCTGCCGGGCAACAACTATGAGTTCACCCAGCCGATCCAGATGCGGATGAACGAGTTGATCTCCGGTGTGCGTGCCGACGTGGCGATCAAGCTCTACGGCGACGATGTCGCCACCCTCACCGAGACCGGCAAGCGCATCGAAGCGATCGCGAAGACCGTGGACGGCGCGGCCGACGTGAAGCTGGAACAGACCACCGGCCTGCCGCTGCTGACGATCACCCCTGATCGACAGGCGCTGGTGCGCTATGGCCTCAACCCGGGCGTGGTCCAAGAGACGGTGGCCACCGCCGTCGGCGGCGAAGTCGCCGGACAGTTGTTCGAGGGCGATCGCCGGTTCGACATCGTGGTACGCCTGCCGGAAACGCTGCGCCAGGACCCTGCGGCGCTCGCCGATCTGCCGATTCCGCTGGGAGGCAGCGACAACAGCGACGAATCCAGCCGGGCGGTCGCATGGAGCGGTGGCGCACCGCGCACGGTGCCACTGCGAGAAGTGGCTAAGATCGAAACCACACTCGGCCCGAACCAGATCAATCGCGAAGACGGTAAGCGTCGCGTGGTGGTCACAGCCAATGTGCGGGGGCGCGATCTGGGCGGCTTCGTCGGCGAATTGCGGGACAGGATCGATGCGGGCGTGGAATTGCCGACCGGCTACTGGATCGATTACGGCGGCACGTTCGAGCAACTGATCTCGGCCAGCCAGCGGTTGTCGATCGTGGTGCCGGCGACGCTGATGCTGATCTTCGCGATGCTGTTCTGGGCCTTCGGCTCGGCAAAAGATGCTGCCATCGTCTTCAGCGGCGTGCCGCTGGCGCTGACCGGCGGCGTGGTCGCGCTGGCGCTGCGCGGCATCCCTTTCTCGATCTCGGCGGGCGTGGGCTTCATCGCGCTTTCGGGCGTTGCCGTGCTCAACGGACTGGTGATGATCTCCTTCATCCGCAAGCTCCGCGAACAGGGAGATGCGCTGAACGATGCGGTGGTCGACGGTGCGCTGGGTCGTCTGCGCCCGGTGTTGATGACCGCACTGGTGGCCTCGCTGGGCTTCCTGCCGATGGCCTTCAACGTCGGTGCTGGCTCGGAAGTGCAGCGACCGCTGGCGACGGTGGTGATCGGCGGCATCGTGTCATCGACGCTGCTGACGCTGCTGGTGCTGCCGGTGCTCTACCGGATGATGCATGTTCGGGAAGACGCTCCCGACGCCACATCGGAGCTGACGCAATGAGCAGTTGCATTGCGCATAGCGGCCATCCGCGACGCGATCGGATTTGGTGAAGTCCAGGGGTAGGACCAAGCGACGATGTGGGAAAGCGGAATTCCATTCGCGAGAATTCGTCGCGCACTGCGCAAATACGATGGTGCGATGCGCAACCAGTCCTGAAGCCAGGGAACGACTCCAATGTTGAATTTCCAATGCGAACAACGGCTTGCGGGATAGCAATCGGCAAATGCGCAAAGATGTTTACAGCACGAACGATTTGCCATTGTATCCGCGGCTGGCGAGCGGAGCTCGCCTGGCCGCGTCGGAGCAGCGATGCCTCGATGCTCTTTCCATCTTGTTCGGAGATCGTCAATGAAGTTCAACCGTTTGGTTGTCGCGGGCATGGGTGCTGTTCTGGTGTTCGGCGCGTCGTTGACCGCGAGCGCAAGTCACAGTTGGAGCAACTACCATTGGGCCAGGAGCAGCAGCTCGTTCGTGCTCCAGGTCATCGATAGCAATACCGCAGACTGGGACGACGAGCTCTCGCGCGCCCTGTCGCAGTGGTCGCAGTCCACCAAGCTCGACATGCGCGTCAGCAGTTCCGATTCTTTGACCTCGACGCGCAGCAGCTGCCCGGCGCCCGCGGGCAAGATCCGTTCCTGCAACTACACCTATGGCCAGAACGGATGGCTGGGGTTGGCCTCGATCAATCTCGACAGCCGCGGTCATATTTCGACGGGCACGTCCAAGATGAACGACAGTTATTCTTCCTCTTTCTCCAGCCAGAACCAGCGCTGGCACGTGATGTGTCAGGAGCTCGGGCACCTGCTCGGTCTGAATCACACCAGCACGGACGGCAGCTCGCAGGCGACCTGCATGGACTACTCGCAGTCCGCGTCGAGCACGGCGCCCAATTCGCACGACTACGCGCAACTGGTCACCATCTACGGCCACACCGACAGCTACAGCAGCGCCAGCAGCAGCGCATTCACGGCGGCGAGTCCGCAGCAACTCGCGATGGCCGGTAACCATCCGCTCGGCATGCGCATCAGCATGGGCGTGTTCGACGAAACCTGGGTCGCGCCGGACGGCAAAGGCGGCGTCTGGATCCACAAAGTGATCCTCGCCCCGGGCCACGAACACACGGAATTGCTGGGAGACTGATCGCAGCGACGTTGCCCCCGGCACGCGGGCTTCTCCCGCCCGATCGTGCCACAACGCCGGGTGTCGCAACCCGGCGTTGTTCTTGCGCGAGGATGCCGATCGGCGCGAGCGGTCCCCCGTACTTACGGGAATTGCATGTCCGCTGTCGACGAGAAGATTTAACTAATCTTTAACATGAATGCGCTTACGCTGACCCGATGAAAATATGGCCCGTCATCGCCCGCGCGATTCTCTGCGCAGCGCTCGTCCTCAACGGGGCGGTGCCTGCGATCGCGCATGTGGACCATCATTTTCCTGCCTCCGGCAAGGCCGTATCCCCGGTTCCTGCGGCTGAAGGACACGCGCAGCATGGGGATCATCATGCTGCAGCCAAGGCCATGGACGCCGAACACGGTTGTCATGGCGACGCTGCGGATTTCGCCCCGGTCGAACCCGACGATGCCCCCTCGACACCCGCCGGAGATCTTGGCGATTGCTGCGAGCAGGGGATCTGTACCGGCAACTGCGCCCAGCACTGTGCGGCCTCCATTCCGCCCGTGGTGGGGCTGCGTACGGCCTCGCTTGAGTCCGCCGGTGCCGTCAGGCCATTGCCCGCAGGGCATCGTGCCCCTCCGCTTCCGCATCTGATCCGACCTCCCATCGTCTAAGCGTCCTTGCTGCGCGCCTCTGGCGCGCCGTGTAGTCCTGCGCACCGTCTTCTCGCCGACGGCCGGCGCATGGCTTCTGCGATGTCCGCGTATTGCGGACATCGCCCCCGACGCTTGGAGATCTTTTCAATGTCTTTCGATTCCAACGCCGGTTCCGCCGGCGGCCCGCGACATGTGTCGCGGCGCCGCTTCGTGCAGGGACTGGCGGCCGGCGGCGCGATCGCCGGTCTCGGCCTTTGGGCCAAACCTTCCTGGGCGTTGAAATCGCCCGGCCAGACCGAAGTGCTGGCCGGTACCGACTTTCACCTCGTCATCGGCGAGACGCCGATGAACTTCACCGGCCGCACGCGGCCGGCGATCACCGTCAACGGCAGTCTGCCGGCACCGATCCTGCGCTGGCGTGAAGGCACCACGGTCAACCTGCGGGTGGGCAACGCCCTGCCCGCAGGGTCGATCCATGGCGACATCACGTCGCTGCACTGGCACGGGATTCTGCTGCCGTCGAACATGGACGGCGCGCCTGGTTTCAGCTTCGACGGTATTCGGCGCGGCGAGGCCTACCAATACAAGTTCGATGTCCGCCAGAACGGCACCTACTGGTATCACAGTCACTCCGCGATGCAGGAGCAGGCGGGGCTCTACGGGGCCATCATCATCGACGCCGCCGAGCCCGAGCCATTCTCCTATGACCGCGATTATGTGGTGCTGTTATCGGACTGGACGGATTTGACGCCGAAAGCGCTGATGAATCGCCTGAAGAAGATGGCGATGCACGACAACTATTACCAGCGCACGGTCGGCGATTTCTTCCGGGACGTGCGTGAGGATGGGTTGAAAGCGACGCTGGCCGACCGTCGGATGTGGGGCCGGATGCGGATGACGCCGACCGATCTGTCGGACGTGAACGCCAACACTTACACCTACCTGATGAATGGCACGACCTCGCTCGGCAACTGGACCGGACTGTTCCGCAGCGGCGAAAAAGTGCGCCTGCGCTTCATCAACGGTTCCGCGATGACGTATTTCGACGTGCGCATTCCCGGGCTGAAGATGACCGTGGTCGCCGCGGACGGCCAGAACGTACATCCGGTGACGGTCGATGAATTCAGGATCGGCGTCGCCGAAACCTACGATGTCATCGTCGAACCCAGCGGCCAGGATGCGTTCGCCATCTTCGCCCAGGACATGGGGCGCACCGGTTACATCAGCGGTACGCTTGCGGTCCGTGAAGGATTGCGTGCGCCGGTGCCGACGCTGGATCCGCGCCCGATCCTGACCCTGGACGACATGGGGCACGGTGGCATGGATCACGGCGGAATGGATCATGCCCAGCACGACATGTCGTCCATGGCGGGCATGGAGCATGGCGGACACGATATGGCGGGAATGCAGCAGGGCGAGGGCATGCCGACGCATCCGGCCTCCGAACGCGGGAGTCCGCTGGTCGACATGCAGACCATGACGCCGACGTCCAAACTCGACGATCCGGGTATCGGTCTTCGCGACAACGGCCGCAAGGTGCTCACTTACGCTGCCATGCGGACGCTGTTCGAGGATCCGGACGGACGGGATCCGGGGCGCACCGTCGAATTGCATCTGACCGGCCACATGGAGAAATTCGCCTGGTCGTTCGACGGCATCCCGTTCGCGAGCGCCGAGCCGCTGCGCCTGAATTACGGCGAGCGCATGCGCATCGTGCTGGTCAACGACACCATGATGACCCATCCCATCCATCTGCACGGCATGTGGAGCGATGTCGAGAACGATGCCGGGGAATTCCACCTTCGCAAGCACGTCGTCGACATGCCACCCGGCAGTAGACGCAGTTTCCGGGTTCGCGCCGACGCGCTCGGCCGCTGGCCGTTCCATTGCCATCTGCTTTACCACATGGAGTCCGGAATGATGCGCGAAGTGCGGGTGGAGGAATGATCGCCATGAACGCAATTCACTTCAGGTTCGCGCTCGCATCGCTGGCGACGGGCGTCGCTCTGGCGCTGTCGGTCGGCACCGCATCCGCGCAGAAGACCGGTCACGATGGGCACCGCATGCCGCCCGCGCCGCCGCAGTCCGCAGACGATTCCCGCAAGCCGGAACCCGCGCGAAACGAAAACCCGGATGCGCAGGAAACCTCGCCGGACATGGATCACGCGAACATGCGGCACGGACCGGTGCGGGACGAATCCGACGCCTTGTCCGATATGGACCATGCAGGGATGGGGCACGATGCATCCCCCGCGGACGAACCGCGCGAACCGATTCCTGCGCTCACGGATGCGGACCGTGCGGCGGCATTCCCGCCGGTCGCGGCGCACGAGCATGGTCGTACGATCCATTCCTATTTTCTGGCCGATCGGCTCGAGGTCTTCGATACCGACACCGGCAGCGGCCTGTTGTGGAAGGGCATCGGTTGGATCGGCAGCGACAAGGACCGGCTCTGGCTGCGCACCGAGGGAGAGCGTTCCGGGGGAGAAACCGAGTCCGCCGACATCGAAGTGCTGTACGGACGAAGCATCTCGCCCTGGTGGGATGTCGTCGCCGGCGTGCGTCACGATTTCAAGCCGGACGAAGCGCAGACCTTCGCCGCGATCGGCCTGCAGGGGCTGGCGCCACAGAAATTCGAAGTCGAAGCGACCGCCTATCTGGGCGAAAGCGGTCGGACCGCCGCGCGACTTGAGGTCGAGTACGACCTGCTGCTCTCTAATCGGCTGATCCTGCAGCCTCTGGTCGAAATCAATCTGTACGGCGAGAACGACCCGCTTCGAGGTGTTGGCTCGGGATTGAGTTCGTCGGAGATCGGGTTCCGCCTTCGCTATGAATTCACGCGCAAGTTCGCCCCCTACGCCGGAGTCGTCTACGAGCGCGCATACGGCGATACGGCCGACTACCGGCGAAACGATTCGAAACCCGTCGAGGACACGCGCATCGTCTTCGGCATTCGCACATGGTTCTGAGGACAACGGACATGAAAACGACAAAGAAGACCTTGCTCGCGGCATGCGTACTGATCGGGCTGGCCGCCGTGGGCGGTGCGGCCGCGGTGTATTCGGGCATCTACAACGTGGCTGCGGACGACCCGCATACCCGGCCCGTCTACGCTGTGCTCGAGACTGCCCGTCAACGCTCGATCGCCGTGCGTGCCGCCAAGCTTCAGGTGCCGACAGATCTGGGCGATCCGGCCCGCATCCGTCAGGGCGCCGGCAACTACGATGCGATGTGCGCCGGCTGTCATCTCGCCCCGGGCATGGCGCCTACCGAGATGAGTCAGGGGCTGTATCCCGCGCCTCCGGATCTCACCCGATTGCAAGTGTCCGCCGCAGAAGCGTTCTGGGTCATCAAGCACGGGATCAAGGCCAGCGGCATGCCGGCCTGGGGCAAGAGCATGGGCGACGACTACATCTGGAACATGGCGGCATTCCTGCAGGCGTTGCCCAATCTCGACGAAGCGCAATACACCGCCCTGGTCGCCAGCAGCGGCGGTCACTCGCACGGCGGCGGCGAAACCGAGCCGCACGGGCACGAGGACGGCGAGATGGACGATCACGGGGATGGCGCGCCGTCGAGATCTGCATCGCATCCGCATCCGCCGGGAACCCCTCCACACGACGACAAATCCGGGACCGGTGCCCACACGGGGATGCGCATGGAGAGCGGTGAAGGCGCTGACGAGAGCAAGGCCCATCCGCATGGCCCGAACACCTCCGATGACCATCACGCTCCGAAGGCACCGGACAACGCGCCATCGGCCAAGCCTGCGGCGAAGCCCACCACCGGTGCAGTTGAGCATCGGCATGCCGACGGCACGGTCGAATCCCATCCTGCGCCGGTTTCCAGCCAACCCGCCACCGAACACACCGACGACCACCAGCACTGACCCTAGGAAGCCCACATGAACATGAAAACGATGACCCGTTACCTGCTGTTGACCGCGCTGGCGGCGCTGTTCTCTTCGCATGTCTTCGCGCAAAGCAAGCCCGATCCACACGCACAACACGCCAAGCCGAGCGCGAACTCACCCGTCATGGACGTTCTGCAGGCCGCGCAGCCGGCCGTGGACATCGTCGATCGGTTCGGAAAGTCGCTCGCATCCGGCGACCTGAAAGCCGTCGGTGGCTTGCTCGACCCGGCGGTGCTGATCCTGGAGAGCGGCGGCGCCGAACGTTCGCGCGAGGAATACCTGGGCCATCATGCCATCGCCGACGCGGCCTTCCTCAAGAGCGCCCACCAGCAGATCAGGCGCCGCACCGCGCGTATCAGCGGGGACATGGCGTGGGTCGGCACCGAAAGCGAGCTGCACGCGACCCGGGACGGCAAGGCAACGACGATGCTGAGCACGGAGACCATGGTGCTCATGCGCACGTCCGAAGGATGGCGGATCGTCCACATCCATTGGTCCTCGCGTCCGAAACGCTGAGGAGGGCGCCATGTTCGCGTATCGCAGCGTTCTCGTCTGGGGCATGTTGACGACCAGTCTCGCGCTCAACGCCTGTGCGCGGCCTCCGGAAACGGCGACCGCCCGGTCCTCCGATCGGCACTCGCAAGCATCGACCGCCGTCGCGGTGGCGACCACGATGCCCCGCATCCTCGTCCACAAGAGCCCGTCCTGCGGCTGTTGCGGGTCGTGGGTCGAACATCTGCGCAAATCCGGCTTCGTAATCGCTGTTCGCGATATCGACGACCTTGGACCCGTCAAAACCCGGCTTGGGGTCCCTTACGGCAAGGGGTCGTGTCACACCGCAGAGGTCGATGGATACTTCATCGAAGGACATGTCCCCGCGGAGGATATCAAGCAGTTGTTGGCCGAGCGGCCAGCCGCGAAAGGGCTGACATTGCCTGGAATGCCCGTGGGTTCGCCCGGCATGGAGGCGTCCGACGGGCGCGTCGATCCTTACACGGTCGAACTCGTGCGGGAGAACGGGACCACGGTCCCGTTCCGTCGCCATCCCGACTGAGCAGGGCGACGACGGATGAACACATTCACTCGAACGATGCGCAGCAACGGGCTTGACTCTGGACCTTGGTCCAGAGCGCAGAATCGCGGCCGCAGCGCCGCATCGGAAGGAGAATCCCGTGAAGATCGGTGAACTCGCGCATCGCGCGCAGGTCAATATCGACACTGTCCGCTATTACGAGCGGCAGGGTCTGCTTCCAGAGCCTCAAAGACGCGCTTCCGGGTACCGTGAGTACACCGGAGAGGATGTCGAACGTCTCCTGTTCGTGAAAAGGGCGAAGGCACTGGGGTTCACGTTGACAGAGATCCGCGAACTGCTCGACCTTTCCCGTCTCGAGGGAGCGGACATGGCGAGAGTCAAGTCCGCCGCAGCGATCAAGCTAGGCGATGTCGAACAGAAGATCGAGGAACTGATCGGAATCAGGGATGTTTTGCGATCGCTCATCGACATTTGTCCCGGACAGGGCGAAGCGGCGCAATGTCCCATTCTGTCTGCGCTCGTGGAGAGACGATGATGGCGCCGCATGACAACGATGAACGTCCGCGATCGGACGACGCCACGCACGGTTGCTGCTCCGGCATGCGACAGGATCGGGCCGCGAAGTCGACCGATCCGGTCTGCGGAATGGCCGTCGATCCTGCGACCTCGGTCCATCGAGCGATCCATACGGGCGTGGAGCATCATTTCTGTTCCGCGCATTGCCGGGAGCGCTTCATCGCCGGTCCGGAACCCTTCCTCGTCCCGATGGCGGAGCGAAGCCGGTCTGAAGCGACCGGCGGTATCCTCTACATTTGCCCCATGCATCCGCAGATTCGTCAGGCTGGGCCAGGGAACTGTCCGATCTGCGGCATGGCGCTGGAACCGGAAATGCCGTCGGCGGAAGAGCAGGACGATCCGGAACTGATCGATTTCTCGCGCCGATTCTGGTGGACGCTGCCGCTGACGGTGGTCGTGCTCGGGCTGGCCATGCTCGGCCATCGCTGGTCGACGTTCGCACCCGGCCTGCGTTCCTGGCTGGAACTGGTGCTGAGCGCGCCGGTCGTGCTCTGGGCCGGATGGCCGTTCTTCGTCCGTTGCGTGAGTTCGATCCGCAATCGAAGCCCCAACATGTGGACGCTGATCGGTATCGGGGTTTCGGCCGCATTCGGTTTCAGCGTCGCGGCGACGGTCGCGCCCACGTGGTTTCCGGAGTCTTTCCGCGCTCATGGTCGCGTCGGCGTCTATTTCGAAGCGGCCGCGGTCATCGTCTCGCTGACCCTGCTCGGACAGCTGCTCGAACTGCGGGCGCGCTCGAAAACCTCTGCCGCGATTCGAGCCTTGCTCGATCTCGCACCGAAAACGGCGAGACGGATCGACGAAGACGGCAACGAGGACGACGTCCCGATCGTGGACGTCCGCATCGGCGATCTGCTGCGGGTCAGGCCAGGAGAGAAAGTCCCCGTCGACGGCGTCGTCATCGAAGGTCGTTCCAGCATCGACGAGTCCATGCTGACCGGCGAATCGATTCCGGTGGAGAAAACGGTCGGCGACAAGGTCATCGGCGCCACCCTCAACGGCACCGGAGGTCTGGTCGTCCGTGCAGAGCAGATCGGCGCGACGACCGTACTGTCGCAGATAGTCCAACTCGTCGCGCAAGCGCAGCGTTCGCGCGCGCCCATGCAGCGGATGGCGGATCGCGTGGCGTACTGGTTCGTGATCGCGGTGCTGGCGGTGACGATCGCGACGTTCCTGCTCTGGGGAGCGTTCGGCCCGGAACCTTCGTGGACGTACGCCGTACTCAATGCGGTATCGGTTCTGATCATCGCCTGCCCATGTGCGCTCGGTCTGGCGACGCCGATGTCGATCATGGTCGCTACCGGCCGCGCGGCGCAGTCCGGGATCCTGTTCCGCGATGCGCAGGCGATCGAACAGCTCCGGGGGATCGATACCCTGGTCGTCGACAAGACGGGTACTCTGACGGAAGGCCGGCCGACCTTCCAGGATTCCATTTCGGCCGATGACTTCGATGCCGATGGATTGCTCCGTCTGGCGGCGAGTCTCGAACAGGGTAGCGAGCATCCTCTCGCGGAGGCGATTCTGGCCGAGACCCGACGACGCGGGCTGCGAATCCCTGTCGCCGACGAATTCCTGTCGATCACGGGGCAGGGCGTGTCCGGGCGTGCCGACGGCCATGATCTGGCCTTGGGCAATCGGGCGCTGATGACGGCTGTCGGCGCCGACATCGCCCCTGTGCTTGGCGCCGCGGAGCGCTTTCGCGGGAAGGGCGCGAGCGTCGTTTTCCTCGCCGTGGACGGACGTTGGGCCGGTGCCATCGCGGTGGCTGACCCGATCAAACCGACGTCGCGGTCGGCGCTCGACGAACTCCGATCGCAGGGGCTGCGTATCGTGATGGCTTCCGGCGACGCGCAATCGACCGCGAACGCGGTCGCAGAGACGCTCGGCATCGAGGAAGCCCATGGCGAGGTGCGGCCGCAGGACAAAGTCGCGCTCGTGCAACGATTGAAAGCCCAGGGAAGGCGCGTGGCCATGGTCGGGGACGGTATCAACGACGCCCCGGCGCTCGCTGCAGCCGATGTCGGCATCGCGATGGGCACAGGCACCGACATCGCGATGTCGAGCGCTCAGGTCACCCTGGTCAAAGGGGATCTGCGACGGATCGCTCACGCGCGGCATCTGTCGAGGAAAACCGTCGGGAACATGCGTCAGAATCTCTGGTTCGCATTCCTATACAACGCGCTTGGCGTTCCGGTCGCCGCCGGCGCGCTCTATCCCATTTTCGGCGTTCTGCTGAGCCCGATGATCGCAGCCTTGGCGATGAGCCTCAGCTCGGTGTCCGTGGTCGCCAATGCACTACGTCTGGGCCGATCCGCAGACGCGCCGCACAGTCGTTGAGCGATCGCCGTGGTCGGCGGATCGCTGCCTCAAAACCTTCAATCAACCCACGGGAGAAAACCCATGCATTCGAAGTACGCGATCATCCTCATCGTCTCCGCCATCTTCGCCGGTAAAGCGATCGCGGGCGATAAGCCGCCGTCGAGCGATCATGGCGATGGCCACAATGCGACTCACGATCACGATCACGATCACGCTGCGCCAGCGACACCGAAGGACGAGTTCGCCGCGCTCGACACCGACCGTGACGCTGCATTGTCCCGTCAGGAGTTGGCCAAGCATCGTCTTGCAGCGCATTTCTCCATGATCGACACGAACAAGGACGGTCGTCTGAACAGATCGGAGTTCGATGCCGCGAAGGGCATGTGATCAGCGGTCGGCGATCGTCTACGGAACTGCGGCGATGGGAAGCACCCATCGCCGCAGGCTGTTTCACGACGTCACCGTGTCGGCCCCATCGATAGCCCGGTTGCCGATACGAACGGGATCGTTTCGGATATCCGCGATGTACTCGGCGCGGAGACGACGGGAGAACGGCCACTGCATCTGCTTCGCGTAGCCGGATGGAAACTGCGGCAGGTAGAACACCCCGGCTTCGTTGCAGCCGACGCCCGGGCTGCGATAGTAGAACGTCCCGAACATGATATCGAACGGGACAAATATCTGGGCGAGATTGACGATGCCGACGTGTCGATCGATATCCCGGTAGTGGTGGTAGCGGTGGGTCTGCGCGCCGGCGAAAACGTACTTGAGCGCCCCCATCCTGTAGTCCACATTGGCGTGCTGCAGCAGCATGTTGAAGTTCAGGAAAGTCAGGAATGCCACGACGACTGCAGGCGGAGCGCCGAGAAGCACCAGGGCCAACAAGGCCGGCACGCCCTCCGCGATCTGATGCAGGGGATGCCGCTTCTCGCCATTCAGGAAGTACAGTTTATTCGGACTGTGGTGAATCGTATGCAGGCGCCAGAGAAGATTCTCGCGATGACTGAGGCGATGGATCCAGTAGAGAACGAAATCGAACACGAGCGCCGCCAGCACGACCTGCAGCACGAAAGGCGCATCGCTCGGCCACGGGCCGTCATCGAACGAAACATAGCTCAGACCAAGGCCCATGAGCAGTACCGCGATCTGTTTGATGCCGTAATTGACCGCATAGTGCAGCAGGTCGATCTTGAGCTCGGGCCATCGCGGGCGCCATTCCGTGAATTGAGGATTCAGGAATTCGCAGATAGCGATCAGGAGAGCGGCGGAAATGACGAGCGGCGGCAACGTCGCCCATGTGTTGTATCCGGAGGACACCAGATGGATGACCAGTGCGGTCATTCCGAAATAGACGAACGGGAAGAGGCCATGGCGTATCAGCATGCGAATCGACTTGCTCATCACAAATCCTTTTTGTGGAGGATGGAAAGATCCTTGGAATCGGACAGGATCGTGATGTAGTACAGTCAAGTGTCGATGCCGCGTCTTGCACGCATCGGTCTTTCTAGCCGCGCATGAACCAGGGAATCGGCAAATTGTCTAAATTGTAATTCTCGCGCCATGATGGCGAACGGTCGGCGCTGCGAACGTCACGCCCCGCGAGAATCCGAGCGCGAGACGGAAATCGGAATGAGGTGCCTCTCTGCGCCCGTACCCGGACGCATAGCGATCAAAGCCAGTCGCCGGGCCTATGGCGCGACACTGAACGTTGACGCGATCCGAGAGATCGAGCGGGTTGCGGCCTATCGATGATCTTCCGCTGCACGATAGGCCGCACGTTGCCCGTTACTTCATTTCGAGTTCGATGATGTCTGATCGCTTCGCCGTCCCCTGCACGACCTCGGCGCGAGCATAGTGATCGTCGAAGACTTCCGTGATCCGGACGCTGCCGACGACGGTGCGCTCGTATTGAGGGTAGTTAGCTCTCGACGAGCGCGTCGATTTCTTGTGGCGCACGACATCGAGAATCTGTCCGACTTCGGCGCCGTCACGTCTGCCGATGCAGACGACGACGCTGTTCCTGTCGGTGTCGATGACTTGTCCGCGCATGATGAACCCATGCCGGATGCCGCCATCGTCGGCAATGGCGATGGATGACAGCGCGAGAACAACCGAAATGAGCGCGAGATGCACGAGAATGCGCAACCGGCGTGTGTAAGCGCGAGGCGAGGGATGGTTCTTTTCCATGAGTGTTCTCCAGAGGTGGGGCGGTGGGTAGTCCGGACGGATCGCCGGAGGGACGGCGAGCGGGATCGATCCGCGCGCCGGGATTTGTTTGGGATCGTGGTGCGTTCAGCGCTTCGGCGTCCCTTGAAGCGATCTGAGGTAACGGACCAGCGCTTGGGCATCGACTTCGGTCAACTTGGCGTTACCTCCCTTCGCCGGCATCGCCATCGGCGAGCCTTTGGTCTGCATGCCCTTCATGATGCTGTCGATCAGCTCGGCGTCGGTTTTCGAGAGGCGGCCGCTCTTCAGCAGATTGGGGACGCCGGGAAGCGCGCCCTGGCCTCTATCGCCGTGACATGCGATGCACGAAGAGCGGTAAAGGGCCTGCCCGTCGGCCGCCATGCCGACGGCGCTTGGGACGCACAGGATCAGGGCTAGCGATGTCATGGCAACGTATTTCATGTCAGTTGCTCTCCTGGAGGAAACGGCGAATATCGCGGGCCTGACCGCCATCGAGGCCGGCACGAAGGCGCATATGGGTCATGACGATCTTCCATTGCACGTCGTCGAGCTCCTTGGGGTCGCGCATCGTATGGCAACGCGAACAGTTGTCCGCCCATGCTTTCGCGCCGCGAGAAAAGGACGCGGCGCCCTCGTCCTGAGCGGCGGCAGTGGATTCCTGCTCCGGAGGCGTTTCGGCAAAGGAAAGCATGGCGAGCGAAAGTGCGGATGAAGCCGCGACGGCCGCGGCGATGAGTGCGGTGCGCATGGTGTGCCTCCTCAGAGCGCGTATGCGTATTGGAGAATGAAGCGGTCTCTCCCGGCTTCTTCATCGATGGAATCGTTGAACTCCAGGGTCAGTTTCAGCGTTGATCTCGGTTGGAACAGGTAATTCAGGCCGATCGCGGTCTGGGACAGGGTCGATTCGCCGTGCGGGGTCTTGGCGTCGCCATAGCGGAAGACAGCCTCCCATTTGCCGGACTCGAACCGATAGGCTGCCTGCGCGTACCAGGCGCGCCAAGTCGCCTGCTCCGGAAGCGCGCTACCCGCTGCGCTTCCGATCCGCTGTCTGATCCATTCCGCGCGCAGGTCCAGGGAGGGTGTCGGTTTCCAGGCGACATCGAATCCATCAACACGATAGGATCGGGATGGCTCATCCGTGGACATGGCGGCATCGAGCAGGGCGACATCGCCTCTCGCGGCGGATAATCCGAGTTCGACTTTGGCCACGGGCATCCAGCCGACTCGTCCGCCGAACGATCGCTCGCCATCTTCGTTGTCGGTATCGCCTCCTGTGTCGAGATCGGGAGCATCTTCGTCCTCGATCATCAGGTCGGGTCCGTTGCCCCCATACAGCGCGTAATTCAGATGTTGCCCTCCGGAAAAGATCTTGCCGCCCCGGAGCTGTATCCCGACCTCGGACAACGGCGCGGCCCCACCGTGTCCGAATCCGACCGGCGCGGAAGCCGTCCGGTTGATCCAGGATGGATGCAGGTTCTGGAAATAGTAGCCGACGGGACTCAGGAACTTGCCGACGACGAGTGCGGCGTTGTCGCCGATCAGAACATTGACGTTGGCGTACTCGATGCCCGTTTCGCGCTCCCCAAGACTGTTCGCTTCGAGTTCCAGTTCCGCTTCCAGGAAGACGCTATCGCCGATCTGTGCGTGGAGGATCGGGGCGAGCGTTCCAAAAAGATAAGAGTCGTCGGAAGCCTGCGATCCACTGTAGGCCAGATCCGCATAACCGGCGATGTGGAAGGCAATTCCCGTGTCGATCGCGCTGTTCGTCGGCTCCCGCTGCGATTGATCCGTCGGGCTTTGCGCATTCGCATTCGCGCACAACGAGAAAGCCGCGAGCGCCGTTGCCAGGATTTTCGTCTTCATGTCGACTCCTTCGGGGTAGGGGTTGAATACGCGATCTGATCCAAGGCTGTCTTCGGAACAACAGAGAGCTGTCGCGACTTCAACAGCGCATAGATCGCCGGTATCACGATCAGGGTCAGAATCGTCGAGGACACCATTCCGCCGACCATCGGCGCGGCGATGCGGCGCATCACTTCCGAGCCGGTGCCCGTGCTCCACATGATCGGAAGCAGACCCGCCATGATCGCGACTACCGTCATCATCTTTGGGCGGACCCGTTCGACCGCGCCCTCGACGATGGCGGCATTGAGATCATCGGGTCCGAGCGTGACGCCTTCGGATCGCCGTTTATTCGCGATCGCCTGCAGCGCATGATCCAGATAGATCAGCATCACGACGCCAGTCTCCGCGGCGACGCCGGCGAGCGCGATGAAACCGACCGCTACGGCCACGCTGAGGTTGTAGTCCAGGAACCACATCAGCCAGATCCCGCCGACCAGTGCGAACGGCACGGACAACATGACGATCATCGATTCGGCGATGCGCCTGAAATTGAGATAGAGCAGAAGAAAAATAAGCGCCAGGGTCAGCGGTACGACGATCTTCATCTTCTCGATCGCGCGTTGCATGTACTCGTACTGGCCGCTCCAGGTCGCGTAATAGCCCGGCGGGAAGTTCACGGAGCGGGAAACCGCGTCCTGTGCGGCGCGCACGTATGCGCCCAGGTCGCTTTCCCGGGTGTCGACATAGATATAGGCGGAAAGCAACGCATTCTCTGTCCGGATCGAAGGAGCTCCTCGCCGGATCTCGATTTCGGCGAGTTCACCGAGCGGGACCTGGGCGCCATCGGCCGTGGCGACGAAAACTTCGCTGGCAATCTTGATCGGATCGCTCCGTAATTCGCGCGGATATCGAACGATGACGCCGAACCGTTCGCGCCCTTCGACCGTCGTCGTGACCATGTCTCCGCCGAGTGCGGTCGCGACAACGTCGAGAACATCGCCGACAGCCAGCCCATAGCGGGCGATTCGCTGGAGGTCCGGCCGTACATCAAGGTAGTAACCGCCAGTCAGCCGCTCGGCGTATGCGCTTGTCGTGCCGGGAACCTTGCGGACGACCGATTCGATCTGCTTGGCCAACGTCTCCATCTGTTGCAGGTCGGTGCCGAAGACCTTGATGCCCACCGGCGTGCGCACGCCGGTGGACAGCATATCCGTCCGCGCCTTGATCGGCATCGTCCAGGCATTCGCGATTCCCGGGAATTGCAGTGCGGCGTCCATCTCGCCGATCAAGCTGTCGATGGTCATCCCCTCGCGCCATTGCGACTCCGGGCGCAGATTGATCACCGTTTCCGACATCTCGAGCGGCGCCGGATCGGTTGCGGTCAGCGCGCGACCGGCCTTGCCGAAAACGGATTCGACCTCCGGGAACGATTTGATGATCCTGTTCTGCTGTTGCAGCACCTCCGCTGCTTTGGTCGTCGACATGCCGGGAAGCGATGCCGGCATGTACAGCAGGGTGCCTTCGTTCAAGGTCGGCATGAACTCGCTGCCGAGCCGCATCGCCGGCCAGACGCTGGTCGCAAGCATCGCGACGGAAATCGCGATTATCGTCTTCTTGCGACGGAGAACCAACGAGATGATCGGCCGGTAGCAGGCGATCAGGAAGCGGTTGACCGGGTTCTTGTGCTCGGGCACGATTTTCCCGCGGATGAAGAGCAGCATCAGCACAGGAACGAGTGTGACCGATAACAGCGCGGCGCCCGCCATCGAAAACGTCTTCGTGAACGCCAGCGGTTTGAACAACCGGCCTTCCTGCGCTTCCAGCGCGAACACCGGAAGGAACGATACCGTGATGATCATCAAGCTGAAGAACAGCGCAGGACCGACTTCTCTGCAGGAGTCGATGATCAATTGCATGCGCGTTCGACTGCCGTCATCTCGCTCGATATGCTTGTGCGCGTTTTCGATCATGACGATGGCCGCGTCGACCATTGCCCCGATTGCGATCGCAATACCTCCGAGGCTCATGATGTTGGAGTTCATGCCGAGCGAGCGCATGGCGATGAACGCGATCAGAACGCCGACGGGGAGCACCACGATGGCGACGAGTGCGCTGCGGACATGAAATAGGAACACCAGGCAGACGACGGCAACGATGATGCTTTCTTCGATGAGCGTGGTGCGGAGAGTCTCGATCGCGCGATGGATCAGGTCGGATCGATCGTAGACGGTCCGAAGAGTTACGCCATCGGGAAGCCCGGACTGGATCTCGACGATCTTGCGTTTCAGATTGTGGATCACACTGAGCGCATTCTCGCCATAGCGGGCGATGGCGATCCCGGCCACGGTTTCTCCCTCTCCGTCGAGCTCGGCGATTCCGCGGCGCTCGTCGGGGACGAGCTCCACTTGCGCTACATCGCGGATCAACACGGGCGCGACGCCATCGGCCTTCAGCACCAGACTGCCGATGTCCTCCGTGCTTCGTAGGTACCCCCGGCCACGGACCATATACTCCGTCTCGGTCATCTCCACCACGCGCCCGCCGACATCACGATTGCTGGCCGCGACGACTTCGGAGACCCTCGAGAGTGGGATGGCGTACTGCCGCAACTTCCCGGGGTCGACCGTCACGGAATATTGGCGGACGAATCCGCCGACGCTGGCCACTTCGGCCACGCCCGGCGCCTTGGTCAGTTGATAGCGTACGTACCAGTCCTGGATCGCGCGTATCTCGTCGAGCGATTTGCCTTCCCCAAGCAGCGCGTACTGATAGACCCAGCCCAATCCGGTGGCATCCGGCCCCAGGGTCGGCGTGACGCCTGGAGGCAACTTCTTGGAGGCGAAGTTCAGGTACTCGAGGACCCTCGATCTGGCCCAGTAGACATCGGTGCCGTCCTCGAAGATGACGTAGACGAAAGAAGCGCCGAAGAACGAGAACCCGCGCACGACCTTCGACTTCGGCACCGCGAGCATGGCCGTTGTCAGCGGATACGTGACCTGATCCTCGACGACCTGCGGCGCTTGCCCCGGGACCTCGGTGAACACGATGACCTGGACGTCGGAAAGATCAGGCTGCGCGTCCAGCGGCGTTTTCGAGATCGCATAGACCCCCGCCGCGATCACGGCGAGCGTCATCACTACGACCAGGAAGACGTTGCGGACGGACCATTCGATCAGCTTCGCCAGCATCTCAATGCTCCTCGTGCTCTCGGCCGCTTTCGTTGGCATGCGCGTCGTGAGGCTTCGAAGCGTCGGGCTCATCCCGTTGCGGACGCGCAGCGTTTCGACTGGTTTCTCCTGCGGCTTTCGCCGATGGACCATGCGACGCATGGCCGCCGAATCCTTCGAGCGCCGAGGCGAGATTGCTCTCCGCATCGACGAGGAAGTTCGCCGATACGACGATTTCTTCTCCTTCGGCGAGGCCTTCGAGCACTTCAACGAGGGTGTCCCCCCGGGTGCCGACGAGGACAGGACGCGGTTCGAATCGCCCTTCCCCGACTCGCACGAACACGATCTTGCGGGCGCCGCCGTCGAGGATCGCGGAGTGCGGAATCGCGATCACCGGCCTGCCCTTGTCCCCGGTGATGCTGACGTCGCCGAACAGCGATGGCCGCAGATTGCCATCGGAGTTCTTCAGTTCGATCCGAACGCCGATCGTGCGCGAATCGGGATCGATCGTCGGTTGGATGAAGTCGACCCGACCCTCATACGCTCGGCCAGGGAGCGTCGTCGAACGGAACACGGCTGTTTGCCCGATCGCGACGTGGGGCGCGGAGGATGCCGGAACATCCGCCACGAGCCAGACGCTCGACAGATCGGCCAGCCGGAGCACGGTTTCGCCCGCTTCGAAGCGGGCGCCTTCGACGACCGGTTTCTCGATGATGACCGCATCCGCGGGCGATGTGAGCACAAGATCGGCATCGGATCTCCGGATGCTCCGCAGCTGCCCGTCATCGATTCCCCAGTTGCGCAGACGGTCGAGCGCTGCGTCGCGGAGCCGCCGCATCGAAACCGCACTCGCCGGATCGTGCGCCCCGATGCGAGCGGCGGCAGCATCCGCGACGCGGTACTCCTCTCGCACGGCGGCGAGCTGCGGGCTGTAGACGGCCAGCAAAGGCTGTCCCCGACGGACCCGCATGCCGGTCTGGTTCGCATGGAGTTTGCTCACCCAGCCCTCGAACCTGGGAGCGATCGCGTACTGCCGCGACTCGTCGATGCGAATCGTTCCGCTGGCGCGTATGCCCGTATCGATCTGCCGGATCTGGACGCGTTCCGTGCGCACACCGATACGTTGCAATTTTTCCTGCGTAAGCTGGATGGCGCCGGGAGCGGACTGTTTCGTCGGCTGGGCATCTTCGTAGACCGGGAGGTAATCCATTCCCATCGGGTCCTTCTTGGGAACCGGGGACGTGTCGGGCAGTCCCATCGGATTGCGGTAGTAGAGGATTTTCCGATCCTTCGGGGCATCGGACGAAGCTTCCGGGCCCGCCTGATCGGAAGCGGGGGGCATGGATTGTCGGCCTGCGATCCATCCGAAACCGCCCACGGCGATCAGGACGGCGACGAGAAGCGATCTTTTGAAGCGATTCATCGAAAGCCCCCTTGCAGTCCGCGCAGCATCGCCGCGCTCTCGAGTTCTTCTCTCGTGGCGTCGATCAGATCTCGATCGGCGCCTTGCCATTCGCGGAGGGCATCGAGCAATGTTCCGAAGTCGACTTCCCCGACCTGATAGCTGGCCAACGCGGACCGATAATTGGCTTCCGCTTGGGGCAGCAGCGTACGTTCGATCAATCGACGCTCCACGGATGCGTTCCGCCATCGCGACATGAAAGCGGCAAGACGCCCCTGCAGTTGGACGCGAACGTCCTCCGTGCGGGAGATCGCTGCGTCCTCGAGTAGGCTGGACTCGCGCTCGCGTTCGCGACGTGCGCGCTGTTGCAGCGGTATCTCGATTTCCAGCATCAGCTCGTAACCATCGAGTCTACCCCCGCGCTGCATGGGCGCGACGCCGACGGTGATATCCGGATAGCGATTCCGCATCTGCAACGCCTTGTTCCTGGACGCCATCGAAGCAAAAGCCATGCCGGCAGCGATCGACGGGTGCTCACCGCGATCGAGCCTGTCCAGTGCGCTTTCCACGTCGACGACGGCGACCGGAAGCGAAGGCGCGTTCCGCGGCATCGCCAATTCCGCTTCGGCGTGTCGGCCGAGTAGTGCGTTGAGTAGCGAAACAGCTTCGCGTCTCGCGGTTTGCAGTCGGATGCGGTCGCGCTGCATCGAGCTGCGTTCGACCTGAGCGCGTATCGAATCCTGCTGCGCGGCCATGCCGAGCGCATAACGCACGCCGGCGATTTCCTCCACCTGCTGGAGCAAACCGATAAGGCGGTCGATGACCCTCAGGGTCGCGTCGGCATGCCAGTAGCGCACGTAGGCAGCTTCTGCCTCGGCGAGCAACTCCAGAGCTTCGGCATCGCGTTGGAGGAGCATGCTGTCCGCTTCCGCTCTGGCGGCCGATCGTGCGAGCTCGCGTTTTCCCCAAAGCGGGAGTCGCTGGCGGAACTCGTAGAGCGTCGTCCCGGCGTTGCCGGGAAGAAACGTCGCGGTTTCGACCGGAATGTCGCGCAGCGTCACTTGCAGCATAGGATCCGGCAGCGAACCCGCTGGAAAGACTCGCGCTTCAGCGGCTTTCGCTTCGGCGAGCATCGCCTTCAGGCGAGGATTCTCTCTCAAGAGCCAGGCCCGGATGGACTCGGCATCGGTGCCGGGCGCCGGCCAGGAAGCTTCTGGCTCGCTGGCGACTGTCGTCTGTGCGAATGCGAGCAAGGCGCTGCAGAAAAAGCAGGCGAGCGCACTTCGCGTCGTTCGACATCCGCGCGTACTGATCGCAGGAATGGACGTGTGTCGTTTCATCTGATTCCGATAGCGGGTACCCGACCGCATCGCCGATTGCATGAACTGCAGCGGAGCGATCGCTGTATGCAGGACGTTCATGGCCGGCGGCAAGCGCCGGAGATGGACCGCGCTGGAGAGCGCCTCTACGGGTGATTTCAGATGAGCAACAATTCAGCAGGATGGCGTGTCGGACGATGCCTGCTCAAGGTAGGCCAAAGCGGAGGTTCAATAGCAATCCCGATCCGGCGAACATCCACCACGTGGAAAAGGAACGCTGTTGGCAAGAGGATCGGTCGAGGTGCGTCGACTTGAGCGACATCCTTGGTGATGTTGTGTTGCGCGCAGTGAAAAAAGCAGAGCGAATCCGCTGATTTCGGTTCCGGATCATGGCAATCGGCACGGCCGTCTTCGTGGGCCGTAGCGATCACGGACGTTTTCATCGAGGTGCTGGTGCCGACGCAGTCGGCATGGGACGCGATAGCGATCTGAGACCAAAGCATGCCGATGATCGCAGCTATCGCGAAGCGTGATACAACACCTTGGCGCCGGAAGTAGATCATATTGGAATGCAGGATATCGGATTTCGGTGAAGATGATTTGATGTCGATCAAATGTAATTGCGGGATTCGAAAGTGAAGTCGTGACCTGACTCAATAGTCAAGACTTCACGCCTGAACCTGTCCTTTCTACGACCATTTTTTCGTATGCGCACATATGAAAATCCTTCTGATAGAAGATGAAGCCAAGACCGGGGAATACCTCAAGCGAGGGTTGTCGGAAGCGGGTTTCAATACGGACTGGGTGCGCGATGGCGTGACAGGATGCCATCTTGCGCAAGAAGAGGAATATGGTCTGATGATACTGGATGTCATGCTGCCGGGAATGGACGGATGGTGCGTGTTGCGGAAGCTGCGCTCGGTAGGAATGAGGACGCCGGTCATCTATCTGACGGCGCGCGATCAAGTCGAAGATCGCGTGCACGGTTTGGAACTCGGGGCGGATGACTATCTGGTCAAACCCTTCGCATTCACGGAGCTTCTGGCGAGGATCAGGAGTCTGCTCCGAAGGAATGCGGGTAACGAGGAAGAACTGCTGCAGATCGCCGACATATCGCTCGATCTACGGCGCAGAAGAGTGATCCGCGGCGGAAAGCGGGTGAATTTGACCGCGAAGGAATTCGCGTTGCTTGAGCTTCTGATGTCTCGTCAAGGAGAGGTATTGCCGAAGTTCCTGATCGCATCGCAGGTCTGGGACATGAACTTCGACAGCGACACCAACGTCGTTGAGGTCGCGATCAATCGTCTCAGGCGGAAGGTGGACAGCGGCTTCGGCAAAAAACTGATCCATACGGTGCGTGGCATGGGCTATGTCATGGAGGCCAGAGACTGTGATCATTCCTGTGCCTAAGTCGATCGTCTGGAGAGTCGTATTGTTCTTCATGCTCGTTTCGGCGATGAATTTCATGCTGATGGGGGTGTCCATTCGCGAATCCGTCGAGCACCACTTCGAGCATCAGGATCGTCGTCTGTGGGAAGGCAAAGTCGAGTTGATCGGGAACATCCTGATGGGGTGGAGATCTCCGGATGACAACATGAGGATTCACGGGTTTCTGGCGGATGCGATGGTGGGTCACCACGATCTCTCGGTGAAAGTCGTCAGCGCCGCGCAAGGATTCCAGTTCGAGAGCGGAGAAGTGAGCATCCCGGACTCATTCATGGATCGTTCCGTCGACGAAAAAGGCGGAATGGGATTTTCACCGTTCGCATGGTCGGATGGGACATCTCTACTGCGGGGTGTCTCGGGAACGCTGCCTACCGGGCGCTCGGGAGTGCCGATGCGCGTCGTCCTGATTTCGAATACCGGGCATCACATGCGGTTCCTGAGCACTTTCGACAAACAGCTGGCGTTCATTTGCATCGTCGCCCTGCTTGTCACAGGTGGGACGAGTTGGATCGCCACGAAACGGGGCTTGATTCCGTTAAGTCGCATGGCGACTGTCGTCGAGGGGATTTCCGGGAGCCGATTGAAAGATCGCATCGTGACGCGGGCGATTCCTGACGAGCTTCTGTCGCTTGCGCACTCCTTCAATGCGATGCTCGACAGATTGAGCGAGTCCATGGAGAAACTGACGCAATTCTCATCCGATCTCGCGCACGAGGTCAGGACGCCGATCAACAATCTGATGATGCAGACGCAGGTCTCGCTTTCGAAGCCAAGATCCACGCACCAGTACGAGGAACTGCTCTATTCCAATCTGGAAGAGTACGAGCGGCTCGCAAGGATCATTTCCGATATGCTCTTCATCGCGAAAGCCGATCACGGCTTGTTCGTTCCGAGAAGGGTGGTCGTCCGCATCGCGAGCGAAGTCGATGCGTTGTTCGACTTTCACGATCCGGTGGCGAGCGAATACGGCGTGACGTTACGCCGCGAAGGGGATGCGACCATTCTCGCCGATCCATTGATGATCCGGAGAGCGATGAGCAATCTGATCGAGAATGCCATCAAGCACACGCAGAGCGGCGGCACGGTCTTCGTGCGCACGCGAAATGAGGAAGGACAAGTCTCGATCACGGTGACGAATCCAGGGGAGCCGATCCCTTAGGACGTCAGGTCGAAGATCTTCGACAGGTTCTATCGTGGACATCGGCCGATCGAGCGGGGCCAGGAACAAGGCGTCGGCCTCGGGCTCGCGATTTGCGCATCGATCGTACGCGCGCACGGCGGTAGCGTGGCCGTCGAGTCGGAAGAGGGGAGGAACAGTTTCGAGATTCGAATTCCGCTGTCGCCACCCGATGCGTCAGAGGATGAGTGACCGCTTCCCGGCCGAGATGATGACCGGGAAGCGGGTTTGACTCAGGCCGAGACCGCCGTTTTCTCTTCCAGACGCAGCGCAAGCGCATCCCATAGTTCGATTCTGGCCTTGATGGCGGAAATTGCGGACTCGAGCAGTTCCGCGCGCATCGCCTGATCGTCGCCGACGATGTCGTTGATGATCGCCTCCGCGGCCGGGCCGTGGGCATCGCCGTCGAGCTCGATGTGTCTTTTCAGATAGTAGACGAAGATCGGCACGTTGGACTCGTCGATGGACCATTTGGAGAGAAGCGCTGAGAACATCTTCGGAATGACGTTCTCGCGTCCGTAGAAGAAGCTGCCGAGTACATCCTGCGTCTTGCCGTTGATGGCGGTGTCCAAGGTGGCGGCGACGAAGCTGGCGACCGCATTTGGAGTATCCGAGCAACGAAGCGCTTCCGCGACTCCGAGCCCAGCGCGAAGAGCGGACAGGAAAGCGTTCATCTCGACCGGATCGGCACCGACTTCCCGCATGGCATCGATGTAGAGGTCATAGTGACTGGCATGCACGTGCGTGGGGGTTTCGTCGGATTCCTCGCCGAGCACGATTTCGTTGATCAGGCGCGCGGCATGCGGATGCTGCGGCGGCATCCAGGGAAGACTTACGCACGTCAGGTCGTTCTGAAGACGTTTGACGAGCGACATGAAGTCCCAGACGGCAAAGACATGCCAACGCATGAAAATGCGTAAGTCGTCGATATCGTGGACCATACCGAAGACGCGATGGCTGTGGAGCAATCTTGAGCAGCGATCCAATTCGATCGACAGCGCTGCGCAGTTATCGCCCGCCGGCCGGGCCGTATGCGGTCTATGTCGTGCATTCATATTCGATACTCGATGGTTGCAGGTGGTTGGAGTGTGGAAGAGAGATCTCGGCAGGCGTGAGATCAGGCGTGTTGCTGTAACGAGAGGATGTCGAGCCAATCGCAATGAATGCGTTGCTTGGGTACGCCGTGTACGAACATCGAATTGCAGACCGCGCTCGCCATGGCCTCCGATCCGCTGCAGAAGACGGTATGGTCTCGGATGTTCGGGTGCTCCTTCAGCGCGAGCAGATGAGGATAGCCAGAGGCGTATCCGTTTCCTGAATCTCTGCGCTCGAGCGTCGGTCGATAGTGGATCCTGGGATGTTCGACGGCGATTTCACGGAGTTCGTCGTCGAGATAGAGAGAATCGATGGTTTTCCCTCCCCAGTAAAGCCAGATGTTTCTCGATTCGCTTCTGGCGATCGACGAGTCGATCAAAGACTTCATTTGAGAAATGCCGGTTCCGCCGGCGATCATGATCAGTGGCCTGTCGTCTTCAGGCAGTCTGCAACGACCGTAAGGCATCCTGCACTGCACGACTCTGGCCTTGGAGAGGTAATCAAGGACGGGCCTGGAATTGTCCTGGCGCCGTTGGGCGAGGATCTGCAGTTCGATTCTTCCAGACTCAGGGGCGCTTGCGATCGAGAATGCCCTGAGGCTGCCGTCGGCGAGGCGAAGCTTCAGATACTGTCCCGCTTCGTAGGCAGGGCGGCATGCGCTGCCGGCAGCGAGTCGTACTTGATAGACGTCCCGTCCGATCTCCGACAAGGACAAAACGCGGAGGGTCACAGGCTGTGCGTCCGTGTGTTCATGACGCATGGCGATTGACCGTCAGCAACGAATTCATTCGCGAGAGAACGCTTCTCATCTCGGACAAAGACTCTCTTCTCGCGATCGCCTTGACGATCTTCGCCGTGATGAGGGAGATCGGCAGATCGAACGCAATTCGTTCCGAAACGCGTACGATGCAGCTTTCATCGGTATCTGCGATGAAAGCGACCGTTCCGAAGATAGAAGTGTTGGATTTGTCTTCGAAGCCGAGAGTCGTCCAGTGCAGTCGATCCGCCGCCTCCCAAACGTAATTCATGACGTACTTCGGCTGGAACGACAGGCCGAGTTCGCGTTTTTCGACGAGCGTCCAGGCATACGTGCCTTCGCCAACGCGGATGCAGGTTTCGACGTCGCTGGTGCATCTCGCGATATTCTCGACATCGCGGAAGTGAGAACCGACTTCTTCCTTGGTGGCATCGAATCGATGCTCTACGTCGTAGCTGAATTCTATGGGCTGCATATCAAGCCTTCTTTTTTTCGGGTCCGAGTCGCAAGGCGCGTTCGCGGTCTGTCAATACGACAAGCGCTGGAATCATGCTGAAAGTCGCGATTCCAGAGAAGATCATGTTCGATGAGATCAGGTATCCGAAATTCTGGATCGGCTTGAAAGCGGAGAATATGAAAGCACTGAATCCGATGACGGTCACCGCGATATTGAAGATGATCGATGCACCTGATGCGGACACGGCGGAGAGCAGGCGGTGCACGACCGCGCCAGAGCCGGTTGTGTCGTGCAGGATGGGAGACTTCAGGTAGTGGTGCAGGAAGTGACAGCTGAAGTCGATGCCGATGCCGATCGAAATTCCGGTGATGACGGCTGTGGACACTTCGAGTCGGATGTCGAGCAAGGCCATGACGCCGAAGGTGCAGAGAATCGACAGTGCGATCGGTGCGGCAGCGATGAGCGCATACTTCAGAGACCGGAAAAATGCCGCGCACAGGACGATGACGACGATAACGGATGTGATGATGTTCTGAATCTTTCCGACGATGATATAGTCCATCTGAGCCAGCCAGACGAGCAGATTCCCGCCGTATTCGACATGGATGCGGTTCTTTCCGGACAGGCTTTCGATGCGGTTGCGAAGATCCCGATAGATCTGTTGATGGATATCCTGCTCCGAGGTCTTTACCGGAACGAAGATCTTGATGCGCCGATGGTCGTAGTCGACCAGGTCGGAGAAGTCCTCTGGGCTGCTTGAGATCGAGTAGAGAAGGAGATACTGCGATGCCTGGTCGTAAGTGTCTGGAATGCGCCCTGATGGCTTGCCGTCGAGAACGGCGTCGATACGCTTGATGATGTCGACGAACGACATGGTTTTGCCGACGTAAGGAAGTGTCTCTGCATAAGACTGGATTTCGGAGACCGTCTTCAGGAACTCCGGCGACTGCACGCCATTTGCGTTCTCGGATTCGACGAGTATCTCGAAGTATCGCGAACCTCCCAGCTTTGTATCGAAGTACGCCATGTCCTGTCTGGTGGCATGGGCATCCGGCAGATAGTCGGCGAAATTTGCGCCTGTCCGCAGCAGGGTAATGCTCAAAATCGATACCGCCAGAAACGCTACATAGATCGCCAGGGTAGGCTTCGGATACCGAATGCCGAGCCTGGTCAATCCGCCCGCCATGCGCTCCGATGTCGAACCGCGAACGGGCTTTAGGGATGAATCGTTTGCCTTTGGCTTGACGGGAAGTGTGCGGATCATCGCCGGAAGCAGGGTCAAGACGACGAACAACGAGCAGATGGTGCCAGTCGCCGTAACGACACCGAACTCGGCGATCGCGGCCACTTTGAATACGATCAGCGAAAAAGCGCCTACCGCCGAAGTGACGCAGGCGATCAGCAATGGCTTCAAAACCTTTGCGGCGGCGAAACCGAGAGCTTCGTCCGTGCTGGAAGCGCCTGCGGACGATGCGATATGGGCATGGACAAAGTGGATCGAATAGGCGCTGGCGATCACCGAAATCAGAATCGGAACGGATGTGGTGACGACAGTGACCGGGTAGCCGAACCATCCCATGAGACCCATGGTCCAGACGATGCTCACGATCGTGACGGAGACGCAGGCGATCACATATCCGATTCTCCGGAATACGATATAGAGGACGAGGAGTTGCAGTAGAATTGCGACCGGGAAGAGGATGACCGCGTCCTCCTGTATGCCGCGGTCGATCGCCTCAGACAGGATCAGGTCGCCGATTACGCGGACATTGAAGCGTGCACGATACCGCTCCAATATGCGGTAAGTGTCTTGGTATACCTTGGCCTGATCAGAGCCGCGGACGACATTGATCAGGATCAGCGATGCACGTCCGTCCTCCGAAACGACGCGACCCCAGATCAGCGGATTCGACTCGGCTTTGCGCCGGATATCCTTGGCGACCGCTGCATCGAGCGTTTCGGAGCCATACAGTACATCGACCTTGAGTCCATCGTCGCTGGGTTCGATATGCTTGACTTTCGAGAGACTCTTGATCTCGTTACCGACTACCCAGTCGAGACCGACGAATGCGTCGGAGATTTCACGAGTTGCGGTCAGCGACTCTGGCGTGAATGCATCATCGCTCTCCAGGCTGATCAAGACTCGATCTTTTCCGCCGAAGATTTCCTCGAACTTTTCGTTCGTCCTGACGATCGGGTCGCTTTCCGGGAGGTCGGCGTCGTCGTTGTTGCGTAACTCGAGTCTGGCGAGGCCGAATGCCATCGCGATCAGGAACAGGATATGGAATAGAAAGGCGACGCCAGGCCGCACATCTGCCATCCTGGACAGAACGCGATTCAAAACACGTACTCCAGGCCGACACCGAGGCGATCGTTGCCGGTATACTGTCCGAAAAACGTTTCCGGCCGGCCGGAAAGGAAATCAAGGCTCGCGCTCACGGACAGACGCTCGTTCACTTCGCGTTTCCATTCGAACAGCGCTGCGGACTGCCGATTTCGGGTGTCGTATATGAGATTGGCGCTGACTGCATCGCGACTGGTCGGTTCCAGTTCGAGTCTTGCCAGCAGAGCGTCGGAGAAAATGTGGCGCAGGTCTTCCTTACCATAGCGAAGTCCGTCCCGGGACCACTGTTTGCTGTATTCGATGGCGACATAGGTGGACTTTCCGAAGAGACCGCTCTCGACATTGAGATCAAACCCAATGACCGCATGGTCATAGCTGTCGCGTCTGCCGCCGGCGAAGTCGAGGTCGACTCTGGCGGCTTCCGCCCTCAAGACGAGTTTGCCCAGCAGAATCTCGGTGTCGAAGCCTAGCGCGCGCTTTTCCGGGTAGATCTGGCGGATCGGCACTCTCAAACCGTCGGCCGTCGGTATCGGTGCGCCCGACTCGAATCCCGGCAGATTGTCCGTGCCGCTGAAATAGCTGATCGAATAGCTAAGCGCGTCGGCATCCCTGTTCAGTTTCAGCAGATACTGGGAACGATCACCCGGGGCGCGGTCGCCGGCGTAGTCGGCCCAGACGTAGTCGATGGGGAGCACGATACCGCCCCCTACATCCTCGCGATCGGGCAAACGAAAAAACCAGCGCGACCGTACGTGCGGCATCAGGCTCGGTGTTGCAGCAGGCGCATACGCCGCGTCGATATCGAACGATTCGCCATGATAGGTGATCTTGACTCCGTCCATCGCGCGTGAACGGTCAGCTGCCAGCAATGCGTCACGATAATCTCGCTGATCAAACGCGTCGGTCGGGTTGACGAGTGTCGCGCGACCAGTTCGGATGTGTTGTCTACCGAGGGTGATGTCGAAGTCTTTGATGACATAATCGACCTTCAGCTCCTCGATATAGAGCCGATCGTCGTACTCGCGGGGTTCGGCTTCGGGATTGCTTCGCACACTGGCGCGCCCCTTGAACGCGAGCGAGTCAGATCGTCGGGAGAATTCGAAACCGAGGTATCCACCCTGACGAACGCTGGGAAATTCCGTCGCGTCGTCGGCATAGTAGTGGCCGTCGTACCGAAGTTCGATGGTCGTTTCCAGCGCCGAGGCCGTACCCGGCAGCGTCGCACAGAGCGCAAGTATCATCAGCGGATCGCGCATTGCTTATTGTCCCTGAGTCAATGCCCTGAGCGTGATCGCGCTGGCGTCGACTCCGCTGTCGATTCGATAAGCATCGAAAACCATGACGCTCGTATGGCGGTTGATCAGATCCGTCATTTCCATACGATGCGGGCGAATGGCTCCCGACGGTTGGATTCTCCTGAATTCCGATGCGCGATAGGACTTCGAGTGCGTGCCCGACTTGTTGTAATAGTCGACCGATATCACCATCCTGGTTTCGGTGTCGAGTACGATGACTCTTTTTGAGTATCCGCTCTCGCGCTTTTCCTGCTCGGTCTTCGGCGTGGCAATGATGGCTACGCAGCGGTTTCCGCAGGACTGATCCGCGGCGTAGGCATAGTTGTAGTGCTCGATTTCTTCGGTTACGAGATCTTCATAACTGAAGTCGGTTCCCATGAAGGTGTCCGACTTGTCTGCGCCCGAAATTCGACGAGCCTTTTTCAGCGCAGGAAGATACAGCCAGCGCTCGTCTTCTTTGTCTCTGTTCTCGTGTATCAGCAGTCCGGTTCCTCTGATCGATTTCGGAAGCGTGAAAGTGACCAGCGTCCGTTTGTCTCCGCCGGGCAGGGTAATCGTTTTCCAGTCCAGAATTCGCTCCTGGGATTTGCCCTGCGCATTCCGGAGCGTGATCTTGATGGTAGTGCTTTCGTCTTTCGACGCTTCGGCTGCGATATTCGCGCGGATATGATCCGCCGCGGCCGAACCCGGCTTCGTACTGGATATCGCTTGTAGCGAAACGACTGCCGTGCACGCCGAGCCGAATACGGCCGCAGCGACACGTAGTAAGGTCTTATTCGATTTCATTTGCGATCTTCTGTGTAGTGTTTTGCGATACCGGTCAGCAAAGGACGAGCTTCTCGCCGCGCAGCCAGTCTTGGAGGTTCGCTTGCATCGACGCTCTCGACGGTGGGTGGAATGCGAGCGCCTTGGTCGCGGCGATGAGATAGGAAATCTCCGCATCCATGATGAAGCGCATGCCGCCAAGCGCCTCGCCGCATCGACATGCGACGGCGTCGATCGCGTCCTGCGTCGCGTAGCGTGTGAGCAGGATTCGGCCGAGAAGGTCCCCTAGATCGATGGATTCGGACTCGAATCGTGCTGCCAACGAGTCGAGTGCGGAAGCCGAACATTCAAGCTTCGAGGCGGTATGGACGATGTCGTATCCGTTCGCTCTTGGCGCCTCGATCAGCATCTCCAGCAGCCTGCTCGCCGCACCGAGATAGCTCGCAGTAAGCAACAGCTCGAACCAGACGAAGCCGCTGAGCTGGACGTGGTCCAATTCGGCCTTGTCGCCGGAATACGAAATCATCTTCTCGTCGACGATGACGTCTTCGAAGACGACTTCGTCGCTCTCCGCCGCCTTGAGGATATTCGACTTCCAGAAGGGCTCGATGCGAATTCCGGCAACGTCCGCCGGAATCAGGGCGACGGCGAGACGGAAGCCATCGGCGGACGGGACGCGGATGCTGACCGTGATCAGATCCATGGACTTGGACAGACTGCACGGCTTTTTCGAGCCGCTGAGGATGTAATCCTGGCCTTGAAGTCTGGCTTCCAGGAACGGTTCCAGGATGCTCGCGCCCGTAGCCCCCTCCGCGAAGGCCGACGCCACGAGCATTCTGTTCTCCGCGATCGCCTGCAGAAGCATCCATTCGACGCCGGACGTGGTTTTCGCCATTTCGACCAGGGTCGCGATCGAGAATTGATGCATGTTCGTGGCGACGGCAAGTGCCGGGGAAAGCGCGCCGATCGCCCTCTGGACCATGACGAGTTCTCGGGCACTCAGCCCTTTCCCGCCATGCGCGAGCGGTATGGCCGTGTCGGTCCCGCCGTACTCCTTGAATAGCGCCAGCAGCGGGCTCGATTCCCCTTCTCTCGACGCAAAGGGGATCGAGCGCACGCGATCGCGGAATCCCGGCATGTGACGCTCGAGCAGAAGGAACTCTGTCTGGAGAAATTTCATCGTCGTTATCCGGCGGCGATCGCACGATCCGCGCGGTTTGCCTCATCGACGATTTTTGTCTGAACGAGATTGGAAAATCCGGGAAACAGGCCGCTCACGATCGAAACGATATTCTCGCGAAGCGCCTGCTCGGCGATCGGTTCCAGCAGCTTCTCGAGTTGCGGAAGTCCAAGATCGAGGGTCGCCTGGAATGACAATTCGGTTTCTTCTGGGCCGATTTCGTCGGCTTTCCAGTGACCTTCGAAGACGGCGAGGTCGCCTTTGGTCTGCACGAAGCGGATGATCCGGTTCTCGGGGAAGAATTCATCGTGTTCGTGCCAGCGAAGGATTCCGTCCCGAAATTTGACTTCCCAGCAGCTTTCGCACTTTCGATCAGAAGCATTGTAGATGTCGATTTTTCTGACCGCGTCAGCGAACGCCTCGTAGGAGGGAAAGTCGGCGACGAGGTCGTAAACATGCTGGGCGTGTTTACGGATGATGAAGCGGATGTCGACAGATCTCACGTGATGTCTCCGTTGTTTTCGAAATACCGCTTATGGATGCTGGAAAGCGAGTTGTCCACCGCGGTGAGCAGAAGCGCGATATCCACGTCGGACAGCATCAGCGGCGGGGTGAGTCTCGCGATCGCGTGCGCGTTGAGGGAATGGGAGATCAGGACGCCGTTGGACACCATTTCGAGGAGGAATTCGCCGGCGTAGGCTTCATCGGTGAACTCGATCGCGATCAGCAGGCCGCGCCCACGGACATCGGCCACGAAGGGATATCCATGCCGAGACTGAATGGCCTGGATGCCGGATGCGATGCGGGATCCGATCGTGCGAGCACGCATCGGGGCATCGAGATCGACCAGCGTTTCTATCGTGGCCTTGACGACGGCGGAGACGAGCGGCGATCCGGCGAACGTCGACGTATGAATGAGCGGGTTGATGTTCAGGCCTCGGTAGAGGTCTGCACTGCAGATCAGGGCGCTCACCGGGACGAGCCCTCCGCTGAGCGCCTTGCCGCAAAGAAGGATGTCCGGAACGACGTTTTCTTCGGTGCAATACCACCAGGCCCCGGTTCGGCCGAGGCCCGTAGAAATCTCGTCCATGATTAGCATGGCGCCTGTGCTGCGGCACGCTCGCTCGACCGCCTTCAGATATCCATCCCCGGGTATAACGACGCCGGCTTCGGATTGAATCGGCTCGAGGATGACCGCAGCATCGCTTCCATCCTCGCCGATCGCGTCGTTCAACGCATGGATGTCGTCGTAATCGATGAAATCGACATCCGGCAGCAGGGGGAGAAACGGCGCGCGATACTTCGGGCTATGAGTGAGGCTGAGCGCACCGGTCGTCTTGCCGTGGTAGCCGCCCTTCATTGCGATGAAGCGTCGCTTGCCGTTCATCCGCGCGATCTTGATCGCCGCCTCGACCGACTCCGCCCCGGAGTTTGCGAACCAGACGTAGTCGAGACCGACTGGCGCGATCGCAGCCAGAGCTTTCGCCGCGTCGGCTTGCTGACGATTGATCAACAGACGCGATCCGAGAGCGATCGTCTCCAACTGGGTGTATGCCGCTTTCAGCGCTTTCGGGTGACGCCTGCCAATCAGGAAGACGCAGTATCCGCCGCAGTCGAGATAACGAGTGCCTTGGTGATCGACGACATAGGCGCCGTCGGCCGAGGTCTCGATGCCGACGTTGAGAAGACGCATCAGACGCGCCATCCCGCTGTTGACATGATCGTGATGTGTATCGATGACCTCCTCTATCTCGACAGGGGTCATGCCGCGCGCTCCCGATAGCCGGTCTGTTCGGCCCAGTACTGCATGTTGTTGCGCACGACGGAGTCATTGTCGGGCATGGGCGGCAAACCGAATTCATCGCAAAGGTCTGCGTAATTGCTCGGGAAGGGATCGCTCATGTTGAAATAGCAGGCATGGTCGACCAGCGAATTCAGACGCTTGCGGATGCCCGGGGGCATGCTAGGCAGGAACACCGGAATGAACAGGCGTTCCATGATCTCGGGATCGACGATCTTTGGCATCGGGCTGGTGTAGCCGCATTCGGAGGCGAAATCGCCCATAAGCCGATGCATTTCCGAGACCCTGGCAGCGCCCTGGCCCCGCGTGATCCAGTACTCGCGATGCCTGCCGTTCCTTCCCGCTAGCGCGCAAATACCCCGCGCGACGACATCCTGCGGCACCAGGTCGACCAGGGCCTGCTCGCTCGCGGGGATGATCGGCGCGAGCCGCTGAAGGATGGCGCCAACGATGATATGAAGGCCTTGAAATTGCGAGATGTAACCGGTTTCTGTGTCGCCCACGACGATCGACGGACGCACGATCGTCCAGTCGGAAGCGTTGGCCTTGACATGCGCTTCCGCTGCGCGCTTGGATTCGCAATAATTGGAGTATTCCCTGAGGTACGGGGGCAGCTTCAGGTCGTAGGTGTACGCAGTGCTGACGTAGATGAATCTGGCGCCAAGTTTTTCCGCGACCGCCACGGCGTTCTCGGTGCCGACGACGTTCGCGGCCCTGATGCTTTCTTCCGGGTGTCCGAAATTGGTGATCGCGGCCGAATGGATCAAGCAGTCGATGGGACCATGCGCCGCCTTGATAGCGGCCAGATCCAGGCCGAATTCCGGCGCTTCGATGTCGCCGCCCAGGCTGATCACGCGATCGTTCGGGATCGTTCGATTGCGGACAAGAGCGAGGACGGTGAAGCCGCTCTGGATCAGTTCCGGAATGAGCGCCGATCCTACAACGCCGGATCCGCCCGTCACGAGAACGGTTTTGTTTCTTTTCATTTGCCGGTTCCTTCGGGCGTCCGCTGGTTCATTGAGAGAGCGGGTCGTCGAGTTTGATCTGTAGTGCACCATGTTTGACCAGATAGCCGATCCTGACTCTCAGGAATGCATCGACGAATGCAGGCATGTGTCTGGCGAACCAAAGCGACAATGTCCCCATCCGGGTGGTTCCAGCCTCGCGGATATTCTTCCTGCATGCACGGATGACGCCGCGTGCGGCGCTTTCGACCGGTTCTTCGAGCTTCAGCAGTCGCAAACCGAGAGGGCGGATATCGATGATCTTGGCGACCGAAAGTCCCTGCCTGACGGCATCCTTGTGGATGTCGGTATCGATGAATCCAGGATAGAGCGTGGTGACTCCGATCTTGCCGGCGTACTGCATCCTGAGCGAATCGGAGAATGCGGAGACTGCACGCTTGCTCGCGTTGTAGGAAGGCACGAGCGGTGCGTTCACATAAGCGAACAACGAAGCGATATTGATGACTTTGCCGGAGGACTTCACCAGGTGGGGCATCGCCGCGGCGGTTACGTGCCAGGCTGCCCAGAAGTTCACGTCGAAGCTTCGGTGGGCCGCGGAGGTGGGTTCTCGTGCGGCATCCTGAAGGGCGAGCGTGCCGGCATTGTTGATGAGAATGTCGACTCCGCCGAGCGTGTCGATCGCCTTGCGGATCGTGTCCGAGGTGGCCTGACGATCGGTCAGATCGCATCTGAAATGCGTGATATCAGACCTGGATGAGGATGCTTCCAGAACGTCGATGCCGACGACCTTCGCGCCTTTCGCGGCTAGAAGCTCGGCCGTCTTGCGACCCAGTCCTCCCGCGGCCCCAGTGATGATGACCCTGGCTCCGTTGATATTCACGTTGATCTCCGATGTAGTGGGTATCGATCTTTTCCCTACGCCTTCGATTCAGGCGCTGGCATGCTTTTCGGCATGAGACGCAAGCAGTCGCTCGGCTTCGCCTACACGTTTCGGATAGTCGAACCATGGCGTTCTTGGCCACAAGTGATGAACGACATGCAGGTTGTGGTTGAACATCAACACCTGCAGAAGTCGCGAGCGTATGAGGCGGGTATGTTCGAGCCTGTGCTGGGATTCTTGCGGGTAATGAACGAGCCAAGCGACGAGTATCTCGACGCTCGCGCCTGCGACTGCCACGGGAACCAACCATAGAAGCAGCGCATCGAAGTAGCCGAATATCGTGGCGAGTGCGTAGAAGAATCCGATCTGGGCGCCGATCGTCAACAGATGTTCGATCAGGCGCTTACCTTTTCCGCGCCACAGGCCGGTCTTGATCATATAGCCGTTATCGTGCAGCAACCGAACGACGACCCAGAGTGGGAAAAGATACTTCGGCTTGCGCCCGATGACGTGGTCGGGGTCCATGACCGGATGATTCGTGTATCGATGGTGCATCATGTGGGAGACCTTGAAGATCGGATAGGTCATTCCCTCGTGAAATGCACAGATACGACCCATAACCCCATTGTAGAAGTAGTTTTCGCTCGCGATTTCATGGATGGCGTCGTGCGAGACACTGTACATCGAATAAAGGACGATCGTGTTGATGATGGCCGCGGTCGTCAGTTGAATTTCGCCTGCCCAGTACATGGCAAGCGATCCGTAAAAGACGGCCATCGTCAAGAAGAACAGGATTGCGGTCGGGTTCGTTCTCCGTGAATGCGTCTTTTTTCTGATGTTCACTTCGCCCACCATCATGCCCCATTCGTTTTTCGCGTCTTGCGGCTCGGTTCATAAACCATTCCGATCGCGATTCCCCTTCGCGCCAGGCACGGAGCCTTGCTCGATGGTTCATGCTGTCATCGGAAACGATCGCTGTCTTGTATCAATCGGAACACAAAGCGACCGGCTTGTATGGACCGGAACTCGATTTTTCATTCCTTACGCGGCTCGCGCCCGATCCGAGATGTGTCCGGTTGTCGTGATGATGGCGCCGGAATCTTTGCGCGCGCGTTTTTTTTCGATGGCGTTTCGCTTGGAGATCTCGTCGAATACGCAGGATGGAGATATTCCGAAAAGATCGCGGAATGTCCTGGAGAAATGCGCGGCGTCGCTGAATCCGCCTAGCACCGAGGCGAATGTCAACGATTCTCCGGAGAGTGCATGGTGTATCGCGGTTTTCATCTTGATCCACAAGCGGAATCGTTGCATCGTGATTCCGGTTTCGCGTTCAAAAATTTTTCTGAGGTAGCGGGGTGAAATGCCAAGCCTTGAGGCAATGTGCTCGAATGCGCCGCTGTCGTTCCTGAGTCGCTCGATGAGATCGAGCGCGTACGCCACTCGTCGATCCGTCGGGCGATAGCGCCATTGTTCGCCGGTCAATATCGACGCTGTGGTGTCGACGAACGATTGCCCAAAGCAGATTTCCGATGCGATGAGAGATCGGAGTTTTTGCGATTTTTCGATATCGATTGGATGAATGCCGGGCGGCTGGGCAGAGAACGCCTCCGAAAGCATTCTTCCTGCGGTGGAGAATGGTTCGAAGAACAGGATCAAGCAGTCGCGGGAAGCGCCATCGGACTCCGGGACGATACGGTGCGTGATTCCGCTCGGAATGAAGAAGCCGCAAGACTTCGCCGTCACGCCGCGCTCATCGGTGATGGCGACGTCCGCGCCCTCGCCCACGATAACTTGAATCAGATGGTGCGCGTGGGAGCAGTTGTCGCCCGTCGTTCCTCTGTAGTAGGCAGCGCCGCTTCCTATCCATATCGATCCCCCCCATGCTGCAGGCATCCTTGCATTCCCCCTGTATTAGTGAACATCTGCAGGCGCGTCACGATTCAATATCCGGATACTCCGGGTCGACACGATCGCGAAGATGGCCCGAAAATTACAAATTTGTAATCAACCGATCTTGGCCGATGAAACGACAATTGATCCGCGGTCCGGAGCCGTTGGCTGCGGTACTCTCGTGACCGCCGTCCAGTGCGGCAGATCGACCAATCTATTCGGTAAGTCAATCACAAGGACAGAGGTATGACGACCAGACGAGATGTGCTGAAGGCCATGGGCGCGATCGGCGTTGCCGGAACCGCTTCGCAAGTCGCTGTGCTGGATGCGTTGGCCGCGAGCGGCGATAGCTCGGGTGTGGCTTCTTTCAGTCTTCCGCTCAGAATTCCCCCGACGCTGGTGCCTTATAACACCACGGCGACCGCCGACTACTTCAATTTGTCGGTCGTGGAAGCGAACGCGACGATCATTCCCGGAAAATCGACTCCGATCGTCGGTTATCAAGGTATTACGCCAGGGCCCTCGATCCGCGCGCGCGTCGGCAGACAGTCCATCGTGACCGTCCAGAGCGCATTGGGGTCCACGACGCTCGGCGGCGCAACCGGATCGACGGTGGTGCACCTTCATGGCGGGATCGTCCCGCCGGAAAGCGATGGATTCCCGACGGACTACGTCCTTCCCGGCCAGAGTCGGGTGTATTCCTATCCCAACAACCAGCTTCCCTCCACGCTCTGGTATCACGATCACGCGCTGCACGACACGGCGCCGCACGTCTGGTTCGGGCTTTCGGGCTTTTATCTGCTGACCGATGCTTTCGAGGATGCGCTCAATCTCCCGTCCGGCGAGTACGAGATTCCACTGTCCATCCAGGACAGGCGGTTCAGCGCGACGGGCGCCTTCGTCTATACGGGCAATAATGGCGGCGAAACCGGCGACGCGATCATGGTCAACGGCGTCGTTCAGCCGTATCTCGACGTAAAGAAGCGCAAGTACAGATTCCGGGTTCTCAACGGGTCGAATTCCAGGCTGTATCGGCTCGCTCTGAGCAACGGCGCCTCTTTCGCTGTGCTTGGTATGGAGGGCGGATTGCTCGCCGCGCCTGTGTGGGTCACAAGTCTGACCCTGGCGCCAGGCGAGCGCGCGGATGTCGTGGTCGACTTTTCCGGCATCAATGTCGGATCGAATGTGATTCTGCGCAATACCCTGGTCGGCAGCACAAGCACGCTGTACAGCATTATGCGATTCAATGTGATCGCAACGGCAGCGGACGGCAGCGTCGTCCCGTCTACGCTCAGGCCCTTCAGCCCGCTCGATCCGGCCACCGCCGTAACCACGCGAACGTTCTCGCTCGGCGGAGGCATGATGGGAGGGGCATGGACCATCAATGGGGCGGTTTTCGACGCGAACGTTCCGATCGCGACGCCAAGACTCGGCACGACCGAGATCTGGCAGTTCAACAACGGTGGCATGATGGGAATGAACCATCCTATACACATCCACGGGGTGATGTTCCAGATTCTCGATATCAACGGCTCCCCACCGCCGGCGACCCACAGGGGATGGAAGGATACGGTGAACGTTCCTGCAGGCGGCAGCGCGCGGGTCATCGTCAGGTTCGACGGCTATGCGGGAAAATACGTCATGCACTGCCATAATCTGGAGCACGAGGACAACGACATGATGGCGCGGTTCGACATCGTGCCGTGATCCGATAGGACGTCCTGTTGCGCCCCTCGGCGCAGCAGGACGAGAGGTTACCTTCACGCGAATCACATTGGCCGCCTGCGGCAGTACGAAAAGCCCAGCCAGTGCCGAAATCGACGCCTCTATCGCAAGGGCTTCGCGATTGCGTGCAGGGGGCGCAGACCTTGTCCGAATCGCGCCATGTTTTCTCTATGCTCCTGCAGATCGCCGTATGCGATGAAACGGAGGTTAAGATCGTTCACTCGCTGGAAAGCGGGGCGGGCGAACTGAGCCCTCGCATCGGATTCGCGCCGGTCCGGCGCTACCAGAAAGTAATTGCAGTGGAGTCCGTCCGAGGCTCCAAGCGCCAAATCTAGCATGCGTACGATTCCGGAGTACAGGCTCGTACTGTGCTCGACCTCGAATGCGGCCGCGACCCGATCATCCGATTCGATCCACAGTATGTCGATCAGACGGATCGCGTCGACGGCGAGAGAGGACTCCAGCGTGGGCGGAAGCGTTTCCAGGCATCCGTCCGCCAGCCGTCCGCCAGCGTAGGGTCTTGCTCGATCGTTGCTTGCGATCCACACCCTGAACCCAAGTGCGGCGCCGAGGTCGCGCAGCCAGCCTTGGACCTGCGTATGGGAGTGATCGTCCTGTGCTTGATCGGATCGCTGTCGTTGGGCGGCCGCATCCTCGCGGACCTTGGCCAGATCGGCTTCCCAAGCGGCGCGGGCGGTCGCGTCGCCCGCCTGCGGAGGCAGAGGCAGTCTGCCCTTCCCGATATCGAACAAGAAACCGGCGGCGGCGCCGAGGTCGTTCGACAACAACGAACGGTATCGCGTATTCAATGCGTGTACGCCGCGTCGCATCGCCAGATAGTCGTCCCAACGGCCGAGCTTGACGTTGGCTCCAGCCAAGGCGTTGTATCCGTTCACGATGGCGGTGTTGAACGGCATCACCAGCGTGGGGTGTATGAAGTACAGTAGATTCGCCGCAGCCGGACCGAGGCCCTTGATTCTGGACGCATCCAGAGCGCGGATCGCTTCGAGAACGCCGGATTCGGTATCGCAGCAATCGCAGGCATGCAGGAACCGTCCGAAAGCACGTTGATTCGCCGGGTTTTCGTAGATGTCAGGAATACGCAGCTTGGGCTTCCACAAGAACGCATGGTCGGCGCCCTTGAATATCTGGCGCTGTTCGGCGACGGCTGCCACGACGGTTTCCAGGGACGAGCCGCGATAGGCGTTTCCGAAGGTCCCGGTTTCGATCTCCTGGACGACCGCCTGCAGGCCGCGCCGGATCGAGCGGAAGTTCTTGATCCTCTCTTCCCACAGGAACCAACTGCGGTAGGTGCATGCGGGCAGATCTCGCCAGCGCGCCAGCAGCCCCTCGACTCCGAAGCTATCCAGTCTTTCCGCAATCTCCATATGCGCTCCTTTATCGCATGAGGGGATGTCGCCGAATGTCACGGGATGGTCGATCTACGATGCGATAGCCTAATGATCGACGGTACGATCTTCCGCGATTGGGTGCAATCGGAATCGCTCGATCCAGTCGAGCTCGTCGAGTCGGATGCCGCATTGCGACGCTTTGCCAGCCGCCTCGTCCAATGCGAGGTCCGCTGACCTGTTCAGCCGACAGTTCGCGGATGTCCTCAGGCTGAATCCCAGTGCCTGCGCGTCTCGGATGAATTGCAAGTGTTCAAGTTCATCGGGCCCGTACTGCCGCACGCTGCCGTCTGATATGGCTGGGTGAGCTGCAGCTCACCCAGCTTAGCGCATAGTTTCGACATTGATACCGGCCCAGGCGGCAAGCCTGCCGATGATCAATGTCTCGCTAAGAGTGGGGTAGTGCCTCAGTTTGAAATTTCGGGCTGACGCTTCTTGTATGGGCCGCGCGGCTTGGCCTTCGGTTCCGGAACGAGGGCCGCGATTTCCTCCAAAGACCAGACGTGATCGCTCTGCCCGGCCTGCATGGCGGGGGTGACGCGCAGGGTCTCTTGAATCCGACCGAAGTTGTAATACATGAAGTGCAGGGCAATCGCGGCGGCATGACTCTCGACCTTCTTTGAAAAACCGCTGGTCAGACGGGTGAAACGGCGCATGGACATCCGTACGGCCAGATTTTGGCGCTCGACATAGCTGGTCGAAACGTGGGCCATATCCGGCTTGCCGGTGATCCGCTTCTTTTCCGCCGAGACGAACTCGACAGGGCTGTATTTCCGCTCAGGCGACTGCGGGCCGCCGCCGTACTGCTTGATCAGCATGGCGTAGTCCATCCCGCCGCCGAACCCGCTCTCCACGGCCTCTAAATAGATCTTGTGACCGACCGCGGTCAGTTGCATGCGGTTCGCTAGACGCTCCGACAAATCGTCGACAAACGCCTTAGCGGCTTCGGCGTCGCGCGTCCCGATCATCCATGAGACGACGAGCTTGGAGTCGACATCGATCGCCGTCCACGTCCATACGTCGCCGATCCCGAACTCATCTTTGCAATCCTCCGGCACGTTCTTTTGCTTCGCCCCGACGAAGCTCCAAACCTCGTCGCACTCAACCCGCTTGTATGGCAGGTTGCGTAGGGCGGCGTTCTGATACCCCGCGCAGGCGGCCCCAACAGCCACGAGGAGATTGGTCACGGTATTGATCGAGCAGTCCGCCAGCTGGGAGGCGGCGCTGAGGCTCATGCCTTCGACAAGGAATCCGAGGATTTGAGCACGCTTGGCGAGAGGAATGCGATTCATAATGACATCTATACTTGACTGGTCAAGTAAATCCAGCATTTTTGGAATATTTTTCGGAATAAAAGTTGCAGCGAGCAGTGTCGCGCGCTATGCTCCCTCCCGTCAATCCACGTTGGATACCGCAATGCCTCTGATAGAGCGCGACTCAGCTTTGGATGCCCTGCCAGAGATTTCCGAGATCAGGCCTGTCTTTCTGGAGTCTTGGGACCAATGGATGGCACAGCCTCCCGAGTTCAGGTCAAAGATGACGCCGACTGCGCGCGCCGCAGTTGTGCATGACCTGGTGATCGACAATGCAGCCCGCGTATTTGCCTCTACGGCAAGAATCTTCGACAAGTCCGGGCTGAAGCTTTTTGTCTTCGGCGATATATGCCTGCGATTTAAGAAACACGACCGCGATCTTGCCTCGCGCAATCAGCCGACAAAGCAAGTCAAAGATTTCATGGGCCAGCGTGCGCTGGATGGGGTGCCGGCTGTTTACAACCTTGAGGCTGGATACGTACTTGACCCGACAGAGACGGAGATAGAGTCAACGAATCTTGTTTGCCCGAAGGGCCACATGAACCGTCCGTATTGGTCGGTCGAACTTCACGATGAAGGCTATCAGTTTGAAGTTGCCGACCTCTTCGATCAGAGCAATAAACCGGCGCCCGTGGATGATAGCGAAGAGAGCAATGGTTCACGGTGGCGTACTCGCCCATCAGGTATCGTTATTCCCTTCAAGCGCATCGTGAAGTGAGATGATTAACCATGAGATGGTCGTGCTTGCTCGCGAGTATAGAAATCTGACTCAAGAAGAGCTTGCGCGCAAAATTAAGGTTAGCCAGGGTTCGATCTCAAAGCTCGAAGGTAATCTTGCGTCCGAAGCAAATGAAAGTCTGATACAAAGGATTGCTGCCGAACTAAAGTTTCCCGTCGAGTTTTTCTATCAGCCCGGTGAAAGGCTTGGATTTGGATCAAGCTCTTTCTATTACCGGAAGCGAGCATCGATCACTGCCGCAGATCGAAAGAGAATTTCCGGCGTAGTCAATCTGTTGCGGCTATCGCTGAAGAGGCTATTGAACTCGGTAGAGCTTGAGCCGAGCCGCCCTCTTCCGTTTTTTAAAATTGACGAGTACGGGGAAAGCCCTGAGCACGTGGCTCGTGCGCTTCGCGGCACATGGAATTTGCCGGATGGGCCGATTAAGAACATCACAGCACTAATTGAAAGTGCTGGTGTAATCGTAATCCCGTGCGACTTTGGAAGTGCGGCCATGGATGCGACGAGCCTGCGGCTTTCGGAAATGCCGCCATTGATTTTTATCAATAAGTTCATCCCCGGTGACAGGTGGAGATTTACGCTTGCGCATGAACTCGCACATTTGGTCATGCACGAGATACCAAGGGAAACGATGGAGGACGAGGCTGATCAATTTGCAGCGGAGTTTTTGATGCCGGAGGTCGAATTGCGAGCGCAATTCAGCCGCTACGCGAAAATACGCATTCAAGACCTTGCCAATCTGAAGCCATACTGGAAAGTTTCGATAGCATCGTTGATCTATCGTGCTCAAAGCGTCGGAAGCATTAGCGCCTCGCAAGCGAAGAGCTTGTGGGTACAGATGTCAAAATTCGGCTACCGGATGACTGAGCCTGTGCCCCTTCCAGTTGAGAAAACAGAAAATTTTGAAGGCTTGTTCCAACACTATCTGAAAGACTTGAGTTACACGCCGGCTGAGATAGCCGGCTTGATGTTCATGTACCCAGAGGAGTTTTCACAACTCGGCGTCGAGTCTTTGGCCCCGAAGATTCGACAGATTCGGGCTGTGAACTAACCGGCTTCCACCTCTTTTGGGCCGCTTTCTTTGCGATAGCTGACCGCTCCTCGGCGGTCAGTTTCTTTGCGCGCGCAGCCCCGCCCTTGAGCCCACCTTTGCGGCCAAGCGCAACCGCCGCCGGGTCTTTGCCGTCGTCAGTCTTGGGTTCGGTGACTTCCCCGGTTGCAATGTCGGCGATCAGCTTGGCAAGCTGATTCGGGTCGCGGGGTCTTTTGGATTTCGTGCCCATGCCAAGATTGTCTAGCAGGATATTTGGCCGATCAAGAACGGCCAATTTCAAACTGAGACACTACTGTCTGGCGAACCGAGTCAGTCAGTTGCGATCGCATCCTGATCTGGGAGCGTTCGACCACTTAGGGATCGAACGCGATCCAATTTTCGCTGCCCCGCTTCAGGGGTTCTGCGAAGCTCTTCGTAGTGCCCCGGCTGCCTCCAGAGCGAACTCGCACAGGTAGGCCGTGCTGCCCGGGATCCCCGTCTCGACGCCTTGTTCGAGCAACCGACGGACAGCGTCCTCCAGGTCGTCCGCTTCACGCACCGCGGTCGCGGCATCGACCCCGGCAGCGACCATCAACAGTGGCCGCTCTTCCACCGGGATGTCCCGGAACGGGGTTTCATTAGTCACGCGGCTCATGCCTGTACCTCCGCATGGGCCAGTGTAGGTCTGGGGGCGGGTTGACATTCAGCCCGGGCCTGGGCTGTTACAGTGTCTGCAGCCATGATCGTTCTCCTGTGGAACGGTGGTGGTCAGGGCGGCCGGGGTGGTACCAGCACTCCGGTCGCCCGCTTCTTACCGGCTCGCGCCGGATGCTTTGCGCCGCATGGGGACGATCCTTGCTGTCTCCATGCGCAATCGATCCAGGTCGTCGGCCCAGGCTTGCATCATGCGGTGTCGCTCCGGCAGATGCTGGGCGTGGTTGTAGGCGGCTCGAACCTTGTCGCGCTCGCCGTGAGCCAACTGGCGTTCGATGGCGTCGCGGCTCCAGCCCTGTTCGTTGAGGAGCGTGGACGCCATCGCACGGAAACCATGCGCGGTGAAATCTCCGCGTTCATAACCGAGTCGCCGCAGCGCGGCATTCAGGGTGTTCTCGGAGACATGCCCCTTGCCGTCGCGGCTGGGGAACAGGTAGCGGCCGCGCCCGGTGAGCGGCCAGAGTTCGCGAAGAATGGCGACGGCCTGCGCGCTCAGTGGCACGAGATGCGGTGTACGCGATTTCATTCGCGCGGCCGGAATACGCCACTGTCCGCCATCAAGGTCGAATTCGGCCCATTCGGCTTTGCGCAATTCGCCCGGGCGCGTGAATACCAGCGGCGCGAGTTTCAGCGCACAGGCCACCGGCAAGGTGCCGGCATAGCCATCAAGCGCGCGCAGCAGCGCACCGACCTTCGTCGGATCGGTGATTGTGGCGTAATGGCTGCGCACGGGCGGGGCCAGAGCACCGCGCAGATCTGCCGACGGATCGCGCTCCGCACGTCCAGTGGCGATGGCGTACTTGAATACCTGGCCGGCGTTTTGTTTCGCACGTAGCGCAGTATCGAGTTTGCCGCGCGATTCGACCCTGCGGAGGCAGGAGAGCAGCTCCGGTGCGGTGATTTTGCCGACCGGTCGGCTGCCGATCCAGGGAAACAGGTACAGCTCCATGCGACGGAGCACCTTGTCCGCGTGGCTCGGCGCCCAGCCGGGGGCCTGCTTGGCGAACCACTCGCGAGCGACCGCTTCGAAGGTGTCGGCGAGTTCGGCTTTGGCGGCCTGCCGTTGGATGCTGGGGTCGGTCCCGTGCGCAATCAGGCGTTTGGCCGCATCGCGGCGTTCACGTGCATCCCGAAGGGTGATCGTCGGATACACCCCGAGACTCAGCAGTTTCTCCCGCCCGTCGAAGCGGTATTTCAGCCGCCACCAGCGCGCGCCGGTGGGCTTGATGAGCAGGTAGAGCCCGCCGCCGTCGAACAGTTTCATGTCCTTCTCGCCGGGCTTGGTGTTGCGGATGGCGGTATCGGTCAGAGGCATTGGGGGTAGTTGTGAAGATATATCTGGGGCCTACCCCCAAGACTACCCCCATCGAAGTCTGGATGTCAGGGGGCGGCGGCTGACCTTCCAGGACGAAAAACCAAAGAAAAACCCCGCACTTGGCGGGGTTTCGGGTCTTTCAAGGATGCTGCTGGAGGTTTGAATGGTGGAGCCAGGGAGGATCGAACTCCCGACCTCGTCATTGCGAACGACGCGCTCTCCCAGCTGAGCTATGGCCCCGTGTGGCGTGCCGGCAAGTTGGGGCTTGCGGCTGCGGGCCGTGGCCCGCGAGGGACGCGCAGTATAAAACGCCGGCTCAGCCGTTGCCAGTCGGGGCGAGGAGGGGGGCGAGGCGCGATTCGAGTTCGCCGCGGCGCCAGCCGGCGAGGGCGCCGGGCCAGTCTTCGCCGTCCTGCAGGGCTTCGAGCCAGCGGCGGGAGGCGAGGACGCCGTCGGGCAGGCCGAGTTCGGCGCTGCGGGCGGCGACGGCCTGTTGCAGGCGTTTGTAGGCCTGGCGGTCGCGGTCGTCGCCGCGGGCCGGGGGCATGGCGTCTTCGTCGGGTTCGGGGGTGTGCAGGGCGTCGAGGACCTGCGCGGCGAGTTTGCGCGGGGCCTTGGGTTGGCCGTCGAAGACCTTCTGCAGTTCGCCCAGGTCGCGCGGCGGGGTGCGGGCGAGCAGCTGCGCGAGTTCGTTGTCGAGGATCCAGCTGCGCGGGCGGTCGGAGCTGCGGGCCTGGATCTCGCGCCAGCGCAGCAGGCGCAGCAGGCGGATCTGGCCGTCGCGGTCGAGGAACTGGGCCGAACGCATGGCCAGGTGCGGCCAGCGGTCCGGGGTGTCGTCGGCGGCGTTGGCGAGCATCCGCGCGCAGTCCTCTTCCAGCCAGGCGATGCGTCCGCTGGCCTGCAGGCGTTCGCGCAGACGCCGGTGGACGGCGGCGAGGTGGCGCACGTCGTCGGCGGCGTAATGCAGTTGCGCATCCGACAGCGGGCGGCGCAGCCAGTCGGAGCGGGTCTCGCCCTTGTCGACGGCGATCCCGAGCAGGTCCTGGACGAGGCGCTGATAGCCGAGGCCGGCGCCGATCCCGCACAGCGCGGCGGCGATCTGGGTGTCGAACAGCGGCTGCGGCAGGACGCCGCAGGTGTGGCGCAGGGCGATCAGGTCTTCGCCGGCGCTGTGCATCAGTTTGATCGAGCGCGGGTCGGCGAGCAGGCGGGCGAGCGCTTCGGGCATGCCCGGGACCAGCGGATCGACCAGCAGGATGCCGTCCGACTGCATGCCGTCCGACTGCATGCCGTCCGACTGCATGCCGTCGTCGCCGGTCTCGTCGTCGATGGGCGCGATCTGCACGAGCGCCAGTTGCGGCCAGTAGGTGCGTTCGCGGACGAATTCGGTATCCAGCGCGAGCACGGTCGGCGGAGCGGCGATCAGCGGTTCGAGCGCGTCGGGGGCGTTGATCCAGCGGGGCACGGGTCGGTCCGGGGAAAGGTGGGCCGCTATGCTACCGGAGTGCGGCGCGGGTCATCCCCGATGCGCTAAGGTGGCCGGCGCATCCACGAGAGAGGCGGAGCGGAATCCGGTGACGCAGGCGAGACGACGAACGGCGATGGCGGGCCTGCTGATGGCGGGCGTGCTGGCGCTGACGTACGGATGCCGGCGCGAGCCCGGGCCCGACGCCGCGCAGGCCGGCGCCGATGCGGCGGACGGTCGCAGCGGCCAGGTCACGGTCAGCGGCGACGATGCGATCGCCGAGCGTCTGACGTGGCGCCGGCCGGTGGTCGTGCTCGACGACGCGGGCGTGCCCGCCGCGCGCAGGCGCGCCGCGACCGCGCTCGCGGCCGGGCGTCTGCACGAGGACGCCGAGTCCGCGATTCCGCTGTATCTCGCGCTGCTGGAACGCGATCCGGCCGATGCGGCCGCGCGGGACGGTCTGGGGCGCGCGTTGACGCGACTGGTGGAAAGCGGCGATGCGGCGCTGGCCGAGGCCGGCGAGGACGCCGAGGCGCTGCGCCGCGCGCATCTCGTGGCGGCGGTGATGCGCAATGTCGGCGTGGCGCGTGTGCCGGGCGCCGCCGCGTACATCGAACGCCTGGACCTCGCCGACCGGCTGTGGGAACTCAACACTGCCGCCGAGGCCGAGTTGTCCGCCGGGCGGCTCGGCGAAACCGGCGCGGGCGCGCTGCCGTTGTTCCGGCAGGCGCAGGCCCTGGCGCCGACGCAGGCGCGCGCGAACCAGGGCGTGGCCGCGGTCGAGAGCGCGATGATCCGTCGTGCCGAGGAAGCGGCGATCCGCGTCGATTTCGACCAGGCCGAACGCTGGCTGGCGCTGGCGGAGGCGGTTCGTCCCGGGATGGGCACGGTCGAGGCCGGGCGCGCGCAGGTCGAGGACATCCGGCGGATTCATATCTCGCGGTTGCGAGACGAAGGCCTGGCGCTGCTGAGCCAGCCGCAGCGTCCGAATCATCTCCCGTGGGCGCGGCAGCGGTTGGCGGAGTTGCTCCGGATCTCGGCGCCGGGCGATCCCGCCGCCGCGGAGCTGCGCGAGCGGATCGACCTCGCCACGCATTACGGCCTGATGCGTCCGGGCCAGCGTTTCACCGACGCGCTGCCGGGCGGCGGACGCGGGCCGCAGATGGTGGTGGTGCCGCACGGCGGGTTCCGGATGGGCGCGCGCGACGGCGAGCCCGACGCCAGCGGCTCCGAACGGCCTTCGCGCTACGTGCGTTTCGATCGCGGGTTCGCGATCGCGGCGACCGAAGTCACGGTCGGCGAATTCCGCCGGTTCGTCGCCGCCAGCGGGCATCGCCCGCGCGCGGTGCGTCGCGGGCATTCGCTGGTCTACGACGAGCGCGGCGGCAATTTCGTGCGTCGCAGCGGCGTCGACTGGCGTCACGATTACGTCGGTCGTCCCGCCGCCGACGACATGCCCGTGCTGCACGTCAGTCCCAAGGACGCCGAGGCCTATGCGCGCTGGTTGTCGGAACGCAGCGGACAGCGCTACCGGCTGCCGAGCGAGGCGGAATTCGAATACGCGCTGCGCGCCGGCGCGCCCGGACACTATCCCTGGGGCGACCAGCCGCCGAAGCCGGGCACCGGCAATCTGACCGGCGCCGGCGATCGTTCGCCCGGCGGACGCAGTTGGGGCAACGCCTTCGCCGGCTATCGCGACGGGCACTGGGGGCCCGCGCCGGTCGGCAGTTTCCGCGCCAACGCGTTCGGCGTGCACGATCTCGAGGGCAACGTCAGCGAATGGGTCGCCGATTGCTGGCATGATGGGTATCGTCGTGCGCCCGTCCACGGCGAAGCGTGGGTGAATCCCGGCTGCCGGACCCGCGTGGTGCGCGGGGGGGCGTGGTCGAACTCCCCGGCGCAGACCCGCGCGGCCTGGCGCAGCCAGGCGGAATCGGACGCGACCAACGCGCAGACCGGGTTCCGGGTGGTACGCGATCTGTGAAGACGAGATCCATCAAGACGCGATCCGTGAAGGCACCCTCCGCGAGGACAAGAGCATGCGACAGAATCCCTTCGGCCAATCGCAGTATTCCGGCAACGGTCGTCGCCGCGGCGGCATCAACCCGCGGTTCGTGATCCTGCTGCTGTTCGCGGGCTACGCCGCGTATTACTGGTTCGCCAATCGCACCGAGGACCCGTACACCGGCGAGAAGGTGCTGATCGACAACAGCATCTCGGTCGACGACGAAGTCGCGATGGGATTGCAGGCCTACGAGCAGATCCTGTCGCAGGAGCGTCCGGTCGATCCGAATTCGCAGATCGCCCGGCAGGTGCGCGCGATCGCCGAACGCCTGATCGCCAAGGTGCCCGAGGTCGAGGCCGCGCTCGCCGCGGAAAACGGCAAGCGGCCCAATGGCGTGTGGCAGGACTTCAAGTGGGAGGTCAACGTCATCCAGTCCGATCAGGCGAACGCGTTCTGCCTGCCCGGCGGCAAGATGGCGGTCTACACGGGCCTGCTGCCGGTGGCCGAGAACGCCGATGCGGTCGCGGTGGTGATGGGGCACGAGATCGCCCACGCGCTGTTGCGCCACGGCGCCCAGCGCATGTCGCAGCAGAAGCTCGGGCAGATCGGGCAGATGGCCGGCGCCGCCGGCGGTCTGGACCCGCAACAGCAGCAGATGATGCAGGCGGCGATGGGCTACGGCTATCTGCTGCCCTACGCGCGCAAGCACGAGACCCAGGCGGACGCGGTGGGCCTGATGCTCGCCGCCGCGGCCTGTTTCGATCCGCAGGAAGCGGTGCCGCTGTGGGAGCGCATGAGCGAAGCGCACGGCGGCCAGGCGCCGCCGGAATTCTCGTCCACCCACCCCAACCCCGGCACCCGCATCCAGAACCTGCAGGCGCTGATGCCGAAGGCGATGGAATACCGGCAGAAGTTCTGCGAAAGCGCGGGCGGGGGTTGAGGGCCCGCGCGCCCGATCCGGCCCGATACGGCCCGACCCGGCCCGATCCGGCCCGATCCGGCCCGATACGGCCCGATACGGCCCGATACGGCCCGATACGGGCGGTGATCAGAGGCCCTTGAACACCGTCGACAGCAGCAACAGCACGAACGCGGTGGTCAGCAGCCAGAACGCGTTGGGCGCGGCGATGCCGAAGTAGCCGAGCTTGCCGGCGATGCCGGCGCCGCCGAGCAGCAGGGAAATCAGGAAGGCGGGGGTGCTGGGCGGGGTGAGTCTGATCATGTCGGAGGTCGGAATGCGCGGCTGGAGGGCCAATGGTAGGGCGGACGGCGCTCAGAAACTCATGAACAGGCCGCCGTTGACCGGAATGTTCGCGCCGGTGATGAAGCCGGCCTCGTCCTCGGTGAGGAAGACGACCGTGCGTGCGATCTCCGACGGCTTGCCGAGGCGGCCCACCGGCACCTTCTCGACGATGCCGGCGCGGATGTCTTCGGGAATCGCCATCACCAGCGCGGTTTCGCAATAGCCCGGCGACACCGAGTTCACGGTCACGCCCTTGCGCGCGACTTCGCGCGCCAGCGCCATCGTGAAACCGTGCATGCCGGCCTTCGCGGCGGAGTAGTTGGTCTGTCCGAACTGACCGGTCTGGCCGTTGACCGAACTGATGTTGACGATGCGGCCGAAACCGCGCGCCATCATGCCGTCGACGACATGGCGGCACATGTTGAACACGCTGTCGAGGTTGACGTTCATCACCGCGTCCCACTGCGGCTTGTCCATCTTGCGCAGGGTGCCGTCGCGGGTGATGCCGGCGGCGTTGACGAGGATGTCGAGCGTGCCGCGTTCGGCCTCGATCTTCCGCACCAGCGCGCCGCAGGCCTCGAAATCGCCCGCGTCCAGCGGTTCGAAACGGATGTCGAGCCCGGCCGTATCGCGTTCGAATTCGGCGATGCGCTCGGCGCGGCTGCCGAGGTCCGCAGCGATGACGCTGCGTCCGGCGCGGGCCAGCGCCCTGCAGATGTCGGTGCCCAGCCCGCCGATGCCGCCGGTGACGACGGCCACGCGCTTGTTCATGTCTCGGATCCCCTGGAAGCAACGGTACGGATGACGCGTCCTGCGGACGCGTCTCTGCGCGGCACCGCCGCGCGGCATGCAAAAGCGGGCGCGGCGGCGCCGCGCATGGTCGGAAGCGGCGGATCAGTCCTCGCGGCTCTTGCCGGCGGCGGCCTTGTCCTTCGGTTTGGTCGCGGCGCTGCGACCCATGGCGCCGATCAGGTTGTGCTGGAACTCGCGCCACATCTCGAGGTTGCGCTCGGTGAGCTGGTTCATCATCGCCCACGGCGTCTGGCCGATCAGGCCGCCCATCTGCTGACGGAACTGTTGCTGCTGCTCGAGAAAGATCTGCATCGAGCGTTCGAGGTAGCTGCCCATGAAGCCCTGCAGCGAATCGCCGTAGAACCGGATGATCTGGCTCAGCAACTGCGTGGAGAGCACCGGTTCGCCGTCCTGTTCGTGCTCCGCGATGATCTGCAGCAGCACCTGGCGGGTCAGGTCTTCCCCCGATTTCGCGTCGCGGACCTCGAACTCCTCGCCGTCCACGATCAGCTGACGCACGTCCTCGATCGTGATGTAGCTGGAAATCTTGGTGTCGTAGAGGCGGCGGTTCGGATACTTCTTGATGATCCGCGTGACGGCCATGGAGCCTTTACTCTAAAGAAGTCGATCCCCGAGCATGGCGCAGCCGGCGGCGGCTTGCAACTCGTCGGCCGGAAGCTGCCGTCCGGCGGGTGGTCTCGCCGTGAAAAAGTGAACGCGATCACATGCCGGATCCCCGGGCCGGCCGCCCGAACCGGTCCGGGCGAGCGCCCGAACCGGGGGCGCGGGACTCACCAGCCCATGTGGTGGCCGCCGTTGATGTCGAGGTTGGAACCGGTGATCCACGCGGCGCGTTCGTCGGCCAGGAAGGCCACGCCGTAGGCGATCTCGTCCGGGGTGCCCAAACGGCCGGTCGGGATGTCGGCGACGATCTTCGCCCGGACCTCCTCCGGCACCGCCATCACCATGTCGGTGGCGATATAGCCCGGGGAGATGGTGTTCACGGTGATCCCGAGCTTGGCGTTCTCGCGCGCCAGCGAGATGGTGAAGCCGTGCATGCCGGCCTTGGCGGCGGCGTAGTTGGCCTGGCCGTACTGGCCCTTCAGGCCGTTGATCGAGCTGATCTGGATGACCCGACCCCACCTGCGGTCGCGCATGCCCTCGATCACCGGACGGGTGACGTTGAACACCGAGTTGAGGTTGGTGTTGATCACGTCCTGCCACTGCTGCGCGGACATCTTGTGGAAGGTGCCGTCGCGGGTGATGCCGGCGTTGTTCACGAGGATGTCGATCGGCCCGAGCTGGCGCTCGACCTCGCGCACCATGGCCTCGGCCTCCTCGGCGGAGGTCACGTCGCCCTTGGCCAGGGCGATGTCGTAGCCCTCGGACTTCAGCTGCGCCTGCCAGGCCTTCGCCTTCTCCTCGTTGCGGTAGTTGGTGGCGACCTTGTGGCCCATGTCGGCCAGGCGCTTGCAGATCGCGGTACCGATGCCGCCGGTGCCGCCGGTCACGAGTGCGACGCGTGTGGTCATGCCGTTCTCCCTCTCCAGTGTGCGTGAACGTGGTGTGCGTGTTGCGCGGGATCCTGTGTCGCGAGGCCCTGCGTCGCGCGAGCCTGCGCCGTCCGCGGGAAGCGGTCCGGGCGGGACCATCGACGGGATTCTATGGGCTCGATGCGACAACGCCATTGTGCAGCGCGGCGAGCGGAACGGGCTTGCGCGGAATCAAGCCGCAATCGAATTCCGAGGCCGCGCGGGCGAGCAGGGCGGCGACGCCGCCGACGCCGTCCAGCGCGCCCGGGGGCTGGCCGAGCGCGCGCCACGCGCGGCGCAGCGCCGGCAGCGGGTCGTCGTCGTCCACCGGCAGCGCGGCCAAGGATTTCGACAGTTTCCGGCCGTCGTCGTCGACGATCAGGGGCAGATGCGCATAGGCCGGCGTCGGCAGGCCCAGCGCGCGCTGCAGCAGGATCTGTCGCGGGGTCGAGTCGAGCAGGTCGGCGCCGCGCACGACATGGGCGATGCCCTGGTCGGCGTCGTCGACCACCACCGCGAGCTGGTAGGCCCAGTAGCCGTCGGCCCGGAGCAGGACGAAGTCGCCGATCTCCGCGGCCACGTCCTGTTCGACCCGGCCGTGCACGGCGTCGTCGAAGGCCACCCGGCTGCCGTCCGCGACGCGCAGCCGCACCGCGGCGTCCGTGCGCGCCGCGTGCGGTCGGCAGACCCGGTGGATGCCCGCGGTGGCGACCAGATCGCTGCGGCTGCAATGGCAGGGGAAGGCCAGACCGGCTTCGAGCAGACGCTCCAGCGCGGCCCGGTACAGCGCATGGCGCTCGCTCTGGTGCACCACCGGCCCGTCGGAGACCAGCCCGAAGGCGGCGAGCGTCCGCAACTGGGCCTCGGCGGCGCCGGGCACTTCCCGCGGCGGATCGAGGTCCTCGATCCGCACCCACCATTCGCCGCCGGCGCGACGCGCCATCAGCCAACTGCCGAATGCCGCCAGCAGCGAGCCGAAATGCAGCGGCCCGGTGGGCGAGGGCGCGAAGCGGCCGCGATGGACGACGCCGTCGCCGCCGGGGGATTTCCCGCTCGGTCGCGGCGAAACCGTCACATTGTTGTCTCTCGGCTGAATCGTCACCCGCCCGGGCCCTCGCGGTGGTCGCGCGCGGCTTGAATCGGCGCCGCGCCGCCACAGCTTAACGGCTGTACCGCGCATGCCGCGCCTCGACTTCCCCCGAGAGCATCCGATCATGTTCAAACGCATCGCCCTGTTCCTCGCCACCAACCTGGCCGTGCTGCTGCTTTTCAGCGTGGTGATGGCCGTATTCGGCATCGACCCCCGCACCAACACCGGCCTGCTGGTCATGGCCGCGCTCTTCGGCTTCGGCGGTTCGTTCGTTTCGCTGCTGGCCTCGAAGTGGATCGCGAAGATGACCACCCGCGCCCACGTCATCCAGGAGCCGCGCAACGAGGTCGAACGCTGGCTGGTGCAGACCGTGCGCCGTCAGGCCGAGGCCGCCGGCATCGGCATGCCGGAAGTGGCGATCTACGACGCGCCGGAGATCAACGCCTTCGCCACCGGCGCCAATCGCAACAACGCGCTGGTCGCGGTGTCGATGGGCCTGTTGCGGGCGATGGATCGCGACGAGGCCGAGGCCGTGCTGGCCCACGAGGTCAGCCACGTCGCCAACGGCGACATGGTGACGATGGCGCTGCTGCAGGGCGTGCTCAACACCTTCGTGATCGTGCTCTCGCGTCTCGTCGGACGGGTCGTCGACGGCTTCCTCGGCGGCCAGCGCGACGACGGCAGCGTGGGTATCGGGTACTACCTGAGCGTGTTCGTGCTCGATCTGGTGTTCGGCGTGCTCGCCAGCATCATCGCGATGTGGTTCTCGCGCCAGCGCGAGTTCCGCGCCGATGCCGGCGGCGCGCGCCTGGCGGGCAGCCACAAGATGATCGCCGCGCTCGAACGCCTGTCGATGACCTACGGCACCAGCACCCTGCCCAAGCAGGTGCAGGCCTTCGGCATTTCGGGCGGCGTCGGTCACGGCCTGCGCAGGCTGTTCCTCAGCCACCCGCCGCTGGAAGAGCGCATCGCCGCCCTGCGGAATGCGGCCTCGACGACGGTCGACACGCGCCGCACCGTCGTGTCCTGATCGCGGTCTCCCGACGCCGTCCGATCTCCGGACGGCGTCGCCGCAGCGACGGGCCCGCTGGCCGGGGCGGAAGCCGCATCATGGCCTGTGGGAGCGGCGCCCCGTCGGATCGCTCCCGAAGCGTCGCCGGATTACTCGAAGTCGTAATTCATGTCCGGCCCGGCCGCGGCGAGGAAGTGGCCCTCGACGTAGTCCACGCCGGCCGAAAACAGGATTGACATGCTCGCCGCGTCCTGCACGAATTCGGCGATCGTGAGGATGTCGAGGTCGCGGGCCTTGCGCGCGATCTCGCGGACCCGGTTCTGGCTCTCGGCGTTCTTGGGCAGATCCTCGATGAAGCTGCGGTCGATCTTGAGCATCTGCGGCTGCACGTGGGTCAACAGCTGGAACGAGTCCAGGCCGGCGCCGAACTGCTCCAGACCGACGCGGCATCCGTAGGCGTTGACCGCGGCCGCGAACTGCTGGACCGCGTGCAGATGGGTGAAGACCTTGGCTTCCTGCAACTGCAGGGCGAGGTATTCGCCGGAGGCGCCGCGTTGCGCCAGCTGTTCGCCGACGAAGGCCGCGAGCGCATCGCTCTGCAGCGAAGCCTGCGACACCTTGATCAGCAGGGTCACCGGCTTGCCCGCGTGTTCGCGCTGGGCGATCAGCTCGACCGCGCGCTCGACCACATAGCGGTCGATCTCCGGCAGCATCCCGTGGTCCTCGGCGATCTGCAGGAAGGTGTTCGGCGAGATCAGCTCGCCGTCGCCGCCGTCGAGGCGCAGGAACGTGTCGTAGACCGGATGGTTGTCGCCCTGCAGGTTGATCACCGGCTGGAAGTGCAGGACGAAGCGCTTCTGGTCGATCGCGTCGCGCAGCCGCTGCACCCAGGCCTGGATGCGCTCGGCTTCGGCGCGGTCGACCGCGTTCGGATCGAACAGGTCGATGCGGTTGCCGCCCACGCCGGCCGCCGACTGCACGCCGGCCGAGGCCTTGGCGAGGATCTGGCTGACGCTGGCGTTCTTCTGGCTGATCTGCACGCCGCCGATGCTGGCGGTGATGACGCTCGAACGCTGGCCGATGGCGAAGACTTCGGCGGCGAAGGTGTTGCAGATGCGGGTCGCGACGGTTTCGGTGGCGGCATGATCGCTGCCGCGTAGCAGCACCGCGAGTCCGTTTTCGGAGAAGCGCGCGGCGACGGCGCGATCGTCGAGCTCGCTGCGCAGGCGCTCGGCGATCGCGGCCATGATCGTGTCGGCGGAATCCAGGCCGATCTCGTGCAGCAGGCGCTGGTAGTGATCGGGCTCGATCAACAGGAGGCCGTGCTGGGTGCCGTTGCGGGCGGCGTCGGCGACCGCGTCCTCCAGCGAGATGAGGAAGGTCGGGCGGTTGAGGAGGCCGGTGACCTGGTCGCGCTGGCGCAATTCCTCGACCTTGCGCGCGAGTTCCGGATCCACCGCAGGCTCCTGGCGCCGGAAGATGACCTGCTGGCAGGATTCGCCTTCGTACTGGGCCAGCGTGAACTCCATCACCGCCGGAAAGGCGTTCCCTTCGATGTCGTGGGCTTCCAGTTCGTAGCGCGGCGGCGGCGGCTCGCCCTTGCTCATGCTCTTGAGCAGCAGTTTGAAGTCGGCGACATGGGCCGGCGCGACCAGATCGAGCAGCGACATGCCTTCGATGTCCTCGAAGGATTCGTAGCCGAACATTTCGAGATAGGCCGCGTTGGCGCGGATGTGCATGCCTTCGTGCACGTAGGCGATCGGGTCGCGGGAGGATTCGATCAGCGCATCGCAGCGGCGCTCGGTCTCGCGGACCTGGGCCTCCAGTTGCCGCTGCGCGCGGCGGGCGTCGAGATCCGCCCATTCGCGGCGCACGGTCGCCAGCATCTGCGGCGGCTTGTGGCGCAGGGCGAGGGCGCGGACCGGGCCGCCGAGCAGGTCGGCGAAGGTGTCGGTGTCGATGTCCTCGACCACCGCGATCAGGGGGATGTCCTTGCCGCAGGTCGAGACCCTCTGTTGGACGTCGGCGAAGGGCAGCGATCGGCTGCCGTACGCGGCCAGGACCAGGTCGACCGGCTGTCCGACCAGCATCGCGGTCAGTTCGTCGGCGGTGGTCGGACGCAGGGGGCGCACGGCGATGCCGGCGTTGCGCAATCCGCTGACGATGCCCTCGGCTTCCTCGACGCTGTCATCCACCAGCATCAGACGCAGCGCGGGGTCCTGGCGTTTCGACATGCGGGGGTCTCCGGGGGCAAGAGGGACACTGTATATGGTACGGGTGCGGCGCGTCCGGTTCAGGAAGCGGGCGTGGCGCGTCCCGCCGTTCCTTCGATCCGACGATGGCGATCGGCAGCCGCATGCCGCGAATTACCGCTCTGGATGCCATGGACGGCGGGTCCGAAAATGTGACTGCCAGCTGAATTCCGGACTCCAGCGACGGATTGAGCCTAAACCTCCGCTGCTTTGTCCGGGAACTGCCCTGCGTGAAATGTCGCGTCATCGCCTGGATGGCGCTCAATACGAAGGGAGCACGAAGGTATGGTCGCGATTTTCACCGGGAACGGCCTCGGTCTGTTCGATTCGCCCATGGGCACCGGGACGACCCGGTTCGGGCAGGGCAGAGACGGCTTCGGCATCAATGTCGCCACCGGCAACCTGGTGCTGCAATCGTTCGACGAGAGCCTGCTGGTCCGGGGCTTCGGCGCCACGGCCACGCGGACCTACAACAGTCGCGGACAGGTCTCCGATGCCGGCCAGGATGGCTGGGTCACGGGGTACGAGCGGCGCGTGCAGTTCGCCGGGACCCCGGGCGCGGCCGGTACCACCGTCACCCTGCTGCTCGGCGATGGCGGACGCCGGGTCTTCACCCTGTCCGGCGGCACCACCTACACCAGCACCGACGGCGAAGGCGCCCACGACACCCTGACCTGGGACGCCGCGACGTCGACGTGGCGGTACATCGAAGGCAGCTCCCGCCGCGAGGAAACCTACGCCAGTCATGCCGACGCCTCCCAGCTCGGCCGCCTGACCCGGATCCGCGATCTGCGCAGCGACGGGACGACGCCGGCCCAGTTCGACGTTCTGTACGACGCCCAGGGCCGGGTGTCGGAAATCCGTTCGGTCGACGGCGCCGGCACGGGCGCCGATGCCATCGTCTATGGCTACGTCGGCAACACCCTGCAGCTGGCATCGGTCAGCACCCGCGAGGGCGGCGCGCTCAGGATGCAGGTCCAGTACGGTCACGATGAGTACGGCCGCCTGACCTGGGTGCAGACCGACCTGACCCCCGAGAACGCCGCGGACAACGTCTGGGACACGAACAATCCCGCCGCCAACGACGGCCGCCTGTTCCGCACCACCTACGACTACGTCGTCGCCGGTGCCGGCGATCTGCGCATCGCGCGCGTGACCGGCAGCGACGGCGTCACCGTCGCCTACACCTACGAGGCCGACGGCGCCGGTGGTTTCCGGGTCAAGACCGTCACCGAAGGCAGCGCTTCGGACGGCTCCGCCCGCGTGCTCACCTTCAATTACGGCAGCGGCGCCACCGATGTCGTCGACGCGGCCGGGCGCACCTGGACCTACCAGTACGACGCCAGCCAGCGCCTGATCGCGGTCCTGGAGCCGGCGGTCGGCGGGATGCGGGCGAAGACCGCCTACCAGTACGACACGGTGGGCAATCTGCTGCGGATGACCGGCAATGCGATGACCGGCGCAAGCGCCGGCGCCGCCCAGCTCGACGTGGTGTTCCGCTACGACAGCAACGGCAACCGCATCCTGCAGCGCGATCTGCTCGGCAACACCGTGGCCTGGACCTACAGCGCCACGCATCAGGTGCTGTCGGAAACCCGCTACACCGTCGCCGACGCCGACGGACTCGATCCCACGCATGTCGGCAACGCCAACCTGCCGTCCGGCGCCCTGGTCGCGCAGTACGTCTACGATGCGCGCGATCGTCTGCGTTTCGTGGTCGACGCCACCGGCGCCGTGCGCGAGTTGACCTACGCCGCCAGCGGCAACGGCATCGGCGAGCTGGCCTCGGAGCGCCGTTATTTCGGAGCGACCTACAGCGGCGCCTGGACCGAGGCCGCATTGTCGGCATGGGCCGGCGACACCGTCGCCATGCGTCGCGCCAACAGCGCGCTGACGACCTATGCCTACGACGCCAAGGGACGCCTGCAGCAGACGATCGAATACGCGACCGTCCGCGCCGACGCCAGCGGCGACGGGGTTCTGGATGCCGGTGCGTCCATCACCCGCTACATCCACGATGCGCAGGCGCAGTTGTTGCAGAAGGTCGTCTCGCGCGGCGTCGGTCGCACCGATGTATCGACCCTGGCCGGCAGCGAAGTCACCGAGTACGTCTACGACGGGATGGGTCGCCTGCTCGGCGCGCTCCGGCGCGACAGCGACAGCGCCGCGGGCGACGACGGCCTCACGCTGCGCGACACGTACGCCTACGTCGATTCCGCGAACCAGATCCGGGTCTCGCTCGACGGGGGGTCGATCCGCACCGAGGCGCGCAATCGCGCGGGCGATGTGCTGTCGGTCAGCGAGGCGGGCACCGTCAACGGCGCCACCGTCACCAGGACCACCCGCCACTGGTACGACAACACCGGTCGTCTGGTCGCCAGCCAGGATGCGGCCGGCGGTCGCGCCTACTTCTTCCACGATGCCGCCGGGCGCATCGTCGCCACGGTCGATGCCACGGGCGCGGTCCTGCAGACCACCTACGATGCGGTGGGTCGCGTCTCCGGCACGATCCAGCGCGCCACGCGCGCCAATACCACCGCATGGATGTCGGGCGACACCGTGACCGTGCGCGAGCTGGTGTTCGCAGCGACCGCGCCCGCGCTGGGCGCCGGTCAGGCGTGGATCGCCACCGATGCCGCGAACGATCGCGTCACCGCGCGCACCTACGACAGCGCCGGGCGACTCGCCACGGTGACCGACGCCTCGGGCATGGTCGTCACCCACGTCTACGATGCCGCGTCCCGGCTGATCAAGCGGGTGGCGAACGATCCGTCCGACGCCAGCGCGAACGGCACCCGCACCACCCGACTGTTCTACGACAGCGCCGATCGGATGGTCGCCACGCTCGACCCCGAGGGGTATCTGACCGAGGTCGTGTACGACGCCGGCGGCCGCGCGGTGAAGACCCTCCGTTACGCCACCCGCACCAGTGCGGCGGCCTGGGCCACCGGCACGCTCGTGGAGCTGCGGCCCGCGGCATCGGCGGACGATCAGGTCGCCCGCCAGTTCCACGATGCTCGCGGCCGCGTGATCGCCGAACTCGATGCCGAGGGTTATCTCACCGAATTCCTGTACGACGAAGCCGCCAACCAGCGCGCGGTGAAGGCCTTCGCGAAACGCCTGACCGGACTGACCGGCAGCGAGACGCTGACCGCGTTGCGCAGCGCCGCCTTGACCGGTGCGCCGAGCGAAGCCTTCCGGCTCACCCGGAACAGCTACAACGGACTCGGCCAGTTGACGGTGTCGCTGGACCACGAGGGTACCGTCACGCGCAACACGTACGACGAGGCCGGGCGGCTGGTCCGCACCGAGTCCGCGCAGGGCACGAGCGAGGTACGCGAAGGCCGGATGCGCTACGACGTGTTCGGCAATCTGATCGGCGAGTTGGGCGGCGAGGGCGCGGTCCAGGTGCTCGCCGGCATGACCGAACCGCAGCTGGACGCCATCTACGCGCAGCACGGCGTGCGCCACGCCTACGATCTGCTCGGTCGTCGCATCGAGAGCGTCGATGCGCTCGGCAACAAGACCTGGTACTTCCACGACGGCGCCGGTCGCGAGAGGTTCGTCGTGCGTGGCGTCGAGGACGACGCCGGCCTGCGCAACGCCCGCGGCGAAGTCTCCGAGATCCGCTACAACGCCTTCGGCGAAGCCACCGAGACCCTGAACTACACCGGCCGCATCACGATCGCGATTCCGGGCGATCGCGCCAGCGTGCAGAGCGCGATCGGCACGATCGCCTACGTCGCCGCGCAGGACAGCCGCAACCAGTACGCGTACGACCGCATGGGACGGCTGCTGCAGCATACCGATGCCGAGAACCATGTCGCGACCTACGCCTACAACCGGTTCGGCGACCTGACGAGCGTCGGCAAGACCCTCAACGGCGCCGCCAGCACGACGGCCTACGCCTACGACCGTCGCGGCCTGCGCACCGCGCAGACCGAAACGGCCGCGGGCCTGACCCGGACCGTCGCGAACACCTACGACGCCTTCGGGCGGGTCACGCGCCAGGTCGATGCGCGCGGAATCGCCCACGATTTCGCCTACGACCGACTCGGTCGGCAGGTGTCGTCCACGATCCGCAACGTCGGCGGGCAGGATCTCGTCGAAGAGGCGACCTACGACGCTTTCGGTCGCGTGCTGACGCAGCGCGACGCCGCGAACCGCACCACGACCTACCAGTACAGCGACGCCGCACGCAGCGTCGTCGTCACCTCGCCGGAAGGCGTGAGCATCACCACCATCCGGAACCGCTTCGGCCAGACCGTCGAAGTGCGGCAGCCGCGACCGGGCGGCGTCACCGCCGTGACCACGTCGGTCTACGATCGCAACGGCAATCTGGTCCAGCAGACCGACCCGCTCGGCAACATCGCCCAGAACACCTACGACGTCCGCGGTCTGCTCGCGACCAGCACCGACGCGACCGGGCGTCGGGTGGCGTATGCCTACGATGCCGTCGGCCGCACCCTGACCCGGATCGAGGATCCGGGCGTCGGCAAGCTCAACCTGACCACCCGCTACGTCTACGACGGACAGGGCCGCACGCTGCGCGTGACCGATCCTTCGGGACGCGTGGTCGCGATGACCTACGACCGCAAGGGCAATCTGATCGAATCCGCGATCGATCCGGCGGGATTGAACCTGCGGACCACCTACACATGGGATCGCGACGGTCGCCAGTTGTCCGTGATCGAAGGCGCGGGCACCGCGGCCGCACGGCAGACCACGTACGCTTACGACGGATTCGGCCGGCGGATCGCCGAAACCGTGGGCACCGGCGGCGCGGCCGTCGTCACCAATTACAGCTACGACCTCAACGACAACGTCGTGCGCAGAACCGGCGCCGGCGGCACCGAACACTACGCCTACGACGCCGCCAACCGATTGCGCTTCACCGTGGACGGCGCGAACGGCCTCACCGAGCTGCGCTACGACGCCGCCGGCCGTGTCGTAGCGCAACGCAGCTACGCGCGGACCGTCGATCTGTCGTCGCTCGCCGGCGCGATACCGACCGAGGCGCAGTTGTCCGGCTTCGTCGCCGCCCAGGCGCTGCGCGACGATGCCCAGGATCAATGGCAGTCGATGGTCTACGACGGCGACGGTCGCCTGCGCCTGAGCATCGACGGCACGGGCGGCGTGATCGAGCAGGTCTACGACAGCGCCGGTCGTCGCATCGCCGAGAAGCGCTATGCCCGGACGCTGCCCTTGACCGCCGCGTTGCGCGACTCGATCTCCGCGGGAACGGCCAGCGTCGCTTCGCTGCTCGCCGCGACGCCGACCGGCGCCAGCGACAGCATCGTCCGCTATTTCTACGATGCCGCCGATCGACTGGTGTTCACGGTCGACGGCAACGGCGGCATGACCCGGATGTGGTACGACGCCGCAGGGCGCGCGGTGGCGACGCGCGCGTTCGCCAAGGCCGCGGATGTCGCGACCCTGGCGACGGCCACGGTCGCCAGCCTCGATGCGCAGGTCGACCTCGGCGCCGGGTTCGAGGGCGAATCCCGCGTCCACGACGGCGCCGGACGGCTGCGCTTCGTGCTGTCGGCCGACGGCACGCTGCGCGAGAATCGTTACGACGCCGCAGGCAACCTCGTCGCCAGCCTGCGTTACATGGCCTCGGCGTCGTCGCTGCTGGGCAGCCTCGGCCCCGCGCTGCAGGCCGGGACCGCGCAGGCCTCCGATTTCGCCGCGTTCGTCGCCTCGAACGAAACCGGGGCGGCCGCGCAGTACAGCGTGTACGACAGCGCCGGCCGCGAGCGTCTGGCGATCGTCCGCACTTCCGCGACCCAGTCCTCGGTGGTCGAACGCCAGTACGATCAGGCCGGGCGCATCGTCGGCGCCTACGCCTACACCGCCGCGCTCGCGACCGATGCGGCGCTGGCCTCCGCGTTGGCGCAGGGCGCCGTCGCCGAATCGTCGCTGTCGTCGTGGATGGCCGCCAATCGCGGCGCCGCGCAGGTGCAGCGCATGGTCTACGACGCCGCCGGGCGGATCGCCTACGCCATCGACGGCGCCGGTGCGGTCACCAGCACGCGCTACAACGCGCTCGGTGCGGTAGCCTCGGTCCGCCGCCACGCGCAGACGATTTCGGTGGGGTTGTACGGCGGTACCATCGACGCCGCCCAGGTCGCGGCGCAGCTGGTCGACGGGGCGCAGGATCAGGTCGATTACAGCGTCTACGACGCCGCCGCCCGCGTGGTGTTCCGCGTCCACGGCGACGCCTCGGTCGAGGAAGTGCGTTACGACGGCGTCGGCCGCGTGCGCGCGACGCTGGCCTACGCCACGACCGTCAACGGCACGCTGATGGCGCAACTGGCCGCCGGCGCCGCGACCCAGGCCGGTTTCGCCGGTCATGTCTCCGCCAACGAAGCCGCCGCGCGCGTCGAAAACCTGCATTACGATCAGGCCGGACGCGTGCGCTACCGGATCGTGCGCAGCGGCAGCGGGCTCGGCCGTGTGTCGGAGACGCAGTACGACGGCATCGGCCGGGCGACCGCGGAGACCCGCTACGGCGTCGACATCGCCTACGCGTCCGGCGCGAACAACGCAGCCGTCGCCGGCGCGATCACGGCCGCGCTCAGCCCGGATGCCGCGATCCGCGCGACGCAGAGCCGCACGGTGCGCTACTTCCATGACGCCGGCAACCGTGCGCGGTTCGCGATCGACGCCGCCGGTACGCTGAGCGAACAGCGCTTCGATGCGATCGGCCGCGTGGTGCAGACCCTCGTCTACGCCAATGCGCCGTCGAATACGACCGATGCCGCTGCGCTCTCCACCTGGGCCGCGACCCAGCCCGCCTCCGCCCGTCGTTCGATCGCGATGGTCTACGACGCCGCCGGCCAGGTGACGTCGCGGACCGATGCGCTCGGCCAGGTCGAATCCTTCCAGTACGACGCCGCCGGGAACATCACGCGTCATACCGACCGTGCCGGCGCGGTGTGGAACTACGAATACGACCGTGCCGGCCGACGCACGGCCGAAATCAGCCCGGCGGTCGCGGTCACCACCACCGCCGGCACGACCACCCGCTCGATCGTCGCCCGCATGGAATACGACGGCGCGGGGAACATGCTGCGCCGGATCGAGAACGCGGACACCGCGCAGGCGCGGATCACCCGCTATCAGTACGACAACCGCGGCAACACCGTGCGCATCGTGTTGCCGGATCCGACCACCGGCGGTGATCCGACCAGCGGCGTCGCCGATACCATCGAGATCGCCTACGACGCGCTCGGCAACGCGGTCTCGCAGAAGGATGCGCTCGGCCATCGCAGTTACAAGGTCTACGACACGCTCGGCCGCGTCGTCTACGACATCGACGAGGAGAAGAACGTCACTTCCCGCGTCTACAACGCGTTCGGCGAGGAGACGCGTACCGTTCGCCATGCGAACGCGCTCGTCACCACCGGCAGCGCCTTCGTGGCGGCGGGCTGGCAGCCGGACCGGACGCTGACCCAGTCCCTCGTGCAGTCGGGTCTCGTGCTCAGCGCGACGCTCGATCGCGGCGTCGACAGCGCCTACGACGCGTTGGGCCAGAAGGTGCAGGTCCAGCAGGACGCGGTGTCCTATCTCAAATCCGACGGCACGGTCGCCGTCGGCCGCCCGACGGTCCGCAGCCGGTTCAACGCCTACGGCGAGGTGGCCAAAACCTCCATCCTGCTGCAGGGCACGCCCGACACGGCCGACGCGGTGTGGGCCGATACCTACCGCTACTACGATGCGCTGGGCCGGGAAACGGTCAGCGTCGACGCCGAAGGCTACGTCAATTCGCAGGTCTGGAACGCCTATGGCGAAATCCAGACCAAGACCGAGCACGCGCGCAGGCTGTCCGCGACGGCGATCGCCGCGCTCGGCGGCGCGCTGCCGCCGGCACTGCCGGCCGCGGGCGATGCCGTCACCGGCGACGATCGCCGCATCGACTTCGCCTACGACGCACTGGGTCGCGTCGTGTCGCAGACCACGCACCGGTTCGTCCAGTCGTCGGGCGCCGCGGCGGGGCAGTGGTCGCAACTGTCGACCCAGTTCGGTTACGACGCCGAGGGCCGCATCACCTCCGTCGTCGACGCTCAGGGCGCCACGCTGACGCGTTACGACGCGATGGGCCGCATGATTTCGGTACAGCAGCCTTCCCGCGCCGTGGTGGTGCAGAACGGCGATACCCTGCTGGCCCAGTCCACCGCGAACACCCTCGCGACCGCGGCGTTGTACGAACAGCGCTCGCCCTACACCGAGCTGGCCTACGATGCCTTCGGCAATACGGTGCGCGTCGTGCGGTTCGCGAACGGCAAGGTCGGCGCCGCGGCGGCGGTCGCCAGCGCCAACGACATGGTCAACGAGACCGAGTACGACCTGCGCGGGCGCGTGACCGTCGAACGCGATCTGGCCGCCAATACCGCGATCTGGCGCAGCTACGACGCCGGCGACCGCGTCGTCCAGGTGCGCACCACCCTGCGCGGCGGCGCCGCCATCGACGGCAGCGCGACCACCATCGAATCCGATCTCTTCGTCGACTACACCTACGACCGGACCGGCCGCCAGTTGAGCGCGGCCACGCTTCGCCAGCGTTACGAAGTGTCCGGCGGCGTGCGTACGCTCAAGGGCAGTTCCACCGACCAGTCGGAGATCGTGCGCTACAACGCGTTCGGCGAAGTCGTGGGCAAGGACGATCGCATCGCCGATGCCTTCGGCGCCGGAAGCTTCATCGCCTACGAATACGACAAGGCCGGGCGCCTGGTCCGCGACAACAGTCAGGGCGGCGCCTGGCGCGACCTGGCCTACGATCTCGCCGGCCGCGCCGTGCGCGTGACCCGAAAGAGCTTCACCGTCAACGCCCAGGGCGTCCAGTCCGTGGTGTCCGCGGCGACCGATCTCGCCTACGACAAACTCGGGCGCGCCGTGCGCGAGCGTCTGCCGTCGAACTCGGACGATCTCAATCAGCGTCCGGAGTTGCTGAGCGAATACGACCGTTGGGGCAACGTGGTCCGCCGCGTCGACGCGCGCGGCTACGAGACCCTGTATCGCTACAACAGCTTCGACAAGGTGATCCAGGAAACGCGCCCGGAGGTCAAGATCGTGGCCGCCAACGGCACCGAGACCCGCGCGCGCCCGATCCTCAACTGGTACTACGACGGGCTCGGTCGTCTCGCCGAAAGCCGCGACGCCAACGGCAACGTGCAGCGCGTGGTCTACGACAATGCCGGTCGCGCGATCGAGAGCGTCGATGCCCTCGGCAAGTCGACCAGGATCGCCTACGACCTGTTCGATCGCGAACGTTACGCGCAGAACCCGCTGGGCTACATCACCTGGAAGCACTACGACCGCGCCGGGCGCGTCGCCACGCAGGGCGACTTCATCGGCGGCCAGACCACGCGCGTGAAGAGCACGCTCGAAACCTACGGGCTGCAGGGCAGCGCCGACCGTTGGAGCGTGAGCAACGCGCTGAACCAGACCTCGCGCTACGATTACGACAGCCGCAGCCTGTTGCTCGGCAGCCGCAGCGCGGCCGGCGTAGTGAAGACCTACGCGAACGATCTCCAGGGCCGGAAGGTCCGCGAAACGAACGGCGACGCCAGCCGTTGGCGCTACCTGCTGTCGGTCGGCGACGTGAACGGGACCATCACCGGCTACGGCACCGGGACCTGGTATTACGACGACGTCGGCTACGGCTACGGCGGCGGCTATTACTACGTGCCGGAGTACTACACCGGCCCGGCGATCCGCAAGGATCGCGAGGGCGAGTACGTCTTCGTCGACGAGCAGACCTGGGATTACGACGTGTTCGGCCGCCTGATCGACCACAACGATCTCGGCGGCGCCGACTACGACTACGTCTATCACGCGGAAACGGGTCAGTTGCTCAGCACGACCCGTCTCAACGCCACCGACATGTACGTCGAGCTCAGCGACGGTTATTCGGGGCCGGATCCCAACGCGCCGCCCCCGGACGGCACCAACGGCAACGCGACGCTCGGTACCCAGCTCGGTCTGACCGGTCTCGGCGCCAGCGAGCGCGCGCAGTTCTATTACGCGAGCGGACTGGTCAAGGAAATCCGCGAAGCCGGCAACTGGACGCGTTATGCGTACGACGCGGCCGGCAATCGCACGATGGAGGAGACGTACACCCGCGACGGCAAGGGCAACATCGTCCACCTGCGCACCCTCACCACCTACGACTCCAACAACCGGATCAGCATGGTCCGCCAGATCGACGTGGCCACCGGCGCGGAGATCATGACCACGCGCTACAGCTACGACGCCGCGGGCAATCGGCGGCGGGTGACGGTCGGCAATTCCGGCAGCGGCTATACCTATCCGTGGAGCCTGTCCGGCTACGCCGGCACCGCGATCAACAACAACTACGCGTGGAGCGTGGCGCAATTCGCGCCCGAAACCACCTTCGTCATGAGCATGACCATGGCGGACGGCAGTCCGCTGCCGTCGTGGTTGACCTTCGATCCGGTCACCGGCGCGCTCACCGGCACGCCCCCGACCGGCGCCACCTTCACCCTGCGCCTGACCGCGCGAAGCGTGGACGACCAGTTCACGGCCGTGCGCGACATCAACGTCAACATCCTGCCCAGCCGCCCGCCGGAGACCAACTATTCGGCCTACTGGCCGGACACCGTCAACCTGACGGTGCCCGACTACGACACCTTGCAGTACTACGCCAACAACGGCATCGCGATGTGGGAGTTCTACGTCAACGACGGCTTCGTCGATCCCGAAGGGGCGCCGTTGACCTTCCAGGAGGATCCCTATTCGAGCCTGCCGCCGGGCATGTTCTTCGATGCCGCCACCGGCCGTGTCTACGGCACGCCGACCCAGGCGGGCTATTACACGTTCTACGTGCGCGCCATCGACAATCACGGCCTGTCTTCCTACAGCCGCGCGATCACCTTCAACATCGCTCCGGCATGGGTCGATCCGGGCGACGATCCGTACCTGTATCCCTACAGCGTCGGTCCGATCTCGACCATCGATGGCGCCGCAGCGGACGCGAGCCTCTCCCCCGCGCAGACGCTCGAGGGCGGCGATACGGCGCGGACCGGCGACGCCTCGCTGCAACTGGTCCCGATCGAGGTGATCGACGACGGCGGCGGCAGCGGTGGGGGCGGCGGTGGCGGTGGCGGTGGCGGCGGTGGCGGCGGTGGCGGCGGTGGTACCTACACGCCGGTCACGCCCGGGGCGAGCTACGTCTACGCCTCATCCAGCTGGAAGTCGTTCTGGTACGACTACGACGCGATGAACCGCGTCACCGTGGTCAACGCCAGGATGCAGAACGGCCAGATCGCGCTCGGCAAGATCGACGGAGCCGATTTCGACGTGAGCTACGCGCTCGATTACGACGACGCCGGTCGCGCGATCCGCCGGCGTTTCCTCGATGCGGGCACCACGAAGTACGAGAACACCGCGTACAACGAGCGCGGTCAGCGCACGATCGTCTACAAGCCGGCGGTGCTCGGGGACACGCCCAAGGTCGCCGAAGTGCTGACCTACGACGCCGCCGGGCGTCTGATCTCGAAGATGGAGCCGTACGAGATCCCGCACCAGTACGCCGGCCAGGCGAAGAAGCTCGAGACCTACACCTACGATGCCGACGGCCGCATGACCGCGCAGGCCACGTACGAAGGCATCAACGAGACCTACGTCGCCGGGTATCAGTGGATGGGCGGCATGTACATGCCGATCTTCGCCAACCGCTATGTCCAGGTCCAGCGCAACGGGCTGCAGTACAGCTACGACTACGCTCGCGACGGCCGCCTGGCGTGGAACAAGTACCAACATCTCAGCGACTTCACCGGACAGAATTCCGGCGTCGGCGCCTACACGCTCACCTACACGTATACCTACGAAGCGCGCGAGGCCTACCTCGAAGTGCGCGTCAACGGTTACGGGACCGGCAACTTCCAGCCGGCGACGACCAACAGCGTCTACGACGGCTGGGGTCGCCGGGTGATGGTGAAGGACGACAAGGAGCGGCTGTTCGCCTACGACGCCTCGGGCAACATCCTCCAGCGCAAGGACAGCGCCGGCAATTTCCCGTTGACGCGCTACGCGCTCGTCGCCGGGCAACAGGTCGCGGCCTCGTCGGGCGGCTACGTCGACGTGATCAGCAACCTCACCGCCTATCGCAACAGCGATTCGGGCACCACCACCACCACCGTCATGGCCGGCGACACCCTGCGCACGATCGCGCAGCGCGTCTACGGCAACGAGAGCCTGTGGTACGTGCTGGCGACGGCCAACGCGCTCAACGGCAGCGAAGCGCTGACCGCCGGCACGACGCTCAAGGTGCCCGAGGTCAAGGTGTCGAACAACGACGCCGCGACCTTCCGGCCCTACAACCCCGGCGAAGTCGTCGGCTCCACCACGCCGCAGCTGGACTACGTCCCGCCGCCGCCGAAGAACAGCTGCAACGTCCTCAAGATCATCCTCACCATCATCGTGGTCGTGATCGTGGCGGTGGCGACGGTGTACACGGCGGGCGCCGCCGCGGCCGCGCTGGCCCCCGCGACATCCGCGATCGGCACGGCCGTCGCCGCCGGTGCCAGCACCATGGCCATCGGCGCCGGCGTACTCGCCGGGACCTACGGATTCGGCGCCGCGGTGATCGCGGCCGCCGCGGTCGGCGGCATCGTCGGTTCCGCGGTGGGGCAGGGCGCATCGCTGCTGTTCGATCTCACCGACAAGTTCGACTGGGGCGCGGTCGCCCTGGGCGGCATCACCTCCGTCGCCGGCGCCGGGATCGGCTCCGCGCTGTCGGGCGGCGTGCAGGGCGCCAAGGCCGTGGCGAGCGCCCAGGCGGCCGGCAGCAAGCTCACGACCGCCAACGTCGGTTTCTTCAATGCCAACGCATGGGCGAAGGGCGCCGCGCAGGCGGTCGGCGGCAACCTGGTCAACTACGGCGCGAACTGGGCGATCAATCGCATCGACCCGTCGCGCGATCGTTCCAACGAAAAGTTCAGCTGGGCGAACCTTGCGGCCAGCGCCGTGAGCGGTGCGATCACGGCCGAATTGTCGGATTGGTTGGGCGGCGAGAAAGGGATGTCGAAGTGGTTCGCCGGCAAATCGGTGCTGAAGAATTCCTACGTACAGACGATCCTCGCCGGTACCGTGAGCGGATTCGTCGGTAGCGCGACCCATCATCATGTCGCTCGCCTGTTCGGCGAGAAGGGCGACGCCGACTACGCCAGGATGCTGGTCGATGCGTTCGGAAACGGGCTTGCGGAGGCTGCGAAGAAAGCGGTCACGGACCTGTCGGACAGCAAGCTCGTGCGGGAACTCAGGCGTGACGAGGAGTTCAAGCGGCTGGACGACGAGCAGCAACGGCTCGCGCTGTCCATCGCGCGCGCCGATGGCGTCGACTTCGATCTGCGCAGGGAAGGCACGCTCGAAGCGATCATCGGCGCGGCCAGATCCTCGTCCAGCACGGATGTCGAAGTCCGCCTGCAGGCGATCGAGAACCTCCTCCAGGTGTCCGGTCTCGAACCAGAGCAGGTTCGAGAGGTCATGGAGATGCAGCGGAAGATACTGGGGCCGGTCGACAGGAAGAAGTATTTCGGCAAACGGACCGCGCAACCCGCCGGAGAGACGACCGAAGCGACTACGCAAAAAACCGAGACCCAGACGTCCGGTGGCGTTCCCGACGTATCGTTGGACGACTACTACGAAGTGTCCGACTACGACAATTGGGACGCCAAGCTGGTGCGGGACAAGGCGACCGGCCGCGAATTCATCGGCGTTCCGAAGAGCAGCACGAAACGATTGGAGGAGGTCGTCATCTATCCCGGCGTCGGGAAGGTCTTCCAGGAAGATGTCGACGCTCTGCTCATCAATGTGGGCGAAGTCGCCATGGATGTGGCCGATACCATCGAACGCCATCCGTGGCTGAGTTTCGGCCTCACGCTGCTCGATATCGCGGCGGGACCGGTGATGTTCCTCGCCCGCGAAGCCTTCAACGCATCGCCGGCGGGGCAGTGGCTCAACGGCAAATTCGAAGAGATGAGTCAGTGGGTGGCCGGAAAGTTCATCGACGCCGGCTACACCAGGGAGGAAGCTGTCGCGGGCACGGCAGGGGCCGTCGTCGTGGGCGGTCTTCTGATCAGCGGCGCGAAGTCCGCGCTCAGGAAGTGGACCGCGCTGTCGGGCAAGATCAAGGGATTGGTCGGTGGACTGCAGCGGAAGCAGCGCGCTCACGTCGTTCCCGCCGCGGATGGGAATGGCGGCAACATCGGGAATGTCGACTCCCCCTACAATCCGAGAGAGATCGGAGATGCGCTCGAGCAACGTTATCCGGGGCAAGTCAGTTCCAACACCCTTCCGAACGTCAACGACAAGAACGTCTCGCTGGCCGGAACGCGACATCCCGTCACGGGGATCGTCTTCGACAGCAGAGGGTTCCCGGTCTTCGACGATGTCGCATCCTTCGACACCCAGATTTCCTCGCAGCTCACGTCGGTGAAGGACGCCACGGCCCACATGCGCGATGCGACGCGCAATCTTCGCGACGCGATCAACCAGGGCAAGGTCAATCCGGGAATCTTCACGGCCAAACAATTGCGGGCGATCAATGCCGGCGCCTCGAAAATTCCCAATCTGACATGGCATCATCACCAGGATATCGGCAGGATGCAGTTGATTCCGACCTCCATCCACAACAAGACCGGACATGTCGGCGGATTTTCCATGTGGTTCAGGTGATTTCCGATGAGACGCCTCGAATGGCTTGATCCCGGCGAAGGCGCGAGCACGGCGTCCCTGGAGGAACTGCAGTCCGAAATCGGCCGCACGTTTCCCGGGGATTACGCCGCTTTCGTTCTCCGGCACGCGGGCGCCAGCAATCCTTCGGCCTGTGCGTTCGCGGTTGCCGACGAGGACGGGAACCGGATGCGTTCCAATTTCGGCGCCGTATTGCGGCTGGAAGGTCTGGATGAGGAATCGGTGCTGGGCGTCATGCGCGAGTTGGGCGAACAGCTTCCGCGCAACGCGATTCCCGTGGTCGATACCGGTTTCGGGGATTACGTCTGCCTGTTGTTTCCCGACGCAGGAGAGCCGACGGTGGCGTATTACTCGCACGACAGGCCCATCGGCAAGGCGCTGTTGCCGCTGGCCGCGACCTTTTCCGGCTTTCTCGATCTGCTCGAAATCCCTGACGACGAATGATCAGGGCGTCGTCCGGCGCCTCGCGCGAAATCCTCGTGTCCCGGGGCTCGGTTTCCGTCGCTCGGTGAACGCGGACTTCACAACGCCCGCTTCGCCCCGTCCCCCTGCACCTCGCGCACCAGTTTCGGCACGAGGTAGCCGGGCAGGCGGTCGACGAGCGCGCGATGCAGGCCGCGGGCGTCGTCGTCGGAGACTTCGAAATGCGACGCGCCCTGCACGCGATCCAGCTGGTGCAGGTAGTAGGGCAGGGCGCCGGCGGCGTAGCCGCGTTCGCAGAGCGCGGCCAGGGCGTCGACCGAATCGTTCACGCCGCGCAGCAGCACGGCCTGGTTCAGCAGGGTCGCGCCGGCCGTGCGCAGTCGCGTCAGGGCGGCGTCGACGTTCCCGTCGAATTCGTTCGCGTGGTTGGCGTGGATCACGACCGCGACCGGCCAGGGCAGGGCGTGCAGCCACGCGGTGAGCTCCGCGTCCACGCGTTCGGGCAGGACCACCGGCAGGCGGGTGTGGATCCGCAGCCGGCGGACATGCGGGATCTCCGCCACTCGCCCGGTCAGTTCGGACAGCTTGGACGTGGCCAGCGACAGCGGGTCGCCGCCCGACAGGATCACTTCGTCGATGCCGGCGTCCGCCCGGATCGCGTCGACGGCCGCCTGCCATTGCCCTGCGGCGGCGGTCTCTTCGGCGTACGGGAAGTGTCGGCGGAAGCAGTAGCGGCAGTGCACCGCGCAGCTGCCGGTGGCGATCAGCAGGGCACGGCCGCGGTATTTGCGGATGACGCCGGCGGCGGCCCGGGCGGCGGCGTCGCCCACGGCGTCCAAGCTGAAACCCGGCATCGGCCGGAGCTCGTCGTCGAGGGGCAGCACCTGGCGCAACAGGGGGTCGTGCGGGTCGCCGGGTCGCATCCGGGCGATGAACCCCCGGGGCACGCGCAACGGGAACTGTGCGGCCGCCCCGGACGACAGGCCCGGCACCCGGTCCGCCAGTCCCAGGAGGGCGAGCAGTTCGGCCGAATCGCGCACGGCGTCGCGCCAGAGGCGCTTCCAGTCCGGCCCGGCCATGGGGGCGGGCTGGGTTGGGAGTGGGGCAGCAGGTATCATAGGGAGTTCAGTCGGGCCGTTCATCGGGACGCACCGGCACTCCGGGGCCCAGCCCTCCATTCTAGCCGCCCGCGGGTTTGTCGACCCTCGGCGGTCCAGCAGACGATCCTTTCAGGAGCACCCCCATGGCCAGCCTGGGCATGAACGACGTCAAGACCGGACAGAAGATCCTGGTCAACAACGACCCCTGCGTCATCACCGAAACCGAATACGTCAAGCCGGGCAAGGGCCAGGCCTTCACCCGCATCAAGTACCGCAACATCAAGTCGGGCCGCGTGGTCGAAATGACCATGAAGGCCACCGACTCGGTGGAGGTCGCCGATGTGGTCGACACCGACATGCAGTTCCTCTACAGCGACGGCGAGTACTGGCACTTCATGAACCAGGAATCGTTCGAGCAGGTGCAGGCCGACAAGGCCGGCATGGCCGGCGCCGACAAGTGGCTGAAGGGCGAGGAAGCCTGCGTGGTGACCCTGTGGAACGGCAACCCGATCAGCGTGCAGCCGCCGAACTTCGTGGAACTGAAGATCGTCGAGACGGATCCGGGCGTGAAGGGCGATACCGCCGGCACCGGCGGCAAACCGGCGACCCTCGAAACCGGCGCCGTGGTCCGCGTGCCGCTGTTCGTGGCCCAGGACGAGATCATCAAGGTCGACACGCGCTCAGGCGAATACGTCTCGCGAGTCAAATGAGCCGCTCTCGCGCACACGGCGCGATTCGGCTCTTGTTGTCTGCGATGGCCTGCGCGGCATGCGTCGCGCAGGCGGCCAAACCCGACCCGACGATCTATCCCTCACCGAACGTCTACCGGGATCCGGCACTGCAGGCAGATCCTCGGGTCGGAGCCGCGAAGGTGCTCCGCGAGTTCTGTCCCGGGGAAGGGCGGGGGCTGATCCACTTCCTCGAGGTCGATGGGCGGAATATCCGCATCCCCCGGACATGGCCCACCTATCTGGAGTTGGCGCCCGGCGCGCACCGGCTGGGGATGGAGTTCAAGGGGACCGCCTCGAGTATCTGGGCGACCTGGGAAGGCCCGGGCGAGGTGTCCGTCGAGCTCGAAGCCGGGAAGGTCTATCTCGTTCGTTATCGGCGTACCGCGGCGGATGCGTTTCGTGTCTGGGTCGAGCCGTTGGACGGCGTGTCCTTCGAGTCGGTGGACATTTCCACCTCGATCTGCCGGCAACCGCCGTTTCCGGATCCGTCGTTGCATCGGTGAGCGTCGTTCCTCCGGCTTGATTCGCCCCATCGACGGGCGTGCGCGCAGTGGACGGCCACGGCAGCATCCGGCCCGGGCCCACCGTCCGCCCGGGAATGCGACAATGCCGCCATGACCTATCAGCCCGTCTCCGAATCCCCCGTTCCCACCTCCTGCGACCTGCTGATCGAAGCCCGCCATGTGGTCCCGATGGACCGCGACGGCGTCGTGCTCGAACACCATGCGGTCGCCATCCGCGCCGGCGAGATCGTCGCCGTGCTGCCGATCGCCGAGGCCCGCGCCCGGTTCGAGGCGAAGGACACGGCCTCGCGCCCCGAGGGCGCGCTGATCCCGGGGCTGGTCAACGCCCACACCCACAACCCCATGACGTTGATGCGCGGCGTCGCCGACGATCTGCCGCTGAAGCAGTGGCTGCAGGAGCACATCTGGCCGATCGAAGGCGCGATCATGGGGCCGGAGTACGTCGCCGACGGCGTGACCCTCGCCATCGCCGAGATGCTCCGCGGCGGCACCACCTGCTGCAACGAGAACTACTTTTTCCCGGACGTGCAGGCGGCGACCTACAAACGCCACGGCTTCCGCGCCCGCGTCGGCCTGCCGGTGATCGACTTCCCCACCGCATGGGCGAAGAGCGACGACGAGTATTTCGACCGCGCGTGCGAGGTCCACGACCAGTGGCGGCACGACGCGCTGGTCGCCACGACCTTCGCGCCGCATGCGCCGTACACGGTCTCGGACGAGAATTTCGAGCGCATCCGGATGCTCGCCGACCAGCTCGACGTGCCGGTGCATCTGCACACGCACGAAACCGCGCAGGAAGTCGCGCAATCGCAGCAGAAGCACGGCCAGCGCCCGATCGCGCGGCTCGATCGGCTGGGCCTGGTCAACGACCGCCTGATCGCGGTGCACATGACCCAGCTCACCGATGCCGAGATCGCGCTGTGCGCCGAGCGCGGCGTGAACGTGGTGCATTGCCCGGAATCGAACCTCAAGCTGGCCTCGGGGTTCAGCCCGGTAGCGAAACTGCTGCGCGCGGGCGTCGGCGTCGCCATCGGCACCGACGGTTGCGCCAGCAACAACGATCTCGACATGTTCGGCGAACTGCGCACCGCCGCGCTGCTGGCGAAGGCGGTGGCCGAGGACGCCGCCGCGTTCGATGCCTTCAGCGCGCTGCGCGCGGCGACCCTCGGCGGCGCCCGCGCGATGGGCCTGGACGACCGCATCGGTTCGATCGAACCCGGCAAACAGGCCGATCTGGCGGTCGTCGATCTCTCCGCGCTGGAAACCCAGCCGCTGCACCACGTGCTGTCGCAACTGGTCTATGCGACCGGGCGCCATCAGGTGAGCGACGTGTGGATCGCCGGCAGACCCAAGTTGCGCGAGCGCATCCTGGTCGACATGGATCTCGACGGCATCCTCGCCAATGCGCGGCAGTGGCAGGAGCGGATCGGCGCGGTGAAGGTCGGGTGAGGCATCGCATGAGCACGACGACGCACGACAACTACAGCCAGGCCGAACTCGACAAGTTCAACGCCCTGGCCAATCGGTGGTGGGACCCCGAAGGTCCGCAGAAGCCCCTTCACGCGCTCAATCCCGCGCGACTGGGTTACGTGCGCGACCGCGCGTCCCTGCGCGGCGCGCGCGTGCTGGATGTCGGTTGCGGCGCGGGGCTGCTGAGCGAGGCGCTGGCGCGCGAGGGCGCGGAGGTGACCGCGATCGACCTCGCCCCCGATCTGATCAAGGTCGCCAAGTTGCATCGACTGGAATCCGGCGTGCAGGTCGATTACCGATTGAGCGCGGTCGAGGCGCTGGCGGCGGAGATGCCGGGCGCGTTCGACGCGGTGACCTGCATGGAGATGCTCGAACACGTGCCCGATCCCGGCTCGGTGATCGCCGCCTGCGCCGCGCTCCTCAAGCCGGGCGGACGCTTGTTCCTGTCCACGCTCAATCGGACGCCGGCCGCGTTCGCGCTGGCGATCGTCGGCGCGGAATACCTCGCGCGGATGTTGCCGAAGGGCACGCACCGCTATCGCGACTTCATCCGGCCGTCCGAGCTCGCCGCGTGGCTGCGCGAAGCCGGACTGGCGCTGGAGGACGTCAGCGGCCTGCGCTACGACCCGCTGCGTCACGATGCGCGGGTCGGCGGGCGCGCCGACGTGAATTATCTGGCTTGCGCGCGCAAGCCGCACATCGACTGAAGATGCAGGCCTGGGCATGATCCACCGACGTTTTCCCCGCGGCGTGCTGTTCGATCTCGACGGCACGCTGCTCGACAGCGCGCCCGACATGGTCGCCGCGATCAATCTCATGCGCGCCGCCCGCGACGAACCGCCGATGGCGCTGGAGGCCCTGCGTCCGCATGTCTCCAAGGGCGCGCGGGCGATGATCCGCGCGTCGTGGGGCCATCTCGACGATGCCGAGCGCGAGGACATGGTCAAACCCTTCCTCGACACCTACGAGCGGGAGCTCGGTCGTCATTGCGCGCCGTTCGACGGCATCGAGCGCATGCTCGACGCGCTGGAGGCCGATGGCGTGCGCTGGGGCATCGTCACCAACAAGCCGTTCTATCTGGCCGAACCGCTGATCCCGATGCTGGGGTGGGACGGGCGCTGCGGCGTGCTGATCGGCGGCGATTCGTTGCCCGAACGCAAACCGCATCCGCTGCCGTTGCTGCATTCCGCCGGGATCATCGGCATCGAGGCGCGCGACTGCGTCTATGTCGGCGACGACGAACGCGACATCGTCGCCGCGCGCGCGGCCGGCATGCCCTCGGTGGTCGCGCTGTGGGGCTATCGCCTGCCCGGCGACGAGCCCGCGGCCTGGGGCGGTGACGCGCTGATCGAACGCCCGCACGATCTGCTCGATGCGGGGGTATGGCCGCAGTCGGTCGCGACGCCATGAGCGACGCCGGCGCCGTCGACGACGCCCTCGACGACTTCCTCGACAAATGGCGCGGGCGCTGGCCGGAGTGGCGCATCGCCGGGGTGTTCGTGAGCGAAGCCGAGCGCCCCGTCGCCGAGGCCTGGTTCGCCCTGCAGCAGGAATGGACCGATGCCGCCTGGGCCGGCGCCGACCCCACGCCCGGATTCGCGAAGCTCGGCTGGTGGCAGGAAGAACTGCAGGGCTGGTCGAAGGGGCTGCGCCGGCATCCGTTGGGCCGCGTGCTGCAGAAGCGCCAGGCTCCGTGGGCGCAGCTCGCGGCCGCGCTGCCCGCGCTGCAGGTCGCGCGCGAGCCGTTGCGCGCCTGGACGCCGGCGATCGAGGTCGCGCCGACGCTGCAACCGCTGGGCGAAGCCATGGCCGCCTGCGAGTCGGCGCTGTTCGTCGCCGACCGGTCGACGGCGCCCGATCCGAATGCCGTCGATGGCTACGCCCTGCTCGCCGCGCATGCCCTGTGGCAACGCGACGAGGCGGAGACGGCGGCCCGGGCGCGTGCGTGGGCAGAGGCGTTGGCGGCCCGCGTCCCGACGCCCGGTGCGACCCGCCCGCGTCGCATCCACGATGCGCTGATCCGGGGGCGGCTGCGCAGGCTGGCCGCCCACGGCCGGATCGCGGCGCTGCCACCGGCCGCTGCGCTCTGGCGCGGCTGGCGTGCGGCCCGGGGCTGACAACTCTCTGTTCCGGGGTCGGATCCCGGTCGGTTCCCGGGGCGTTCGGGCGGGCCGGGTACAATGGCCGTCCCCCTCCTGTCCGCGCCGCCCGTGACCCTGCGCCCGAACACCCTGTCGATGCCCGATGTCGCCGGCGACGCCGCAGCCGCAGCGCGCGCCCTCGACTGGGTCGGCATGCGCAACATCGCGCTGCCGCTGCGCCTGCGCAGCGAGGACGGCGGCAGCCTGCAGGTCCCGGCTTCGGTGGACGTGTTCGTCGATCTGCGCGACGCCGATGCCCGCGGTATCCACATGTCGCGGCTGTATCGCCGGATCCAGGACGCGCTGGCCGAAGAGACGCTGACGCCCGCCCGCCTGCGCCGCGTGCTGCAGGAATGCGTCGAATCCCAGGGCGCCCTGTCCTCGTCCGCGCGGCTGGCGCTGCGCTTCGACCAGTTGCTCGAGCGCCGCGCGCTCAGCAGCGACAACAGCGGCTGGAAGCGCTATCCGCTGGAGATCGACGCGACGCTCGTCGGCGGCCATCTCGCGCTGTCGCTGGCGTTCTCGGTCGAATACTCCAGCACCTGTCCCGCCTCCGCGGCGCTGTCGCGGCAGCTCAACGCCGAACGCTTCGCCGAGGATTTCGCCGCCGCCCACCCGTTGTCCACGCATGTCGTGCGCGACTGGCTGGCCTCGGAGCGCGGCCTCGCGGCCACGCCGCACGCGCAGCGCAGTCGCGCCGAGATCCGGGTCGAGCTGCAGCCGGCGTTCGACGAACTGCCGGTGGCCGATCTCATCGACCGCGCCGAAGCCGCGCTGGGCACGCCGGTGCAGACCGCGGTCAAGCGCGAGGACGAACAGGCCTTCGCGCGGCTCAACGCCGAAAACCTGATGTTCTGCGAGGACGCCGCGCGCCGGATCGCCGCCGCGCTCGCCGACGACGCGCGCGTGCAGTGCTTCGATGTGCGCGTCTCGCATTTCGAGAGCCTGCATCCGCACGACGCGGTCGCGCAGGTGTCGGGGACCGGCAAACACGCCGGTTGACCAATCCGGCTCGATCCATCGTGGCTCGATTCGTCGCTGCTCGATCCGTCGCGACTCGATCCGTCCGGCTCAAGGGGTGGCGATGATGCCGCCGAGTTTCCGCAGGATCTCGTAGGCGCGCAGCCCGGCGCAGAACGAAATCACCACGACCGCGGGCAACTGCAACGCCTGGGGCGTCCCGCCGACGGCCGCGAGAAAACCGACCTTCACCGCGATCACGAAGAACGCCGCGGCGATTCCGCCCCAGACCAGTTTCAGCAGATAGCCGAACCATTCGAAGCAGCTCGGCAGCACCGTCGATTTGCCGGCCAGCAGGTCGTTCTGCTCGCGGGCGAAGTGGATCGACATGGACACGTTCGCGCCGAGCGCGCCGATCAGGATCGAGTACAGCAGCGGCCGGAACGCATCGTCGATGTATCCGCCGAGCAGACCGAAGTAATGGATGCCGACGGGAAGCACGCCGCCGAGGAGATAGCCGGCGATCAGGGTCGCCATGACCGGCCAGTACCAGTGTCTGCTGGAGCCCAGGATGCTCATGCGTCCCCCCGCGTGTCCTTCGGTCGGCGTCGCCGCCACGGCGCGTCCGGACCTGCGCACAGTATTCGCGTACCCGGGTTCCCGCGGTCGGCCGCAGCGGACGCATTCCGGGATCGCTCCGGTGCCGGCGCCGTTCCGGCCGGGCGGTGCGGCCGTCCGCCGTCGGTTGTGGATCGCGCCCCCGAGGCATAGGCTGCGATGACCCGTGCGATCGAGACGTGCGCGCGGGTACCGGGAATGTCCGGACGAGGAAGCGGGGCGTGCGGATTTCCCGATCCACATCATCACGACACCGGAGGTCCCATGAAGATGCGTCCCGTCGCGCTGCTGCCCGCAGCGCTGCTCTCGGCTGCGTTGCTGTCGACGTCCTGCGGCAGGGAGGCGTCGCCACCGCCCGCGCCAGCGGACACCCCCACCGCGCCGCCCGCGCCGGCCATCGCCGGGATCAAGCCCGTCGACATTCCCGCCGGCTACGGGTATCCCGGCGATCGCAGCGAGTTCCAACTGTGGGCCGATGCGTGGAAGATCGACGAGATCACCACCGCGGCATGGAACCTGTGGGCCGGCATGACCAGCGATTCGGGGCAGGCCTGGAGCGGCAATCCCCTGCCGGTCTGGGAAACCTGGTGCGGCACCGAGGAAGTGTTCGGTTCGGGGTGCGGCTCGCTGGCGCGTCCGCCGCGCGACTTCGATCGTCCCAGCCAGTTCTCGCACAGCGTGTCGAAGGCCGCGGCGCAATCGCCGGCGAACACCCAGGTCGTGTCCTTCAACAAGTTCAATCCTCCGATGGCGGACTATTTCGGCACGCCGCATCCTGGTCCCGGCGGCGCGAACTACCGCTACACCTCGATGCAGGATCTGGCCAACCTCAACGCGGCGTGGCCGGCCGGCACCCAGATCGACGCGCGCGAAGTCGTCGGTGCGCCGTACCAGCCCGACCAAGGCGACACCATCGGCCATACCGGCATCGAAACCAAGCCGATGATGATGTTGGTGAAGGCGACCGGCCTGACGCCGGTGCCGGTCTGGATGGGCAGCGCGAATTCGAAGACGCCGACGTTCCCCGACCCGAGCACCTGGCGGGTCTGCGTGCTGGTGGATCCGGGCCCGAACGCGCCGACCGATCCTTCGACGCCGCCGACGCCGGCCACGCCCGAACAGATCGCGCAGATCGGATCGAATCTGACCGGCGCGCTGTCCTGCGATCCGTCGAAGTATCTGTACGCGCCGCTGGCCTCGATCTATGGCTTCCGGCTCGACGCGGACGAAGCGGCCGACTGGAACACCATCGACGGCCCGTCGCAGAATCCGATCGACGGCGCCCAGGGCCTGAGCGCCGCCGCCGGCGATTACGCGGTGCTGGTCGGCATGCACGTGACCACCAAGGCGACGGTCAACTGGATCTGGCAGACGTTCTGGTGGCAACCCGGCGACAACGCGCCGGAGAAGTTCCCCGGCAGCAAGGACGGCATGACCGACAACGTCGTCGGCGCGTGGCGCAACTACGCGATGTGCACCGCCTGGAACCAGACCAAGGGCAACGCCAGCCGCGAGATGGGCGTCTGCTTCAATCCGTATCTGGAGACGTTCTCGTTCATTCCGTCCGGCCTGACCAGCAATTGCATGAGCTGTCACGGCACCGCGACCTTCGGTTCGCCGCTGGTCGCCGGTCCGCCGCCGACTCTGCCGCGATTGAATTATCCCGCCGACTACAAACAGCCCATCGACCTCGACAACGATCCGCGCTTCGCGACCTTCACGCGCACCGATTTTTCGTGGGCGATGCAGGCCAACGCGGTCCCGCCCCCGGCGCCGCCCGCCGGGAAATGACCGCAGGACGAACGCGATGCGCACGACGGCCCGGCGGCGATGCCGGGCCGTCGTCTTTGCTCGTGCCGTTCGACGCGCGTCGTCTCGGTGGGCGCTGCTTCAGTGGGCAAGTTCGCGCAGGAACGCGACGAATGCGCGATCCTCGCCGATCGCATCCAGGATCGGCAGCACGCCCTGCGGGCCGTTGCTGCTGTTGGTGAACACGATCGTGCCGTCGCCGGTGTCCGGCGAAAAATAGCCGAGCGTGAAGGTGCCCGCGTCCATGCCCGTGTGCATCAGGTAGCGCTGGTCGCCGATCCGGAACGCCTCCCAACCCAGCCCCATGCCGGCTTCGTCCGCGCAGAACGCGTCGTCCGGAGGCGGACACAGTTCTGCCCTGCGATCGGTCTGGATGCGCGCGCGTTCGTCGGCGAGCGATGCGTCCATGCCCTGCCGCGCCATCAGCGAGAGCATGAAGCGCGCGTAGTCGCGCGGCGTGGAGAACGCGTCGTCCGATGCGATGGGGCGAGTCGCGATCTGCGGCGGCAACGGCCGGCCTTCGCCGTCGTGAGGTACCGCGATGCGGCCCTCGAACCACGGGCGGCGCATGTACGCCGTTTCGCGCATGCCGGCCGGCGCGAACACCAGTTCCTGCGCCAGGGTCTCGAACGGCGTGCCGGTTTTCCGCTCGACGAAGCGCGCCATGTACTCGAAGCCCTCGCCGGAATAGCCGAACGCGACGCCGGGCGGACGTTCGAAGCCCAGCGCGCCGTCGCGCCAGTTCGGGAAGCCGGTGCGATGGCTCAGCGCCAATCGCGGCGTGAGCAGATCGCGGCGCGGATCCGCGGCCAGGTCGGGATCGATCCAGTACTTCGCCATCGGCTCGTCCAGCGACAAGCGGTCGCGCGCCGTCAGGCGCAGCACCACTTCGGCGGAGATGGGTTTGGTCATCGATGCGATGTTGTAGAGCGTGGCCGGCGTCGCCGCCACGCCGGGTCGCGCTTCGCCGTAGGCGGCGACGAACGCGAGTCGGCGATCCTCGATGCGTGCGATGGACACGCTGGCGATGCGCTTGTCCGCGAGCAGGGCGGGGACGGTGCGATCGAGTCGCTCGCGCGGATCGGCGGCGGCGGTCGGAAGCGCGATCAGGGACATCAGGCAGACGCACAGCGCCTGTCGGTACTGCGAAGCGACGGACATGGAGAGTCTCCGGAAGGATGCGGAAGGAGATCCCGGCGACGGCGCGCGTCGTCGGGGGATGACGATGGAGGGCGGGAAAAAGCGATGGGAGAGCGGCGGACGACGCGTCGCGCTCAGTGCACGGCCATGTGCTCGTAAGAGAGGATGCGCGCCACGACCCAGCCGTCGTCCGTGCGGCGCCAGAGGTGGCTGTAGCGGGCGATGCCGACCAGGGTGTCTCCGTCGTTTCCATCCGGGACATGGAAGCGGTGTACCCCGGTTTCGAGCGCGGCATCGTCGCCGATGGGGAACACCCGCTGCGTTCCCGGCACGAGTTCGCGTCGCGATCCCGGGTCTTCGCCGTTGCCACGCCGCAGGCATTGCGCACGGATGCGTTCGACGAACGCGGGGCCGGAGCTTGCGATCGTGCCCCAGCGATCGTGGTGGAACTCGAAGTCCGGCGCGATCGTCGCGGAGACGGCGTCGGGGTCGCAGCGGGCGAAGATCGCATCGAACAGCACCGCGCTGCGCGCGGCGATCGTGCGTTCCAGCGCCGGGGGCGTCGGCGCCTCGCGTTCGAGCGCGGCGCCGTCGGGCACATGACGGCGCAGATCGTCGTCCTGCGCGTCGCGTCCGGCGAACGCCACGGCCGACGCCAGCCACAGGATCGTCGCGCAGACGTGCGCGCACCGGCGCGCGCAAGGGCGGGATGCGCATCGTGCCGCCGAGCGCGAGAAGCCCATGCGCTCAGCTCCGCCCGCGGGTGAGGAGGTAGTAGGCCAGCTGGCTCAGGCCCGTCGCGGCCAGCAGCACCGCGATCGCGCCGGGGCCGACCTCGTCGATGCCTGTCGCCTCGATGATCGCGAATCCGATCGCCAGCGCCGTGGCCAGCAACCCCCAGCGCAGCGACGACAGACGACGTTCGGCCTGTTCGCCCTGCAGGATCGAGCGCAGCAGGTCTTCGGTGCCGGGCTCGCGCAGCATCCGGTAGCGCATGATCGCATCGACCAGCACGCGGAAGGCGTAGGTGATGCAGACGAAAAGCGCCAGCGGGACGACGATGTTCTTCAGTTCCATGCGGTTCTCCGGTGCCGGGCGTTCGGCCCGTTCGCGAGACAGGACACGCGAGGGCGCCGGGCGGTTGCAGACGCCGCGTTCGTCGGGTTTGCAACCGTCCGGGACGCTCGCGTATCTAGGTCCGGAAATGTCCACCGGATCCCCATGACCGCCGACCGCGCCCTCGTCGATGCCGTTCTCGCCGCACGCCCCGGGGCGTTCGAGCGGCTGGTCGGCGAATACCAGGGATTGTGCTGGCACATCGTGTTCCGGCTGGTGCGCGATCCGGAGGACGCCCGCGACCTGTGTCAGGAGACCTTCCTGCGCGTCTACCGGAACCTGCACCAGTACCGGTACGACTGTCCCCTGAAGCACTGGATCGGCCGCGTGGCCTATTCCATCGCCCTGCGCCATCTGGAGCGGCGCAGGATCGCGCTCGGCGCCGAGCTGCGCAGCGACGAGGCGCTGTTGACGCCCGAGGACGAGACCGAGACCTTCGACTACGCGGCGGCCTGCGACGACGCCTCCGTGGGGCGCCGCCTGCGCGCGGAGATCGACGCGCTGGCGCCGCTGCCGCGGATGCTGCTGACCCTGTATCACCTCGACGATATGCCGATCCCGGAGATCGCCCGCATCACCGGGCTGCCCGCCGGCACGATCAAGAGCCATCTGTTCCGCGCGCGGTTGAAACTGCGCGAACGACTCGAAACGGGAGACCTGCGATGACGACGCGACCCGACGATCATGACGACGCCGACGGCATCCGCGATCCGATTGCGCGCGAGTGGGCATTGCAGGAAGCGGCGCGGCTCGCCCGACGCGCCGGCGACGCGCCCGCGGGCGCCGCGCGCGCGCTGCGCTACCGGTTGATCGCGGACGCCCTCGATGCGCCGCCCGAGGCGGCCTTGCCGAGCCATTTCGCCCATGCGCAGGCGCAGCGGATCGAGGCCATCGTCGCCGAACGACGTCGCGCCGATGCCCGTTTCGTGCGGCGACTGAAACTCGGCTTCGCGCTGGGCTACGGCGGATGCGTCGCCGCCGCCGCGTACGCGTATCGCGACGCCCTGATCGCGGCGCTGCAGATGCCGGATGTGCGGGCGGTGGTCGAAGCGCCCTGGTGGCCGATCCTGATCGCATGCGCGGCGTGGGTCGCCATCGCGCATGCACGACCGTGGAGCAGGCGCGCGCGTTAGCGGAAACGTCGTCCGGCGTCGCGACGCCGCACGCGCCGCCGCGCGTTGCGGCGGTGAATCACGGCGCCATGTTTCTTTCCAGCACCAGCAGCGGGTCGATGCGGGTATCGAACCAGTTCATTCCCCAATGCAGATGCGGCCCGGTCGCGCGTCCGGTCGCTCCGACGGCGGCGAACGCCTGTCCCTGCTCGACCCGATCGCCCACCTTCACGTCGATCCGCGACAGATGCAGGAAGTTCGAGCTGATGCCGGCGCCGTGGTCGATCACCACGGTGCCGCCGGTGAGATAGAGGTCCGGCGCGGCGAACGTGACGATCCCGCCCGCCGGCGCCTTCACCGGCACGCCCTGGGCCGCGGCGATGTCCATGCCCGAATGCGGCGATTTCGGCGTGCCGTTGTAGATGCGCTGATTGCCGAAACGGCCGCTGATCCGGCCTTCCACCGGCCAGACGAAGCGCAGCGCGTAGTCTTCGCGCGCATCGTCGCGGGTGCGCGCCGCGGACACCTGCGCCTGTTCGCGTTCGATCCGCGCGGCGATCTCCGGCGGCGGGTTCACCGTCGCCGGCGGCACGCCGTCGATGCGTTCGACGGGCCAATCGCGCGGGGTCACGTCGATGCGGTGTTCGACGACGCTCGATGCAGGCCGTTTCACCTCGACCCTCAGCGGGCCGACGGCATCGCGCCCGACGCCGAACACGAAGCGACCTTCGGGCGAAACGCGCAGCGTGCGACCGCCGTATTCGACGACCGCCCCTGGATGCGTCGTGCCGATCACCAGCGACCCCTGCGGCACCGATGTCGGCAGCACGGTCGCGCGCATCGGCATCGCGCCGCCCGCGGGCGACGGCGATGGCGGCGGAGAAGGGCGTGCGGCATGGGCGCCGGCGCAGGCGGCGAGGACGAGCGTCAGCGACGCGACGAGCGTCGCGCGGCTCAACGGTCGAACTCCAGACGCATGCCGCCGGGGACGCCGACCAGTCGCGCGCCGTCCCAGGCGAGCCGGCCGTTGACCCAGGTCGATGCGATGCGCGAGCGGAAAGTGGTGCCCTCGAAGGGCGACCAGCCGCACTTCGACAGCACCTGCGAACGCTCGACCGTGAACGGCGTGTCGTCGATCAGCGCCAGATCGGCGAAGTAACCCTCGCGCAGGAACCCGCGCGCCTTCACGTCGAACAGCTGCGCCGGCGCATGCGCGAACTTCTGCACGATCTGCGCGGTCGTCAACCGGCCTTCGTGCACGCATTCCAGCGCCGCGCTCAGCGCGAACTGGACCAGCGGCAGGCCGCTCGGCGCGCGCAGGTAGGGGTTCTGTTTCTCTTCCAGCGTATGCGGCGCATGGTCGGTGGCGAGCACGTCGACGACGTCGTCCGCCAGCGCGGCGGTCAGCGCTTCGCGATCGGACGCGTCCTTGATCGCGGGATTGCATTTGATGAAGTTGCCGCGGGTCGCGTAGTCGCGGCTGTCGAAGCGGAGGAAGTGGATGCAGGTCTCGGCGGTGATCCGCTTGCGGCTGCCGTCGGCGCGGATCATCGGGCCGCGTTCGAACAGCGCCAGTTCGTCGGCGGTGGAGATGTGCAGCACGTGCAGGCGGGCGTCGTGGCGGCGCGCCAGCTCGATCGCGAGCTTCGTCGACTTGACGCAGGCCGCGCGGGAGCGGATCTCGCCGTGGAACGCCACCGGCACGTCGTCGCCGTATTTCGCCCGGAACTTCGCCAGTTCGGCGTCGATCATGGGCGTGTCCTCGCAGTGGGTGATGATCGGCGTCGGCGCGTCGCGGAACACGGCGTCGAGGATCTCCGGGTCGTCGACCAGCATGTTGCCGGTGGAAGCGCCCATGAAGATCTTCACGCCGGGCGTCGTGAGCGGGTCGATCGCGCGGATGTTCTCGATGTTGCCGGTGCTGGTGCCCATGTAGAAGGCGTAGTTGCCCCGCGCGCGGCCGGCGGCGCGACGGTACTTGTCGTCGAGCGCCGCGCGGTCGAGGGTCGGCGGGCTGGTGTTGGGCATTTCCATGAAGCTGGTCAACCCGCCGGCCACCGCCGCCGCCGACTCGGTTGCGAGGTCGCCCTTGTATTCCAGCCCCGGTTCGCGGAAATGGACCTGGTCGTCGATCATGCCCGGGAGCAGCCGACGCCCTGCGGCGTCGACGACCGTCTCGTTGCTTCGTGCGACGAGACCGCTGCCGATGGCCTCGATCCGCCCATCGGCGATCCGGAGGTCGCCCTCGAATTCGCGCCCCTCGTTGACCAGGCGGGCGTTGACGATCAGGGTGCGCGGGGCGTCGCTCATGGGGAGGGGCTCGTACGGTCGGGGGCGAGAGGCACCGGGTCGTGTCCGCCCGGGCAGAGCGGATGACAGCGGGACAGGCGACGGACGGTCAGCCAACCGCCGCGCACCGCGCCGAAACGCTGGATCGCCTCCATCGAGTATTCGGAACAGGTCGGGACGAACCGGCAACGCTGTCCCAGAAGGGGGCTTATCCAGCGTTTGTAGAAGCGCAGTGCGGCGATCAGCAGACGGTCGATCAAGGAACGGATCCGGGGGAGTCGCGGCGCGCGGGGCTCGCAGGAATGCGAGGTTGCCGCTGCAGTCATGGCAGGGTATAACAGCCCGCTTTCCCGCCTCAAGGGAAGAAAACAAGGATTCACCGACGTGGCATCGAAGAAACCCGCAAAGAAGGCCGCCAAGGCCGCCAAGCAGCCCGCGAAGGCGGGCGCCAAGAAGCCCGCCGCCAAGCCGGCAGCGAAGCCGGCGGCCAAGA
>JBMOOY010000020.1:0-62519 GCA_049324395.1 Pseudomonadota bacterium
GCTTCGAGGCGTTCGGCTTCGAGACGTTCGGCCGCAAGCCGCTCTTCCTCCATGCGGATGAAGTCCTGCTGCTCGCGTTGCCTGAGGGCTTCGAGGCGTTCGGCTTCCAGACGCTCGGCCTCGAGGCGTTCGGCCTCAAGTCGCTCGGCTTCGAGACCTTCCACCATCGCGAGCAGACGACCGGCATCTTCGACGTTCGCGGGCATCGCGCCGTCGTCGAAGGTCGCCTCGAGAGTGGGAGCAGGTTGTTCGGTCGCAGCCGCGGTGGCCGGTTCCGGCGGCAACTGGCCCAGCAGGCGCGCGAGTTCGGCCTCGTCTTCCGGCGTGAGCATCAGCGGCCCGCGATCCGATGCCGGCGCGGGTTCCTGTTCGACCGCCGGTACGGTCGGCGCGACAGCGTCGAAGCGACCGTAGGCGCTGAGATCCAGCTCGGTGAGTTCGACCGTCTGCTCGACCGTCGGCGCCGCGGGCTGCGGTTCGAGCGCGAGCGGCTCTTCCGGCAACGCGACGGGCCGGGGCTCCGGGAGACTGTCGCGCAACGCGGCGAAACGCGCGGCGAGCGCGTCGCAACGCGGGACCCGGCCATCGGCGACCGAGAGCGCCGACACCGTGACGCGTACGCGATCGGCGAGCTCGCCGATCGCGGCGACGCCCTCTTCGTCGGCGGGACGCGCGGAGGCGAGCAGACGACGCACGTAACCCTCGGCCGGCGTCAGCGCGTCGGTGATCGACGGCACTTCGGTCATCGCGAACGCGCCGTTCATGGTGTGAATGGCGCGGACCAGCGGCTCGTCCGCCGAGGTTGGTGCCATGCGCGCGCGCGCCAGCCAACCCTCGATGGTCGCGAGATGCCCGCCGACTTCGGCCTGCAGGATCTCGAACAGCACGGCGTCGACACTGACCGGAATGCCGTCGTCGACGAGTGCCGGTGCGGCGGTTTCGGCCACCGGTTCGGCCTCAGCGACTTCGGCCGGCGCCGGGATGGGCGCGGATTCGGGCACGACCGCGACGGGCGCCGCGATCGCGGGCATCACTTCCTCGCCCCCGGCGATACGGTCGGCGTAGGCCTCCATCGCGCGCAGATCGACGGACACCATGCCGTCGCCGCGCAGCGCGGCGTGCAACTGCGGCAGGGTCGCGAACGCCTGATCGACCATCGCCACCACCGGCGGCGTGGCCGGACGCAGGCCGTCACGAACCTTGTTCAGCATGTTCTCGATCTTCCAGCTGAACTCGCCGAGGGTTTTCGCGCCGACCAGGCGACCGCTGCCCTTGAGCGTGTGGAAAACGCGGCGGACCGGCTGCAGAAGCTCGATGTTGTTCGGATCGGCCTTCCACTGCGGCAGCAACTGCGCGAGGTTGCCGATCTCCTCCTCGAATTCCTCGAGGAAGATTTCGCGGATTTCGTCGTCGATGTCGTCGCTGGTGGCGTCGAAGCCGGCGGCGACGGGCGCCGCGACGGCCGGCGGCGCGACCGGTTCGGGCGCGCGCGCGATTTCGGGCTGCGGCGCAGGCGCGACGGCCGGCGGCGGCGCGACTTCGCGCGGCGGCAGGAACAGCGGAACGAACGGCGCCGGCGCGGGCTTCGGCGGCTCGAGCTTCGGAGGCTCGGAGGCGACCGGCTCAGCCGAGACCTCCGGCTGCAGCGCGACGGGCTCCACGGCCGGTTCGATGACGATGGGCGCGGCTTCGAACGTCGGCGCGGGAGAAGGCTCGATCGCGAGCGGCGCCGCTTCGGACACCGGTTCGAACGGGATCGATGCGCTCTCGGGCGTCGGCTCGACGGGCGCAGCGGCTGCGATCTCGACCACGGGCGCGGTTTCGACGACAGAAGGCGCCGCTGCCGTCGACGGACGCTCGGCCGGCAACGGCCAGTAACCGAGGGTTTCGAGGCTGTTGCGGGTGATATCGAGGATGTCGTCGCGATTCGCGCGCTGCTCGCGCAGCGCTTCGAGGTAGTACTCGACGCTGGCCAGCGCGTCGGCGAAGGTATCCAGCTGACGGCTGTTCGGGATGCGACGACGTTCGAGCAGTTCGAATTCGGTATAGAGCCGCACGCCGTCCAGGTACTGCGCCGGCAGCGGCAGTTCGAGGATGTTCAGCGCACCGGAGACGTCGCGCAGGAGTTTCGGCACCTGTTCGAGCTCGGCGTGGTTCCAGGCGGTCTCGACGAAGGCGACGAAGGCCTGTCGCGCGGCCGCGAAGTTGGTGATCGCCTCGCGCACCAGCACGTCGAGCACCTTGCGCGCTTCGGCGCCCGCGAGGTCTTCCTCGGTATCGGCGCCGTCGCCGCTGGCGAGACGCGCGACCTGATCGTCGAGCGAAGCGTCGACGTAGAGGAGCGCGCCGGCCACTTCCAGCAGCGCGCTTTCGTCGGCCTTGCGCTTGCCGTCGACGATTTCCTGCATCGCGTCGCGCTGTTGCTGCACGAGGCTGCGCGCGAGACCGAGACCGAGCATGCCCAGCGTGTCCGAGACCGCCTGCAGGCGCTCGGCCTGCGGTTGCAGATCGGCGGGCGTGCTCTTGCCGGTGCGCAGATACAGGTCGAGTTCGTCCTTGACCCGCAGCAGGTCTTCCTTGATCGCCGCCGACACGGTGTCGAGCAGCGAACGATTGCGGCCGGCGATGCTGCCTCGGGCGTGGTCGAGTTCGGACTCGGTCGGCTTGAGCGCATCGAGATCGAACACTTCGCGCAGCTTCACCAGCGCCGGATGGTCGGATTCGCTGTGCGCGACGTGATACAGCAGTTGGCGGGTCGGTTCGAGCGCGGCGTCCGCGCGAGGGGCATCGAAACCGCCCTGCTGGAACAGGCCGCGGCTCTCGCGGTCGACGCTGGCGAAGGCCTGGCGCAGACCGGCGCTCGCGGTCATCGCCTTCTCGCGCAGCGCGCCGGCGACCATCGACGCCACCCACAGCATGCGCCGCTGGGCTTCGTCGGTGGTGCGCGCGAGCAGCGCTTCCGCGGCGAAATGCAGGCCTTCCGCATCGCCGGGCTCGCCCTGTTCCGGCCAGGCCTGCAGCGCATCGCGCAGGCGGGCCAGATACGGCGCGACCTCATGGGCGCGCGCAGCCGGCGACAGCGCCGCGGCGCGCGGCAGCGATGCCGGCAACGGACGGTCGAGATCCGGGTTGAACAGCGCGCTCTCGCTCAGGCCGACTTCGCCGCGGGCGGCGCGCAGCTCGTTGAGCATCGGCAGCAGGACGATCGAGATTTCCTTGTGGCCGCTCTGCAGGCGTTCGAGGTAGTCGGGCAGCAGCACCACGCCGCGCATCAGCGCCGAACAGGCGCCGTCGCGATCCGCGACCTGGCCGTTCTGCAGCGCGAGGGACAACTGCTCCATTTCCTCGGCGACCATCGCCGGAGCGTACAGTTCGACCATCCGCAACGTGCCCTGCACCTGGTGCAGGAGCTCCGCGCTGACGCGCATGCGGCTGGTGTCGGACGGGTCGTCGGCGAAGCCTTCGACCTCGACCCGCACCAGGCGCAGGGTCTCGTCGAGCTCCGGCTTGACCCAGCCGAGCGCGCTGTATTCGATCGCGTCGTGGAGCGCGGTCATCGTGCGCCTCCGTGGGCGCGTCGGCGCCCGTACTCACGACCGGAATGCTTTCGGATCATCTGGGAATCGCTCCGCCGGTACGTCCGCCCGATCAGGCCGGCAGCTTGAAGTCGGCGACCGAACGGCGCAGGTCGGCCGCCAGTTGCGCGAGGTTTCCGATCGATTCGGCGGTCTGGTTCGCGCCCTGCGAGGTCTGCGCGGTGATCGACTGAATCGTGGTCATGGTCTGGGTGATGTCGGTCGCCGCCGCCGACTGCTGTTGCGCGGCGGTCGAAATGCCCTGAATCAGGCCCGCGAGGGTATTCGACACGTGTTCGATCTCGCCCAGCGCGGTACCCGCGTCCTCGGCCAGTCGGGCGCCCGCGACCACTTCGGAGGTCGTCTGCTCCATCGAGCTGACCGCTTCGTTGGTGTCGGCCTGAATCGTCTGCACCAGCGCTTCGATTCGCTTCGTCGCGTTCGAGGTGCGTTCCGCGAGTCGCTGCACTTCGTCGGCCACCACCGCGAACCCGCGGCCCGCCTCGCCGGCCGAGGCCGCCTGGATCGCCGCGTTCAGCGCGAGGATGTTCGTCTGCTCGGAAATGTCGTTGATGAGTTCCACGATCGAGCCGATTTCCTGCGAGCTTTCGCCCAGGCGCTTGATTCGCTTCGAGGTTTCCTGGATCTGGCCGCGGATCGAGTCCATGCCGACGATCGTCTGCCGCACCACGCCGGCGCCCTTGGTCGCGATTTCCACCGAGCGCTGCGCCACGTCCGCCGATTCGGCGGAGTTGCGGGACACCTGGTTGATCGAGGTCGCGATTTCGTTGATGCGGCTGGTGGCGGTGTTGATCTGCTGCGCCTGATGCTCCGCCGCTTCGGCCAGGTGCATCGCGGTCGCCTGCGTTTCCTGGGCGCTCGACGCCACCTGCACCGAGGTGTCGTTGATCGTCTGCACCAGGCTGCGCAGCTGTTCGACCGCGAAGTTGATCGAGTCCGCGATCGCGCCGGTCATGTCCTCGGTCACGGTCGCCTTCACGGTGAGATCGCCTTCCGCGAGCGAACCCATTTCGTCCAGCAGGCGCATGATCGCCTCCTGGTTGCGATTGTTGAGTTCCATCGAACTTTCGTACCGGCGGCGCTGCGCGCGGTTCAGCGAGAGCACCAGGAACACGATCGAGGCCAGCGCGACGAGGCCGGATACGATGCTGATCCAGATGTTGCCGAGAAGGCTGGTATCGCGCAGCGAACCGAAGGCGGTGAACGCGCGGAACAGGTTTTCGCTGTCGCCCAGCAGGCGGTTGGAGCCGATGGTCAGTTCGGCGGCGGCGCTCTGCGCCTGGAACAGGTTCTGCGAGGACGCCTGCATGGCGTCGAGGTCCTTCTTCATCTCGGCCCACAGCGCGTCGGCCTGGCCGAGTGCGCCGAGCGCGGCGCTGCTGGTGAGCTTCTGGACGTTCATGGCCTCGTCGCCGTTGCGCAGGCCCTTGAGCACCTGCACGAACACGCCGGCGTCGCGGTTGAGCGCGTCGCCCGCGACCGAGGCGCCGGAACCACCGGCGCGGATTTCAGCGACGCGGCGGGCGAAGTTGCCGGCGAGCACGATCTGACGGTTGGCGAGATAGACCTGCGCCGCCGGCGCGCCGCCGGCGGACATCGCGCGGACCACCTCGTCGAGCTGCGCCTGCAGCTGCGGCACGCGGTCGGTGAAGCGCTTCGCGCTCTCGGCCACGGTCAGCACCGCGGCTTCGGAGGCCAGGATCTGGTCGGCGCTCTTGCCCATCGGCACCCAGGTCGCGGTGACGGTGGAGATCGGTCCGGACACGTCGGGTGCGGTACCGAAACGATCGTTGAGCAACTTCACGTCGCTCTCGATCTCGGCCTTGGTGGCCCGGAACGCCTTGAACGCCGCGGCGTCGCCGTTGATCGCCTCTCGGCCCTGGTTCGCGAGCTTCTGCGAGTTCACCTGCAGATTCGAGGCCGCGGTGTTGGCGCCGCCGAAACGCGCGGTCTTCCACAGGGCGTAGCCCGTGTTGCCCGCGAAGAAGAGCAGCGACACGGCAAGGACCCACAGCCAAAGGGTGGTGCTCTGACCGCGGCTCTTGCCGGCGATGTTGTCCATCGGAGTGCTCATGTGTCGCCTCGATTCTGTTTTCTGAACTGTTGCAGTGAAAGAAATTCGCCGTCAGACGGCGGCGTGTCGGAATTCGGGGGTGCGGACCAGTCGGTCGAGGCTGAACACGCCCCAGACGTCGTCGGCGACCCGGTAGGCCCGGTCGATGAAGCCCGCGTAGCGGCCCTCGGCCAGTCCGCCCGCGTCGATCTGCTGTTCGTCCTGGAACGAACGCTGGCCGTAGAGCTCGTCGATGGTGACGGCGACGTCGCCGCCGGGCTGGCGCAGCACCATCACCTTCTGGTGGCCCTCGTGGAGCACGCTGCGCGCGCCTTCGAGGAACTGCTTGAGGTCGACCACCGGCAGCAGGTTGCTGCGGACGTTGGCCACCCCGAGCATCCACGGCTGCGAGCCGGGCACCGGGGTGATCTGCGGCACGGTGAGGATTTCGGCCACCGCCTCGTAGTTCGAGACCAGCCTGCGCTGACCGACGCGGAAGCCGATGCCGCGCCACAAGCCTGCGGCCTGGAGTTGTTCCGGCAGGCCGGCGACGTGCGCCAGGCTGCGACGCTCGTAGCCGGCGAGGATCTCGAACGCGTCGACGAACGTCGCCTCGGGCGAGGCGTCGACGCCGTCGATGAGATCTTCTTCGCTCATGCCCCGCCCCCAAGCAGTTGGTCGATCCGGGCGATCAGCGCTTCCTCGCTCGGCGGTTTGACGATGTAGTCGCGCGCGCCCTGGCGCATGCCCCAGGCGCGATCGGTTTCCATGCCCTTGGTGCTGACGATCAGCACCGGGATGGATTTGGTGGTCGGCTCGCGCGTGATCGCGCGGGTCGCCTGGAAGCCGTTCATGCCGGGCAGCACCACATCCATGAGCACCACGTCGGGCAATTCGCGCTTGCACACCTCGATGCCTTCCTCGGCGCTGGTGGAGGCGAGCACCTGGTGCCCGTGCTTCTCCAGCAGGCGCGTCAGCACGGCGGTGTCGGTCGGCGAATCTTCGATGAGCAGAATGCGAGCCATGGATTGCCTGCCCCCCCGGTCAGGCGTTGACGTGTTTGCGAATGGCGTCGAGCAGTTCTTCGCGGGTGAACGGTTTGGTCAGGTACTGCTCGGAACCGACGATGCGACCGCGCGCCTTGTCGAACAGACCGTCCTTCGAGGACAGCATGATCACGGGCGTATGTTTGAACACCTGGTTGTTCTTGATCAACGCGCAGGTCTGATAGCCGTCCAGGCGCGGCATCATGATGTCGACGAAGATGATCTGCGGATGTTGATCGGCGATCTTGGCGAGCGCTTCGAAGCCGTCGGTCGCGGTCACCACTTCGGCCCCCTCGCGCTTGAGCAGGGTTTCGGCGGTACGTCGGATCGTCTTCGAATCGTCGATCACCATCACCCGCAAACCCTGCAGGTCGCCGGCTGGATTCTCGTCTTGCGTCATCACGTCTCCCCATGCACCCGGCGGTCGATGACCGTGCAGCTGGTTTGTCATCATTTTCAGCCACCTATATCCCAGTCTGAAGCTGGACTGTCAAGGTTTCGCTAGCAATTTTCCGGCCAGCGACACGGAATGCAGGCGACCGCGACGCCGCCTTGTTACCATCCCGACCGACGAAATTCCCGCAGGTGGCGCGGCATGCCGAAGTTGGCGCGTGATGTTCTGGTGGTCATGGACCCGATCGGGTCGATCAAAATTGCGAAGGACTCCACATTCGCGATGTTGCTGGAAGCCCAGCAGCGTCACTATGGGTTGTTTTACGTCACTCCCGGCGGTCTCGGGATGCGCGATGGCGTCGCCGTGGCGGAGGTCGCGCCCCTGCGCGTCCGCGACGATCCCACCGGCTGGTACGAAACGGGAACTCCGTCACAGCGGGCGCTGGGGGCGAACGATCTGATCCTGATGCGCAAGGATCCGCCGGTCGACGCCGAGTACGTCCACGACACCCAGATCCTCGGCCTTGCCCAGCGCGCCGGCGCGCTGGTGGTGAACGATCCGGCCGGGCTGCGCGACCACAACGAGAAGCTCGCGGCGCTGGAATTCCCGCAATGCTGTCCGCCGACGATCGTCAGCAGAAAATCTTCTGAAATCAAGGCGTTCGTCGCCGAACACGGCGATGCCGTGCTGAAAACGCTCGACGGCATGGGCGGACGCTCGATCTTCCGCGCCCGGGTCGGCGACCCCAACCTGAACGTGATTCTGGAAACCCTGACGGGGGGCGACCGCCATCTGGCCATGGCCCAGCGCTACATCCCCGAGATCAGCGCCGGCGACAAGCGCATCCTGCTGATCGACGGCGCCCCCGTGGACTACTGCCTGGCGCGGATCCCGCAGGGCGACGAGTTCAGAGGCAACTTGGCCGCCGGTGGGCGCGGAGAGGGCCGCCCCCTGAGCGATCGCGACCGCTGGATCGCCTCGCAGGTCGGCCCGGAGATGAAGCGCCGCGGCATGCGTTTCGTCGGCCTGGACGTGATCGGCGATTACCTCACCGAAGTCAACGTCACCAGCCCCACCTGCATCCGCGAGCTGGACAAGCAGTTCGGTCTGAACATCGCCGGGCAGCTCTTCGATGCGCTGGAGGCGCAGGGCTGAGCGATGGCCACGGCGTCCCTGCCCCCGCCCCCGGCGATCGGCGAGGACCAGCGCCTGGGAGCGACCCTGGTGCTGTCGCTGCTGTTCCACGGGCTGCTGATTCTCGGGGTGGGCTTCGCCCTGGAACGGGCGGCGCCGGTGGTGCCGATGCTGGACGTGATCCTGACCCAGACCCGGACCCCGCTGACCCCGAAGGAAGCCGACTTTCTCGCCCAGGCCAACAATCAGGGCGGCGGCGAGGACGACAAGGCCCGCCGGCCGCGGGACCCGCAACCCGGCACGGTGCCGCAGACCGAATCCGGCGTGGCGCCGCAGTCGGTGCGGGCGCAGTCGCCGGCGCCATCGCCGCCACCGGAGGCCCGGGTGGTAACCAGCCCGGAGGCCGAGACCCGCCTGCCCGCGCCGAGCCGGCGTCCGCAGGCCCTGCCGACGCCGGCCCGGACCGGCCAGCGCAAGGTCGAGCACGATATGGCGATGGCGCGCCTCGCCGCAGAGATCCATCTGCGTTCGGCGCGATACGCGAAACGTCCGACCCGCAAGTTCGTCTCCGCCAGCACCCAGGAATACGCCTGGGCCAATTACCTGCGGGCGTGGGTGGACCGCGCCGAGCGGGTGGGCAATCTCAACTATCCCGACGAAGCCCGGCGCAGGCGGTTGTCCGGGACGGTGGTCATCAACGTCGGCATCCGCCGCAACGGTTCGGTCGAACGGGCGGACATCGTCCAGTCCAGCGGCATCCCGCTGCTCGACGAAGCCGCGCTGCGGATCGCCCGGTTGGCCGAACCGTATCCGCCGCTGCCGAAGACCCGGGAGGATCCCGACATCCTCAACGTCATCCGGACCTGGCAGTTCCTGCCGGGCGGCGAGTTGATCGACGAGTAGGCCGGGCTTCGGCCCGACCCGGGACCTCGGGAATCCTTTCGCTTACAGCGTTTTCCAGCCGAACCCCTCGCCGCTCCGCCAGTAGACCGCTTCCGCGCGGCCGTAGAGCGATTTCAGCGGCACCAGACCGAAGAAGCGACCATCGGCGCTGTTGCCGCGATGATCGCCGAGTACCAGCGCCATGCCCGGCGGGATCTCGATCTGGGGGATGTCGGGCCCACCGCCGTGGCGGAGGTCCAGACGCACATCGCGGGCGCCGAAATGTTCGATGTCGGTGGCGTTCGCGTCGTACAGCGGCACGCCGTCGATCCAGAGGCGGCCGTCGGCGAGCGCCACGGTGTCGCCGCCGACCGCGACCACGCGCTTGATCAGCCGGGTACCGTCGGCCGGCGACTTGAACACCACGACATCGCCGCGCTGCGGCTCGCCGCGGTCGATCAGCTCGATGTCGGTGAACGGCACGCGCAGGCCGTAGGCGAGCATGTTCACGGCGATGCGGTCGCCGGGCTGCAGATTCGGCTGCATCGACCCGCTCGGGACCTGGTAGTGATTCGCCAGCGTGGTGCGGGCGCCGCCGAGCAGCAGCAGGAACAGGGCGAAGGTGACCCATTCGTTGCGCCAGAAGCGGCCCTTGCGTGCGGCGGGAGCGGAAACGGCGTCGGTCATGGAGACTCCGGACGATGGGCGATGCGGCGATCGCGACGGTGCATCGACCGCGCGCCGGGCATGCGAGTTCCCGTGACCGATGGCCTATGGCGGCGCGTTACGCGTCGCGAGCCGCGCGCAGGGCCTGCTGTTCGACCAGCGTCAGCGCGACCTGATTGCGCAGATAGGCCGGTTCCAGTCGTTCCGGCGGGATCGCCTCGCCGCGCCGGAACGCGGCCGCGGCGAGACGGGCGACGTCGGCCGCATGCGGCAGGGCCCCGGCGTCGACCGCGCGCAGCGCAGGCGCCAGTCGGATACGCAGCGCGCCCTCCTGCGCCGCGAAACCGGTGCCGACGCCGTACCAGCCGCCGATGTCGTCCGGCAGCGACACCGTTTCGGGCGGCGCGACCCGTTCGTCGTCGAGCGCGCGCGGCAGCGGGGCCCCGTCCGCGTCGTCGGAGAACGCGAATCCCGCGACGTAGACCTCGCGCATCCGCGCGTCGATCGCCGCGAACACCCGATCGCCCGCGCCCGCACCGAGCGCCGTCGCGCGCAGCGCCAGGGCCGAGAGCGTGGACACCGGCACCGCCGGACGATCCAGCGCCAGCGCGATGCCCTGCGCGATCGAAATGCCCAGCCGCACGCCGGTGAAGGCGCCAGGACCGCGGCCGACCGCGATGGCGTCGAGCTGCGACTTCGCGATGCCGGCCTCGGCCAGCAGGGCCTCGGCCCAGGGCAGCGCGAGTTCGGCGTGCCGGCGCGGCGCGATCTCGTGGCGCTCGCGCACCGTGCCGTCGGACCACACGGCGACGGAGCAGGCTTCGGTGGACAGTTCGAAGGCGAGCAGATGCATGGCGGGTATTGTAGGTCGGTCCGAAGACGCGACCTACCTCGTCTCCGGATCGGCCCTGCCCGCGAAGAACGCCCGCACGTCGTCGAGCGAGCGCGTCCGCGCGAACGGCGGCAGCGAATCGAGGAAGGTGCGGCCGTAGGACTTGCCGATCAGCCGGGGATCGCAGAGGACCAGCACGCCGCGGTCGGTCTCGGTACGGATCAGGCGGCCGACGCCCTGTTTCAACGCGATCACCGCCTGCGGCAGTTGCTCGTCGCGGAAGGGATTGCCGCCGTCGCGACGGATCGCGTCCAGGCGCGCTTCGAACACCGGATCGTCGGGCGCGGCGAACGGCAGTTTGTCGATCACCACCACGCTGAGCGCGTCGCCGGCCACATCCACGCCCTCGCGGAAACTCGCCGCACCGAGCAGCACGCCGTTGCCGGAATCGCGGAACCGCTGCAACAGCACCGAGCGCGGCGCATCGCCCTGCACGAACAGCGGCCACGGGCTGTCCGCACGCAGCAGCTCGGCCGCCTCGCGCAGTGCGCGATGCGAGGCGAAGAGCAGGAACGCGCGGCCGTTCGAGGCCTCCAGCACCGGGCGCACCGCGTCGACCACCGCGGCCGTGTAGTCGCGCGCGTTCGGTTCGGGCATCCGCGGCGGCAGCCAGCACAGCGCCTGATGCGGCCAGTCGAAGGGACTCGGCGCGATCAGCGTGCGCGGATCGTCGAGGCCGAGGCGTTCGCTCAGGTGATCGAAACCGCCCGCCACCGCCAGCGTCGCCGAAGTGAACACCCAGGCCGCGCGCGACTGTTCGCGATGCGCGCGCAGCGGCCCCGACACGTCCAGCGGCGTGCGCTGGAAACGGAATCCGCGCGGCGACAGTTCGTACCAGCGCACGTCCCAGAGTTTGCCGTCGTGCGTCGGCGTACCGGGATGCTGCGCGGCATCCTCGGCGGGGCGCAGCTCGTCGGCGTCGAAAGCATCGCCGGTCGGCGTCCCGTCCACGCCGCCCGCATCGACGACGCCCGGATCGGCATGCCGTCGCGCGAAGTCCGGCGGCGCCCAGCGCAACAGGCGCGCACGCTGTTCGACCGCGCGCGCATGGCAGCCGTCGAATCCGGGCGACGCCTCGCGCAGCGGTTCGAGCGCGTCGATCATCGTGCACAGCGCATCGTCCAGTGCCGACAGCGCCTCGAATACGGCCGGCTCCTGCAAGGCGCGCCAGCGCGTGCCGCGGGTCGGCAACGGATCCATCGCCGCACGCATTCCGCGCGTCGCGTCCTCGAGGTCCCGCGCCGGGCCCTGGAGCGTCGCCAGCGCGCCGGTCGTGGTCTTGCACTCGGCCAGCGCGTCTCGCGCCAGTTCCACCAGCGGCCGCGCGCTGAGGCCTTCGCCGAAGAACTGCGCGGCCAGCTCCGGCAACTGGTGCGCCTCGTCGACCACGAACACCTGCGCGCCGGGCAGGATCTCGCCGAAGCCCTCCTGCTTCAGCGCCAGGTCGGCGAGCAGCAGATGATGGTTGACCACGACGATGTCCGCCGCCTGCGCGCGCTGACGCGCCTGCACGACGAAGCACTCTTCCCAGAACGGGCACTCGCTGCCGAGGCAGTTGTCCGCGGTGGAGGTGACCATCGGAATCAGCGGCGAATCCTCGGGCAGCGCGTCGAGTTCGGCCAGATCGCCCAGACGCGTGCGCCCGCTCCACTGGACGATGCGCTGGAACTGGGCGATCTGTTCCTTGGTCGTGAAGCGCGGTTCGCCCTTGCTCTTTTCGAGGCGGTACCGGCACAGGTAATTCGCGCGCCCCTTCAGCAGCGCGGTCTTCACGCCCTTGCCCAGCGCATCGCGGACGCGTGGCAGGTCGCGGTGGTAGAGCTGGTCCTGCAGCGCGCGCGTGCCGGTGGAGACGATGGTCTTCAGCCCCGACAGCAGCGCCGGCACGAGATACGCGAAGGTCTTGCCGGTGCCGGTGCCGGCCTCGGCCAGCAGCACCGCGCGGTCCTCGACGGTCTCGGCGATTGCCATCGACAGCGTCTGCTGCGGCGCGCGCGGCGAGAACCCGGGGATGGCCTGCGCCAGCGCGCCGCCTTCGCCCAGGGCCGCGCACGCGGCGCGGGCGAACGCGGAACGCGATGCGTCGCCGTCCGACGGGACGCCGTTCTCCGCCGCATCGTCGCCGTTGCGGACGTGGTCGTCGAATCCCTGCATCGCGTCAGTACCGTTGCGGGCCGATGGAGGTGCAGGCCGTCTGCGCCTGCTCGGCTTCGGCCAGGCCGGTCGCCACCGCGGCGGAATCGCGCTCCCATTGCGCGAGTTTCTCGCCCTTGAGCCTGCGCGCGGTGGCCTGCGCCTGCAGCGCGCGTTGGCGATGCGCGAGCGATTGCCGGATCGTGGCCCAGTGGCGACGGCACAGCGGCCCGACCCTGGCGCCGATCTCGAACGCGCGCCGGGCGAGCGCGCCGGCCTTGTCGAGATCCTGCTGCAACACCGCGGCTTCGGCGCGTTCCTGCAGCAGCGCGGGATCGTCCGGCGACAGCGCCAGCGCCCGATCCAGCGCGGCCGCCGCGGCGGCCCGATCGCCGCGACGCTCGGCCTGCGCCGCCTGCGCGCGCAGATCCTCGACCATGGGATCGCGCAGCGGCTGCACGTCCAGTTCGTCGGACGCGGCGCGGCCGACGGCGCGGATCTCGGCGACCAGTTGCTCCGGCGCGGGCCCGGTCCATTCCGGCGCGGGCGGCGTGCTGTGACAGGCGGCGAGCGCGCAGAGCAGCGCCGTCAGCGCGGTCGTACGTGCGGCGCTCATGCGCGACGCGCTCATGCGAGCAGCACGCCCGCGGTCGTCGTCGGTGCGCGCATGCCGCGCGGCTGCCGCTCGCGCGCTTCGCGTTCGCGACGCTCCTGTTCGCGACGGGCGGCCTCTTCGCGGTCGCGATATTCGCGTTCGCGCGCCTCGCGGTATTCACGATCGCGCCGCTGTTGCTCCCGCCAGGCGTCGTCGCGTGCGCGCAGTTCGGCGTAGCGGCGCTCGTCCTCGCGACGGAAGCGTTCGTCCTCGCGGGTCTGCTGTTCGCGCTGGCGTTGCTCTTCCTCTTCCTGGCGCTGGCGGAGCTGCTCCTCGCGCTCCTGTTCGCGGCGTCGCGCCGCTTCGTAGTCGCCATCGCCGCCGATACCGAAGAACCGGCTCCAGAAGCCCGGTTCGCCCTCGTCGCCTTCCGCCCCGTCCACGGCCTCCGGCTCGGCCAGCAGGCAGGGCTGGTAGGGAGGAACGAAGCCGGCGACGAAGCCGATCCGGCGCGCGCCGGGGCAGCCCGGATCGGTGCTGTGGCTGTCGACCACCCACTGCCAGTCCACGCCCTGTCCGCCCAGTCGCAGCGGCGCGCTGGGCAGGCGCGAGAACAATCCGGACCACACGCGCATCGCGCCGGTCGCGCCGTACAGGCCGGTCGGCGCGTTCTGATCGTTGCCGACCCAGATCACCGCCAGATGATCGCCGGTCCAGCCGGCGAACCAACTGTCGCGGCTGTCGTTGCTGGTGCCGGTCTTGCCGGCAGGCTGCAGGCGGCCGAGGCCGTCGCTCATCAGCTGGCGTCCGGTGCCCGAACTCACCGCCTGCTGCAGCGCCGACGTCACCAGCCGCGCGGCGACCGCATCGCCCGCCTGCGCCGGTTTCGGCGCCTCGTCGTAGCGATTGAGGGCCTTGCCGTTGGCGTCGAGCACGCCGCGCACCGCGTGCAGCGGCTGGATTTCGCCGCCGGACGCGAGGAACTGGTACAGCTGCGCCATCGCGTACGGGCTCTGATCGAGCGAGCCGAGGATCAGCGAAGGATTGCCGCCGGCGTCGATGCCCGCGAGCGTGCGCAGCAATTCGCCGAGCCGCTTCGGCCCCACGTCCATGCCGACCCGCACCGTGGACTGGTTGTAGGAATGCGCCAGTGCGTCGATCAGGCGCACTGTACCGTGGCTGCGGCCGTCCGAATTGCCGGGATTCCAGCGCCGCCCGTTGTCGAGCGTGACCGTGATCGGCGCATCCTCGACCCAACTCGCGAGCGAGTATTTGTCCGGCTGCGCCAGCGCCAGGAGGTAGACGAAAGGCTTGAGCAGCGATCCCACCGGCCGCTGCGCCTGCACCGCGCGATTGAACCCGTGTTCCTCGAAGGTGCGGCTGCCGATCACCGCCACCACTTCGCCGTTGTGGACATCGGTGACCACCACGCCGGCCTGCAGCGGCGGCCGGCGCGCATTCGACAAGGCCTTCATCGTCCGGGTCACCGCGCCTTCGGCGTAGGCCTGCGCGGAGGGCGACATGCCGGTCATCACGGTCAGCCCGGCGCCCTGCAGTTCGTCCTCGGGATAATCGCGGGCCAACTGCCGACGCACGAGGTCGACGTAGGCGGGGAACCGGTTCGCGACCATGCTGCCGGGCACGTCGGTCACGCCCAGCGGCGCCTTGTGCGCGCGGTCGTATTCCTTCTGGTCGATGATGCCGGTCTCCAGCATCTTCTTCAGCACCCAGTTGCGGCGCGCGGTCGCGCGCTCGGGCTGCTTGCGCGGGTTGTACCAGGACGGGCCCTTCACCAGCCCGACGAGCATCGCGACCTGCTCGGTGGTCAGGTCGTCGAGCTGTCGGCCGAAGTAGAACTCGGCGCCGGAGGCGAAACCGTGGATCGCCTGCGAACCGCGCTGGCCGATGTCGACCTGATTGAGGTACGCCTCGAGGATCACGCCCTTGTCGTAACGGGCGTCGATGATGAGCGCATAGAGGATTTCGTTGAACTTGCGGGTAAGCGTCTGCTCCTTGCCGATCCCGAGCAGGCCCGATCGCGCCAGCTGCTGGGTCAGGGTGCTGCCGCCTTCCTTGACCTTGCCGCCGGACATCACCCACTTCAACACTCCGCGGGCCATGCCGGAGGGGTCGATGCCGATGTGATGCGCGAAATCGCGATCCTCGACCGCCTGCAGCGCGTCGGTGAGCATCGGCGGCACTTCGTCGATGCGGACGAGGCGGCGCTCCTCCTGCTTCTGTCCGTAGAGCGTGGCGATCCGCGCCGGATCCAGACGCACCGATTTCACCGTGCGGTCGCGCGCGAGATCGCGCACGGACAATACGCGGCCGCCGGACAGCGTCACCTCGACCCGGCTGGGCCCGACCCGGCCGTCGACGTCCTGGTAGCCGCGGCTCGCGATGCGCCAGCGCCCGCCGTTGCGTCCGTAGGTGCCGGGCTTCTCGCCGGTGCCGTCGTCGCGATAGGACGCGGCGTCGAGTTCGGTCTTCAGCGTCCGCGCGTCCATCGCGCTGCCCGGAGCGAGCATCAACGGACGGGCATAGACGCGGGTGGGCACCTGCCAGCGCAGTTCGCCGAAGCGCACGCTGACCTGGTGGTTCAGGTAGAGGGTGTAGGGAATCAGGAAGCCGAGGCCGATGGCCGCCGCGACCATCGCCCAGCTCAGCAGGCGCCGGCGCCAACCGGGACGACCGCTTCCGCTGTCGTCTTCGTCTTCCCGTGCGTCCTCCTCCGCGCCTTCGTCCAGATCGTCGTCGATGTCGTCGTTTCGGGCCATTCGGATGGGGCTTGCCTGTCAGCGGGGGGCGAAGGTGCGAAAATGCCGTCCGGAGTCTAGCAGGGAGCCGGAACCGGCACGCTCCGCCCTGATCCGAACCCGTCGTCAGCCCCGCCACGCCCGCCGGAGCCCCTTCAGGATGTCGTTCACGCCCGCCGATCTGCGGTTCCTGCTGCGCCGCGGACTGGGTCTGGTCCGACGCGGCTGGGCGAGCCTGCGCACGCGCGGCTGGCGCGCCACCTGGAACCGCACCCGGCTACAGTTCCGCCGCGTCCCGCGGCCGTCGTGGACGCTGTACGCCCCCGCGCCGGCGCCGTTCGCACCGTTCGCGATCCCGACCTCCGACGCGCCCGTCGCCAGCCTGGTGATCCCGGTCTACGGCCAGTTCGCGCATACCCTCGCCTGCCTGCGTGCGCTGGCCGCGCACCCGCCGGCGACCGCATTCGAGGTCGTCGTGGTCGACGATGGCAGTCGCGACGAGACCCCCGAGGCCCTGCCGCGCATCGCCGGCGTGCGCTATCACCGGCGGGCCGTAAACGGCGGGTTCATCGCCGCCTGCAACGACGGCGCGGCGCTGGCGCGCGGCGAGTTCCTCGTCTTCCTGAACAACGACACGATCCCGCAACCGGGCTGGCTCGAAGCGCTGCTCGGCACCTTCGACGACGAACCCGGCACCGGCCTCGTCGGCGCGCAGCTGCTCTACCCGGACGGTCGGCTGCAGGAGGCGGGCGGCGTGGTCTTCGCCGACGGCAGCGGCTGGAACTACGGCCGCTTCGACTCGCCGGAGGACCCGCGCTTCGCCTACCTGCGCGACTGCGACTACGCCAGCGGCGCGGCGATCGCGATCCCGCGCGCGCTGTTCGCGCGGCTCGGCGGCTTCGACACCCGCTACGCCCCGGCCTACTACGAAGACACCGATCTGGCCTTCGCGGTGCGCGCGGCCGGGCTGCGCGCGGTGTACCAGCCGGCGGCGAAGGTGATCCACGCCGAGGGCGCCACCGCCGGCACCGATCTCGCGAGCGGCATGAAGGCCCATCAGGTGCGCAACCGCGACACCTTCGCGGCGCATCGTCGAGACGCGCTCGCCGCGCAACTGCCCGCCCACACCGAGCCGACGCCGGCGCTGCTGCATCGCCGGCAGCGCCAGATCCTGATCGTCGACGCGCAGACGCCGCAGCCCGATCACGATTCCGGCTCGCTGCGACTGGTGAACCTGATGCGCCTGCTGCGCGAGGAAGGCGCCCACGTCGTGTTCCTGCCGGCGGACGGACATCGCGTACCGCCCTACACCGCGCAACTGCAGCGGCTCGGCGTCGAGGTCTGGTACGCGCCGTTCCTCGGGAGCATCCCGGCGTGGTTGCGCGAACACGGCCCGCGTTTCGATGCCGCGATGGTCAGCCGGCACTACATCGCCGCGGATTTCCTGCCGCTGCTGCGCGCGCTGGCGCCCCGCGCGCGCCTGGTCTTCGACACCGTCGACCTGCATTACCTGCGCGAGCGCCGCGGCGCCGAAGTCGCCGGCGACGCCGCCCTCGCGCGCGCGGCCGAACGCACGCGGGCGCTGGAACTCGCGGTCGTCGCCGAAGCCGATGCGACGCTGGTGGTCAGCGACGTCGAACGCGCGCTGCTGGGCGAGGACGCGCCGGGCGCGCGGGTCGAGATCCTGTCCAATCTGCACCGCATCGCCGGCGCCGGTCGACCGTTCGCGGAACGTCGCGACCTGGTGTTCGTCGGCGGCTTCCGGCACCCGCCGAACGTCGACGCGGTGCGCTGGTTCGCGACCGAGGTCTTCCCGGCGATCCGCGCGCGTCTGCCCGATGTCCGCTTCCACTGCATCGGCAGCCATACGCCGTCGGAGATCGCAGCGCTGTCCGCACAGCCGGGCGTTCTCGTGCATGGCCATGTCGCCGATCTCGACCCGTACATGCACGGCGGCCGCATCGCCGTCGCACCGCTGCGCTACGGCGCCGGCGTCAAGGGCAAGATCAACCTCAGCATGGCCCACGGCCAACCCGTCGTCGCCACCGCCTGCGCGGTCGAAGGCATGCACCTGCGCGACGGCGAGGACGTCCTCGTCGCCGACGACCCGCAGACCTTCGCCGACGCGGTCGTCCGCCTCTACGAAGACGACGCCCTGTGGGCCCGCCTCGCCCGCAACGGCCTCGACAACGTCGCCGCGCATTTCTCCCTCGATGCCGCCCGCGAGACGGTGCGGCGGGTGTTCCTGGCGTCGTAGAAATTTGCGGTCGGCCGCCGCAATCCACTCGAAGCCCCTGGGGGAGCGACGGAAGTCGCGATCGTATCCGGCAAGCGCTTCCGCAGCCGGGCGCCTCGATCCGCAAGCCATCGCGAAGCCGCGACCTGGCGGTCATGCAGGTATCGCGACTTCCGTCGCTCCCACAGGGGGCTGCGGGGGCGTCGCGATGCGATCCGTCGGGCGCTCAACGCTCCGCCGGCGTCGCCGCGCGCAGGCGTTCGCCGAAAGCGCGGAGGCCGTCCGCCTTCGCGTCGAGCGCACGGGCGGCGTCGTGCGCGTTGCGGGCGCCGTCGATGTCGCCGGCGCCGAGGCGCTCTTCGCCGACCGCGATCCAGCGTTGGGCGAGCCGGATGCGTGCGTCGGCGGCGGCGCGGTCGTCGCCTTCCAGCGCGATCCGCGCGTCGAGACAGACGCGGGCGCGCTGGAGACGGTTGTCGCGCAGTTCGCGTTCGAAGCATTCGCGGACCCGAGGCTGCATGCGCGCAGTGGCGCGGCGGACGCCCGGGTCGTCGGGCGCGAGCGCGCGCGCGGCGCGCAATTTGTCGAAGGCGCTGTCGCCCGGCGGCGTGAGCCAGTCGCCGCGCGTTTCGGCGACGGCCGCTTCCAGCAGCAACCGCTGCACGCGTTTGCGCGACGCGGCCGTGGGCGGTCGCGGGCCGGCGTCGTCGCGGGCGCGCTGCGCGCGCAGCAACGCATCGCGCGCGCTGCGCCACTCGGGCGCATCGGGCGCCAGCGCCTGCGCGGCGGCGAGTTCCGTGCGTGCGCGTTCGAAATGGAAATCCGCGGCCGCTTCGCGGGCCCGCGCGGCGTGTGCGCGGGCGACCTCGCGCAGCGCCGCGTCCGCGGCGGCGACATCGACGCCGCTGTCGCGCCATCGTCGGTATCCGTCGGCCGCACGCGACAGGCGACCGGCGCGCAGATCGGCATCGGCCCGCAGGCGCACGCGTTCGGCCGCCTGCGCCTGCGCGCTCTGCGCATCGGGCAGTTCGGCATGCCCGGCGTCGTAGGCGGTGGCGGCGGCGATGGCGGCGGCCGCGACATCGAGATCGCCGCGCGCGGACGCCGCGCGGGCGCGCTGCAGCAGGGTCGAGACGGCATCATCGCGGCCTTCCAGCGCGCGCAGGTGCCGCGGCTGCAGTTCGAGGATGCGCCGATACAGCGGCAACGCCGCGTCCGCCGCGCCATCGAGCCGTCCGGCCGCGCGCGCGGATTCGGCCGCGGCCAGCAGCGCCTCGATCCCGGCGACCGCGGCCTCGCGCCGGCGCAACGCTTCGGCCACCGTCTCGGTGCGCGCGCGCGGCGCCGACAGCGCGCGGGCCAGGCGCAGCTGGCGATGGGCGTCCTCGAAGCGGCCCGCGGCGACCGCGGCCTCGGCCCGATCCGTCGCCGCCAGGGCCACACGGGTCAGGCCCGCGCGCAGTTCGGCGCGGTCGGGGTCGATCGCCAGCGCGGCCTCGTAAAGTTCGCGCGCACCGCTGCCATCGGCGGCGCTCAGGTGCCCGCGCTGCAGCGCCGCTTCGGCCTGACGGCGCAGGCGCTCGGCGCCGGCTTCCGGCCAGAGTCTGTCCGCGACCGGTCCGCGCAGCAGCGCCCCGAACGGGATCGTCAGCAGCGCCGCCAGCGCGAGCAGCCAGATCCAGCGCCGACGCGCGAGCGCGCGCAGACGTTCGCGAACGATGCGGAAGGCGGAATCGCGGCGGGCGTTCACCGCGCGAGCATACCGCGCGCGGTCGTCGGCGATCAGGACGGACGGCTCACGACCGGCGCACGCTTTCGATCCCCGGCAGGCTGTCGATCCGACCCAGCAGCCGGGTCAGGTGCTCGTGGTCGCGCACGCGCAGTTGCAGGCGCAGACGCACACGGCTGCCGTCCAGCGTCTCGCTCTGGATCGACAGGACGTGGGCGTCGTCCTGCGCGATGAGGTTGGTCAGATCCTTCAGCAGCCAGCGCCGATCGACCGCTTCGACCCGCACCGAAGCGACATGACCGCCGCCGGTGCGCCCCCACTCCACCGAGAGCACGCGCTGCGGCTGGCCGGCCGACAGGCGCAGGAACGACGGGCAGTCGGCGCGATGCACGCTCACGCCCCGACCGCGGGTGAGATAACCGGCGATCGGTTCGCCCGGCAGCGGCTGGCAGCAACGCGCGATCTGCACCAGCAGGTTGCCCACGCCGACCACGGTGAACGCCGAACCGGAGGCCTTCGGCACCGTTTTCGGCACCTTCGGCGGTTCGTTGCGGCCGTGTTCCTGCGCGGCGTCCTGATGGCTGCGCTCGTGGTCCAGCAGCGCGCGTCCGACCTGGTGCGGACCGACGTCGCCCAACGCCACCAACACGTGCAGATCGTCGACCGTCGGCACGTTGAACCGGGCCAGCATCGGCGCGAGATCGGCCTGCAGCAGCGACAACCGGCGCAGTTCCTTTTCGAGCATCTCGCGCCCGGCCTGCACGTTGCGCGCACGATCGAGCTTGTGGAACCAGGCGCGCACCTTGTCGCGCGAGCGGCCGCTGGCGAGGAACCCGTTCGCGGCGACCAGCCAGTCGCGGCGCGGCTCCGCGGTCTTGCCGGTCAGGATCTCGATCCGTTCGCCGCTGCGCAGTTTGTAATCGAGCGGCACGATCCGCCCGTCGACCTTCGCGCCGCGGCAGCGGTGACCGACCATCGTGTGCACGTGATAGGCGAAATCCAGCGGCGTCGCGCCGACCGGCAGGTCGATCACGTCGCCCTGCGGGGTCAGCGTGTAGATGCGGTCCTCGATCAGTTCGCTGTCGAAGGCGCTGGCCAGGCCCCTGCCGTTGTCGTGGTCGTGTCCGGATTCGCCGTCGTCGCGGCCGCCGTCGAGGAGGCGGCGCATCCATTCGATCTTCCGGTCGAGCCCGGCATCCGCGGGCGCGGCGCGCCCTTCCTTGTAGCGCCAGTGCGCGGCCACGCCCAGTTCGGCCTGGGCGTGCATGTCGTGGGTGCGGATCTGCACTTCGAGGGTCTTGCCCTCCGGCCCGACCACCGCGGTGTGCAGCGACCGATAATCGTTGCGTTTGGGCCGCGCGATGTAGTCGTCGAACTCGCTCGGGATCGGCGTCCACAGCGCATGCACCACGCCGAGCGCCGCGTAGCAGGCCGGCACGTCCTTCACCATCACCCGCACCGCGCGCAGATCGTACAGCTCGCCGATCGGCACGCCCTTCTTCTGCATCTTCTTCCAGATGCTGGTGATGTGCTTCGGGCGTCCGGCGACGTCCGCCTCCACGCCCTGCGCCTTCAGCGCATCGCCGAGCGCGCGCTTGACCTGCTCGATGTAACGCTCCCGATCCCCGCGCTTTTCGTCGAGCAGGCGCACGATCTTCTTGTAGGTGTCGGGCTCGAGGTGGCGCAGGGCGAGGTCTTCCAGTTCCCACTTGAGCTGCCAGATGCCCAGCCGGTTCGCGAGCGGCGCGTGGATGTCGCGGGTCAGCTGCGCGAGCGCGCGGCGCTCCGCCTCGGGGCGCGCGCCGGCGGCGTGCATCAGCGCCAGTTGGCGCGCGAGCAGGATCGGCACCACGCGCAGATCCTTCACCATCACCAGCAGCAGGCGGCGCAGGCCCTCGGCGTTGCGGCCGCCGGCGTCGGCGGCATGCAGGGTCCACACCTGGGCCGCGGCGCGCTGGCCTTCGAGCAGGGTCGCGACCGTCGGCCATTCCTTCGCCAGCCGCGGCTCGATCCGCGCCCGCCACGCGGGCAGATCGTGAAGCAGGGTCGCCAGGATCACGTCGCCATCGGCGTTGAGTCGCGCCAACGCGGACAGGGTGTCGGCCAGTTGCGCCCGGACCGGTGTCGGGATGGGCTCGGCGAGGGGCTCCGCCCCGCTCCCGGACCCGGCCGCCGCCTCGAGCGCCTGCCGCCACGGCGGCCCCAGCGCGGCCACGGCGGGCAGCGCGAGCGGCGATTCGGGCAGGGTGGCGGCGACGACGGACACGCGTGTTCACGGGCGAGGGCGACGCCCTACACTAGCCCCGTCCCGCCTCCGGCGAAATCCCCAAAGGTCGTCCCATGTCGATGGTCCACTCGATGCCTCGCCCGCTATTGTCGCTCGCCCTGTTCGCCGCCGTCGCGCTCTCGCCGCTGTCCGCGCTGGCGCAGAAGCCGATCGAACAGGACATGACCCCGGAGGAGTTCAAGGCCGCCGGCCTCGACAAGCTCAGCCCCGAGGAACTCGCCCGCCTCAACGCCTGGCTGGGACGCAAGATCGACACCGTGAGCACCGAAGCCGCGGCCCAGGCCAAGGACAAGGTCGAACAGGAGAACCGCGGCTTCTTCCACTTCGGCTCCAGCGAACCGATCGTCAGCCGGATCACCGGCGAATTCCGCGGCTTCGCCATGGGTCGCACCTACACCCTCGAGAACGGCCAGGTCTGGCGCCAGACCGACGGCGCGTCGCTGGTCGGCGCGAAACTGACCGACCCCGAAGTCCGCATCAACCCGAGCATCTCCGGCAACGCCTGGTATCTCGCGGTGAAGGGCTTCAACACCCGGGCGAAGGTCGAGCGGGTGAAGTAAGCCATGCGTCGCGCCTGGTCCCGGCTCGCGAAGCGCTGGTCCGATTGGCGTCCGCGGCTGTTCGGGATCGAGGTCGGCATCCATCACACGGCATGGATCCTGGTCGGGATCATCGCCCTGTCCACCCTGAAGACGCCGCTGGTCGGACTCGCCGCGATCGCGTCCTATCTCGGCCTGGTGCTGCTGCACGAATTCGGGCACGCGTATTTCTCGCGACGCCTGGGCTACGAGGTCTTCGGCATCGAAGTCGGCGCGTTCCACGGCACCTGCTGGCACGAAACCCACGGCGACGAGCGCGACGAGGCGATCATCGCCTGGGGCGGGGTCGCGGCGCAGCTGGCGCTGGCGCTGCCGTTGATCGCGCTCGACCTGGTCTTCGCGCTGCGCGGCGAACCGGTCCTCGGCGGGATGGTGAAGATCCTCGGCTACGGCAGCGTGGTGCTGGCGGCGGTCAACCTGATCCCGGTGGCGCCGCTCGACGGCGCGAGAGCGTGGCGCCTGCCGCGGATACTGTGGCACGAACGCGGACGTCAGCGCCCGCGCAAGCCTCGGGCGCCGAAGAGAAATCTCCCGCCGAAAGGCGCGGACGGCAATGTCGTGAAGGGACCGTGGGACCCGCGCTCCTGACCGCAGGGCGCGACGATCTCCGGCCGAAGCCGGAGATCGCGGGACATCGCATCTAAGGCGGCTTTCAGTACTGGATGCAGACGCCGGTCGCCGGGTCGCAATATTCGAACAGCTCCCAATAGCCTGCATTGCAGTAGTACGTGTAGCTCTCGGTGCCCCACCGGGTCTGGCGGTACACCGTGTACAGCGTGCCGTCGTTGGCGGCGGTGCACTGCACCGGCGGCAGCGGCGCGGCGGTCGCGGCGCCACCGAACCCCATCATGGCGGCGAAGCAGACCACGGCCATTCCTTTCAGCATCGAACGTGTCATGGACGATCCTTATCGTGAGAGACGCCGTCGGGCGATCCGCAGCGGGCACCACCGACGCATCGGCGCACCCGCATCCCGGCGTTCGACGGCGCCCGCCGGAGATCCCGTGGATCGAGCCTAGCAGCGGGATGTCGCGGGAACCGAGACGTGGGTCGACGGCCAACCGCGAGGCCTTCAGCAGTCCGGTGACCGCCGGATCGGCACGGTCGCCCGCCGCGATAGCCGCAGCGGTGGGCCGATGACCGGAAACGTGCAACCTGTCCGCATCCGGCATCGCGAGCGACAGGGCGCGCTGTCGGGCGCTTCATGGCCCCTGCCGGGCCAACCTGGCATCGATCTGCGCCATCGAAGCCCGATAGGCCTGGCAAGCGGAAGCCAGCGCAGAGGGGGTCAGCCGCCCGCCGGCGGCGGACGGATCAGCGGTCGTTGTTCGGGTCTGCGCCAGTTCGAGGGCGGCGACGGCCTCGGCCAAGCAGGCGCGCTGCGCGGGCAAGTCGGCATCCGATCGCAGGTCCACGGCCTCGGCATGCCGGTCCGCCACGGCCACCAGCTGCGCGGCATCCAGCAGACGGGCATCGTCGCGCACCAGGAACCGCGCCTCCGCACCCGGAACGGAGGACCAGCCCGGCAAACGGCACCGCGCCAGCAGCGCGTCGCCGCGCTGGTCCAGCCGATGCTCGCGCCCCTCGCGCGGCGCGCCGAGAAGATCGAAATACCAGTGGATCTCTTCGGTACGGGCGACCGCTTTCGGCGCGAATCGCCAGGCCATCGAACCGCATTCGACGGCCAGCGCGCCACGTATCAACGGCGCCAGCCCATCGTCGCCGGCAGGCAGCATGCGGTGATCGAAAGCGAGCGCGCGCAACCCCGTCAACAGCAGCGGAGGCGCCGGGCGCGCGCCCTCGTCCCGGCGATCGTGCGCCGTCTGCGCCGTGGCCAATCCATCGGCCGCCCGGACTTCGTCGCCATCGCCCAGCGCTTCGAGCAGCGGCAACACGCTGAATACTTCGACATGAAGCCACTGCGGGTCCAGCGCCGTACCGAGAGCGCAATCCGCCGCGAGGGCCGACCGCAGCGCGTCGGACGACCGGGCTTCCCCTCGTTCCAGCGCTGCGAGCAGTTCGCACCACGGACGCCTGTAGCGGGCCGGTGCGAGATTTTCCGGCAAGCGCGAGAACATGGCGTCGATGGCATGGACATCCGTGAGCACGGCAAGGGCCTGGGCATCGCGCACGATCCACGCGGCCGCCAGCGCCTGCACCCAGCGCCCCGGCGCCAGCGTTGGGACCACGGCAAGCGGAGATTCGGCCTGCGAAGACACGGCTCCGTCCCTGCCGTCCGCACTCGACTCCGGGTGAGGCCGCCACTCGGGCGGCATCACCTCGAAAGTGCGCACCGGCTCGCCGGGCCACTGAAAATCCAGAGTCCCCACGTCGAAACGCTGCGCCAGCAGCGCCGCGGCGGCGCTGGCAGCGGCGCGTGCGCACCAATACGCCAGCGTTTCGAGCGCTGCCTCGTCCCGCGCATCCTGCTGCAGCCAAGCCAGGACCAGGTCGAGCTCCACATTGAGCACCGGCACGAGGTCCGGCGCCGCCGCCACGGCCTGGACTCGCCGCGCATGCAATGTCTGAAGGTAATCGATCGCGTCGTTCGGAGCTTGCGAAGACGGAGGAGACGTGTGCTGCGTCATGTGGGCCTGTCGGTTGTCGTGTGCCAGTGATCGCTTCCGGTCGGAATGCGCGACCGACCGATGCTTCGTTTCGGCCGCCCCATGCGAAGCTGCGCCGCGGACCGGCCGCTTTGTCGCATGGTAGCCGACCGGGAGGCGCTCACGCGCCTCGCGCACGAGAGGCGATGCGCACATGCGCCTTCGCTTTCAACGGCCGCGCCTTCAATGCCTTGCGTCGCATCACCACGCGACACGACGGCCACGCCCGGACGCCGTCGCCTCACTCGTACCGCAACGCCTCGATCGGATCGAGTCCCGCGGCCTTCGATGCCGGCATGATGCCGAAGAGCACGCCGACGAGGGCCGAGAAACCGGCGGCGGCCACGACCACCCAGACGGGGACGTGGGCGGGCGGGAAGTTGGGTACCAGGGTGGCGATCAGCAACGCGAGCCCGTAGCCGAGGGCGATGCCGATCAGGCCGCCGAGCAGCGCGAGCAGGCCGGCTTCGGCGAGGAACTGCACCAGGATGTCGCGGCGGGTCGCGCCCAGCGCCTTGAGGATGCCGATTTCGCGGGTGCGCTCGGTGACCGAGACCAGCATGATGTTCATGATCCCGATCCCGCCGACCAGCAGCGAGATGCCGACCACGCCGGCGACGACCATGGTCGCGGTGCCGGTGATCTTGTCGAACTGCTTGAGCACCGAGTCCGCGGCCTCGACCTTGAAGTCGTCGTCCTTGTCGGTGGCCAGCTTGCGCGAGGCGCGGATCGCGCGCTTCACCCGTTCGCGCACCGCCTCGACCTGGGCGAGGTCGCCAACCGTGAACGAGGCGACGATGATCGGGTCGTTGCTGTTGCCCATCATCGCCCGGCCGACGTCGAACGGGATGATGACGTAGTTGTCGCGGCTGAATCCGAGAAGCTCGCCCTCCTTCTCCATCACCCCGACGACCTTGAACCATTCCTTGCCGATGGTGAAGTATTCGCCGACCGGATTCTTCGGCATCTTCAACTCGTCGCGCAGATCGGCGCCGATCACCGCGACGCGACGGTGGCCCTTGTCGTCGCTGTCGACGATGAAGCGACCGTATTCGGGAAACAGGTTGTTGACCAGCGGATAGTCGGAGGTCGTCGCCTGCACCTGCGGGCTGCTGCTGCGCCCCTTGTAGGAGACGCCCGCCGCCTGCACCACCATCAGCGGCGCGACTTCCTTCACGCCCTGCACGCGATAGCGCAGCACCGAGATGTCGTCGAAGGTGATGGTGTTGATCTTCCCGGTGCGGAAGTTCTCGTTGTCGTTGACCGCGCGCAGACTCAGGGCGTTGCCGCCCATGTCCGAGAGCTGGCCCTTGATCGAGTCGGAAAAGCCCTGCACCAGCGCCACCACCGCGATCACCGAGCCGGTGCCGATGAGGATGCCGAGCGTGGTCAGGAAACTGCGCATGCGGTGCGCCGCCAGACTGGACAACGCGGCGCGGAAGGCTTCGAGATAGGCTTGCATCAGTGCGTCGCTCCTGCGGGTGCGTGGCGGGCGTCCTCGACGATGCGACCGTCGCTGACCCGGATCGTGCGATGACAGTGCGCGGCGATGTCCGGCTCGTGGGTCACCAGCACCACGGTCTGGCCCTGCGCGTGCAACTGGTCGAACAGCGCCATGATTTCGGTGGAGGTGCGGCTGTCGAGATTGCCGGTGGGTTCGTCGGCGAGCAGGATCGACGGCGCGCCGACCAGCGCGCGCGCGATCGCGACGCGCTGGCGCTGGCCGCCCGAAAGCTGGTTCGGCCGATGTCCCATGCGATCGCCGAGTCCGACCTTGGACAACGCGTCCTCGGCCCGCGCCCGTCGTTCCGCCAAGGGCAGTCCGCGGTAGACCAGCGGCTGCATCACGTTCTGCAGCACGGTCATGCGCGGCAGCAGATGGAAGCTCTGGAACACGAAACCGATCTCGCGGTTGCGCACGTGCGCGAGCTCGGCGTCGTTCATGCCGGACACGTCGCGGCCGTTGAGCGTGTAGCGGCCTTCGGTCGGCGTGTCGAGGCACCCGATGAGGTTCATCAGCGTCGACTTGCCCGACCCGGAGGGTCCGGTCAGCGCGACGTACTCGTTGCGCTCGATGGTCAGGTCGACGCCGGCGAGCGCCAGCACCGTTTCCTCGCCCATCAGGTAGCGCTTGACGATGTGCTCGAGGACGATCATCCGGCGTCCTTTTCGTCATCGGATTCCTCGTCCTCGTCGCCCGCCTTGGCCTTCTTGGCGGGATCCGCCTGCTCCACCCGCTCGCCGTCGCGCAGGCGGCGCAGCGCCTTGGCCGGGCCGACGATCACGGTGTCGTTGGCGGAGACGCCCTTCACCACCGACTCCCAGCGGTCGTCGGACACGCCGGTCTCGATGGTCGCCTTGCGCGCCTTGTCGCCGTCGACGAGCCAGACGTGACGCGAGACCTTGCCGCTTTCGTCGGATTCGGAAATGACGGCCTCCACCGGAACCGCCAGACGCGACTTGCCGTCGCCGAGGAAAATGTCGGAACGCACGCTCATGCCCGAGCGCAGCGCGAGCCCGCCGGGCGCGTCGATGCGCACCGTGACCTTGTACGCACGCCCCTGGCCCTCGATGGTCGGCGCGAGCGCGATCTGTTCGACCGTGCCCCGCAGCGCGCGATCCGGATAGGCGGCGGCGAACACGTCCGCCTTCTGCCCGACCGCGACCTTGGCGATGTCGGCCTCGTCGACCTTCAGTTCCGCCTGGATCTGCGAGGTGTCGGCGATGGTCATCAACTGCGCGCCAGCCAACGAGGAGGTCGAGGGGATCGCGGTTTCGCCGATCTTGATCGGCAGGGCGACGATGCGCCCGGAGATCGGCGAGCGGATCTCGGTCTTGGCGCGCTGCTCGCGGGCGTCGCTGAGCACCGCCTCGGCGCGGCGCAACGATTCCTCGCTGGTGCGCAGATCGGCTTCCGCGACTTCGAGCTGGTTGCGATCCTCGTCGAAACGGTTGCGGTCGATCAGACTGGACGCCACCAGCACCCGGCTGCGTTCGAACTGCTTGCGACGCAGCGCGACCTGCGCGCGCTGACGCTCGATCGCGATGCGCGATTGGCGCAGGCTGGCCTCCTCGCGCTCGATCGCGTTGTTGTACAACTCGGGATCGAGCCTCAGCACCAGTTGCCCGGCCTCGACCGTGTCGCCCTCCTTCACCAGGACCTCGCGGACCTTGCCCGTCACCTCCGAGGTGAGTTTGACCTCGTCGCGGAACGCCAACGTGCCCGACGCCAGGATCGTCGGCTGCACCGCCTGCGACGCGATCCGCGCGGTTTCGACTTCGGTCGCCGATGCGCCGCGGTTCTTCTTGACGATCACGGGCACCGCGACGACCGCCACGACGAGCGCGCCGATCAGCCATTTCCTGTTGAATTTCATGATGGATTCCTGTGGACGAAAACGATGGCGACGAACCGCTCGGTCCGGCGGCGGAACCGCGCGCCGGCGCGCGGATCAGCGCAGCAGCGCGAGCGTGGCGAGCACGCCGAAATACACGACGTACGGAAGCGCGGACACGATCGCGGCCTGTCCCCAGCCGGTCCGGAACCAGGTCCGCCAGCCCAGCGCGCCGAGGAAGATCGTCCACGGCATCAGCAGGCTGAGGCTTTTGGCGAACCCGCTCCAGGGATGATCCATCGGCAACTCGAAGAACAGCGGATCGACGTTGAGCAGCGCCAGCGAGGAGAACTGGGTCTGCGGGTCCATGGTCAGCACGCCGATCAGGATCACCACCATCAGCAGCAGCGAAGGCATGCCCGACCAGGCGGAGAGGCTCATGCCGTGCCGGAAGCTCACCGGGTTGCCGCTGATCTTGCCGGCGATCAGGAAGTACAGCGCCGCCAGCGCGGTGAACAGCACGGTGGAGATCGCCCCCCAACCGATCGCGAAGTAACCCATCACCTTCGCGCCCGGCATCACCTTGCGGGCCTGCTCGATTTCCTTGGCGGTCGCATCGGGATTGGCGGACAGCAGTTGGTCGACGAGCCAGTCGCCGTCGACGCTGGAGAAATACAGCGCCGTGACCGCGACCGTGACGACGGTCGCCAGCGCAACGGGCAGAAGGAAGGTCGGCTTGTCCTTCAGTTCGGCGAACGTCTTGCCGGGCTGCAGGAAGATATCGACGAGTTGACTCATGAAACGACTCCTTGATGGGGTGTGATCCCGCATTCCGGGCAGGGGGTCGGCCCGGAGTTCCATCCATTGACGTGGCGTCGCGGCAATTGTGACCGATCCGCGTCGCGACCGGCGTCCCGGGCGTTTCCCGGTGCGCCGAAGCCCCGATCCGGACGGTGGCCATAGTCCTGAAGTCATGCTTCCCGCGGGGAAGCGATGCGGTTACGACAATCGCGCCAGCCGCGTGGCGAGCTTCTTCGCCGAGACGCCGCCCTTCGCGCCCAGTTCCTGCGCGAACAGGGAGACGCGGAATTCCTCCAGTTCCCAGCGCAGCGCCTGCCAGTCCGGCGACCCGTCGATGCCGCGATCGCGGGCATCCTCCAGCGCATCGGCGAACGGCTTGAGTTCGAGCATGCGCGCCTGATCGCGGACAGGATCGCGCAGCGCGCGTTCGGCGCGCAGCGCCATCGCCTTCAGCCAGCGCGGATAGTCGGCCAGCGCCGCGGCGGGCGTGTCGCGCAGGAACCCGGGCGCGGCCAGCGCCGCGAGCTGCGCGCGCATGTCGTCGAGATTGGCGCGCGCCCAGCCCATGAGTTTCGAGTCGAGGGCGGCGCGCACCTCGGCGACGCGGTCGAGGATCGCCTCGGCCTGCTTCAGGCGCTCCATCGCTTCGCCGAACAACGCCTTGCCGACCGCGTCCCTGCGCTGCGCGAACGCCACTGCGTCGCGGACGTCGCCGAGGCCGCCGTCGCCCGGCCCGTCCGCCGACAGCGCGAGAAACGCGCCCTCGACCAGATCGGCGCGCAGGCGATCCCCGTCCTTCAGGCCGTCGCCACGCGGCGCCTGCGATTCGATCGCCGCGTACAGCAGTGCGGTCTTCGGCTGCACCGGCAATTGCTTGCGCGCCTGCTTCATCCTTTCGCCGAGCGCGATCCGCAGCAGGCGGCGCACGCCTTCGGGGTGATGCCGCTGCGCCTCGCCACGGTCGGCATGCACCGCGAGCGAGACGCTGTCGCCGTCGTCGTGCAGCGCCGGATAGGCCGGCACGCCGCCGGCGCCGGGCACCGAGAGCGGAATCGTCCGCGCCGGAAAGTCGGTGAGCCCGCGCTGCGCGAGTCCTTCGGCTGCGCGCGCCGAGAACGCATCGGCCGCACGCTTGCCGAAGCGCGCGCGCAGGTCGTCGAGATCGCGGGATTCTGCGAGGACATGACCGGCCGGCGCGCGGCGACCGTCGCCGCCTCCGGACGGCGCATCGAGCAGCCGCAGGTTGGCCCGCAGATGCGCGTCGATGCCGGCGACGTCGAAATCGGTCGCGGCCACTTCGACCCCGGTGAGTTTCTTCAGGAACCGCGCCAGCGCGCCCTCGAGACTGTCGGCCTCCGGCTTCGGGAAGGCCTCGGCGAACGCACGGGCGAAATCCGGCGCCGGAACGAAATTGCGGCGCAGGGTCTTGGGCAACGATTTGATCAGCGCCGTGGCCTTGTCCTGCACGAACCCGGGCGCCAGCCACGACAGCCGCGCCGGGTCGAGCGCGTTGAGCAGATGCAGCGGCACCGCGACGGTCATGCCGTCGTCGGGCGCGCCGGGCTCGAAGCGGTAACTCACCGCCAGGCGCACGTCGCCGAGCGGCAGATACTTCGGGAAACGCTCGGCATCGCTCGCGCCGCCGACCATCAGATCGTCGAACGACCACTCCAGCTTCGCCTTGCCTTCCGCCGGCAGCTTCGCGTACCACGCGTCGAGCGCCTGCGCGTTGTGCACGTGCGGCGGCAGTCGATCCAGATACCACTGCGCCTGCCAGTCCTCGTCCACGACCAGTCCGGCGCGACGCTGCTTCGCTTCCTCTTCCTTCGCTTTCGCCAGCGTGGCGAGATTGCGCGCCAGGAACGCGCAACGCGTGTTGATCTCGCCCGGAACGAGCGCGTCGCGCGCGAAGATCTGCCGCGACTCCTCGGGGAACAGCGCGCCGTAGTGCACCGGCTTCTTCGGCGCCAGCACCAGGCCGAACAGGCTGATCTGCTCGCTGCCGACCACGCGCCCCTGCGAGCGCGCCCAGTGCGGATCGTGATGTCGCCGCGCGAGCAGGTGCGGCAGTTCGTCGATCGCCCATTCCGGCTCGATCGCGGCGTTGACGATCGACCACACCTTTTCGGTGTCGAGCAGGGTCGCCGACAGCAGCCACGGCGGCGGCTTCTTCGACAGCGGGGAGCCCGGGAAGATCGTGTATTTGCGGCCGCGCGGACCGTCGTACAGCCCGCGATCGCCGCGATTGCCGATCTGCGTCGGCAGACCGGCGATCAACGCGCGATGGAGCTTCGCGTAGGGCGGGTCCCGACCCGCCGTCTTCGGATCGGCGTCGAAATCGACGCCGATCTCGGATTTCCACTGCAACTCCTCGCACAACAGCTTCAACTGCCGGTGCAGCTCGCGCCACTCGCGCAGGCGCAGGAAGCCGAGAAAATGCCTGTCCGCCCATTTGCGCAGCTGCGACTGGGTCATCTCCTCGTGGGCGACGCGGTAGGCCTCCCACAGTTTGAGGATGCCGACGAACTCCGATTTCGCGTCGGCGAACGCCGCATGCGCGGCGTCGGCGGCGGCGCGCTGGTCGGCCGGGCGTTCGCGCGGGTCCTGGATGCCCAGGAAACTCGCGATCGCGATCATCTCGCGCAGACAGCCGTGTTTCTGCGCGGCGATCAGCATCCGCGCCAACTTCACGTCCACCGGCAACCGCGCCATCGTGCGACCGATGTGGGTGAGCTTGCGCTCCGTATTGATCGCGTCGAGTTCGGCCAATTGCTGCCAGCCGTCGGCGATGGCGCGCGGGTCGGGCGCTTCGAGGAACGGGAAATCCTCGATCTTGCCGAGTCCCAGCGCGAGCATGCGCAGGATCACGCCGGCCAGCGCCGCGCGTCGGATCTCGGGATCGGTGTACGGGTCGCGGGCGAGGAAATCGGCTTCGGAATAGAGGCGGAAGCAGATGCCCGGGGCGATGCGTCCGCAGCGGCCCTTGCGCTGGTCGGCGCTGGCCTGCGAGATCGGCTCGATGTGCAGGCGATCGAGCTTCTGCCTCGGGCTGTAGCGCTTGACCCGCGCGAAGCCCGGGTCGATCACATAATGGATCCTCGGCACGGTCAGCGAGGTTTCGGCGACGTTGGTCGCGAGCACGATCCGCCGTTGCGGGCCCGGATTGAAGACCCGGTCCTGATCGCGCGCCGACAACCGCGCGTACAGCGGCAGCACCTCGGTGTGCCGGTATTTGCGTTTTTCCAGCGCCTGGTGCGCATCGCGGATCTCGCGCTCGCCGGGGAGGAACACCAGCACGTCCCCGATGCCGCCTGCGGACGCCGCGCCGCGCGCGATCTCGTCGCAGGCGCCGACGATGCCGTCGAGCACCGAGCGGTCGCCGTCGCCGTCGCGGTCGTCGCCGTCCTCGTCGCTGCCGTCGCCTTCGAGCGGACGCCAGCGCACGTCGACCGGATAGCCGCGCCCTTCCACGCTCACCACCGGCGCGTTGCCGAAATGGCGCGAGAAGCGTTCGGTGTCGATGGTCGCCGAGGTCACGATCACCTTCAGATCGCGGCGTTTGACCAGCAGTTGCTTGAGATAGCCCAGCAGGAAGTCGATGTTCAGGCTGCGCTCGTGCGCTTCGTCGACGATGATCGTGTCGTAGGCCGACAGCCAGCGATCGGACTGGATCTCGGCGAGCAGGATGCCGTCGGTCATGAACTTCACCGCGGTGCGATCGCCGACATTGTCGTTGAAGCGGACCTGATAGCCGACCAGGCCGCCGAGCGGCGTATTCAGTTCTTCGGCCACGCGTCGCGCGACCGCGCGCGCGGCGATCCTGCGCGGCTGGGTGCAGCCGATCATCCCCGCGGCGCCACGGCCGGCGGCGAGGCACAGCTTCGGCAATTGGGTGGTCTTGCCCGAGCCGGTCTCGCCGGCGATCACCACCACCTGATGATCGCGGATCAGCTCGACGATCCGCTCGGCCTCGCCGGCGATGGGCAGGGCGGGATCGACGGCGACATCGACCGGCAACGCGGCCGCCCGCGCTTCGCGCGCGGCGACCGATGCGGCCAGCGCATCGCCGAACGCCGCCCGCAGTCCGGCATCGTCGGGCCTGCCGCTCCAGCGCGACCACAGTCCGAGCAGCCGCCCGCGGTCGCGCGACAACGCCCCGTCGATCGCGCGACGTGCGTTCTGCAGGGCGCGGTCCTGCGGTTTGCCCGAAAAACGGGGCGCGGACGGGGAATCGGTCGAAGACATCGGGGAATCGGCCCGGAGCAACGGATTTCTAATGCCGGATGGGGGACGATAGTCTGATCCATCCCACGCCCGGAGACGAGCCATGGCCAAGTCGAGCAAATCCGAGTCGAAGCAGTCCGGACCGAAGAAATCCGGATCGAAGAAGCAGGACGCGAAGTCGTCCGCCGCCGCCCCGGCCGCAACCGCCGACGCCACGCCGCGGATCGACATCGGCCTGTCGTCCGGCGACCGCCGCAAGATCGCCGAGGGTCTGTCGCACTTCCTCGCCGACAGCTTCACCCTGTATCTCAAGACCCACAATTTCCACTGGAACGTCACCGGGCCGATGTTCAACACCCTGCACGTGATGTTCGAAGGCCAGTACACCGAACAGTGGACCGCCCTGGACGAGACCGCCGAACGCATCCGCGCCCTCGGCTTCAACGCGCCCGGCTCCTACGCGGAATTCATCCGCCTCAGCAGCATCGAGGAAGCGCCGGGGCTGGGCGACACCGCCGACTGGCGCGAGATGGTGCGCCAGTTGGTCAGCGGCAACGAAGCGGTGTGCCGGACCGCCCGCAAGGTCCTGAAGACCGCCGACAACGCCGGCGACGACCCGACCGTGGACCTGATGACGCAGCGCCTCAACATCCACGAGAAAAACGCCTGGATGCTGCGTTCGTTGCTGGCCTGACGACGACGCCTGCCGACGCGGAGCGGGCGAACGCCCGCTCTACGGCGCGGGGTCCGTCGCTGCGCCGCAATCGGCGGTCGCGGCCGGACCGCGCAGGCGCGCGTCGACGTAGTAGGCGATCATGCCGTCCACCGTCTCGCGGTCCGCGTCCGTCAACAGAGGATCGGCATCGCGCCGCCAACCCGCCACGCAGGTGCGGGTGCGCGTCGGCGTCGCCGCGCACGCCAGCAGATTGTTGAACGCCCGCCGGTAGACGTTGAAACGTTCGCGATCCATCGGTTTGCCGTGACCGGGCACCAGCACCGCGAAATCCACCGCCGCCAGTTCGCCCAGCGTCGCGCGCCACCGCACCGGACAGGCGGTGTCGAGGAACGGCGCGGGCAGCGTCACCAGATCGCCGGCCACCAGCACCCGCGTGGCCGGATCGTGGAGCCAGACATCGCCGCGGGTCGCGGCCTCGCTCAAGCCGAGTTCGAACGCATGGCCGGCGATCGTGCGGGGCCCCGATGCGGTCACGGGCATCGTCGGGCGCAAACGCGGCCCTGCGTCGATCCTCGCCGTTTCCTCGCGCCATGCTGCCGCCTGCGCGGCATCGTCGGTCCCCGCGATCGCGTCCTGCAACTGGCCGCGATAACGCGCCAGGAATCCCTCGAGCGCGGCGTCGATCGCCGTGCTCGCATGCACCTCGACGGCCGGCCATGCATCGCGCAGGGCGACATTCCCGGCGACATGATCGAGATGCCAATGCGTGTTCACGATGGCCGCGACGGGGCGGTTGCGCGAGGCCGCGATGCCGAGGATGCGCTGGGCGTGCCCGCGATGGCGCCCGGTGTCGACGACCACCAGACCTGCCGGCGCGTCGAAGATGATCGTATTGCCGTCGGGCTGGGCACCGGGCACGAACGCGCCGGGCAGCAGGTCGACCCCGTCGGCCAACGGCTGCGACGGCTCGGCCGCGCGCAGACCCGGCGCCGACAGGCACACCCCCAGCACGAACCACGAGCAGGGAATCAGGGAAGGACGCATCGCGGGCTCCGGTCGACGTGCGGCCACGCTGCGCCGCGCCCCCCCGCCTCGCATGTGCCGGAGGTCCCGGCGCAGCGCTAGCGCGCCCGATCGGCCGGATCCGGCACGATCGCTCCGGTCGGGCGAACCGCCGCGCGCTTGCGCTTGGCCGACGGCGCGATCGGATCGGCCGGCAGCACCGGCTTCCCGCGCCCCCGAAGATGCTGGCGGAAGAACTCCACATAGCCGCTGTACCCCGCCATGCCGTCGAATCGCGGATCGGCTTCGACCGTACAGCGCGCTCCGATTCCGGCCACGCGATACGCCGCGCACATCGCCAGCCCGTAGTCGGGATAGTGCACGTAGTCGACGCTGGCCAATTCCTGCTGCGTGACCAGCCGCCCGATGAAATGCTGGTCGTAACGCAGCATGACCGGCGGGTCGTCGCTGCTCGCGCTCTGGATCGAACTGCCGAACTGCGCGTATTTCGGATGCTGCGTCTGCCACGTCGCCTTGAACGCCGCGCGATCCGCCTCGACCAGGAACAGATCGGCGAACTCGCGGCCGTCGTAGGTGGTCTGGGCGTTGTAGGCGAACACCGCATTCGCCCGCGTGGATTGCCGCGCGACCGGATCGGAACTGGTCGGAATCGCCATGTCGTCCTGAAGCACGGTCCACAACGACAGCGTCCCGCGCGAACCGCCGACCACGAAGACATTGCGGCGGTCGATCCCCAAGGCAGAGGCATTCGCGCGAATGAATTGCAGCGCACGCGCCAGATCGCGGTGGGGAACGCCGGGATCGTTCGGCGAATCCGCTTCGTTCTCGTTGACCACCGGATGGCGGAACTCCACCGAGGCGAACGAAAAGCCCGCAGCCAGAGCCGGCTTGAGGAGCACGTTGTCGGCTCCCGACCCCGGCGCGATGGATTTGCTGCTCCCGTTGGGATGCGCCCAGACGATCAACGGCGCGGGCGCGGCATCGCTGGCGCCCGGCGCGCGATGGAAATCGAAGCGCTGCTGCAGCCAGATCCCGCCGAGCGTCGGCTCGCGCCAGGCCGCGGTGCCGTAGCAGATGTCGTTGCCCGCGGCCCCGGGCGTCAGCGCCACGGGAACGCATCCGCTCTGCGCCTGTACCGTGCAGCAGGCACCCAACAGCAGAGACAGCGCTGCGCACCGGCGCACGACGCGGGACATCCATCGGAACGGGAATCGGGAGACCGCGGCCATCGAGCGCATCTGAACGTCCTTCGCCCGCGGCAGGGATGCGGGTCGTCGCGGTTTCGGAACGCACGAGCGGACCGGCGGTTGACCGCGCGGCCACAAAAAACCCCGCCTTGCGGCGGGGTTCCGGGGATCGACGACGCGGTCGCGGTCAGCGCTTGTCGGCGGAGACGTAATCGCGGGCCGCGTAGCCGGTGTAGATCTGGCGCGGGCGACCGATCTTGCCTTCCGGATCGTTCTGCTGCTCCAGCCAGTGCGACACCCAGCCGGCGGTACGCGCGATCGCGAACATCACCGTGAACATCTCGGTCGGGATGCCCAGCGCCTTGTAGATGATGCCCGAGTAGAAGTCGACGTTCGGGTAGAGCTTGCGCTGCACGAAGTAGTCGTCCTTCAGCGCCGCCTCTTCCAGCTTCATCGCCACTTCGAGCAGCGGGTCGTTGACGCCCAGCTCGTTCAGCACCTTGTGGCACATCTCGCGGATGATCTTCGCGCGCGGGTCGAAGTTCTTGTACACGCGATGGCCGAAGCCCATCAGGCGGAAACCCGAATTCTTGTCCTTGGCCTTGTCGATCGCCGACTGCACGTTGTCGGGGCGGCCGATCTCTTCCAGCATCTTCAGCACCGCCTCGTTGGCGCCGCCGTGCGCCGGTCCCCACAGCGCGGCGACGCCGGCGGCGACGCACGCGTACGGGTTGGCGCCGGTGGAACCGACCAGACGCACGGTCGAGGTCGACGCGTTCTGCTCGTGGTCGGCGTGCAGGATGAACAGCAGGTCGAGCGCCTTGGCCGCGACCGGGTTGAGCTCCAGCGGCTCGCTCGGCACTTCCTTCATCATGTGCAGGAAGCGGGTGACGTATTCGAGATTGTTTTTCGGGTAGCGGCTCGGCCAGCCGATCGAATACCGGTGGCAGGCCGCGGCGATGGTCGGCACCTTCGCGATCAGGCGGATCGCGGCCATGCGACGCTGCTCGGCGTCTTCAAGATCCAGCGTGTTGTGATAGAAGCTCGCCATCGAACCGAGCATGCCGACCAGCATCGCCATCGGGTGCGCGTCGTGACGGAAGCCGAACAGGAAGGTGCGGAAGGCCTCGTGCATCATCGTGTGATGCGTGACCTCGTGCTCGAACTTGGCGAATTCCTGCGGGCTCGGCAGTTCGCCGTTCATCAGCAGATAGGCCACTTCGAGGAAGCTCGACTTCTCGGCGAGTTGCTCGATCGGATAACCGCGATACATCAGGACGCCGGCGTCGCCGTCGATGTAGGTGATCGCCGAGCGGCACGACGCGGTGGCGGTGAAGCCCGAGTCGTACGTGAACAGGCCCGTTTCCCTGGGCAGCTTGGCGATATCGACGCAGGGGCTGCCCACGGTGGGCTGGTACACCGGCAGCACGGCGGACTTGTCGCCGGCGGTCACGGTGACCTGGGTCGGAATGGAAGAATCCTGTTGAGACACGGCGCACTCCCGGAAACTGGTGGGTCTCTTTGACGATCTGGAACCGCGGTTCGCGGTGCGGACCGCGGCGCGTTCGGGGAAGGGAAGTCGCGACCGCGGTCGCGACATCGCGCGATTATCGCATATCGCCGTTCGAGCTCCGGCTCTGGACTTTGGTCTTAAACCGCCGACGCGGCGAGAATGGCGGGGACGCGCGCACGCGACAGCGGCCGCCATGAGGCGGCCGCTGCGGGCTGATGCCGATGAAACGTACGGATCGCGACGCCGGCGTAGGGTCCGCGGTGCGCGACCCCGTCGGCGCGAACGCGATTACTTGCCGTAGCGCTTGCGGAACTTGTCGACGCGACCGCTGGTGTCGACGATCTTGTGCTTGCCCGTGTAGAACGGGTGCGAAGACGACGAGATTTCCACCTTGATCAGCGGGTACTCGTTGCCGTCTTCCCACTTGATCGTTTCCTTGCTGCCAAGGGTCGAGCGGGTGAGGATCTTGAAGTCCGAGGTCACGTCCTGGAACACGACCTGACGGTAATCGGGATGGATGTCGGCCTTCATGGCGAGCACCAAGGAGTTGAGCGGAAAGCCCGGCATTATAGCCACCTCCCCCGCCCTGGCTCAAGTCGCCCGACAACCCAATCCAGCCCCGGGGAGATCGACGAAATGTCGATCAAGGGCGTTGATAGACATTTTGTCTATCTTGTGGGATCCTGCTCACATTCCACACCACAGGACGCCCCAATGCCCTCCTCCGCAACCGCACTTGCCCGCGTCATCGAGCGCTCCAAGCTCGTGCTTGAAGGCCAAGCGGTCCCCAGCCGCACAAAAAAATTCTCTCGTTACGCGATCAGCAATTTTCGCGGCGGCATCGGGAAAAGCACCCTCACCTTCAATCTGGCGTATGAAGTGTCCAGGGAAAATAAGCTCTTGCTCTTGGATACTTGCTCGCAAAAGAATCTCTCTCAGAGCATGTTCGGCGAACATCTTGCCGACCAAGAACACACGCTGTATCAGGCACTTGTCTCTGAAATTACAAACACGGGCCAGATTGATCCGAGCGACCTTGCCGTTCGAGCAAACCCGTATTGCGATGGATTCAAAGGTGGGAAGTCTGTGTTTGCAATACCGGGATCAGCAGAGCTATTCCTGTTTCCCTCTCTGCTATACAGCCAACTGGCGCAATTTGCTCAGCTACAGTCTGCGGGCAAGGATGCCTGCAAGAAGGTATTGCTCACTCTAAAGAAAATCGTCGAATCCACTGCAAGTGCTACAAGGTCCGAAAAGGTAATAATCGATACCAGTCCATTCTTCGGCGGCGCAACCCACCTCGCCTGGTGCGCAGCGGAGGCATTGGTGATCCCAGTCAGAGTTGACCAAAACTCTATTGAAGCGCTTCACCTAACGCTTCGCATGCTCAAAGAGCAAAGCATGGATTTTCATAGATTTAATCAACAAGCTGGGCTGTCCAGCACACCAAAGATCCATGCAATTGCAATGACACATTGCGGCTGGAGTAGACAAAGCGCAAACACCCCTGATAGCTCTACAAAATTCTTCGCGCAGAAGGCTATTGAAGCAGCGCAGGAATTTTCTTCGCTATTTTCTGAAACAGATGTCTCAGACTGCTTCTATCTACTAGATGACTTTCATTCTTCCGGTCGTATCAGTGGCAACAGAAGACTCCCACTTTCACGACTGAATGCAGGTGAAAAGCACATCGTCGATGGTCAACGTCTTGAAGTAAATCCTTCGGTTGATCGTTACAAGCGTGAAATAAAGAACCTAGCTGCCGCTCTGTAGCTCAATTGCAAGCACCCAACGCTTGCCGGATCAGCGCCTCGAAGGCCGCCTGGTCGTAGTCCATCAGGATCTCGGCGTTGTCGGCGCGACCGCTGCGCCGCCCCCAGTCGACCACGGTCATGCCGCGGGTCTCGGGCCCGGCCAGCTCCACCCGCAGCGGCCGGCGCTCCAGGCGGCGGGCGTCCTGCGGCGCGACCACCAGGGCCATGGCGAGCGCATCGGCGGCGTGCCAGCGCTCGCCGCGCAGACCGGCGGACCATTCCCGGGTCCGGCGCGAGATCGCCTCGTAGAACCGGGCTCTGGGGTGATCGGCCTGCAGCCAGGCATCGACGTCGCTGTGCAGGAAACCGTGGCGGATCACCGCCTCCCAGTCCGCGATCTCGACGATCTTCCCGGCGGCCGCGAAGGCCTCGAACACCAGATGCGCCGCTTCAGGGTCGAAGCCGATGTTGAATTCGGCGGTCGGCGTGGTGTTGCCCTGCCCCGTGACCGCACCGCCCATGACCACGAACCGTCCGATCCGTTCGGGCAGAGTCGGATCGAGCTTCAGGGCCACGGCGAGATTGGTCAGCGGTCCGAGCATGCACAGCACCAGTCGCCCGGCATGCGCGTGCGAAAGGCGGATCATCGCGGTCGCCGCGTGTTCGGCCTCGGCCGCTTTCGCCGCCGGCGGGTACCCGATGTCGCCGAAGCCGTCGCGGCCGTGGACGTACGACGCGTCGGGCGCGGGATGGAGCAGGGGCGCATCGCACCCGGCGAAGACCGGAACGTCCACGCCGGCCACTTCGCACAACTTCAGCGCATTGGCGACGGTGTGCTTCAGGCCGACGTTGCCGGCGGCGATGGTCAGGCCCACGACCGCGTGATGCGGCGCGTCGAAGGCCATGAGGAGGGCCAGCGCGTCGTCCACGCCGGGGTCGGTGTCGATGAGGAGGGGGAGTCTGTCGGTCATCGCGGCATTATGCCCACTCGTGCCCGCTCGCGCCGGATCGAGCCGCGACCGCCGAACCGGCCCTAGAATCGTCGCTTCGCCGGAGGATTCCGCCATGTCGCCTACCGTCACCCCGTTCTTCCACGCCGACAGCTGCACCTGGACCTACATGATCGCCGATCCGGCCACGCGTCGGGCCGCCATCGTCGATCCCGTGCTGGATTTCGATGCGAAATCGGGGCGCACGTCGACGACCTCGGCGCAGGCCTTGCTCGCGCATGTCCGCGCGCACGAACTCGATGTCCGCTGGCTCCTCGAAACGCATGCGCACGCCGATCATCTCAGCGCGGGATACTGGCTGAAATCGCATTTCGCACAGGCGGCGCTCGCCATCGGCGAAGGCATCCGCACCGTGCAGAAGACGTTCCGCCCGATCTTCAATCTCGGCGAGCATTTCCCGGTCGACGGCTCGCAGTTCGACCATCTCTTCGCCGACGGCGAGCGGTTCGCGATCGGCGACATCGACGCCGAAGTCATCGCGGTCCCGGGTCACACCAACGACAGCATCGCCTACCGGATCGGAGACGCGCTGTTCGTCGGCGACTCGCTGTTCATGCCCGACGGCGGCACCGCGCGCTGCGATTTCCCCGGCGGCGACGCGCGCACGCTGTACCGCTCGATCCATCGCCTGTTCGCGCTGCCGGCCGACACCCGCGTCTTCGTCTGCCACGACTACGCCCCGGGCGGGCGCGACTACGCCTGCGAAACCACGATCGCCGCGCAAAAACAGGGCAACATCCACGTCCGCGACGGCGTGAGCGAGGACGATTTCGTGACCGTGCGCACCGCCCGCGATGCGACGCTGGCGATGCCGACGCTGCTGCTGCCGTCAGTGCAGGTGAACGTCCGCGCCGGGCGCCTGCCGGAGCCGGAAGAGAACGGCGTGCGGTATCTGAAACTGCCCATCGACCTGCTGTAGACCGGGTCGCGCGCGCGACCGGGCGGCCTCACCGCGCGCGCATCGCCGCCGACAGCGCGTCCGCGATCGTCTGCGCGTCGCCGGGCGCGTAATCCTCGTCGACGAACACGATCCGACCTTCGCGATCGACGACGAAGACCTTGCGCAGGTTGTAACCGGCCGCGGCGTCGTAGCTGCCGTAACGCCGCGCGATGGCGTAGTCGGGATCGTTGACGAAGTGCAGATCGCGGCTGCGCAGCGTGCGCCGCCAGTCCTCGAGCAATCCGGGCGTGGAGGCGCTGATCGCGAGCTTGACCACATCGCCCTTGAGCGCGGCGTCCGGCGCGAGCACATCGAGTTCGTCCAGTTGCAGGGCGCAGCTCATCATCCGCTGCCGATGCCGCGCCAACGCCGCCTCCGCGGTCGCCTGCGGCGTGCCTTCGACGGTGGGCAACGTGCCGCTGAACGCCGCCGGATAGAACGCGACGAGCACGACCTTGCCGCGCAACGCGGACAACCGCGAACCGAGGTCATCGTCCGCGCCCGCGCCGACCGGAGGCATGCGCGACGCCGACGGGATCGCGATCGGGAAGTCGGGCGCGACGTCGCCGATCTGCGGTGACGGCGCTTCCGGAGCCGGGGCGAGGCGGTCGGGGCGGCCGACGAGGGATTTCACCGCCGCCTCCAGCGGTTTCAGATGTTCGCCCTGCGCGCGATAGGCATCGTCGCGCCAGCGCACCGTGTCGTCCTTGTCGAGCAGCAGCACCGTGGCGTCCGCGTCGTCCGCCAGAGGGAGCGTCGATCCGGTCGCCCGGGAGATCCGCGCCAGCGCGTCGCCGCTGGCGGGCACGCAATCGTTCTCCATGAACAGGAAGGCAGCGTCCGCCGCCGACCAGGCCTCCCCGGTGACATAGATCACCTTGATCTCCGGCGCCTCGCCGGCAAAGGCATCGCCACGCCGGAAATAGCCGTTGAAGGCCAGTCGCAGCATCCCGCCGTACTCGCTGCGCGACGGCATCAGCACCACGAGTTTGAGCGCATCGCCCCAGTCGGCGGTCTCGCGCTCGCCGTTGCAGAAGAGCGATGCGGGAACGCGCTCGCCGACGGCGCCGGAGGCGGCCTCAGCGTCGAAGGCGGGAATCGCCGCGATCAGCGCAAGACAGGAGAGCAGGATCGACCTGGGCAGCGAGGGACGCATGCGGGGACTCCACGGTGGGCGGATGCGGGAACCCGTCCACCATCGTCCCGAGCGACTGAATCGCGCGCGAACCGCACCAGGTTCAGGGCGAGGTCTGGACCGCGGACGGGACGCCCAACGCCTCGCGCACCCGACCCTCGGTCGACTTCATGCCGGCGCTGCGTCCCAGGGTCAGCGCATCCTCGGCGGACATGCCGTCCTGCGCCGCCGCGAGCGCCAACAGCCCGCCGACGCGATTGCCGCTGGCGCAATGCAGCAGCACCGGACCCGGCTCCGCCCGCAGCAGTGCCGACAGCGCGCGCGCATGTTCGGCGTCGATCGCCGCGGCGCCGTCGATCGGCAGTTCGAGATAGCGCATGCCTGCCGCTTCGACCTCGGCGCGCTCGTCGCGTCCCTTCATCTCGGCGGCGGTGCGGAGATTGACGACCGTGCGCACGCCGGCATCGGCGAACGCGCGCCAATCCCCGGCCGCGGGCTGCCCGGAGGTGTAGAGATCGGGCTTCGGCTGCGCGACGACGGTGCCCGAGGGCGTCGCGGCCATCGGCGGCAGCGCCTTCTGCGCCGCGACGCCGGCGCAGGCGGTCAGCGCGAGGGCGAATACGAGGTTCGCCACCCAGGCGCCACGCGGAATGAGACGGGGCTTCGATTCCATGGAACGACTCCGAAAATGGACGGCAGACATGTGGCGACAGACAAGGCACCACGGCGATTCTACGCGGCGATGGCGGCCATGCTGCACGCGCAGACCGGCTTCAACCGGCCTGTGCGCGCGCCCAGCGCGCGATGTCCGCGGCGCCCGTCGCGCCCGACCGGCGCGCGATCTCGCGTCCGCCGCGCATCAGCACCAGGGTCGGAATGCTGCGGATGTCGAAACGCGCCGCGAGCGCGGGATTCGCCTCGGTATCGACCTTGGCCAGGCGGAATCCGGGTTCGAGCGCGGCGGCGGCGGCTTCGAACTGCGGCGCCATCATCAGGCAGGGTTGGCACCACGGTGCCCAGAAGTCGATGAGAACGGGCAGATCGGACTGCACGGCGTGCCGATCGAAGGCATCGAAATCCAGTGCGATGGGATGCGCGGCGAACAGCGGCGCCTTGCAGCGCCCGCAGACCGGCGCGTCGCCGATGCGCTCGGCCGGCACCCGGTTGAGCGCATGGCAGTGCGGGCAGGCGATGCGGAGAGACCCGGGCGGGTTCATGCGCCCGGCTCCCGCACGACGCCGTCCGCATCGACGATGCGCACCGCGACCTCCACGCCCTCGCGAACGCTCTGGGTGACGATGCAGAACTGTTCGAACTGCGCGACCACGCGATCGAAGTGCTCGAGATCGGCGGCCTTGTCGGACAGCCGGATCTCGACCTCGGCGCGCGGGATGCGCCAACGGCCCTCGGCGTTGCGCTCGCGGCGGGCGACGATCTCGGCGCGGATCGGCCCCGGATCGTTCTTGAACTTGCGCAGCGCGAACAGCAGGCTGGCCGAGAGGCAGTTGGCGATGCCGGACAGCAGCAGCGCGGACGGATTCGGCCCGGCGCCCGCGCCCAGCGGCGCGGGCTCGTCGGTGTGCAGGGCCTCGAGGTCCGTGCCCTCGAAATTCACCTTGAAGCCGTAGGGACTTTCCTGCTCCAGCCGGATGCGGATCTCGGGGGTGTCGGTCATGGCGTGGCCTCCTTGGCGCCCTTGCGGCGCAGCAACACGAAGTACAGCAGGGGAATGACGATCAGCGTCAGCAATGTGCTGACGAAGATACCGAAAATCAACGACACCGCGAGACCGTTGAAGATCGGGTCGTCGAGAATGAACACCGCGCCGAGCATCGCCGCCAGTCCGGTCAGCACGATCGGTTGCGCGCGCACGGCGCAGGCCTCGATCACCGCCTCGGCCGGCGTCCGGCCCTCGCCCACCGCCTGGTTGATGAAGTCCACCAGAAGGATGGAGTTGCGGACGATGATGCCGGCCAGTGCGATCATGCCGATCATCGAGGTCGCGGTGAACTGCGCGCCGAGCAACGCATGCCCCGGCATCACGCCGATCACGGTCATCGGGATCGGCGCCATGATCACCAGCGGCACCAGATAGCTGCGGAACTGGGCGACGATCAGGAGGTAGATCAGCACGAGGCCCGCGGCGTAGGCGATGCCCATGTCGCGGAAGGTTTCGTAGGTGATCTGCCACTCGCCGTCCCACTTGATCGCATAACCCGATGTCGCCGTGGGCTGACGGATGAAGAACTGGTCGAGTCGGCGACCGGCCACGGCGTCGTCCGACACCTGGCCGACCAGGTCGAACATGCCGTACAACGGACTGTCGAGTTCGCCGGCCTCGTCGCCCATCGCGTAGACCACCGGCAGCAGGTCCTTGTGGTGGATCGCGCCGTCCCACTGCGCGCGGACGATCGTCGTGACCTCGGACAGCGGCACCGTCTGTCCCTGCCCACCCTTGACCGACAGCGACAGCAGGCGTTCCAGACTCGCCTGTTCGGCCACCGGCACGCGCAGACGCACCGGGCGCGGATGGCGCGAGGCGCCATCCTGCACGTAGGCGGCGTCGTATCCGCCGACCGCGGCGGCGAGCGTGTTCGCGACGACGGACTGGTCGACGCCGAGCCGCGCCGCGCGTTCGCGATCCACCACCAGCACTTCGCGCGGCGATGCGGCCTCCACGGTCGTGTCGACATCGACGATGCCGTCGGTGTCGCGGAAACGCCGCTCCAGCGCCTGCGCGACCTTGCGGGCCTGCGCCTGGTCCGGGCCGTAGATCTCGGCCACCAATGGCGACAGTACCGGCGGACCCGGCGGTACTTCCACCACCTTGACCGAGGCGCCATAGCGGCGGCCGATGCCGTCCAGCGTCGGTCGCATCGCACGCGCGATATCGTGGCTCTTGCGGTCGCGATCGTGCTTGTCGACCAGATTCACCTGCAGATCGCCCACGTTGGCGCCGCTGCGCAGGAAATACTGGCGCACCAGGCCGTTGAAGTTGATCGGCGCGGAAGTGCCGGCGTAGCCCTGGACGTGCATCACTTCCGGGAACTCGGACGCGCTCGCGGCCAGCTCGGTGAGCAGCGCGTTCGTGGTTTCGAGGGTGCTGCCCTCCGGCATGTCCACGACCACCTGGATCTCGGACTTGTTGTCGAACGGCAGCATCTTCAGCACGACCAGTTGGAACACCGCGAGACTGGCCGACAACAGCACCAGACCGACCATGCCGCCGAACAGGAACAGGCGACGGCGCGAGCCGCGCGCACCGTCCAGGAAGGGCGTCATGACTCGCGAGAAGAGCCGATGCAGCCAGGTCCCGGCACCCTGTTCGCCGGTTTTCTCGTGCGCGGCATGCGCGACGTGCGGTTTCAGCAGCTTGAGCGACAACCACGGCGTCACCACCAGCGCCACCGCCAGCGACAGCACCATGCCGGCCGAAGCGTTGATCGGGATCGGCCGCATGTACGGTCCCATGAGACCGCTGACGAAGGCCATCGGCAACAGCGCCGCGATCACGGTGAACGTCGCGAGAATGGTCGGGCCGCCGACTTCGTCGACCGCGGGCGGGATCGCCTCAAGCAGCGATTTTCCGCCGCGCGCCATGTGGCGATGGATGTTCTCGACCACGACGATGGCGTCGTCGACGAGGATGCCGATCGAGAAGATCAGCGCGAACAGCGACACGCGATTGAGGGTGAAGCCCATCGCCCACGACGCGAACAGGGTGAGCGCGAGGGTGAGCACGACCGCCGCGCCGACCACCAGCGCTTCGCGTCGGCCCAACGCGAACAACACCAGCAGCACCACCGACATCGTCGCGAACATCAGTTTCTGGATCAGCTTCTGCGCCTTGTCGGTCGCGGTCCGGCCGTAATCGCGCACGACCTCGACCTCGACGGCATCGGGGATCAGTTCGCCGCGCAGATCCTCGACCCGCTGCGCGATCGCCGCGGTGATGTCGGCGGCGTTGCTGCCGGGTTTCTTGGCGATGGCGATGGTGACCGCGGGCGCGGCACCGGTCTTCGGCCCCGACCGTCCCGCGGGTACGGCGTGCCACACGTAGTTCGCGGGCACGTCGATGCCGGCGCGGACCTCGGCGACATTGGCCAGCGTGACCGGTTTTCCGCCCTGCAGGCCCAGCACCAGTCCGGCGACGTCGTCGCGATCGGCGAGGAAGCGGCCGGCGGTGACCGGCACGGCGGCGCTTTCGCCGGTCCCGTCGTCGCCGACGCGCTCGCCGACGTGGCGCACGACGTTGGCCGCCTGCAGCGATTGCGCGACCTCGCCGACGCTCAGGCCGAAGGCGGCGAGCCGGGTCGGATCGAGCGTCACCGCGACCACGCGGTCCGGCGCGCCGATGGTGTAGATGTCGCGCGTGCCGGGCACGCGCTTGAGTTCGGTTTCGAGCGTGCGCGCGACGGCGGCGAGTTCCTCGACACCGGTCGCGGCATCGTCCGACCACAGCGTCAGCGCCATGACCGGAACATCGTCGATGCCCTTGGGCTTGATCAGCGGCTGACCGACGCCGACGCCTTGCGGCATCCAGTCGCTGTTGGAGAACACCTGGTTGTACAGGCGCACGATCGCCGGCTGGCGCTCGACGCCGACGGTGTATTCGACCGTGAGCACGGCCATTCCCGGACGGCTGATCGAATAGACGTGCTTGACCCCCTCGATCTCGGAGAGTTTCTGCTCCAGCGGATAACTCACCAGCTGCTCGACATCGCGCGAAGACGCGCCGGGGAACGGCACGAACACGTTCGCCATGGTCACGTCGATCTGCGGCTCTTCCTCGCGCGGCGTGATCAACACGGCGACGAGGCCGAGCATCAGCCCCATCAGCGCAAGAACGGGCGTCAGCGGATTGGCCTGGAAAGCCCGGGCGATCCGCCCCGAGAATCCGAGGCGCGGGGCGGTGCGATGCGACGGCACGTCATTCATGCGCGTCTCCCGCAACCCCGCGCTGCGCCGAGATCGCGATCATCGCCGCCTCCGGATCGCGCACGACCACGTCGCCCGCGCGCAGACCGGCGAGGACCTCGACCGATTCGCCGTCGCGCGCGCCGAGGCGCAGTTGGCGCAACAACACGCGACCGTCCTTCACCACGTAGACGGCGGTGAGTTCGCCGCGACGCGACACCGAGGACGACGGCACGCGCAGCGTGCGACCCTCGGCGCGCACCGGGAATTCCACCTTGGCGACCACGCCCGGCGCCGGCGGCGTCACCAGCTTCGGCAACAGCACGCGCACCGGCACGCTGTGGCTGGCCGGATCGGCGGCCGGATACACGACGACCTCGCGCGCATCGACCGCGACGCCATCGTCGAACCGGACCCGAGCGCGCGGCTGCGCGCGGATCGCATCGGCCGCCGATTGCGGCACCCGCACTTCGATGCGGAGATCGTCGGGAGCGTATACCGTCATCAGCGGCTGGCCGGGGTTCACGGTCTCGCCGGGTTCGACCAGTCGCGCGGACACCACGCCCGCATACGGCGCGCGCACGGTCGTGTAGTCGGCGTTCTGGCCCGCGGAGGACAGCTGCGCGCGTGCGGCATCGCGCGCGGCCACGGCGGCGTCGCGGGCGGCGCGTGCCTGATCGAGCTGCGCGCGCGAGACATAGTCGTCCTCGGCGAGCGCGGCGAAGCGCTGGAACTGGCGTTCGGCCTCGACCGCCGACGCCTCCGCCGCGCGCAACTGCGCGCGCGCGGCGTCGACGCCGGCCTGTTGTTCGACCACGGTCAGTCGCAACAGGGCAAGGCCGCCTTCGACGCGATCGTTGACGTCCACGTTCACTTCGGCAACGCGGCCCGAGGTCTGCGCGGACAGGGTGGCTTCGCGCACGGCTTCCACCGTGCCGTCCCAGGCGCGACCGTCTCCGGCCCCCGCGGCGACCACGAAGGTGTCGAGTTTCGGCGGCGCCGCCTGCGCGCGCTCGTCCGCGTCGCCGCCGCAGGCGGCGAGCGACAGGGCGAGCGCGAGCGCGGCGGGCCGCAGAAGAAGGTTCATTTGAAGGCGCATCCGCTGGCGACTCCGAGTTTGCGGAAGATCATCGCCGCCGGACAGAAGCCGGTGACGCTGGCCTGCAGCATGTTCAGGCCGATGAAGGCGGTGAACAGCCAGAACCAGGGGGAGACGACGTACGTGAGCAGCAGGCTGACGAGGATCATCACGCCGGCGAAGGCCATGACGGCACGGTCGAGGTTCATGCGGTTTCTCCGGTTGCGTTGCGGGTCATTTGAGGCGCTCGATGCCCAGCGCGCTGAGCACGTATTTCTCGTAGATCGGCTCGCTGGTGCCGTGGCGCATCTTGTAGAGGAAGTATTTCTCGAACGCGATCTTCGCCAGGTGCACCCACTTGCCGATCTTCGTCCAGGTGACGTTGCGCGGCGGGATCTGCGGCAGCGCGACGAACGCCGCGCCGGTGTCGCCCATGTCGGCGAGGCAGACCGCGTTCCAGGTCCCTTCGAAGGTCGGCGGCTTGCCGGCCAGTTCGGCCTGGATGTTGCGGACGATCGTGGTCACCATCGACTCGATCATGAAACCGGTCTTCGGCGCGCCGGTCGGAATCGGCGTCGCTTCGACCGGGGGGATCGCCACGCATACGCCGGCGGCGAAGATCCGCGGGAATTTCGGGCAGCGCTGATGCTTGTCGACGATCACGAAGCCGCGCGGATTGCAGAGACCTTCGACCGCGGCGACCGCATCGACGCCGCGGAACGCCGGCAGCATCATCGAATAGGCGAACGGCAAGGCGTGTTCCTTGACCGGTTGCGCGTTGTCGTCGTGCTCGACGACCTGCATCTCGCCGTCGCGCACCTCCTTCACTTTCGCATTGACGATCCAGCGGATGTGGCGCTGGCGCAGTTCGGACTCCATCAATCCCTTGGAATCGCCGACGCCCCCCAGACCCATATGACCGATGTACGGTTCGCTGGTGACGAAACTCATCGGCACCTTGTCGCGCAGCTTGCGCTTGCGCAGATCGGCGTCGAGGATCATCGCGAACTCGTAGGCCGGCCCGAAACAACTGGCGCCGGCCATCGCACCGACCACGATCGGTCCGGGATTCTCGAGAAAGCGCTCATAGGCCTCCCAGGCTTGCCGCGCGTGCGGCGTGGTGCAGACCGACTGGGTGTAGCCGCCGTGGGGCCCGCTGCCCGGGACTTCGTCGAACGCGAGCTTCGGACCGGTGCAGACCAGGAGATAGTCGTAGTCGAGGACGGTGCCGTCGCCGGTCACGACGCGGTGTTCGGTCGCCTCGATCTTCGCGACGCCATCGGCGCGGAAGTCGATGCCTTTCTTCGACAGATGATCGCCGGCCTTCAGGGTGATGTCGTCCGGCTTGCGCCAGCCGACCGCGACCCAGGGATTGGAGGGCGTGAAGCTGAACCGCTCGCCGTCGCCGACGACGGTGATCCGATGTGCCTTGCCGAGGATGTCGCGCAGCTCGTAGGCCGCGCTCATGCCGCTCAGACCCGCTCCGATCACGACGATGCTGCTCATGACGCCCTCCCGGTCGATTGACTTGTTTCTAATTTAGAAATATCTTAATTAGAGTTTGCTAGACTGTCAACCAGCCCCAGGAGACCCGTTCATGTCCTACACCGCCCAGGATCTCGTCGCCCAGGCCCGAGCCGTCATCGAGGAAATCGACCCGGAGCGGCTGCGCGGACTGCAAACGGCCGGCGCGCCGGTGATCGACGTCCGCGAACCGGCCGAATTCGCCGAAGGTCACCTGCCCGGCGCGGTCAACATTCCGCGCGGCGTGCTGGAGTTCCAGGTCGACGGCCATCCGGCCGTGGCCGGCAAACCCGACCCCCACCTGTCCCACCGACGGGAGCCGGTAATCGTCTATTGCCGTACCGGCGGGCGCTCGGCACTGGCCGCGGAAGCGCTGAAGCGGCTCGGCTTCGACCGCCCGCTGTCGCTGGCCGGCGGCTGGCTGCGCTGGGTCGAGAGCGGCGGCGCCACGGAGCGGCCGGGATGAGCGCACGTCGTCGCAACGCCGACACCGCGTCGCTCGGCGAACGCATGCAGGCGCAGGCCGAGGAGGCCGCCGAACTGCTGAAGGCGCTCTCCAACCCGCAACGCCTGCGGGTCATGTGCCTGCTGATCGACGGCGAGCGGACCGTCGGCGAGATCAACGCCGAAATCGACCTGAGCCAGTCCGCGCTCTCGCAGCACCTCGCCGTCCTGCGCGAGGGCGGCCTGGTGCAGACCCGGCGCGAATCGCAGAACGTGTATTACTCGGTCGCGCCCGGCCCGGTGCATCGCATCATCCAGACCCTGCACGATGTCTACTGCCCGACGGAAGGCGGGGAGCGCGGCGACGGGTTGTGTTGAGCGCCGACGACCCGATCACGCCCCCGCGTACCGCACCGCGCCGCCGATCCAGCGTTCGGTGATGCGGCCGGCAATCTCGGGAGATGCGCGCAACAGCGCATCGCCGATCCGCTGCACGGTCGGCAGCAGCGCCGCATCGCGGGCGAGATCGGCGATCCGGAACGCGGCGAGACCGGTCTGTCGCGTCCCGAGCAGTTCGCCGGGGCCGCGCAGTTCGAGATCCTTCTCGGCGATCACGAAACCGTCGTTGGTCTCGCGCATCGTCTCCAACCGTTGGCGCGCCATGCGCGACAGCGGCGATTGATACAACAGCACGCAACTCGACGCCGCGCTGCCGCGTCCCACCCGCCCGCGCAACTGGTGCAACTGCGCCAGGCCGAGCCGCTCCGCGTTCTCGACGATCATCAGCGAAGCGTTCGGCACATCGACGCCGACCTCGATCACGGTCGTCGCCACCAGCAACTGCACCTCGCCGGCCTTGAACGCGGTCATCGTCTTCTGCTTCTCGGCGGCCTTCATCCGCCCGTGCACGAGCGCGATGCGCAGTTCCGGCATCTGCTGAACGAGGGCTTCGTAGGTGCTCTGCGCCGCCTGGGCGACGACTTCGTCGCTGTCGTCGATCAGGGTGCAGACCCAGTAGGCCTGACGGCCTTCGCGACAGGCGGCGCGGATGCGCTCGATGAGTTCCGGTCGGCGCTCGGCGCTGAGCACCACGGTCTGCACCGGCGTGCGGCCGGGCGGCAGTTCGTCGATCGCCGACACATCCAGGTCCGCGTAGGCGGCCATCGCGAGCGTGCGGGGAATCGGCGTCGCGGTCATCACCAGTTGATGCGGAACGCGCGCGCCGGTGTTGCCCTTGTCGCGCAGCGCGAGCCGTTGGTGCACGCCGAAACGATGCTGTTCGTCGACGATGGCCAGCGCCAGATCGCGGAACGCCACGCCTTCCTGCATCAACGCGTGGGTGCCGACCACGACCTGTGCCGCGCCGCCGGCGATCTCGGCGCGCACCGCTTCGCGCGCCTTGCCGGTCACCTTGCCGGCGAGCCACACCACGCGCACGCCGAGCGGCTCCAGCCAGCCGCGCAGGTTGACCAGATGCTGTTCCGCCAACAGTTCGGTCGGCGCCATCAGCGCCGCCTGCCGGCCTTCGGCCACCGCGAGCAGCGCGGCCATCGCCGCGACCACGGTCTTGCCGCTGCCCACGTCGCCCTGCACCAGTCGCAGCATCGGCACGGGCTTGGCGAGATCGGCACGGATCTCGTCGAACACGCGCTCCTGCGCGCGAGTCAGTGAAAACGGCAGGGCCCGGCGCAGCGCATCGACCCGTCCCGCGTCGCGCAGCGACGTCGCGCCGTGGGTCTGCATCGCGATGCGCTGTCGACGCAGGCTGAGGTGATGCGCCAGCAGTTCCTCGATCGCGAGGCGTCGCTGCGCCGGATGCGTGCCGGCCAGCAGCGCCTGCACATCGCTGCCCTGCGGCGGGCGATGCAGGGTCAGCAAGGCGTCGCGCAGCGAGGGCAACCCGACGCACAGCGGCTCGCGCGCCAGCAGTTCCGTCGGCAGCAGCGCCATCGCCGCGTCGTCGGGCAGGCGCTGCAGCGCCTGTCCGATCAGTTTCCGCAGCGCGGCCGGGCCGATGCCTTCGATCGCGGGATACACGGGATCGAGGGTTTCGCTCAGGTCCGGTTCGGCGCCGACGCCAAGAACGCGATAACTCGGATGCACGATTTCCAGCCCGTGCTGGCCCGGCCGCGGCGTGCCGTAGGCCCGTACGCGCGTGCCGGGGGCGAATTGCGCGACCTGCTGGCTGCGGAAATGGAAGAAGCGCAACACCACGGTCGCATGCGAATCGTCGCCGAGCGCGACCCGCAGCATCGGCCGATAGCGGAACCCCTTCTCGACCGCGTCGACCGTGCCTTCGATCTGCGCGGGCCGTCCCGGCTGCAGCATCCGGATCGGCGTCAGTTCGGTGCGATCCTCGTACTGCCGCGGCAGATGGAACCACAGATCCTGCAGGGTCAGCAGCCCGCGCGCGGCGAGCTTCTCCGCCACCGCCGCGCCCACGCCGGCGAGCGTGGTCAGCGGCTGCGCGGCCGGATCGGAGGACGATGCGCTGCGGGGCGGCGCGGAAGGCATTCGCGCGAGAATGGTCCTGGAAAGGCGCTCGCGACCGGTCGGGGCCGCCGGATCAGCGCAGGACCATGATCGCGTCGACCTCGAACTTCGCGCCGCGCGGCAGCGCCGAGACTTCGATGGTCGAACGCGCCGGATAGGGCGCCTGGAACACGTCCTGCATCACCGCGTTGACCGCGGCGAATTCGGAGAGATCGGTCAGGTACAGACCGACGCGGACGATGTCGTCGAACGAACCACCGGCGGCCTGGCACACCGCGCGCAGATTGGCGAACGCCTGCTGCGCCTGCGCGGTGATGTCGCCCTCGACGATCAGTCCGGAATTGGGATCCAGCGGGATCTGGCCGGAAAGGAACACCATGTCGCCCGCGCGCGTGGCCTGCGAATACGGACCGATGGCGGCGGGAGCGTTGGGGGTATGGATGGGTTCGCGGGGCATGGGCGCACTCGGCTCGGGTTGGAGTTCGTTAGTGTAGCGATTGTAGGTCGGGCTTCGGCCCGACCTACGACCACCGCTGGACGCCATGCACCACGCCCAGCCGGCGCACGCGGCGGATGACTTCGGCCAGATGCACGCGGTCGCTGACGGAAATATCGAAACGGATCACCGAGATGTTCTTGTCGCGATCGAGGTATTCCACGCCCTCGATGTTGGAATCGGCCTGGGCGATGGCGGCCGCGACCTGGGCCAACACGCCCATGCGGTTCTCGACTTCCACCCGCAGCGCGACGTGGAAATCGCCGCTGACTTCGCGATCCCAGCCGATCGACACCCAGCGCTCCGGCGATTTGCGGTATTCGGCGACGTTGGGGCAATCGAGCCGGTGCACCACGATGCCGCGACCGGCGGTGTGATACCCCATCACGTCGTCGCCCGGGATCGGCATGCAGCAGCTCGCGAAGGTCACCACGCCGCGTTCGGCGCCGGTGATCAGGATCTTCTCGCGCAGCGACGGCCCCAGCGCGACATCGACCGCATCGCGGCGGTCCGGGATGCGGTGCGCGAGCACCTGCGCGACCTGGGTCGGCATGCGGTTGCCCAGCGCGATGTCCGCCAGCAGCGCTTCCAGACGCGGATAGCGGTGATCGGCGAGGAAACTCTCGAGTCGCGCCTGCGGCACGCGATCGAGCGAGGTGTCCATCGACTCGAGCGCTCGGTCGAGCATGCGATGGCCAAGCTGCACCGCGTCCTCGTGTTCCAGCTGCTTCAGCTGGTGGCGGATCGCGGTGCGGGCCTTGCCGGTGACCACGAATTCGAGCCACTGCGGCTTCGGCGAGGCCGATTTCGCGACGATGATCTCCACGCTCTGTCCGCTGACCAGCTTGGTGCGCAGCGGCACCAGTTTCTTGTCGACGCGGGCGGCGACGGCGTGATTGCCGACGTCCGTGTGCACGGCGTAGGCGAAATCGAGGGTCGTGGAATTGCGCGGCAGGGCCATGATGTCGCCCTTGGGCGTGAACAGATAGACCTCGTCCGGGAACAGGTCGATCTTCACGTTCTCGAGGAATTCCAGAGAGGACCCCGTGGCGCGCTGCGACTCGATGAGGTTCGCGACCCACGACTGCGCCCGGTTCTGCGCGCTGTTGGGGGCGCTGCCGCCATGCTTGTACGACCAGTGCGCGGCGATGCCGCGCTCGGCGATGAGGTCCATTTCCTCCGTGCGGATCTGCACCTCGATCGGAGAACCGTAGGGGCCGAACAGCACCGTGTGCAGCGATTGGTAACCGTTGGCCTTGGGGATCGCGACGAAATCGCGGAATCGCCCGTCCACCGGCTTGAACGCGGCGTGCACCACGCCGAGCGCGTGATAGCACTCGGGCACCGAACGCACCACCAGGCGGAAGCCGAAGACGTCCATCACCTGGTCGAAGGTTTTGCCTTCCGCGCGCATCTTGGTGTAGATGCTCCACGGCGACTTGACCCGCCCGATGAGTCGGAACGGAATGTTCTCCTTGCCCAATCGCTGCGCGAGCTGCGCCTCGATCTTGGCCAGCGCCTCGCGGCGGACGACCGGCTGCGAGCGGATGCGCCGGGCGAGCACCGCATGCCGCCATGGATGCAGCGCACGGAAGCCCAGGTCCTGCAATTCGGCCTTGATGAGGTTCATGCCGAGCCGCTGCGCGATCGGCGCGTAGATCTCCAGCGTCTCGCGGGCGATGCGCATGCGCGCCTCGGCGCTCTGGGCGCCGAGCGTGCGCATGTTGTGCAGGCGGTCGGCGAGCTTGATCAGGATCACGCGCAGATCGAGCGCCATCGCCAGCATCATCTTGCGGAAGCTTTCCGCATCTGCTTCGCGACGGTCTCGGAAATGGAGCTTGTCCAGCTTGGTGACGCCCTCGACCAGCTCGGCCACCGTGACCCCGAATTCGGCCGCGATCTCCTCGCGGGTCAGCGGCGTGTCCTCGATGGTGTCGTGGAGGATCGCCGCGACCAGCGTCTCCAGGTCCACGCCCTGCTCGGCCAGCACCGTGGCCGCGGCGACCGGATGGGTGATGTAGGGCTCGCCGGACTTGCGGGTCTGCCCCGCATGCGCCGCGGCGCCGACGCGCCAGGCGCGGATGAGGGTGTCGCGCTGATCCGCGGGCAGATAGCCCGCCGCCGCCTCCAGCGCGCGGACGTAATCCGGCATCTCCGCGTCGGGCGCGGGCGTGGGACCGGACAGGATCGGCTCGAGTTGACTCATGCCCGAAGCCTACGGCGAAACGGCTGCTTTGGGGAGACGGCGCTGCCGCGGGTCGCACGCGCCCGCCCCGGAAACGGCGAAGCCCCGCCGGAGCGGGGCTTCTCTTGAGATCGCGCGGCGCGGCGATTCTCGATTACAGATCGTCGCCCTTCGACAGGTCGTCGTCGGCCACCACTTCGGCGGCCGCCCATTCCAGCGCTTCGCGCTCCTTGCGTTCGCGCTCGGCCTTCTCGACGGCATCGATGTAACCGTTGTCGATGCGACGGGCGGCGATTTCGCGCAGGGCCAGGACAGTCGGCTTGTCGTTCGCTTCGCTGTTGTCGAGCTGCGGTTCGACGCCGTTGGCGAGCTGACGGGCGCGCTTGGCGGCCATCATGACCAGCTCGAAACGGTTGTCGACGACTTCCAGACAATCTTCCACGGTGATGCGGGCCATAGCGCTCCCGGAGGCCTTGGGCCATCCGACTGTAGTGTGTGAACCGGAGATTGTAGCGATTTCAGCGACTTGGGCACAAGTCCGGTCGTCGCCGACGCCCCGCGCCGACACCCTCTCGGCACCATGAATCAATCACTTGCGCCTCAGGATCCGCCGGAAGGTCAGATTGATCCGCGGTCCCACCGGGCGCGCGGTCCCGGGCAGGGCGTGGCGGTAACGGGTCTGGGTGTCCCCCGCCATGACGAGCAGGCTGCCGTGCGGCAGATCGAGACTCAAGCGCCCTTCGCCCTGCGCCTGGCGCGGTTTGAAGGCGAACCGCCGGGTCGCCCCCAGACTCAGCGAGGCGATGACCGGCCGCGGCCCCAGTTCGGGCTCGTCGTCGCTGTGCCAGCCCATGCGGTCGCGACCGTCGCGATAGAGGTTCGCCAGCACGCTGTCGAAGTCGACCCCGAGTTCCGCGAAAAGGCGCGCGCGCAGCGGCGACAACGCCTCGGGCCAGGGTTGCGGTTCGAATCGGGTCCGCGAATAGGTGTAGACCGCGCCCGGGTCGCCGATCCAGCGGCTCAACCGCGGCGAATCCACGTCGCGCCCGAAGATCCGGATCCGATGCACCTCCCAGCCGGGGGCCGCGTGCAGCGCCGCGAACAGCGCGTCGGCCGCGCCGGGCGCGAGCCAGCCCGGCGCGAACCGCAGGTCGGCGTCGGGGAGTTCGATCCGGCGGAATCCGTCGGGCAGGCGCATCCGCGCATGCTGCCGATTTGCCCCGGCCGCGGCAAACCCGGAAAATTGCCGCTCCTGCCCGCAACGCACGCTTCTGGAGCGCCCGCATGACCGAAATCGAACGCGACGTGATGGAGTACGACGTCGTCACCGTCGGCGCGGGCCCGGCGGGCCTGGCGTTCGCGATCCGGCTCAAACAGCTGAATCCCGAGATCAGCGTCTGCGTCATCGAGAAGGCCTCGACCATCGGCGCGCAGATCCTCTCCGGCGCGGTCATCGAAACCGGCCCACTGGACAAACTCCTGCCGAATTGGCGCGAGAATCCGCCGCCGATCTGCGTACCCGCGACCGACGACGAATTCTGGCTGCTGACGAAGACCGGCGGCCGCAAGCTCCCGGTGCCGCCGGGCATGAACAATCACGGCAACGTGATCGTCTCGCTGGGCGCGATGTGCGCCTGGCTGGCGCCGCAGGCCGAAGCGCTGGGCGTCGAGATCTATCCCGGCTTCGCCGCCGCGGACACCCTGCACGACGAGGCCGGCGCGGTGATCGGCGTGCGCATCGGCGACATGGGCGTGGCGAAGGACGGCAGCCACAAGCCCGGCTTCACCGCCGGCATCGACATCCGGGCCAAGGTCACCGTGCTCGCCGAGGGCGCGCGCGGCCATCTGACCAAGCGCCTGATCGAGCGCTTCGAACTGGACGCGGACAGCGATCCGCAGGGCTACTCGATCGGCATCAAGGAACTGTGGCAGGTGCCGGAAGAGCGGGTGCAACCCGGCAGGATCGTGCACAGTTTCGGCTGGCCCGCCGACAACCACACCTACGGCGGGAGCTTCCTGTACCACCTGGACAAGGGCCGGATCGCGTTGGGCTACGTCAGCGGCCTCGATTATCGCGACCCCGACTACAAACCCTGGGAAGCCTTCCAGCAGTGGAAGAACCATCCGATGATCAAGCCGCTGCTCGAAGGCGGCAGCATCGTCTCGGCTGGCGCGCGCGCGATCGTCACCGGCGGTTGGCAATCGCTGCCGAAGGTGGAGATGCCCGGCGCGCTGCTGATCGGCGACACCGCCGGCCTGCTCAACGTGCCCAAGGTCAAGGGCACGCACCAGGCGATCCGTTCGGGCATGCTCGCGGCGGAACATCTCGTCGCGTCGTCGCTGTCGCCGCAAGGGTTCGATGCGAAGCTGCGCGCGTCCGATGCGATGGCGGAATTGAAGAAGGTCCGCAACATCAAGCCCGGGTTCAAGCGGGGGCTGTGGTTCGGCATGCTCAACGCCGCCTGGGAAACCGTCACCAGCGGCCGCTCGCCGTGGACCCTGAAAAACAAGGCGGACTGGTCTTCGCTGCAGAAACTCGGCGCGCACGAGCGCCCGAAGCGGGATTACGTGGACCGTACGCTGGCGCCGCGCGATCGCCTCGCCGCCGTGTATTTCGCCGCGACCGAGCACGACGAAGACCAGCCGGTGCATCTGAAGGTGCGCGATCCTTCGGTCTGCGTGACGCAATGCGTCGAGGAATACGGCAACCCGTGCACGCGGTTCTGTCCCGCGGGCGTGTACGAAATCGTCTCGGACGATGCGGGCAAGCGCCTGCAGATCAACGCCGCGAACTGCGTCCACTGCAAGACCTGCGACATCAAGGACCCGTACCGGTTGATCGACTGGGTGACGCCGGAAGGCGGCTCCGGGCCGAATTACCAGAATCTCTGACGCACGGCCGGCCGCTCGCCGACCGGGTCGGCGCCTCGCATCGACTGCAGGCCGGGCAGCAAACCATACGGGGGCACGCTCGAACGTATACCCCTCCCCGTTTTCCGACTTTCGTAGCAAAATCCGGGTGGGCTGTCGGGCTAAAGTGGTTCGGGCTCGAATAGTCCCGGCTCGGCATCGTTGATCGGTTTGCCGGCACATGGAATCCTCGAGCGCGAGGGGGGGCGGATGACGGATCTCGTTGAACTGCGGCAGCTGTTGCAGTCGCTGGCCGATTGCGGAGGCACGGCCAAGGTGTCCTTCTACTACGTGGGCGACGATGGCATCGGCCTGCGCACCGGTTCGATCCTCGTCGACCGGGGCGTGCGCGCCCACGTCGTGCATGCCGGCATGCCACCGGCGCAGGCCATCGAAGCGATCCTCGGGCTCAAGCTCGTCAAGGTCGCCTCCCTGCAAATGAGCTCGATACAACCTCCGCCCGGCAGCGATGCAGTCGGACTGGGCGATCTCATTTCGGCGCTCGGGCAGGTCGTGGCGCCGACCCGGGCGGCCGCTGCGGCGACGAGCGCCGCATCGGCACCGGCCGAATCGTCGCGGGCAGCGCAGGCACCCACGGCGACCACCGAAGCGCCTGCCCTCCCCGCGATCGACGTCAAGGCGGAAGCCCTGCGACTGATGGAACCGCTGTTCGGCATCGGCGCGGTCCGCAAGATCGACGAGTTCGCGATCGCTCACCCTCCGACGCAGCATCCCTACGAATTCCTGCTGCTGTGCCAGAAACACACCGGGATCATGCTCGGCGGGCCGAAGGCCGAAGCGTTGTTTCGCCCGCTGTACGACCAGTTGGAAACAGAGCGACTGAAACGCAGGCGCTGACGCGTTCGCGTCGCGGTCGCGCGCAGCGTTCACGACCGTCGCATCGCGCCAGCCCATCCCGCAACGTCACATCCCATCCGGAGAACGTCAGATGTCAGGGACTCGCATTCTCGCAATCCTGTGGCTGCTCGGCACGGGTGCATTGATCGTGATGCCGTTCGCCGGCGTCGGCGATGGCTTCCGTCTCTATTATTCCAACGCGGGCCAGGTCTCGGTGAGCTTCATCTCCGCCATGATCTGTTTCTCGACGATGAACGCATTCCCGAGCGAAAGCGCGTTGGGCAAGGTCTGGGGCGCGATCGCGGCCGGCATCCTCGCATGGGCGATCGCGGCGGCGATCTTCGCTTCCTACCCGCTGCTGAACGGCGGCAAGGACACGCCTTTCCCGTACTACTCGGACATCTTCTACCTGATGACCAGCCCGCTGATGACCGTCGGCCTGCTCATGTTCAAACGTTCCTCCGGACTGGAATCGCCGCTGTGGGGGAAGATGCTCGCGCTCGTCGCGCTGCTCGGGACCGGGTTCATGGCATATCGCGCCAACGCGGAAGGGCTGACGGATCCGGATCTGACGCTCAAGCTCACCACGATGGGCTATTTCGCGTTCGACCCGATCCTCTTCTCGGTCACGTTGCTCACGGCCAGTTCGTTTCGCGGCGGCGACGTGGCGGCGTCCTGGTGGTTCGTGGTCGCCGGCATCCTGCTTTATTACGTCTCCAACCAGCTCTACAACTACCTGGTGATCTCGGAGCAGTACACGACCGGTTCTCCGATCGACGCGGGCTGGATGCTCGGCTTCGGCCTGATCGCCTGCGGTGCGATCCGGGCGAAAAAACTGTTGGGTTGAAACGACCGGATCGGGTCCGCCCGGCTCTCGCCGGGCGACCTCTCCGCACGGAACTTCGCCGCGATCGACGCGGGCTCAGGACGCTGCGCGCTTCGGCGCGGCGAGCACGGGTTGTTCCTGCGTTTGCGTGCCCTGGGTAGGCGCCTGCTGCGGCGATGTCTGCACCGGGTCGTTCGCCATTCGGCGCAGGCTGTCCTGCATCGGCGTGGCCGATGCCTGCGACTTGTCGACGAACGCCTGTTTCGTCGCCGGATTCGACGGGTCGCCGTCGCCGATGAACAGGTTCTGCCGCCCGTCCGGCGTCGGCTTGCCCAGCGCCACGTAACCGATCTCGCGCATGCCGTTCTGTTTCGCCAGCACGGTCAGGCTCGCCGCGGTTTCCTGGACCGGCAGCTTCGCGCCGTCGGCGTTGAGCTTCTGCACGCCGGCGACCGCCTGCTCGTACAACCCACGATTGTCGGGGCGCAGCAGAACCGCCTGTTTTTCGCGGAAATCCGCTGCCGCGACATCCACGGAGCGTACAGGGTCGAACGTCGGTTCGGCACGCGTGATCGGACGCGACGGCTTGGATCCGCCGCCGAAACTGATCGTCAATCCGACCATGCCATACGCTTCGCGCGTATCGGGCCGATACCCGGCTTCCGCGGTGAAGCGATAGCGATCGCTACCGGTGGTGGTCACCTTCGCGCCGAACTCGGACAGACGGAACGCGCCGCTTTCGTTGTTGGCGCGAACCACGCCGCTGTACTGCAGATCGCGGTTCGCGTAGTTCAACGACGCACCGAGATCGATCGCGCGCGGACCGAACTTGCCGTCGAGCGCCACCGAACCGGCGCCCTTGTCGAAACCGACCTTGGCATCGAACCCGAGCGAAGTCCCGAGCCTGTCGGCCATCACCTGGGCATTGAAGGCATTACCGTTGGCGAAGCTCGCACCGAGCTTGTAGTTGGAGGTGCCGTTCGGCTCGTCGATGCGGAAACTGGCGAGCCCCTTGCCATCGCGACCGATACCGAAACTGCCGTCCGCGCCGTAGACGCTGCCGTTGGGCGTCTTGTTCAGATCGAATTTGACGGTGTTGCCGCTGTCGAACGACAACGCGCCGTTGATCGACGAGGTCTGTGCGGGCTCGTCGACGCGGAAACCTCCGGTCCCGGAGCCGTTCTTGCCGAGCTTGAACGTCGTTTCCGCGCCGTAGATCGCGCCGTTCTTGGTATTGGTGTAATCGGCATCGAGCCCGAAGCGGTCGTCGAACTTCAGTCTGGTGTTGAACATCGACGTGCCGTTCGGCTCGTCGACCCGGAACGCCGCAGTGCCGCTGCCTTCACGACCCAACCGGAACGCGCCGTCCGCACCATAGAGTTGACCGTTCGGCGTGCGCTGCCAGTCCGCGTTGAGGCGGAAATCCTGATCGAAATTGAGTTTGGTGTTGAACAACGACGTGCCGTTCGGCTCGTCGACCCGGAACGCGGCGGTCCCGTTGCCTTCGCGACCCAGCCGGAACGCGCCGTCGGCACCGTAGAGCTGGCCGTTCGGCGTGCGCTGCCAGTCCGCGTTGAGGCGGAAGT
>JBMOOY010000020.1:62619-65119 GCA_049324395.1 Pseudomonadota bacterium
GCTGGCCGTTCGGCGTGCGCTGCCAGTCCGCGTTGAGGCGGAAGTCCTGATCGAAATTGAGTTTGGTATTGAACAGCGAGGTGCCGTTCGGCTCGTCGACCCGGAACGCGGCGGTCCCGTTGCCTTCGCGACCCAGCCGGAACGCGCCGTCGGCACCGTAGAGCTGGCCGTTCGGCGTGCGCTGCCAGTCCGCGTTGAGGCGGAAGTCCTGATCGAAATTGAGTTTGGTGTTGAACTGCGACGTGCCGTTCGGCTCGTCGACCCGGAATTCAGCGGTGCCGCTGCCTTCGCGACCCAACCGGAACGCGCCGTCGGCACCGTAGAGCTGGCCGTTCGGCGTGCGCTGCCAGTCCGCGTTGAGGCGGAAGTCCTGATCGAAATTGAGTTTGGTATTGAACAGCGAGGTGCCGTTCGGCTCGTCGACCCGGAACGCGGCGGTCCCGTTGCCTTCCCGTCCGAGTCGGAACGCGCTGTCCACGCCGTAGTTCTGCCCTGTCGATGTTCGATTCCAATCGGCATCGAGGCGGAGCGCTTCTCCGAATTGCAGATTGGAACCGAAACGATATGCGTCGCGTCCAGGCTCGGCGGTACCGTCGAACTTCAACAGATTGCCCTCGCCCAGACCGAATCGACCGTTGAGGCCGTACTGGTCGATGCCCAGGCTCGGATCCGTACGCAGTTGGAGCCAACTGCCCAGCCTGTCGTCGTTGGCGAAACGATAGTCGAGGTCGCCCCGATAGAGACCCGGGGACAATGGGCGTCCACTCCCGGAGAGTTCGCCTCCGAACAACGGAGTTCGAAAGCCGATCGGCGGCTCCCCGCTCCCTTGCGGCTTCGGATCCGATCCGGAGCCCGGTGTCTGCTCGGGGTTCTGATCCTTCTGCGGGTCGGGCATGACCATCTCCATTCGCCGATCGTCGGCGCCAGACGTTCCGGTTAGCGTTCGCGATGGTGCCCCCAAAGTCAAGCGCGCGTTGGGGAGATTCTGCGACGGATCCGACGCTTCAGGACTCGGGGCTCGTACGGCCCGCCGCGCTTTCGCCTGCGCAAAGAAAAACCCCGCAGCCGTGGCTGCGGGGTTTTGGGTAAAGACCCTGGCGATGACCTACTCTCGCATGCTGAATGCACACTACCATCGGCGCGTGCGCGTTTCACTTCCGAGTTCGGGATGGGATCGGGTGGTTCCACGCAGCTATTGTCACCAGGGAGAGGGTGGAGGGTCGCAGGCTTCATGCGAAGCAGCGCTCACGCTCTCATTGGGTCTTGGGACGTAACGAGGTTGTGCCGAACGTCGACGCGTCGTCGAGGTTAAGGCAACTTGAGGTTATATGGTCAAGCCACACGGATCATTAGTACAGGTTAGCTCAACGCATTGCTGCGCTTACACACCCTGCCTATCAACCACCTAGTCTTGATGGTTCCTTCAGGGGGCTTGTGCCCCGGGAGATCTCATCTTGAGGCGCGCTTCCCGCTTAGATGCTTTCAGCGGTTATCGCTTCCGAACATAGCTACCCGGCAGTGCCACTGGCGTGACAACCGGAACACCAGAGGTTCGTCCACTCCGGTCCTCTCGTACTAGGAGCAGCCCCTCTCAAATCTCCAACGCCCACGACAGATAGGGACCGAACTGTCTCACGACGTTCTGAACCCAGCTCGCGTACCACTTTAAATGGCGAACAGCCATACCCTTGGGACCGACTACAGCCCCAGGATGTGATGAGCCGACATCGAGGTGCCAAACACCGCCGTCGATATGAACTCTTGGGCGGTATCAGCCTGTTATCCCCGGAGTACCTTTTATCCGTTGAGCGATGGCCCTTCCATACAGAACCACCGGATCACTAAGACCTACTTTCGTACCTGCTTGATCCGTCGATCTTGCAGTCAAGCACGCTTATGCCTTTGCACACAGTGCGCGATGTCCGACCGCGCTGAGCGTACCTTCGTGCTCCTCCGTTACTCTTTAGGAGGAGACCGCCCCAGTCAAACTACCCACCATACACGGTCCCCGACCCGGATTACGGGCCCAGGTTAGAACGTCAAGCACATCAGGGTGGTATTTCAAGGTTGCCTCCACGACAGCTGGCGCCATCGCTTCAAAGGCTCCCACCTATCCTACACAGACGAACTCAACGTTCAGTGTAAAGCTATAGTAAAGGTTCACGGGGTCTTTCCGTCTTGCCGCGGGAACGCTGCATCTTCACAGCGATTTCAATTTCACTGAGTCTTGGGTGGAGACAGCGCCGCTGTCGTTACGCCATTCGTGCAGGTCGGAACTTACCCGACAAGGAATTTCGCTACCTTAGGACCGTTATAGTTACGGCCGCCGTTTACTGGGGCTTCGATCAAGAGCTTCGCTTGCGCTGACCCCATCACTTAACCTTCCAGCACCGGGCAGGCGTCACACCCTATACGTCCACTTTCGTGTTTGCAGAGTGCTGTGTTTTTGATAAACAGTCGCAGCGGCCTGGTCACTGCGGCCCCCCTCAGCTATTAACCA
>JBMOOY010000020.1:70119-147376 GCA_049324395.1 Pseudomonadota bacterium
TCCTGATCGCCCACGACGAGTACCCGGATATGGATGCGGCGGCGTGCGACGCCCTGGTCGAGGGCCACGTGGCCTCGCTGCGGGGGGAGGTGGCCGCGATCGAGAGCGGCCCGCTGAAGATGCAGGCGATCAACCATCGGCTGTTCGACGAACTCGGCTACGCCGGGAACCACGACGAATACTACGACCCCCGCAACAGCTATCTGAACGAAGTGCTGACCCGGCGGCTGGGCAATCCGATCTCGCTGGCGGTGGTGCAGATGGAAGTCGCCCGCCGGCTGGGCGTGCCGCTGGACGGGATTTCGTTCCCGGGACATTTCCTGGTGCGGTTGCCGGTGGACGACGGGGTTCTGGTGATGGATCCGTTCAACCGCGGCCGCCCGCTGAACGCCGACGAGTTGCGCCGGCGGGCGCGGCCGCATTTCGGCGAGGACGTGCCCGACGAAGCGCTGCTGCAGATCCTCAATCCGGCGCCGCCTCGGGCGATCCTGGTGCGGATGCTGCGCAATCTGCATGCCTTGTACGCGGAAAACGGGGACTGGGCGCGCGCGGTCCGCTGCGCGGACCGGATCCTGCGTCTGGCCCCGGACAACGGCGAGGCGCTTCGCGACCGCGGCCTGGGGTATTCGGAACTGGGGCACGAGACCGGGGCGGTCCGCGATCTCGGCCGCTATCTGCAGGGCAATGCGGACGCCGAGGATGCCGAGGCGATCCGCCTCCGGCTGGTGGAACTGGGCGGCCGGGTGCAGCCGCTGCATTGAAGGCCGTCCGCCGGTCGCGGCAGGACGGCCATCTTCCGGGGCGCCGGAGCGCCCCGGGCGGACCGGATCAGACCGGCGTCATCTCGAAGTCGGTCTTGGTGACGCCGCAATCCGGACAGGTCCAGGTGGCGGGGATGTCTTCCCAGCGGGTTCCGGGGGCGATGCCCTCGTCGGGCAATCCCTTGGCTTCGTCGTAGATGAATCCGCAGACGACGCACATCCAGGTGCGGTAGGCGACGGGGGTGGCAGCTTCGCTCATCGAATCGTTCCAGGCACGGGAAAGTCGCGAATTGTCCCATCCCGCGACCGACACCGGAAGCGCCGGCGCCGCCGTCTTCAGCCGATCGGCTCGAAATCCGCCTTGCCTGCGCCGCAATCGGGGCACACCCAGTCCTCGGGCAGGGCCTCGAACGGCGTGCCGGGGGAAATCCCGGTGGCAGGGTCGCCTTCGGCGGGGTCGTAGACGTGATCGCAGACGGTGCAGCGATAGCGGCGGGCGGTACGGTCGTTCATCGGATAATGTCCTTCTGATCGCGGGCGTCGGATGACGGCTGCACGGTTCCGTGGGCAAGGCGCCCGCAGCACGACCCTGTCCCCGATTCTCACACCGCCTCCCTTCCGTCGAAAGCGTTTCCGCATGTCTCCCGTTTCCCGCCGGCCGCTGCGCGGCCTGTACCTGATCACTCCCGACGAACCGGACACCGACCGGCTGCTGGCGCGGGTCCGCCCGGTGCTGGGCGAGGCGGCGGTACTCCAGTACCGCAACAAGACCGCCGATGCGGCCCTGGGCCGCGTACAGGCGGGCGCACTGGCTGCGCTCTGCCGCGAGCGCGGCATTCCGCTGATCGTCAACGACGACACGGCGCTGGCGGAGGCGGTCGGGGCGGCGGGCGTGCATCTCGGCGAACACGACGGCGATCCGGACGCCGTCCGCGCGCGACTCGGCGCGCAGGCCATCGTCGGCGTCTCCTGTTACGACAGCCTGGCGCGGGCGCACGGCGCGGCGGAGGCGGGCGCGAGCTACATCGCCTTCGGCGCCTTTTTCCCTTCGACGACGAAACCCAACGCGCGCCGGGCGACGCCCGACCTGTTGCGCGAGAGCGCGGCGCTGGGACTGCCGCGGGTGGCCATCGGCGGCATCACCCCGGACAATGGCGGGGCGCTGGTCGACGCCGGCGCGGATCTGCTGGCGGTGATCGCCGGGGTCTTCGACGCGCCGGATCCGGTCGCGGCGGCCCGGGCGTTCCGCGCCTGCTTCGATCGCGCGTGAAAGCGCCCTTTGTCGCGGCTCCCGCCGCTCCCACGAAGAACACGAGATGTCGATGAAAACCGAGCGTTCCCACCAGTTGTTCACCCGCGCCCAGGCTCTGATGCCCGGCGGCGTCAATTCGCCGGTGCGCGCCTTCAAGTCGGTGGGCGGCGAGCCGTTCTTCGTCGAGCGTGCGGAGGGTGCGTACCTGTACGACGCCGACGGCAACCGCTACATCGACTACGTGGGCTCCTGGGGCCCGATGATCGTCGGACACAATCATCCGAAGGTGCTGGACGCGGTGATCGCCACCGCCCGCAACGGCCTGAGCTTCGGGACGCCCAATCCGCTGGAAGTGACGATGGCCGAAACCATCACCCGGCTGATTCCGAGCTGCGAAATGGTGCGGATGGTGAATTCCGGCACCGAGGCCACGCTGTCGGCGATCCGCCTCGCGCGCGGCGCCACCGGACGCAACCGGATCGTGAAATTCGAGGGCTGCTACCACGGCCACGGCGATTCCTTCCTGGTGAAAGCCGGAAGCGGCATGCTCACCCTCGGCGTGCCCACCTCGCCCGGCGTGCCGGCGGGCCTGAGCGAACTGACGGCGACCCTGAGCTACAACGATTTCGAGGGCGCGACCCGGTTGTTCGACGAGATCGGCGGCGAAGTCGCGGCGGTGATCATCGAACCCGTCGTCGGCAACGCCAACTGCATCCCGCCGCGTCCGGGCTATCTGCAGCATCTGCGCGACCTGTGCTCGCGGCACGGCGCCCTGCTGATCTTCGACGAAGTGATGACCGGTTTCCGGGTCGCGCTCGGCGGCGCACAGGCGGTCTACGGCATCACTCCCGACCTGAGCACCTTCGGCAAGATCATCGGCGGCGGCATGCCGGTGGGCGCCTACGGCGGCCGTGCGGACCTGATGCGCCAGATCGCCCCGGCCGGCCCGATCTATCAGGCCGGTACGCTCAGCGGCAACCCGGTGGCGATGGCGGCGGGTCTCGCGATGCTCGAGCTGATCCAGGCGCCGGGCTTCTACGAGACCCTGGACGCGCGTACCGCCGCGCTGTGCGCCGGGCTGGAAGACGCCGCGCGCGCCGCCGGCGTGCCCTTCAGCACCAATCGCGTGGGCAGCATGTTCGGCCTGTTCTTCAATGCGGAGAAGGTCGAAACCTACGCCCAGGCGACCGCCGGCGACACCGCCGCGTTCAACCGTTTCTTCCACGCGATGCGCGAACGCGGCGTGTATCTGGCGCCGTCGGCGTTCGAAGCCGGGTTCCTGTCGATGGCCCACGACGACGCCGTCGTCGAGGACACCATCGCCGCGGCGCGGGCCGCGTTCGCGGTGTTGTAATCGCCATGCGCATCGACCTCGTGCTGTTCGATCTCGACGACGTCCTCGTCGACTACAGCCACGAGGTCCGCTGCCGCACCCTGGGCGAGCGCATCGGTCGCGATGCGACGAGCGTCCACGATGCGCTGTTCGGCTCGGGCCTGGAATTCGAGGCCGACCTCGGCCGCATCGACGCCGAAGGCGTGGCGCGCACGCTGTCGGCAGCGTTGGGCGCGCCGGTGTCGGTGGCCGACTGCGTCGCCGCGCGCGCCGCGTCCATGACCGTGCGCCGGGCGCTGGTCGCGACGGTCGCATCGCTCGCTGCGCGCTGCCGCCTCGCGATCCTGACCAACAACGGTTTTCTGGTGCGCGACCATTTCGCGACCCTCTGCCCGCCGTTCGCGCCGCATTTCGACGGCCATGTGCACTGCTCGGCGATGTACGGGACGAGCAAGCCCGATCCGGCGGTCTTCCTGCGCTGCGCGGATGCTCTCGGGGTGGCGCCGGAGCGCATCCTCTTCATCGACGACAAGCCCGAGAACGCCGCTGGCGCGGAACGCGCGGGCATGTCCGGGCATCACTACCGCGACGCGGCGACGCTGCGCGCGCACCTTTCCGATCTCGGCCTGCTGGAGTCCCTCGCGCATGTCCACTGAACACCGCCCCGAAACCGTCTCGGTCCATATCGGCAACGAAGCCGATCCGGCCACCGGCGCGGTGGCCCCTCCGATCCATCTCGCGACCACCTTCCGCCATGGGCCGTCGGGCGAGCGCGTCGCCGGTTACGAATACCAGCGCGAAGGCAACCCGACCAACGATCGCCTGCGCGAGGCGCTGGCGGCCCTGGAGGGCGGCGAGGACGCGGCGACCTTCGCCTCCGGCATGGCGGCGATGACGACCCTGCTGGAATGCCTGCCGAACGGCGCGCGCGTGCTGATCCCCGACGACTGCTACACCGGTCTTCGCATGCTCTGCGAGGAATATCTGCCCGAGCGCGGGATCCGCGCGGAAATGGTCGACATGAGCGACGTCGACGCGGTGCGCGCGGCCTGCGCCGGCGGCATCGCGATGCTGTGGATCGAGACCCCGTCGAATCCGCGGATGAAAATCAGCGACATCGCCGCGCTGGTGGAGATCGGCCATGCGGCCGGCGCCGTCGTCGTCGCCGACAACACCTTCGCCACCCCGCTGCTGCAGCGGCCGCTGGCGCTCGGTGCGGACGTGGTCATGCATTCCACCACCAAGTACTTCGGCGGCCACAGCGACGTGCTGGGCGGCGCGCTGGTGTTCGCGAAACGCGGTGAGCTGTCGGCGAAGGTCGCGCATCGCCTGCACATCACCGGCGCGACGCTGGCGCCGTTCAGCGCCTGGCTGACCCTGCGCGGCTGCCGCTCGCTGGGCGCGCGCATGGCGATGCACTGCGCGAACGCGCGCGCCGTGGCCGAATTCCTCGCCGCGCAGCCGCAGATCGAACGCGTGAACTGGCCCGGCCTGCCCTCGCACGCCGGCCACGCCGTCGCGGCGAAGCAGATGCGCGATTTCGGCGGGATGATGAGCATCGAACTGCGCGGCGGCCGTGAAGCCGCGCTGGCGTTGGCCGGCAGGCTGCGCGTGTTCACCAACGCCACCTCGCTGGGCGGCTGCGAATCGCTGATCGAACACCGCGCCTCGGTCGAAGGCCCGAACCCGCGCTCGCCGCAGAACCTGCTGCGGATGTCGGTGGGTCTGGAGCACATCGACGATCTGATCGAGGATCTGCGGCAGGCGTTGGCATGAGCGCAGAGACGCGCCTCATGACATGGAACTACCGCGTCGTCCGTGGGGATGCAGGCCTCCGCATCCATGATGTGTACTACGACGAGAGCGGGAACCCCACTGCGAGACACGAGACGCCGACGTATGTGTACGGCGACACCGTCGAGGAACTCCGGTCGCAGATGATGTCGATGCTGGAGGCGCTCGATGCGCCGGTCGTCGACGAATGCGAGTTCAAAATACACCCCGCGCCGCTGCCATCGCCGGAGCGCTAGGCTCAGGCGCCAGCGAACGCCCGCAGCGCCCTCCCCAGACGCGCGAGCCCCTCGGCGATCTCATCGTCGGAAATATTGAGCGCGGGCACGAAGCGCAGCACGTCGGGACCGGCCTGCAGCATCAGCAGGCCTTCGGCGGCGGCGAGATCGAGCACTTCGCCGGCGCGGCCGGCGTATCGCGGCGCGAGCACGGCGCCGAGCATCAATCCGCGGCCCCGGACCTCGGCGAACACGTCCAGTTCGGCGTTCAGCGCGAGCAGCCCCGCGCGCAGCGCCGCGGACTGCCATTCGACGTTGGCGACGAGTTCCACCGTCCGCAGTCGGCGCAGGACCACGCGCGCGACCGCCGCCGCCAGCGGATTGCCGCCGAAGGTGGTGCCGTGGGCGCCGAACTGCATGGCCTCGGCGACCTTCGGCCCGGCCAGCATCGCGCCGATCGGCATGCCGCCACCCAGCGCCTTGGCGAGGGTGACGATGTCGGGCACGACGCCGTCGGTCCGGTGCGCGAACAGCGGGCCGGTGCGGCCCATGCCGCACTGGATTTCGTCCAGGATCAGCAGCGCGTCGCGACGGTCGCACAGCGCGCGCACGCCGGCCAGATAGCCCTCGCGCGCCGGCATCACTCCACCCTCGCCCTGCACCGGTTCCAGCATGACCGCGCAGACGTCGCCGCCGGCCATCGCCGCGTCCAGCGCGTCGAGGTCGTTGAAATCGACGTAGCGGAACCCGCCGGGCAACGGTTCGTAGCCTTCCTGGTATTTCGGCTGCGCGGTCGCGGTGACGGTGGCCATCGTGCGGCCGTGGAAGCTGCCGCGGCAGGTGACGACCACCCGGCGCTCCGGCGGTCGCCCCTGCGCGCTCGCCCATTTGCGCGCGAGCTTGAGCGCGGCCTCGTTGGCCTCCGCACCGGAATTGCAGAGGAACGCGCGCTCGGCGAACCCCGAGGCGGCGACCAGTTCCTCAGCCAGCCGCACCGGCGGCTCGCTGTAGAACACGTTGCTGGTGTGCCACAGCTTCCCGGCCTGTTCGGTCAGCGCGGCGACCAGCTCCGGATCGGCGTGGCCGAGGCCGCAGACGGCGATGCCCGCGGCCAGGTCGATGTATTCGCGGCCGTCGATGTCCCACAGACGACTGCCGCGACCGTGGTCGAGGATCAGGCGGCGCGGCCGGTAGACCGGAAGGTAATGGCGCTCGCCCAGTGCGACGAGCGCGTCGGTGGTCTGCGTCATCGGCTCACCAGCTCCCGGTGTTCGGCATCGACGCCCAGGGCTCCTGCGGCGGCAGGTGGCCGTCCTGCAGCAGTTCGATCGAGATCAGGTCCGGCGAGCGCATGAAGGCCATGTGGCCGTCGCGCGGCGGGCGGTTGATGACGACGCCCATCGCCTGCAGACGCGCGCAGGTGTCGTAGATGTTCGCGACCCGGAACGCGAGATGGCCGAAGTTGCGCGCGCTGCCGTAGTCCTCGGGCGGCGAGCCGTCTTCCGGTGGCCAGTTGTAGGTCAGCTCGATCTCGGCGGCCGGGCTCTCGTCGGCGGCGAGGAACACCAGAGTGAACCGCCCTTGCGGAACCTCCTTGCGGCGTACTTCGCGCAGGCCGAGGCCTTCACAATAGAAACGCAACGACGCGTCCAGATCGCGGACGCGGACCATGGTGTGGAGGTATCGCATCGCGGCTCAACCGTTGTCGGACAGGGCCGTCAGCCTAGCGCAAACGGACGCGCGATGGCGCAGGACGCGCCGCGACCGGACATCCTTGCCGGTCGCGGACCCGGCGGCGGTCAATTCGCGACCTGTCCGATGTTGCGCGCGAGCAACCGATCGTCGCGCGCGCCGGCGCGCGCGATGGCGGCATGCTCTCGGTAATCGCTGCGGCGTTGATCCGCCATCGACACCAGGGCCGCAGCGAAGCGCATCGATGCGTCCTGCGGCGCGAGCTCTATCGCCTGCGCGATGCGCCGGCTGCCGTCGCCCCTGACGAGGATCGATTTCAGCGCCGCGACGTCCACCTTGCCCAGACCGGGCATGTCGTAGGACTGCAGGCGCACGATGTCCTGCACGGTCTCGGCGAAGTATCCGGCGTCGAACAGGGCCAGTGCACGGGCGCGGGCATTGGGCGCGACGGCGATACGCGCGTCCAACCGTGCGAACAGCGCGCGTGCAACGGCACCGTCGCGGGCGGCATAGATCGCCGCGCGCCGCAGGGTTTCCATGCGCGCGATCACCGGGGTGTCCGCGGCCAGTAACGCCTGCGTATCGGCGACCAGGCGGTCGATCTCGTAGTCGCCACGAGCGCCGTTCCATCCCTGCTTGCTCCATGGGAGCGACGGAGCACCGGCGGTATCGAAGGGATGGCAGAGCATCGGGGGGCCGGCATGCACGGCCGGCACGACGAGCAGGATCAGCGCGAATACGATGCGACGCAACGAAGTTGTGTTCGAATGGTTCGACATGGCGTCCTCCAGGGCGGTGGGAGCGGTGACGCGGATGTCGTGGTTCCAGATCCGCGCACCATGAGGACGTGTCGCGCGGGCGGAGCGTTAGCGGCGTGAATTCAATCGCGGCCGCTGCGCGAGGGGTCCAGCAACTCGGCGGGGTCGCCGCTCGCCGGCAGCGCGTCCGGCCATTTCAACCACCAGCGTTTGATCCGCGGGTACGGCAGCGCCCGCCACCAGTCGTCGAAGGCCGCATCGCCGCGCGCGCGCACTTCGGCTGGAGACAGAGCGCGCACACCCGGCAGCGTCCGCGCCGTGCTCGCCAGCAGCGGCTGTTCGGCAAGCTGGGGATAGCGTTTCAACAGACTGAGCAGACTGATCGCATCCTGCGTCCGCGCGGCGGCGATCAGGCTGCGGATTTCCTCGCCCCGCGGATCGACCGCGCCGTGAGCGGCATCGATCGCATCCAGCGCTGCGACGAATTCCGGACGCGCGCCGAGATCGTGCGGAAGACCCGCGCGGCGGTCGTCGTGCACGCGCACGGTCGTGCCTTCCGGTACCAGCACATCGGCGCGACCGTCGTCGACCAGCACCCAGCCGCTGCGCACGGTGAGCCTGGCGTTGCCCGCAGCATCGCTTTCAACCACGAATTCGCAGCCGAGATCGTGCAGATCGGCATGCGGAAGACCGATCGCGAACTGGCCCGGCGGCGCCCAGACCCGCGCCCACAGCCGGCCCTCCTGCAGTTGCACCCGATGCCGCCCGCTGCGGGTTTCGACGATGCGAATCACCGAATTTTCGCCCAACACCATCTGCCCGACCCGCGCCACGTCCAGACGTACGCTAGCATCGGGGCCGGTGCGCAATTCCCTTCCCTTGGGCAAGACGGCATCCGCAGCGACCGCTTGACCATCGATGCGGACATCGCCTTGTTGCATCGCCACCCGCCACGGCCGATCGTTTTCCCAGCGCAATCGCTGCGAGTACCAGACTTGCGCCCCGATCGCACAGAGCGCGAACGCCGCCACGGCAGCGAGCGCGGCCCGGCGCCAGCGCGCACGGCGCCATGCGCCGGCGCGCGGCGCGGCGTGCGCATCGACAGCTCGATGCGCACGAGCGGACCGGGCCGAATCCGGGTTCCAGGCATAGCCGCCGAGCAGGCACTCCAGCCGCCGGATCTCGGGATCCGGCGGATCGCTGCGGTCCCACAGGTAGTCGTCGTGCGACGGTTCGTTTCCGCTCATCGCAGTCCTCCTCGTTCTCCCGCCGTCGCACCCAGCGCCTCGCGCAACAAGGACATGCCGCGATGCAGGTTCACGCGAACGCTGCCGGCGGTCAGCCCGGTCCGGTCGGCGATCTCCGGGCCGCTGAGCCCCTCGACCAGGCGCAGCATCAGCGTCTCGCGATAAGCCTCGGGCAACCTGCGGATCGCGGTCAGCGCGCGCTCGGCGTCGAGCCTCTCGGCGTGGTCCGCATCTTCGGCGGGCGCGTCGATCTCGACCCCGGTGAGCGGCACGCGCCTGCGCGCGGCATCGACCGCCGCGCGGCGCGCGATGCTGACGATCCAGCCCGGGAACGCCGCGGGTTCGCGCAGGTCCGCCAGCCGGCGAAGCGCCGTTTCGAAGACCTCCTGGGTCAGGTCGTCGGCATCGGCCTGCTGCATCCTCGACAACAGGATCCCGTGCAGCACCGGCGCGAACATCCGGTACAGCGCGGCCATGGCGATGCCATCGCCATGGCGCGCGGCCTGTACCAGCGCGGGAACCGGACTCGCTTCGCTCACGCCCTTTCCATCGACGGGTTCCTGCGCTGGACGTCGCCGGGGCTTCGATCGTTAACAGGCCCCGGCGACGGTCGGCTCAGTCGAGGAACAGATCCGGTAGCGGTTTTTTCGCCGGATCGACCGCATAGCCCGACAGATCGGTCGTGCCGGCCTCGGCCAGCACCTCGTCGTCGATGAGGAATCGGCCATGGAAGCCTGCGGCATCGCGCACCAGCACGGCATGCGCGGCGTCGGCCATGATCTCCGGACGCCGGCAGCCCGAGACCTCGACGCCGGGGATCATGTTGATGGCGTCGGTCGCGATCACGGTGCGCGGCCACAGCGCGTTCACCGCGACGCCCTGCGGACCGAATTCGGCGGCCAGCCCGAGGGTGACGAAGCTCATGCCCATCTTCGCGAGGGTGTAACCGGTATGCGGCCCCCACCATTTCGGGTCGAGGCTCGGCGGCGGCGCGAGCGTCAGGATATGCGGGTTCGGCGCCTGCAGCAGATGCGGCAGGCAGGCCTGGGCGCAGAGGAAGCTGCCGCGCGCGTTGACCTGCTGCATCAGGTCGAAGCGCTTCATCGGGGTATCGAGGGCGCCGCGCAGCCAGATCGCGCTGGCGTTGTTGACCAGGATGTCGATGCCGCCGAAGGCGTCGACCGTCGCCGCGACCGCGGCGCGGACCTCGTCTTCCTCGCGGATGTCGCACTTGAGCGCCAGCGCGCGGCCGCCGGCGGCTTCTACCGCCGCCGCCGCGCTGTGGATGGTACCGGGCAGCTTGGGATTGGGCACCGCGGATTTCGCGGCGATCGCGACGTTCGCGCCGTCGCGCGCGGCGCGCACGGCGATCGCGAGGCCGATGCCGCGCGAGGCGCCGGTGATGAAGAGGGTCTTGCCGGACAGCGTGGTCATGGGGGATTCCTTCCGGGGAGGATGGGATGGGCGGGAGGCATCAGGGCTTCGGCCCCTGCCCTTCGTTGTCTTCCCAGCGCAACAGACGGCGGGTGACGAAACGGTAGACCGGCTTGCCGGTGCGGAACCACAGGTCGCGCACCCAGGAGCGCCGCTTCAGCAACCGTCGTTCGACCGGCGTGAGCGCTTCGGGACAGTAGGTGCGTTTGTGCTTGAGCAGATGCCGCAGATCCTCTCGCGCCAGCAGACGCATCCAGCGCGAGCGCGGATCGCCGCAGACGGCGAGCTGGAAGTCGATGATCGCCGGCGTGCCGTCGGCCAGGACCAGCCAATTGGCCTCCTTGGCGAGGTCGTTGTGGGCCAGGCCGCGCCGGTGCAGGGCCTGCAGCCGGCGACGCGCGAGCCGGAAATAGGCGAGGTCGCCGCGCGGCGGCCTCTGGTACATCGCGGCGCCGTCGAGCCAGCTGCGATCGAGCCTGCGCCCGTCCCAGGCCCGCAATTGCGGCACCGCCTCGACGCCCACCACCCGGCGCAGGCCGCGGGCCTCCCGCCGCGCCAGCCAACGGGCGGGCAGGCGCAACCACAGGGGGACATGGGCGAGATCGCGACGGACGAAGACCCCGTCCGCATCGCGCATCAGCGCGATCCGGCCGAAGCTGTCGGCTTTCAGCGCCTGCAGTTCGACGGCATCGAGTGTCATTCCGGGGATTGTAAGGCCCCGCCCGCGGCCGCCGCGGCCGGACCCGGTCGGGCGGGCCTGCGGGTCCTGCCATAATGGCCGGATGACGAGCGCGTGGCTGGACAACCTCACCGAATGGATCGGGGCGCATCCCGTCGCCGCCGGCGGCGTGATCTTCATCATCGCCTTCTGCGATGCGCTGGCGGTGGTGGGGATCGTGGTCCCGGCCCTGCCGCTGCTGTTCGCGGTGGGCACGCTGATCGGCCTCGGTCATCTCGATGGCCCCTACGCGCTGGCCTGCGCCGCACTCGGCGCCTTCGCCGGCGACGCCTTCAGCTACTGGCTGGGTCATCGCTGGGGCCCGGCGATGCGCGAACACTGGCTGTTCCGGCGCTATCCGCAGCTCATCGACCGCGGCGAGCGCATGTTCCGCAAGCACGGCAGCAAGGGCATCGTGATCGCGCGTTTCATCGGCGCGGTGCGGCCGTTCGTGCCGGCGGTCGCCGGCATGCTGCGCATGCCGCTCAAGCGCTACGTCCCGGCGAGCCTGTTCGCGGCGGTGGTCTGGGCGGCCTGTTTCCTCGCGCCGGGCTGGGTCTTCGGCGCGTCCTACGATGCGGTGGCGGCGGTGGCCGACCGGCTCGCGCTGGTGCTGCTGGCGCTGGTCGCGGTGCTCGCCCTGGTCTGGGCGGTGGTGCTTTACACCTACCGCTGGTTCGCGGGCCATGCCGATCGGCTGCTGGCCCGGGCGCTGAAATGGACCAGCGCGCATCCGCGGCTCGGGCGCTACGCGGCGCCGCTGATCCTGCCGAATCGGCCGGAGTCCGCCGCCCTGGCGATGCTCGCGGTCTGCCTCACCCTGATCGGCTGGGGGTGGTTCGCCCTGGTGGCGGTCGTGGTGGCGCAAGGCGGGCCGCTGGCGCTCGATCACCAGGTGCATACCGCGATGGCGATGCTGCGCAACCCGCTCGCGGACCGGTTCCTGGCCGCGGTCGCCTCGATCGGCGATCTGGAGGTCCTGCTGCCTGCGCTCGGCCTGACCATGGGCTGGCTGCTCTGGCGCCGTCGTTTCGCCGCCGCCCTGCACTGGCTGGTCGCGGTGGCGTTCGGCTTCGCGTTCACCGCCTTCCTCGGTCTGTCGGTCGACATGCCGCGACCGCCGACCGCCACCAGCGGCTTCGGATTCCCCGCCTTTCCGGTCACGATGTTCACGATCGTGTTCGGTTTCTTCGCGGTGCTGATCGCGCGCGAACTGCCGGGCCGGCAGCGGGTGTGGCCGTATCTGGTCGCCGGCGCGGCGGTGGCGCTGCTCGGGTTCGCGCGACTGTATTTCGGCGCGCACTGGCTCAGCGACATCGTCGGCGGCCTGCTGTTCGGCGTGCTCTGGCTGCTCGTGCTCGGCATCGCCTACCGGCGCCATCTCGGCCGCTCGTTCTGGATGCGCCCGGTCGCGCTGGTTTTCTATTGCAGTTTCGCGGCGCTGGCGCTGTGGCACGCGCCGCGCACGATCGACGATGTTCTCACCCGCTTCGCCCCGCCCGCGCCGACCCGCGTCCTCGCCGCGGAGGACTGGTGGCGCGAGGATTGGGCGTCGCTCCCGGCGCGACGCAACGAGCGCGACGAGAGCCGGCGCTGGCCGCTCGACCTGCAGATCGCCGGGCCGCTGGGGCCGGTCCGCAACCGTCTGGAAGCCGAAGGGTGGGTCGTGCAGCCACAGGCGACCTGGGTCGCCACGCTGGGCCTGCTCGATCCCAAACGCCGTCTGGGCCGGCAACCCGTGCTGCCTGCGACCCTCGATGCCGAGGCCGAAACCCTGCTGCTGCGCCGGCCCGGCCCGCGTCCGGACGTCGTGCATGTCCTGCGCCTGTGGCGCGCGCCGGCGCTGCTCGACGACGGGCGTCCGCTGTGGGTCGGCAGCAGCCAGACCCTGCGCTTCAGCCGCCCGATCCCGGCGTTCGGCCTGTGGATGCCCGAACGCGACGACGGTCGCGCGCATGCGCTGGTGCGCGATGCGCTGACCGACCTCGAACGGATCGAAAGCCCGCATCCCGACGGCGGCCTGCCCGTGGTGCGGCTGCGCAGCGGCAAACGGGCGCCGGACGCGCAAGCTCCCGGCTCGCGGCCGCAGGGCAGCAGGTAACTCCGCACGACACGCCGTCGCGACGCAGGCATTCGCTGCGCGAACGGCCAAATCCGATCAGGTCGAAGACGCGGGCCCGCGGCAAGGTGACGGCTCCGATCTCCCATGTGCGGATCGGAACCTCCGACCGTCGCCGAGAAACCGCATGTCCCTGCCCTTCGACCCGGCCAGATCCCAGGGCCTGACCCTGATCCGGATCGTCCTTGCCCTCCTGCTCTTCGTCCATGGCGCGACCCGACTCGGACTGGGAACGGTCGACGACTTCGGCGTCTTTCTCGAAGGCCGCGGCATTCCGCTCGGTGTCGGCGTCGCCTGGTTCGTCACCCTGTTCGAACTGTCCGCGGCGCCGATCCTCGCCTGGGGACGCGCGGTCGCGCCCATCGCGCTGGTGTTCGCGACGATCTACGCCTGCGGTCTCTGGCTGGTCCACTGGTCGCAGGGCTGGTTCGTGGTCGGCGCCGGACGCGGCGGGATGGAATACAGCGTGCTCATCCTCGCCTGTCTGTTCGGATTGGCCTGGGCGCATCGACCGCGCGGGACGAAATCCGGCTGAGCGCGCGACATCGGAACGCCGGGCCGGACGCCCGGCGGCGCGTCAGGGCAGCCAGCCCAGCAAACGATCCAGACGCGCGTGCGGATCGTGCTCCTGCAGCAGCGTCTGTCGTTGCGGGAGAGTGAGCGGCAGCAGTTCGGCCAGACGCCAACCGACCCAGGCCGCCTCGTCGAAACGCGACGGCGGCGCATCGGCGTATTCGCCGCCGGCCTGTTCGGCAGTCTGCAACAGCAGACTGCCGAGCAGCGCGTGCTCGGGCCGCAGTTCGTCGTCGGGATCGGGATCGCACCACTCCACTTCGCCGATCACCAGACCGTTGCTGCGTACCTTGGTACGCACGACATGGAAACGTCGCCAACCGCGCACCCGCAGCGACAGCAGACCGTCTTCGGTGGTGTCGAAATCCTCGATCCGGGCCTCGGTGCCGAAGCTCGCCGGGGTCGCCGGCTGCCCGGCTTCCTGTCCGGCGAGGATCAGGCAGACGCCGAAGCCCCTGCCGCTGCGACCGCACTCGCGGACGAGATCGAGATACCGCGGCTCGAAGATGCGAAGTCCGAGCGATGCGCCGGGCAACAGCACCGTGCGCAGCGGAAACAGCGGCAGGGACTCCGCCGTCGGGATCTCGGGCTGCGGCGAAAAGTCCGTCATCCGCCCAGGGCTGCGAGGAAACGCCGCGGCGCGCCGTCGAAGCCGCCGTTCGACATGAACACGACATGGTCGCCGTCATGCACGATGCCGAGCAGCGCCGCGATCAGGGCATCGGCGTCGGCGACGGTGCGCGCGTCGCCGCGGATCGCATCGACGACCTTGCCGGCGTCCCAGGGCAGTTCCGGACGGTGCAGGAACACCACCGCGTCGGCGATGTCGAGCGACGGCGCCAGCGCGTCGGCGTGCGCGCCGAGCCGCATCGAGTTGCTGCGCGGCTCCATGGCGACCACGATGCGCGCCGCGCCGACCTTCGCGCGCAGCCCCTCGAGAGTGGTGCGGATCGCGGTCGGATGATGCGCGAAGTCGTCGTAGACGGTCGCCCCGCGCGCGCCGCCCAGCACCTCGAGCCGACGCTTCACGCTGCGGAATCCGGCGAGCGCCGGAATCACGCTGGCCGGTTCGACGCCGACCGCGTTGCAGGCGGCGAGCGCGGCCAGACCGTTGAGCACGTTGTGCACGCCGAGCATCGGCCAGCGGACGTCGCCGACATGCGCGCCCGCGCGGAACACCGCGTACGCCGAGCCGTCGCCCGCGATCAGTCGCGCGCCCCAGTGGAACGCATCGTCGGCCATGCCTTCGCGGAGCAGACCGAAGCGTTCGACCGGCGTCCAGCACCCCATCGCCAGCACCTCGTCCAGACGCGCGTCCTCGCCGTTGACGATCAATCGGCCGCGGCCGGGCACGGTGCGCACCAGGTGATGGAACTGGCGCTGGATCGCGGCCACATCCGGGAAGATGTCGGCGTGGTCGTATTCGAGATTGTTGAGGATCGCCACCAGCGGCCGGTAGTGGACGAATTTGCTGCGCTTGTCGAAGAACGCGGTGTCGTATTCGTCGGCCTCGACGACGAACTCGCGCCCCGTGCCGACCCGCGCGGAGACGCCGAAATCCTCGGCGACGCCGCCGATCAGGAACCCCGGATCGCGGCCCGCGCGATCGAGCAGGAAACCGAGGATCGTCGTGGTCGTGGTCTTGCCGTGGGTGCCGGCCACCGCGAGCGTGTCGCGCCCCGGCAGCACGTGTTCGGCGAGCCACTGCGCGCCGGAGGTGTACTTCATCCCGCGATCGAGCACGAACTCCACCGCGGGATTGCCGCGCGACAGCGCGTTGCCGATCACGATCTCGTCGCAATCGGCGGAAATGTGTTCGGGGCGATAGCCCTGGCGGAGCGCGATGCCCAGCCGCTCGAGCTGCGTGGACATCGGCGGATAGACCGCCTGGTCGCAACCTTCGACCGTATGCCCGTGTTCGCGCGCGAGCGCGGCGACGCCGCCCATGAAGGTGCCGGCGATTCCGAGGATGTGGAGTTTCATGCGTTCGTGGTCGATGGGACGGTGCCGCGGATCGGCGGCATGGGGCTCGATGATCGGGGAGTCGACGGTCTGGGACGCAACGATCGCCGGCTCAACGGTCAAGATAGTGGCGCAGCATCGCGGTGGCGCCGGGATTCACGCTCTCGACATCGCGACGACCTTCGCGGACATCGCTCATCAGGGCCTCGCAGGCGGCCTTGCGCTGCGCGGGATCGGCGATCGCGCGCAGGCGGTCCGCCCCGCGCTGGGCGACGCCGGCGATGGCCTGCTCGAAATCGCGGTCGAAGATCGCGCCGTTCTGCGCCGGATCGGCGCCGAGCAGGCTGGCCCGCAGCTCGCCGCGCACCGCGAGGCTGGCCGCGAGCCATGCCTTGTTGCGTTTGCGCCAGGCCTTGAGCAGGCCGGGCGCGGACTTCGAAATGGCGGGGACATCGCCGCCGCAGACGCCGAGTTCGGCGACGAGCGAACGTTCGCTGGCTTCGCCTACGGCCGCGGCCGCGCCGCGCACCTGCGGATCGAACGCCGGCGCGCCGCCATCGGCGGCGGAAGCGGCGAGGCTGCAGGCGAGCAGCAGACCTGCGGCGAACGCACGCATCCCGGTCGATCCCATCTCAGCCGACATCCGCGCCGGCGGAGATCGCCTCGACCAGACGCGTGAACACCTCGTCCATCGAGCCCTCGCCATGCACGACCTTGAGCATGCCGCGCTGACGGTAGAAGTCGATCACCGGCGCGGTGACGTCGTTGTAGACGTTGAGCCGGTTCCGGACCGATTCGGGATTGTCGTCCGCACGGCCTTCGGCCTTGGCGCGGCCGGCGAGACGCTCGACCAGCAGGTCGGTGTCGACCTCGAGCTGCAGCGCGTGGTCCATCGGCTGACCGATGCGGGCGAGCAGATCGCCCAGCGCGGCCGCCTGGGCCAGGTTGCGCGGGTAGCCGTCGAGGATGAAGCCGTTGGCCACATCGGGACGCGACAGACGATCTTCGAGCATGCCGAGCAGGATCTCGTCCGACACAAGATCGCCGCGGGCCATCACCGCCTTGGCCTGCAACCCGAGGGCCGATCCGGCTGCCACTTCGGCGCGCAGCAGATCGCCGGTGGAAATGTGCGGAACCTGCAGGTGATCCTTGAGCCGTGCCGCCTGTGTGCCCTTGCCCGATCCTGGGGCGCCGAGGAGAACCAATCGCATCGCAAACTCCGTGGGAAGTAGAAATCCTGGGCCGAGGCGCCGAAGGCCGCCATCAGGCCGCAACCTTCCCAGCTTAACCGCTCGCCGCCCCCGGCCCAACCCGTCTGCGACCAATTTCCCGGGGGCCGGTCGGGCGGGCCCGAGGCTGGATACGAATGCAGCGCGAGGAAGGCGCAAAGGCGGCTAGACTGGTCCGCCGTCCCGCCCGGCAGCGCCGGCGGGCGACTCGACATCCCCCCGCACGGACCCCGATTCCATGGCTTCCGGAACCCTGCTCTACGCCCAGTCCGGCGGCGTCACCGCCGTCATCAACGCCACCGCCTCGGCGGTGATTTCCGAAGCCCGCGCCCGCAAGGTCAAGGTGCTGGCCGCCCGCAACGGCATTCTCGGCGCCCTGCGCGAGGACCTGATCGACACCTCGAAGGAGTCGGTCGCCGCGATCCGCGCGCTCGCGCACACCCCCGGCGGGGCTTTCGGCTCCTGCCGGGTCAAGCTCAAATCGCTCGAACAGGACCGGGCGAAATACGAGCGTCTGCTGCAGGTGCTCAAGGCGCACGACGTGCGGTATTTCCTCTACAACGGCGGCAACGATTCGGCCGACACCGCGCTCAAGGTCTCGAAGCTGGCGGCCGAATTCGGTTATCCGCTGACCTGCATCGGCGTGCCCAAGACCATCGACAACGATCTCGCGGTCACCGACTGCTGCCCGGGCTTCGGTTCGGCGGCGAAATACACCGCGGTTTCGGTGCGCGAATGTGCCCTGGACGTCGCCGCGATGGCCGAAACCTCGACCAAGGTGTTCGTGTACGAAGCCATGGGCCGCCACGCCGGCTGGCTGGCCGCGGCCGCCGGCCTCGCCGGCAAGGGCCCGGACGAGGCGCCGCATCTGATCCTGTTCCCCGAGCGCGCCTACGACGAGGCCGATTTCCTGGCCAACGTGAAGAAGGTGGTCGAACGCGTCGGTTACTGTGTGGTCGTCGCCTCCGAGGGCATCCGCACGGCGGACGGCACCTTCGTCGCCGACGCCGGCGGCGGCAAGGACGCCTTCGGCCACACCCAGCTCGGCGGCGTCGCCTCGCATCTGGCCGGCCGGGTCAAGGACGCACTGGGCTTCAAGGTCCACTGGACCCTGCCCGACTACCTGCAACGCTCGGCCCGCCACATCGCGTCGAAGACCGACCTCGACCAGGCGATGGCCGCCGGCAAGGCCGCGGTCCGCTTCGCCCTCCAGGGCATGAACGCGACCATGCCGGTCATCCGTCGCACCGCCAACGCGCCGTACAAGTGGCGGATCGAAGCCGCACCGCTGGACAAGGTCGCCAACCACGAAAAGACCATGCCGGCGAATTTCCTCCGCAAGGACGGCTACGGCATCACCGCCGCCGCCCGCACCTACCTCGAACCGCTGATCCGCGGCGAAGCCCCGCCGCCCTACGGCCGCGACGGTCTTCCGAAGTACGTGACGCTCAAGAACGCGGCGGTGAAGAAGAAGCTTCCGGCGTGGGCGGGATGAGGGGCCGCTACCAGCGTCCCTTGCGCCGATTCCAGCGATACAGCCGCCGCGCGACGGCGTCGTAGACATGCTGCGCCCACGGGCGCAGCCAAGGCTGCAGCAACAGATGTCCGAGCCAACGCTGCGCGGGCGTCTTCGACCACAGCGCCGCGAACGCGTCCGCGCCGATGCGCAGGTCGCCCTCGGCTTCGCGCACGACCAGGCGTTCGCGCACCGCTTCGAGATCGAGGCCGAGGGCATCGACCGCCTCCGGATGCGCATGCACGTCGATCCATTCGACGTCGCACGCGCCCATCAGGCCGCGCTGCGCGGAGACGCCCGCGCTGCACACCGGGCAGGCGCTGTTGTAGTAGACGCGGAGCCCGGGAGGCGCGTCTTTCATCCCGTACGGCCCGCCCGCGACATGTCGCCGCCCACGCGTCGCCAGATCCACAGGAACACGAGCGCGCCGAGCGCACCGTGCAGACCGGCGACCACGACCGCCTGCGCATACGACAGCCACGCGTAGACGGTGAGCGCGCCATCGACCACCAGCGGCACCGGGTTGCCGAACCAGGTTCCGCTGCGCGAGTGGCCGGCGCCGCCGCTCGGCCAGACCAGGACCGCCATGGGCAGGCCCGGCAGCAGGAAGCCGGCGAACCCGAGCGACGTGCAGGACAACCGTCCCAAATTGCGCAACACCGCGAACACTGGGATACCGAACGAAAAGACGAACACGCCCGCCACCATCACGGAGACCACCAGGATCCACGACAGTTCGTCGACCAAGTCCAGCGGTTTTCCCGCCAGGAGTCCCGACACCAGCATCCAGGCGATGAAGAACATCGGCTGCACCAGCACGGCACCGATCGCGGCGACCAGGATCCTCGCGAACTCGCTCATGGCGCCTCCAGCGGCGCGATGCGCAGCGGCGCCGGTCCCGCGGCCCGTTCGCCCACCACATCCGCCACCGCCATCCGCAACATCGCTGGTGCGACGTAGCCGCGGTGGGCGCGGTCGATGGCCCACAGGTAGAACGTTCCGAACGCGTTGCGATTGCGCACGCGGGTACCGAGCGTGAAGCGCACGCTGCCGCCGGGCAGCACCTCCACGCCGACGCAGGAACGGAACCGCAGATGTTTGTCGTCGGCACCCAGCACGACCTGGGCATAGCGATCGCCCTCGTCGACGGACTGCGCCAACACCGGATGGCGAGCCGCGAACCGCTCCGGCGCATCGTTGAGAAGCGAGGACACCGGACAACCCAGCGGCGAAGTCCGCAGGCCCAGTGGCCTCACCAGCGCGTTGCGCAGGCGCATGAGGCGCGCCACGCCGTCCGGGGCGTTGCGCAGGAAACCGCCGAGAAACCGATCGAGCAGCACGCTCGCGGAGGCCGACGGCAATTCCGCCAACGGCACTTCGAGCGCGAAGGTGTCCTCGTGGTCGAAGCCGTCGGCGAACTGGCGGCGCAGCAGCGAACGCGGCGGCGGCTCGCGCAGCGCCGCGACCGCCCGGCCGCGGGAATCGTCGAGGAAACCGGCAGGCTGCCGCCGGCGCGCCAGCGCGCGACGCGCATGCCCCGACGCCCGGCGAACGACGGCGCACAGGCGCCCGCGCAGGGATGCGGACGGGGAGGTCAGCGACAGCCTCGTGGTCGGCACCTCCACGGTTCGCGACTGCGCCAGGCGCGCGGCGACCGACTCCGGCAGCACTTCGGTGAGCGTCGGAATGTCCACTGCGTTCGCGAGTACCCGGCGGCGCAGGTCGGGGTCCAGGTCGCCGCCGAGTTCGTTGGTATGGCACGACAGCGCGAACAGCGCCGGATGCCCTGCGGCGCGATCCAGCGGCAGGAACTGGTGCCAGGTGCCGCCGCCGAAGCGGACGGTGAAGAGACAGTCCGGCGGGATCTCGACATGCCGCAACGCGTCGACGAAGGCCTGCGGATCGCGGTCGATCTGCGCCTGCGATGCGGTCGAAAAACGCAACAGCGCGCCACCGCTGCCCGAAATCGCAGTGAACACGCGATGGCCCGCGTGGCGGTGGAAGGGATGGCCGGCCTCGCCGACCACGAAGCTGTAGAGCGAGGTCGCATCGCCGCGTGCGAAGTCGGCGTCGCCGATGCGCGCGGAGGGTTCGTCGAGGACGTCGACGTAACTGGCGTGGCCGCGCTGCAGGGCCGCGGCGGCGGCGATCAGCGGGCTGCCGGCGCCGATGCCGATCTGGGCGACCAGCACCACCTCGACGGGGAGACCGCCGGAGAACGAGGGCAGTCGGACGGTGGGAAAGGTCCGGGTCCTGCGCGTCGTCGCGATCATGCGGAGGTCTCCGTGTCGGGAGCCGCGCCGTCCGCCGGGTCCGTCCCGGCCGTTCGGGGCGCCTTCGCGCGCGTCCGGCTTTCGTGTTTCAGCGGGCGGCCCTGCGGACACAGTTCGGTGACCCAGGCGAAGACCGTGTTGGCGAGCCGGTCGGGCACCAGCCGGAAATAGACGAACTGCCCGCGCTTCTCGCGCTCGATCAGGCCGGCCTCCTCGAGCACGCGCAGATGCGCCGACAGCGCCGGCTTGCTGAAGTCGAACCGCGAGGCGATCTCGCCCGCGGTCAGCTCGCCGCCGTTGAGATAGGCGAGGATCCTGCGCCTCGGGGTGGACGCCAACGCTTCGAAGACACGATCCATGGCCGATTCAATAGTTAAATAATTTCTTAAAAGATTTCCTCCGCGACCACCCGATGTCAAGCCCCCCGCGCATGGCACGATTTCTGCTGGTAGCGTCCCCGGCGGTTTCGCGTCCCCGACAAGGGAGGTGCCGCAGGGGCATCGGGGATGCGGCGCGATTTTTTTGTGACTGGCCTCAAACTTTGCCGTATCCCGTTATAATTCAAGCGGAATTTCCGGGGGAACGAATGTTTACGATCCGATGCGCCGTGGCCCTGTGCCTGTCGCTGCTGCTTGCCGGTTGCGCCACGACCGGAACAACGACATCCGGCGCGCCGCCGATGGAGGCGGTCCAGGCACAGGCCGTCGACGCCTATCGGATCGGGGTCGACGATCAGGTCCAGGTCACCGTCTGGCGCAACCCGGAACTCGGCATCACCGTTCCGGTCAGGCCCGACGGCATGATCTCGGTGCCGCTGGTCGGCGATGTGCTCGCCGGCGGACGTACCCCGCCCGAAGTCGCGAAGGACATCGAGCAGAAACTGTCGGCTTACGTCCGCGACCCGCAGGTCGCGGTGATCCTCACCGAACTGCGCAGCCACGAATATCTGTCCCGCGTACGCGTCACCGGCGCGGTGAGGCAGCCGGTGTCGGTGCCGTTTCGTCCCGGGATGACCGTGCTCGACGCGGTGCTCGCCGCCGGCGGGCTGACCGAGTTCGCCGCGCCAGACCGCTCCGAACTGCATCGCAAGGTCGCCGAGGGTTCGCGGACCTTCGAGATCAAGCTCGACCGCATCCTCAATCGCGGCGATCTCGCCACCAACTATCCGGTCGCGCCCGGCGACGTCATCACCGTCCCGGAGCGCACGTTCTGATGAATGCGCCGTCGCTTCCGGTCCGCCGCACGCCGGCCGTGCGCGCGGGCGCGCAAGGGTCGCCTTCGGCGCTGGCGCCGAAGGAACTGGTGTTCGCGCTGCTGTACGAAGGACGCCGCTACCAGTTGGTGTTGGCGTCGATCTTCGCCGCGATCGCGCTGACCGCGCTGGTCGTCGGCCTGTTCCTGCTGCCGCGCAAATACGTGGCCACGACTTCGGTGCTCGCGCAGGAAAGCGACATCATCCAGCCGCTGCTCGAGAATCGCGCGCACGCCACGCAGGCGGTCGACCGCGCCGGCCTCGCCCGTCAGGTGGTCTTCGGACGCAAGGTCATGGGCGAGATCCTGGCCGTGGGCGGTTGGATGGAGGACAAACCCTCGCCCGCGCAGCAGGACAAGCTGATCGAACAGGTCCGCAAGCGCACCCAGATCGTGAATGCCCGCGAGAACCTGGTCCAGATCACCTACCACGACAACGATCCGGAACGGGCGTTCAAGGTCGCCTCGGCGATGGCCGATCTCCTGATCGAGGAGAGCCTCGCCAGCAAGGAGCGCGAGAGCCGCGAGGCGTTCGAGTTCATCGACAAGCAGGTGACCGAATACCACGCCAAGCTGACCGAGGCCGAGGACAATCTGCAGGCCTATCGCTCGGCCAACGCCGACGCCCAACCCGGCAGCGCCACCGACGTCACCACCCGGATCGGCGCGCTGCGCACCCAGGTCGAGCAGAGCCGGATGACGCTGATGGAACTGCGCTCGCGCGAACAGGCGCTGTCCGCGCAGTTGTCCGGCGAATCGGCGGTGACCTCGGTGCAGACCCGCGAGACGCTGTATCGCACGCAGCTGCTCGAACTGCAGAACCAGCTCGACACGCTGCTGCTGAGCTACACCGACAAGCATCCCGACGTGATTCGCGTGCGTCATCAGATGGCCGATATCCAGACGGCGATGGAGCAGGAGCAGAACCGCCGTCGCCAGCCCGGTCCCGAGAGCGAAGCCGAAGCCCGGGTCAATCCGCTCTACCAGGAACTGCGCAGCCGCCTCGCCGAAACCCGGCGCGAGATCGCCGCGATCCAGTCGCGGATGGGGGCGTCGGAAGGCCTGCTCGACGGCGAACTCGGCCGCAGCCGGCGCATCGCCGCCTCCGAGAGCACCCTGGCCGAACTGACCCGCGACTACGAAGTGAATCGCGACATCTACCAGGACATGCTGCGCCGGCGCGAGAACGCGCGGGTATCGATGGAACTGGATCGCGAGCGCCGCGGCCTGACCATGCGCATCCAGGATCCCGCGCAGATGCCGGTGCGTCCGAGCGGCCTGAGCCTGACCCACGTCGCGCTCGGGGGATTGCTCGCCGCGCTCGCCGTGCCGCTCGGTCTGCTCTTTCTGCTGGTGCGGTTCGACCCGCGCGTGCGCGCGCCGGGACAGATCGAACGGCAGGGCAATTACCCGCTGCTGACCGTGGTGCCCGGTTACCGCACGCCGCGCGACCGTCGCCGCGAATTCGCCCGCACCGCCTTCAGCGCCTCGATCGTGGCCTCGGTGTTCCTCGCCTACGGGCTGGTCTACGTCTTCAAGCAGATGCTGGTATGAACGATCGCGACGACTTCGGCGCCCCCGGCCATGCGCAGCCGCTGACCACCCTGCGTCAGGACCAGGCCCTGACCACGCGGCAACTCGAAGAGCGCAGGCTGATCCATCGCCAGGAATCGGTGCGTCGCCATGCCGACGCGTTCCGCGAACTGCGCACACGGCTGATCGCGCTCGGCGGCGGCCCGAACGGCGAAAGCCGCAACTTCGTCACCCTCGTCGCACCGGTCAGGCCGGACTGCGGCGGCAGTTACGTCGCGCGCAACCTCGCCGCGGCCTTCGCCTTCGACGATACGAAGCAGGCGTTGCTGATCGACTGCGACGCGACCCATCCCGCGCAGGGCGAAGCGCTGCAGGTGGGCGCCGATCGTGGCGGACTGATGGATTACCTGGAGGACGACGCGATGACGCTGGACGACATCGTCTATCCGACCGGCATCCCGCGCCTGCAATTGATCCCGTCGGGCCGCATCCGCGAAACCCCCGGCGAGAACTTCAGCTCGTTCCGGATGCGCGCGCTGATCGACTCGCTGCGCGCGCACCAGGGCAACCGCCATCTCATCCTCGACGGGTCGCCGGTGCAGGGCTCGCCGGACGCGCGCATCCTCTCCGACCTCGTCGATCTGGTGGTGCTGGTGGTCGGCTACGGGCAGGTCGCCTCCGACGCCATCGACAAGGCCGTCGCCAGCTTCCCGCCGGAGAAATTCGCCGGCGTGGTCTTCAACCGACGCCCCTGAGGGCATCGGAGGCCGCATGCGACGCAACCGCCTCTGCCGCGCCCTCCTCGTCGCGACCGTCGCCGCGACCCTGCCGCAGGCCGCGCATGCGCTGCGCGTGGATTACGTCGTCGACCTGACGGCGGAACACAACGACAACCTGCTGCTGACGCCGACCGCGCCGACCGCGCTCACCATGCTCCGGCCCGGCATCGGCTTCGAGGTGATCCACGACACCTCGGTGCTGCAGGCCCGGGTGAGCGGTCGCGCCGAGTACCGGCGCTACGACGACCGCCGCTTCGACGACACGGTCGACGGCTCGCTGAACGCGCGCCTCAACTGGATCGCGATTCCGGAGCGCCTCGGTTTCGCGGTCGCCGACAGCCTCACCCTGCAACCTGTGAACACGCTCGCCGCCGACACCCCCGGCAACCGACAGCAGGTGAACGTGTTGTCGGCCGGGCCGACGCTGCAGTTCGAATGGGGCGAAGGCTGGCGCGGCAACGCCGAGCTGCGCTACATCCGCAGCGAAGCGGAAATCACCGACGAATTCAATTCGAAACGTACCGAGGTGGCGCTCCGCGCGATCAAGCGCCTGAGCCCGACCAGTCGCCTCGCCTTCAACGCGCAACGGCAGCGCGTCGATTTCGACAGCGACACCATCGCCCGCGACTACACCCGCTCCGAATTGTTCGTGCGCTGGTCCCGCACGCTGAACCGGGTCGACCTGGCGCTGGACGCCGGCTATTCGCGGCTCGATTACCGCCGCTCGCTGCCCGGGTTCGCCGACGGCCGCTCCGATCCGATGCTGCGCGCGACCGCGGCATGGCGCCCGAGCGACCTGCATCGATTCGAAGCGAGCCTGAGCGACCAGTTCTCCGACGCGGCCGCGGACAGTCTCGCCGCGATCGGCGAGGACCAGGGCCCGCCTCCCGGCGTGGTGACCGGCGATACCGTCGTCAACGCTTCGCCGTACCTCGAGCGCCGGCTGGAAACCGAATACGCCTACACCGCGACCCGCTGGAACCTCTCGCTGTCGCCCTATCTCGATCGCATCCGCTACGAGGACACCGATCAGTTCGACCAGAACGGCTACGGCACCGGCCTCGAGGCCGCCTGGCGCGCGCGACGCAATCTGATGATCGGATTCTCCGCCGCGCTGGATCACAACGAGTACGTGAATCTGGGGCGCGAGGACGAGACCCGCCGCTACGGCGGTTTCGCGCGCCTCGACTGGACCCGGCACTGGAGCGCGATGCTGACCATCGGCCGCTACGAGCGCCGCAGCACGTCCGCCGGACAGGACGCCGAGCAGAACCTGATCGGCCTCACCGTCAGTTACAACAATCGTTGAGTCGCCCATGACCGTTTCCGAACGCCGCATCGCGCACCGTACGCCGGCCGCACGTCTGTCCATTGCCCTTCTCGCATGCGCGCTCGGCGCCGCCTGCGGCCGGCAGACCGACGCGGTCGCCGCAAACGGCGCGACGCCGTCGACGGCTTCGGCCGCGACGGCGACCACCGCGCCGCGCAAACCGCTGACGCCGATCGCACCGGGAATCCCGCTGGATCTGGTCTACGTCGACCGCGCGTCGCCGGCGTTCGATCGTTTCCGGCGCTGGGTCGACAGCGCGGCGTCCGGTCAGCCCGGTTACGCCTTCTCCGCCTACGACGCGGCGCTGTTGTACCGGCTCGATCCGAAGCCGAAGTACTGCGATCTCGCGGTCGCGATGGTGGAAAAGGAAGTCGCCGACGCCGAAGCGGCGATCGCCGACGGTCGCGCGCCGGAGATCGCGGGCGATTCGTATCTCGAAGTCGGTCCGCGGATCGCGGCGCTGTCGATGACCCTGGACACCTGCAGGACGCGCATCGACGACGCGCAACGCAAGCGCTGGTCCGAGTTCGCCGAACAGGCGGTCTGGAACGTCTGGCATCACCTGCGCGCGCACTGGGGCGGACGACCGCGCCCGTGGACCGGCTGGTCCGTCGACAACCCCGGCAACAACTACTACTACAGTTTCGTCGAGGCGACCCTGTACTGGGCGCTGGCCAGCGGCAACGGGGAATGGATGCGCTTCCTCAACGAGGAAAAGATCCCGCCGCTCATCGACTATTTCGCGAAGCTCCCCGGCGGCGGCAGCCTGGAAGGCACCGGCTACGGCGCCTCGCACATGCGTCTGTTCGCGCTGTACCGGCTGTGGCGCGACGCCACCGGCGAGGACATCGCCGCCGCGAGCCCGCACGCGAACGACAGCATCGCCTACTGGGTGCACGCGACGGTCCCGACGCTGGATCGTTTCGCGCCGATCGGCGATCAGTCCCGCGTCTCCGTCCCCGAGTTGTACGACTATCACCGCCGGCTGGTGCTCGAAGCGCGTGCGCTCAGCGGCGACGAGACTTCCCGCGCGCTGGCCTCGTGGTGGCTGCATCGCATCGCCGTCGACCGGATGAGCAACGGCTTCAACACCGGCCACGACCTGCTCGCCGCGGGCGATCCGAAGGCGCCCGCACCGACCGCGCTGTTCCATCATGCGAAGGGCACCGGCCATCTGTTCGCGCGCAGCGCCTGGGACCGTGACGCGACCTGGCTGGCGTTCGTCGCCGGGCCCTACAACGAAAGCCATGCGCATCAGGAACAGGGCGGCTTCACCCTGTTCGCGGGCGATTGGCTGACGGTCAGCGAGAACATCTGGTCGCACAGCGGGATCCAGCAGGGCACCGAAACCCACAACGTGCTGCGCTTCGAGCGCGCGACGCCGATCGGCCGCCAGTGCCAGGCGCCGCGCGACGACCGCGTGGTGCACCAGTGCCAGCCCACGGTCTCGACCCTGGTCGCGACGCCCGGCGCCGACGGGGCGCTGACCGTGGAGGCCGATCTCTCGGCGGCCTATGGGGAGGACTCTCCGGTCGAGCGCTGGACCCGTCGCCTGGACTTCGCCGGTCGCCGGCTGCGGATCGAGGATCGCTACGCCACCGACGCCGACACCCGGGCGGTGTTCCAGTTGCAGGTCCCGGTCGAACCGCAGATCCGCGGCCGAGAGGCCACCGCCGGCCGGCTGCGGGTGCGGGTCCTCGAACCGGCCGATGCCACCCTGACCGCCTTCGACTGGCGGCAGGTCGACAGCGCCGAATTCCGCAGCGGATGGCGGCTCGACATCGTCGGCGGATCGGCCGGCGGATCAGGGACTTACGTCGTGGAGCTCGAAGTCGTCTCAAACTGAACGCGACCTAACTTTCGCCTGAGACAGATTTCACATTTTTCGTCTCGCGGCGACGCAACATCTCTCCTCGTCACACTTCACCGCCCGGCAGCCCCGCATACTGCCGTTCAGGTTGCCGTGTTCAGCTTTCGCGTCAACCGGGAAGGGGCGGGTTCCGACCCTTCCGCAGGGCGCGCTGCACCCGGGTCTGGACCGGGCGCATCAGGGGGCGCGAACGACAGCCAATCCGATCGCCACGGACGCGAGATGCGAGTTCACGCCATGCGCTACCCCCGCCCGACCCTCCTGTCGTCCCGTTCGCGCCTCGCCGGCGCCCTGCTCATCGGCGCCGTGGCCGCAACCGCCGGCTTGGCCATCGCCGGCCCCGCCCGGCTGGCGCTGGAGTCGCGCTTCCAGGCGCTGCGCTCGCGCTTCTTCGAAACCGAACGTCGGCCGCTCGCCGCCGCGCGCGCTGCGGCGGCAGGCCCGGTCGCGACGGCGCCGCGTCGCCCCGGCCGCGGCACCGCAGGCATCACCGCGGTCCAGGCAGCCGAGATCCCGATGAATCTGACCTTCGTCGACATCTCGCGCACGCCCTACAGCCGCTTCCGCACCTGGGTCGACAACGCCGTGAACGGCAGCCCCGGCTATGCCTACGAGGCCCGCGATTCGGCGCTGATGTTCCGGATCACGCGCGACGCGAAGTACTGCACGCACGCGATCTCCATGGTCGAGCAGCAGGTGAGCGCCGCGGAAACCGCGATCGCCGCCAGCCAGCGCCCCGAGATCGCCGCCGATTCCTATCTCGAAGTCGGTCCGATGATCGCCGACCTCGCGATGACCTACGACACCTGCAACACGCGCCTCACCGCGAACCAGCGCCAGCGCTGGTCGGCCTACGCCGAACAGGCGGTGTGGAACGTCTGGAACTACCAGAACGCGCGCTGGGGCGCGGTGTCCCATCCGTGGAGCGGCTGGTCGGTCGACAATCCTGGCAACAACTACCACTTCAGCTTCATCGAAGCGACGATGTCGTGGGCACTCGCCTCGCGCAATCCGACCTGGCTCGCTCTGCTCAAGACCGACAAGCTGCCCAAGCTCGAAGCCTATTACCGCGCCGTGCCGACCGGCGGCAGCCAGGAAGGCACCGGCTACGGCACCGCGCAGATGCGTCTGTTCGAGCTGTACCGGATGTGGAAGGACGCGACCGGCATCGACCTCGCCAACGCGAATCCGCACGCCACGAATACGATCAAGTGGTGGGTCCACGCGACCGTGCCCACCCGCACCCATTTCGCGCCGCAGGGCGACCAGGCGCGCAACTCGGTGCCGGAGATCTACGACTACCATCGCCGCCTGATCCTCGAAGCCCGCCACCTCACCAACGACCCCACCGCGCAGCGCATCGCGAGCTGGTGGCTCAACGGGATTCCGGTGCAGCAGATGGGCCAGGGCGCGAACTTCCGCTACGACCTGTTGCCCGCCGGCAGCAACGGCACCCCGCCGTCCGAGTTGTACTACCACGGCACCGGCACCGGTCATCTGTTCGCGCGCACCGGCTGGGATGCGGGCGCGATGTGGATGTCCTACGTCGCCGGTCCCTACACCGAAAGCCATGCGCATCAGGACCAGGGCGCCTTCACCCTGTACGCCAACGACTGGTTGGCGGTGACCGAGAACATCTGGAGCCGCAGCGGCATCCAGCAGGGCACCGAAGTGCACAACATGCTGCGCTTCGAACGCACCAACACCAGCGTGCAGCAGTGCGGCAGCCCGGCGAACGACCGCATCGTCCACCAGTGCGAACCGACGACCTCGACGATGACCGTCACCCCCGGCGCGAACGGCGCGCTGACCGTCGCCTCCGACCTCACCCCGGCGTATCGCGGCAACCCGGCGCTGACCCGCTGGACCCGCAACCTCGATTTCGCGAACCGCAAGCTCACCGTCCGCGACAACTTCACCCTCGCTTCTGGCACCACCGCCTTCTTCCAGGTGCAGGTCCCGGTGCAACCCACGGTCAGCGGCAGCACGGTCACCGCCGGCCGCCTGCGCGTACGCGTGCTCGAACCGGCCAACGCCACCATCACGCTGCGCAACTGGAACACCTTCGATTCCGGCGAATACACCAAGGGCTGGCGCATCGACATCGGCGGCGGCACGACGACCTATCTGGTCGAACTGAGCGAGGCGATCTGATCGTGGTCCGCGACGCGTCCCTCCAGGACTCGCCCGGACGACGCCCGATGTGCAGGCGGCACATCCTTGTGCCGCAAGCCGCCCTGCGTCAACGAGAGAACGTCTGATGCCGGTCGTCGTCCGTCGCGCCGGCCTCGACGATCTGGGCGAACTCGTTCCGCTGTTCTCGGATTACCGCACGTTCTACGAACAGCGGCAGGACCCGGACACCGCGCGGCGGTTCCTGCACGAGCGGCTCAGCCGCAACGAATCGACGATCTTCATCGCCCACCTCGACGGCGTGATGGAAACCGCGCCCGTCGGCTTCACCCAGCTCTACCCGATGTTCTCCTCGGTGCGCGCGGCGAAGGTGTTCGTCCTCAACGACCTCTACGTGGTCGATCACGCGCGCCGTCGCGGCGTGGCCCTCGCCCTGCTCTCGGCCGCCTCGGAATATGGCCAGCGCGAAGGCGCGATCCGCCTCGAACTCGAAACCATGCCCGACAACCACGGCGCGCAGGCGTTGTATCGCGGCCAGGGCTGGCGCCAGTACGACGAAACCCTCCGCTTCCGGCTGCCGCTGGTCTGAGCCGACCGCCGTGCCGGGGCATCGCCCGCCGCGGGCGAAAGCGTTACCCTGCGGCCCATGACCGCGAACCCCCATTCGGCAACCGCCGACTTCCTCCCCCTTTCGCTCTGCGTGCTGACCGTCTCCGACACGCGCAGCCTCGCCGACGACAGTTCCGGCGCCTATCTCGCCGACGCCCTCGCCGAGGCCGGCCACCGTCTCCACGACCGTGCGCTCCTGCCCGACGACAGATACCGCCTGCGCGCGCAGGTGTCGCAATGGATCGCCGACCCCGCCGTCGACGGCATCCTCGTCACCGGCGGCACCGGCTTCACCGGCCGCGACTCCACGCCCGAGGCGCTGCTGCCGCTGCTCGACAAGGAAATGCCCGGCTTCGGCGAACTGTTCCGCGCGCTCAGCTACGAGGAGATCGGCACCTCGACCCTGCAATCGCGCGCGTTCGCCGGCCTCGCCAACGGGACCTTCCTGTTCGCACTGCCGGGCTCCACCTCCGCCTGCCGCACCGCCTGGGAGAAGATCGTCCGCGCCCAGCTCGATGCGCGCACCCGCCCCTGCAATCTCGCCACGCTGCGTCCGCGGCTCAAGGAGTGACCATGTCCATCGGCAACACGTTGCGCCTGCTGACCAAGGCCACCGGCCTGAGCGTCACCGATCTCGCCACCGCGATCCCGCGCGCCGGCGCCAGCACCGTCAGCGCCTGGCTGAAGGACGAGAAGATGCCCGGGCGCGATCAGATCGACGCCCTCGCCCGCACCTTCGGCGTGCCCGCGGGCGCGCTCCTCGCGGAGGTCGCGAGCACCCTCGACCCCACCCGCACCAAGGGCGAACACAGCCTGCTCGCCGCCTACCGCGCGCTCAACGCGAAACAGCAGGGCGCCCTGCTCGAAGTCGCGCGCAGCATGGCCGCCGGCGCCCGCGACGAGGACGAAACCTCGGCGAAGCCCGCGCGCAGACGCGCGCCGGCCAAGCGCACGAAGCGCGCCTGACCGCCCGCCCCTCATCCCGCCTTCGACCGGACATCGGACGCACGCCATGAGCAACCCCGACAAACTCAAGCGCAAGGAATACGAAGCCCTGCTCGAACCCCTGCAGAGCGAACTGGCGATGATGGCGCGCTGGGCCTCGACGACCGGGCAGCGCATCCTCGTGCTGATCGAGGGTCGCGACACCGCCGGCAAAGGCGGCGTGATCGACGCGATCCGCGCCCACATCAATCCGCGCCAGTGCCGCGTCGTCGCCCTGCCCAAACCCAACGACCGCGAAAGGACCCAGTGGTATTTCCAGCGCTACATCGCGCACCTGCCCGCGGCCGGCGAGATCGTGCTGTTCGATCGCAGCTGGTACAACCGCGCCGGCGTCGAGAAGGTCATGGGCTTCGCCGACGAGAAGCAGGTCAGGGCCTTCCTGAAACAGGCCCCGGTGTTCGAGCAGATGCTGATCGACGACGGCATCCTGCTGTTCAAGTACTGGCTCTGCTGCGATCAGGCCGAACAGGAAAAACGCTTCGCCGAACGCCGCGAGGACCCGCTCAAGGGCTGGAAGCTCTCGCCCATCGACCTCGAAGCGCGAAAGAAATACGGCGAGTACACGAAAGCCCGCGAAGCGATGCTCAAGGCCACGCACACCAAGCAGGCGCCCTGGACCCTGGTCGACTTCAACGACCAGAAACGCGGCCGCCTCACCCTGATCCGCGACTTCCTCGACCGCCTGCCCGATACCGAGATCCAGCCGGAACCGGTGGATTTCCCGCCGCTGGAAGGGAAGCTGCAGAAGGAGAAGTTTTCGGTGGTGGGGCCGATCGACGCATACGAGCCCGAATGACGTCGGAGAACGCGAACGCCGGAGGCTGCACGCGCTCCGACGTTCGTCGCGGTCGAGCGCCGAAGCCTGCCCGGCGGTGCTGATGCCCGACTCCCGGGCGTCCACTGCGCGGACACCCGGGCTACGCGGTGGATGTGCGATGCGATGTGCGCATCACAGCGCCCGGAATACCAGCGCCGCGTTCGTGCCGCCGAAGCCGAAACTGTTCGACATCACCGTGCGCAGCGGGGCTTCGCGGGTCTCGCGCAGGATCGGCGCGTCCTCGACCCGCGGATCGAGCGTGTCGATGTTCGCCGACGCCGCCATGAAACCGTCGCGCAGCATCAACAGGCTGTAGATCGCCTCGTGCACGCTGGCGGCGCCGAGCGAATGGCCGGTGAGCGCCTTCGTCGACGACAGCGGCGGCATCGCATCGCCGAAGACCTCGCGGACCGCGTCGATCTCGACCACGTCGCCCAGCGGTGTCGAGGTGCCGTGGGTGTTGAGATAGTCGACGGTACCGACCGGATCGCCGCCGGCAAAGCCGCCGAGCGCCATGCGCATGCAGCGCACCGCGCCTTCGCCGGTCGGAGCGACCATGTCGGCGCCGTCGGAAGTCACGCCGTAGCCGGCGAGTTCGGCGTAGATCCGCGCGCCGCGCTTCCTGGCGTATTCGTAGTCCTCGAGCACCAGCATCCCGCCGCCGCCGGCGATCACGAATCCGTCGCGATCGACGTCGTAGGGACGCGAGGCGCGCCGGGGATCGTCGTTGCGGGCGCTCGACAGCGCGCCCATGCCGTCGAACTGCACGGTCATGCCCCAGTGCAGTTCCTCGCCGCCACCGGCCAGCACGACATCCTGCGTGCCGCTGCGGATCAGATCGGCCGCGGCGCCGATGCAATGCGCAGACGACGCGCAAGCGGCGGAGATCGAATAACTCACGCCCTGGATACCGAAGGCGGTCGCCAGCGAAGCGGAGACGGTCGAGCACATCGTCCGGGGCGCCATGAACGCACCGACCTTTCGTGCGCCCTTGTTGCGCATGAGATCGGCGGTTTCGATCTGCCACTGCGCGGAGGCTCCGCCGGAGCCGGCGATCACGCCGGTGCGGGGATTGCGGACCTGCGACTCGTCCAATCCGGCATCGTCGATCGCGTCGCGCATCGCGACGTAGGCATAGCCCGCGGCATCGCCCATGAAACGCCTGAGCTTGCGATCGATCGCCGCTTCCAGATCGAGTTTCGGCACACCGGCGACCCGGCTGCGGAACCCCATCTCGGCGTATTCCGGCATCGCCGACAGTCCGCTGCGGCCTTCGCGCAGGGCGCCCACGACGCTCTCCGCATCGTTGCCGATCGCCGAAACGATCCCCATCCCGGTGACCACCACACGGCGCATCAGAACCCCTCCGTCGAACGGAAAAGACCGACACGCAGGTTCTCGGCTTCGTAGATCAGGCGATCGTCGACGAAGGTGCGGCCGTCGGCGATGACCATCGCCAGCTTGCCGCGGACGACGCGGCGCACGTCGATCAGATAGCGCACCAGCTTCGCGGTCGGCAGCACCTGTCCGCTGAATTTGACGCCGCCGACGCCGAGCGCGCGTCCGCGCCCGGGCTCGCCCAACCAGGGCAGGAAGAAGCCGGCGAGTTGCCACATCGCATCGAGGCCGAGGCAACCCGGCATCACCGGGTCGCCTTCGAAATGGCAATCGAAAAACCACAGGTCCGGGCGGATCTCCAGTTCCGCTTCCAACACGCCCTTGCCGTGCGCGCCGCCTTTCTCCTGGATGCGGGTGATGCGGTCGAACATCAACATCGGGGGGGCGGGCAAACGCGCGTTTCCGGGACCGAAGACGGCGCCCTGCGCGCAGGCGACGAGTTGCTTGAGATCGAACGAGGAATTCTGCTGCATACGATTCTTGGAGACGGGCAACGCATCATTGTCGCCCGAATCGTGCGCGCCATGCGCGGCCATGGATCATGTTTCGCGCGTGTTTCATCGATTTTTCGCATGCGCCCGCGTATGGATACGCATGCGCATCGAACGCGACCGCATACGCGCAAGTATGCGTTGCGGCGATCACTTCGTCGTTTCGAGCGCTCGCCTGTATCCCTGGAAGAGCTGCAGCAGCCAGGGCTTCTGCGCCAGCACCAGACTGACGCCGATGCGTTCCTTGGGCGAGAGCGTGGCGTCGCGCACGAGCAGGGCGTCGAATTCCTTCACCACTTCCTCCAGCCGCTGACGCATCTGGCGCACGCCGTCGACGCTGAGACTGCCGCTGAGCAGGAACAGGCCGTCCTGTTCGCCGTCGAAGGCGTCGGCGAAATAATCGCCGAGGAGTTTCTCGCGGAAGTAGCGCTCCATCGGCCCGTCGCGTCGCCAGCGGAAATTGCGCGCGGTGAGCGCGCGCGCGCGATTGCCGGGGAGCAGTTCGATGATGCCGAGGCGATCGAGCTTCACCAGCAGCCCGGTCCACTGCGCCTCGCTGAAGGCGAACTGCGCGAGCACGTCCTGCTGCCGCCAGCGGTTGAGACTGAGAAAGAGCGCCAGCAACAGCGCGGGCTCGGAGACCAGCGCCTTCTCCTGCGCTTCGGACAGCTCGGCCATGCTGTCGCGACCGCGCGCCGACTCGGCGGCGAGATCGGCGAGGCCGATGTCCAGGACGTCGCAGATCTGCTCCAGCCGCTGCAGGCTCATCGCACGCAGCGAGAACATGCGCTTGACCGCCGCTTCGCTCATCTTCAGGCGCCCGGCGAGCTCGCGGTAGGTCATGCCCTGCCCGCGGAGCAGGCGCTTCAGCGCATCGACGACTTCGACGGAGACGGCCATACGTCTAGTTTTCCGATACCGATCATCCCCGATATCTACACTCGGTCGACGAAGATTGCAACGTGCCGGGGCGGGGTGTCTCTTCGCCACAACGTCCATCGGGTGATCGCCATGTCCACGACCGCCGCGCAGTCGCAACCCGCCACCGGCACCGCCGGCCTCACCTACCGCCTCGCCGCGCTCACCGTAGCCCTCGCCTGCCTGCTGGTGCCGCCGGCCGATGCGCAGTCCGACGCCTCGTTGCGCCAGTCGCAGGCGAGCGTGATGGCCTCGGTGGAAGTCCCGGTGGCGGTGGTCGGTGCGCTGGTCGCGGGCGGACGCTTCGTGGTCACCGGCGTCGCGGCGAGCGGCGGCGCGGTCCTCGTGACGGTCTCGGCAGTGGGGCTCGGCGCCTCGTTCGTGGTCTACCTCACCGCGGAAGCGGCCGAAACGCTGGCGGTGTCCGTCGGCACGGCGGTGGAAACGGTGGCGGTCAGTGGAGGCTGGCTGTTGGTGGCCGCGGGCGAGGCGCTGTGCTTCATCGCGAACGATGCCGCGCGCACGCACGTGCATTCGCGCGAGATCACCGCATGAAACGCGACGAGAACCGCAGCGCGCGCATCGCCGGCGGCCTGTTGGCGGTGCTGATGGCCGCCCTGGCCGCGCTGCTGCTGGTGGCGCCGCGCGCGCGCGCGGGCACGGACTGCGAGACGAAGGCGATGTCGCCGCGTGCGGTCGCGGATGCGACGGCCACTGCGCTGGCCGTGGTCGCGGCGCTCGACGAGACCGATGCGCCGGTCGCGCTGGTCTCGCGCGTCGGCACCGATCTGTCGAAGCATGGATTGCGCTACAGCCACGCCGGTTTCGCGCTGCGCGACCATCCCGACGGGCGCTGGACGGTGGTGCATCTGCTCAACGACTGCAGCGACGAAGGTTCCGGCCTCTACGCGCAGGGGCTGGTGAACTTCTTCGCAGACGATCTGGTGAACCAGGACGCCCGCATCACCTGGTTCGACCCCGCGGTCGCGCAACGCCTGGCGTCGCGCCTGCTGGACCCGGGTCGCGACGCGCTCTACACCCCGCGCTACAACCTGATCGCGCGCCCGGGCAGCGAGCGGTACCAGAACTCCACGGCATGGGTCCTGGAGCACATCGCCGCGTCGATCCCGCCGCGATCGGTCGTGCGCGAGCGGCGGCAGGCGTATCAACTCGCGCTCGGCAACGGTTACCGGCCCGATCGCATCCATATTCCGTACACGAAACGCATCGCGGGCGGACTGTTCGCGTCGAACCTGGTCTTCACCGACCATCCGGTCGGGACCCGCCTCAGCGGCGAATATCCGGTGGTGACGGTACGCTCGATCCTCGATTGGCTGGACGCGTCCGGGCTGGAAACCGCAGAGCGCGAGTGGCGCGGCGGCGTTCCAACGACGACACCGGGACCGGGCTGATTCGCGAGGGGATCAGTAGATCCTCGTCCGCGAGGGTCGCAGCCAGAGCGTCTCCCCGTTCGCCGGCGGCGCGACGCCCGGCGACGCGATCAGATCCCATTCGAACGGCCGGTCGCTGCCGCGCACCGCCAGTTCCACGATGATCCGTTCGGCGCGCCGGTGCGAGGCGATCACCTCGACCGGGAACCCCTCGCCCGCCGCTGCGGGTTCGAGTTCGTGCGGACGCACGTACAGCGTCGCAGGGCCGTCGTCGCGTTCCGCGGCGTTCAGACGCACGTCGCCCTGGGCCGCGAGGAACACGCCGTCGCGCACCTCGCCTTGCAGCGCGTTGCCACGACCGATGAAATCGAAGACGTAGGCCGACGCCGGCGTCGCATAGATTTCGTTCGGCGTACCGACCTGCTCGATCCGACCGTCGCGCATCACCACGACGCGATCGGCCAGCTCCAGCGCTTCTTCCTGATCGTGAGTGACGAACAGCGTGGTCTGGCCGGTGCGATCGTGCAGCCTGCGCAGCCAGCGGCGCAGTTCGACGCGCACCTTCGCGTCGAGCGCGCCGAAAGGCTCGTCGAGGAGCAGTACGCTGGGATCGATCGCCAGCGCGCGCGCCAGCGCCACGCGCTGCTTCTGTCCGCCGGACAACTGGTCCGGATAGCGTCCGCCGAACTCCGGCAACTGGATCAGCCCCAGCAGCTCCTCGACCCGACGGGCAATGGTCGCCTTGTCCGGCCGCTTCGCGCGCGGACGGCTGCGCAGCCCGAAGGCGATGTTCTCGGCCACGGTCATGTGCCGGAACAGGGCGTAGTGCTGGAACACGAAACCGACGTTGCGCTCGCGCAGGCTCAGCCGGGTGGCGTCGCGATCGCCGAAGATGACCCGCCCGTCGTCCGGCGAGAGCAGGCCGGCGATGACCCGCAGCAGCGTCGTCTTTCCGGAGCCGGACGGGCCGAGCAGCGCGATGAGTTCGCCGGAAGCGATGTCGAGGTCGACGCTGTCGAGCGCGGCGACGCCGGCGTAGCGTTTCACGAGCGAGCGGATCTGCAGATGCATGTCAGTGCTTCCTGTGCGACGCGGCCAGGGCGTCGCCGTGCTTGGATTCCAACCAGAACTTCACCACCAGCGTCACCAGCGCCAGCCCCGACAACAGCGAGGCCGCGGCGAACGCTGCGGTGGTATCGAATTCGTTGTAGAGGATCTCGATGTGCAACGGCAGGGTGTTGGTCAGCCCGCGGATATGGCCGGACACGACCGACACCGCGCCGAACTCGCCCATCCCGCGGGCCGCGCACAGCAGCACGCCGTAGAGCAGGCCCCAGCGGATGTTGGGCAACGTGACCCGGAAGAACATGGTCCAGGCGCTGGCGCCGAGCGAGCGCGCCGCCAATTCCTCGTCCGCGCCCTGTTGCTGCATCAGCGGGATCAGTTCGCGGACGACCAGCGGAAACGTGATGAACAGAGTCGCGAGCACGATGCCCGGCCGGGCGAACAGGATCTTGATGCCGTGTTCGGCCAGCAGGTCCGAGAACCATCCGTTGGCGCCGAACAGCAGCACCAGGCACAAACCGGCGACCACCGGCGACACCGCGAACGGCAGGTCGATCAACGCGAGGAGAACGCGCTTCCCGGGAAACTGGAAGCGGGTCACCGCCCAGGCCATCCACAATCCGAAGACGGCATTGATGGGCAGCACGATCGCCACGGTGAACAGCGTGAGTTTCAAGGCGGACAGCGCGTCGGGTTCGCGCAATGCCGCGAGCCATGCGCGGAAACCATCGCCGAACGCAGCCGCGAGCACCATCGCCAGCGGCAGCACCACCAGCCCCAGCATCGCCAGGACCGCGAATCCGATCAGGGTCCGGCGCAGCCACGCCGGTTCCTGCAAGGCGTCGTGCGACGGACGCTCAACCATGACGCGCTCCCTTGCGCTCGTGCGCGAACAGCAGCGGCATGGCATTGATCGCCAGCAGACAGACGAACGACGCCGCCAGCAACAGCGCGGCGATCGCGATCGCGCCGTTGTAGTCGTATTCCTCCAGGCGGATCGTGATCAGCAGCGGCGCGATCTCGGTGCGGTACGGGAGGTTGCCGGCGATGAAGATCACCGACCCGTACTCGCCGAGACCGCGCGCGAACGCGAGCGAAAACCCGGTGAGCAGGCCCGGCAGCAGCTCCGGCAACACCACCCGTCGCAGCGCCGTCCAACGCGAAGCGCCGAGCGAAGCCGCGGCCTCCTCCTGCTCGCGACTCAACGTTTCCAGCAGCGGCTGCACGGTACGCACCGCGAACGGCAGACCGATGAAGACCAACGCGAGCACGATGCCGATCGGCGTGTAGGCGATCTTCAGCCCCAGCGGCTCGACGAGCTGGCCGATCCAGCCGTTCTTCGAATAGATCGCGGTCAGCGCGATGCCCGCGACCGCCGTCGGCAGCGCGAACGGCAGATCGACCAGCGCGTCGAGCAGACGGCGACCGGGAAAGCGATAACGCACCAGCACCCATGCGATCAGCGCACCGGCGACCAACGCGATCAGCGCGGCCGCCAGGGCCGCGCTGAAACTGAGTTTCAAGGCCGCCTGCACGCGCTCGTCGCCCAACGCGCGCAACCATCCGTCGACGCCGAGGCCCGCCGCGCGCACGCTCAGCGCGAGCAGCGGCAGCAGCACGATCGCGCCGAGCCAGGCCATGCCCAGGCCCAGACCGAGGCCGAATCCGGGCAACGGATTCGGCGTACGGCGTGCGCGAGACATCGGTGCGACGGACTGGATCATCGTGACGCCCGCAGGATGCGGTCGAAGAGCCCGCCATCGCCGAAATGATCGGCTTGCGCTTTTTTCCAGCCGCCGAACGCACTATCGACCGTCACCATCGGCAGCTTCGGAAAACGTGCGAGTTCGGCCGCAGGTACCTTGTCCGGTTCGGCGGGGCGATAGAAATGCTTGGCGGCCAGGCGTTGACCCTCGGGCGAGTACAGGAAACGCAGATAGGCCTCGGCCTGTTTGCGGGTGCCGCGACGGGCGACGTTCTTGTCGACCCACGCCACCGGCGGCTCGGCCTTGATGCTGATACTGGGCACGACGATCTCGAACTTGCCCCGAGCGCCCGGCTGATCGAGCGTCAGCAGCGCCTCGTTTTCCCAGGCGATCAGCACGTCGCCGATGCCGCGCTCGACGAAGGTAGTCGTGGCGCCGCGCGCACCGGTGTCGAGCACCGGAACGTTGCCGAACACCTTGGTCAGGAAGGACACCACTTTATCGCCGTCCCGATACTCGCGTGCCGCCCAGGCCCAGGCGGCGAGATAATTCCATCGCGCTCCGCCCGAGGTCTTCGGATTGGGCGTGATCACGGCAACGCCCGGTCTCGCAAGATCGCCCCAATCGACGATCTTCTTCGGATTTCCCTTGCGCACCAGCAGCACGATCGTCGAGGTGTAGGGCGCGCTGTTGTGCGGCAGGCGGCTCTGCCAGTTCGCGGGCAGCAGCTTGGCGTTCTGCGCGATCGCGTCGATGTCGGCGGCGACGGCGAGAGTCACGACATCGGCCTCCAGGCCGTCGATCACCGAGCGGGCCTGCTTGCCCGAACCGCCGTGCGAGGCCCGGATCGTGAGCGATTCGCCCGTCTGCTGCTTCCACTGCGCGGCAAAACGTTCGTTGACGTCGGCGTAGAACTCGCGGGTCGGATCGTAGGAGACGTTGAGCAGTTCGGTCTCGGCGCCGCTGGCGCCGGGAGAGTTCGCGGTGGCGCCGACGACGATCAGACCGAGGAGAACGGATTTGAAAGCGGATTTCATGGGGGGATCGCTCCGAATCAGAATGAAAATTGCGCTCGCGTGAAGATGGATTGTTCGTCTTCCCTGTCGGCGCCGGCCGCGGCACCTCCATCGAAACGGGCCCGGCTGTAATTGGCCACCAGTTTGAAGTTGCTGTTCAGATACCAGTTCAGGCCGAGCGTCCATGCGCGGGCGCGACTCGCGGCGTTCGCTGGGTTGGCGTACAGCGGGAAGGCGTCGTCGTCGACATCCAGCGCACCGTAGCGACCGACCAGCTCGAACGCTCCCCAGCCTGCCCCATCGGACGTAAAAGGATGGTTAGGCTTGACGACGCCGCGATAACCCGCATCCTCGCCGGTCAGCACGACGCTGCCGGTCAGCTGATAAGCCTCGTTCATCAGATGCTTTCGGCGCCCGGCACCGACTCCGCTGCTCACCCGCACATCTTGCTCTGACGTGATGTATTCGCCGAGCAGACCGAAGCGGCCTGCGTAGAAATACGCCTGCGGCGAGATGCGACGATGCAGGCCATCGGCCGCGACGTTGGCGTTGTAGGCGAAGAATTGCGCCTGCCCCGGGGTGCGATAGCGCGGCAGAAAGTTGTTGCCTGCGCCGAAGGTGTCGCCGACGCTGGCGGCGACGCCGACGCCGAGACCGGACCAGGCGTTCGCCGCGTTCTTGAACGGTTCCCAGAACACCCGGCCCGCGTATTCGAACTCGTCGTCTGGATTGGTGGTGGCGGCGTCGCGACCGTCGGGCGCGCCGTTGTAGATGCCGATCACGTAACTCAGACGGTTGTCGAACAGATCGCCCTGCAGTTGCACGCCGAGATCGCGGTTCGGCGCGAGTTCGGTTGGGAAGCCGCGCTCCACGAAGGCGATCGCGCCGCCGGACTGCAAGCGTTCGAGGCCAACCGGCCCTTTCACCTTGCCGATGCGCACGGTGGCGCGCGGATCGAATTTCAGGTCGACGTAGGCGTCGACGATGGTGGCGCTGTCGCCGGCGAACTCGGGCGTGAGGCGGAAGCCGACCAACGATCCCCACGTTCCTTCCAACGTCGGTCGGATGCGGCGGAACAGGAAGGTGTCGTTCTGCCGATTGCGGTCGTCGCCGACGAAAAAGCGGCCGTCCGCCTGCACCAGGCCGCGGACCTTGAGTTCGAGCCCATCCGGCGATTTCACCGACAGGCCTTTCGACGGCGTCAGCGAGACCACGGGATCCTTCGCGGCTTTCGCGGCGGCCTCTTCGGCCTGCAGTTCGAGTCTGCGTTCGATCACGCGCAGGCGCTGGTCGAGATCGAGGGCGTCCGCGCCGTCGGCAACGCCAAGACGGCGCTCCAGGGCTTCGAGTCGTTCGACGAACGACTGCGGAACAGCGGCCGCGTCCTCCGCGATCGCGGCATGGCAAGCGAACGCGAGGGGGAGAGCGGCGGGGATCGTGAAAAGGAATTTACGCATCGGATTGTTTGCGGGACTGCGGGGCATCGTCGACTCCTGAGGGTTGACGCGCGTCCGGTCGTCCGGTCTGCGCCTGTGGCGTCGCGGTCGTTCAACGACCTGCGAATCTGAATTTCTGGCTGCGGGTGATCTGCACGATCTTGGCGTTGTGGACGATCACTTCGATTTCTCCGTATGCGACCTCGCGCAGCGCAGCGATCACTGCGCGCTCGTGGTCGTTGAGGGGCGCGGCTACCGGCGGAACACCGGCGATGCCGTCCTGGAGCGGGGGTTTCTCCTTGTGCTTCACGACACCCTCCTTCGGGGCGCTGCTGGGGCCGGGGGAAGTGCGGGGTGGGCCGCCGCGCGCGCATCGGCTTCGGCGAAGTCGCGCAGGCTGCGCCGGTCGAGCACCTGCGACAGCGCGTCGCGCGATTCGCGCATCAGCGCGCGCAGGGCGCAGGCCTCGGGATCGGGGCAGTCGCGGCAGGGTTCGTAGGCGGTGACGCTGGCGCAGCGTACCGGGGCCAAGGGGCCGTCGATGGCACGGATGAGGTCGCCGATCATGATCCGCTCCGGCGCCCGGGTCAGGGCGTGGCCGCCGCGCTGGCCGCGACGGCTGTCGACGAAGCCGGCCCCGCGCAGGTCGACCAGGATGGCCTCCAGGAACTTGCCCGGCACGCGGCTGCGCTGGGCCAGTTCGTGCGCCTGCAGCCGCGCCTCGCCGGCGCTGGCGAGCGCGCACATGGCGCGCAGGGCGTACTTGGCCTTCATGGTCAGCACGGAGGGGAATTCCTATCGGACACATAGGAATTGATGCCACAGCCGGACGACCGGGTCTAATGCCCCGGCGGCATGTTGTCATGGCCCGGGCGGGGCTAGCCGGTCGCGAACCCCGCGCCGGCGTCGGACGGATCGGCGGGGACCCGCTCAACGGCATCGACCCGGGCCATGGGCGACCCCCGATGCAGCCACAGGGCGAGCCGCTCGATGGCCTCGGCATCGCCGACCGCGAGCACTTCGACCCGGCCATCGCGCAGATTGATCGCATGCCCGCGCAATCCCAGCGCGAGCGCCTGCGCCCGGGCATGCGCGCGGAACGCCACGCCCTGCACGCGCCCGGACACGACGAAGCGCGCGGCGGCCATCGCGGTCAGCCGGCCGCGCCGGCGTCGACGACGGCCTCGAGGTCGGCGCGGGTCACCGGGCCCATGAACTCGCGCGCGACCTTGCCGTCGGGGGCGATCACGTACGTCATCGGCAGCCCGCGCGGGGTCGCGAAATCGGCCGGCGGATCGTAGGTGTCGACGATGGCGATCGGATACTTCACCGGACGCTCGGCCAGGAACGCGCGCATGTCCTCGACGGCGATCTCCTCGTAGGCCAGACCGACCACCTCGATGTCCTCGCGCGCCGCGTCGAGCGCGTCGAGCTCCGGCATTTCCTTGATGCAGGGCGCGCACCAGGTCGCCCAGAAATTCACCACCACCCAGCGGCCGCGTTTCGAGGCGAGGTCGTATTGCGCGCCGTCGAGGGTGGCGATCTTCAGGTTCGGTCGTTCCGGCGCCGCGGCAGGTCCGCTTTCGGCATCGGAAGCCTTGGCGGTCTCGGTCGGCGCGGTGTCGGCAGGCGGCGTTTCCAGCGCCTTGCGACCGGCGTCCGTCGGCGGCGGTTCGCAGGCCGACAGCGCGAACGCGAGGACGAGGGGCAGGCAGAGCATCGGCTTCATTCGGAATCCTTGCGATAGATCGAGGCGACCGGCCGCGTCAGCAGGTCGCGCAACGGAATGCGGAGTTGGTCGAGCGCCGCGATCGCGGCCTCGCCGAGCGCGTCCTCGCGCGCCGGCAGCCAGGCTTCGGCGACCGGGATGCGCAGTTGGCAGGCGTCGTAGAGCTCGGCGAGGCTGACCGCGTCCAGATCGCGCGCGAGCAGCCATTCGCCGGTTTCGGCGCGGCTGACGAGGCCGATCGCGTTCAGCTGACCGAGCATCTGCTGGACCAGACCGTCGGTGAGCACCGGCTCGAGCCGGCGGATGTCCTCGAGATGCAGGCCCTTGCCGTCGCGCCGGAATTCGTCGAAGCGGCCGATCAGGCGCAGCAGGCCGTGCATCTCGAAGCCCATCGGCAGGCGCTGCGAGGCGGGCTGATAGCGGAAGGCCGACAGCGACGACGCCAGCGAGGCCCCGAGCAGGATCGCGACCCAGCTGAAATAGACCCAGCCGAGGAAGATCGGAACCAACGCCAGCGCGCCGTAGAGCTTGTCGTAGGCGCCGAAACTGCCGAGATAGGATCCGGCCGCGTATTTCACCAGTTCGATCAGCGCCACCGCGGGCAGCGCGCCGAGCGCTGCGTGACGCCATTGCACCGTGCGGTGCGGAACCACGCGGTAGATCGCCGCGATGGCGGCGAATTCGATCAGCAGCGGCGCCGAGCGCAGCATCGCGGATTCGATCGCCTGCCCCGGCTCGGTCTGGAAGATCGCCAGCGCGAAGAATCGCGCCGACACCGCGAGGCTCGCCGCGGCGAGCATGCCGCCGAGGGTCATCACGGTCCAATAGACCATGAAGCGACCGAACTTCAGCCGCGCGGTGGGCACGCGCCAGATCCGGTTGAACGTCGCCTCGATGCTGGTCAACGTGATCAGCAGCGACACCACCAGCACGATCACGCCGACGACCGTGAGCTTGCCGGCATTGCCGGAAAACTGCAGGAGGTAGGCTTCGGCCGAACGCGCCGAGGACGGCACGAAATTCGAGAAGATGTACGCGCTGAGTTGTCGGCTCCATTCGTCGTAGACCGGAAACGCCGAGAGCACGCCGAACACGACCATGCTCAGGGGCACGATGGCGAAGGCGGTGGTGAAGGCCAGCGCGCCGGCCGCCTGGAACAACCGGTCGTCGAGGAAACGCCGCCACAGGAAGCGGGCGAAGGTGCCGGCACGGGCGCGATCGAAACCGCGTTCGCGCCACCGCTGCAATGTCTCGATCGGGGCCATGACCGCGCAAGGGTAACAAACCCGGCGCCGGCGGGACCGCCGACCCTCGCCCGAACGAGATACCCACCGGCGGGCGCATGGCTTACCCTCTGCGCATCCTCGCAGCGCCCCGGATCGCACCATGACCGAGATTCTGGTCCTCTACTACAGCCGCGGCGGCTCCGTGGCGCGCCTCGCGCGACACATCGCACGCGGCATCGGCGAAGTCGAAGGCGTCTCCGCCCGGCTGCGCACCGTGCCGCCGGTGGCGCCGGTGACCGTCGAAACCGCGCCGCCGGAGCCCGAGGACGGCGCGCCCTATGTCGAGAAGCGCGATCTCGGCGAATGCGCCGGCCTGATCCTCGGCAGCCCCACCCGCTTCGGCAACATGGCCGCGCCGATGAAACATTTCCTCGACACGCTGGGCGCGGAATGGGCCAGCGGCGTCCTCGTCGGCAAACCCGCGGCGGTCTTCACCTCCACCGCCACGCAGCATGGCGGGCAGGAGTCGACCCTGCTGACGATGCTGGTGCCGCTGCTGCACCACGGCTGCGTCGTCGCCGGCATCCCGTTCACCGAGCCGCTGCTGAGCACCACCCGCACCGGCGGCACGCCCTACGGCGCGAGCCATGTCGCCGGCGCGAAGGACGACCCGCAACCCAGCGAGGAAGAAGCCGCGCTCGCCCGCGCGCTGGGCCGCCGCATCGCGCGGCTCGCGCTCAAACTCGCCTGATCGAAGTCACGACCATGCCCTTGCGTATCGACGATCGTCGCCTGCTCGCGATCGCCCTCTTCGGGCTCGCGGCGCTGTATGCGTTCTGGTTCCACGACGACGACGACCGCATCGCCGCGCTGCTCGTCTTCGCGCTCCCGCCGGCGCTGCTCGCGCTCGGCGTGCTGACCCGGCGCGCCACCGCGCGATTCTGGGCCGGCGTGTTCGCGCTGTGCTGGTTTTCGCACGGCGTGATGGCGGCCTGGGCCCACGCGAACGAACGCGGCTACGCGCTGGCCGAAATCGCGCTGGCGCTGATCGTGGTGTTCGCCTCCAGCGCGCCCGGGCTGCGCGCGCGGTTCGGACGCGGACGCTGACCCGCCCGGGGGCGGGGTCTATAATCGCGGTCCCCAGAACCCTTCCGGCGCGCCCATGGACCAGCTGCTCATCGTCACCACCGGCGGCACCATCGACAAGATCTACTTCGACGACAAGTCGGACTATCAGGTCGGCGAACCGCAGATCGGACGCATCCTCGAAGAGCTGGGCGTCGCCTTCCGCTTCAGCGTGATTCCGATCATCCGCAAGGATTCGCTGCACATCACCGCCGAGGATCGCGAACTGCTGCGTGCGACCATCGCCGCGCAGTCCACGCGCCACGTGCTGGTGACCCACGGCACCGACACCATGGTCGACACCGCGAAAGTGCTGAGCAGCATCGCCGACAAGACCATCGTGCTGACCGGCGCGCTGAATCCCGCGCGTTTCCGCGGCTCCGACGCCGAGTTCAACATCGGCACCGCGGTCGGCGCGGTGCAATCGCTGCCGCCGGGCGTCTACATCGCGATGAACGGCCGGATCTGGGATCCGCTCAAGGTGCGCAAGAACGTCGCCGCGAACCGGTTCGAAGCCGCGGGCTGAACCGCATCGCCGGCTCGGAAGCGCGGCTCAGGGAAACACGTTCAATTCCGAGGTCTTCGCCGACTCGCCGAGGAAGGCCAGACCGAGCATCGCGAACTTGCCGCTGTTCTGCGCCGAATTCCCCATGTTCGCCAGCGTGTCGTTGGTCGAATGGATGTACGGGAAATACCCGCCATTGGGCGAACCGGCCTCGAAGAAATACGCCGACGGATATCCCGCCGCGGTCCACGAGGCGTGGTCGGAGCACGCGTAGCCGCAGGTATCGGTGCCGCGGGTCATGCCGCGCGGCGCGAGATACGTGTCGAACAGCGACGTCACGAACGTCTGCAGGTGCGCGCTCGAGTAATCGGTCACCAGGCGCATGTCGACGTTGGTGGAGGACTTGTAGTTGGTCATGTCCATCTGCAGCACCGCCACCACGCGCGCGTTCTCGGCGCGATGCGACTGGGCGATGGCGTTCGAACCGCGCAGACCCACCTCTTCCGCGGCGTAGCCCATGAATTTCACGGTGCGGCGCGGCTTCCAGCCGCTGGCCATGGCGATGCGCAGCACTTCGGTGAGCGTGGCGATGCCGGAAGCGTCGTCGTCGGCGCCCGGGGCGCGCTGGCTCGCGCCGCCGCCGGCGGCGTTGATCGAATCCAGGTGCGCGCCGAGCACCACGATCTCGTTCGGAATCTCGCGGCCGCGGATGGTCAGGATCACCGACGGTTGCGTCGAACAGGTCGCGCAGGCGAACAGTTCCGAGCTCACGTCGCTGCGACCCGCGGCGAGCCCCATCCACGTCGACTGGATCCATTCCGCCGACTGCCGCCCGTAGCTGCTTGCGTAGTAGCGATTCTGATAGGTCGACAGGTGCGAGATGGTCGCGTGGATGTTGGCGTGCTGGACCTGGTTCAACCATGGCTCCACCGTCGCCTGGTTGTCGATGCGATAGTCGACCGCCGTCATCGGGGTTTTCTTGACCATGTCGGAACGGTCCGACTGCAGGAAGGCCTCGGCCTCCTCGCGACTGGCGAACGCGAAATAGCCGCCGCAGCGCCGTTCGCGCTGATGGATGCGTTCCGACACGCGACTGAGCTTGTAGGCGGGGATGTCGACGATCACCAGCGGCGTGCCCAAGCGATCGCGCTTGGGGACGGCGCCGGTCACGAGGTCGGGCATCTGTTCGTAGGTCCGGCGCGACATCACCAGATGCACGCGCGCCGATGGATCGCGCTCGAGCCGCAGGGACATGAGTTCGCTGTCGGCGTGGCGCTGCGCATGCGCGGCGGCCGGTGCGCGTTCGCGGAGCGGGCGACCGGCCGACTGCGCCGAGGTCGTCGATGCGAGGGCCACGGCACAGGCCGCGACGATCAGGCCAAGGGTACGATGCGACATTCCCGCGATCTCCGAATTCGTATACGTCGCGCGCAGCGTGCGCCGGGCGGGGCTGCGCGATCCGCGCATCATACCCTCCCCGCCCGCGTCCCGGACGCGCACCGTACGCCGGCGGTTTGATGCAGCGCAAAAGCCTTATTCCGGATGGGTCTCGGTTATTCCGCATCGTCATGTCGACGACGCGATCGCACTGCGGTTCCTAGATGTCCGTCTCATACGATCGTACATCGTATACGCAAGATGTCCCCGCCCGGCCGCTGGGGGCCACATGCCGCCGGGCGCGTGTTCGATCGCAATCTCACGACATCCATCGTACGACCTCAACCGCGCAGTAACTCGCGCATTCGAAACCATTCATTGCATCGGGAGTGATTCAATGTCCGCATCGAAATACGTTGGTCGCAAGACGCTCGTCGCCGTCGCCGTCGCCATCGCCACTGCCGCCTTCGGCGCGCAGATCGGCGCCGCCGAGCGCGGGGCGAAGATCGATCCGAGGATCGCCGCCGCCATGGAACGGGATCTCGGCATCACCGCCGAACAACTGCCGCGCTATCTGCTCGCCCAGGAGCAGTCGCGCACGAAGGCCGCGCTGGCCGAACGCCAGCTCGGCGCCGATTTCGCCGGCGCCTGGCTGGAACGCGGAAACGACGGCGAGTTCCGCACGGTGATCGCCACCACCTCGCGCGCGAAGGCCGCGAGCGTGGCCGGCGCGGACGTGCGCCAGTTCCGCCATTCGCTGCGCCGGCTCGAGGACACCATGTCCGGCCTCAACGACGTCCGCGCCCGGACCCGCGGCGGCGCCGCGCTGAAGGGCGTGCAGTCGTGGTACATCGACGTGCCAAACAACACCGTGGTGGTGAAGGTTTCGCCCGGCGCGATGCTGAAGGCGATCGACTTCGTCGCGGTCAGTTCCGCGGACGCCTCCACGATCCGCTTCGAGCAGGCCGAGGGCACCGCCATGCCCGCGGTCAATGTGGTCGGCGGCAACCAGTACCAGTCGGGCGGCGGTTACTGCTCGATCGGCTTCTCGGTGACGCGCGGCGCGACCAAGGGTTTCGCGACCGCCGGTCACTGCGGCAGCGCCGGCACCAGCGTGCGCATCGGCGGCGTGACCGTCGGTTCGGTGCAGTCCAGCAGCTTCCCGACCAACGATCGCGCCTGGGCCACCGTGCGCAGCAGCGATACACTCGTCGGCGGCGTGAACCGCTACAACGGGACCACCGTCGCGGTGCGCGGCAGCACCGAGTACGGCGTCGGCACCGCGGTCTGCCGTTCCGGCTACGCCTCCGGGTGGCGGTGCGGCACGATCACCGCCACCAACGTCACCGTGAACTACTCCAACGGTCCGGTCTACGGCCTGCGCCAGTCCAACGCCTGCCTCACCCAGGGCGACTCCGGCGGTTCGTGGATCTCGGGCAACCAGGCGCAGGGCGTCAGCTCGGGCGGCCAGCTCTACGGTTCGGCGCCGCCGTATTCGAACTGCGGCGTGGCCAATCCGGTCAGCTACTACCAGCGCATCAACCCGCTGCTCAGCGCCTACGGTCTGAGCCTCGTGCTCGGCTGATCGCGCGCGAGATCGGCAACGCGAACGCCCCGCCCCGTCGGGGCGTTCGTGCTTTCGTGCGTGCGATGGTCGCGGGCGTCAGCCGGCGTCCGGAAACAACACCGCCATGTCCTCGCGGGTTTCCTCGATGTGCGCGCGCATCAACCGCGCCACGTCCCTGCCGTTCCCGGCCGCCCAGGCCGCGTAGATCTGGCTGTGTTCCTCGATCGCCCGCGCCGGCCGGCCCGGCACGGTGAGATGCACCTGGGCGTAGCGCTGCGAGATCGTGAGCAGTCGACTGACGACTTCGGCGGCGATCGGCTGCACGTGCGGCACGGTGAGCGCGATGTGGAAATCGCGGTTCAACTCGCCCGCTTCGTCGTTCCTGCGCGTGGCGACGCGACGGTTGAGCGCATCGAGCGCCGCCTCCGCTTCGACGCGATCCTCGTGGCGCGCCAGACGCGCGCCCTCGGCGCAGACTTCCGGCTCGATCATCAACCGCAATCCCAGGACTTCGCGCGCTTCCGCGAGCGACATCGAGCGCACCTGGAAACCGCGATGCGCCTGGATGTCGACGAGTCCCTCGGCACTGAGCTGCACCAGCGCCTCGCGGATCGGGATCTTGCTGACGCCGAACTCCGCGGCGATCGAATCCTGCAGCAGCGGCGCCCCGCCGGGATAGAAGCCGGTCACGATGCGTTGCCGAACCAGCCGGGCGATCTGCGCGCTGATCGTGCGATCCAGCGTGCGCGCGCCGCTGCGGGAAGGAATGCGCGCCGAAGAGCGCTTGTGTCGTATATCCATCGCTGACGTGAGCCCGGGGGAAGGGACGGCGGTGCTGCAGTCGTGCGCTGGCGAACGACATGCCGACCGGATGATATGCCGACAGCCTACCCCAGGGACCGCACAAAAAAGAACCCCGGCCGAAGCCGGGGTTCCTGGAACGAAGCGAACGTGGAGGATCAGCAGCCCGGGAACTTGAAGTCCTGGATGCGGGTCTGCCAGCTGCCGCTCGGACGGTACATGCCGACGAACCAGAAGGTGCAATCGTCGACCGGGTCGACGGTCATCTGGTAGTAGTCGCCCCAGCGACCGGAGCCCTCGACCGCAGCGCCGGCGGCGACCGTGGTCTCGGCCAGCGACATCACGCCCAGCGGATCGGATGCGGTGCGGCCGGTGTAACGCAGCGAGGCGTACACGGTCGGCGAGCTGGTCTTGGTCACGTTGTAGCCCATGCCGATGTTGCCGAACTTGTCCATCGCCGCCACGCCGATCAGGTGATGGGTGTTGGTGTCGCCCGGGCTGAAGGTGCCTTCCTGGTGCAGGGCCCAGTTGCCGCTGCCGCTGCGACGCAGTTCGAACCAGCGCACGCCGGAGTCCACCGGGCTGTTGCGACGACGGCCGGTGTTCTGGTTGGTGGCGAAGGTGCCGACGATCGACTCGTGGGTGCCGAAGTTGCGGTAGGTCAACTGGTTGAGGATGACTTCGCGGATCGGGTCGAGACGCGAAGTGGAACCCGGCTGCGGCACGGTGGCGAAGGTCGAGTAATCCCGGAACCAGCTGTTGAACTCGGTGATCGCGATGCGCGGCAGCGTCGTGATGCCGCTGTTCGCCGGCGTGTTCCAGTCGATGTTCATTTCGAACAGTTCGATGAAGTCCTGCGTCGCGCTGGCGCTGCTGCCGTCGTGGGCTTCGTCGTCGCGATGACGGGCCAGGATCTGCTTGCGACCCGCCGGCGCGGCGGTCGTGCCGTAGAAGGTCGACGGCGTCAGGATCTGGAAGCCGTAACCCGGCAGCGTCGGCACGCTGTTGAAGCGCTGCGCCGGACGCGCGGTGGCGCCGGTGAGCATGTTCGCGCGATCGAAGGCGTAAACGTCGGCGCCGGCGATGCTGCCCTCGTTGGTGGTGCAGACGTAGGCGTCGTTCCAGATGCCGCAGTGCGGGTAGTCCGGAAACGCCAGGGTCGAGTAGCGGTAGAACCACCAGCCGCCGCTGACCGGGTCGGAGGTCTTCGAGACGAAGGTGCAGACGCCGCCGTCGTCCATGGTCAGGAAGAACCAGCGGCCGGCCTGACGGTCGAAGTAGACCAGCGGATCGCCGCGGTCCGCGGTGCAGGCGTTGCCCGCAGGCGCCAGCGAGCCGAAGGTGATCGGGCCGGCGACGAGCGCACCCGCCTTGTCGTAGACCTTGAAGTAGGTGCCGCTGCCGCCGCTGTTGACGGCATAGACGACGTGGCTGGTGCCGACTTCGACCACCGGGTCGCCGGGGCTGACGCCGGTGTTCGGATTGTTGATGCTGACGCGGCTGCCCGCGCTCTTGGCGCGCAGACGGTTCGGCGTGTGCTGGTCGAAGAGCTGCTGCAGTTCGGGCAGGCGATCGGGCGCGACGGCCTTGGTTTCAGGCGCGTGCGGCAGCTTGGCGCCGAGCGGCGTGTACTGGCGGCGATGCGCTTCGCGGATCGGCATGCCGGGGCGCCATTCCTGGGCCTTGGGCAGATTGCGCAGATCGACGTTGACGCTGTGCGCGGTGACCGGATTGCCCACCATCGGACGACCGGTGTTGTTGGCTCTGGCGCCCTTGAGCGGCGCGGCCATGGCGACGACCGGCAGCGCGAGCAGCAGGGCCGCGGCCATCTTGGCCGGAACGGAGCGGAATACGGAACCCATCGGAACTCCCCCTTTGTCATGAGAAAAATGGACGACTCCTGTCGCGGAGTCCGCGACCGCATTTACCCCGATGCGATCGCAACAAAACACGCCCTGCGGTTCGTCGGCGACCGACGGACCCGCACCAGGCGCGTGAACACGGAAATGCAACGCGGTGTGCCGGCACGCCTTCGCCCGCATCGACGAACGACGGCGCGTCCCCCAGCAGCCATCGAACGTATACGGCTCGCGGAGCCGGCGTCAACCGGGCCTCGCGCATACCCGGGCGAATGGCTCGATCTGCGGAAGCGAAGCCTCTGATTCCACAGGGGAAGCCATGCTTGCGCGGGCGCCATGGCGGGAGCGGCAGGGCGACTTATTGTGCGTCGCAGCATCGACTTGCGCCCCGCCCTGCGCGCGAAGCCCCGGCGTTCGCCGGGGCTTCGTGGAGAACGACGCGCGGAGCCCATCTGACGAGGCGATGCTTCAGAAGGTGATGCTCCAGCTGTTGATGTAGCCGGTATCGGCGGATGCATTGTCGTTGACGCGGAGATTCCACGTGCCGTTCAGCGCTTCGGTCGACAGGTTGACCGTGTAGGTCGTGACGATGTTGTCGGCGCTGCCGCCGCTGCGGTTGTGCAGCACGTACACGCTGCCGTCGGGCGCCACCAGATCGACCTTCAGATCGCCGATGTAGGTATGCACGATATTGACCGCGACCGGCACGGCGCTGCCGGCGTTGCCGGTGCGACCGGACACCGCGATCGGACTGCTGACGGTGCTGTTGTCGCGGATCTGATAGTCGGCGGCGTTGGTGTAGGTCTGCACGGGCGACGTGCCGACCGTGACCGTGCGGGCGACGGTGTGGCTCGCGCCGCCGTTGTCGGTCACGGTGAGCGAGACCGTATAGGTGCCCGCCGCGGCGTAGGTCCTGCTCGGATTGGTCGCGGTCGACGTGCCGCCGTCGCCGAAATTCCAGCTGCGCGAAACGATGCTGCCGTCGCTGTCGGTGGAGGCGTCGACGAAGTTCGCGGTCAGACCGCTGACGCTGGAAGTGAACGCCGCGACCGGCGGCGCGTTGCCGCCCGCGCCCGCGGTCTTCGCCGCCTCGCCGAGGAACGCGAGCCCCAATTGCGCGAACTTGGCGCTGTTCTGCGCCGAATTGCCCATGTTCGCGAGGGTGTCGTTGGCGGTGTGGATGTACGGGTTGTACGACGAACCCGAGGCGGCGCCGGTGCCCGCCTCGAAGAACATCGCCGACGGATAACCCGCGCTGGTCCAGGACGCGTGATCGGAACACCCGTAGCCGCAGGTGTAGGTGCCGCGGGTCATGCCGCGCGGCGCGAGGTAGGTGTCGAACAGATTGGTCAGGAACGTCTTCATGTCGACGTTCGAGTAGTCCGAGACCAGACGCATGTCCACGCTTCCGCCCGAACGATAATTGGTCATGTCCAGTTGCAGCACGGCGACCACGTTCGCATTCGCCGCGCGGTGCGCCTGCGCGATCGCGTTCGAGCCGCGCAGACCGACCTCTTCGGCGGCGTAACCGATGAACTTCACGGTGCGCTTCGGCCGCCAGCCGTTGGCCATCGCGATCCGCAGCACTTCGGTGAGGGTGGCGATGCCCGAGGCATCGTCGTCCGCACCCGGTGCGCGCTGGGTCAGGCTGCCGCCGGCGCCGCCGTTGATCGAATCCAGATGCGCACCGAGCACGACGATCTCGCCCGGCAGTTCCGCACCCTGGATGGTGAGGATCACCGACGGCTGGGTCGAACAGGTGCTGCAGGTCGACAGCTCCGAGGTCACGTCGGTACGACCGCCTGCGAGCCCCTGCCAGGTGGTGCGGATCCATTCGGCCGAGGTGCGGCCGGTGGTGCTGGCGTAGTATCGGTTCTGGTAGGCCGACAGCGTGTTGATGGTGTTGTAGATGTTGGCGTGCTGCACCAGCGACAACCACGGATCGACCGTCGCCTGATTGTCGATGGTGTAGGCGGCGAGCGCGGCGTTGCGCGCGACGCCCTGCGCCGAGCGATCGTTGCGCACGAAGGCGTCGGCCTCAGCCTGGGTGGCGAACGCGAAGAAACCGCCGCAGCGCTGCTCGCGGACGTGGATGCGTTCCGCGATCTGGCTGAGCTGGTGCGCGCGGATCCGCGAGACCACCAGCGCGGTCCCGGCGCTGTCCGCCTTGGCGACGCCGGCGGGAACGAGGTCGCGCATCCCGTCGTAACTCCCCCGCGACATCACGACATAGACCGGCGCGAACGGATCGCGCTCCAGACGCAGCGAAGCCAGCGCCGCTTCGGCATGCTCACCTCCGCGATGCGATGGCGCTCCCGGCGACTGCGCCGACGCGAGCGTCGACGCCAACAACACACACATCGACAGGCAGCCCTTGGCGGCTGCGACGACGACTCTGCTCCCGATACTCATGCGTTCACTCCCTTGATGCCGGCGTGGCCGGCTGGCGTTGGATGTCCGATACGGCCGTCGGCGACGGCGCCCACGGCCGCGGTTGCCCCCTGCACTCTCCGCGCTGCGTCGCGTCGTCTCCCGAGTCCCGGTCGCGACCGCATCGCGTCGTCGGCGACCGAAGATCGCCGCAAAAAAAAGACGCCTCCCGCGAACGGGAGGCGTCGTGTCGGAGTCGTCGAGAACGGACTCCGCTCGGATCAGAACGTGATGCTCCAGCTGTTGATGTAGCCGGTGTCGGCGTTGGCGTTGTCGTTCACGCGGAGGTTCCACGTGCCGTTCAGCGCTTCGCTCGACAGGTTGACCGTGTAGGTCTGGTTGATGTTGTCGGCGCTGCCGCCCGAACGGTTGTGCAGCACGTACACGCTGCCGTCCGGAGCGACCAGGTCGACCTTCAGGTCGCCGATGTAGGTATGCACGATGTTGACCGCGACCGGCGTGGTGGCCGAGCCGGAACCGGTGCGACCGGACACGGTGATCGGGCTGTTGACGGTGGCGTTGTCGCTGATCGTGTAGTCGGCGGTGTTGGTGTAGGTCGTGCCGGTCGGCGGCGGGGTGGTACCGCCGCTGAGGGTGTACAGCAGACGGTTCGGCGAACCCGTACCCGGGCTGGTGACCTTGCTCGGGGTCGAGTTGTTGATCAGCGCGGTGGTGACCTGCGCCGGCGTGGCGCTCGGGTTGCTGGCGAGATACAGCGCCGCGGCGCCGGCGACGTGCGGCGAGGCCATCGAGGTGCCGCTGATCGTGTTGGTCGCGGTGCTGCTGGTGTACCAGGACGACGTGATCGACGAACCCGGGGCGAAGATGTCCAGGCAGGTGCCGTAGTTCGAGAACGACGAACGCGCATCGGTGCTGGTGGTCGAACCGACCGTGATCGCGTTGGTGGCGCGCGCCGGCGAGTAGTTGCAGGCGTTGGCGTTGTCGTTGCCGGCCGCGACCACGACGGTGACGCCGGCGGCGACCATGCGCTGCACGGCATCGTCGGTGGCGGTCGAAGCGCCGCCGCCGAGGCTCATGTTGGCGACCGCGGGCTTGACGTGGTTGTTGGCGACCCAGTCCATGCCGGCGATCACGCCGGAGTTGGTGCCCGAGCCGGTGCAACCGAGGACGCGCACCGGATGGATGGTCACGCCCTTGGCGATGCCGTAGGTGGTGCCGCCGACGGTGCCGGCGACGTGGGTGCCGTGGCCGTTGCAGTCGTTGGCGTTGCCGCCGCTGGTGACCGCGTCGAAGCCGTTGCCGATGCGGCCGGTGAACTGGCTGTGCGACAGCAGCACGCCGGTGTCGATGATGTAGGCGTGCACGCCGGAGGCGGTGGTGTCGTAGGTGTACGAACCGCTCAGCGGCAGGTTGCGCTGGTCGACGCGGTCGATGCCCCAGGTGGCGCCGGTCTGGGTGGCGTCGATCGAAACGTAGCCGTCCTGCTCGATGTAGGCGACGTTGGGATCGGCCAGCAGGCTATTCAGCGCGCGATCGTCGGCGCGGGCCACGAAGCCGCGCAGGGCGCGATCGAAGCTGCGGACGACCTTGGCGCGATGCTTGCGGGCGACTTCGCCGGCCTTGGCCGAGACGCGCGGAGCGCTGCTGCGCTCGCCGGCGAGGCTGGCCGTGCCGTCCTTGAGGACGACGATGTACTGGCCACGGATCGGGTTCTGGACGGTACGCAGTTCGCCGGCGAACGACGGCATGGCTGCGAAGACGAGGGTGGCACCGATGGCAGCGGACAACAGTGAGACTCGACGATTCACGGTTACTCCTTGGACTGTGGCAGGGCTGTCTGTCTTGGAAGAATGCGCCGGGGTGGAACCGACGCGTGCGTGCGGATCGTTTGCCGCGGGCGAGGCCGGGAGCGCATGCGTTGCACCCTTCTCGGCATCTCGTCTGCTGTGCGGCGAAGCGGTCTTGATTTCCGACCGTGGCCGCGGCGTTCCCCCGAATCCGCCACGGGAACGTAAACGAGATTTTCGCGACGATCAAGCCGCGATGCAGCATGATTCGAGCCCCCGGCGCAACCCGTCGCGTATCCAAATATCCGCATCACTCGGCGCGCTCCGCGGAGCAGCGGACACGACGACGGCGCCGGCGTCGCTCATGCGAAAAGCGCTTGTTTTCCAGTGTATTTTCGAATCCACCGCCCCTCGACGGAAGCTTCGCAATCCATGCAGGGAAGGATGCGCGGCGCGGACGCCGCAGGCGGGCCGGCGTCCTTTCGATATATTCAACGGATCGCAGACGGCTTGCATGGAAAGCACGCGCGAAAAGCCGGAAAGAACGGCTTTTCCGATCGCACATGCCACACCGATATGCCATCAAATCATATCGAAACTTCGCGCCCACTCCCGCCGCGAGCGATACGGCCGCAGGTCGATCGCGATGCGCTTCGCGAGAAACGTCGCGTCGCAACGAAAAGGGCCCCGACTCGCGTCGGGGCCCCGATGTTTCCGAAGCGTCGAAAGGATCGACGGATCAGAAGGTGATGCTCCAGCTGTTGATGTAGCCGGTATCGCCGCCGGCGTTGTCGTTCACGCGCAGATTCCACGTGCCGTTCAACGCTTCGGTGGACAGATTGACCGTGAAGGTCGTGACGATGTTGTCGGCGCTGCCGCCGGTGCGGTTGTGCAGCACGTACACGCTGCCGTCCGGCGCCACCAGGTCAACCTTCAGGTCGCCCTTGTAGGTGTGCACGATGTTGACGGCGACCGGCACGGCGCTGCCGGCGTTGCCGGTACGGCCGGACACCGTGATCGGGCTGTTGACCGTGGCGTTGTCGCTGATCGTGTAGTCGGTGGTGTTGGTGTAGGTCTGGGTACCGCCGCCACCGGTGCTGTAGCTGCCGGTCAAGGTCACGCCGGAGAAGGTCGAATAGGCCTTCAGACGGACGTAGTAGGTACCGGCCGACGGCGCGGCGAACGTGCAGGTCTCGGCATTGCCGCCGGTGTACGGACGGCAGTCGTAGACCGTGTCGGTCGGCGCGCTGCCGAACTTCACGTACATGTCGACGTCGCCGGTGCCGCCCGCGGTCGTGAAGACCAGGTTGCTGGCGCCCGCGGGCACGACCATCGTGTAGTTCAGCGAGTTGCCCGTGGTGGCGCCGAGGCCGGTGACCGGCACGCCGTTGCTCAGCACGGTCCCGGTCGGCGGAGCGGTCACCGTCACCGACTTGGACACGGTGTTGGTGGCGCCGCCGTTGTCGGTCACGGTCAGGGTCACGGTGTAGGTGCCGGCCGCAGCGTAGGTCTTGCTCGGGTTGGTCGCGGTCGAGGTGGTGCTGTCGCCGAAGTTCCAGCTGCGCGACGCGATGGTGCCGTCGCTGTCGGTGGAGGTATCGGTGAAGCTGGCGGTCAGACCGCTCGTGGTGAACGTGAAGTTCGCGGTCGGAGGAACGTTCGCCGGCGGCGTGCCGGTGAAGTTCTGGCCGGCGACGGCCGCGCCGCTCACCGTCACGCTGCGCGTGGTCGGCGAGAAGGTGTAGCCGCTCAGCGACGGCGTCAGCGTGTAGGTGCCGTTCGCCAGGTTCAACGTATAGGCGCCGCTGGCGTTGGTCGTGGTGCTGGCGCTGCCGGCGCTGACGTTCACGCCGCTGATGCCGGCGCCGCCGCTGGTGGCGATGGTGCCGGAGACGGCGAAGGTGGCCGCACCGCCGCAGGACGGGAACTTGAAGTCCTGGATGCGGGTCTGCCAGCTGCCGCTCGGGCGGTACATGCCGACGAACCAGAAGGTGCAGTCGTCGACCGGATCCACGGTCATCTGGTAGTAGTCGCCCCAGCGGCCGGAGGATTCCACCGCGGCGCCCGCGGCGACTTCGTTTTCGCCCAGCGACATCACGCCGGCCGGATCGCTCGGGGTACGGCCCGTGTAACCGAGGGTCGCGTACTTGGTCGGGGTGGATTCCTTGGTGACGTTGTAGCCCAGGCCGATGTTGCCGTCCTTGTCCATGGCGATCGTGCCCATCAGGTGATGGGTCTGGCTGTCGCCGGGGCTGAAGGTGCCTTCCTGGTGCAGAGTCCAGTTGCCGGTGCCGACCTTGCGCAGTTCGAACCAGCGCACGCCGGAATCGACCACCGTGCCGGTGCGGGCGGCGTTCTGGTTGGTCGCCAGCGTGCCGACGATCGACTCATGGGTGCCCATGTTGCGATAGACGAGCTGGTTCAGCAGCACTTCGCGGATCGGATCGAGACGCGAGGTGGAACCCGGCTGCGGCACCGTGGCGAACGTGCTGTAGTCGCGGAACCAGCTGTTGAACTCGGTGATCGCGACGCGCGGCAACGTTGCGATGCTGCTGTTCGCGGGCGTGTTCCAGTCGAGGGTCAGCTCGAACAGCTCGATGAAGTCCTGCGTGCCGTTGGCGCTGGCGCCGTCGTGGGCTTCGTCGTCGCGGTGACGGGCGATGATCTGCTTGCGACCGCTCGGCTCGGCGGTGGTGCCGTAGAACGTCGACGGGGTCAGCTCCTGGAATCCGTAGCCGGGCAGCTTGGCCACGGTCTGGAAACGCTGCGCCGGACGCGCGGTCGCGCCGTTGAGCATGTTCGCGCGGTCGAACGCGTACAGGGTCACCTGCGCGTTGCCTTCGTTGGAGGCGCAGACGTAGGCGTTGCTCCAGATGCCGCAATGCGGATAGTCGGGCATCGTCGGGGTGGAGTAGTTGTACACCCACCAGCCGCCGCTCACCGGATCGGAGGTCTTCGACACGAAGGTGCACATGTTCGAGCTGCCCATCGTGAGCATGAACCAGCGGCCGGCCTTGCGATCGTAGTGGACGAGCGGATCGCCGCGATCGCTGGCGCAGGCGGTGACCGAGCCGGCGAGCGAGCCGAACGTGGTCGGGCCGGCGACCAGCGTGCCGGTCTTGTTGTAGACGTTGAAATAGGTGCCGCTGCCGCCGCTGTTGACGGCGTAGATGACGTGGTTGGCGCCGACTTCGACGACCGGGTCGCCCGGGCTCACGCCGGTGTTCGGATTGTTGATGCTGACGCGGCTGCGCATCGCGGACTTGGCGCGACGCGCGTTCGGGCTCTTGTCCCACATATCCTGCAGTTCCGACAGCCGATCGGCCGCCGTCGCCTTGCTCGCCGGCGCATGCGGAAGCACGCTGCCGATCGGACGATACTGGCGACGGTGCGCCTCGCGGATCGGCATGCCGGGCTTCCACTGCTGCGCCTTGGGCAGCGTACGCAGGTCGACGTTCACGCTGTGCGGCGTGACGGGCTGGCCGACCTGGGGCCTACCCGGATTCTTGCCCTTGCCGCCGGAAAGCGGCGCGGCGGTGACGGCGCACGGCAGCAGCAGCATGATCGCCGCCGCTTTCAAAGCGCCTTTCAGTGTCACTGGTTTCATCGCTGAGTCCTCAACGCATAGTTTGGGATGCAACAGGCCGCCCGGGTCCGGGGATCGCCGTCCCGGGGCGGAGTTTCGAAACAACGCACAACACCCACTTCACCACTGCGATATCTCGTCGCGTCGACGGCGCTCCGTGCCGGCGAACGCGTTCGGACATCGCTTATTCGGGATCGACGAACACGCCCTTGCGGATCAGGCGCACTTCGCCGCCGAGACTCTCCATCGCCAGCACCGCCTTCTGCTTGCCCTCGCCGGGCTTGCCGACGACGGCGACCGCGCGCTTGTTCGGTTCCTGGCCGTCGAGATGTTCGACGGTCAGCGAATAATCGGTCGCGAACTGCTGCGAGGTCGTCAGCTGCGCTTCGACGTTGAGCTTGTCGCTCACGTTGGCGATCACCAGTCCGGTACGGCTCGCGAGACGCTGCACCGATCCGGGACGCGCGCCGTCCTCGAAGGTCACCTCGATCCGGCCATCGTCGGTCTGCGCCTGCACGGTGCCGTCCGTGCCGCGTACCGCGATCTCGCCGGAGACGGTCGCGAGATCGAGGTCGCTCTTCGCGCCGCGGCTTTCGATGCCGCCGATGCCGGTGCGCGCGCGCACGGCGTGGCCCTTGGGGACGTACAGCACGAGGTCGATGCGCTGGGCCTCGGCGAGCGCGACGCCATCGGGCAGGCGCGGCGCGACCACGAAACGACCGTCGCGCTCGCCCGGCGCAAAGGCGAACCGCGTGGCGACGCCTTCCGGCTGCTGGATGGTGGCGCGGATGTCGAGCTGATCCTCGTAGCCGCCGAAACGGATGAAGACGCTGCCGTACGGATTGTCGACTTCGATCGACTGTCCCTGCGGAAGCTTGAAACTCAGATCCTGGCGGATCGGCTCGGGCATCTGGTCCAGGGCTTCCTGGCCGGCAGCGATCGCCGGCGCGCTCGGCGCCATGCCGAATGCGCCGACGGCGGCGAGCGTCGCGATCGCGACGAGGCGGGGAGAGAACAGGTTCGTCTTGCGGAACATGGAAGTCATCGGCATCTGCATCAGAAACGGTAGTCGGCGGTAAGGATGAAATTGCGTCCGGGCTCGTCGAGGCCCGAACCGTGTTCGCGATAGTGCTTGTCGCCGAGATTCTCGGCGCGCAAGGAAAGCGCGAGCCCTTCGGTGGCCTGCCAGGACACGCGCGCGTTGAGAGTGGTCCAGCCGGCGGTGCCGTCGGGGTCGATCCGCGGATCGACCAGGTCGCGGGCGCTGAGCCGATCCTGTCGCGTGGCGTAGAGACCGTAGGCTTCGACGCCGAGCGACGCACGCGGCTGCCAGCGCGCGCCGAGCTTGCCGAACAGCGGCGGGATGCGATCGGCGGGCATGGTGCCGGTATCGGTGTCCTCGTCGCCGCGGGTAAAGGTGGCGGTGGCGTAGAGCTCGAGATCCGGCGAGGGCATGCGATAGCGGGCGCCCGCTTCGATGCCCCACAGGTCGAGCCGGGTCACGTTCCGGTTCTGCACTTCGAGCGCGCCGTCGACGGTGTTGCCGGTGAGGACGCTGGTGATCTTGTCGCGATAGCTCGAACGGAACGCGATCACTTCGCCGCTGAAGGTCTCGCCGCCGAACTTGAAACCGGCGTCGACGCTGTTGATGTATTCGGGCTTCAGGTTGGGATTCGGCGCGCTGAAGCGGTTGCCCGGACGCGGCCCGAATACGCCGAGATCGAAGATGTTCGGCGCGCGGAAGCCTCGGCCGAGGTTGGCGACGAAACGCGCGCTGTCGTTCAGTTCGATGGCGAGGCCGATGTTGCCGGTGAGATCGTCCGGCGACAGCGAAGCGCCCGGGGCGGCGCCCGCGGCGGGAACGTCGATATCGAAACGGCTGTAGCGCAGACCTGCGTTGAGATCGAAACGGCCGCGACGCCAATCGTCGCCGACGTAGATCGCCCAGCTGCGCATCGTGGAACCATCGGGGAACCTGGGCTGACGCACGCTGAAGGCGCCGGTGTTGATGTTGAGCCGGGTCTTGGTCGAGTCGACGACGTCGCGATAGACCTCGAAGCCGTAGCTCAGGTGATGCTCGCTGCCGAGATCCTTGCCGAACTGCCCGGCGATGCCGACGGTGGTGTCGCGATTGCGCTCGCGATCTTCGTTGACGGACCCGGTGTCGCGGACCCTGCGATCGTCGACCGCCATCTGGCGCCCGATCCGCAGCTCGCCGTTGTCGAACAACGCGTTCGACGCATCGATGCGCCAGCGCAGCTGCGCGAAACGCCGCTGCTGCGGTTCGAAGAAGAACACCGCGTTTTCCGGCCCGGTCTGACCGAAGCCGGGCACCAGCGCATCATGGCGCGGCGTGCGCGGCTGTTCGGAATACTGCAACGACAGCATCAACTCGTGGCCCTCAGCGGGCGCGAATCGCCACTTGAAGTCGCCGCTGCGCTGGGTGAAACCGGAGAATGGACGCGTGCGGCCGTCGCCGGCGCGCAGATCGTTCACTTCCTGCGAGGTCACGCCGAGCGAAACTCCCATGCGTTCGTGGCCGCCGGAAAACTCCGCGCGACCGATCAGCGAATCGTCGGCGCTCGCCGCGATCGCGCGCAGCCGACCCTTCCATTGCCACTCGTCGCCGGAGAAACGCGGCTCGGCGGTCAGCATCTGCACGACGCCGCCCATCGCGTCGCCGCCGTAAAGCGTGCTCGACGGGCCGCGCACCACTTCGATCCGATCCAGACTCTGGCCGTCGACCAAAGCGATGTACTGATTCGGCGAGTTGCGGAAGATCGCGTTGTTGAGACGGAAACCGTCGACCAGATGCAGCACTTCGGAGCCCTTGAGGCCGCGCACGATCACCACGCCCTGCCCCGGCGTCGTCTGCTGCACGAAGGTGCCGACTTCGCCGTGCAGCGCATCCATCGGCGTCTGCGGCGCGGTCTCGCGCAGGCGCGCACCGCCGACGATGGTGGTCGCCGCCGGCACGTCCATGGTCGATTCCGGGCGTTTGGTGGCGGTGACCTGCACGGTGTCGAGGCAGGCGGCATCGCCCTCCGGGCAGTGCCGGTCGCGCTCGCCACCCTCGGCGGCCATCGCCTGCCCGACCGCCAACGCCAGAATCGCCAATGCCGTCCTTTTCCGCATCGAAACCACGCCCTCTCTTGTTCGAAACATTTGCCCGAGTCCAAAAAACCGAACCCCTCCCCGCGTCCGCGGGGAGGGGTCGGGTCGAACGATCAGAACGTCACGCTCCAACTGTCGATTCGGCCGGTGTCGGCGTTCGCGTTGTCGTTCACCCGGAGCTTCCAGGTGCCGTTCAGCGCTTCGGACGACAGATTCAGCGTCACCGTCTTGTTGATGTTGTCGGCGCTGCCGCCGGTCCGATTGTGGATGTTGTAGAGCGTACCGTCGGGCGCGACCAGATCCACCTTCAGGTCGCCCTGGTAGGTGTGGACGATCGCGACCGTCACCGAGGCGTTGCTCGGGGCGTTGCCGGTCCGGCCGGAGACCGTGATCGGGCTGTCGACGGTGGCGTTGTCGTTGATCGGATAGTCGGTGGTGTTGGTGTAGGTCTGGGTACCGCCACCGCCGCCGGTGCCGTAGCTGCCGACCAGGCTGACGCCGGAGAAGGTCGAGTAGGCCTTCAGGCGGACGTAGTAGGTACCGGCCGACGGCGCGGCGAACGAGCAGGTCTCGGCATTGCCGCCGGTGTACGGACGGCAGTCGTAGACCGTGTCGGTCGGCGCGCTGCCGAACTTCACGTACATGTCGACGTCGCCGGTGCCGCCGGACGTGGTGAACGTCAGGTTGGTCGCGCCGGCGGGCACGACGAGGCTGTAGTTCAGCGAATTGCCGGTGCTGGCGCCGAGACCGGTGACCGGCACGCCGTTGGTCAGCGGCGTGGTGACCGGCGGCGGCGTGGTCCCGCCGCAGCTGACGCCGACCGCGGTGAAGGCGGCGGTGACGTTGGCGACGGTGAAGCCCAGATCGGTGGCCGCGGTCTGCACGCCGCAGGCGCCCTGGTTGAAGTCGGTGCTCGCGGTCCAGTACAGGTCGTTCGCGCGGGCGAAGACCTGGAACGCCTTCTGCGTGTTCCAGCCGGCGGTCGTCGCGAGGGTGTAGAACGCCTTGTTGTACACGCCGGACGAGTAATGCACGTCCATGCCGGCGGTGTAGTTGGAGGCGTGGCCAATCGAACGGCCGTCCTGCGGCGGATTGGCCATGTAACGCAGCGCGCCGGTGGCCTTGAAGATGTCGGCGCCGACGAGGAAGTCGTTGGTGCCCTTCATGTAGTACTCGGCGGCTTCGCCGGCGATGTCGGAATACGCTTCGTTGATGCCGCCCGACTGGCCCGAATAGGTCAGATTCGAGTTCTGCGAGGTGTAGCCGTGCGAGACTTCGTGCGCGGCCACATCGAGGCTGACCAGCGGATAGAACGTGGTCGCGCCGTCGCCGAAGGTCATCGCCGAGCCGTCCCAGAACGCGTTCTCGTAGTTCGTGCTGTAGTGCACGCGCATGGTCAGCTGGAAGGTCAACGGCGCCTGGTTCATGTACGCCTGGTACATGTTGTAGATCACGCCGCCGAAGAAGTGCGCGTCGTTCAGCGGCGAGAACGCGCCGTTGATGGTCTTCACCGTGTTGCGCGGGCAGGTGTACGAGAACGCCGTCGTGCCCGACGTGCCGCCGTTGAGGTTCACGGTCTTCACGTTGGTGTTGTTCATCGTGCACGTGGTGCCCGACTGGGTGACGTCCAGGAAGCCGTAGTTGGTGCCGTACTCGTACTGGCCGGTCTTCTGGTTGCCGCCGGGGCCCGTGCCGACCAGCGCGTGCTGCAGGTTGTCCCACTGCTGCAGGATGCGGCCGGTGTCGGCGTCGACGATCACCGTCGGCATCGTCGGCGAACCGCCGCGCAGGGTGTCGGCGAAGTACGACACGACGTAGGCCTTGCGGGCGCGGCCGGATTCGTCGATGTGAATCATCAGCTGCGACTTCTCGTCGCGCGTGCGCATGAAGCCGAGGCGGTTGCCGAGGCCGGCGCTCTTGCCGATCGCCAGGGCGCGGCTGCCGTTGAGGCGCGGACGACCGGCGGACACTTCGGAGGCCAAACCGTCGACCTTGCGGCCGAACAGGGTGCGCAGGTTGCCGGAGTCGTCTTCGTTGACGATCACGTGCTCGCCGAAGATCGGCAGACCGCGGAACGTCTGCTGGTAGCGGTGGTTGCGCACGCCCAGGCTGGACTTGCGATCGAGCAGCAACAGGCGCGATTCGGCGTCCAGGCCGAGCGCGCGCTCATGGCGGGTATGGACCATATCGGTCGTGCCGGCCTTCGCGATCGCGCTGTTCTGGCGCGCGATCTTGGCGACGTCCTCCCGATGCAGATCGGTGCGCGTGGCCGCAGCGGCGCCATTGGCGAACAGCGCCAGTGCGGTCGCACCGGCAAGCACACTCAGATTTCGATATCGATTCACAGCTTCTCTCCCTGACGCGATGTGATGGTGTGGTAAGGATCGTTCTGCTGGTCGTGCGTACTGCATTGCCCCCACCCGCAAGCACACGCACTCCCTGTCCCGTCCGGCCCGAAGACCCGGTCGGTGGCCATGGCGTTGCTGCGGAGTCGCCTGCGGTGCCCCCTGTGGCGACTGAATGGACCCTAAGCGGAACTGACGCTTTACGTCAACTGTTGACCCTGCCGCGCCGGCCGGCGTCCACCTTGGCGCGACAGTCCGTCAAGGAAATGATGATTTTCAGGGAGAGAGATGTGACGAACTTCACGCTCATTCACAGATGATCGGCCCATGAATACCTATTCTTGTGCATTGCAACACCTCCCAGCGCCAAAAGACGCCTTCGCACCGGCTCAGCCTCCTCCGGCGACTTCGGGCTGCGCGAACGGGATGTGCCGCCAAACAAAAGAGCCCCGGCTCACGCCGGGGCTCCCTTGTGACGACCTCCGCTGGCATGGCCGTCAAGACTTCCATGCGCCAGGCATCACGGCGTGCGGGTGGCCTTCAGAGTCACGCCCGAGAACGCGGCGTAGGCGTAAGCACGGATGTTGTACGTGCCGCCGACCGTCGGGTTGTTGATGGTGCAGGTTTCGGTGTTGGTGCTGCCATTGGAACGGCAGGTGTAGCTGGACGTGGTCGGAACGGCATTGAGGCGCACGTACAGATCCGCATCGCCGCTACCGCCCGAGGTGGTCACGACGAGCTTCGTCGTTCCGGTGGGGATGGTCACGGTGTAGTTGCTCGAGTACGCGCTCTTCGCGACCGCAGGCAGCGCCACGTTGAGGACCACGGTGCCGGTGCCGCCACCGCCGCCGCAGGCCACGCCGACCGCGGTGAAGGCGGCCGTCACGTTGGCGACGGTGTAGCCCAGATCGGTGGCTGCGGTCTGCACGCCGCAGGCGCCCTGGTTGAAGTCGGTGCTCGCGGTCCAGTACAGGTCGTTCGCGCGGGCGAAGACCTGGAACGCCTTCTGCGTGTTCCAGCCGGCGGTCGTCGCGAGGGTGTAGAACGCCTTGTTGTACACGCCGGACGAGTAATGCACGTCCATGCCGGCGGTGTAGTTGGAGGCGTGGCCAATCGAACGGCCGTCCTGCGGCGGATTGGCCATGTAACGCAGCGCGCCGGTGGCCTTGAAGATGTCGGCGCCGACGAGGAAGTCGTTGGTGCCCTTCATGTAGTACTCGGCGGCTTCGCCGGCGATGTCGGAATACGCTTCGTTGATGCCGCCCGACTGGCCCGAATAGGTCAGATTCGAGTTCTGCGAGGTGAAACCGTGCGAGACCTCGTGCGAAGCCACGTCGAGGCTGACCAGCGGATAGAACGTGCTGGCGCCATCGCCGAAGGTCATCGCCGAGCCGTCCCAGAACGCGTTCTCGTAGTTCGTGCTGTAGTGCACTTTCATCACCAGCTGGAACGTCAGCGGCGGCTTTCCGATGTAGGCGTTGTACATGTTGAAGATCACGCCGCCGAAGAAATGCGCGTCGTTCAACGGCGAGTACGCGCCGTTGACGGTCTTCACCGTGTTGCGCGGGCAGGTGTACGAGAACGCCGTCGTGCCCGACGTGCCGCCGTTGAGGTTCACGGTCTTCACGTTGGTGTTGTTCATCGTGCACGTGGTGCCCGACTGGGTCACGTCCATCTTGCCGTAGGTGGTGCCGTATTCGTATTGCCCGGTCTTGGCGTTGCCGCCGGGGCCCGTGCCGACCAGCGCGTGCTGCAGGTTGTCCCACTGCTGCAGGATGCGGCCGGTGTCGGCGTCGACGATCACCGTCGGCATCGTCGGCGAACCGCCGCGCAGAGTGTCGGCGAAGTACGACACGACGTAGGCCTTGCGGGCGCGGCCGGATTCGTCGATGTGGATCATCAGCTGCGACTTCTCGTCGCGCGTGCGCATGAAGCCGAGGTGGTTGCCGAGGCCGGCGCTCTTGGCGATGCCCAGCGCGCGGTTGGCGTTCAGCCGCGCACGTCCGGCCGGGATCTCCGACGCCAGACCGTCGACCTTGCGGCCGAACAGGGTGCGCAGGTTGCCGGAGTCGTCTTCGTTGACGATCACGTGCTCGCCGAAGATCGGCAGGCCGCGGAACGTCTGCTGGTAGCGGTGGTTGCGCACGCCCAGGCTGGACTTGCGATCGAGCAGCAGCAGGCGCGATTCGGCGTCCAGGCCGAGCGCGCGCTCATGGCGGGTATGGACCATGTCGGTCGTGCCGGCCTTCGCGATCGCGCTGTTCTGGCGCGCGATCTTGGCGACGTCCTGCTGCTGCAGGTCGCTGCGGACCACGGCGGACGCATCGGTGGCGAACAATGCCAGCGCGGTCGCGCCGGCCAATACACTCAACTGACAAAAACGATTCACTTTTGGTGCTCTCCCTGAAAAAGTTGAAAACGCTTCGTGTTGCGGTGGATGTCACGGCATTCGTTCGAATCTTCCGCGCCGAATCGGCACAGCCGCCCGCGACTTCACGGCCCCCGAGGCTTGCGTGAAATCGAGCACGATCGGAAAAACGATTCGGAACGGAAGCCTTGGGTCCGTCGATGGACCGAAGGCGATTCGACACTAAGCTGAACGCGCGTTCAGCGTCAACAACGTCGGCGAAATTCAAACGACCGGCGGTCTTCTGGCGATTATTTCGCCAGTTTCCCCGAGTGCTCCGTGATGCGGTTGGCAACTTCCCGGCGCGTGGACGGCTCCGCGCGGTGCCGAATGCTGTCGCCGCCGCACACGTTTGCGCGAGCGGCGGCGCCCGGGATGGCGCCCTGCGATCGCCAGGGGACAGGATGAAGCAGACGGCCCCGAGGACCAGGCCGGAAGCCGCGCGGCCATGCGCCGCGTTCGGCTCAGAACATCTCAGAACATCCCGGTTTCGAGACGCGCCACTTCCGACATCATCTCGCGGCTCCACGGCGGGTCGAACACCAGTTCGACGTCGACCTCGCTCACGGTCGGGATCATTTCCAGCTTGCCGCGCACGTCCTCGACGAGGATCTCGCCCATGCCGCAGGCGGGCGCGGTCAGGGTCATCCGGACCTCGATCCGGCGCTGGCCGTCCTCGCCGCGCACCACGGCAGCTTCGTAGACCAGGCCGAGGTCGACGATATTGATCGGGATTTCGGGGTCGAAACAGGTCCGCAGCTGGGCCCAGACGAGTTTCTCGACCTCCTCGTCGCTGGCGCCTTCGGGAAGCTCGATCGGCGGCGGCGGCTCCTTGCCGATGGCGTCGGCGTCCTTGCCCGAGATGCGCATCAGATTGCCTTCGACGAACACCGTCCAGCTGCCGCCGAGGGCCTGGGTGATGTAGCCGACGCTGCCTGCGGGCAGGGTCACGGACTCGCCCTGCGGCACCAGGACGGCATCGCAATCGCGTTCGAAACGGACGGGTTCGCTGCTGCGGGAATACACGGCGTCGAAGCGCGCTCCAGGTGCGCGGCATGAGCGGAAACGGGAGGGGCCTCATTGTACCGGACGCGCCCGGGGATCGCCGCGATGTCGACGGACATGCGCTTGGGTTATAAAGGGCCGATCGCCGGACCGGCCCGGCGACTCCGGCGCAGGGGAGGCCCGGAGTCGCTTCTTCCGACTCCTCCTGGAGACCCACGAATGTTCCGAAACGCCCATGCGATGCGGCCGATGCGCCGCGATCACCTGTCCCTCGCGCTGGCCGTCGCGCTGACGGGGCTGGTCGCCCTGCCCGTCCGCGCGCAGGAGGCGTCGGAAGCGCCGGCGGACGATCTCGACCGCATCGTCGTGACCGCGCAGAAGCGCGAGCAGCAGATCGAGGACGTACCGATCGCGATCAATGCCTACTCCGGCGACTTCCTGCAGGCGCAGGGCGTCCAGGACTACGGCGACCTCGGCACCCTGGTCCCGGGTCTGGAGGTGCAGACCCAGAGCGTGAGCAATCCGAGCATCTCGATCCGCGGCATCACCGCCGACCTCGACGATCCGACCCAGGAGCCGCGCATTTCGCTGTATCAGGACGGCGTCTCGATCAGCCGCGCCCGCGGCGCCTCGGTCGAGATGTTCGACATGGAACGCGTGGAGGTCCTGCGCGGCCCGCAGGGCACCCTGTTCGGCCGTGCCGCCCAGATCGGCGCGATCCACCTGATCCAGAACAAGGCGCGCACCGGCACGTCCGGCGGCTTCGAACTCGGCTTCGGCACCGACGACCAGCGGCGCTTCACCGGTCACTACAACGGCGATCTCACCGACAATATCCAGGGCCGGATCGCCGCCTTCTACGAAACCCGCGACGGTTACATCGAGAATCTCGACGGCGGCACCCTGCAGGGCAAGGACACGCGCGCGCTGCGCGGCGCCCTGCACTTCGACATCGGCGAGAGCAGCGGCATCGACGTGATCCTCAACTACCAGAAGGATCAGCCGCCCGGCACCGGGTTCCGCAGCCAGGTCATCCCCAACCTGCAGGGCAGCCTCGATCCGTACACCGCGAATTCCCAGCGCGGCGACGGCCTGGGCACGAAGCGCGAGGTCTACGGCGCGACGATCCTCGGCGACTTCACCCTGAACGACACCTGGTCGGTGTCCACGATCACCGGCTGGCGCCGCTACGACGGCCTCGACCGCTTCGACGCGGACGGCTCGCAGGCCGATCTGATCGAGTTCGACGAGGATGCCTGGGGCCGCCAGTTCAGCCAGGAAGTGCGCTTCAATTTCGACAACGGCGGCAAGTTCACCGGCTTCTTCGGCGCCTCGTACTTCGACGAAACCAGCAACCGCGATCTGCATTACCAGGCCGACGAGCGGCAGCTGTATACCTTGTTGTCGCCGCAGATCAACACGAACACCGCGGCGCTGCTCGGTCCGGCGCTGGCGAACCTCTATTTCCCGACCCTGCCGCTGCTGAATCCGAACCTGACCCCCAACGTCTCGCGGACGTTCACCTGGCTGCCGGTCCCCGGCCTCGTGCCGCCGACGCCGACCAATCCGGCGGGCTTCCTGCAGGTACCGCTCAATCCCAGCCACACCGAGACCTTCGGCAACGACGTCGACATCCGCGCGATCGAGCTCTTCGCTGACGGCACCTGGCAGTTCAACGACCAGTGGTCGCTGACTCTGGGACTGCGCGGCACGCACGAATCGGTGGAATACGGCTACTTCGCCGACCCCGGCAATGCGTCGAGTCTCGGCTTCCTCCTGTCCGCACGCGGCACCCCCGCCTGCGGCGCGCCGCCCTGCACCAACCTGCTGTTCCCGGCCACCGCCGGCAGGCTCAGCGCGAACGGCAGCGCCAATTCCTGGGTCGGCCGTGCGGTCCTCGGCTACAAACTCAGCGACACCATCAACACCTACGCCAGCATCTCCCGCGGCCGTCGTCCGGAAATGATCAACGTCAACGATGCGACGCCCGACGGCGAAGAGATCCCCGCCGAAATCGTCTGGAGCTACGAACTGGGCATGAAGGGCTCGGCCGCCGACGGCCGGTTCGTCTACGACCTGTCGCTGTTCTACTACGACTACAACGACTTCCAGGCCTCGGTGCAGAACGACACGCCACCGCCGTTCTTCGTCACCACCAACGCCGGCAAGGCGCACGCGCTGGGGTTCGAAGCCTCGTTGTTCGGCCGCTTCAACGACAACCTCAACGGCTGGCTGAACTACGGCTACATCGACGGCGGTTTCAACGCCTTCGACGACGACGGCACCTACCAGGAGCTCGCCGGCAACCGCTTCCGCATGACGCCGAAGCAGTCGTTCTCGCTGGGTCTGGACTGGACCATCCCGCTGCAGGGCGGCGACAGCCTCTACCTGCGCCCGAGCTACAGCTGGCGCGGCCACGTGTATTTCGAGGACGAGAACCAGCCGGGCATCGAACAGGACGGCTACGGCCTGTTCAACCTGCGCGCGGGCTGGCGTTTCGCCGACCACTGGGAGCTCGGCGTGTGGGGCAACAACCTCGCCGACAAGGAATACCTGATCGACGCCGGCAACACCGGCCTGCTGTTCGGCATTCCGACGGTGATCGCCGGGCCGGATCGCAGCTACGGCGTGACCCTGCGCGCGAAGTTCTGATCGCAGACAGTTCGACGCCCGGTGCCCTGCGGGCCGGGCGTCGTCGTTTCTGCCTCCATGCGGACATGACCTTCGTCGGTCACGCAACGCGGTCCGGGTCCGTTACCCTGTACGCATGACCGCATCCCCCGCCCCGTCGAAACCCGCGCCGCGCGCGCGGGTGGTCGCACCGCTGCTGCTCGTCGCCCTCGGCGTGTTGGGCATGAGCGCGATCTGGACACTGGTCGCGCTGATATTCGATCGCCAGTGCGCATGGATCGCCGCGATCGCGGCCGCCGACCTCGCGCTGCTGCTGCGTCTGGGACAGGCCGCGCCGGGCATGCCGCGGGCATTGGCGGCGCTGGCGGCGACGCTGGCGACGATCCTGATCTCGAACTGGACCATCGCCGCCACCCAGATGGGCGGGCCGATGGGGCTGCCGCTGCTCGATTCGGTGCAGCGCCTCGGCACCGATCACGCGCAAACCCTCCTCGGCCTCGCCAACCAGCCCGCGGAATGGGCGTGGTACGCGATCGCCGCGATCCTGGCGTTGTGGCTGGGACGTTGAATCAGGTCGACGCGGGCACGGCGAGCGCATAGCCGACCGCGATCAGCGCGATCGCGGCCCAGACGACGATGCGCCAGAGATTGGCGGGAACGGTCCCGGGCAACACCACCGCGCGCTGCGGACGTTTCGGGTCGTAACGCACTTCGATCGCCTGCCCTTTGCGGATGCCGGAGAGCAGCGCATAGGCCTCGCGTTCGCCCAACCCGCGCGAGGGACGATAGGTGAAGCGTCGTGACCGGTAACGCTTGCCGGCCACTACATAGTCGTAGATCAGATGCGCATCGGCGGAAAAGTGGCGGTCGCCGTCGAAATCCGATACGTCCTGCACATCGAACCAGACGTCGACGACCGTGCCCTGGGTCGGGCGCCACCGCCGCGAAGCCTGGCCCAACGCATGGCGGCGCCAATGCCAGAGCGACATCCCCGCGGCGAGGATCGCGACGATCGCCGGAATCCAGGGCCCCGCGCTCAGGGCACGCCTCCGCGCGCGATCGCTGCGCGCACGATCACGCTCGCGAAGGCCTGCCTTCGCGATCCCGATCCGTGCGATTCACACGGCGTTTCCATCGCCATCCGCATTCGCGCGATACGTGTCCCAGATCGACTTCATCAGCACGAAACCGGGGCTGAAGGTCTCTTCGCCCTCGATCCTGCGCACCTCGGACTCCCACTGCGCGCGAACCAGCTCCAGGGCCTGGAAATCCTGGATCCTGGCGCTGGCCATGCTCCACCCGGAGAAATGACGTTCGCCCGTCTCGACCGACTGCAGCAGGACCACGTCGCCGTGCCTGCGATCGGCGGAGATGCGCGAGAAAAGCGCTTCCACCTCGTCGCTCTCGCCCTCGAGACACTGGACGAACATGCCCTGCGAATGCAGCAGCACCCCGGTGATCCTCAACTGCTTGTTCCGCTCGCGCGCCCGATACAGCAGCGACACGAGAGCCAGTCCGTCGAAGGGAAACGTCTGATGGCTGGCGTAGACCAGTTGTCGGATGCTCATCGTCAACCCGGGTCGTTTCGAGTGGAATGGTCGCCGGCTCCCCGACGCTCCGCATCATGGCCGGTCGACACAGGGCACGCAACGGGCGGGAGGGCTCAGGCGACGATCCTGGGGAACAACAGCCCGGTGCGGGCCCGGTAGCCCTCCCATTCCCGGTGTCGCGCCATCCGCACGTCCTTCCGCAGCATGTTCGGCAGGAACACGCCGGCCCAGACCCAGACCAGCACCAGCCAAGGCAGCCAGTGCCCGGCCACGAGGGCGAAACCCGCGTAGAGCATCATCTCGCCGAGATAGTTCGGATTGCGGGTACGGGCGAAGAAGCCGTCGACGATCAGTCCGGGTCGCGCGCGCAGCACGAAGTATTTCTGCGCATCGGCGCCGACCATCAGCGCGACGCCGACCGCATACAGCAGGATCGCCGCGCCCAGCAACTCCGGCGACCGCTCGATCCGCTGCGACACGATCAGCCACGGCGCGATCCAGTACGGCCCGAGCACGAACAGCCAGGCGTTGAGCGCGCCGCCGAACGTGATCTTCTTCTCCCAGCCCGGGTCGGGAAACAGCGCATCCTTGAGCAGCCAGATCAGGCCGTAGCTGCCGTGCAGGCCGAGGTAGACCCAGGCGGTGATCGTCCAGCAGTCGTACCACCACATCAGCCCCAGCACGAATGGCAACGTACCGCCCTTCTGCAGATTGATGACCCATGCGAACTTCAGCAGCTTCGGGCCGCCGAGAACGTCGTCGGTGAGGTGGTCGCGCAGTTTCAGGTAGCGATCGAGCGGCGAGGTCATCGGCGGTCTCCCTTCGGTGCGCCACGGCGACGGCGCAGGCAGAATACCCGCAAACACGCATCCCGGACCCGCCCATGCGCGACCCCCGCTACGACATTTTGTTCACGCCGATGCGGATCGGCCCGGTCACGGCGAAGAACCGCTTCTTCCAGGTGCCGCACTGCAACGGGATGGGGCATGCGATGCCGCTCGCGCACGCGGCGATGCGGGAGGTCAAGGCCGAAGGCGGCTGGGCGGTGATCGCGACCGAGGAATGCGAGATCCATCCGTCGGGCGATCTCTCGCCCTACGTCGAAGCGCGACTGTGGGACGATCGCGACATTCCCGCGCTCGCGCTGATGTGCGACAAGGTCCACGCCCACGGCGCGCTCGCGGCCGTGGAGCTCACCCACAACGGTCCGACCGCGTCCAATCTGTACTCGCGCGAAGTGCTGATCGGCCCATCGCATCAACCGTCGAAATACGGTTATCCCTCGCAAGCGCGGGCGATGGACAAACGCGACATCGCGAACTACCGCCGCTGGCATCGCGAGGCCGCGATCCGCGGGATGCGCGCCGGCATGGACATCGTCTACGTCTATTGCGGCCACGACCTGTCGCTGGCCATGCATTTCCTGCAGCGTCGGCGCAACCATCGCACCGACGAATACGGCGGCCCGTTGGAAAACCGCATCCGCCTGCTGCGGGAAGTCCTGGAAGACACGAAGGACGCCGTGGGCCACCGTTGCGCGGTGGCGGTGCGGTTCGCCACCGAGGAACTGCTCGGCCCGGGCGGAATCGAGCGCGCGGAGGCCCAGGACATCGTCGGCATGCTCGCGGAGATTCCCGACCTGTGGGACGTGAACGTCGCCGCCTGGTACAACGACTCGACCCCCTCGCGCTTCGCGCCGGAGGGCGCGCAGGAACCCTTCATCGACTTCGTGAAGAAGACGACGAGCAAGCCGGTGGTCGGCGTCGGCCGCTTCACCTCGCCCGACACCATGGTGTCGCAGATCAAGCGCGGCGTGCTCGATTTCATCGGCGCCGCGCGTCCGTCGATCGCGGATCCGTTCCTGCCGAAGAAGATCGAGGAAGGCCGCATCGACGACATCCGCGAGTGCATCGGCTGCAACATCTGCGTCAGTGGCGACATGACGATCACGCCGATCCGCTGCACCCAGAATCCGACCATGGGCGAGGAATGGCGCAAGGCGTGGCATCCGGAACGGATCGCTCCGGCGAAGTCGCCCGGAAAGGTCCTCGTCGTCGGCGGCGGCCCCGCGGGACTGGAAGCGGCGCGCGCGCTCGGACAGCGCGGCTACGAAGTGCATCTTGCGGATGCGCGGCGCGAACTCGGCGGTCGCGTCTCCCGCGAAGCGCGCCTGCCCGGACTCGCCGAATGGGCGCGGGTGCGCGACTGGCGACTCGGCCAGATCCGCAAAATGCCGAACGTCGCCACGTATCTCGAATCGCCGCTGATCGCGCAGGACATCCTGGATTTCGGCGCGGACCACGTCGCGATCGCCACCGGCTGCCATTGGCGCCGCGACGGCATCGGTCGCAGCCATCACGAGCCGATCGCCGGATTCGTCGACAACCCCGCCGTACTCACGCCCGACGATCTGATGGATGGCGCGCCGTTCGACGGCCGCCTGCCCGACGGCCCGGTCGCGATCTTCGACGACGACTATTTCTATCTCGGCAGCGTGGTCGCCGAACTGCTGCGCAGGACCGGCCGCGAAGTCTTCTTCGTCACCCCCGACGACACCATCGCCTCGTGGAGCGCGAACACGCTCGACTACCGCCATATCCAGCGGCGGATGGCCGAACTCGGCGTCGAACCGGTGGTCGCCCACGACATCGTCGGCTTCGCGAACGGGCGACTCGACCTCGCCCACGTCTGGAGCGACCGGCCGCGCGCGCTCGATGTCGCCGCGGTGGTGACGATCACCGCCCGCCTGCCGGAGGATGCGCTGTTCCACGCCCTGAGCGACCGCGAGGCCGAATGGGCCGACGCCGGCATCCGCAGCGTGACCCGGATCGGCGATGCGCTGGCGCCGGGCCTGATCGCGCATGCGGTGTACTCGGGACATCGCTACGCCCGGGAGATGGACGAGCCGGCGAATGGCGAGGTGCCGTTCGAGCGCCACTTCCACAGCCCGCGCGAGACGGATCTGCGGCGGCCATAGGACGGCGGCGCCCGTCCCCGCGGGGACGGCGGTGACGCCCCGCGGTCTTGTCCGAAGGTCGGGTTTGCGGCAGTGCAGCATGAGCCGCATAATCGGCCGGTTCCGACCCCGCCCACGACGGCGCGGCGGCCGGCCCGATCCACGCCTGCGCGGCCCGGCCGCGCCCCGCCACGGAGTTCCCATGTCCGATATCGTCATCGTCGGTGCCAAACGCACCGCCATCGGTTCTTTCCTCGGCCAGTTCACCGGCGTCCCCACCCCGACCCTCGGCGCAGCCGCCATCTCCGGCGCGCTCGATCACGCCGGTCTCGCGCCGGACCAGGTCGACGAAGTCATCATGGGCTGCGTGCTCCCCGCGGGCCTCGGCCAGGCCCCCGCCCGCCAGGCCGCGCTCGCCGCGAAGATCCCGGCCGCGGCCGGATGCACCACAATTAATAAGGTCTGCGGCTCGGGCATGAAGGCGATCATGTTCGGCCACGACCTGATCAAGGCCGGCTCCGCCAGCGTCGTCGTCGCCGGCGGCATGGAGTCGATGACCAACGCTCCCCACCTCCTCAACGGCTCGCGCACCGGCATCCGCTACGGCAGCGGCGAGTTCCTCGACCACATGGCCTGGGACGGCCTGACCAATCCCTACGACAAGCAGGCCATGGGCGTCTTCGGCGACGCCGCCTGCGCCAAATACGGCTTCGACCGCGCCGCCACCGACGCCTTTTCGGCCGAGAGCGTGGCCAGGGCGCAGAAGGCGGTGACCGAGGGGGCGTTCCGGAACGAAATCGCCCCGGTTACAGTGGTTACGCGAAAGGGCGAAGCCGTCGTCGACACCGACGAGGAGCCCGGCAAGATCGACGCTTCGAAGATCCCGGGCCTGCGTGCCGCGTTCGGCAAGGACGGCGTGCTCACCGCCGCTTCGTCGTCGAAGATCTCCGACGGCGCCGCGGCGACGGTGCTGATGTCGTCCGATGAAGCCGCGCGTCGCGGACTGCAGCCGCTCGCGAGGATCGTCGCGCACGCGACGCACTCGCAGGCGCCGGAATGGTTCACCACCGCGCCGGTGACCGCGATCGAAAACGTGCTGAAAAAAGCCGGCTGGAGCGTGAGCGACGTCGATCTGTTCGAAGTCAACGAAGCCTTCGCATGCGTGGCGATGGCGCCGATGAAGGATCTCGGCATCGCGCACGAAAAGCTCAACGTGCGCGGCGGCGCGTGCGCGCTCGGCCATCCGATCGGCGCCAGCGGCGCGCGACTCGTCGTGACGCTGATCCACGCGCTGCGCGCGACCGGCGGCAAGCGCGGCGTGGCGTCGCTGTGCATCGGCGGCGGCGAGGCCACGGCGATCGCAGTGGAACTCGCATAAGCGGTTGAAACGGGCAAACCGGACAAAACCGGCCACACCCGCTTGACAGCCGTCCCCGGCTTGTCATCATGGTGCCCAGACGCTCCCGGGCACCATGAACGGGCGCGCCACCCCCGAACATCGACGACTGAGGACTGCACCATGACCCTGAACAAGGCTCTGCTCGCTCTGGCCCTGGGCCTCGCCCTGACCGCCTGCACCGACAAGCAGGAAGAAGCCCCCGCCGCCGACGCCGCCACCCCGGCCGCCGAAGCCCCCGCCGACGCCGCCCCGGCCACCTACGCCGCTGCCGCC
>JBMOOY010000021.1:0-21502 GCA_049324395.1 Pseudomonadota bacterium
ACGCCCTGCGCATCGGCCTCGCCTTCGCCCAGCAGCGCATCCTCGGGCGCACCGCGGGTGATGAAGCCCGCGAACATCGCCGCGGTCTTCTTGCGCACCAGTTCGGCATCGTCGTACTGGTCGAGTTCGTGCAGCTTCACCAGCGCCCGCGCCAGCCACGGCTCGCCGCGAATCTGACCGGGGCGCAACGGGCGGAACAAATGCAGGATTTCGTTCGCCGGCACACGCACCGTGTCGAGGCCGCCGTGCGCCGACATCGGCGCGAGCATCCCGTCGCCGGGATGGCTCTTGTAGAGGTGGTAGGCCACCCGCTGGCCGATGGCGTTGAACTCGATGCCGGCGCGGATCACGTTGCCGTTGGGCAGTTCGCGATTCAAGGTCACCGGCAGGTGCTCGGGTTCGAGCAGTTGCAGTTGCAGACCAACCGACAGCCGATCTTCCGGCCGCCGGTAGCGCAACCGCACCAGGCACTCGCCGCCTTCGAGCATCGCCCGGCAGGCCAGGCCCTGCAGCCCGTACAGATCCGTCAGGCCGGCGGCGTCAGCTTCCTCGCACCAGTCGCGCCACAGCGCCTGCACCGCCTCGCGCTGGTCGAGATCGGCGAGCATCGACTGCGGCTTGATGCCGGTACCGATGGCGTTCGCGACGAACGCCTCGACGCCGGTCGCGGCCCAGGCGTTGCGACGCACCAGGTCGCGGCTCTTGGCGCGCAGTTCATCCTGCGCATACGCCAGCGCTGCGACCGCGCCGGGATTGCCGACCTGCCAGAAGCGGGCGCGACGTCCGCCGCCGACGCCGTCGTAGGTGGGCGACGCGCCGAACATCCGGGCGCGCAGCCGCGACCACCAACTCATGCGATCACGTCGCCTTGTCGGTGTTCACGACGACGCGGCGCGGGCGGCGCTTGACGGTGCCGGCGGCGATCGCGTGCTCTTCGAGACCGCGTCGCACGACGCCGATCGCGGCGATCAGGTCATCGACCGAGCGGTACTCGACGGTGCGGTCGCCGAAGGTGACGCGCTGCTCGCCGGTCGCGAGCGCGCGTTCGAGCGCGGCGAGTTGTTCGGGGGTGTAGCTCATGCAACGAATCTCAGCGATGGAGCCAACGGCTCTTGATCACGCGCCGACGATTCGGGCGCGCGGATGTGGAAAGGCCACCGTGGTCGGTGGCCTCCTCGGGTCCGGTGGTGGTGGCGATGGGCGGTGGATCGTTCGTCCGGGCAATGCCGAGCGAGCGTTCCAGTTCCCGCCAGTGACGATCCTCGAAACGATCCAGCCCGGCCGCCGCCGCTGCAGCGCGCGCATACACGTAGCAATCGAGTGCTTCGTTGCGCTCGCGCAGCTTCTGCCACTCGCGGACCGCATAACCGCTCCGGTCCCGTCGCGTGATCAACTGCTCCGCGCACAACTGCTGCAGGAACTCGGCGTCGACCTTCGGCAGGTGGATGTAGCCGGCGGGGTACACCGGCGTCAGGCCGTCCTCCGCGACATCGGCCTGCAGGCGCAGGTGCTGGTACAGCGCCTGCTTGGCGATGCCGACCACCACCGTGTACACCTTCACGCCGCGGCGCAGCTTTTTGCCGGCGACGGTGACGTCCACCGCCGTTGGCGTCCCGATCAGCGCCGCGCCGCGTGCCGCGCCCTTGACCGCCATCACCCGCGGATCGCGGGACGCGCGCACGAAGGCGTACACGGCCTGCGTCGCGAAGCCGGTATCGATGGCGAAGCGCGCCAGCGGCAACTGTGCGCCACCGGCGTGCGTCCAGGTCTCGGCGAGCAACGCGCGCAAGTCAGTCCACACGGCATCGCGGGCGGTGTCGCCCATCAGCACGCGGTGTTCGACGAGCCACGCGGTCTTGCCGCGACCGAAGGCCCACACCGAGACTTCGATGCGGTCCTTCTGCACGTCCGCGCCGCCGACCAGCAGCAGGCCGCCGCGCGGTACGCTGCCGATCCGGTAGTCCTCGCGCCGTTCCAGCAACTGCTGCCAGTCCGGCGCCTCGCCCTCCTCGACCCAGGTCTCGCCGAGCTCCGTGTTCTTGAAGGTCTTGATCGCCGACGCCGAGCCGGTGGTCTTGTCGATCGCGCCCTCCCACGCCGCAGCGATCTCGCGCCAACTGCGCCAGCCCACCGGGCTGTACAGCGACGACAGGTGAAACCCGGCGGTCCGGCCGTTGCCCGGTGCGGTCGCCCGCCACTGGCCGTGTTCGAGCATCCACGTCTTGTGGTGCTCGGCGATCGGCTGCTCGCAGGACTCGCAGACATAGGCCGCCGTCTCCGGTCGGCCGCGCTCCCAGCGCAATTGCTCGAATCGGAACCACTGCGCATGCGCGCAGTGCGGGCACGGCACGAAGTAGCGACGTTGATCGCTCGCCTCGTACTCGCGCTCGATGCTGCTGGCGCCCGCGATCGTCGGCGTCGAAACGATGAAGATCTTGCGGCGGGTGAAGGTGCGCGTGCGCGCCTCCGCCAGCGAGATCGCATCGCCCTCGCCCTCGACATCGAGCGGATAGCCGTCGACCTCGTCGAGGAACAGATACCGCACCGGCATCGAGCGCAGGCCGACCGCGCTGTTCGCGCCGGTCATCACCAGCACGCCGCCGCGAAACTCCTTGGCGAGGATGGTGTTGCCCGCATCGCGCGAGCGCGCCGGGGCGATCAACGCCGCCAGGACCGGCGATTCCTCGATCAGCGGATCGATCCGCTGTTTCGAGTTGCGCTTGGCCATCTCCACGGTCGGCCACACCGCCATCATCGGGCCGGGCGCGTGGTGGATGACGTAGCCGATCCAGTTCGACCCGGATTCGGTGTTGTGGGTTGGAATGAAGCCCCGACCGCACAGATACAGGTGATTGGGCGAATCCACTTCGATGCAGCGCACCGGCACCGACGCGACCGGGCGGATGTCCACGATGCGCCGACGCAACGCCTTGAAGGGCCGGCCTCGTGCAATCGGGCGCATCCGCGCGATCTTCCTGCGGAACCGGAACATGGGCTCCTCGGCGTACGCGGTCCAGGAGATGCGCCAGTAACCGCGACGGCGAATCCACCGCCCCTGCGGCCCAATCATGTCGCCGGGGGGCGCCACGTAGACCGTCGGCTTGTAACCAAGACTGCGCAGCAACTCCACCATCGCATCCTTGAGCGCAGGTTCAACGTTGCTGAACTCGCAACGCTTCCCGTCCGGCGTGATGCTCCCATCGCTGTCCATCAGCCCGCGCACCAGATCCAGACGCTGCTCGCGACTGGCCCGCAGATACGCGGCTGGAACGTGCTTGTTGTCGATCAGGTTCAACTGGCGCAGCCGCACCGAGAACCACGATGTGCCGCAGCTGGCCGGCGCCTGTCCCGCATCGTCGACGGCGAACACCGGATCGATGACGAGATTGGCGCACTTGCCCTTGCGCCATTTCGGCAGACGCCACAGCGCGCGCACACCGCAGTCGGCGAGGTGTTCGACCACCTCGCCGTCGTCTTCGTGCATGGAGATGTGATTCATCCACGTGTTGCCATCGCCCAGCCAGAGTCCGAGCAGGTACGGGTGGATCGGCAACTCGCGCAGCGGCATTACCAGCGGGCCGGCGTTGTCGATGCCGTAACGGCGACGCGGACTGCTGCCGATCTGCGTACGTCCGAGCATCTGCAACGTGGTCAGGGTCTTCCTGACCGGCACATCGTTGGTGAAATCCCACACCGGCCAGCGATGTTCGCCGTCACACACGATGCATTCACCATCGTCGAACGCGACCTCGAAACAGTCGCGCCCTTCGAGCACCGGCGAAACGCCGGTCACCCGACAGGGCTGGCCGGTATCGTCGAACACCCAATCGCCGGTGGCAACGGCGCCCATCGTCGTCCAGCCCGATGGCGTCGGCAGCGGCGTATCCAGCGCCAACGGCGCCCCGACCTGCGCGCCCTTCATGAAGACCACACGCTCGATCGGCGAAGCCGGCGAGAGGCAGTCCATGATCTCGCGCAGGTACGGCGTGCGCGCGGTGCGCCAGCGGCCGGGTTCGGCCGAGGCCTTGCTGGAGAGCATCCGGTGCTGGTCGGCCCAGGTGGAGACCGACAGCAGCGGATCGGGGGTCAGGCCCTCGTGCCAGGCGCGCTCGATTTCCTGCGCGCCTTCGTAGTCAAACATCCGATCAGTCCACCTTCACCCGCACCTCGCCCAACTCGGCGAGGTGCGCGCGCACGGCTGCTTCCAGCGCCAGATGCATCGCGTGCGGATCGACCGCGAGCGTCGCCGCCATCTGCGCCGATACGCGCGCGGGCCAGTTCAACCACGCATCGCGCTCGTCGCGCGCCAGCTTGAACACGTGCGCCACGACCTGCGAACGCTCGACCAGTTCGCCCTTCAGGCGCGCGAGGCGGACCTTGTTGGTCTGTGCCTTCACCACCTCGTTGACGGTGCGCGCCTGCAACAGCGACGCACCGCCCGCCGGCAGCGCCGCCGTGCCCGCGTCGCGGCCCGTCTCGCGCCCGATGTCGGCCGCCTCCGGCACCGTCACGCGCGGCGCGCGCGCCTGCGTGCCGCTGCGTGCCGGCGCGGAATTGCGCGACCACTCCGCGTCGGCCTTCGCCGGATCGATGGTGCCGTCGGCCTCCGGTGTGACGCGCCCGGCACGGATCGCCTTGTGGACGGCGGTGTCGGTAACGCCGCGATGGCGCGCATATGCGCGGATCGAAATTCCCATCCGAATGTTTGATTGACGAGTTGACTTTCGGCGCGCACAGCGCGCCAGGCGACGGCTTCCCGTCCGTTGGCTTAACGACGCGAGGATCTGGAAATGACCGCTTGGCTTCGGTGGGGAACAGCGCGTTCATCCCATCGCGCCAACCACATCCCACACCACCGACTCAGGAGCACACCATGAACACCGCAACGACCGCCAAGCCGATCACGCTCAACGACAATCAGATCGCCGTGCTGACCCACGCCATCGACCACACGCAGGGCAAGGTCGAATGGTTCCCCGACACCATCAAGGGCGGCGCGCGCAAGAAGGTCATCGAGGGCCTCTTCACCCGCGCGATGATCATCGGCAGCAACGGCGACTGGATCGTCACCGACGCCGCCTACGCTGCGCTCGGCCGCCCGCGCCCCGACCAGACCTCCGCCACCGAAACGGCGACGCCGGCCGGCAAGAAAGCCGCGAAGGCCGCACGCAAGGCCAAGGTCGCGCCGAAGACCGAAGCCTCCGGCGACAGCGAGAAGACCGCGCCGCGCACCCGCGAGAACAGCAAGCAGGCGCAGGTCGTCGCGATGCTCAAGCGGCCCGAGGGCGCCACGATCCCGCAGATCTGCGAAGCGACCGGCTGGCAGGCGCACACGGTGCGCGGCACCTTCGCCGGGACCTTCAAGAAGAAGCTCGGCCTGACCGTCACCTCCGACAAGGCCGAAGGCGGCGTTCGCGTGTACCGCATTGCCGACGACGCGCCGACGGCGTGATGTCGCAGCGCAACGCAGCGTGACGCAAGGCCGTGCCGAAGCACGGCCCTGCGCACCGACAATCGATGCGCGATACGCCTCTCGAACGAGACAAAGAACAAGCCGAATCGCGCAACTTTTTGCTTGGCTTCCATCGCGAACAGCGCGTTCATGTCCGCACACACACCACACGACAGACAGCACAGCATGAGCACCAACACGAACACCGCCATCCCCGCCACGCAAAACGAAAGCTGGGGTTTCTGGGGCACGATGCGCGGCTACGCCAGCGTCGCGTGGCCGCTCGCGATGACCGCCATCGCCGAGGCCACCGGCGAATCGCTCGACGCGGTGCGCGCCTTTCTCGACAGCAAGGCCGGACGGCACTTCGCCGATGAAGTCTGCGGCCACCAGTACCACGGTCAGGCGCTGGCCGACGCGATCACGACTACCGTCGCGGCATGGATGCGCATGACCATCAAGCGGCGCACCGCCATCGACTACGGCATCCCGCAGGGATTGCCTTACCTCACCGGCTTCGTGATGCACGCCGCGATCCACGACGAGACCACCGGGCGCGGTTGACCGCGCCTCGACGATCGAACCCTCACCCCCCACCACTGGAGTTTCCGATGTCCTCCTCGATCGATTTCTACCTCAAGCAACTCGCGCCGCTGGTCGGCGGCACCATCACCGCACTCGCCCGCAGCGGCGCCAGCGACGATCCCCTCGACGAAGAACTCTATGGCTTCGTCATCAAGTGCCGCGACGGCAAGGAACGCACGCTCATCCTGCTCAGCGACGACGAGGGCAACGGCCCCGGCAGCTTCATGTTCAACGAAGACGCCTGACCGCACCGGGATCGGGCATGGCCCGGTCCCGCTTGTTTGACCGTCGCATCACCGATGCGACAGCGTCTCCATCAGCGCCCGGATGACTTCCGCGCCGAGGACCGGGACGATGGCATTGCCGGCGGCGCGCAATCGAGGAATGCGCGCGGGAATCCCATCAACCAGAAGACGAATTCCGGTGCGAGGGACCCGGCGCGCCTTGCCGTCGTAGCCGACGATCCAGTCGTGTTCGTCCCATGCGCCGACAACGCGATCTGACGAATCGCCACCAGTCCCGCCGAATTCCCCGCCCCGTTGTAGCCGTCCTTCGGCGGCGCCAGACTCGTCGGCGTCGGCCACAGCGCCAGCGTCTGCGCCGCCAGATCCGGCGAGCGGTCGCGCTCGACTTCCCGGCGCGCGCCCTCCGGCGTGCGGATCGACTTGTCCGCCGAGGCCGTCGGCGTCGCCCACAGCGCGCGCACCGTCGCGTACACCTGACGCGGCAGCAGATCCGTCCGCGACGCGCCATCCTTCCTCGGCGCCAGCGACATGCCCCACGAGTCCTTGTGATCGCGCGTCGTCGGTGTGAGCCACAAACCACAGTCGATCGCGTCGATGGGGCGCGTTGACGGCACAAGCCGGGAGTACGACCGCCCGGCAGGCGTAGTCGAGACTCGCCAGGTCAGCGAACACTCGATCGAGCCAATGCTGGCCAGCCGCCGCCGCAACCTGCTCTCCCACCAGCACAGCGGGCCGTCGGGCACGGACGAGCCGAAACACGTCGGGCCATAGGTGCCGAGGATCGTGGGTCCCACCGCGCTTGCCGGCGAGCGAGAACGGCTGGCACGGACACGAGGCGCTCCACAGTTCGGCGTCGTCCGGCCAGCCGGCGAGTCGGGCGGCATAAGCCCAGCCGCCGACGCCTGCGAACAGGTGGACTTGCTTCGCGCCCGCGAGGTCGTTCGGGTCGAGGTCACGGATGTCCCGCCCATCGACCCGGCCCGGTGGAATCAATTCCGCGGCGATCTGGTTGTTGAGCCATGCGCAGAGATAGGGTTCGATTTCGTTGTAGAAGGCCGGCGCGTGCAGGGCCGGGTTCATGCGAGCGCATCCGCCGCGTCGTCGAACGGCACGCCGTCGGCTTCACGCAGGGCGGATTCGCCGCTCCAGGTCTGCCAGCGACGCACGATCACATCGACGTACTTCGGATCGAGTTCCATCAACCGCGCGCGCCGGCCGCACTTGTGCGCGGCGATCAGCGTCGTGCCCGATCCGCCGAAGCTGTCGAGGACCACATCGCCCGGCCGGCTGGAGTTGCGGATGCACCGCTCCACCAGTTCCACCGGCTTCATCGTCGGGTGCAGATCGTTGCGCTGCGGCTTCTTGATCTGCCACACGTCGCCCTGGTCGCGATCCCCGCACCAGTGGCGCTGCGCGCCTTCCGGCCAGCCGTAGAGGATCGGCTCGAACTGACGCTGGTAGTCCGCGCGTCCGAGGGTGAAGGTGTTCTTCGCCCAGATCACGAACGTCGACCAGTGACCGCCTGCGGCGCGAAACGCCGCCTGCAGCGTGTCGAGTTCGCCCGAGGACATGGCGATGTAGATCGCACCGCGACACTGCGCCACGATCGGGGTCAGCGCGGCGAGCAGGAAATCGTGGAAGGCCGCGCCGAGATTGTCGTTGAGGATCGGACGCTGGGTGCCGCGGAGTTTGTCCTTCGCGCTGTTGGCGTAATCGACGTTGTACGGCGGATCGATGAAGACCATGTCCGCGCATTCGCCCGACAGCAGATGCACGTAGCTCTCCGGATCGGTGGCGTCGCCGCACAGCACACGGTGTTCGCCCAGCACCCACAGGTCGCCAGGGCGCGAGACCACCGCGACGGCTTCCTCCGGCACCTCGTCATCATCGACGTCGCCGGCCTGGTCGGTTTCTTCGCCGGCCAGCAGCTCGGCGAGCGCGTCCGGATCGAAGCCGGTCAGATCCAGATCGAAGCCGTCGTCCTGCAGCGCCTCAAGTTCGGTGCGCAGCATGGCGTCGTCCCACGCCGCGTTCTCGGCGATGCGGTTGTCCGCGATCACCAGCGCGCGACGCTGGGTCGGGGTCAGGTGATCGAGCACGACCACCGGCACCGCCTCCAGTCCCAGTTTGCGCGCGGCAGCCAGCCGGCCGTGGCCGGCGACGATGACACCGTCGCCACCGACGAGGATCGGATTCGTGAACCCGAACTCGACGATGCTGGCTGCGATCTGCGCGACCTGGTCGTCCGAGTGCGTGCGCGCATTGCGCGCATACGGCAGCAGCCGCGCGAGCGGCCACTGCTCGATCTTGTCCGCGACCCAGCTCATGCCGCCTCCGACGCGGTGCCGCGACGCTCAGCCGCAACCGCATCGAATCGTTGGCCGGTCGCTTCGAGCGTAATCGGGACGTCCGGCAGTTGCTGGCGGGCGCGTTCGATGGCGACATCGACGTACTCGGCGGCGATCTCCACCGCGCGACAGCGACGGCCGGTGCGCTCGCAGGCGATCAGGGTGCTGCCGCTGCCGCCGAAGGGTTCGTACACCACCTCGCCCGCGTCCGAATACGCTTCGATCACGAACGTCGGCAGCGCGACCGGGAACACCGCCGGGTGATCGATGTCCCGGCCGAGCTTGCCCTTGTGGCGCATGATGCGTATCACCGAGTCCGGAATCCGCATGGCCTGCGTGGGCTGGTGCTCGTGCGACCACGCCAGTGCGCCGCCGTCTCGACCGCGTAGTGCAGTGGACGAGCCATCGGCGCGCAGGTGGATGTCCTGCCCCGCGAACTTGCACGGCACGGTCTTGTTCGCCTTGCGGTTGTGGCGGTTGAAGTGGAAGACGAACTCGAAGCTGGGCGCGAGGCGTCCGCGCCAGTCGCCCGGCAGACCCGGCCCCTGGTCCCAGACGTACCAACCGAAGCGACGCCATCCCTGCGCGCGCATCCACGCGACCCAGGCGTCCCAATACGGCTGCACTTCGTTGTCGTCGTGGACGAGGCCGAGGTTGACCAGCAGTTGGGCGTCGTCGCGCAATGCGCCGTCGGCGGCAGCGAACACCCCGCGCATCAGCCCATCCCAGTCGCCGATGCCGCTGGCGTAGTCGCGCTGCCGCGCATAGGGCGGCGAGGTGATGCACAGGTGCGCGGTCTCGCCACGCATCAGCGCCGCGACGACGGCGGGATCGCCAGCGTCACCGCAGATCAGCCGGTGCCTGCCGATGATCCAGACATCGCCCGCGCGGGACACCGGCGCGATCGTCGATGCGGACTCGTGGTCCTCACCGCTGTCTTCCTCGCCGTTGTCGATCGCATCGGCGTCGGCGTTATCGTCGTTTGCCGCGTCCGCAGCACGCGATACCGGTTCCGGATCGCCGCCCGCCGCGTCGTCGTCTTCCACCATGTCGAGCAGCCGCTCGATCTCGCTGGCGGTAAAGCCGGTCATGTCTAGGTCGAAACCGACGTCGGCGAGATCGGCCAACTCCAGCACCAGCAGCGCCTCATCCCAGCCGGCATCGAGGGCGATGCGGTTGTCGGCGATCACCAACGCACGCTTCTGCGCCGCACTCAGGTGCGCCAGTTCGATCACCGGCACCTCGGTCATGCCGAGCCGGCGCGCAGCGAGCAGCCGGCCGTGACCGGCGATCACGCCGTTCTCGCCATCCACGAGCAGCGGCGAGGTCCAGCCAAATTCCACGATGCTCGCGGCGATCTTTGCGATCTGCGCGTCGCTGTGCGTGCGCGGATTTTTCGCGTAGGGAATCAGCGCCTCGACCCGGCGGGTCTCGACGGTGAGGGCGTGGGGCATCGTGGACTCGAAAAAAGAAACCCACCGATCATCGCGCCCGGGAACAGGGGGGAACGCGAACGCAATGGCCGGTGGGTTGGAGAGAAGAAATTCGCTGGGGCGTGCAAACCTGCGGCTGCAAACCGCAAACCCCTGCAAACGGCGCAAACCTCGGTTTGCAGTCAGACGGTAGCGGGGTTCTGCGGCTCTGCCGCCCGCTGTTGCAGTGCGACAGGGAGGACCCGTAGACCTTGTGGGTCTACTTCAGTCCTTGTGGGTCAGTGTTGCGATGGTGGAAAGACTACAGGGTCGGCGTAGCGGAAACAGCCTGCGCATCGGTCGCGAAATACGCTGCATCGCGACCGCTTGCGCCGCGCTACTTCACGTTACGCGACGCTACGATTTTGCGTTGCACGACGATCCCGAAACCCCTGCTCCCTCGCGACCGTCTCGCCGCTTGGGAGCATGACCACCGTAGCGGGAAAGATACTCTGCAATCGGGAAAGTATTTCATCGATTTTCGCTGGGTTTTACGATCCGGCGCGCACGCTTGCGTTCGATTGCGTCACGTCGCGTCATGCTGCGGCATTGCGCCCACGATGCGCGGCGGCTGGCCGTTGAGCTGCACCACGATCAACGTGAGCGCGTGCCGCCAACGCCGCCACGCGGTGGGCTTGGAGCATTGGTGCGCTTCGCAGATCGCACGCCAGGGCACGTAGCGGGCGCGCGCCCACACCAGCTTGCGCTGCTCCACGCTCAGCCACTGCAGCCACTGCGTGGTCTCGGCCAGGCGATCGACGGCCGCGGGTGTGGCTGGGAAACGCAGCACGATCCGCTCGTCCGCGTAGCCCTCCCACGACTGGCGCGCGATCTCGGGCCACAGGCTGACGTAGCCGGCCACGCGCGCAGCGGGCAAGCGGTACGACGTCGCTGCGGCTTCGTGGAAGCGGTGCTCGACTTCGTCGAACGTCCACACGGTCATGGCGAACGCTCCTGCGCGATGGCCCAGTGCAGCAGCGCGAGCGCATCCGCTTCGTTGTCGTCGACGGGCGCGTAGCCCCAGGCCCGCACCGCGGCGAGCATCGCGTCCTTGTTCGCATTGCCCTTGCCGGTGGCGTGCTTCTTGATCGTGCCGACAGGCACGCCCTGGTACGGGATCTGGCGTTGCTCGCACCAGGCGGAGAGTTGGCCAAGGAAGCCGCCGTAAGCATGCGCGGCGTCCGTGGACGCATGCCGACGCACTTCCTCGAACGCAAGGTGCTGCAGTCCGCCCGAGAGCGCCTGCAGCTCGTCGAGCCAGCGAACAAAGCGCAGGAAGCGCATGCCGCCGCCCTCGAAGCGTTGCGGCTTGAACGATTGCGTGCCGCTGACGATGCGGCGATCGGGGGTGCGCAGCGCCCAGCCCGTGGTGGTGCCGAGGTCGAGCGCGAGGAGGGTTCTGGTCATTCCGGAGTCCTGTGGGGGATCGGGTCTGACGCAGTCGACTCAGCTTATGGATAACTCCTTACGCGCGCGTACACGCACGTAAAGAGGATAATCATGGACTGTGTCGACTGCGTCAGACGTGAGTGGCGTGGCGGGGAATCAATCGTCGTTGTCGTCGGGGAATCGGCTGCGCTCGGGTCGGGGCTCCGCCTTCAGGCCGATGCCCTGGAAGCCGCGAACGCCCAGGCCGTTGCGCCACTTCTCGACGCCTCGGGCGACCAACTGGTCCGAGAACCGGCGCTGCGAGCCGACGAACTCGCCTGCGGCCTCCGCCCACGCCTTCCAGTCGTTGAACAGTTCGGCCGTCAACGATCGGGCACGTTCGATGCGGACGCACCGCTCGTCGATCCACCGCCCCAGCGCGTCCTCGGCCTCGAAATACTCCTCGGTCGCCGAGAGCACGCTCGCGGGCGGCTGCAGTCCCGCGCGTTGCCACTGCAGGCAACCGGCCAGTGCCCAGGCGAGGATGCCGTCGCGCTCGGCGAGCAGCTTCTCGGTGAGCTTCGGATCGCGGCGCTCGGGCGGGATCGTCACCGTGAACGGGATCAGATGCATGCGCCGCTTCATCGCTTCGTCGACGTTGCGGATGGCGGGCTTGTGGTTGCCGGCGATCACGAGCTTGAACTGCGGCGTGTACTCGAAGAAATCCTGCCGCATGAACCGCGCCGAGACCTTGTCGCCGCCGGTGATCGCCTTGACCTTCGATTCGTTCCAGCGCCGGCCCTGCTCGGTTTCGACCGAGGCCACGAAGCGCGCGCCGCGCAGACCAGCCAGATCCGTCGGGTGGCGGTCGCCACGCGCTTCCATGAACGTGTCCATCGGCGCGTTGGTCGCGTAGTCGCCGAGGATCGTCGCCAGCGCGGTCACGAACACCGACTTGCCGTTCGCGCCGGTGCCGTAGAGGAAGAACAGCGCATGCGCGCTGGTCGCGCCGGTGAGGCAGTAGCCGGCCATGCGCTGCAGGTACGCCTGCAACTCCGCGTCGCCGCCGGTCACATCGCCGAGGAACGCGCGCCAGCGGGTGCAGTCGCCGCGCGGCGTCGCCGTGGCGATCCGGGTCATCGCATCCTCGCGCCGATGCGCCGCCAATCGGCCGTTGCGCAGATCGACGACCCCGCCCGGCGTGTTGAGCGCCCAGAGATTCGCATCCCACTCGTCCGGGATCGAACTGAGTTCGGGCTCCGATCGTGCGATCCGCTCGACCGCGGCGATCGAAGCGGCACTGGCCAGCCGGCGGCTCAACGGCGGCGACTTCGACAACAGCGCCGCCGCGCAGCACATCTCGCGCGCCAGGTGCATGACGTACAGGCGCTGGTCGGCGTTCCACCGCGTGCCTGTCCAAGCGAGCCACTTGCCCCACGGCGCGCAGTAGCGCCAGTCCTGGCCGTTGCGCCGGGTGAACGCGCGCGCCAATCCGGCTTCCGAGGTCCAGTCCAGATCCTCGAACAGGCCGTGTCCGGCAGCATCACCGTCGGTCTGCCCGGTCTGCGTCGCCAGAAGATCGCCCGCATACCGGACCGGCGTGCATGGGCCGGCGACCAGAAAGCCGGCGACATCGAAGCCCTCGGCGATCGCATCGGCCGCATCCCAGCCTTCGGATTTGTCTTCCGGCGGATAGAGAATCCGGCAGCCTTGCGCGCCCGCGGCCAGGATCGCCTGTGCGGCGCTCTCGGCGTACTCCCAGCCGGGCTTGTCCTTGTCGGGCCAGAGGACGACCGTCCTGCCGGCGAGCGGCGACCAGTCGGTCTTGTCGACCGGCGCGTTCGCCCCGTGCATCGCGGTGGTCGCGACGACGCCGGCATCGATCAGCGCCTGCGCGCACTTCTCGCCTTCGACCAGGACGACGGTGTCCGCGGTCGCGATCCCGGACTGGTGGTACAACGGTCGCGGCTCCGGTGGCGCCATCTTGCGGCGCTTGGCGTCCCACGGCCGGAATTCCTTCTTGCCGCCCGGTGGGTCGTAGCGGTACACCACGGCGATCAGGTGGCCATCGGCGTCGAGGTAGTCCCACTTCGCGGTCGCGGGGCCGAGATCGTCGATTGGCGGCGATTTTTTCGGTTTCGCGATCGGCATCGCCGACGCCCGTCCGAGCAGACGGCCCGCCTCGTCCAGCACGCGCGGGAACGCGACATGCGCGTCGATGCGGAAGTGCGCCGCGATCAGGTCGAAGATGTCGCCGCCAGTGTTGTTGGCGCGGTCGGTCCACAAACCCGCCTTTTCGCCGGTGAGCACCACCTCCAGGCTGTCGCCGGGACTGCCGAGCACGTCGCCGATCAGGAACTTGCCCTGTCGCTTCCTGCCGGCGGGGAACAGCGCGGTCAGCACCGATTCCAGACGATCGAGCAGTTGCGCGCGGATCTCATCCCGACCGTCGCGTGGCGCGGCGACCTGCGGAACATCGTTGAAGTCCAGAGACGGATGCGTCACTGCGCGCTCCCCTCGCCGGCCGGCATCGCATCGGCGCGCAGGCGCGCGATCCGCTCCACGGCCGCGACCGTCGTGGCACTGGCGAACCAGCGCCTTGCCTGTTCTGTCCGGGCGCGATCAGCGGCTTCACGGCAAATGCCGCGCACCCGGTCGAACACGACAAGCGTATCGTCCCGACGCCAGCCTTGATCGGTGCGAACGAACCAGCTTCGCAGGCGCGCACTGTAGCGGCAGTCGTCGCCGTGACGACGCACGAAGATCTCGGCGAGCCCTTCGCGGCGGTGCCAGTTCACGCCGGTGAAATCCGTGGCGACCGGCGGCGGTGAGACGACGACCGCTGCGGTATCGGCCTGTTCCAGTCGCGGCGCGATCACGGCCGCGTGGCGATCGCGCCACTGCTCCAGTTCGCTGAGCCGGAACCGGACCAGATGGCCGATGCGATAGTGCGGCACGCCGCGCGCGCTGCGCTCGACCTTGTTGTTGAGCCACTGCATCGGAATGCGCAGCGCCTGGTGCGCGGTGCGCGCGGCGACCATCGGCTCGTCGTAGTGAGATGTTTCAAGCGGGGTCATGCGGATCTCCAGCAGCGATCCTGCCAGGCGCAGAAGCGGCACTCGAAGTGGGTGGGATCGGAGAAGCCGCGCGGCAGCAGCTCGCCGGCATCGGTGGCGAGCACGATTTGCACCGCACGATCGGACATGCGCTGCGCGAGCTGGCAGTCGAAGGGCACACGCTCGGCGTAGACCTCCATCGTGTCGGCATTGATCGCGGTGAACAGCGCGGGATTCGCGTGCAGGTCGAGGTAGGCCTGGTACATCGCGACCTGCGCGGCGTACACCGGCTTGGCGACGGCGAGCTTGTTCTTCTCCAGCTCGCGCCAGGCCTTTGCTCCAAGCGCTTTCATTTCCCAAAGCGCCGGGTAGTCGTAGCCTGCGGGGCCGGCGACGAAGACGCCATCGACGTGCCCTTTGAGCCGGCCATCGAGCGCGGCGAAGCCGAACTGCGTACCGTCGTCCTGACGGGTGCGCAGATCGAACCCCGCACCGCGCAGCCACGCGACCATGCTGTCTTCGAGCACGTGACCACGCTCGAAGATCCGCAACATCCGGCCGTCGGTGTCGCGACCGGGATCGACCGGCGCGTCGGCGTATTCGTACTGCAGCGCACGCGAGCAGGCCACGCCCAGCCGCGACGCACCGAGGTAGGTGCGTCTGGGCTCGGCCGCGCGCGCCTGCTGCAGGCCGATGTCGATCAGGGCTTCGAGGCGTCCGGACTCGGTCGACGATGAGTTGAAATCCAGCATCGTTCGGCCTCAGAAGGGAATTTCGCTGTCTTCGAAATCGTCCAGCGGCGGCAGCCCGCGCAGCGCGCGCGAGTGCTGGTGCTGCTGGCGTTCGTAGGCGTGGATCACCGCATCGATGACGTGCAGCGCCTGCCGCTGCGAGTACTGCGCCAGCGGCACGGCGAAGCCGACGGCGTCGGCGGCGTTGCCGAGCGCCAGCAGGCAGGCGCGCTGGGCATCGGGAGACAAGGGCAGAGTCACGGGAACAAGCTCCTCCAGCGCCGCCGGCTGGTGCCGGCGGCGGGTGTCGTAGAGTTGGTGGAAGGCGTCCTGGCAGCGGCGCGAGCAGAAGGCCCAGCGGTGCGGGTAACGCCGTGGATCGGCGGGCGGGTGTCTCAGGTCAAGGTGACCGAACCCGCGCGCCGGTTTGCCGCAGGCCCAGCACCGCACGTGCGCGCCTTACTGCGCCCACGTCGGGCGGCCGGTCGGGGCCGCCGGCCCGGCGTGCGGCGTGGCCGACGCGGCCACACGGGCCGCCGCACCGGCCGCGGGCGGCGCGCCCGGCGGATAGTCGGGCTGGCCGGGTTCCACCGCCTGTTTGATGATGTTCTTCGCATCGCCCCGCCCGTCGCGCTCGATGTCGATCTTCGCGACGAAGGCGATGCCCTCCAGTTCGTGGAAGCCCTGGATGCGCCGCGCGGCAGCCGCCTGCGGCGAGTTGTCCTCCGGTCGCACGTTGCGCGCGGAATTGAGCAGCGCGCGCAGAAAGCTGCGGCCCATGCCGCTCCAGGTCGGTCCCTTCGGACTGTGTAGACCGATGTTCGACCACAGCTTGCGTTTCGCGAACGGGCCTTCGAGCACGACGAACTCGCAGGCCAGATAGATCGCGCCGGTCTCGTCGCTCTGGGTTGCCCAGCCGCCAGTCCATCCCTGGCTCGGATCGTTGTAGCTGCCGGGCTTGATGCTCATCCTCACCCAGGCGACGGTGCCCTTGGGGATGACGTCGAAGGTCTGCTGCTGTTCGGCGTCGTTGAAATCGTTCCAGACGGTCATGGCGTCTCCTGCGCGGCAACGGCCGGCGCGTGCGAAGTGGTGGTGGTCGTGGTCGCGGGGCGCGTGAAGTCGAGCCGTTCCAGCGCGGGGCGCGCACTGCCGGCGATCTTCTGCATCAGGCGGCCGAGGTGCGGTTCCTCGATCAGGTCGAGTCGACCGGAGCGGTCCTTGGCCGGGTAGCCCCACGGATTGAGGGTGTGGCACACAAAGGCGCGATAGGCGGTGCCGTCGTCGGCGGCGATCTCGGTCATCGTCACGACCTCATCGACGATGCCCGGCAGTTCGAGGCCGGTCTTGCTGCCGTCGATCTGCAACTGCAGGAGGCGGCGGCCGAAGTCGTCGATCTTCTCCTCGAGGATGCCGACGAACCACACACTCTTGCCGCGGGTGTGCTGCAGGTGGGTGAGCCACGCGATCATCTCCTGGCCCATGAGGCCGTAAGCGCCGCGCATGTCCGGCTTGCCGGTCTTGTCCGAGTACGCCTGCGGCTGGCCCTTGCTCCACTGCAGGCACAGCCGGCCGGCGACGGTGATCGAGTCGACGAACAACGTGTGGTACTTCGCCAACTGCGCCGGATCGCCGTAGCGCGCGCAGGCCGCGTCGTAGTGCGCCTGGCTGTAGGCCTGGTCGTCGCGCAGCGCCGGGTTCGGGCCGCCGATGTACACAGCGAGATCGCGGCACTCGCCCCAGGTGCGCGGGCGCAGGCTGTCGCCGGCCCAGTCCTCGACTGCGAGATCGCCCGCCTCCAGATCGAGGAACAGGGTCGAGCCCGCGTCGAGCGTCCACAGCTGCGAAGTTTTGCCGATGCCGGATTTGCCGATCAACACGCCCTTCACGCCGCGGCGCTCGGACATGCGCTGGTCGGCGCCGATGATGGGAAGCGTCATCTCAGCCCTCCCCGGCCGGCGTCAGCCGGTACGTCGGCTTGCCGGGCTTGACGGTGCGCGCGGCCTCGAACTGCGAGCGCAGCGTCGACGGCCAGTTCTGGAAGCGCGATTCGGAAATGCTGTAGCTCACGTCGATGAATTCCTCGACGGACTCGCCCGCGGCATCGATGCGCTTGGCGATCGTCGCCAGTTGCGTCTGGTCCCAGGTCACGCGCTTGGAGACATCCACGGTCAGGCGCACTTCGCCGTCTGCGACGTGGACGACGCCGAAGTCCTTGCCGCCATCGCTGCGCGCGGTGCGGATGCGGTCACCGTAGGTGTGCTCCAGCGCGGCGTCGAAACGGGCCTTGACCTGCTTGAGCCAGTCGCCGGCCTGCTCCAGTTGCTGGGCGAGGAGGATCTTCTGTTGGGGGGAGAGCGCCGCCAGTTGGGCGACGGACAGTTCGGCGAGAGATTGGTCGGCAAAGCCGGCCGGCAGGAGGGTGAGGTCGGTCATGATCGTCGTCCTCACGCGAACGCGCGTTCGCCGGTGCCGCGGCGCAGCGCCTGGCGTTCGTAGGCCTCGACGTCCTCGCGACGGTAACTGACGCGATTGCCGAGCTTCAGATAGACGGGGCCGATCCCCATCCGGCGCCACTGCTGCAGGGTGCGGTGGGAGATGTCCCAGCGCCGGGCGAGCTGGTTCTCATCGAAGGCGCGGGGCTCGTCGGGGACGCCCAGCGCGTGGGTGCGGTCTTGCATGTCGTGCTTCTCGTCGTGCTGCGGTTGCAGCGGGCGACAGACAAGTTATGCATCCGACAGTTGGAAAGCAGGTGGAAAATCGGTTGGAAAACGGACTTTTTATTTTCCAACCGATAGGTGATTGATTTGCAATGGTTTTTCGTGCCGAGACCAGAAAGAAAACGCTCGTTCGGCAAGGCGCGCCGAGAAGGAGCCTCGCCGCCGTAGGCGGCCCCGGCGAAAAGCCCAGAGAGGGGCTGGGTTAGAATTACTGATCGCCGCCGAGGGAGCGCGCGGGTGGCCTGCTTGCGGCCTTGAGCGCCTGGACGTCGGCGGCCCGGCCTCTCCTCGGCCTTCTCTTACGCAGGAGTTGCGAGCAATGCCCGATGATCCGTTGACGCCCGCGCCCGTGACGCTCGGCTGCCCTCCCTCGCTCAGGGTGGACGAATGACCCCGCTGCGATTGTTCTTCATCCGTCACGGCGAGTCCGCCGGCAACATCGACAAACGCAAGCATTTTGAGTTGGCGGACCATGCAATTCCGCTGACCGAACTCGGCAGGCAACAGGCCTATGCGTCCGGGGAATGGCTCGGGCGGTATTTTCTGGACCACAACACCAGCGACACGAAGACGCGCTTCTGGGTGTCGCCTTATGCGCGCACGCGACAGACAGCCGACGAGGTGATCCGCGGCATCGAGGCGGTGGCATCGACATTTGACGACAGTCACCGACACAAGGTCGAGTTCGATCGCAGGGAACACATCAACCTCGTCGAGCAACAGTTCGGGCTCTTCGATGGCATCCCGGAAGAGCAGTTGCCCGACGTGTTCCCGAACGAAGCAGCGCACTACAACAAACAGGTCGAATTCGAAGGTAAATTCTGGGCACGGATGCCGTTGGGCGAGAGTCGCTTCGATGTCGCAGTGCGCGTCCACCAGGCGTTCGGCACCTTTCATCGCGACTACGACAAGAAAGGCATCAACCAGTTGGTGATCGTCAGTCACAGCGTCACCATCCGGGCCTTTCTCATGCAGTGGTTGCATCGTCCGTATGACTGGTTTGAACGGGAGAAAACGATGGAAAATGCTTCCATCCACATGATCCACGGCCAGACCGACATGGGGCGTGTTTTTGTCCCACCACAATAGAACGCCTGACGACCGGCTGCGCGTCAACAGGTTCTTCTCGCCATACTCACTCACGAGTTCTACTAATTCGTACATCAGCGAATGATCAAAGGACGATAGCCATGCCGTCATCGCCACTGCCCCCCGTCCCGCAAAAACTGCGCGAGATGCTCGCGGAGTATCCGGGGCACATCCAAATTCTTCAGGATGACCTGATTGAGGTCGCGAACAAAAAAAGCCCCACTCCGCCCTTCGAGCGTGCCGTCTGGACACTAGAAGATGCCATGAGCGGTTTTGTTTCCGCAGCTAGAAAGGAATTGAAGGACGCGCAAGCCACGGGTGATGCGGAGGCAATTGCAAAGGCAGAGGCTAAAGAAAGACTGATGTCTCGCGCGGCCTGGAAACATATCTGGCTCACTGACGATGCGCTTTGGGAATACTTCCAGAAGAACAAGGATGCTTTCCGATGAGCAATGAAAAAGATGTTCTGAGCGCGGAAGAACATGCTCGCATCTTTCGAGAACGCATTCTGGAAGAGAGCGCATTCTCAACCGCGACATCCCAGGAGAGACCGCGCGTCATCATTCTTGCCGGACAACCCGGAGCAGGCAAAGGTGGTCTAGCAAGATCAGCGGAATTGGAACTCCGCGGAGACGCGGTGACCGTGGACCCGGATGCGCTTCGGGATTTTCATCCAAAAGTCGAATCATTCCGCAACGCTCATCCCTATACCTGGGCCGACGACACGCATCCAGATGCCAGCGCGTGGGCCAAAGAGCTCCGCAGCGCTGCAGTTGAAGGCCGGAAAAACCTCATTCTCGATACCACCTTGGCCGATGGTGACAAAGCAGTGGCCTTGGTCAAGGATCTGCAGGCAAAAGGCTACGAGGTTGAGGTTCGGGCGATGGCTACGCATCGACTCGAAAGTGAGCTTGGTGTCGATGAGCGTTTTTCAAACTCGCTCGAAAGAAAAGGTTTCGGGCGTTATGTTCCAGAAGGTATTCGCGACCAGGTCTATCGCGATCTTCCGGACAACCTGAATCAGGTCGCCAAGGAGACAGGAACTCCCATCCTCATCTTCAATCGTGAAGGCGCGGAGTTGTACAACAGCCGCACGGATACCCGATTGCCAGGTGCTGCGCTTGAAGAAGCGCGCGATGCGCGCCTGAAAGACGCCGGTATCACACGCGACCTGCGCGACGGCTGGAGAGAACAGCAGACGTGGCATCGGGATCTGCCAGAAAACCTTCCGAGCAATTCCAAGGTCGATCCTGCGACCCGCGAGAACCTGCTGGCGGAGCGTAGTACGAATCATGTGGCCGAAAGCGTCGAGCGCACGGCGCGCGAAGCGATCGAGGTGGATCACGTCACTCGCGTGCAGCCAACACGCATCCGCGCCGGCAGCGCGTTGGGCGTCGCCGGACTTGCGCTGGAAATCTACGACGGCGCAGACAGCGTCCGCACTGCGCATCGATTGGCTGGTGAAGGCAATCGCACGGCTGCCGAGTCGGAGTTGATCCACTTCGGCGCGCGCAGCGTCGGCGGCTGGGCCGGCGCCGGTATCGGCATGACGGCCGGAGCTGTCGCAGGCGTCGAATCGGGTCCTGGTCTGTTGGTGACTGGCGCCATTGGCGGCGTCGCGGGTGTGTTCGCAGGCGACAAGATCGCTGAGTGGAATGACAATCGCGGCATTTACAACCAGGAACTCGCCGGCCAATCCTGGAGCTACGACCCGGACAAGCCCAGCGAAGGCTGGCGACGCAGAGCGCCGATCGACAGCACCGACGACAACATCGACAACGCCAGGCGTGGTGATCTGCGCGCATCGCCTGCGACCGAGAACCAGCTCAACTACCAAGCGACCAGCGTGTCGGTGGAGCTGGTGCTCGGCGGGCCTCCGGCGCAGCGGAGCCCCTTCTCGTTGCCGGCGGAAGCGGGCGACCCGCCGAGCAGTCGGCCGACGAACTGGGAGCGCGATCCGGAGACCGGCAAGTGGCAGCGCGAAGTCTACGGCCCGTTCGTCGAACGTGGCGGTACCCCTCATTACACCGATCCAGCGGACGACGAGCGTGCAGCGCGACTGGACCGGCAGGCCGCCGCCATCGTGGTCGAGAACGCGGCGAACAGCCCGGCGTCGATCGCGGCGCGCTACGAGGACACCTATATTCGCAACGGCTGGCAGGCCTACGGCGAGATGCCGGAGGCTGTGCGCAGCGCACGCACGAACATCGACAAGCTGGTTTCCTCCGAGGGGGATCTCTACGAACGCCAAGCCAACGGCCGCTGGGTCAGCGACGGCATGGTCTATGACAGCACCGCAAGCGGCCGACTGCACGACGAACTCGAAGCGACCCGTGAGGTGCTGCAAGCGCGCTTGCCGCCTCCGCGTGAGATCCCGGCTGTGCCACCGATGGACGCCGACGCGCGCCTGCGCGATACGGTGGCGGGCGCGTATCG
>JBMOOY010000022.1:0-20100 GCA_049324395.1 Pseudomonadota bacterium
CGCTCCACGGCATTCCGGTGCGTGATTTCCGGACCTTCCTCGCTGTCAAAACGCGCGCCCCCATGCACAGCGACCTGCGCCGCCAGATCGAAGAGCAGCTTGCCAAGCTCGGCATTCGCCGCGTCGAGCCGCACGAAATGATCTCCTTCTATCGCCGTATCTTCAACGGCGTCTTCGAGGACGCTCCTGGCGTATTCGCCAGCGGTGCAGCCGGGCACCCCGCCCCGCCGATCCGCAAGCAGATCGTCGATGCCGGCCCCGATCTCGCTTTCGACGGACCCGAAGTGTTCCTCGGGGGCCAGGTCGCACGCTGCCTGACGCCGAAAGCGCCGGCGAGGCGGGTTACCGCGGAACACATGAACCGGCTGATGGGCGGGATGCGCGGGAGCGCCGAGGACAGCGACCAGATTGGCGGCCCCTTCCTCTATTGCCTCAACATCCTCTTCGACCATTCGCAGTTCGAAATTCACAAGCGCGCCCAGATATTGTCGGCGCAGAAAGCGGCGGGCAGCTTTGCGGTCGAGGTCGGCAAACAGATCGAGGAAATCGGCTGGGTGCTCGACGAGGCCGGCAACAGCCGTTTCGTCTCGGTCATGCCGACCGTCTGGGTGTTCGGCCGCGATTCCCATCACGCCCGCGAGATGGCCGCGCGCGCCAAGCGCCTCTGGGAAAGTGAACCGCTGCCCTGGATGGTGCAGGAAGAATCCTACCTCAATCCGATCTTGCTGACCGCGAGCCTGCCGTTCGGCCTTTATCCCGAGCGCCGAACGATCAAGATGCTCGAGCGCGATTTCCGGATGCCGGTGAAGGCGGCAGCGCTGATGGCGCCGATCCAGACCGACTTTCGCGGAGGCGGCCGCCCTGCCCTGCTCTATGTGGGCCGCAAGGGTCAGCTCGTCACACTCGACCTCTTCGATCCGCGCATCAACAATTATAATTTTGTGGTCGCGGCCGAAAGCGGCGCGGGCAAGAGTTTCCTCCTCAACGATCTCTGCCGGCAATATTATGCCCAGAACGCCCTCATCCGCATCATCGACATTGGCGGATCCTACCGCAAGCTCTGCACCCTCTGCTCGGGTCGTTATATCGACGTCGGCGAGGAACGGCTGGTTCTGAACCCGTTCGACCTCGGGCTCGCGCTAGACGGCGAGGACAAGCATTCGGCGATCGCGATGGCGGTCGCGATCGTTGCCGAGATGGGGAACGCGGCGACGCGCAAAGGCGTTTCGACCTCAGAATGGAATCTCATCAAGTCGGCCGTCCAGTGGACGATCGATGGGGGCTATGCCGATGAAGGCATCGACTCGGTCCGCGCCTGGCTCGGTGCCTATCCGCAATTTGCCGCAGCCGATCTCGACCGTGTCGAGCATCTGAAGCCGGTCGCGCGCGAGCTCGCGTTCAATCTCAGGGATTTCGGCTCGGATGGCGCTTACGGGCACTTCTTCAACGGGCCGTCGACCTTCGACATCTCCGCCGACGAGTTCGTCGTCCTCGAGCTCGAGCGGCTGAAAGCCATGCCTGACCTGTTCAACGTCATCGTCATGGTGGTGGTAAATGCGGTGACGCAGGAGCTCTACCTCTCGGCGCGCGACCGGCCCCGCTTCGTGCTTTGTGACGAAGCAGCGCAGTTCATGACGAAAAGCGATGGTCAGGATCTGTCGCGGCTGGCTGAAGCCTTCGCACAAGGCTACCGCCGTGCCCGCAAATATCAGGGCAGCTTCGGCATCGTCCTCCAGTCTATGAACGACCTCACGCTGTTCGGCGGCACAGGCCAAGTCATCCTCGAGAATGCGGCGACGCGGTTCCTCCTGCAAGGCTCCACCTATGATCGTGCTGTCGAGAGCAAAATTCTTGACTATTCCGGGTTCGTCCTCGACCTCCTGAAATCGGTCCGCAACAACAAGCCGAACTATAGCGAGGTCTTCATCGACTCTCCGCTCGGGCTCGGGGTCGCGCGGCTTGTCGTCGATCCCTTCAGCTACTGGATCAACACCAGCGCGCCCGGCGAAGTCGCGGCGTTCGAAGCACTGATCCGGGCCGGGCGATCGCCGCTCGAGGCTGTGTGCGAGCTCGCCGACGTCGATCCCCGCGAGATATTGGGCGATAGCCGCGACTTGCCGCGAGCATCGGAGCCAGCGGCATGAAGCGGCCTTCGCTCCATCCCGACGAGCTAGCGATGCAGCTCGACGCCATGTTGCCCGCCGATCGGGCGCTGTTCGACGCGGCCGTTGCGGCAGTGGCCGAGCGGCAGGCACTGGGTTGGCGGTTCCGGCTCGTCATGATCGAATCCGTCATGATGGCTGGCCTCGTTCTCATCGCCGGACTGCTGGTTGACCAGCCGACGTCGCTGTTTACGCAGGCGTCGGTGACGGTCGGAATCGCTTGCTTCGCAAGCGGGCTGGTCCTGATCTGGCTCTCGTCCGTGACGAGCGGTCTGATGCTCCGGTGGCGCGGTCATCGGCGGACACGATGAACGGCCTCCTCTCCCACGCTCCTTCGCCCATCGCGGTCAGGTTGGCCGTCGGTGGCCTGATGCTCGGCCAGGCGCAAGCCCTCATCCTCTTCGCCGCGCCCGGCCCAATCGCGAACTCGCCGCGATCGCTCATCGTCGTGCTGAGCCTTCTCTCGTTGGTTTCACTTGTCGGTGCGATCATCGGTGTTGGCAGCTCCGATCCGCGAGAAAGATGGAGGAGATATCGTCGTGGAACATGATCGCGGTAGCATTCGAGTGGCCGCCTGGCAGTTTGGCACCTCGTTGATGCTCGTGTTTGGGGCATTCGTCATCGCCGCCACGGCGCGTGGACAGACCGCGGCGATCGGGCGCACCTGGGCGATCGCTGAACCCGATGCCCTTTCTGAAATCGAGGCGCGCGTTGCGCAGCAGCCGAAAAGCATCGCGGGTCGTTTCGGTCCGCGTGAGAAGTGGAGCGCAATGCAGTCAGCCGCCCTCGGCGTTGCGCGCGCGAACAGGAAACGAAGCGTCGTGCCGTTCCACACGCTCGATTTTGAGGTCCGGTTGGACGACGGCAAACTGCTCTATCCCAAAGGCTACACCTTCAACCCCCTCACCTATGTGTCGATGCCGCAGCGCCTGATCGTGGTTCATTCGCGCGACCTGAACTGGGCGCTTGGCCACGCGCGGGCGAGCGACTGGATATTGCTCGCCGGAGGCGGCCCGGAGGTGACCGACCCGATCGCACTCGGAGAGAAGGTTGCGCGCCCGCTGTTCATTCTCGAAGAGCGCGTGAAGGAGCGGCTCGATCTTCGCGTTGCGCCGGTCATAGTCGCGCAGGTCGGACAAAAGCTCGAGGTCAGCGAGTTCGCGCTTGAACGAAAAGGCCCGGCTCCCGCGAGCCAAATCCTACGCTCGGCGAGCACGCCGTAATTTCGCCAGCTCTTTTTTGGCGCCTTCATCCAATCGCAAATCCGGTCATCCGCCTATTCGGACGCCGCGACCCAGGGGAGCTCTAATCGGAAACGAAGACAGAGTTCTTCATCTTGACGCCCGCCTGGCTCCGGCTGGACGGGCGTCTTTTTTTACTTCGATGAAGTTCGCAAGATTCCGCAGGGTCCCATTTGGCCCGATCGTCGACTTCGTTGATGCCTGGAGGAACTCGCTTCGCAAGAAGCGAGCTTTGGTGCCTTCCCTTCGCCATGGTCTGGTCCGCAAGGACGCGACGGGACCGCGAGCAGACATCTGATCGGCAAATCCAACCTCAGCGTCACGGAAGCCGGCCCCGCACCGCTGATAGCGGCAACGATGTGCCCATCCGCGGCATATCCTTTCCCATCTGGTTGCGACGAGCATGTCGGCGGGTCCATCTCCGCTTCGGGCAGGCCAATCGCCCATACAGCGCGCCGAAGCCTCATCCAACCTTTTCAGCGCCCTACCTGGCGGAACGGAGAAGTCATGCCAGCTTGCCGACACTTGCGCGCGACTTCCGCATCGGGGAGCAGCGGCGCCAGGCGCCAAGTCGAGCCGAAGAAGACGCGCCGGTCCTTTCGCTGGGCGGTACCCGTCGGGCTCGGCGCAGTTCTCGCTTTCATCCCCGCTCCAGCGCAAGCATCCAAATGTCCGAGCGACACGATCTTCAACCCGATCACCAAGGTGCGTTGGAACTGCATCTTCCCCATCACCATCGGCGGCGTGCGCGCCGGCAGCTACGACAAGCTCGACAAGGCGCTCGACGCACAATCGGCGTCGAAACCGCTGTGTGCGTGCCGCAAAGGTGCAACCTTCTGGTTCGGTGTCAAGGTCAGTTTCTGGACTCCGAACCGGATGATCGACGTGGTGACCGAACCCGGCTGCATGATGGCGCTCGGCACGGACATCATGGCGACCGGCGGCAAGCTCCAGGGCAGCCAGTCGTCGATTTCGGACGGCACGAACACGACGAAGTTGTTCGCGCAGATGCACTATTATGTCGCGCCGGTCTGGAAGATGCTCGACATGTTCAGCGATCTTCCGTGCCTCGAGGATGACGGTTTCGACGTCGCGCTGATGACCGAGGTGATGCCGACCTGGCAGTCGGGGACGCTGGGAGCGATCATCCAGCCCGAAGGCATCCTGTTCGGCAATCCCGCGGCCGGCCTTGCCTGCATGTCCGACAGCGCCGCGGCGGCAGCGGGCAAGGTCATCGACCCGCTCTTCTGGTGCATGGGCAGTTGGGGAAGCACCTATCCTGTCGCCGGCGACATTCACATGGGCGACCGCGTCGAAGCCTGGGCGGGGCTGGCAGCGCGCGGCACGTTCATGATGGGCCGGCTCGGCGCGCTGACCATCCATTCGGCGGACGGCTGCTCGTTCAAGCCGCAGCCGATCTGGACCAAGAGCCGATACAAACTCCAGCTCATGGAGCCGGTGAAGGGCGGCAAGTGCGTCAACATCGGCCGTCCCGGCGCGCTCTGGACCTCCGGCAAACACGCGCCGGGCAAGGACAACGCCCAGTTCATGCTCTTCGAGAAAGCGATCTGCTGTGCCGGCATTTCGACGCCCTGACCCGGCACTTCCCGATCGTCTCGTGCGCAGCCCGGAATCGGCCCGGTCTGCCCGCCACAGCCCCGGTGGCTGCCGGCAGGCGCGCGAGGCGGGAGCGGCGCCCTGCCCCCTCTCGGGCGCCGCTCCACCTGCAGACGATACGGGTAAATTGCCATCGCCACAAGCGAGACCGGCCCTGATCCCGCCGTGTCCTCGGGTAAAAGCGGTGCTCACGGTGTTCGACGGCCAGGCCGTCTATCGGCACCTCTCGCCCGGATCCGATGACTTCCGGGCGGGAGACCTGTTTCGGCTCGCGCATGGATCGCGCACTGTGGACGGTGATCGTTCGTGAAGCGCTCGGTTTCTCTCCTGTTGCTGCCGATGGCGGCAATGGCTTCCGCCAGCACACTGGCGCAGTCAGTCGAGGACCGCGCGCGCGCAGCCGCGGAAGCTTCTCGCGCGAAGTCCTCGACCAGCAAGGCGATCCAGGAGAATTACCTCACCCCCGGCCTCAGCGGACAGCCGATCGCGACGGTCGATCGCAGCCAGAGCTTTACGCCGAGTCTCGCCTGCCAGAAAACATCGAGCCTCCTCGAAATCCTGATCCAGCCTGACGGCACGGGCGACATCAACACCGTCCGCATCGCCCGCGACACCGATCTCGACGGCAGCTTCGACCGCGTGTCCACCTTGCCCGTGCCCGTCTCGGGCATCTGCGCCAACGGCGTCATCGCTTGCCAGCCCGGAAGCTGGAACGCGTGCAACTATCATCGTTGGAACGTCGATGTCTCGGGCGACCTGGGGCTCGCCGCCGCCGAAATGGCCGAACTCGCGGGCTGTTACTGCGTCAACAACAGCTGCGGCGCGAATCTCGTGATGGACAATCTGCCGTCGGTGCTCAAGGATCTCGGCGGCGGCGCGATCGGCGCACTCACGAGCCACGATCCCCGCGTCGGCGTGGCCGAGGCGCGCATCAACGGCCCGCTGATCCAGTATGTCGGAGCGCAATCAACCGCCTGCACGGCTTTGCCGGACCTTCCGCAAACAGCCTATCGCGGCCGTCCGACTTCGATCCTCGGCGACGCCGCGGCGACCGCAGCCGGAAGCTCGCTGTTCCAGAGCCTCAAGGGATCGCCCGCCGGCATCGGCAAGGCCGAACAGGTCCGCGCCTGCACGATCGAACGCGACGTCACACTGCGGCCGCTCGCGTATGAGGATATCGTCTCCGCGACGGGCGTCATCTATTCGGTTCAGGGCTGCGGCGAAGGCTGCCGACGCTTTCGCATCATCGGAGATGGCAATTGCAGTAGCGCGCCGCCGATCTTCACCGCGCGCTTCGAAGTCAGCGACCCCGCGAAGCTCCTGTCGGCGCGGATCGTCGAGATGGGCGCCGACGACTGGGTCCAGGGCCGCATCAACGGCCGCGTCGTCGGCTCCGCGGGGCCGCGTCCGTGGCTGACGACAGGATTGCCTTCAGGCGACTGCCGCACCGATGGCGGCGCGGCGCGCAATTACACCTCCTATGATTTTACCACCGACCTGCGGGCGGGGCCGACGACGGTGTCGGCACGCGTGCGCGGCGGCGGCGGCGGTGCGCCTCTCACGACCGAATGGGGACTGGTCGACGTCGAGATTCGCGTTTCGGACGCATGCGAACCGAGCGACCGGCTCGTCGACCAGTGCGAAGATATTGGCGCCAATCAAAAGTGCCGCCTCGACAGCGAGAGCGTCGATGGCGTCCAGACGTTTCTGAACGGCGTCGGCACCGGCCTTCGCCCCCTCCCGCGGTCGCGCCAGTTCGGCACGGGCAGTTGCACCGCTACCCTTACCCGCGACTTTTTCCTGCGCCAGCGGACCTATAAATGCGCGATCGACACCGGCGCGATGCCCGAACCCGACCTGTCGCGCGGCGCCTATATCATCGATCGTTCGACCGAGACGCTGCTCGCCGACCGCGTTCGGACGGCCGACGGCGGCAGCGCCGCGTCTACGCGCGCCTTCGCGCTTCCCGATCGCGGCTCGGTTCCAGCTTGCGAGGCGGTCTGCAAGACGCGCTCTGCGAAAGCCAATACCGACGCGGCGCCTGCGGGCGTCGTCGGCGCGCAGCAGACCAGCCCGACCGGCTTCGACACCTTCTATCACGCCTGCTCACCGGGCAATGTCTGTCCCGCCGGTCCCGGCGAGACCATCGTCACGCCCTGCGGCTGCCTTGATACCTTTCCCGAGGCGGTGGTCATGATGCAAACGGTCAGGCTCGCTGGCGCCGATCTCGCCTGCACGGCGACAGCGCGATGATGGGCCGCTTTCTCTTCTGGCCGTCGCGCCTCGCGCTGATCCTGTTCGGCATCGTCGCCTTCGCGCTCGCCGTTTACGCGTCGGCAGCGCAGGCGCAGCAGATTTGCGCGGTCGACCTCAATGGCAATGGTGACGCCGACGACGCGGGCGAGACCGCTAGCTGCGTCGGGATGCAAGGTGGTAGCTGGCAGTGCCCGATCGAACGGGCATCGTGCGCGCCCGAGCCCGGCGGCGCGTCGTCCTGCCCGCTTGGTTCGCAATATGCGTGCGAGACGCTGGCGAGCGGCGGCGTGCCGAGTTGCTCGCCGAACGCCTGCATCGATACCGCGGCAAACCCGATCGAGGATGAACCCGTCGTCGACGATCCGGGCGCGCCCGCCGACGGCGAAGTCGACACCGACGGCAATTGTCTCGGGAACATCGAGATATTCGGCGGCCGCGCGCTGCGCTGCCGCCCAGCGGGCCTCAAGACAACCTTTTCCAACTGCTGCAAGGACAAGGGTAAGATCGTCAAGGACGGAATGGGCTCGTCGATCGCGTCGACGCAGACGAAGATCGCGATCGCCAAGGGCGTGTTCACCGGAGCCCAAGCCGCCTATGCCGCCTTCCAGGCGGGCGCGACGGCAAGCCAGGCGGCGAGCGCGGGCGCCAATGCGATCATTGTCGGCATCGATCCGACCTCGATCGCGATCAGCCTCGCGGTCAACGTCATGATCGAGTTCCTCCTCTCCTCCTGCGACCAGCAGGACATGGAGACGGGCATGCTACGCGGCTCGGGCATGTGCGTCGAGGTCGGCTCCTATTGCTCGTCGAAGATCCTCGGCATCTGCGTCCAGAAGTCGCGCAGCCATTGCTGCTTCAATACCAAGCTCGGCCGCATCATCCAGGAACAGGGCCGCCCGCAGCTGAAGTCGTTCGCGGATGGCTGGGGACCGGTGAAGACGCCGAACTGCCGCGGGTTCACGCCCGAAGAGTTCCAAGCGCTCGACTTCAGCCGAATGGACCTCTCCGAATATTATTCGGAAGTTCAGGCCCGCGCGCAGGCCGACATCCAGTCAGACATGAAGGATCGTATCGATGCCTATATGCAGGCCATCGGCCGCTAGGCGCCGCGCCGTACTCGCGGTGGCGCTCGCCGACGTAGCCGGCATCGCCGGCCTTGCCGCAGCGCAAATATCGCCGGGCATCGACGACAACCCGTCGGCGCGCGAGAAGGTAGAACGCGAGGGCGAAGCGGCGATGGACCGGCTGAAGGGCGCGGTGTCGCGCCGCAAAGCCCAACAGCAAAACGGCCCATCTGACCTGCCGAAGCCGAGCGAGGTCGAACGCCGGCGCGCCTTCGAGGCGATGCGCGACCGTGCCAAGTCGCCAGCGATGGAAGCCCGCGCCCGCGATGCGCTTGAGACCGGCAAAGACCGCTTCGCCGCAGAGCGCGAGGCGATGGCGAAGCGGCTCGGCCAGGCACTCGGGCTCGAAGCGCCCGAGATCAAGGCCGTCGCCGATGCCGGTCCGGCGCCGGCGGCGAAAGGCTGGGTGCCTGTGCTGTTCGTCTCCTCGTCGATGCCGTCGTCAACGCTGCGCACCTATGCAGCGCAGCTCGAGAAGGCACGCGGTGTCCTCGCGTTTCGCGGCATGCCGGGCGGGATGGCCAAGGTCGCGCCGATGGCGAAGCTCACCGCCGAGATTCTCCGCCTCGATCCCGGCTGCGAGGGACCGGCATGCGTGATGCGCGACGTGCAGGTGATCGTCGACCCGCTGGTCTTTCGCCAGCACGGCGTCACCCGCGTGCCCGCGCTCGCCATGATCCCGGGCGATCCGGTGCTCCCCTATTGCGAGCGCGAGGAGGAAAGTCCGCGCGGGAGCCATATCGCTTACGGCGATGCCGCCCTTTCCGGTTTGCTCGAAGAAATTGCCCGCCTCGGCGGAAAAGAGGAGGTGCGCGATGCTCAGTCTCGCCTGGAAGGCCGGTAAGCATCTGGCGATCGGTTTGAAGGGACTGCCGCGGCGCGCAGCCGTTGCGCTCGGCAGTCCGGGGCTCGGCGAGCCCGCGCGCCCCGACCGGCTCTGGAAGGCGACGGCGATCGTTGTGCCACTCGGGCTTCTGACGTGCTGGGCGATGCAGCAAGCCATTCTCGTGATGTCGCCGTCGATCGACGCCTGGGCGGTGCGCGCGGCGCCGGGGCCGATCGAGAAGGGCGATTTCGTCCTGTTCATGCTCTCCCATCCGCTGGCCGGCCCCGAACCGGTCAAGGTGACCAAGCGCGCGCTTTGCATGCCCGGCGAGCGCATATCGCTGATCGAGAAACCGTCGACGATGGAGCCCCACGCCATGGACGGGTGGTATTATTGCGACGGCGTCCTGCTCGGCGTGACCAAGCCCTACGGGCGAAATGGCCAGCGGCTCGACTATTGGCGGCCCGATCACGGGCTGATCCCGCCGGGATTGATCTATGTCGGCTCGCTGCACCCGAGCGGGTTCGACAGCCGCTATTACGGACCGGTGCCGATCGCGCGCCTCACCCGCATGGAGAAGCTGCTGTGATCCGCCCTGCCCTCCTCGCGGCGCTCATCACGGCCTTCCCCGCCGCCGCGCAGCCGACCTCACCCACCCGCGAACCGAAGCAGGGCTATTGGTGGTATCAGGCACCGCCGCCGGTCGAAGATGCGGATGCCGAGCCCGACGCGCTGATGAAGCCGGCGATACCGCCGATGGCGGAACTGGCGACATGGACGCCGCCCAAAATCCGCAAGCTGATCGAGCAGCAACGCGACTATGCAGCGACCGTGCTCACCGTCGACGCGGTCGCGGACTTCTGGCGGCTGCAGGACTTCGCGCGGCGCAAGGCACGTGCGTTCGCAGGCGTGACTCAGATCGCCTTGCTTCAGAACCCCGAACTCAATGCCAAGTCCGCCAACCCGATCGTCGGCGACGCGCGCGCGGCGATGGGTGCCGAGAAGGAAGCGGTTCGCCGCCGGTATCTCCGCGCCCACGCAAGCCAGTTCGCGCTCGTCATGTTCTCGCGGAATTCCTGTGGCTATTGCCGGGTGCAATGGCCGATCCTCGAACGGTTCCGCGAGGAGACGGGCTGGCAGGTCACACAGATGGATCTCGAGCGCCGACCGGAGCTCGGACAGCGCTTCGGCGTCGAGGTGACACCGACGACGATGGTGATCCGCCGCGACAGCTCGGCAAGGATGGTGATCGCGTCGGGTGTCGAATCCTATCCCAATCTCGCGCAGACCACATACCAGGCCGTGCGGCTGATGCTCGGCGACATTCGGCCCGAACAGTTCCTGACCGGCGCGGGCGAGGAAGATGGTTTCTTCGACGCACTCGGCAATGGGCCGGTTTCCGCGACCGATCCCCGTGTGTTGGGCGGCGACCTCGTCGGTGCGGGCTTGGAGCCGCGTCGATGACAGCGTCTATTGCCGAGCAGCGCAGCGCAGTTGGATCAAGCTTTCGATTGATCGGGGTTCATCGCAGATTGCCCATGCTTTGCCAGAAGGCCAACAGCGCCTCGATCGAAGCTCACGAAGGTCTCGCCTCCCAGCCATTGGCCATCGTGGGCGATGACCCCATCAGCGAAGTCTCCACCTTGCTCCAGTATTGCAAGCCCCGCTTCAACAGCCTGTCGGTCCGCTGCGACATTGCCGGCGTCGATAAGCAATCTGACCGATGCAGCGACCCTTGCCGCCTCATAGCGATACACTTTTCTGAGCACCCAGCAGAACTCGCACAAGGCCGGAAGCGTCACAGCAACAAGTTCTGCTTCCTTCAGGAGCTTTTTTGCCAAGGGGCTTTGAACGGGATCGTCCAGCGTTGCGGATCGGACGAGGATATTGGTGTCGGCAGTAATTTTCACAGCTGTCCGGCCCAGCCCTTTTCAATGGCCTCATTCATCTCCTCGATCGAGATGGGCCGCTGGCCTTCCCGCTTGAGTGACCCGAAGAAATCCTCAATCTTTCCGGAAGGCCTGATGGCCCGAATCTTGATTTCACCGCCGGGGAGTTTGTCAAAGCTGATCTTGTCGCCTGGATGGACGCCGAGATGCCTGAGCAATTCCTTCCGCAGCGTGACCTGCCCTTTCGCGGTAATGGTAACAGCGTTCATGTGGCGAGTCCTTTCAATAGCACAAGGTAAGAGCAAATCCCCTTACCTGCAAGGCGAGTTCAGTATGTTGGCGCGATGTGCAAGCGCGCTGAGCATGAGCATCCTAGTCATTTCGCCCGGCATGGCGCAGACTGTCAGCCGCGAGGATGCAGCGCGCGCCGCGATCCATCCGGTCGGAACAACTGCGGCGATGAACCACTGGCTCTCGCGCGTTCCGGTGACGCGCGCTTTCCCGCCGGACTTTACCGAGGAACTGCGCGGACGCAGTTCGGCCTTCGTCGTCGAGATGAGCACCGCGCCCGGCTGCGTTCCCTGCGCCGATCTCTGGACCAAGCTCGGAAGTCTGGGAAGGCGATATGGCTGGCAGGTCCGCGCCATTTCCGCGCAGGAAGCGATGCTGCGATCGGGCCGGCTCGGCTTGCCCTGGATCGGGCATCCGGTCGCATGGGTGCGTCCGATGAACGATACGAACCGGATCATTCCAATCGCCGTCGGGACCGATCATGCGCCCAATTTAGCGCGCAACCTCTATCTCGCCGCGAAGATGCTGACGGGCGTTCGCCCAGCGGTAGGCGTCCGCGCACTCTCGAAATTCACTGGAATCGTTGGGGGCCCGTCGCGATAAGCCGGACGGAACTTTCTTAGCTCTGGCGCGGAATCTGCTTGAAACATCAAAGCCATGATGCATGCTTCATAAGCTGAATCTGGTCTTGTCATTATTGCCTCGCGTCGGGCGTAGGACGCGACCTGAGCGAGATTCTTGTTTTGATAACCGCTCGCGACTATATGAAAACAACGATCCAAACAGGATCGTGTTATGAGTGGAATGATGGCAAACGCTGTAACTCAAGTGCTGACGACGGTGAACGCCCCTTATGGGGCGGCCGTTTCCGCACATCAGCTTGCTGCCATGATCGTCGACTTGAAGAGCGCGATTGACTGCAACGCGCCGGTTTTCGCTTTCTTCTCCGAAGTGCCGCTGAACGTCCAGGAACAGTTCATGGCAGCGATGGGCGTAGACGCAAGTCAAGCGAGCCAAGTCGCCGATAAAATCTCCGAACTTTCGGGCTACACGCTACCGCTGGCGGCCTGACGCCGTGTCTGCAAAGCGGCCGAGCGAATGGCCGGTCCTTTTCAATCTCGCCGTAGATATTCTTGACCATTTCAGGAAGGCGAACGGCTTCGCGCCTCAGTGGAGCTTCGGCGGCGGAACCGCACTGATGCTGCAGATCGATCATCGTGAAAGTCACGACATCGACCTGTTTCTGGACGATCCACAAATCCTCCCATTTCTCAATCCGGAAACGCAAGGCATCAAACTCGATCACGCTCCTGACAGCTATCAGGCAGGCACCGATATGCTGAAGCTTGCTTATCACGATCTGGGCGAAATTGATTTCATCTGCTGCGACAGCATCATTCCAGATCCAACACGAGCGCACGACGTTCAAGGTCACGCCATCGCGCTTGAAACGCCAGCGGAAATCATCGCTAAAAAGGTCTTCTATCGCGGTTGGAGTTTCCAGCCGCGCGATATGTTCGACCTTGCAGCGGTCGCCGAGCATTTTGGACCCGACTATGTAGTCGGGGCTATTGAGCATTGCGGCCGCGCGAGGTGCGAAACGGCTCTGGCAGTCATCAACAAAACGAATCCCGCCTATGTTGAAGGGATTATTGGCCAGCTCATGCTTCGCGAAAAGACGCGCAATCTCGTTGCCCACTCCCGAGAAATCAGTCGAGACCTGATCGGACGAGCTTCAGCGAAACAGCCTATCCTGAATCCGGATACCCGGCCGCATGAGTCCGACCGGTGAACGATACGAACCGGATCATTCCGATTGCCGTTGGCACCGAATCATGCGCCCAATATCGCGCGCAATTTATATCTCGCCGTAAAGATACTGACCGGCATGCGCCCTGCAAGCCGGGGTCCGGGCGTTTTCGAAATTCACGGGAATTGTTGCTCAAGGGCCGGACATCTCACCGCAACGCCGAGCAAAGCCATAACTTCGAGCTTATTCCGGTTGGATATCCGTTCAGGGCGAAGAAGCGAAATCGAGCAACGACTTATCCCTGCAAATCTGGAGCTACGATCCAGATTTGCAGGGATCACATCATCGGCGTGCGTCCGACATGGCCGACGAGAGTCCGAGATGTTCCACGAAAGGATCAAAATCGCGGTCGCTGTAGAGCAGTGCTAACCCGTCTTCTATGCAACGGGTGGCGATAAGCGTATCGATGGTCTTGCGAATAGTGGCCCCTTTGCCGCGTAGTGCCCGAAAGTTTCGGGCCGCCTGGATCGCGATATCGCGACCTCCGATATCGATCTGGTCGAGAGACCCCATCAATCTCAGCCCGACGTTGAAGTCGCGGTCGCTGGTGAAACCCTGCAGGACTTCAGCCAGAATGATGTCGCCGGTCAGCAGTGGCTCGGCGCCTAGCAATGCGTCTAATCGTTCCGTCTGCGGTGTGGCATCGCCCCGGAAATAATCGATCCAGACGCTGGAATCGACGAGGATCACCCGTCGGTTCTCATGGCATCAAGATCGCCCGTCCAAGCGAGCTTACCCCGAAACTTCCGAATCTCGTCCTGTTTGCGAAGCCGAAGCAACGTCCGCAAGCCGAGCTCAACGGCCTCACGCTTTGTCTTGAGGCCCGTTGCCCGGAGAGCTTCGCTCATAAGATTATCGTCGATGACGATGTTGGTCCGCATGATGTGTATCCTTTTCTTAGATCATACACATACGAACCTTTGAAAGCGTTTGCAATCCATCACGGCATCTTGCCGACCCTGAAACATGGGACGAGGCGATGATCGACATGGCAGTGGCCCATTTCGCGTGGGACATATTGGCGGAAGGACCTTGCCTCTGAGAGGCGCGTACGTGCCTCTGCCCTTGTCGCGAGAGGTCAACACAAGCGACCCTGAGCGGGTTCAGCCTGCCACATCCCGCCCCTGAGAAAGAACGCTGATGTCCTCGCTTGGCGGCCGCCGCGCCATTATGATCGCCCTCATCCTGTCAACCTGCGGAGCCGGCGCGCCGGGAGCCTATGCCCAAAGCTGGGCCGAGCATTGGTTCGACAATGTGACCTACACGTCGCCCGGCAGTTTCGAGGACCAGGCGCGCGGTTATGTGACCGCGGGCGGCTTCTCGGGCCGCGTCGACGTCCACAACGACTATCTGATGAGCGTGACGCTGCCCAAGGTGCGCGCGGGCTGCGGTGGCATCGACATGTTCCTCGGCGGCATGTCGTTTCTCGATCCCGACTATCTCGTCCAGAAGCTCGAGAGCATCCTGCAGGCCGCGCCCGCCGTCGCCTTCCAGTATCTCCTCGAAACCCTCGACGAGAAGATGGGCAACATCATCTCGAAGATGGAGGCGGCGACCAACTTCCTGAACTCGATCCAGGTCAACGACTGCCGCCTTGCGAACCGCATGGTTCAGATCGCTCGAGGAGACGACAATATGTCGGGGATCATCGAGGAGATGACCGGCTATCGCTCGATCAAGCAGGGTTATGCGAAAAGTTATCAGCAAAGCCGCGAGAAGATTGAGGCGAACAATAATAATCCGACCGAGGATCTGAAGGAAGCGCTCGCCAACTGCCCGCGCGAGGTCACCGACATCTTCCGCACCGGCTCGCTGCTCGCGCACGCCGCCGCGCGCGTCGGCGCCAGCGAATGGACCAGCGTGATGCGTGCGCGGGTCGGCGATGTTTACATGCGTTGGGACGCGACCGACAAGGTGCCGCTCTTTTCGGCCATCCCTGCCTGCCCGCGTCAGGACACCGAAGGCGTCGAGGATTTCCTGACCGGACGTGTCCAGGCCCGGTCGCTCAACGTCCCGCCGACCAGCGCTGACTGCGCGACTGACGGGCCGGGCCGCGGCGCGCTCGTCCTCGCGCGTGAACGGATGCAGACGATCGCGACCAAGATCCGCACCCGCGCCGCGCTGACTGCCGAAGAGCGCCAGTTCGTCGCCAATGTGAAGACGCTCCCCATCTACCGGATGCTCGAATGGGGCGTGCGCGAAGGCGTCGAGGATGCCGTGATCGGCGATACCGACGAACTGGTCGCCCTGACCCTCGCCTACCAGATGCTCAATGATCTCACTCGCAGCATCGATTTCGCGCTGTCGAATGCCGAGCGCGGCACGTCGGCCGCCGGTGCCGCCGACGCAGGCAATGCCAATATCTGCCAGACGCGCATCCTCACCAAGGGGATAGAGCAGCTGCGCGATCTTCGCGAGGAAGTGCTGCGCCAGCGCGCGCAGATGCGCCAGTCCTATATGGCGGCGCTGAACCAGGCCAACCTCTCGGCGAACTATGCCGGGCTCGTCCGCCAGCGCGACCGCGACGCGCGCGACGCCGCCGGTGCCGCCGCTAACCGCAATCGCTGATCGCGATGTGCTCCCGATTCCTTTCCGCGCTGATCGCCGCCCTCGCCGCCACCGTGCCGACCGCTGCGCTAGCGCTCGAAACCAGCTTCCACACCTATGACGGGTTCAACGAGACCGTCGACGCGTTCCGGCTCGTCTCGATGATCTTTGCCGATCCGCGCTACGAAACGCTGGTGCTCATCGTCGCGGTCGCCGGGATCGCGCTCGGCGCGCTACTCGCGAGCGTGCGCGGCAACGGCATGGGGATCGTCGCTTTCGGCTTTCAGACGCTCGTCGGCATCGGGCTTTTCGTCGGCATGGTTGCGACCACGGGCACCGTCCATGTCTACGACCGGGTCCGCAACGCCTATCAGCCCGTTGGCGACGTCCCGAACCTGATCGTTCTCGTCGCGGGCGTCACCAATATGATGGAGCGGGCGATCGCCGAGACGATCGACGATAATACGATCGACCCCAATGCCAAGCTCGAGTTCGGTGCGGGTGGTCACAGCTTTGACTTGTTCCTGAACGCTGTTAGCCCGCGAGGGCCGATGACCGACACCTTCCTCGATGCAACGATCAAGGATTATGTCCGGCAATGCTATCCCGTCGCGCGCGTCTCTCCCGCCTATGGCATCGACGACGATCAACTCTTTCGTACCACGAACGATCTTCCCGCGGCTTTTGCCGCGATGTCTGGGCCGGCGACCTTCAGCACCGTCTTCACTGCCACCGACAAGGGCGGAACAACGGTGAGCTGCACCGAGACTTGGACGCATATCTCGGACCGGCTTTCCGATCCGTCGCTGTTCCACGGTTACAGTCAACAGGTCTGCGAGCGCACCGGCTATGACGTCTCGAACGCGGCTCAGCTCCAGCGCTGCCGGTCGAACCTCGGAGCGCTCGGTGACAAGATGCTCGCGACGCCGCTGACGCTCCAGCAGCTGATGACGAACATCAACCTCGGCAACGCCGTCGGCGACGTGCTGTTCGAAGATAGCCCTGCGACCGCCGCGCGCGTCATGGCGAACCGTGCCGTCGTCTCGAGCGGTCTCGCCACCATGTCGACGGCGAACGAATGGATGCCGACGATCCGCGCCACTGTCTTCGGCATCATGCTGTTCATGATGCCGATCGCGCTGCTCTTCATCCTGACCCCGATCAACCTGCGCGTCGCGAGCTTCGCGCTTGGCCTCTTCGTCTTCGTCGCCATGTGGGGCGTGATCGATGCCGGAATCTACCAGCTCACGCTCGGCCGCGCGATGGACGTGCTTGCCGAGATGCGCTCGAACCATGTCGCGGCGAACGCCTGGATGCTGGCGCCAGGTTCGGCGATGAAGGCGCTCGCAATCTTCGGAAGCTTTCGCACCGCGGCCGCCGGGCTGGCCGGCGCCTTTGTCTTCACCGTGTTCCGCTTCTCGGGCAATGTGTTCACCTCCTTCACCAGCGGCGCGCTCGGCGTGCAGGGCCAGGGCACCGCGGCCGCCACCCCGATCATGACGCATGAAGGCCGCGCGCAGGCGCTCGAGGCGCAGGCCTCGGCGACCGGCACGACCGCACGGCGCAGTGCGGCGTCGAGCTTCGGCGACTTCGGAGAGCGGTCTACCTTCGGTACCAATCGCGCCTTCGGCGCCGCAGGTGGCTATCTCAGCGATCGCACGCCTGGCGCGCCGGGAGCGACCGGCTTCGGGCTCGGCGTCACGGACGCCGCACGCGAGCTCGGGGGGCTCGCCCCTGCCCTCGTCGGCCGCGACCTCACTCATCCCGCGACGGCCGCAGCGGTGCGCGCCAATGCGACGACGTCGGCGATCCACAATTTCGCCGAGAAGGACGCGCTACGTAGTCTCGGCACGAGCTATTTTGGGCCGGGCCAGGCGGGCGAACGCGCCTTCGCCGGCTTCGCGCAGAACATGGTGCAGTGGAAAGCCTTCGGCGATACGCGCGCCTACGACATGATGATGCGGGGCGCGCAGCGGCATTTCGAGCGCAATGGCTATGATCAGAAAGACGCTGCGCTGAAGGCCTCGACCGTGATCGCGCAGGCATCGGCCGACCCGACCTTCGCGAAGTTGATCGCCAACACGTACGACCAGGAGGCAATGCTGCGGAACGATCTCACGGCTGCGCAGGTCAACGTCGGCGCTATGGAAGGCCGACGCGACTATGCGGGCGACAATGTCGCGGGGATCGAACGCCGCAACGTCGCGACCGAGCAGGCGTGGCGCACCGGGAACAACGAGGGGCAGCGCAATTCCGCGTCGATGCTCGGCCTCTCCATCGACGAAACCTCGCGCCGCATCGGCTTCATCAACACCCTCTCGGGCGAGGCGCGCTCGTCGGCGATTACCTCCCTCTCCCGCGCGACGGGCCGCAATGAGGCGCAGGTCATGCGTGCGCTGGAAACCTATAACGCCTCGGTCCAGCTCGGCACCGCCGACGGCGCGACCGCCGAGGCGGCACGCGAAGGCACGAGCGTCTATGGCCGCACGCGCGAGGCCGCTGGTTACGATTTTGCCGAGCGCTCGGGCAAGCTCGATGCCCAGCGCGAAGTCGGCCACGATGGCGTGCGCGGCGCCGCGCGCATCGGCGAGCAGCGACGGCAGAGCGATAATTTCGGGTTTGCGGAAGGTGCGGCGGCTGCCGGCGTATCGACGCGCGAGGCGGCCCGGCTCGACGCCTTCATCCAGGCACTGAGCCGCACGGCGGGCAACCAGGTCGACATGGCCGAGGGTGGCGCGGCCGGAATTGCCGATCGTGCGCGCAACGAGCGGCTGACGCGGATCGTGGACAATGAGCGGTTGACACGCATGCAGGGGCTGCTGCGCAGCGAGGGCATCAACATGACCAAGCGCGAGCTCGCCATGGCGCAGAATGGCGATCTCAATCTCAATGTCTCGCCCGACGTCGCGCGGCAGCTCCGCGCCGCAGGCCTCATCAACGACAGCCAATATGGCACGATCGCCGAGGGAGGCCGCGCCCGGTTCAGCTTCGCGGACAACGACCTGCTCGTGTCGAGCAGCACCGGGTTCACGCAGTCCGCACGCAGCGACACCAGCACCAAATATGAGGCCGGCAAGCAAGCCGGACCCGATACCATCGAAAACATGCTAAGCAGCGGACCCGAGGGTCAGGCGATGATGGCGAACTGGCTGCGCGGTGGCTTCGAAATGGACCGCAACGGCGAGTGGCGGCTCAATCCGCAGGTTGCGGATACGCTTCAACGCGACGTGTCGGCGATCATGGCCCAGACGGGATGGCAGCGGGCTATATCTCGCTCGGCGCAAGACCAAATCTCAATGGGAACTGCGGTTGGCGGCAATGTCGGCGCAAGTGCCCAAAGCAGTGACTATGCGTCGCGTGGTGGTCCGGCCAAGGGTAAGGAACGATCACAGACAGCAACGTCAGGGAGCGTCGGCGGGAGCTTGGGATATAGCAGCAGCGACATGGGCACGAGTAACGAGACAGCTCGGGCCTCGCTCGATATCGTAAACTATGATGTACGCGAGGCGATATCCGCCGCAGAGCGGGCGGCTGCGCGCTCTGCAAACCCTGAAATGACATTTACGAGCGAGCTGAACCGTCAGGTGCTTGGCCCCGAGGGGCTGCGAAATCGCTACCTTGGGCAAGCCGATTCCGCACGTGGAACCGCCGATATTACTGGACCGATGACGTCGCTCGAACAATCCTCGATCTTGAGCAGTGGCCGATTTTCGACCGACCTAGCAAATGGTCCATTCGACGGAGATAGCAGCTACAAGAAGCGCTAATCTCGACGTCCAGGGTGCTGAAGGCTGAGTGGGTTGCCGATATATAGTCCGCCGGAGCGCGGATCATAGATGTCGACCGACCAATGAGGTCGCCCAAGACGCTCCCAGTGCTCGTCCTCCATCCTCATCTGCTCGAGTTCGCCGATTTCCTCGTCCGAGAGAGGCTCGCCAGATAGCGGCCTGTCGAGCCAAGCTTTGACGAACCCGAAACCAAGCACCAGTAGTGCCGTCGGCGGAAAGAACAGCATGTTGAGATAGCCTGCGAGAGCGCTGGTGTAGAACTCCGCCAGTGCCGGGACCTTCAGCGAGGCCACCGCGCCTGTCCAGTAGACCGGGATCGCCGCCCACCAGAGCTTCGCGTACCAAGGCTTCCAGAGCCAATTGCGCGCAACGGGCGGCCGCGCGGTCTCGGCTGTTGATACGTTGGAAGGTTGGCTCGCCTGCATGGGTTTTCTCGGTCGGCAGCCTATCAGAAGATGCCGATTGAAGGAATCGAAAGAGTTTCCGGAAATGGACATATTGCCTTCCCTGATCCGGTGAGCATCCAGCCATCTCCTGTTCCCATTTGCA
>JBMOOY010000023.1:0-2194 GCA_049324395.1 Pseudomonadota bacterium
GTAATCCCACTTCGCGGTCGCCGGGCCGAGGTCGTCCATCGGCGCGGTCTTCTTCGGCTTCGCCATCGGCATCGCCGATGCACGCCCCAGCAGTCGCCCCGCCTCGTCCAGCACGCGCGGAAACTCGGCGTGGACGTCGATCCGGAAGTGCGCCGCGAGCAAGGCATAGATGTCGCCGCCGGTGTTGTTGGCACGGTCGGTCCACAGACCCGCCTTCTCGCCCGTGAGCACCACCTCCAGGCTGTCGCCGGGACTGCCGAGCACGTCGCCGATCAGGAACTTGCCCTGCCGCTTCCTGCCTGCGGGGAACAGTGCGGTCAGCACCGATTCAAGGCGGTCGAGCAGTTGCGCTCGGATCTCGTCTCGACCGTCGCGTGGCGCGGCGACCTGCGGAACGTCGTTGAAGTCCAGAGACGGATGCGTCACTGCGCGCTCCCCTCGCCGGCCGGCATCGCATCCGCGCGCAGGCGCGCGATCCGCTCCACGGCCGCGATCGTCGTGGCGCTGGCGAACCAGCGCCTCGCCTGTTCCGTCCGGGCGCGATCGGCGGCTTCCCGGCAAATGCCGCGCACCCGGTCGAACACGGCCAGCGTGTCGTCCCGGTGCCAGCCTTGATCGGCGCGCACGAACCAGCTTCGCAGGCGCGCGCTGTAGCGGCAGTCGTTGCCGTGGCGACGCACGAAGATCTCGGCGAGCCCTTCACGACGGTGCCAGTTCACGCCGTTGAAGTCCGTGGCGACCGGCGGCGACGATGCCTCTGCCGCTGCGGCATCGACCGGTTCCTGTCGCGGCGCGATCACCGCTGCATTGCGATCACGCCACAGCTCCAGTTCGCTGAGCCGGAACCGCACCAGATGGCCGATGCGGTAGTGCGGGACGCGGCGCGTGCGGCGCTCGACCTTGTTGTTGAGCCATTGCATCGGAATGCGCAGCGCCTGATGCGCGGCGCGCGCGGCGACCATCGGCTCGGTGGAAGGGGCAAGCACATCGGGGGTCATGCTGTTCTCCAGCAGCGGTCCTGCCATGCGCAGAACCGGCACTCGAAATGGGTGGGATCGGAGAAGCCGCGCGGCAGCAGCTCGCCGGCATCGGTGGCGAGCACGATCTGCACCGCGCGATCGGACATGCGCTGCGCGAGTTGGCCGTCGAAGGGCACGCGCTCGGCATAGACCTCCATCGTGTCGGCGTTGATCGCCGTGAACAGCGCGGGATTCGTATGCAGATCGAGGTAGGCCTGGTACATCGCGACCTGCGCGGCGTAGACCGGCTTGGCGACGGCGAGCTTGTTCTTCTCCAGGTCGCGCCAGGCCTTTGCTCCAAGCGCTTTCATTTCCCAAAGCGCGGGGTAGTCGTAGCCCTCGGGGCCGGCGACGAACACGCCGTCGACGTGGCCGCGCAGACGACCATCGAGCGCAGCGAAGCCGAACTGTGTGCCGTCGTCCTGGCGCGTGCGCAGATCGAAGCCCGCACCGCGCAGCCACGCGACCATGCTGTCTTCGAGCACGTGACCGCGCTCGAAGATGCGCAGCATCCGGCCGTCGGTGTCACGACCGGGATCGACCGGCGCGTCGGCGTATTCGTACTGCAGCGCACGCGAGCAGGCCACGCCCAGGCGCGAGGCACCGAGATAGGTGCGCCGGGGCTCGGCCGCGCGCGCCTGCTGCAGACCGATGTCGATCAACGCTTCGAGGCGTCCGGACTCGGTGGATGAGGAATTGAAATCGAGCATCGTGAAATTCAGTCGTCAGTGGTTCGAGGCAGGCGTGACGCACCGATGCGAATCGGCGGTCGTGGCATCACGCCCATCGTCAAAAGGGATGTCGTCGTCCTCGAAATCGTCCAGCGGCGGCAATCCGCGCAGCGCGCGCGAGTGCTGTTGTTGCTGGCGTTCGTAGGCGTGGATCACCGCATCGATGACGTGCAGCGCCTGCTGCTGCGAGTACTGCGCCAGCGGCACGGCGAAGCCGACCGCATCGGCGGCGGAACCCAGCGCGAGCAGGCAAGCGCGCTGGGCATCGGGAGACAGGGGCAGAGTCACGGGAACAAGCTCCTCCAGCGCCGCCGGCGCGTGCCGGCGGCGGGTGTCGTAGAGTTGGTGGAAGGCGTCCTGGCAGCGGCGCGAGCAGAAGGCCCAGCGGTGCGGGTAACGCCGTGGATCGGCGGGCGGGTGTCTCAGGTCAAGGTGACCGAACCC
>JBMOOY010000024.1:0-19044 GCA_049324395.1 Pseudomonadota bacterium
TGCGCGCGCTCGCCGAGCAAGCCGGCTGGACGACCCTGCGTTTCGACACCTCGATTCCCGAACGCGAACTGATCCTGCGTTCGACCGGCACCACGGGCGAGGAGGAGATCACGGTCGGCTTCAAGGCGTACCAGAACATCGCGGCGGACTACTACAACCTGCTGGCCGCGACGATGACCGGCTACGTTCCCGCCGCGCCGTTCGAGGCGCAGCCCGGGATCAAGACGTCGGGCGTACCGGGCCATCACCAGGCGGTGAGCTACTTCCTGACCGCCAATCCGCGTCGCATCGTTGGCGCCCTCAAGGTCGGCTCGCCGATCTACGCGCACCTCTACGTCGGCAAGGCGCTGGCGTATGCCCGGCCGAGGGAGTTTCCGTCGCCCTTGATCGTCGCCGGTCACTTCGACGGCCGCGATGCGCGACGCTACAGTGATGTGCACTGGTTCCCCTACAAGGGCCGCAAGGGGAGCAGCGAGGCAGGCTACAACGACGGGTTCCTGTTCCTGCGCGATGCCGGCGGCACCTGGAAGAAGGTGCAGATCTCGCCCTTCGGCAACGGTCAGGGCACCGAGACCACCTATGCCGGATTGGCCGGTGAGTACGTCGGTCGCAATGGCAGCGGGTATCGCTGCCTCGTGCCGGCCGGCACCCTGCACCAGCCGCAGCCGCTCGAACTGTACGAGATGCAATTCGGCGCCTACGACAACGACGCGCGCGCCTATCCCAGCAGCGGCAACCTCTATGGCGTGCTCGATGGCGTGAGCATGGTCTCCGGCTACAACAACGCCTCCGAGAACGTGCTGCAGCTCGAAGGCAGTGCGGTGATCGACCAAACGGGCATGAGCGTGCGCCAGGCGGTCGATGCGATCCGTGCGGTGAACGGCCGCGCGTTCGTGGTGCTGCAGGATGGCGCGCGCACGACCTGGCGCGACTACGTCGCGGTGGAGATGGCCTGATGGCGACGTTCACCGGCCAGGTCGCGAGTTTCGCGGCGCTGAAGACCCTCATCGAGACGACGTTGACCGCACGCGGCTGGACGCTCGCCAGCGGCATTCTGAGCAAGGGTGTCGCGTTCGTGCAGCTTACCGCGAGCGCGACCGAGTTGCGCCTGCAGGCGGGGACCGGCCAGGCCGGTGCGGCACTCACCGGCGCCTGTCCGCAGGCGGTGAAGCTGCTGTCCTTCAGCAACGCACCGATCCAGTGGCCGGCGGAGGCCGTGTTGCACGTCTTCGATGCGCCCGACGAACTCTACGTGGTCCTGCGCTACAACGTCGATCGCCACCAGCACCTCAACGTCGGCGTGTCGTCGATGCCGCAGATCGGTGGCACCGGCCTGTGGTGCAGCGGATCGTTCCGCGGCGATGTCCTCGGCACCTCGGCGACCTGTCGCGTGTTCATCGCCGCCAACAGCGGCACGGATCTCGGCGCGCTGCCTTACGACGGACTCGGGCTCGGCTTCTTCTTCGCCAGCTCGGCCGGCAGCTATCACTCCTCGTTCATCCACTGTGGGCTGGAAGGCGCGCCCGCGTGGCGCACCGCCTACGGTGGCGCGCCGGGCGAGTTGCTCGGCGTCTCGCACAAGGCGGGCCTGCTCCACGCCTTGCCCTCGCAGTTCAATCAGGCGACCGTCCTGCTGCCCATCGACGTGCTGATGGCGCGTCAGGCGCAAGGCCAGACCCTCGTCGCCACGTTCGCGCACGCGCGCTACTGCCGGCTCGATCACCTCGATCTGAGCCAACCGCTGCTCTACGGCCCGGAACGCTGGCGGGCCTATCCGCTGCACGCCGTCCACCCGGTCCAGCGCAACGGCGCCGGCTGGCCGATCGGCGCGCAGCATTCCGGCACCTTCGGCGTCGCGCTCCGGGATGCGCCTTGATGGCCGGACTGATCGGCCTCGCGCCGACGCCGCGGGCGTTCGGCGCGACCAATCCTGCGCTCTCGATCGAGCTGAACGCGCTCGGCGAGGCCGCGTTCGCGACGGCCGCGTACCGCCGCGAGAGCATCGTCGCGCGGGCAGGGGTGTTTCGGGCGCCGGCCGCGCTGCGCTGGCCCGCGACCGGACGCCTCGCGCACCGGTTCGCGGAGGACCTGTTCGACCGCGTCCACGTCCTGCCGACGGCGCTGTCGCTGGGCAACGTCGTCTCCGAGCTGACCCGCGAGGTCGCGGTGTGGAATGCCTGGCGCACGATCCCGCAAACGCTGACCGCATTGCGCCTGGACGGCGATCCCGGCAGCATGCTCGCCGCGCCGGGGCCGTTGCCGCTGGCCCTGCGTCCGCTGCAGGAGCGGGTGCTGACCCTCACCGTGGGCCTCGACGGCCCGCCGGTGATCGACGCGGTCGCGGTGCTCGCTTTCGCCTACGGCGCGACGTGGTCGATCCGGATCGACGGCCTGCGCCTGCAGGCGTGGACACTGCCGCCCAACTGGTCCGAGCCGCTGACCGAAACGCTCGCGTGGTTCACCGATGTCCAGATCGCCATCGCCGGCACCGTCACCCGCATGCCGTTGCGCGAAGCGCCGCATCGGTCGTGGGAGTTCGCGGTGCTCGCCGATCGGCGCGAGCGGCGCTGGGTCGAGAACGCACTGTTCGACTGGACGGCGCGGGTGTGGGCGCTGCCGGTGTTCGTCGATACGACGCGGCTTGGTGTGGCGCTGGCGGCGGGCGCGGTCGAGATTCCGGTCGACACCGCGGGCCTCGATTTCGCGGTCGGCAGCCTCGCCATGCTCTGGCGTGACGTGGCGACCTACGAACTGGTCGAAGTCGCGCAGATCGCGAACGGGCGTGTGTCCTTGCGTGCGCCGACACGCCGCGCGTGGCCGGTGGGCACGCGCCTGATGCCCTGTCGCACCGCGCGCCTGACCGATGCGCCGGAGCTGCGGCGCTACACCGACCGGCTGATGTCCACGCAGTTGCGCTTCGAGGCGACCGAGCCGTGCGACTGGCCACCTGCACTGCCGGCGACGCGCTATCGCGGGTTCTCCGTGCTCGAACACCGCCCGGACGAGACCCGTGACCCGAGCGCGATCCTGGCCCGTCGCTTCGACCTCCTCGATGGCGACGTCGGCCGCACGCAGGTCGACGATGCGTCGGGCCTGGCGTGGACGACGCAGTCGCACGCGTGGCGGTTGTTCGGCCGCACCGAACGCGCCGCGCACCGCGGTCTGCTCTATGGCCTGCAGGGGCGGGCGGAGGCGCTGTGGTTGCCGACCTGGACCGACGATCTGGAGGTGACCGAGACGATCGGCGAGACCGCGCTCACGCTCACCGTCGCCGCCTGCGGCGTCAGTCGCAATCTGCGCCAGCAGGCGGGCCGTCGCCACGTTCGCATCGAACTCACCGATGGGACTGTGTTTTATCGCGCGATCGAAGCGTCGAGCGAACTCGCGCTCGCCAACGGCGAACTCGCCGAACGCCTGCGACTGGATGCGGCATTGGGTCGAACGATCACACCCGAACGGGTGCGTCGGGTGTGCTGGATGGCGCTGGTCACACTCGCGGGCGATACGGTCGAGCTGCGTCACCACGCCGACAGCGACGGCTTGCTCGATTGCGCCGTGTCCTTCGCCGGCATTCCGGCGGAAGAACCCTGAGTCCGCACGCATGGGCCTGCTCTCGCGCGAGATCGAGCTGTACGACTTCTCGATCGGCTTGCACCACTGGCGCTACACCGACGCCAAACGCGAAGCGATCGTCGAAGGGCAGCGTTACGCCCCGATCACGCTGACGCGCGAGAAGATCGTGCAGTCGGCGGAAGAATCGAAGAACGCGCTGCAGATCACCGCGCCGCTCGACCTGCCGCTGCTGAACCTGTTCCGGCCGTTTCCGCCGGGGCTGCGCCTGCGCCTGGACCTCAAGCGGGTGCGCGTGCGCGATGGACAGGTCCGCCTGGGCTGGACCGGGCACGTCGCCAATCTCGACGAAACCCACAGCGTCGCCAAGCTGCGGTGCGAGTCGCTCGCCGCCGCCGTCGAGACCCTCGGCCTGCGCCGCAGCTGGCAGTCGAACTGTCCGCTGGTGCTCTACAGCCAGGGCCTGGGGCTATGCAACGCCGATCCGGATGCGCATGCGGTCCCCGCGATCCTGAGCGATGCGACCGGCTACACCGTCGCCTCGGCCGCGTTCGATGCGTTCGACGACGGCCACTTCGACGGCGGCGTGCTGCAGTGGACGGCGGCGCTCGGCGTCGAACGCCGTTTCGTGGTCAGCCACGTCGGCGCCACCCTGCGCCTGCTCACCCCGGCCGCACTCGCGCCGGATGCGCGCGTCGTCGCGTTTCCCGGTTGCGATCGCACGCTGGGGCCGAACGGCTGCCCGAAATTCAACAACACCCTCAACTACGGCGGCCAGCCGACCCTGAAGGGCATGCGCAATCCCTTCGGCAGCGATCCGGTCTTCTGATCCATTCCCCCGCGACGCACTGCCTGGCGCATGCGCCGGACGGCGGCTGCGCGCATCCCGCGCCCCAGGAACCTCTCCACGATGTGGATCTACGTCTTCGTGCTGATTCTCGCCATCGCGCTCAGCGTCGCGATGCGCCCCAAACCGCAATCGACCAAGCCGCCGTCGCTCGCCGACTTCTCGGTGCCGACCGCCGAAGAAGGCCGCGAGGTCATGGTGATCTTCGGCGAGGTATGGGTGGACGATCCCAACGTGCTCGCCTACGGCGATCTGCGCACGACGCCGATCAAGGCCAGCGGCGGCAAATGAACGTCACTGTGCGAACCGGCCTGCGCATCCATCTGCGTCATGTGCGCGCGATCGATCCCGCAGGCGGGCCGCTGTGTACGCCGGGGATTCGGGCGTGGTGCCGGCAGCACGCGATCGATCTGCACACCTTGTGTCACGACGGTATCGCCGTCGATGCACATCCGCATCTGCACGACGATCCGTTCGTCGCGCGCGTGATCGAAATTGCGCGTGAAGAGGCGGCGCACGATGGGACGTGAGTCGATCTATCGCGGCTGGATCGCGTGCGCCTGCGTGGCATCGATCGTCTCCGGCACAGTGTTTTGGATCGCGGGCGAACGCCCGTTCGGCGCCCTCGGCATCGCGGCGGGGCTCTTCCACGCGCTGTGGGGTCTCGATCTGCGCGCGCTCGTGCGTGGGCGTTGGCGGCGACGTCCAATCGTGATTCCGACGCTGCGTCCGATCGTGGTCTCGCCGCCGCCGCGCAGCCTGGTGCAGCGCCTGCGTGAGTGGCGTGCGCGCCTCGATGCGGTGACGCATGGGTAAATCGAGCAAGCCGACGATCGGCTACCGGCACTTCATGTACCTGTACATGGGCGAGTCGATCGGCCCGAACGATTACCTCGCAGGCGTAAAGGTCGGCGGCCAGACGGTGTTCGAGGGCGAACGCGCCGGCAGCGGCACCCTGGCGATCAATCTGCCGCAGCTGTTCGGCGGCGACAAGAAGGAAGGCGGGCTCGTCGGCACGCTGCAGATCCGCATGGGCGAGCCGGACCAACTGCCGGTACCCTACCTGCAGCAGCAGGTGCCGGGGCCGTGGCCCGCCGCGCGTGGGCTCTGCACCACGCTGTACCGCGGAATGGTCGGGGCGATGAACCCCTACCTGAAGCTCTGGGCCAAGCGCTGGGGGCGCTTCGTGCAGGGCTGGTCGACGCCGGTGTGGCAGCCGCAGCTCGCGCGCATCGGTCGTGGCATGAACGCCGCGCACATCCACTACCAGTGCCTGACCGACACGGTCTGGGGCTGCGGCCTCGATCCCGCCCTGATCGATGGCGAGAGCTTCCTGCGCGCGGCCGAGCAGTTGCACGACGAGGCGTTCGGCCTGTGCCTGGGCTGGCGACGCGGGGACTCGATCGGGAATTTTCTGCAGACGGTCAACACCCACGTCGGTGGGCTGTGGGCGTTCGATCCGATGCGCGGCCAGTTCGTATACCGGTTATTCCGGCCCGACTACGACGTCGCCACGTTGCCGCTGCTCGACGAAACCAGCGTGCTCGCGCTGGAGAGCTGGCAGACGCCGTTGCTCGATGGTTCGGTGAACGAAGTCACTGTGCTTGGTCGCGACTGCGTGACGAACCTCGAACTCGCCGCGACCTTCCAGAACATGGCGAACGTCCAAGCGCAGGGCCGCGTCGTCGCCGACCGGCGCACACTGCCGGGGCTGTGGAACCGCACGCTGTGCGAGCGCGTCGCCGCGCGCGAGACCGCGGCCGCCAGCAGCCTGCTGCAGCGGATCAAACTCACCGTCGATCGCCGCTGGTGGGGCGTGAAGCGCGGCGACATGCTCGCGCTGTCCTGGCGGCGCAAGGGCGTGCAGCGCATGCCGGTGCGGGTGCTGGAGGTGGACGAGGGCACGCGCACCGATGGCGCGCTCGTGCTCACGCTGGTGCAGGACATCGACGGCATGGCCGCGACCACCTACCTGCGGCCGGTGATCGGACCGTGGACGCCGCCGGACAGGCGCCCACTGCCGGTGCCGGCGCAGCGCCTGGTCGAAGCGACGTATCGCGACCTGGCCGGTCGCCTGCGCCCCGCGGATCTGGCGCAGGTCGAGGACGATGCCGGGTTCGTGGTCGCGCTCGGCGCACGCCCGAACGGGCCGGCCTACGGCTACACACTCGTCACGCGCACCGGCGCGGGCGATTTCGTCGAGGTCGCGGGCGGGGACTTCTCGGCCACGGCGACCCTCGCGGGCGCGCTGGGGCCGACTGACACGGTTGCGATGCTGGCGGACCTGCGCGATCTGGATCTGGTCGCTGTCGGCAGCGAGGCGATGATCGACGAAGAACTCGTGCGCATCGATGCCATCGATCCCGTCGCCGGCACGCTCACGCTCGCTCGCGGCTGCGTCGATACCGTGCCGACGCCGCACGCGGCGGGTGCGCGGCTGTGGTTCACGGACACCTACGTCGGCGCCGATCCGACCGAATACCTTGCCGGGGATACCGTCCAGGCGAAACTGCTCACGCGCACGCAACAGGGCACGCTCGATCCCGCGCTCGCGCCGGTCGCGCAGGTGCGCCTCGACGCGCGCCATGCGCGGCCCTATCCGCCGGGCCGGTTGCGGATCAATGGCGCCGCCTGGCCGCAGGCGGCGTTCGCGCGACTCGACCTTGCCTGGGCGCACCGCGATCGCGTGCTGCAGGGCGATCGCCTGATCGAACACGACGCCGGCGGCATCGGCCCCGAGCCGGGCACGACCACCACCGTGCGCGTCCTGCACGCGCTGAGTGGCGCGGTGCTGCACGAAACCGCCGGCATCGCCGGGACGAGCCACAGCGTTGAACTCCTGCTCGCCAGCGATGCGACGGTCCGCGTCGACGTCCGCAGCCAGCGCGGCACGCTCGCCAGTCGCCAGACGCACGTCCGCACGCTCCAGTGCGAATGCGGCGAGAAGCTCGCGAACGCGGACTTCGACACGCCAGCCGCCTGGACGCTCGGCGCAGGCTGGTCGATCGCCGGCAGCGCCGCGGTCAAGGTTGCGGGGGTCGCCTCCGATCTCGTGCAGCCGTTCGCATTCGTCGATGGCGGCGTGTATCGCATCGAACTGGTGTTGTCCCAGGTCACGGCGGGTGCGGTGCGCGTCGGTCTCGCGGGCGTCGCACTCCTCGATGGCGAGACGCGCAACGCGAATGGCAGCTTCGTCGACACGCTCATCGCGAACGCGCACACCGCGCTGCGTATCGCCGCCGACGCCGCGTTCGCTGGCCGCATCGAGCGCGTCAGTCTGCGGCGGCTGGCGTAATCCAGGCGCGAAGTCAACGACAGTTTTGAAGCCTGTACGACAGGCGTCTCGATGTCGCAGCGCGACATCACTTCGCGCTTGGCTTCTGCAGCGCACAGCGCGTACATGGCCGCGTCGAATCGCCGACGCCCACACCGAGAACACCCATGCCCACGATGACGCTCGCCATCCCATACACCATGACCCTCCACATCCAGCGCACACCGCGCACCGTGCAGTTCCGGGGACAGGCGCTGCAGGTCGAAGAACTTGGCGCGCGCCTGCCGTTCGCATGCAAGCCCGACAACCTGCGTGAGATGTGCGCGACCGGCGAGCATCGCATCTACATCACCGAAACGGTCGAAACGACCATCGCGGAGTTCGACGACTTCACGAAAGACCTGACCCGGCCGCAGACGTGGCTCGCCGGCAAGGGCGGCAACGTCGCCGATGGCTGCCTGTGCGTCGAAGTCCACGCGCCCGGTCGCCCCTACCTCTATGTCGATCCCTCGGGTTACGACTACGCCCGTTATGTGGCCCGTCTCGGGTAATCGAAAAAAAACCACGAAAAGAAGCCGGGTTTTGACTTGGCTTCTCCCGGGAACAGCGCGTTCATGTGGACGTCAACCACCACGGAGCACCCATGAACAGGAACAACGCACTCTTCGCCCGCATCGCCCGCGTCACGCTGGGAATCGCAACGCTGACGCCTCAAGGCTCGGATCGTCTTGACTTTCACGAGGTCTCGGTCGTCGGGCTGCGCGATGCCCTCGAAGCGGCTTACAGCGCCGGCCTCGAACAGGGCCGCAAGGCCGCGACCGCCGACGCCTCCGGCGGCTGAACACGGCATCGGACGCCGGGCACACAGGACTTGGCGTCCTGCGCGCACAGCGCGTACATGCACCCCCCGACACGGACATCGACGACCCATGAAGCTCACGACATCCCGCAAACCCAAGCACGTCAAGGAATTCTTTCTCGCCTCCCTACTGGTGCGCGTCCCCGGCCAGCGCGGCCGGCACGCATGGCGCCGTGAAGTCCTGCGCGCACGCACGCCGCATGCGCTCATGCACCGCATCGACGGCCGCAAGCACGTCGCCTACGCCAGCAACGGCATCGACGTCATCCGCATCGAACTGATCGACACCGGCAGCACGCTGCTCGCGCCCATCGCGGAGGGCGCGCAGGTTGAGCCGCTGGGCGACCTGCTCGCGCGCATCGCCGCCAACCCCACCAGCCTCGTGTGGTGACCGACATGACGCCGCATGCTTTCGAGCACAACGAGGACCCCTGCCGCTTCATCGTGCAGGCACGCCACGGCATCGACATCGACGCCGTGGCGGTGTCCGGCGATGCAGAGAGGATCGCCCACGTGCAACGCCTGCTCGACGCGCTGGCGGAGGTCTACACGATGGGCTTCGAGGACGGCGAGCGTCTCGCCACCATCATCGACTGGCCGGTGAAGGACCTCGTCGCCGAACTGCGCACGGATTTTCTGCTCGCCCTGCATCGCGGCGATGCGGATCTGCGCGACGTGATCATCGCCGAAATCGCCCGCCGCGCCGGCACCGGAACCGATCCGCTCGTCGCCTTCGTGCCGCCGCTGGCCGAACAGGATGGCTGAGCGCGGCGGCAGCGATACGGAAGCTGTCCGTCGTCTGTCTCTGCCAGGAAAGCGACGCGCTCGCGCTTGGCTTCAGTCGCGAACAGCGCGTTCATGGACCCACACCCACCACGCAAGGACACCGCACATGACCACTGACATCGACCCGCTCGCCTTCGAGACGAATATCGCATTGCGCAACGGCGCGTGCGCCCTGAAAGAAATGCGATCTGCGCTCGAACATGCGATGCGCAAGTTGCTGGAATACGAAGAAGATTACGACACGGCAGTGGGGTTGCTCGACAAAGCACGGGTGCTCAATTGGGCCTTGGCCCACGTGTGTACGTCCGTGATCACCAATGCGCGCATCGATCTGGCGGCCAGCGCGCAGGCTGAATTGCACGCCCTTGGCCAGCGGGTGGACGCGCTATGAGCGCAGTCCGCACCGCCTCGGACAATGCGCGCGATCCCATCGAGGCGATCCGCGCGCTCGACGCGCGGTTGCCGTTGGCGATGCAACGTGCCGACGACGACCTGCTCGCCGCTGTCCGCAGCGACCTCGCCCGGCGATGGCACGGCGATGGGGCGGGCGAGGGCGACGACGCCCGCTGACCCTCGCAAGGCCGCCTACAGCGCGCGCCGTCGCGTCGTAGGCGGCACCGGCAGGTCGCCGACCGACGCCCGCGTTGTATCTGGCCTTCTGCGCCACAGGCGCACACGCGCCGCGCGCCGATGCCGTACGGAACCTGTCTGCCGTTGAATCTTCGCGGGCGGCGCTTGGCTTCGGTGCGGAGCAGCGCGTTCATGCCGTCACGCGATGCACACCGCAGCGCGCATCCCACCCAAGAGGCACCGCAGACCATGCTGCAGACGACCAGCGCCACCACAATGATCAACGTAATGCTGTCTTCCACGTCCGGAGAAGGCGCATGAGCCACCATGACGCCGAAGAACATGCCCGGTACAATCAGTTCATCGCCGAGTTGACGGCGTTGACCCGAAAATGCGGCATCGCGCTGACCTCCATCGGCGGCGTCCACATCGCCGAAGACATCGGGGCGTTCGGCGAACTACGTTACATCGCTGACATCTCCAGTGGCGATCTGATGCCGGACTGGCAAGCCATCTGAACGCACCGCCCCCGGCGCGGCATCCTCCGCCGGGGGCGTCATCGTCGCACGGCAGCACGTCGCCTCGCCGTCCCGGTGGCGTACTTCATCGGTCGAGCCACCGGCAGTGCATCGAATTCGTACAGAACCTGTCTGCCGTTGAATTTTCGCGGACGCTGCTTGGCTTCACGGCGGAACAGCGCGTTCATGCGGTCACGCGATGCACATCGCAGCGCGCAACCCACTCACAGGAACCACCGACATGAACGACACCACGACACCCGCAGGCCCGCTCGTCGACGAGATTGCTTTCGCGCGGTCCCGCGCCAAGGACAGCTTCCGGATCATGCGCCTTGCGTTGACGCAGGCAATGCAGCACCTCGACGATCAAGAGCGCCGCTTCGATGCGATGAACGATCTCGAAGACCAGGCCGCGCGCCTCAATCACGTCATGTTCCATCTCATCAGCGATCTGTTTCCGCGACTGCGCCTCGACAGCGCCGCCGACGCACAGGCCGCGTTGCTGGTCGCCGCCGCGCGAGAGGTAAAGGCATGACCGGCGCGCCCATCACGCAGGGACTCGACAGCGACGTCGGCGGCATCGTTCAAACCTTTGACACGCGGTTTTTGGTCGCGATCCATCATGGCGATGTCGACATCCTGAAACTGGCGCGGGAAGAACTGATGAATCGCGGTCTCGACGGCGACGGTCGCTGGGTCGGGTTCGCCAAGGCGGGCGAACTGCTCGGTCCCTAGCGCCGCCCGCCGGCACGAAGATGCCGGCGACAACATCGGACACGGCATACGCCCCGGCACGGAACCCCGTGCCGGGGCTTTTCGTGCTTTTCTATCCGGTAGTCGCAATCGCCACGATCCACAGGCCCAGCATGGCAAGCAGGCACTTTTGCCGCAGCCCGTGAGCGGCGCCGGGCTTGCTCCGTAGCACCCGGATTACAAGAACGGCGCCCCAAAGCCCAAGGATCGCAATCGGCGCGTTGGCGACGGCGATGGCCGCACACGCCGACACCGCCATCGCCACGCCGACAGCCGCGAATGCCGCTGCGGCAGCGTGGCGATGGATGCGCCTGATCGTTTCGCGGCGGACGATCGTTGCATCGCGCTGCGTGGTCGCCGCAACGGGCGCCAGCAGCGCGGCGCCAACGCAGCAGGCCACGGCCGACGCCAGGGTTGCGAGATGCCTGTCCATCGCGAGCACGAAGGCCGTGGACAACAGCGCTGCCATGATCGCTGCGTAAGCGAACACCATCGTCGCTCGCGTCGGAGCGGTGAAATACACCGACAGGGCGATGTCGGATGCCCGAAGCTCGGGCCGCCGACGGTGGGCGACGACGATGAGCGCTCCGGCGAAAAGGATGCTGGCGATGGCGACAACCCTGGCGATCGTGATTGGCATGGTTGTTTCGGTCACGGCGACGGACGCAGGGTCGGATTTGCGAAGGCAGGCGGGTTGACCGGCATTTGACGTCGTCTCGGTCGGCACGTAAGTGTCGGCGATAATCCGGATACGGCATACGCCCCGGCATGGAACCCCATGCCGGGGCGTTTTGTGTCTGGGGCAGCCAAAACGATGGCGGTTTTATGGGCCTTATGCCGATCCACTTCGCGCGGCAGTCGGATGCCACAGATCAAAAGGCTCGACTGCCGCCGATCCTGGCGCGCGCACTGTTGGCTGTTCGAGGAGTAAGAAAGATTTGGCGTGAATGAATTTGTGACGATTGACAGATGCATCCACTTGCGTATGCATGATAGGAATCGTCATAAGGAAGAAAACAGTGCGCCGCTAAATTTTCGCTTCGATATACGCACAAATAGCGTGCAATTGCATCGCGTAGGCTGCCATGACCGCCTCCTGCTCGCAGTCCGTTGTTCGGGTGGTGTGAGTGTAGGCGGTAATCAACCTTACACCTCGCACACATGGAGACGGAAATGAACGTGAATGGCAAACGCAATCTTTCGACGCGGTACGCCCTTTTGCTTGCAGGTGCTCTGCTGGGCTTGCCGTCGCTGAGTTGGGCTTGCTGCCCTTCGGATGGGCATACGGCGCCGAAGGCCGCGACAGGCTTGGGCGATGCGTACCCGCCGAGCGTGGATCTCGCGAGCGACCCGCAATGGCAGGTCTACGAGTTCGAGCGCGATGGGGTGCGCTATGTGCAAATCAACGACGCGAACGGCAAGGTGCGCGCAGCAACTGGACGCATCGCCGGAACCTTCTGGGTGATGCCGATCGGGAGTGACGCTGATCGTGTGTCGCTTCCGGACGATGCGTTGCCGACGGGTCGGGCGCGCGTGCTGTATCGGGGGCGGGACGTGGAGGTCGTGCTGTTTGAAGATGAGATGCGTCCGCGCTGGGTGATTCGCATGCCATCTGCGTATTGATTGGCGAGTATCGGTATGGGAGGCGGGCTCTGTCCTCAGAGCCCGCTGTTAGTTCGAGGGGGCCGTCTCTGTCATCATGAAGCGGATTCGACAGGGGTGACGTTGTTTGAGGGCGCCATCAAAGGCGAACGTGCGTGCGCGCAATTCGTCCAAAGCGTCGCGCGCATCCTGGCTTGATCCTGCGGGCATGCGTGTCGCGGAGCACGTGATCAGCACGGTCGCACCGGATCGCCCTGATCGGCGCCACACGCGAGCGCGGATATCGTACTCGTTCGGCGCGTAATCCTGCATCGATTCCATTGCGCGGCCGATTGCTCGAAATACAGACATTCGCAAGGCATCGCTGAGATAGTTCTGTTCACCACTAAAATTCTGGTGGATGCGCGCGCTCTGCCGCCAGACATCATGGAAGGTCGGTCCCATCAGGGCTGCGTACAGACCATGTGTATCGATTTCCAGTGGGTAGATCAAGTCGCGCTGCCTGTCGAGTGACTTGGCTGCTTGCATCCCGACCGCCTGGACTTCCATTGCGCGCTCGTATTGTCCATCGTCTTTCAGCGTTTTTGCCACGTCATGGCGGTAGCTATCCAGGTCATGGCGTGCGGCACCAAAAATGATCGCGCTCTCACGGAATTGCAGATCGTTGGATCGGAATAGCGTCTTCAGCAGGCTCCTGGATTGACCCTCCCCGGCAGCCTCTTGCGCGCGCAATTCCTGGATGGCTTGATATTTCGCAATCAGTGCTTCGGTCGATATTTCAAACAGCTTCGTGATCCGATCGCCAACGAGTAGAAGCCCGGCGCTGAGTGTGGCGAGTGCGGCCTGGGCGATGAGTATGATTTCGCTGAAAGCTCCGGCGACATTCGGGCGTGGCAAAGCGAGGGCGACTGCAAGATTGACCAGCACCATGCCAAGGGCGGCCCCGTGCCAGCCATGCATGACGGCCAAGAAAAAGACAGGGAGCACCATGAACACGAGGGGCATCAACTGAATTGCTGATCCATCGGCGCCGCTCATCATCGCAGTCGCAAAAAGTGCCGCGATCATCAAGCACGCTATCGCGACGTTTTGTGCTATTTCATTTCGCGTTCCTCGCCACTCTTCGCGCCTGATCCATAGAAGGCAAGGAAGCACGACCATCATCATGCCAAGGTAGTCACCCACCGAAAAGCGTATGAAGTTCTGTAGAGTAACTTCACTTCTCGGCCCCGCGAGGACGTAGTTCAAGACCATTGACCATGTGGTCGACCAACAGACGACCGATAGCGCGATGCCGGGCAACCAGGTTGAAATCCGCGCGGGTGTTTTCAGCCATGCCCGGAGCGACAATGGCGCTAAAGCGTAAACGGGCATGAACAGGAGCGGGCTGAGGTATGCCCATTGAACGCTGTACTGATCTGCTTTCGGGACCCGAAGCACCAGCATGGCCGCGGCATCGCCTGCGGCGGCGAAAAGCCAGTACCGCCGGGGTAGGAGCATCATGCCCGCCAGTCGAAGCCCCGCCGGCAAATACCATTGATCGAGAGAATAACGCCAGAAAATCAAGAAAAGAGCGCTATAGCCTGCGCCTAACGCAAAGCCTATTCCTGATTGATGCAATGAATGCTTCCCCATGCCTGCTCCTTGCATTCCCTGTTCCATTCGCCTGACGCCCGGATCGTAGCATTCAATGAAAGGGTGGTTTCAACAGCGCGCAACAAGACCTCGTTGCCGCTGGCCTTTCATAGCCACGCGATGACCAAGCCACGAATTTCCAGCTTTGGCAGATCCGCTTCGGGGACCAGGATACGGTCCCGGTCGTCATCGTACCCACATAATGTCCAGTTGTCCCGACGGGCCAGAATGCGGCGAATATGAGGGCGGTCGTATAGCGTGAAAGCATGCAGGCCGCCGTCGATGGCCCGGCTCTGGCTTGAGACGCGGACATCGACCAGGACCATCGTATCGCGCTGAATCTGCGGGGCCATCGCATCGGTGGGTTGTAGCGTCCAGCGCACGTGTTCGATCGGCGTCAGCCCGATTTTCTGGCGGATGAAAAATTCGGGCATCAGCAGAAATGATGGCCAATCGCCGTAGTCGAAGCCCGGCAGCCGGTCGAGTGCGACGTGGCCTTTGGGGATGGTGCCTGCCGTCAGGCCTTCCCTGACGATGCAGCCTGAACGGAGCAGACGGTCATAGGCTTCGCTGATGCGTTCCGGCGGGACATTCAGAAGTTCGCCCACTTTCGGCGCGCGTTCGACAGGGACCGGGCGTCGACCGCTGCGCCACTGCGAGACGTAGGCGTCGAGGACGCCTACCTTGCGGGCGAGGTCTGATGTCCGCACGGCGGACGATTCCATCGCATCTTTCAGGGCGCGAGCGTATTTGTCCATGACTTGGATGGTACTCGTAAATTTCTGCATTCGCAAAGCAGATGTCAGGGGTATTGACATTCAAATTTAGCGTCGCTTAAATTTATTGCGAGGCAGCACGTCGCTGCAGGAGCGGTTGGACCGAGGGGGCAGGATGCAGATCGAGACATGCCAGGTCGGGCGCACGCTGCGCCTCGGCGACAACACCCGGATCGTGATCCGCCGCCGAGAGGGGGAGCGGATCTGCGTGGACGTGACGGCGCCGGCCGGCACCGACCTGATCCTGGGCGGCGCGTCCGTCCGCCCGACTTCGGGAACGATCGGGGTCTGGACCTACTTCTTCTCGCTGCAGGCCTTGCGTCGTTTCATGCTCGGCCGGTTCGAGGTGGAAATCTGGCTTCCCGGCGAATTGGTCCCCCATGCGGCCGACTGCGACGACTGGTTGCACATCGGCATCACGCCTGCCTGTCACATCCCGCTTGCCCCCTGGTCGGCCCCCGTCACCCCTGCAGTGCCCCTGTTGCAGGTTGAGGACGACGGGGGCCGGCTTCTTCTTGGGGGTGCCTGAATGCCCGTCATCGATTGCACAATGGGCGAGTCGCTCCGCATCGGCGGCGATATCCGCCTGCATCTGACCGGGCGCGTGGACGAGATGCTCTACGTCTTCATCGACGCCGCAGCCCATCATGAGTTGGACGGTGTCGGTGGATTCCACGCCAGCGCGCCGTCTGGCATCCGGCGTCGCGCGCACATCCTGGGGCTACGTGATGGCGAGTCGTTCTCGATTGGGCCTGCCGACATCACGGTCGAAGCCGTGCGTCTGCGGATACCGGGCGTGCGCGCGCTTCGCGAAGTGCGCCTGCGGATCGTCCGGTCGTCGCCGCTGATCATCGTGCGCCAGGCGCCGACGCGGCCCCGCACTCGAATCCATCGTCTCCTCGCAGGTTGACGACGCCATGTTGATTCTGACGCGCCGCGTCGGCGAAAGCATCCGCATCGGCGATACCGTGCGCCTGACGATTCTGTCCAAGCTGCGCGCGCATCTCACGGTCGCGTTGTCCGTGCCTCCCCACGTCACCATTACCGACGACACCGACACGACTGTCAGCCCCGTGCGCAAGCGGCACCGCCGCGGCAAGCGGTATCTGATCGCGGTCATGGTGGGTGATTCCCTGCGGATCGGCGAGGAGGTGGTCGTCTCGTTCGGGGGGAGACCCTTCGGCGGTTGGCTGGGCCTTGCGCGTGGCCGGCAAGTTCGGATCGACATCGACGCGCCGCGTGCGATTCCGGTGCATCGCGAAGAGGTTTATCGACGCATTCAACGTGGGGAACCCGACCCGCGCAGGGAGCGACATTGATTGCGCACTCGCCGGCTGGGACGCTTCCAGGACGACAGGACCAGGGTCGAGATCGACGCCGACGCTGTGTTGTTCTGGGCGCGGGTGGCGTTCGGAATCGTGCTGTATTTCTTCATGTGAGGTCGTGCGCGTGGATCAAGTGCAATCACAAGAGGGTTTTCACAAGTCGGTTGTTGCAGGTGTCGATCGTCGAACGGATTCGATGTGCCAACCAGTTGGTCACGCCATGCGCCGCCACGCAGTCCGGCATGAGGCCGAAGAAACGTCCGGACTGGGCGTCGACCGGCTCACTTCCGCGATGGGACATGCTGATTCGCGTGCTGCGGATCGTAGTGGGCCGACTGCGGCTGTCCTTCTGTTGAGGCACGCAATCGACTTGGGGAACAGGGGAACGGGCGACCAGATGTCCGCGACACTCTGCCGCCAACCCCGATCCGGATGGTCGACCGTTCGGGCGATTGGATCGCGCGGTCGGCATTCGGCAGTCTCAGGCGATGCACCAGCGTCGCGTCACAGTGGAAGTCGTATGGAACGGAGAAGGGACAGGATGCGGTACGGAAACAAGGGCAGCCAATGGCTGCGCACGGGAATGGTACTGATGCTGGTGGCGCTGGGCGGTTGCCAGGCGCCGGCCCAGCCGAAGCAGACTGTGGCGACAGAGTACGGTCTCGGTCTCGACAAATGGGCCAGCGCATGGCTGATGGCGCGCCAGGCCGTACCCAGTGCGACGCTGGCCGTGGTGCCCCAGGGCCAGCCGCTGCCGGCAGGGATTGCGTTCGATATTCCGACGTCGCCGCTGCGTCGCGAGCGCGATCACGCGGCGTTCCAGTCGATCACCGAACATTACCGCCTGACCGATCCCGACCTCGCTCGTATGGCGATGATCGTGCGCGATATCGAGGTCAACTACTGGGGCGATCCCGATGCGGTCGAGTCGCCGCAAGTCGAGCACGCCTTCCGCGAACTGCAACAGCGGCATGGCCGCTACGCGGTGTCGCCGGAGTGCTACCTGCGCTTCTTCGACAAGGTCTATACGGCGATCCAGGCGCAGCGCCGACAGGGCGCGCCGATCGCCGCCGATGCGCTGAAGGTCGATTGCCACCAGTTCGCCAGCGACGACGCGCAGGGCGCGCTGGTGCCGGAACTCCCGATTGCGACCGTGCTGTCGGAAATCACCGCCGGCAAGTCGGTGGTGTTCGTCGACGTGCGCGAGCCGGAGGAATTCGCCGAAGCGCACATCCCCGGCGCGATGAACGTGCAATTACGTGCGCTGGATGACCGCGTGCTTGCGAAAGTGCGTGGCGCCGACTACGTGATCGCGTACTGCATCAAGGATTTCCGCGGCTTCGAGATGGCGCGCAGCCTGCGCGACGCCGGCATCGGCAATGCCGTGATCCTCAAGCCCTACGGCATCAAAGGCTGGATCGAGGAAGGCTTGCCGACGACCGGCCGCACCGCGATGCCCGAGGCGCAGGCGCGGGAACGCCTTGCGACCTGCGCGCAAGCACCGCAGGATTGCCGCGAAGACGCGGCGCACGCCAAGGCGACGCAGGGCGCGCATCGATGAACATGCCGATGCGCGCGACACCGATCCACACCCGCATCGCGTACACCCTACTGGCTGCGCTCGCCTGTCTGCCGGTCGCGATCTGGTGGATGTCGGTCCAGCACCCGATGGCCTACTTGCGCATGACGGGCCTGCCGCCGGGGCAGGCGCTGTTCGTGCTCGCCAAGCTGGCGGGCCTGCTGGCGGTGGTGGCGCTGTGGATGCAGGCGATGCTGGCGCTCGCGGGCCGGGTGCCGCTGCTTCGTGTGCTGCCTGCATCGACCCTGCGACAGCATCAGTGGCTGGGCGCGGTCACGGCGCTGCTGGTGCTGGCGCACGTCGTGCTGTTCATCGTGGCCACGACCCTGCGCAAGCAGGCGTTCGCCATCGACTTGCTGTGGCCGAACCTCGATCACGGCTACTACTTCTTCAACGTCGGTCTCGGCGCGTTCGCGTTCTGGCTGTTGGTGCTGACCGTCTTCGCCGGTTGGCGCACCGCGCGGGGCGACCGGCGCTGGCGGGTTGTTCACCTGCTGTGGCCGGTGCTGATCGGCCTGGTGTTTTTCCACGCGCTGGCCATCGGTTCCGAGTCCCGGTTCGGGGCAATGCGCGGCGTGATGATCGTGTTGGCGATCACGGTCGGGCTCGCGGGTGTCGCTCGGATGTTGATGACGCTGCGGTCTCGTTTTGTGGCGGTACCCAAAGGTTTGGAATCCAAGACCGTTCGTTGAGGCGAACGGAATCTTCGACATGGCCCGGTCGGGCAGAGGGGTGGAGCGATGCAAGGCATGGGAACGATGGCGCGCGTGCGCCGGATATGGGGGCAGTATCGGCTGCGGCTGGGGCTGACGGTGTGTTCGGCGATCGCGCTGGTCGTGGTGCTGGCGGTGCCGGCCTCGCACAGCGCGGATGACGACATCCTGCTGTACCCGTTGCCCGAAGCGCACTACCGCGCGGTGTTGCGCATTTCCGGAAGCGCGCCCGCGCGC
>JBMOOY010000025.1:0-133682 GCA_049324395.1 Pseudomonadota bacterium
CAGCGGCCTTCTTCGCAGCGGCCTTCTTCGGGGCGGCCTTCTTCGCGGCCTTCTTGGCGGCCTTCTTCGCCGTCTTCTTCGCGCCGGCGACCTTGGCCTTGACCGTCTTCACCGCGGAGGCGGCCTTGGCCTTGGCTTCGTCGACGACCGCTTCGGCCTTCTTGCGGGCCTTGGCCGCGGTCTTCTTCGCCTTGCCGACGGCCTTGCCGACCGCCTTGCCGGCGCGGGTCTTGGCGACGGCGTCGCCGACTTCCTTCGCTTTTTCCTTCGCCTTTTCCGCCACCGCTTCGGCGGCGTCGGAAATCGCTTCCGTGATCACATTGCCATTGCTCATGGTGGTTCCTCGTCAGGGGGACTACGGGCGGGTCGCCCGTGGGGCCAATGTAGCGCGATCTTCGGCGGCGCGGTGAAGGAAACCGGCGAAGGCGACGGGCGGCGGCGACGGTTCGCTCCGCCCCGCTTCCGCGCGGCGGAAGCGGGGGCGCGGCGCGCGGTCGGAACCTGCCGTGAGCCTGCCTTCCACTGCGGCAAGGTCGTCAGAACTTGCCGTAGTAGCCCTCTTTGAGCGCGTCGAAGAGGTTGGCGGCGGTGTGCATTTCGCCGTCGTATTCGATCTCTTCGTTGCCCTTGACCTCGATGACGCTGCCGTCTTCCAGCTCGAAGCGGTACAGGGTGTTCTCCAGGTCCGATTCCTTCACCAGCACGCCCTGGAAGGCGGCCGGGTTGAAGCGGAAGGTGGTGCAGCCCTTGAGGCCCTGCTGGTAGGCGTAGCGGTAGATGTCCTTGAAGTCCTCGTACGGATAATCGGTCGGGACGTTCGCGGTCTTGGAGATCGAGCTGTCGACCCATTTCTGGGCGGCGGCCTGGACGTCGACGTGCTCCTTCGGGGTGATGTCGTCGGCGGCGATGAAGTACTCCGGCAGCTTCGCGGCCGGATCGTCGCTGAAGGGCATCGCCTTCGGGTTGACCAGTTCGCGGTAGGCCAGCAGCTCGAAGCTGTAGACGTCCACCTTCTCCTTGGTCTTCTTGCCCTCGCGGATCACGTTGCGGCTGTAGTGGTGCGCGAACGAGGGTTCGATGCCGTTGGAGGCGTTGTTGGCCAGCGACAGCGAGATGGTGCCGGTGGGCGCGATCGAGCTGTGGTGGGTGAAGCGGGCGCCGGTGTCGGCCAGGGCGTCGACCAGTTCGGGGACGACCGTGGCCACGCGCTGCATGTAGCGGCTGTAGCGGGCGTGCAGGACCTTGCCGGGGATCTCCTGGCCGACCTTCCAGCCGTCCTTCGCCATTTCCGGACGCTTGCGCAGCATCTCGGCGGTGACGGCGAAGCGCTCTTCCATGATCGGCGCCGGGCCCTTCTCCTGGGCCAGCGACAGGCCCATTTCCCAGCCGGCGACGGCCATGTCGCGGGAGATGCGCTCGGTGAATTCCAGCGATTCCTTGCTGCCGTACTTCATCCGCAGCATGGTCATGGTGCTGCCGAGGCCGAGGAAGCCCATGCCGTGGCGGCGCTTGCGCATGATCTCGTCGCGCTGCTGCTGCAGCGGCAGGCCGTTCACTTCGACCACGTTGTCGAGCATGCGGGTGAACACGCGCACGACTTCCTTGTACTCCTCCCAGTCGAACTCGGCCTCGTCGGTGAAGGCGTTGCGCACGAACTTGGTGAGGTTGACCGAACCCAGCAGGCAGGCGCCGTAGGGCGGCAGCGGCTGTTCGCCGCAGGGGTTGGTGGCGCGGATGTTCTCGCACCACCAGTTGTTGTTCATCTCGTTGACCTTGTCGATCAGGATGAAGCCCGGCTCGGCGTAGTCGTACGTCGAGACCATGATCATGTCCCACAGGTGACGGGCGCGGATGTGGCCGTAGATCCGGCAGGCCACCAGACCGTCGTCGCGGGTGATGTAGTTGGCGTGGGTCGGCCAGTCGCGCCAGACGACCTGGGCGGCGTCGTTCACGTCGATGTCGCCGACTTCCTTCTCGTTGATCGGGAACACCAGCGGCCAGTCGGCGTCCTGCTCCACCGCCTGCATGAAGCCGTCGGTGATCAGCAGCGAGAGGTTGAACTGGCGCAGGCGGCCGTCCTCGCGCTTGGCGCGGATGAAGTCCTTCACGTCGGGATGGGAGACGTCGAAGGTGCCCATCTGCGCGCCGCGGCGGCCGCCGGCCGACGAGACGGTGAAGCACATCTTGTCGTAGATATCCATGAAGGACATCGGGCCGGACGTGTAGGCGCCGGCGCCCGCGACGAACGCGCCGCGCGGACGCAGGGTCGAGAACTCGTAGCCGATGCCGCAACCGGCCTTCAGGGTGAGACCGGCCTCGTGGACCTTCTCGAGAATGCCGTCCATCGAGTCGCCGATCGTGCCGGAGACCGTGCAGTTGATCGTCGAGGTGGCCGGCTTGTGCTCCAGCGCACCCGCGTTCGAGGTGATGCGGCCGGCCGGGATCGCGCCGCGGCGCAGCGCCCACAGGAAACGGTCGTACCAGTACTTCTGCTTCTCGCCGGTCGGCTCGGCATCGGCGAGCGCGCGCGCGACGCGCTGGTAGGTGGCGTCGATGTCGTCGTCGACCGCCTCTCCCTGCTTCGTCTTGAGTCGGTATTTCTTGTCCCAGATATCCCAGGACGCCGGCTGCATCGGAATTTCGGCGGCGGCTTCCGCTTTGGCGACAGCCTCAAGACGCACTGTACTCATCCACTCCCATCCTCGTCGTTCATGGTCGCGGTCGTACCGCGGCCTGTTGTTATGTGGTGCCTGCAGCGGAGCCCCCTCGCTCGACGCCTTCAGCGATTCTGTGATGCGGTTCCGGGTCAGACCGCCGTGGAAACGCTCCGTGACGACCCGTTGGTGTTCGCCTGCCTCCTGCGTTTCCAGACCTGGCGATGCCCGTTGCCCGTGGCGATTCCGTTTGTGGTCCGCGTGGAACCAAAATCTCCGTGAAACACCATCCGTAGGGCCCGCTGCCACCCTTACCCCAAGATGTAGTGGCGACGCGGGGTGCCAAGCTACGCCCCCCGCGGGCCCAAGTCAACGCCTTGACGGCGTCCGAAAGTGGGGCTCCGGGGGGCGCCCGGACGGTGACCGGCCCGGATTTCATCCCGCGTTTATGCCGGCCCCGGGAGACTCGACGGGCTCGGCGTCGCGCACGGCGGCGCAGGCGGCCCGGGGCTTGATTCGATCCCGTTCCGCCGCGATCTAGCGCCCGTTCGGGTACCGTGCAGATACGGCCGAATTCCGCCCCAGACCCGCCTCGCTCCCGGACAGATCCGCTTCCGACACCGCCCATGACCGCCGAACGCCCCGCCCGCCGCACCTCCAAGGCCCCGCTCCTCCTCGCCCTGACCGCTGCCGCCGCCTTCGGGGGCTTCGCCGCCACCTGGGTGCGCGAGACCCTGCAGGCCCCGGCCATCGCCGCTCCGGCGGCCACGGTGCCCACGGTGGCCGCCCTGCCCGGGTCCGTCGAGGGCCAGGCCCTGCCCTCGCTGGCGCCGATGCTGCAGCGGGTCACGCCCGCGGTGGTGAGCGTGCACAGCAAGCAGCGGATCCGGGTCAGCCCCTTCGGCAACGACCCGTTCTTCCGCCGCATGTTTCCGGACCTGACCCAGGAGCGGATCAACGAGTCGCTGGGCTCGGGCGTGATCGTCGACGCCCAGCGCGGGCTGGTGCTGACCAATCACCACGTGATCGAAGGCGCCGACGACGTCTCGGTGACGCTCAACGACGGCCGCACGATCGGCGCGGAATTCGTCGGCTCCGACGCCGACACCGATGTCGCGCTGATGCGGATCCCGGCGGAAAAGCTCACCGCCCTGCCGCTGGCGAACTCGGACCAGCTGCGGGTCGGCGATTTCGTGGTCGCGGTGGGCAATCCCTTCGGTTTCAGCCAGACCGTCACCTCCGGCATCGTGTCGGCGGTCGGTCGCAGCGGCCTGCCGGGGATGGGCTTCCAGAACTTCATCCAGACCGACGCGTCGATCAATCCGGGCAATTCCGGCGGCGCCCTGGTCAACCTGCGCGGCGAGCTGGTCGGCATCAACACCGCCAGCTTCAACCTGCAGGGCAGCGCGGCCGGCAACATCGGCCTCGGGTTCGCGATCCCGACCAACCTCGCCCGCAACGTGATGGAACAACTGCTGGCCAACAACGGCGTGGTCCGGCGCGGTTCGCTGGGCCTCGACAGCCAGACCGTCGACGCGCGCATCGCGCAGGGCCTGGGCCTGGCCGAAGTCCGCGGCGCGGTGGTCACCCGGGTGTATCCGGGATCGGCGGCGGCCGCGGCCGGCCTGCGCGAGGGCGACGTGATCGTCGCCGCCAACGGCCAGCGCATCGACGACAGCGACGCGCTGCGCAATTTCCAGGGCCTGCAGCCGGCGAACGCGAAGGTGACGCTGGACGTGCGCCGCGACCGCAAGCCGCTCACGATCTCCGCGACCCTGCGCGAACAGCCGCGCGCGGTCGACGGCGGATCGCTCGACCCGCGGCTGGACGGCGCCCGCTTCGTCGAACTGCCCGAATCGCTGCGCCGCCAGAACGCGACCGGCGTGCTGGTGGCCGACGTGGCCCGCGGCAGCCGCGCCGCCCGCAACGGCCTGCGCAAGGGCGACGTGATCCGCGGCGCGAACATCGGCGAGTTCGCCGATCTCGGCGGCTTCCGCGCGATCTTCGGCGAGGCTGCGCCGGAGCTGTGGCTGGTGGTCTGGCGCGGCGGCCGACAGGGCAACCTGCCGATGCAATGAGCACGACGCGCCGTGCGTTGCGCACGGCGCCGGCGGGACGAGGCCGACGGCCTTAGGCTGTCGCCTCCTCGCCCGCAGGAGCCCGCCATGTCCCTCCCTGCCGATCCTCGCATCGACACCCCCATCGACACGCCCGTCGACGCGCCCGCCGGGACGCCGCCCGCACCGTCGCTCCGGCCGCGTTCGTCCGCCGCCGCGCTCGTGCTCGCGACGCTGGCGGCGGGCTTCGCGCTGTGGGCGGCCCGGGACCTGGTGTTGCCGATCCTGCTGGCGATGTTCTTCGCGCTGATCGGCAATCCGATCCTGCGCGTCCTGCAGAAGCTCCATGTCCCGCGTTTCCTCGGCGCGGTGGCGGTGCTGTCGTCGGGGCTGGCCTGCGCGATCCTGCTCGGCAACCTGATGGCGGAACCGGCCGGCGACCTGGTCCGGCAGTTGCCGCGCGAACTGCGCGAGCTGTCGCCGAAATTGCGGCAGATGACCAAACCGGTGCAGGAAGCGAAGAAGAACGCCGAACGCATCGCCCGCGCCGCCGGCGGCGAGGACGCCGGCGCGGTGAAGGTGGTGCGGACCGCCGCGGACGATCCCTACCGCACGCTGGCCGCGACGCCGCGGATGATCGCGTCGGTGCTGGCGGTGGCGCTGCTGACCCTGTTCTTCATGGTCTACGGGGAAAACCTGCAGCGCCGCGCCCTCGCGCTGCTGCCCGGGCGACAACAGCAGCGGCTCACCGTCGACATCCTGCACTCGATCGAACGCGAGATGTCGCGCTACGTGCTGACGATCACGGCGATCAATACGAGCCTGGGTCTGGTCTTCGCCGTCGCGCTGGCGCTGCTGGGCCTGCCCCTGCCCGAAGCGCTGCTGTGGGGCACGCTGGCCGCGCTGCTGAACTACGCGCCCTACGTCGGCCCGCTGATCGGCATCTTCGCCATGCTGCTGATGGGCTTCGTGCATTTCGACGCACCGCTGCAGGCGCTGCTGCCGTCGGGGATCTACCTGCTGCTGCACACGTTGGAAGGGCAGTTGATCACGCCGATCGTGCTGGGCCGGCGGATGGCGCTTTCGCCGCTGATCCTGCTCCTGGCGCTGATGGTGTTCGGCTGGTTCTGGGGGATCGTCGGGCTGCTGCTGGCGGTGCCCCTGCTGGCCTGCACGAAGCTGGTGCTCGAACGCCTGGACGGCATGGAGCCGTGGGCGAGGCTGCTCGAATGAAGGTCCGTCCGCGCGACCGGGGCGGCCGTGGGGCGGGTCGCGCGTCCGCGCTACACTTGCCGCCGTGAACCTCCGCGTCCGCGCCATCACCCTCGACCTCGACGACACGCTCTGGCCGTTCGCGCCCATCGGCGTGCGGATCGACCGGGTGCTCGACGACTGGCTCCGCGCGCACAGCCCGCGCACCGCCGAACGCTTCCCGATCCCGCGCATGCGCGCGCTGCGCGAATGGGTGTTCGCCGGACACCCGCACCTGCTGCACGACATGAGCGCGCTGCGCCGGCTCACCCTCGAATACGCCTTCCGCGAAAGCGGCGAGGATCTCGCGCTGATCGAACCCGCCTACGCGGTGTTCTACGCGGAACGCAATCGCGTCGAATGCTATCCCGACGCGATCGACGCGCTGGCGCGGATCGCCGCGGTGCTGCCGGTCGCGGCGCTGAGCAACGGCAACGCCGACCTCGAAACGATCGGCCTCCACCATCATTTCGCGTTCCAGCTGGGCGCGCGCGAACACGGCGCGGCCAAGCCCGAAGCCAGCATCTTCCTCGCCGCCTGCGAACGCCTGGGCTGCGCGCCGCACGAAGTCCTGCACGTCGGCGACCACATCGAGATGGACGTGGTCGGCGCCGCGCGCGCCGGCCTGCGCACCGTCTGGGTGCAGCGCGACGACGCCCGCGAACGTCATCCGCACTGGCCGCACGCCGACATCGTGCCGGACCTGATCGTGCCCGATCTCGCCGCGCTGGCCGACCGCATCGAAGCGATGCGCGCGCCCGCGCGCACGGAACCCGCCCACTCCTCGTCCGTCATCGAGACCTCGTCATGACCGCAATGCCCGGACTCGTGTCCGACGCCGAACGCCCCTACGCCCTCTCGGCGGTGACCGCCGCGCAATTCCCGGTCTGGGTCGCCGCGCGTTCCGAATCCACCCGGCGCTGGCTCGAAGCGCAGGGCTTCACCGGCGCCGCCGGCAGCCACGCGCTGTTGCCGGGCGCGGACGGATTGGCCGGCGCGGTGCTGGGCATCGCCGACGCGAACGATCCCTTCGCGTGGGCGCACGCGCCGACCGCGCTGCCGGCAGGCGACTGGCGGATGACCGAGGACCTCGATCCCGACGCGCGTGCCGCGCTGCATCTGGGCTGGGGCCTCGGCAGCTATCGTTTCGACCGCTACCGCGATACCGCGCGCGCGCCGGCGCGACTGGTCGCGGACGTCGATCCCGACACCGCCGCCCAACTCGCCGCCTGCGTGCGCGTGCGCGACCTGGTCAACACCCCGACCGAACACATGGGTCCGGACGAACTCGAAGCGGTCGTCCGCGAGATCGCACAGACCCACGGCGCGGATCTCGACGTGCTCGCGGGCGACGATCTGCTGCACCACAACTTCCCCGCGATCCACGCCGTCGGTCGCGCCTCGCACCGCGCGCCGCGGCTGATCGTGCTGCACTGGGGCCGCCAGGAGCATCCGCAGATCGTGCTCGTCGGCAAGGGCGTGTGCTTCGACACCGGCGGCCTCGACATCAAGGCCGCGGCCGGCATGCGCAACATGAAGAAGGACATGGGCGGCGCGGCGCACGCGATCGCGCTGGCCGAACTCGTCATGGCCCGCGCGCTGCCGGTGCGCCTGACCCTGCTGGTGCCGGCGGTGGAGAACGCGATCGGCCCGAACGCATACCGACCGGGCGAAGTGATCGCCACGCGCAAGGGCCTGAGCGTCGAGATCGACAATACCGACGCCGAAGGCCGTGTGGTCCTGTGCGACGCGCTGACCTACGCCGTCGAACAATCGCCGCAACTGATCCTCGATTTCGCCACCCTCACCGGCGCCGCGCGCATCGCGCTCGGCCCGGACCTGCCGGCGCTGTTCAGCAACGACGACGCGCTCGCGAACGATTGGCTCGCCGCCGGCGCGCGCAACTTCGATCCGCTGTGGCGCATGCCGCTGCATCGTCCGTACAACCGCTACCTGAGCAGCGGCATCGCCGATCTCGCCAACGGCAGCAGTACGACCATGGCCGGCTGCGTCACCGCGGCGCTGTATCTCGACCGCTTCGTGCCGCAGGAACGCAAGTGGGCGCACCTCGATGTCTACAGTTGGAACGACAACGATCGCCCGGGGCGTCCCGCCGGCGGCGAAGCGCAGGCGCTGCGCAGTTGTTACGCGATGTTGAAGGCGCGCCATGGCTGATCGTCGCATCGCTTCGAATCCCATCGCTCCGCGTCGCATCGCGCTCGTCCGTCTCGCGACGCTCGCCTTCGCGCTGTGCGCGTTCGCCTGCGCGCCCGCGATCGCGCAACCCGCGCGCAAGCCGGCGCCGGCGACGACCGCCGCCGCTCCCGCCGCGCAGCGCACCGTGCTGGTGATGGGCGATTCGCTTTCCGCCGGCTACGGACTCGCCGCGTCGCAGGGCTGGGTGTCGCTGACCGCGCGGAAAATCGCCGCCGAGAAACCCGGCTGGCGCGTGGTCAACGCCAGCATCAGCGGCGAAACCACCGCCGGCGGCGCCGCGCGCATCGCCGCGGAACTCAAGCGCCACAAACCCGCGGTGGTGGTGATCGAACTCGGCGCCAACGACGGCCTGCGCGGCCTGCCGCTGGCGCAGACCCGCGCGAACCTCGCGAAGATGATCGTCGCCGCCAGGGATGCGAAGGCGAAGGTGCTGTTGATCGGCATGCGCCTGCCGCCGAACTACGGCCCCGACTACACCCGCGGTTTCGAAGCCGCGTTCCGCGACCTCGCGAAAACGCACGGCACCGCGTTCGTGCCGTTCCTGCTCGAACCGATCGCGCTCGACGAACGCGCGTTCCAGGCCGACCGCCTGCATCCGATCGCCGCCGCGCAGCCGAAACTGCGCGATCACGTCTGGCCCGCGCTCGCTCCGCTGTTGCGCTGAAACGCGCCGCCCGCACCGTCGTCGCTCGCCGCTCGTCGGCCGCGACGCAGAATGTAAAAAAAATGTTTGCAAATCGAAAACGACGGGTGTAATGTGCGCGCCCATCGCGATGGCGCACGACATCCATCGCGATCAATCGACCTGAATTCCAAGCATTTTCGAGCCTCCTTCGATGAAACCCGCACTCCGCATCCATCGCAGTTCCGAACGCTCGCGCCATTCGCGCGGGACGGGTTTCTGCGCGCTGCGGATCGACGGTCTGCGACCGCAGGACGGCAACGACTTCCACCACGCCTGATCTTCGTCCCCGGAGATCGGCACCCCGATCTCCGAGGCACGCGAACGCCCTCGGATTCCCATCCGGGGGCGTTTTCTTTTCGGCGCTCGCAAAGAAGGCTCAAGAACACGCGCGGTTTTCCGCCGCGCGAACGGGATCGCTCACGCGTTTTTCCGATATCCGAAGCATCCTGCCGAGAACGCACGGGCATCGAGGCCCGAACGCGGGTCCGGCGGAACGGAACTCCGCCACGAGGCGCGCGAGCGCTGCGCCGCGATGCTCGGCGCGGGTGGAGACGGGAAAACGCGTGGGCACACGAATTGCCGGCTGGCGACAGTCGGCAATGCGAAGCATCGATCGAACGGCGTACAGCGGTATGGGTTTGCGTCCCATCCGGTGCGCGCGGCGCTGCCGTGGCGTATGCCGAACGTCGGGAGAAGGTGTTTCGCGATGACGAAGGCCCGATGGTCGGGCAGCGATTGAAATTCGCCGGCTAACGCCAACCGGTTCGATTCCGGTTCGTCAACCACTGGATAGCTCAGACGGGTAGAGCATCGGACGGTTAATCCGAGTGTCGCGGGTTCGACTCCCGCTCCAAACGCCAGACTGCAACTCTGGACATCCGGGACGAAAGTCCCTCACCGGGAAACGCCCCTTGCGGTTCCCCGCGATACGCGCAGAACACCGCGCGCCGCGGGCGCCGCAGCGGCGATGCCGCCGGACCCGCGCCCTCGAAGCGCGCGGGCCCGACTCCGAAACGACGCGCGCGGAACATCGCGCGCGTCGCCGACGATGCCGGCCTCCACGCGGACAGCGTGCGGGTTCCGCGCCATCGGCGTCGGGGGCGTTTCCCACTTCTTCCGTTTGCGCGGCGTCCGCCGCGACGACGAACGCGTACGGCGCGGGTTCCGATCCGCCGCGCCGCACCGACATCCGGGATCGGACCACCAGAGCCAACACCCGAGGAGGTATTGACCATGTTCTGGAAAATGAAGGTCGTGATCGGCGACGGCGAGCGCGGCCTGGTGTATCGCAACCGTCGGTTCGAGCGCGTGCTCGGCGCCGGCGTCTACCGTTTCTACGATCCGTTCGGCCGCATGCAGGTCGCGGTGCACAACGTCGCCAAGCCGGAATACGTGGGCAACGACGTCGACACCCTGATCGATGCGCTCGGCGCCCGCCTCGACGAGAACTTCGTGCTCGCCGACCTCGGCACCGAGGAAATCGGCCTCGTCCGCAAGAACGGAAAGGTCGAGGACGTGCTCTTCCCGGGCATGCGCAAGCTGTACTGGCGCGCGCCGGTGAAGGTCGAGATCGAGCGCGTGGCGCTCGGCGACGGCCTCGAAGTGCGTACCGACGTCGCCCGTCGTCTGCGTCAGCTCGGCGCGCTGTCGAAGGTCGCCGCGGTGGCCGAGGTGCCGACCGAGTTCGTCGGACTGGTGTTCGTGGACGGCAAGCTCGTGCGTACGCTCGATCCGGGCAGCTATGCCTTCTGGAACTTCCAGAAGAACGTGATCCTCGACATCGTCGATCTGCGCGTGCAGGCGATCGACGTGGCCGGTCAGGAATTGCTCACCCGCGACAAGGTGTCGTTGCGCGTGAACCTCGCTGCGACCGTGCGCGTCGTCGACCCGGTCGCCTCGCGCACCCGGGTCGCGAAGTTCAGCGACCAGGTCTACCGCGAGCTGCAATACGGCCTGCGCAAGGCGGTCTCCGCCAAGACGCTGGACGAACTGCTCGGCGACAAGGCGTCGCTCGACGCGGACATCTTCGGTTACGTGCGCGGCCAGGTCGGCGCGTTCGGCGTCGAGGTGCTCGGCGTCGGCGTCAAGGACGTGATCCTGCCGGGCGAGATGCGCGAGATCCTCAACAGCGTCGTGCAGGCGGAGAAGGCGGCCCAGGCCAACGTCATCCGTCGTCGCGAGGAGGCGAACGCCACGCGTTCCCTGCTCAACACCGCGAAGCTGATCGAGGAGAGCCCGGTGCTGATGCGCCTGAAGGAACTCGAGGCGCTCGAGCGCGTCACCGAGAAGATCGACAAGCTCACCGTGTTCGGCGGCCTGGACGGCGTGCTGAAGCAGCTGGTGACCCTCAAGCAGTAACCCGCGCGGCCGGAAGGAACCGGCCGCGCGCCCCCATCGGATAGGCATCATGCGTCGCGACATGAACAAGGTGATCGTCGAACGGCCGCGGACCGGAGCGGGTTACGCCCGGAGCCGGCCGGACCCCGTCGATCCGGAAGAATCGCCCAAGTGCGAAGGTCTCCGAAAACGCCACGCCAGCCGCAAGTGGTTGAACGAAAACCTGCGTCCGCTGGAGCGTTATCTGGCCGCGCAGGTCGGAAGACCGTGGGACAAGGTGTATTCCGAGATCTGCGCAGGCATCGACCGTCGCAATACCGTGCAGCGGCATATCCACCGGCATCTGGAGGATTTCGTCGCGACCAGGGTTTCGGTCATCGACGGCGTCCTTCACTGGAGTCGCGATCCCGGAGGACCGAGTCCGTTGGGAGCGCTCTGGGGACCGAGGTTCTACGTCGATCCCCGGAGCGGCCTGCTGCGGGTCGACGAGGCCCGGAACGCAGCGCGTCGTCTGGCGCGCGATCGCAGGCGACGGGCGGCGGCGCTCCGCAATGGCGGCCATCGCGAGGACTCGCGGATCATCGACGCGCAATGGCAGCTGCATCGGGTCGACGGCATCTGGTATCGGGTCGAGGTGGCGAGGGTCGCCGACATCGATCCGCATGCGCCGATGCCCGTGGACGCGCTGCGGAGACTGCCCGTTCATCAATGTCCGACCAGGGAACCGCGCAAAGGCATTCCCGACAACTTCCGGTTGTTCGGCGACCCGGGACTGTACGCGGTTCGCAAGCGTCAGTTGAGCGCCCGCGAACTCCGTCACTTTCGACTCGACAACCACAACGCATAACATCCGAACCACGCGCTGCGGAAGGCCGAAGCGCAAAGGACGCCATCATGAACGAGTCATTCCAATTCCTGCACGCCGAAGGCACGCCCACACCGATCAAGGGCTGGGTCCACGGCGTTCCGCTGGAGCCCGAGGCGCACCAGCAGTTGCAGAACATCGCCTCGATCCCGTTCGTCGGACCGTGGGTCGCGGTGATGCCCGACGTGCACCTGGGCAAGGGCGCGACCGTGGGCTCGGTGATCCCGACCCGCGGCGCGATCATCCCGGCCGCGGTCGGCGTCGACATCGGCTGCGGCATGGCCGCGGTCCGCACCACGCTGCGCGCGGAGGACCTGCCCGATTCGCTGGCGCTGCTGCGCAACTCGATCGAGCGCAGCGTGCCGGTCGGCAACGGCCCGGGCGGCGATCACCGCCGGTTGCCCGACAGCATCGAGACGCGTCTGGCGCAGTCCGGCCTGGCGCAGCGGCTGGAAGCGATCAAGACGAAGCATCGCGGCATCCGTACCGACAAGATCGACAAGCAGATCGGCACGCTCGGCGGCGGCAACCACTTCATCGAGATCTGCCTCGACGAGGCCGGCTCGGTCTGGGTGATGCTGCACTCGGGGTCGCGCGGAACCGGTAACCTGATCGGCACCTACTTCATCCAGCGTGCCCGCGACGAGCTGTCGCGTCGTACGCTCGGTTTCCACGTCCCGGACAAGGACCTGGCGTTCTTCATGGAAGGAGAATCGCTCTTCGACGACTACGTGGAAGCGGTGTCGTGGGCGCAGGACTACGCTCGCGCGAACCGGGAGGCGATGATGGCGCGGGTGCTGCACGAGATGCGGCAGCGACTGCCGAAGTTCCAGCTCGACAAGTTGGCGGTGAACTGCCACCACAACTACGTCCAGCGCGAAGTCCATGGCGGGCAGTCGTTGCTGGTCACCCGCAAGGGCGCGGTCAGCGCGCAGGCCGGCGAATTGGGCATCATCCCGGGCAGCATGGGCGCGAAGAGTTACATCGTCCGCGGCAAGGGCAATCCGGACAGTTTCTGCAGCTGCAGCCACGGCGCCGGCCGGAAGATGAGCCGGACCGCGGCGAAGCAGCAGATCACGCTGAAGCAGCACCGGGAAGCGACCGCGCACGTCGAATGCCGCAAGGACGAAGGCGTGATCGACGAATCGCCGGCCGCGTACAAGGACATCGACGCGGTGATGGCGGCGCAGAGCGATCTGGTCGAAGTGGTGCACACCCTCCGCCAGGTGGTCTGCATCAAGGGGTGAGTCGCAGCGCTGGCGCGGCACTGCCGCGCGCTGCGACGAACGCCCGCACATGGATGTGCGGGCCGGGCGTTCCGAAGCACACACCGTAACGCCATGGACGGCAAACCGGACGCATCCGAGCAGCAAGCCCGGCGGCACCGCCGCGCAGCTGTCCCGAACGCCCGCACATGGATGCGCGGGCCGGGCGTTCCGAAGCGCACGCCGTAACGCCATGGACGGCAAACCGGACGCATCCGAGCAGCAAGCCCGGCGGCACTGCCGCGAAGCTGTCCCGAACCCGATGCAGAAGGGTGCGCATCCGCGCACCCTTTTTCGTTTCCGCGTCTTCGCCGTCGAACGCCGGGCTCCCCAGCGACCCGAGCGGGCCGACCTACTCGACCGCTTCCCGCTCCTGCTGCTGCAACGCCCACATCTGGGCGTAGGCGCCATCGCGGGCGAGGAGTTCGACGTGTCGGCCGCGCTCGACGATCCGGCCCTGATCCATCACCAGGATCTCGTCTGCGTTCATCACCGTGGACAACCGGTGGGCGATGACCACCGTGGTGCGGCCCTTCGCGATCCGGTCGAGTTCCGCCTGGATCGCCTTCTCCGACTTCGAATCCAGTGCCGAGGTCGCTTCGTCGAAGATCAGGATGGCCGGATTCTTCAGCAGCGCGCGCGCGATCGCGACGCGCTGTTTCTCGCCGCCCGACAGTTTGAGTCCGCGCTCGCCGACTTCGGTGTCGTAGCCGTCCGGGAACCCGAGGATCCGGTCGTGGATGTGCGCGGCCTTCGCCGCGGCCTCCACTTCCTCGGTGCTGGCGTCGGGACGTCCGTAGAGGATGTTGTAGCGGATGGTGTCGTTGAACAGCACGGTGTCCTGCGGCACGATCGCGATCGCGGCGCGCACCGAGCCCTGGGTGTAATCGCGCAGGTCGCGCAGGACGCCGTCGTTGTCCTCGATCGCGATGCGACCGTCGTCCACATCGTAGAACCGGTACAGCAGGCGGGCGAGCGTCGATTTGCCCGAACCCGAATGCCCGACCACGGCGACGGTGCCGCCGGACGGCACTTCGAAATCGACGCCCCGAAGGATCTCGCGGCGCGGGTCGTAGCCGAAGCGCACGCCCTCGAAACGCACGCGCGGCCGGGTCGTGCGCAGCGGCAGCGCGTCGTCGCGGTCGCGCACGTCCAGCGATTCGTCGAGCAGGCCGAAGAGACGTTCGAGATTGGTGAAGGCCTGCTTGACCTCGCGATACATCATGCCGAGCAGGTGCAGCGGCGCCGACAACTGCAGCAGGACCGCGTTGACGAACACCAGGTCGCCGATGGTCATGCGACCGTCGACCACCCCGGCGGCCGCGCGCCACATCATCGCGGTGACGCCGAGCGAGACGATCGCGGTCTGGCCGAGATTGAGCACGCCCAGGGTCTTGCGGCTCATCACCTGCGCTTCCTCGCGGTGCTGCAGGCTGAGGTCGTAGCGGCGTGCCTCGTGCTCTTCGTTGTTGAAGTACTTGACCGTCTCGTAGTTGAGCAGCGAGTCGACCGCACGTTCGTTCGAGCGGGTGTCGGCCTCGACCGCGGCGCGGTAATAGCGGTTGCGCCAATCGGTGACCGCGAAGGTGAACGCGCTGTAGGCCACCAGGGTGACCAGCACGATCGCCGCGAAGCCCCAGTCGAACATCCAGATCAGGACGCCGGTGACCAGCGCGATCTCGAACAGGGTCGGCAGGATCGTGTAGATCATCCAGTCGAGCAGATCGGAGACCGCGCCGCCGCCGCGTTCGATATCGCGCGCGACGCCGCCGGTGCGGCGGGCGAGATGGAAGCGCAGCGACAGCGCATGCAGGTGCCGGAAGACCTGCAGGGTGACCCGCCGAGACACCCGCGCCATCACCCGCGCGAACACGATCTGGCGCACCTCGGTGAACAGGGTCATGCCGATGCGCGCCGCGCCATAGGCGAGCAGCAACGCGACGGGCATCGCCAGCAGCGCCTTGTCGCCGGACACGTCGAGCGCGTCGACGAGCTTCTTGAGCGCCGCGGGGACCGCGAGCCCGGCCAGTTTGCCGGCGACCACCAGCGCGAGAGCGAAGAGGATGCGCCCCAGGAACGGACGCAGGTATGGCGCCAGCTCGCGCAGGATCTGCCACTCGCCGCGCGCGCCGGCGGCCTTGGCGGCGGACAGCGGCGTCGCGTCGGCGGGGCTGGCGGATTGCGGATCGGAGGCGGGTGCGGCGGGCGGCGTACTCATCCGGTCATCATGAGGGCCGGGCCATCGGAATCAAAGACCGGATGTCGGTGGCCCCGGCGGCCCGATGCGCCGTCGTTTTGCCGAGATCCCGCGGACATGCTTCACTGCGGCCATGGCCGTGTACGTCGACAACGCTGTGTTCCGGTGGCGAGGCAGGCGCTGGGCGCATCTGCTCGCGGACGGACTGGACGAACTGCACGCCTTCGCGGCGCGACTCGGACTGCCCCGGCACGCGTTCCAGGACAAGCGCAGCGGCGCCCATTACGACATCGATGCTGCGCTGCGCGAACGCGCGCTGGCGCTGGGCGCGATTCCCGTCTCGCGGCTGCAGGACCGCGCGCGGATGCGTGCGATCATCGCCAATGCGCGACGACAGTGGAGCGGCCATGCCGGTGGCGACGCAACCGTCGGCCCGGACGACGCCTCTTCCCGACCGTCGACGCCCTTCGTCCCCCCGGAGTCCCGCATGTCCGCTTTCGATCTGAGCCCGCCGACCGCCGCCGAGCGCGAGCGCCTGACCGCCGCCCTGTCGCCGGAGGAGCGGCGCGTCCTGCTCGCGCACGGGACCGAAGCGCCGTTCTGCGGCGCGTTCCTCGACAACAAGCGCGACGGCGTCTACGTCTGCCGCTTCTGCGGCCTGCCGCTGTTCCGCTCGAGCGCGAAATTCGACTCCGGCACCGGCTGGCCCAGCTTTTTCTCGCCCTACGCCGCCGAGCACGTGAAGAACCTGCGCGACACCAGCCACGGCATGGTCCGGATCGAGATCGTGTGCGCGCGCTGCGAATCGCATCTCGGCCATGTCTTTCCCGACGGCCCGAAACCGACCGGCCTGCGCTACTGCCTGAATTCGGTGTCGCTGGGCTTCGTGGGGGCCGGCGACGCGCTGCCGGACCCGCTCGGGCGCGGCGGCGGCGAGGCCGCTCAGGCGGATTGAATCGCCAGGGCCGATCCCGCATCCGGGATGCCGCGAGCGGCGACAGGGGGTATCCTGTCGCCCCCGCGGCCACCTCCGGCCGCCGTTCCGTCCGACGACCATGACCGACTCCCTGCCCGACCGCCTCTCCAACGACCCGCGCAGCCCGTTCTACGACGCCGCACTGCTCGAACGCGGGATCGGCATCCGCTTCAACGGCATCGAGCGCAACAACGTCGAGGAATACTGCGTCAGCGAAGGCTGGGTGCGGGTGATCGCCGGCAAGGCGCTCGATCGCCGCGGCCAACCGATGACGATGAAGCTCAAGGGCACTGTCGAGCCCTACCTCCGCAGCGTCGAGGAATGACTCCCGCCGACGGAAGCGACGCGCCCGCCTACTGCGCGGGCGCCTCCGCGGACTTGGCGGTCGCGCCGCCGAGATGGCGCGACAGGAACGCGAGCAACCGCGTGTAGTACTCGATCCGGTGCGGTTCGGTGTAGAACCCGTGCCCCTCGTTGGGGTAGTACAGGGTTTCCACCGGTACGCCGGCCGCCTTCAGCGCTTTTTCCATCCGCTCGCTGTGCTCGATCGGCGCTCGCCGGTCCTTGCCGCCCGCGGCGAGGAAGACCGGCACCTTGATGCGATCGGCGAGCCCGGTCGGCGACAGCGCCGCCATGTCTTCGCGTTCGCCGAGCCATTCGCGCGCCCAGTTCCCCATCGAGCGCGAAGCGCGGCTGTCGTCGCGATGCATCTTCTCGAGGTCGTAGACGCCGACGTAACCCGCCGCGCAGCGATACAGCGTCGGCTCCTGGGCCACGCCCATCAGCGCCGCGTAACCGCCGTAGCTGGCGCCGTAGAGGCAGATGCGTCCGGGATCGGCGATGCGTTGCGCGATCGCCCAGCGGGTGGCGTCGGTGAGATCGTCCTGCATCGCGCGCCCCCATTGCCGGGCGCCGGCTTCGCGGAAAGCCCGGCCGTAATTCCCGGAACCGCGGTAATTCACCCGCAACACCGCATAGCCCGCATGCGCGAGGATCTGCACTTCCTCGTCGAACCACCAGCCGTCGAAAATGCCGAACGGCCCGCCATGCGGCAGCAACACCATCGGCAGCGGCGCATCGGTCGCGGCGCCGGGCGGCAGGGTGAGATGGCCGTGGAGCTTCAGGCCGTCGCGCGCGGCGAACTCGACCGGCCGCGTCGCCGGCGCCTTCGCCGGATCGATCCACAGGCGTCGGCTGAACACCGGTTCCGCCCGCTTCGCGATCGTGTCGAAGAGATAGAAGTCGCCCGGATTGCGATCGCTCCAGACCTGCGCCAGCAGCAGATCGCCGTCCCTGGTCGCCGAGGTGATCGTCACCGCTTGGTCCGGAAACGCCTTCTCCAACTGGCGCTGCGCCCGCGCGGTCCGCGACTCGGGATCGAAGAAACGGGTGCGGACGCGGTCGTGCGCATAGCGGGCGCCGACGGGCGCATCGCTGTCGATCGCGTACACGATCGAGAGGGGATCGACCACCGGGTCGGACAGCAGCGACGTGCGCCGGTCGGTCGCCGGATCCCATGCGACGATCTCGTCGGGCCCGCTCTTGCGCTCCACCTGCAGATAGGCGGTCCGGCCGTCCGCGGAAAATCCGAGCGGGACCTCGATCACGCCGCTCACCGACTCGTCGTTCAACAGCCGCCAATCGCCGCCCTTGCCGTCGCGGTAGTAGAGTTTGACGGCATTGTCGTTGCCCGCGCCGAGCGCGAAACGCGCCGCGCCTGCGGCGTCGGTGACGAATCGGGCGCGACGCACCGGCGCCGACGACACCGGGCTGCGACGACCGTCGTACACGTCCATCTTCTCGAGCGCGGTCTCGTAGTTGTCGCCGTACGACAGCGCGGTGATCTGGATGTTGCGATCGTCGTCGCGCAGCGGATCGTGGACCACCGCGAAGGTATAGTCCCCGCGGGTCGTGAGCCATTTGCCGCGCTTGCCGTCGACATCGACCGCGATCAATTCGCCGGTCAACGACGGCTCGTCGTTGCGGCCGTACTTGTCGGCGACGCTGGCGAGCACGCGGTCGGCGGACACCCACCAGAATCGGTCGATCACCGTATCCTCGCCGATGTGGACCTTGGCGGTGACCGCCTTGTCGCTGCGCCGGATCACCACGAGCACCGTACGATCCTCCAGCGGCACGGTCGCGGCGAAATAGTCGCCGGTCGGCGAAATCTCGATGTCCTCGTAGGTATCGCGGCGCAGGAACTGGGCGATGTCGACCGGCACGGGCGGCTGCGCGGGCACGGCGGGTGCCAGGGACAGCGCGAGCGCGACGACGCCTGCGCGGATGTAAGGAAACGCTGTCATGGCCGCACCCCGCCGCGATGTTCGAACCGCGACAGGATACGCGAACGACGCAGCCGGCTCAGTCCTCCGGCAGCAGCGCGCGCGCCATCCGGGCCACGGTCGGAGCCTCGAAGAAGATCTTGAGCGGCACTTCGATGCCGAGGGTCTCGCGGATCGCCGCGGTCAGCCGCATCGCCATCAGCGAGTGGCCGCCGAGGTCGAAGAAGTCGTCCTCGACCCCGACCCGCTCCACGCCGAGCACCTCGGCCCAGATGATCGCCAGCACCTCCTCGATCGGCGTGCGCGGGGCGAGATAGGGGCGTTCCGCGACCGTCGGCGACTCCGGCGCGGGCAACGCGGCGCGGTCCAGCTTGCCGTTGACGGTGGTCGGCCACGCCGACATCGGCACGATGGCCGACGGCACCATGTACGCCGGCAACTGCGCCTGCATTGCGACGCGCAGCGCCTCCGGCGCGATCTTGCCGGGTGCGGTTTCCAGGCAATAGGCGACCAGTTGCTTCTCGCCGGGCACGTCCTCGCGCGCCAGCACCGCCGCTTCCTTCACGCCCGGCTGCGCCGCGAGTTTGGCCTCGATCTCGCCCAGCTCGATGCGGAAACCGCGGATCTTGACCTGGAAATCGTTGCGGCCGAGATGTTCGAGCGTCCCGTCGGCGCGCCAACGCGCGAGATCGCCGCTGCGATACAGGCGATCGCCCGCGACGAAGGGGCTGTCGACGAACCGTTCCGCGGTCAACGCCGGACGATGCAGGTAGCCCGATGCGACGCCGATGCCGCCGATGCACAGTTCGCCGATCGCGCCGGTCGGCACCGGTTGCAGGCGGCGATCGAGGATGTAGACGCGCTCGTTCGCCAGCGGCCCGCCGATGGGCACGGTGTCGGCCTCGACCATGTCCGCCGGACAGACGTACGCGGTGCTGATCGCGGTGGTCTCGGTCGGGCCGTAGACGTTGATGAAGCGGCGGTTCCGGTTCCAGCGCCGCAGCAGCGCCGGCGGCACGGTCTCGCCGCCGCAGGCGAGCGTGTGCAGCGTCGCGAGCGATGCGGACTCGGGCATCGTGGCCAATACGACCGGCGGAATCAGCGCGTGGGTCGCCCCCCGCTCCGCGACCAGAGCTTCGAGCGTCTCGCCGATCAGGGTCTCGCCCGGCGCGGCGAGATGCAGGGATCCGCCGGCGCCGAAGGCCATCGTCCACTCCAGCACGAAGGCGTCGAAACTGAAGGACGCGAACTGCAGGACCCGCGTCCGCGGCGTCAGCCCGAACGGCTCGCGCAGCGCGTGCGCCAGTCCGGACACGCCGGCGTGACGCGCGACGACGCCCTTGGGCACGCCGGTCGAACCCGAGGTGTAGATGATGTAGGGCGCATCGTCGGGCTGCAGTCCGACCGCAGCCGGATCCGGGTTCGTCGAGGGCGCGTCGGCCCAGCGCGCGCGATCGCGCTCGATGTCGATCGTTTCCGGAACTGCGGTTTCGCCTTGCGCCGCGAGTTGCGCGAGCGCCGCATCCAGGGCGTGGCGACTGGCCGGATCGTCGAGCACCAGCGCCGGGCGCGCGTCGGCGAGGGTCATCGCGATCCGCGCCGTCGGATAGGCCGGGTCGATCGGAACATACGCGGCACCGGCTTTCATGATCGCGAAGATCGCCTCGACCGCGCGCACCGAGCGCTGTACGCAGAGCGCGACGCGGTCGCCGCGCCCGATGCCGCGATCGCGCAGCCAGTGCGCGAGCCGGTTGGCGCCGGCGTTGAACGCGGCGTAGTCGAGGCGGTCGTCGCCGCAAGTGACCGCTTCGGCATCGGGCGCGGCCGCGGCGTGGTCCTCGATCCAGACGTGGAACGGGCGCCACGGACCGAAGTCGCGGTCCGTCGCGTTGCGGTCGTGGATCAGGCTTCGCCGCTCTTCGTCGCCGATCAGCGGCAACGCACCGACCGGTCGCGACGGGTCCTCGACCATCCCGTGCAACGCGGCGAGGAGATAGTCGGCGAAACGCCGGACCGTCGCGGCGTCGAACAGCGCGGTCGCGTATTCCAGCGTGCCGACGATCGCCTCGTCTTCCTCGGCGAGGCTGAGCGAGAGATCGAATTTCGACACCGCGTGCGGCGTCTGCAGAGGCCGTGCCTCCAGGCCTTCGAAACGCAGATCGGCCGGCGCGGTGTTGTGCCAGGCGAAGCTGGTCTGGAAGATCGGCGTCCAGGCGAGACTGCGCTCGGGATTGACCTGCTCCACGATCTGCTCGAACGGCAACTCGCCGTGCTCCTGCGCTGCGAGCACCTGCGTCCGGACGCGCGCCAGCAGCGTCGGGGTGTCGGGGTCGTCGCCCAGATCGACCCGGATCGGCAGCGTGTTGACGAAGAAGCCGATCAGCGCCTGCACTTCACGACGACCGCGATTGGCCACCGGCGTGCCGACGACCAGATCGGTCTGCCCGGACAACCGCGACAGCACCGCCGCCCAGCCCGCGAACAGGGTCATGAACAGGGTCGCGCCGTGGCGTTGGGTGAGGGTCTTCAGCGACGCGACCAGGTCCGGCGCGATCCGCACTTCGCACAGGGCGCCCGCGTGGCTCTGCACCTGCGGCCGCCGGCGATCGGTCGGCAGCTCCAGCCGCGGCGGCGCGCCGGCGAGGGCCTCGCGCCACCATCGACCTTCCTGCTCCAGCCGCGCGCCCGACAGGCGCTCGCGCTGCCAGACCGCGTAATCGGCGTATTGCACCGGCAACGGCGGCAGCGGATCGGCTTCGCCGCGCACCCGCGCCGAGTACAGGGCTTCGAGTTCGCGCGCCAGCACCGCCAGCGACCAGCCATCGGACACGATGTGGTGCATCGTGAGCAGCAGGACATGGCGTTCGTCGGCGAGCCGGACCAGTCGTCCGCGCGCCAGCGGGCCGAGCATCGGATCGAACGGAGTCGAGGCTTCCTCCTCCAGCGCCGCCGCCAGCGCGATCTCCGCCGCTTCGGCATCGAGATCGCGCAGGTCGCGCGGGACGAGCGCGAACGGATGCGGCGCGGCGATGCGCTGGTGCGGCATGCCGTCGATGTCCTCGAAGGTCGTGCGCAGCGCCTCGTGGCGCGCGACGACGCGGTCCAGGGCCCAGCGCAACGCGGCGACATCGAGCGGACCGGTCAGCGCCACGGCCTGCGGCACGTTGTAGGCGCCCGCCGCATCGCCCAGTCGGTTCAGGAACCAGAGGCGCTGTTGCGCGAACGCGGCCGGGAAGCGCCGCCCGTCGCGCGGCTGCGACGGAATCGCCTGGGCCCGGCGACGCAGCGCACGCAACTGTTCGGGGGTGGGCCGGCTCGGGGCCTCGGGGGACGACATGCGATCACGCTCCTTGCTGCGACTGCTCCGGCAACGCCATGACCGCCGCCGATCGGACACGGCGATGGCGCGTCCGGGGCGAAATGATCGCACAGGCCCCCATCACGACGAAGGGCCGGCGAGGCCGGCCCTTCGTGCGGACGACGTCATCGCGCCGTCGATGTCGCGAAATTGGTGTCGCGACTCACCAGCGGCCCGGAGGGTCCGCGGCGAAGCCGTTCGGGAAGGCCTGCGGTTGGCCGCGACGGCGACCGTAGTGATCGTAGGGCCGCGGCATCACGCCCATCGCGATCAGGTTGTCGACGTCGTCGTACCGGATCTGGGTGACCTGGGCCGGCGTGCGCGAAGCGCGGACGAAGTCGGTGCGACCGACCGGCGACCATTCGCGCTGACCGTGGCCGGTCCCCAGCGTCGGCGCGGGACCGGCGGCGGCATCGGATGCGGCCTTCGCGGCGCGGCGGGATTCCTGCGGGGCGGCCGCCGGCGCGGAGCCGCTTTCAGCGCGACCGGCCTGGCCGCGGTAGCGCCCGTCGCGCTCGTATTCGTCCTCGCGCGAGATCGGCGCCGGCTCGTAGTAGGGCTGCGGATAGGCGCGCTCGCGGAACACCGCCACACCGATGACGCCGACGTTGTCGGGGCGGCCGGTCCGCGCGGCGTAGCTGTCAGGAAGATCGGTGAAGTAGAACTGGGCGACGTCCTGCCAGGACTTGCGCCAACCGGCGATTTCGGTGCTCTGCCACGGCCCCAGCACGTAGCCGGTCTGGCCGGTGGCGGCGGTTTCGCCGCTGATCGCGTTGACGCCGTCGACCGAGAGCACGACCAGCACGCGTTCGCCGGTGGTGTTGGTCAGGCGCACGCTGTAGCGATGGCCGGGGACGCCCGGGACCCAGTCGCGCCCGCGGTGGCGGTATTCCGGCAGCCACTCGCCGGAGTCGCGATCGACGATGTCCACATCGACCAGCGGCTGCGCCGAGAGCGGCGCGCAGGCGGTGGCGGAAGCGAGGGCGGCGAGGAGGAGAGCGGTGGGGCGCAACATGGCGGGGCTCCGTGGTGGTTGGGTGGCCGGTCCGATGTCCGGTCCGGGTACCACGTTGAACGCACGCCCCTGAACATCGGGGTTGCGGCCCGCGTCGCGGGTCGATCGGCGGCGGTCGCGTTCAGCCCCGGGTAAACTGGCGGGCCGCTTTCCCCTGCGTCGCCCCATGACCCCCACCCGCATCCTCACCGGCATCACCACCTCGGGCACTCCGCACCTGGGCAACTACGTCGGCGCGATCCGCCCGACGGTCGTCGCCAGCCGCGCCGCCGGCACGCAGAATTTCTACTTCCTCGCCGATCTGCACGCGCTCATCAAGGTGCAGGACCCGGCGAAGGTGCAGCGCTCGACGCTGGAGATCGCCGCCAGTTGGCTGGCCTGCGGCCTGCAGCCGGACAACGACCGGGTCTGGTTCTATCGCCAGAGCGACATCCACGAGATTCCGGAACTGACCTGGTTCCTCACCTGCGTCGCCGGCAAGGGCCTGCTCAATCGCGCCCACGCCTACAAGGCCGCGGTCGACCGCAACCGCGCCGAGCGGCAGGACGACGACTTCGGCGTCACCGCCGGGCTGTTCATGTATCCGGTGCTGATGGCCGCGGACATCCTGGTGTTCAACGCGCACAAGGTGCCGGTCGGCCGCGACCAGATCCAGCACATCGAGATGGCGCGCGATTTCGCCCAGCGCTTCAATCATCTCTACGGGGAGCATTTCGTGTTGCCCGAGGCGGCGATCGAGGAGCACGTCGCCACCCTGCCCGGCCTCGACGGCCGCAAGATGTCCAAGAGCTACGACAACACCATTCCGCTGTTCGCGCCGCGCGACCAGTTGAAGAAGCTGATCTTCTCGATCGTCACCGACTCGAAGTCTCCCGGCGAGGCGAAGGACACCGACGGCTCCGCGCTGTTCCAGCTCTACCAGGCCTTCGCCGACGCGGAGGAAACCGCGGCGATGCGCGCCGCCTACGCCGACGGCATCGGTTGGGGCGACGCCAAGCAGAAGACCTTCGAGCGCATCGACGCCGAACTCGCGCCGCTGCGCGAGCGCTACGAATCGCTGATGGCGGCGCCGACCACGATCGAGGAGATGCTCCGCGACGGCGCCCGCACCGCGCGCGAACGGCTGGGCACGCCGTTCATCCGGCGATTGCGGGACGCGGTGGGACTGCGGGATCTGTCGAAGATGCCGACGCCGGAAGCGTCCGGCAAGGAGAAGGCCGCGGCGGTGCCGCTGCTGAAGCAGTACCGCGAGAAGGACGGCAGGTTCCACTTCAAGCTGACGGCGCACGACGGCGACGTGCTGCTGCAGAGCCTCGGTTTCGACGATCCGAAGGCGGCGGGCGCCTGGATCGCGCGCTTCAAGCGGGAAGGCGGCGACGCGCTCGCGGATGCGCTCGGCGTCTGCGAACGGATCGAGGACGATGTCGCCCGCGCCGCGACGGACGCCCTGAACGCGCTCAAGCGCGCAGAGGACGAACGCATGCAGGCCAAGGCCGGTTGAAGGCGATGAACGCCGCCGTCCAGCTCAATCTCGCCCTGATCCTGTTCCTGCCGTGGTTCCTGATCCTCGGCGCGCTGTACTGGCTGTTTCCGCGCCGGCCGCGCAACGCGGCGCGGATCGCGTTCGATCTCGCCGCCCTCGCCCTGTCGGTCGTCGCATTCGTGATCGCGATCCATTGGTCGCAGGACATCGCCGACACGCGCTACGGCCGGATGTGGCCGCAGGTGCTGGCCACCTCGGTCGGCTACGGCGTGTTCCTCGCGATCATGACCGCGGCGTTCCTGGTGCGCCGCGCGTGGCTGCGCCGCACAGGCTGAACCCCGCTGCGACCGCGCTCGGCACGCGCCGAACGCTCGCCGACGGGCTCACCACACGTTCGGCGTCGCTCCGCGTTCCGGATGCTTCATCCGCACGACGCAGAAACGTTGTCCGGTCGGCGCTTCCATCACCACCCAGGTGTGCACGGCGGCGACGCGCTTCGCGCCGAGCGCTTCGAGCCGGCGGACTTCCGCGTCGATGTCGTCGGTCTCGATGTCCAGGTGAACGCGCGAGTCGTGACGCACCTTCTGTACTTCGATGTGCAGGTCGCCCGGAGCGTCGTCGAGTTTGGCGTAGGTCGCGGATTCCTCGGGCGTCAGCTCGCCGATCGGCAGGCCCAGCGCGCCGCTCCAGAAGCGGGTCGCGGCGTCGAGATCGTCGGTGCGGCAGTCGATGATGAATCCGGCAAGACGGCTGCGGTGGATCATGAACGACTCCCGTGCGGTGCGGCGGCGTAGCGTCCGATTCTACGGCGGCGTCGCGATCAGCGCTGGCGGCGACGCGTCGGCCGCGGCGGTTCGTCCTTCGCGGCATCGAGCCGCGCTTCCTCCTCGAGTCGACGCTGCCGCGCCCGTTCGCGCTCGAGGTCCTCGACGATGCGTCGATGCAGCGCCTGCGCCAGCAGGGCGCGGTAGACCGGATGGATGCCGGCATGACCCAGCGCGGTCCAGAGCAGATCCCTGTCCGCATCGTGGGCGAACACCGAGATCCGCTCGAAATCCTTCAGCTCGGGTTCCTTCTGCGCGCCGATGACGGCGACGAACTCGCTGAAATCCACCACGCGCTCCCGGTCGAGGCGGTCCGGCCGTGGGCCGGCCCGCGTTGCGTCGAACCCTCAGTCCGACTCCCACCACATCAGGAATTCGTGCCACAGGCGCTTGAAGAAACCGGCTTCGGCCACGCCTTCGATCGCGACCAGCGGCGCCTCGACCACCGGCTTGCCGTCGAGCATCACCCGCACGGTGCCGATGACCTGGCCGGCCTTGATCGGCGCGACCAGGGTCTTGGGCACGTCCATCTGCGGCTTGAGGTCGGCGTAGCGGCCGCGCGGCGTGCTCACCAGCAGCGGATGTTCGAGACCGAGCTTGACCACGTTCTCGCCGCCCTTCCAGACCTTGTGGGTGGCGACGACGGTATCGGCCTGGTACAGGCGATGGGTCTCGTGGAAACGGAAGCCCCAGTTCAGCAGCGCCTGCGAATCGTTCATGCGCTCTTCGTCGGTGGCGGCATGCATGACCACGGTGATCAGGCGCTGGTCGCCGCGCTTGGCCGAGGCCATCAGGCACCAGCCCGCGGTGGACGTGTGGCCGGTCTTGATGCCGTCGACCGACTCGTCGCGCCACAGCAGGCGGTTGCGGTTCGACTGGGTGATCGGGCCGACGGTGTATTCGCGGACCTTGTTGTAGGCGTACTGCTGCGGATAGTCGCGGATCATCGCGCGGCCGAGCAGGGCCAGATCGTGCGCGGTCGAGTAATGGCCTTCGGCGGGCAGCCCGCTGGCGTTGACGAAGCGCGAGTTCTTCATCCCCAGGCGGCTGGCGTAATCGTTCATCAGCGTGGCGAAGGCCTCCTCGGTACCGGCGATGTGCTCGGCCAACGCGATCGCGGCGTCGTTGCCCGACTGGATCGCCATGCCCTTCTCCATCGCTTCCAGCGGCGCGGTCTTGTTGACGTCGAAGCCGCTGTAGCTGCCCTCGGTGCCGGCGCCGCCCTTGGTCCAGGCGTTCACGCTCATCATCACCTGGTCGCTGGCCTTGATCCGGCCGGCCTGCAACTCGGCGGCGACGACGTAGGACGTCATCACCTTGGTGATGCTGGCCGGCTCCAGGCGCTGGTCGATGTTCTCGCCGGCGAGGATCTTGCCGGTGGCGTCGTCCATCACCAGCCAGGCCTTGGCGCTGGCGGGCTTCGGCGCGTCGGGAATGGCCATCGGCGGCGGCGCGGGCTTGGCGGCGGGCGGCGCGCCCGCGGGCGCCTGGGCCAGGGCGAGCCCCGCCATCCAGACCGCGCAGGCGGTGATCAGCCACCACCGCGCCGTCGTCCGCACCGAACGATCCTGCCCCATCGCACCCGACCTCTTCATCGAACCCTGCTCTTCATCGAACCCTGTACTCCGGAAAACGGCGCGAACGCCGTCGAATCAATTGAGAAGCCGCGTATTCTGAAGGAAGCGGCGAAAGATTCCGAGGCGCAGCCGGCGTTTCGACGCTCAATCGCGGACGATCTGCACCTGACCGAATCCGAGATCGGCCGCGCGGACGGAAAGTTCCTGGGCCCGCGCCGACGGCACCGGACCGATGCGCAGGCGCCAGACCGGCTGACCGTTGACGATCGCTTCGTCGATCCGCAGCGGTTCGACGCCGCCGGCGACGAGCCGCTCGCGGGCGCGCTCGGCATTGTCTCGGGCCGAAAACGCCGCCAGTTGCAGCAGGACGTCGCCCTCCGCGGGCGTCGAACCCGTCGGCGCCTCGGCGACGGTCGAGTTGCCGGTGGCGAGAGTCCCGGTGGCGAAACGGATGCCGCGCTCGCGCATCCAGCGCTCGAATTCGTCGGCCGGGACCGCGTTGTCCTCGACCGTCGCGACCGGCGGCGCCTCGACGGGCGGCCTGCGCGCGGCGGCGACGCCGTCGCCGCGACCTTCGCCCGGCGTCAGCGCGCGCACTTCCACCCGCGCCGTGCCCTGCTTGATGAAACCGAGCTTGGTGGCGGCGGCATAGCTCAGATCGATGATCCGACCGGCGTGGAAGGGGCCGCGATCGTTGACGCGCACCACCACCGACCTGCCGTTGGCCAGATTGGTCACCCGCACGTAGCTCGGCAGCGGCAGCGTCTTGTGCGCGGCGGTGAAGGCGTACATGTCGTAGACCTCCTGGTTCGAGGTCAGGCGGCCATGGAATTTCCTGCCGTAGAACGAAGCCATGCCCTCTTCGACGTAGCCGTGCGCCGAATCGCGCACCTGATAGCGCTTGCCCTGCACGGCGTAGCTGCGGTTGCCGACGCGCGAACGCGGCTCGGCCTTCACCTCGGGCTCCGGAATCGCGTCGACGTCCGGGATCTCCTCGGGCGCGCTGTCCTTGATGTGCGGCGCGTACAGACCACCGGCGACGTAATCGCCGCGCTTGGACGGATCCTCCTGCGCCGGCGGATACGGCGAACGCTTCGGCGCGTCGGCGTCGGCGACCTCGGCGGTCCCGGCATGCGGCGCGCGCTCGGCGGTCGGCGGCGCTTCGTCGCGCCTGGGCGCGCTGCCGCAGGCCGCGAGCGTCGACGCCAGCAGCGCCGGCACGAGGATGCGCGCGAGCGCCGGCATCGCCGCGTTCACGGCTGCGCCCCGGCGCGGATCGCCTGCGCCAGTTGGTGCACCGCGAGCGCGTACATCGGCGAGCGGTTGTATCGGGTGATGACGTAGTAATTGCGGTAGCCGAGCCAGTATTCGCGGCCGGCATCGCCATCGAGACCGACCACGGTCGCGCCCTGGGTCGCAGGATCGGCGGGCTGCGGCTCGCCCGGCAGCGGCCGGTAGCCGCGCTCGACCAGCGTCGACAGGGCATGCACCGGTTCCAGGTTCTCGGGCGCGAATTCGGCGCGGCCGGCGTCGAGCGCGGCGCGGGCGACGACCGGGCCGTCCGCCTGCCAGCCGTGGACGACGAAGTAATTCGCGATCGAGGCGAACACGTCGGGCTTGTGGGTGAGCAGATCGCGCCGACCGTCGCGGTCGCCGTCCTTCGCCCACAGCCGGTAGCTCGACGGCATGAACTGGCCCATGCCCATCGCGCCGGCGTAGCTGCCCTTGAGTTCCAGGATCGGCAGCTGCGGCTCCTGCGCGGTCAGCGCGAACAACTGCGCGAGTTCGCCGGCGAAGAACGGTGCGCGCTTGGGATGATCGAACGCGAGCGTGTACAGCGCATCGACCACGCGGTAGCTGCCGGTGTTGCGGCCGTAGAAGGTTTCCACGCCGATGATCGCGACGATGTATTCGGCCGGCACGCCGGTTTCCGCCGCGACCCGGTCCAGCGCTTCGCGGTTGTCGCGGTAGAACGCGATCCCGCCGTCGATGCGCGCCGGGGTCATGAAGATCGTGCGGTAGTCGCGCCAGGGTTTCACCGCCTCGGCCGGACGGGTGATCGCGTCGATGATGCTCTGCTTGTACTCGGCCGCGGCCAGCACGTCGCGCACGCGCTGCGGATCGACGCCGTAGGTCTTCGCGGTGTAGTCGACGAAGGCGGCGATGCGCTGCTCGCGCGGGATCGCCGGGTCGGCGACGGCCGGCGGCGCCACCGGGCGCTCCTGGGGCTGCGGGACCTTGGGCAGCAGCGGCGCGGCGGGCGCGGGCGGCGGCGGCGGTTCCGGGGCCACGACCACGGCCGAGGGCTTGGGCGGCGGCGACTGGGTGGCGCAGGCGGCCAGCGACAGGGTCGCCAAGACCGCGGCCAAGCGGGGCAATACACGAAGAATCAAGGGCTTACGCCTCTTCTTGCGGGACAACGCCGAGAGGGTAGCACGCGGGCGAGTTGGGGGCGCATGCAGACCAGCCCAAGCGACTTGGTTCCGGCCAGTGCGAAATGCGGACTCACATCGCGGGTTCAGCGCATCAATCCTTGAATCAACACCGGCAGCAAACGCAGATGGTCGGCGGACGGATGGCCGAACAAGAAAACGAGGACTATCGACGCACAATACGCAAGCCCCAGCCACAACAGACGGCGTTCGCGGAGCTTGATGGCCTCCAACCGCTTCTCATCATCCGAAAATTTTCCGAACGGGTCCTCATGAATATTCATTGCGCCTACTCCGAGTGGGGATCACGCAAATGATCTTTGTAATACGCCGCCGGCTTCCAATGACGCGCGTCAAAAAAGCCGGCCGAGGCCATCGGCACGACTTTCCTTGGCGAGTCCCAGCTCCAACCTGCCAAGACACGTCGTTGCACTCGGACAATTGCGCGGTATCCTGATGGCACAGCCGCGTCACGCTGAACCTACTGCCGGGTTAAACGACGTTTCAACCAAAAATCTCTACTTTGAAGTTGACCGTGCCCATTCCCTCGGTCGATGCGTAATCGGCAGTCATTGGCCATCCCATGAGGAAAGTTGGCATGTCTACCTTTTTCGTTTCCAAAGCCGCGCTCCGCAATTTGAAGCAACGCGCTCAATCCCGCGTAACCGGCGTTTCTTCCTCGCATCTGACGGAAGCAGTGGCAGCAGCCCTGGGCTTCAATACCAATGCTGCCCTGTTGGCAGCATTCGCCGAAAACCCTACCACCGAGGTTCAGAAGCCAGACAATGCGCGTCTGGCAGAACGACTCCGTCAGTTCGGCTATTCCGTCCCCAGCAACTTGCGCGTACTGCCAGAACTTCAGCACTCCTATTCGCCATTTCGCCAGTTCCCATTGAGAAGGAAGCGGGGTGTACGATGGACCGCTTGGCGAAACATGATGGTGGCAGCAATCAATGCCGGTCTCGAACAGAGGCTGTTCGGACTATCGCCAGAAGAGGACTGGTGGCCAGGCGCAAACCCAGAAAACAATGGCGGCGGAACCGGACGCTATCGGTTCCTCTTCGACGGCGACATGCCCGCGATTGCCTCAGCAGCCGCTATCGGCGGCGATGAATTGTCGATCAATGTACTGCTGTGCCCAAAGGACAGCGAAATCGAGGCGGATCGTTGCGGGGGGATTGAGAGCGGAGTTGCCTTCGCCCGGGGCTGGCTGGAACGCCGACTGGGCGCATGGATGATGGACGGCGGCGAGGATTTCGAATGTCGACGCATAGTGCAGCCCCGAGTAGCGGCAGTGCAAATCCAACCTCTAGGTTATTCAGACCAAGGAAGTTTCATCTTTTAGCGGATCAGCAGCAAAATGTGGGCGGTAACTTGTACGCACTGCTCCAAGCTGGGGCGCCAACTGGATACGCAAGATTTGGCACTGCGCTCATGACCCAATCGCCCATGAAATTTTGGTAGAACCCGCAATTACCCAACCAGTTCGGCCGAAGCCCCGCGATGCGGGGCTTCGGCGTCAATCGAGTAAAGAAGCGAACATCTTCGGAGCGCTTGTCTGTGGCTTACAACCTTTCCAAACCAAGCCGCTTCTTGGCTCTTCACTCATGAGATCGGGTCGATATCTGCATGAGAAAGCGAGTGCCTTTTCATCACAGCAAGTGCCCCGCTTGAAACCATCAGCCTGTTGTCAGCAGAAATCTTGAAATCAACAGCCTGGTCTGTCTTTTTGGCTTTCAGCCAATAGAAGTTCGGAAAGATCGAAACCCCAGCAGGCAATTCAAAATCATCGGACATGGTGACCAATACGTCGTCAATCTCGAACCCCGTCAGACCCGATCCAACGATGTCATCCTTGAGTTTCTCGGAGACGATAAAGCAGGGAAACGTCTCCAACAGATCATCGCCAAGCCAATCATCGAAATGATAGTGAAGCTTATTGACAACAGGCGGATGTACCGACGTATCTGCCAAAGTCCCGTCACCCCAACCGCCTGCAACTTCCGGCTCAACAAAGTAGTACAAGGCACTCTCTCCTCTATTTCATGCAAATCACTATTCAAAAATTCCGCCAATACGAAGAACAAACAGCATCCATTTTGTAAGCCACCTTGATTGCCTCCAAGAAATCGGCCGCCTGTTACCCATATGCGAGCAACGAGAAGCGGCCGTCGTGTCGATGACAGTGGCAGCTTTGGGCTTCTCTATAGGTGCAGTCACCTCAATACTTTTCTAGTTCCTTGGTTATCGCATTCTTCAACTCATCGACAGCTGGCGTGACGCCGTGACTGGATGGCGTATAAAAGACCCCAGGCAACAAACCCTCTCTTTTCAGCTTTGGAAGCAGAGCTTCCAGCAAATCATCGAGACTAGTAGGCCGAGGCTCGTAACCTACCCACTCCTTTTCGGCGCAGATTTGCGCGTATTCTTTCGCAGGCCATAACGGGAATACAGTCGCTCCATCATCGGTGGCAGCAAGTGCCCATCCGTCTTGATACAACCCCCAGGCCTCCTGCCAGTCCACGACAGCTTTAACGAAATGCTCGAAGCGCTTCGGGCCAGACAGAGAAAACATAGACTCTAGCTGCGTCGTGGAAATTTCCATTTTTTCCAACCACTCCAGAGAAGTCAGTCCGAAACACCAAACGCAACGCTCGCACCATCGGGAAGATCCCTTATCTTGGCTGCAATTTCCGCCCTAAGACGCATCCCCTGAACCGCATCGCATGCACGCAGGTTTCCGATGGAGAACTCTCCTCCCATCACGAAAGGCGTGATCGGCACAAGGCGGCGGCCTTCCGGAAGGCGTCCATTCTCGACCTGCCAACTTTTCGCAAGCGGATGACCCGTCAGCACTTCATAGTCCATCAATATCGCTTTCGCCCAGCCATCCAGATCATCTGCAAGATGCTCAAGCTGGCCGGTCTCCGGATCAAAGGAGAACACCCGATCTTCTTCGATGCAGAACTGACCGCCAAATATATCCTCGGCAAAAAACAAAGCTTCTTCCGATATTTCCGGGTAGTCGCCTCTCCATAAACCGGCATCGTTCCACTGCTCTATCCCAATCGCCGGCCCCAAGACGCTTACCGGAAACACGTGCAAAGCACCCTCGAACGCATAGAACCCGTTTCGCTTCGACAGCAATTCCAACAGCTCTTTGGCACGCATGCCCCCAAGGCTCATTGTGCGAGCCGAAAGCGTCGGCTGATCATGGCTCAGTGGACCGCCCGCGATCGAGATCAATTTATCCAAATGTGTCATGCGGATTCTTGCCAAAGTCTCTTCTTGGTCAAAGGCTGCTTTGTATTTTTTCCAATAGCAGCCCCCCGAAATCCTCAGCAACGACTTCGAGTCGATCTCCTTTTCTTGATGCACCAGGAACCCAGACGACGACTGGGGATTCCCCCGACACATTCGATCCGAAACAATCCAGGGCATAGTAGGCCCCGTCACCTTGATCGTAGACGACAACCAAGTGATTCGGCAGCCCGGACTCCTCACGTTCTTTCAAAGTGATCCAAACAGCATCCGGAACACCAGAGTTGTAGAAATCATCACCGATGATTCCATAGAACTCATGACCCGCAAAATCTCCGCAACCGCACTTGGACAAGAACGCCCTGTATGTTGCAGGGAAATGCACGCCCAGCGCAGCCTCTGCGGAAGCAATAATCTCTTCGGACTTCTGTCCCTCGAAGTCTGCACGATCCATATTAGCGACTATGAGATCCAAAGCTCTTTCCAGATCACCCATACTCATGGCCTTTCTCCATCATAAGAAATCACGACTTCTATTGATCCAATAGCTCGCTCTCCACCTATCAAACGCCAGCCTGTTGATCCCGGAGGGAATCGAAGATGGGTTGATGTGAATGATCGAGTGATACCCCTTGTGAAAGTTCGCTGTCATTTCCGCTATCGGACCGTTGTGACTCTGAAGCATATGATGCAAATTCAATGATTTTCCATCAGAACCAATTGGAGACAATCCCTTTTGCATACGTTCCAAATTGGAGCGGCCACGAGAATCCAGAAGACGTGGATTGATCAGATCATCCCTTTGGTAGACCTTATTCCCGCGAAATTCTTTCGCCTTGATCCAGTACTTTCTGCCTCCGCTTGTAACGGTACTACATACGGGGGACTGTCGAGCTGTCAGCTTAGCAGCCCTCGCCGCCCTGAACGCCTGCCTCTGCGCTGCCCACATCGCCTTCTTCATCGCCCATCGGGCCGATGCGCGCGCCGCAAGGTTGATGCCCAGACGCGGCAGGATATGACGGGTCGTGATCGACAGCGCGACTTTACCCGCAACCAGCCCATCCGGATCGTCGTACATCAACGGCGATCCACCGGCGTAGCCGTACGTACTCATTCCGCCATCGAGTCCGATCGGGTCGGATTCGACGTAGCGTCCCGTCGTCGGGTCGTAGTCGCGGAAGTAGTTGTAGTGGAATCCGGTCTCCGCATCGTAGCGCTGCCCGGGGAAACGCATGTCCAGGGTGAACACCTGTCCGTCGCCGTCCGGGTCGCCCTCGATCCCGTCGCGGCCGAACGCCTCGCCCAGCGCATCCCAGCGCCACACCGCCACGTTGCGTTGCGGGTCGATGACGGCACGCGGCGTGCCCAGCGCGTCGGCTTCGAGGTAGTACACCCTGCGCTGCGCGCCGCTGCCGACGATCACACCGACCGGCAGATCGTCCAGCCAGATCGCCATCCGCTGCGGCTGGCCGTTGGCGTTGAAGTCGCCCAGCCAGCGACCGTCGTTGTCGTACACGGCGTACGCGTTCGCGCCGTTCACCGTCTTGCGCACGCGTTCGCCCAAGGCGTTGTAACCGTAAGTCGCGAGCGTGCCCGAGAGGTTCGACACCGCGCTCATGCGGTTGCCGTCGTTGTAGGCGAACTGCCGGCGCGGGCCGCCCGGGGCGTTCGGATCGCCCAATTGCGTCAGATTCCCGGCGGCATCGTATTCGCGGGGCTCGCTGCCGACCGCCAGCAGCCGATGGCTGTTCGCCGCGTAGGTGTAGGGCGTCGTCTGGAACGTGTAGGTCGGCGTGCCACCATCACCCGGGCCGCCACCGCTGCCGGTCGCGACCCATTCGCTCGCGCTCAGGCGATTGCCGGTGCGGTCGTAGGCGTAGCGTTCCAACAGCAGCGCCTGCGCATCGCGTACTTCGGTCAGCCGATCCAGACCGTCGTAGGCATAGGTCTGAGCCATCGCAGCCGGGTCGTTTGCCCGACCGCTGCGCAGCCGGTCGAGATTCCCCGCCGCATCGAAGCGATAGCCCAGCGCGATGCCGATGCTGTTGCCGTTCGCCGGGCCGTCCTCCACCGCGACCGGCAGCCCGTTCGCATCGAAGCTGCGCCGCAGCGCCAGGCCGTTGCCGTACGTCCAGCCGGACACCGGACCGAACGGCCGGTACGTCGCGCCGGTCAACAGCACCTGCCGGGCATCGTTGTCGTTGACGCCGATCTCGCGGATGCGACCCTGTGCGTCGTAGAGATAATCCACCTCGGTCAGATCCGGATAGACGACCTTCTGCAACCGGCCGTCGGCCTGATACACCCAGCGCAGGGTGAAGGTCTGATCGCCGGTGCGCTGTACCTTGCGCACGACATCGCCGAAGCGGTTGTAGCAATACGTCGTGCTGCCTTCCGCATCCGCGGTGCGGGCGAGACGCCCGGCCGTGTACTGCTCGCCGGGCATGCAATCGCCCCATGCCCCGTCGTATCCGAACGTCTCGTCCGGCACGGCCGCGGCGTAGTCCACCGCGCGCAGCCGGTCGAGCGCGTCGTAGAGGTATTGGGTCGACCGGCCATTGGCGTCCACCTCGCCCGTCGTGTTGCCGGCGGCATCGTGGGTCCAGGTGGTGACGCCGGTGTCCGGACTGCGTTGTTCGATCCGGTCGCCGAAGCCGTTGTAGCTGTACTCGGTATGCAGGCCCTTGGGATCGGTGATGCGGGTGATGCGATCGAGCGCGTCGTAACGGTGCAGCGTCTCGGCGCGGTCGTCGGCGCTCGCTGTCGCGGTCGCGTTCCGCAGGCTGCGGGTCAGGCGACCGAGCGGGTCGTACTCGGCGCGCGTTTCGCGCGACAGCGGGTCGGCGGCCTTCGTCAGCGCGCCTTCGGCGTCGTAGTCGAAGGTCGTGCTGCGGTTGTCGGCATCGGTCACCGCGCGCAGCCGTCCCAGGGTGTCGAAGGTCCGCGCGACCGTCTGCAACAGGGCGCCGCCGGCGTCGCGGGTGTCGTCCCTGATCGCGTGGCCCGCCCCGTCGAGGGTGTAGGAGATGGTGTTGCCGTCGCGGTCGGCGATCGAGGTCAGACGCTGCGCATCGTCGTAGCCGAAGACGACGAACACGCCGTCCGGCCGGATCACGCGTCGGACCAGACCGTCGGCGGTGTACTCGATCCGCGCGATGCGATCGTCGTGCTCGCTGGCGTTGTCGGTGCCGCGCACCTTGGTCGCGAGCAGCCAGCCGCGGGGATCGTACTCGACATCGGTCACCACCCCGGCGACATCGCGCACCGACACGATGCGACCGGCGCCGTCGTAGGCCAACGCTTCGACGATCTGACCGCGGGCGTTGGTCGTCTTCCACAGATCGCCTTTGCGGTACGTGCAGGCCGAGGGACCGACCGCACAGCCGGGGGCATCGCTCATGCGATAGCCGAACCGGGTCGTGTCCACCACGTCCGTCCGCGGGCCGTCGACGGACTTGACCAGTCCGACCAGCGAGCAGGTCCCGGCGGTCACGTCGGCGGCTTCGCAATAGGCGGTCGTGGTGGTGCGCGTCGCGCCGGTGCCCGGGTCGATGTCGGTCTCGGTCAGCACCTGACCGCGGGCGTTGTAGGTCCAACGGGTCTGCGCCTGCAGCGTCCCCGCGGCATCGCGGAGTCGCAGTTCGGTCAGCAGGTTCGTCGCCGGATCGCGGTCGATCTCCTCGCGCCGCTGCTCGGGCGTGCCGACCGCCTCCACCGTCGCCGACCGATAGGCGCCGCTGGCGTGATACTCGTAGTCGGTGTTCACGCCGCGGCGGTCGGTGCTGCGTTGCAGGCGACCTTGTGCGTCGAAGGTCTGTGTGTCCTGCGTGGTCTCGCCGACTGTCGCCACACCGACAATGCGGCGATACAGGCCCGGCTGGATCGTGTAGACGCGCTCTTCGCCACCGGCGGAGAACACCGTCGCCCGGGTGTCGCTGTCGTAGCGCACCGTGGTGACGTGGTGCGGCGTGCCCAGGGCGCGACTCTCGATCACCCGGCCGCGTGCGTCGTACCGGACATCGGCGAAGCGCCGGCCGGTCTCGGCGGTGATGCCGGTCAGGTGGTTGCGCTGACTGGCGTCGCCGATGAGGCCGGCTTCGGCGTAGTGGTAGCGGCGCATCCGGCCGTAGCCGTCGTCGACCGTCGTCAGATTGCGGTCCGCGTCGTACCCGTAGGCGAACGCATTGCCGTCCGGCAGCACGATGCGGGTCAGCAGCTTCGCGCCGTTGTATTCGAAGCGCAGAACCCGGCCCTGGCCATCGGTCGCGGTGCGCAGCAGGCCATCGACATAGGCCAGGGTCACGTCCTGTCGCGGATCGTCGGGCGTGCGGATCGCGGTGAGGCGCTTGTTCGCGTCGAACTCGCGCAACTCGCCCTCGGGCAGGCGCAGGCGCCAGCGCACCGCACCGGTGGCCACGTACTCCAGCACGGTATCGGCGGAGTTGACGCCGCGGAAGCGGTTGGCCCCGATCGACTCGAAGCCTTCGTAGCTGCCGGTCTCGTCGATCACCGCGGCCGGCGCGGTGCCGTTGCTGCCGGCCACGCGATCGCTGAAGGTGTGGGTCCAGCCCACCGCGAAGCCGGGGTTGTTGCGGAACTGGCGCAGCGAACGGTAGTACCGGGTGAAGGTACGGCCGGCGAACGCGAAATCCGGCTCGGTGCGCACCTTCTCGCCGGTCGCGGGGTGGACGGGGTACTCGCTGGCGGCGCAACTGGCGCATTGCTGGATCGGACCGGTGATCTTGCGCGCCGGGCCGGTGTACTCGCACAGGACCGGCACGGTCAGATCGCCGAAACCATCGTTGCCGATGTTGTCGCTCATGCGCCGGAAACCGGGCGCGCAGCTGAACGTCTCCCGTCGGAAGATCTGGATGACGAACGGCGAGAGCGTGCCGTTGCAGGTGCGGGTGACGTTGAACTTCTTGCTGCCGTAGTCGATGACGCCGTAGGTCGCGCCGCCGAAGACGTTGTTGCGTCCGTCGATGGTCGCGTACGGCGGCACGCGGTCGGCGACCAGGGTCGGATTGCTGTGGCTGCAGTCGGGCCGGGCATCGCGCAGTTCCTGCACCACGTTGTTGAGCAGTTGCTGCTCGTCCAGACAGGCGGTGGGGAGATTGGGATCGTTGCCGGGCGTGCAGCCGTGCATCGAACTGACGATGCCGCCGCTGCTCTGCTCCTCGACGAAACTCGGGCCGTGAACGACGCTCGCCGGCTGCGGCTTGACTCGGAACATGTAGTCGGCGTTGCCGGTCGCGGGAAAGACCTCGGTCTCGGCCTGCTCCAGCAGGGACGCGATCGACGCATTGCCCGGCGCCGCGCGCATCGCCTGTTCGGCCTGTTCCAGCGTGTCGCGGCAGATCGGCGTGGTGGTCTGGTAGCAGAACGGCGGCGTGCTCTGCTGCGCCCAGACCGCGGCGCCCGCGCACACCGCCAACGCCACCGCCGCCAGCGCGCGGATGCGCCGTTGTCGCCAGAGCCGGCGCAGCGGCCCCTGCACGGGTGCGGTCGCACCGGGTTCGATCTCGTGGGTATCGTTCATCGTTTCGTCTCCCTGTGAAGGCTTCGTCCGGCCCGCCGGTCGCGACGACGCGACGCGCTGCGGTGCCTGTTCGATGGCGGGTGGAACGTGCGTACCCGCATGCGTCGTGCCGTTCTTCAAGACCCTCTCGACACCTGCCTTGCGCCTCGGTAGAGCGGCCTTCAGGCCGCTGCCCTCGTGGCCTTGCCCGGCTCCAGCGACCTGAAGACCGCTCGACGGGCGCGAGGCTTCAAGCGCATGCCGGAAATCGCCCGCTCATCCCCTCGCCCGCCTCAGCAGAACGCCCACAGGAAGCAGCCGAGCAGCACCCGCGCGATCCGTCCGGCGATGTTCCACCGCCCCCACCGATCTGCATGGCGCATGCGCGATCACGCCGGCCCGTGGGATGCGGACGCGCCCACGCATGGGCGCGTCCGCGCTTCGCACAGTCTGGCTGCGGGCCGTCCCATGGCTTGCGACTGCGCGGCACCGACGCGAGCACCTGTTTCATTGCTCGCTCGGACGACACCGCTGGCGCATGAAGTCCATTCGATGAACCGCATGCATGCCAGGCGAGCACCCTGCAGAGAGATCACTCACACCCCCGAGAAAGAAGCCGGCCCCCGTCATGCTCGGCCTGCGACGGGGGAGAGGCAGGACGGACGGGGGCCGGCTGGGGGGCCCGGAAAGAGAACGGCGGAGGCGAAGCGACGGGGGAGTGGGACATCACTCCGATGTGCAACCAGTCTTCGCAATCGGCCGCGAGCGGAACCAGTTCGCCGGGAAGCCAGATGCGGACCTCGTACCTGCCGAGACTGAAGCGTCGCAAAGCCTGCAGCGAAAACAGGTACGTCCAGACGCCAACGGCGCCGGAAATCGGGCGGACAAGGGCACCGCCCAGCATCAGTTCCATGCCTTCCGGTGCGGTGACACCCAGACAGACACGCTGCCCTTGTCGGCGGTGAATCACGATCCGCGTGCTGTCGTCGAGGCGAAGGCGCCCGCCGACCTGGCATGTCTCGATCTGCATCCTGCACCTCCCTGAGTCCCCGCAAGAGGGGGTCTGCCGTCTTCGGGACAGGAAAACATTGCGTTAGGCAATTGTCAATGACAATATTTCTTGCCGTCGCCCTCTCCGTGGGCCGGGTTAGGATCGCGATCATGAACAAGTACACCCAAGCCTTCGTCGCAGCGATGGACCAGACCCGCATCCGCAGTCGCACGCTCGCGGCCGAAGTCGGCACGATCAGCGACAACAGCGTCGCGCAGTGGCGGAGCGGCCGCCGTCCGATTCCGGCCGAATACGCGGTCAAACTCGCCAAGCGCCTGAACGTACCGCCCGAGTCCATCAGCCAGCCCTACGACCGGCTGCTGCAATCCGGCGTGATCGCATCCGTGACGGACCGTGGAGAGACATGGGCGAGTCCGCCCGCAGGCCATGTGGTACTCGAACGATTGCCGGGCTTCGGCCGCGCCGACGAACAGGAACGCATCTGGCTGCCGGAACTCATGCTGCGGCGCGAGTTGGGCGCGACTCCCGTAGAAAACATCCGTTGGGCGATGCAGCAGTCGCGAACGATGGAACCCGAAATCAAGCGACATGCCGTGGTTCTGGTGGACACCAGCGCCACACGTCTCGAAGATGTCGTCGATGGCGGCGTTTACGCCTATTCGCTGTGGGGACGTTCGGATATCCGGCGCGTCGCGATCCGGCGGGATTCGTGGGTCCTCGTCGGCGACAACGAAGAGCGTGCGAGGACGCCGGTTCCCATCGCCGAGCTTTCGGAACTGCAACTGCTCGGAATGGTTGTTGGTTGCCTGTGAAAGAAACACTTGCACATGGAATGCGCTTGGCGCACGCTGCGGAGCGGTGAAGACCGGGGATTCCGGAACTGCGCCACGGGCCGGGACAAGGAACAGGGGGGCAGGAAGTGGATCATCCCAAGGGAATGAGGATCGCAATCGGGCTTTCCATCTGTCTCGGCTACTGCATCGGCTATCTCTTTCTTCGTTATTACTCTTTCGACCAGTGGTTCCTTCCCGCAGGGCTGCGGGCTGTCTGCCTGTTCTTCCTGCCGATTCGATACTGGCCGCTGGTGTTCATCGGCGATGCCGCTGCAGTGATGTATGGACGCATCCCGCTCGCGAACGGCGAAAACGAAATATGGGTCTACTTCGGTCCGTTTGCATTGATCGTCGGCACGTCGATCGCGCCATACCTTCTGCGAAAGAAGCTGACCACCGTGCAAGCGATTGCCCATCGACTGCCCATGGCCGCCGCAGGCCTTGCCGCATGGGGTGGCGTCTGCACCGTGGGACTCAATGCAACCCTCGGGGGGCCCGACGAAAATGCGACGCTTGCGTTTTTCACCACGAAATTCTTCGGCAATTACCTGGGTGCACTCATGGGAATGCTGCCGGTCCTCGTCTGGATCAACAGGCAACAGCGGATCGGAGCACTGAAAAAGACAGTCCGGGATGCCGTACTGGCCGCAATCTCCATCGCCATGATGTTCGCCTACCTGGAGTATTGGCCTACGGTGGACGACATGGGCAGGAAGTCGGTCTTGTTGCTGATGATCTTCCCCGCATTGTTCCTGACGTATTACCACGGCTGGCTGGGCGCGGCCATTGGCGTCGTTCTCGTGAATGTCGGCATCGCGCAGACCATGACCTACATGCGCACACCAGGGGCTCCCGTACCTTACGACGAAACCGTGTTTCTGGCCCAGATCGGCCTATCCATCGCCGCCTCCGCATTCCTGATCCTTGGCACCCGCATCACATCCCACTACGACATGGCGGTCGACTCAGGCGTCGCAGAGGAAGAGGCCCGCAAGATTTCGCGTCTCACGCTGCTTTCGAGCGAAAGCCAGTCGCGAAACCAGGTCCTCTACATGGCGCAGTTGCACGTTCTGGTCGACGACGAAATGCGCGAACTGGTCGACTGGCTCAAGACACACGGAAAATACACGGAGGCCTTGGCCATCAACAAGACGGCCGCACGCCACCGCCAGTTGTTCAACACGCACGCGCTGGCGTTCTACCCGATCGACATCGAAGAAAAAGGACTGTTCGCGGTCGTGCAATCCCAGGCATTCGAGGATCGCTGGTCGGCCGGCATCCCGATCGCGATCCGGTTCGACGATGGCGACCCCAAGGCGCTGTCGAACGCACTGCAATTCGCCGCCTACCATTGTCTCTGCAGCGCGATCGTGCTGATGTGCGACTGGAAGCCGGAAGAACTTCACATCCGCATGCGGGTCTTGCGAACGTCGCGCCGTCGCGGGATCTACTTTTCGATCTGCGCGTTCAACCCCGGGGAAGCACAGGTCAGCCAGGCCGGAACCGCAGCCTCCTTGTTGCTGAACGCCAGAGCAAGCGCGCATGGCGGCATCGTGCGCCGCCATGCGCATCGGATCGGCCTTTGGCTCGCCGAGCCGGTCGAGGACTCCGCCGCGGATCAGTGAGTCGCTTCGGGCCGGCGCACTTCCCAGTAGTCGCCGGATCCAGTCCGAATGAGGATCACCTCCACCTCGTTCGCACGGTACAGCACCTGACGCTGCCCCGACAGAACCGGCGATGCGTCGATATTGACGCGATCGGCATCGCTACCCATCGGCATCGTCCAGAACAGTTCATCGATGCGGCCTACGGCGGCACGCACCCTTCCGGTGCTGTCGTTGATCTGTATGTACCGAATACCGCCTCGCTCGAATTCATAGACCCGCCAAGCGGGATCGCTGACCAGATCCTCGGCATTGGGCAGCGCCTCCCCCAAACCGCTGGCCGCCTTGGGAAGGTCGCCACCGCCGCTCACTTGCGCATGGGCGAGAGGACTCATCAACGTCGTCGCCAGCAGCAGGACTGCGGATGCGATGGCGAAACGGAACGCCTGAATGGCCATGTCTAACTCCTTAAAAATTGATCCGTGGTGTATGCGTTAGCGAATGCACTACAAAATCTGACATTCGGTAACAATTCGACGCCCGCGCAGAGATCTCCCCGGGGCGATTGGACGGTAGCACCGCGTTTCGGCCCTCAATGAGTGCCGGGACCGTCGGGCGAGCACCGCATCACGCTTGTCGCAATCCAATGGACCCGCAGTTCGCCGGTACCTTGCCTTGCCTGCATTCAGGATGCTGCTGCGGGCCATGGACGGTGGTCCGGGCGACACGAGATCGAAATCGCCGCGACCGATCGTCGCAAGGGCCGGATCGCCAGCAGTCCCGCTTTCCGGACTCGCGGACTGCACAGGCGGCGTGACGCGCGCCGCGCGTGAATCCGCGAGGCGCAGCGTCGCCGCTCGAATGGGCCAACCCTGCCGCTTCAACGGCCAGCACTGCCGGTCTGAGGGGCAACGTTGCCGCTTCGAGGGCCGGCACCGCCCCTTGGATGGCCAACACCGCCCCTTCGAGCGCCGGCGCTGCCCGTTGGACGGCCAACGTCGCCGCTTCGAGGGTCGGCGCTGGCGCTGCGACGGGCAACGGTGCCCCTTCGGGCGCCTCCGTTGGCGGTCCGGGGGCCATCGCTGCCGGTCCAGGGGCCGACGATGACGGTTCGAGGGGCATCGCTGGCGGTCGGAGGGCCAACGATGGCGACATTTTCGCCATCGCGCCCACGGGTCCGGGAGACGATGGCCGGCCGAGGGAGATGGAGGCCCGACGCCGGAGGCCCGTCTGCACGGGAACGCATGGGGGGATCGGCCGGAGCAGGCCCGGGGCGGGCCATGCCGCGGGCATGAAAAACCCCGCCCCCGTGGGAACGGGGGCGGGGTCGTGGGCGACGCCCGGGGCGATCAACCGGCGGTGGCCGGCGCCTCGCCCTTGCTGGCGGTCTTGGCGAAGCGGGTCGACAGGTCGCGACGCAGGCCTTCGAGACCCTGGTTGCGGCCCGCCACCTTCAACAGCGCGTAGCCCTCCAGCGCGAACGACATCACGTCGCTGCCCAGCGCCTCGTCGGTGTCCTGGGCCCGCTCGGTCAGGCGCTGCAGACGCGCCAGGCGCGGACGCAGCTGATCGAGGGTCGCCAGATCGGACCGGGCCTCGGCCAGATCCATGCTGGGCGGGATGACCTGCGCGTTCTGCGTCAGCACGGTGAGCGTCTGACGGCAGAAGGTTTCGGACTTCGCCCCCATCCGCACCAGACCGCGGCGCTGATCGGGGGTCAGCGAAATCAGGCCCTGCAACGCGTTTTCCAGGGCGGACAGGCCGGCGTCGATCGCGGCCAACTGCGCTTCATCGAACTGCAAAGACAACAAGTTCTGACTCATAACAACATCCATATAGAAAAATCGCGCCAACTTCGGCGCGGGCGCATTCTGTTGCAGGCCGCGCGAAAACGCCTCTTTTTCATGGAAAAGTCGATGTATCTGCTGTAACCGCATACATCGTCGGAAAAGAGATGGACCCTCATCGAGGACACACACGATCATGGCAGGCACTTCCCAACTAGCCACCCTCGCAGACACCCGTTGCCATGCGTCGGATATGCTTGACTGGCCGACAACGCCCGCCGCACCCATGCCCCACGCCATCACCACGACCGAACTGTTCCTGATCGCGATGGTCATCATCTTCGCGGTGCCGTATCTGATCTGGCGGCTGTTCCGGACCGATTACTTCGCGCCGCTGGTGGTGGTGCAGATCGTCACCGGCATCCTGCTCGGGCCCGGCGTGCTGGGCGCGATCTTTCCCGAGTACTACCAGTTCGTCTTCACGAAGGACGTGATCCAGTCGCTCAACGGCGTGGCCTGGTGGGCGGTGATGCTGTTCGTGTGGATCGCGGGCATCGAGCTCGATCTGGGCGAAGCCTGGAAGCATCGGCGCGAGAGTTCGATCACCGCGGGTCTCGCGCTGGGAACGCCGCTGCTGTTCGGCTGCGTCGTGGCCGCGGGCATGCTCGGCTTCGACGGCTGGATCGGCGCGAAGGGCATGACCTGGCAATTCGTGGTCGGCGTGGGCATGGCCTGCGCGGTCACCGCACTGCCGATCCTGATCCTGCTCATGGAAAAACTCGAGATCCTGCGCGCACCGATCGGCCAGCGCATCCTCCGCTACGCCAGCCTCGACGACGTGGCGATCTGGGGCGTGCTCGCGCTGGTGCTGATGGACTGGGAACGGATCGGACGGCAGGTCGCGTTCATCGCCGTGTTCGCGCTGGCCTGCGTGGCGTTCCGCCGGCTGATGCTGCGATTGGCAGAACGCGACCGCTGGTACGTCGCGCTGGTCTGGCTCGCGGCCTGCGCGTTCGGCGCCGACTGGTCGGGCCTGCATTTCATGGTCGGCGCTTTCCTCGCCGGCATGGTGATGGACCATCATTGGTTCGACCGCGAGAAGATGGACACCCTGCGCCATAACGTGCTGTTGGTGATCATGCCGGTGTTCTTCCTCAGCACCGGCCTGCGCACCGGCTGGGACATGGGCGGCATCGCGGTGTTCGTCGCCGCGGCCGCGCTGCTCGCGGCGCAGCTCGCGGGCAAGCTGGCGGGCGTGCATCTGGCCGGAAAACTGCTGAACTGGCGGCCCGGCGAAGCCTCGATCATCGGCTGGCTGCTGCAGACCAAGGCGCTGATCATGATCATTTTCGCCAACGTGCTGCTCGACAAGGCCATCATCACCAGCGCCACCTTCACCGCCCTGCTGCTGATGGCGGTGGCCAGCACCATGCTCACCGTTCCCTTCGTCGCCCCCAAACTCGCGCGGATGCGCGAGCTGATCTCACGCGATGCGTGACCCCTTCCAGGACGCTCCCATGACCGCGATGCTGCGCACCCCCGTTCTCACCGCCCTGCTCGCCGTCGCGTCGTTCGGCGCTTCGGCCGCCGACACCATCCGCGTGCCGGTGCCGTGGAAAGCGGGCCAGACCCTGGCCTACGAAAGCGAGTCGGTGCAGCGGGAGTTGCTCGACGGCGAATGGACCACGCGCAGGCTCACGGACCGCACCGAATTCAGGATCGAAGCGGACGGCCGCGACGGCGACCTGCTGACCACGGCCACCTACGACAGCCGGATCGAGGCGCTGGAGGGCGATCGCACCACGACCGACATGATCGCGCCGCTGCTGGACGCGCTCGACGGCTACGGCATCGCGATCGAGCTCGGCCGCGACGGACGCTATCGCCGCCTGCGCGATCCCGAGGCCGTCGCCGCGAAGATCCGCGCCGCGATGCTGCCGATCTTCGCCGCCAACCTGGAACGGATGATCGGCAAGCCCGACCCGAAGGTTTCGAAAGGCGAGCAGGACGCGGCGCTGGACTTCGCCATGTCGCGGCTGGAAGAGACCGTCGCGGCCCTGATCACGACCGAAGACGTGGAAATGTCGAGCACCGCGCAGATCCGCGGGATGACCGGCTTCGTCGGCAAAGCGCTGAAATCCGGGCGCCCGTATCGCGACCGCGAACCGCTGCGGCTGCACCACGCCAGGGCGCCGCTCCCGGCGCTGCGCGAATACACGCTGACGCTGGATCGCGACGACCCGAATCTGGCGCGGATCCGCTGGATCCACGTGCTCGATACCGACGGCGACCCGGCGGCGCTGTGGCGGCTCGCCGACGAAATCGACGGCGGAGCGTCCTCGGCCTCGCCGCGGGAGGGACGGCCGCAGGGGCTCACGATGCGCGAAGAGGGGCTGCTGGTGTTCCGGCGCGATACGGGCGAGATCCAGATGCTGGAAACGGTCGAGACCCGTCGGTACGGCAAGGAACACGACGAGCGCGACCGCAGCCGCATGCGTCTGATCGGAAGCCCGCGCACATGGGCGCAGGAAGAGGCTGCGCGCGACCGTTGAGCGTCATGGCTTCACGTCGCGCCCCGTGGATCGTCGTCGCCCTCGCGCTCGCCCTGGGCAGCGCGCCGGCCGACGCGCGCACGGTCTGGCGGTGCGTGCGCGACGGCACCGTCAGCCTCTCCACCGCGCCCGAGCCGGGCTCGAAGTGCGAGGCGAAGGAGATCGACGACAACGCGGTGCAGACCCCGAACCTGTGGGGCGAGATGGGCGTGTTCAGCGGCACGCTGTACGAGCGCGATCAGGACGGAAAGCTGGTCTACGGCACGCGCAATCTCCCGGGCTCGCGGGTCTATCTGCGCTTCACCGTCGAAACGCCGGAAGGCGAACCCGCGCACGAGGGACTGGGCAAAGTCGACACGCCCCGACTGGATCGCCATGCGCGGCTGTTCCAGGCCGCGGCCAAGCGGACCGGGGTCGAAGACGCCTGGCTGCGCGCGATCGCACACGCCGAGAGCGGCTTCGACGAGAAAGCGGTCTCGCCGAAGGGCGCGCAGGGGGTGATGCAGCTGATGCCCGCGGTCGCGCAGGAATACGGCGTGAAGGATCCGTTCTCCCCTGCCGAGTCGATCGAGGCCGGCGCGCGCCACTTCCGCATGCTGCTGAAGCGGTTCGGCAACGACGGCACCCTGGCCGTCGCGGCCTACAACGCCGGCATGGGCGCGGTCGCGCGCTACGACGGCGTGCCGCCGTACAAGGAAACCCAGGCCTATCTCGACAAGGTGCTGACCCTGTACCGCGCCTACCGCGCGGCGCTCTCGCCGCCGCCGCTGCGGCCGGCCGATGCGATCCCGGTCACGGACAAGCTGCGCACGACGTTGCCGTGATCGCGGGAACGGTCCACGCCGCCGCGATCCGCGGCATACTCCGCGCATGACCCGCAACCTGAAACTGATCGGCTTCGACGCCGACGATACGCTCTGGCGAAGCGAGGACTACTACCGCGACGCGCAGGCGGAATTCGAGCGCATCGTCGCCGGCTACGTGGATCTCGACGACGTCCACGACCGCCTTTACGCGGTCGAGAAACAGAACATCGCCCTGTTCGGTTACGGCGCCAAGGGCATGACGCTCTCGATGATCGAAGCCGCGATCGCGATCACCGACGCCCGGATCTCGGCCCGCGACGTGCATCGGATCGTCGAACTGGGCAAGGCGGTCCTGCAGCATCCGGTGGAACTGCTGCCGGGCATCCGCGAAGCCGTGGCGGAGATCGCGCGCGACTATCCGGTGGTGCTCATCACCAAGGGCGACCTGTTCCACCAGGAGGCCAAGGTGCGCGAATCCGGCCTGTCCGATCTGTTCCGGCGGATCGAGATCGTCAGCGAGAAGGACGCGCCGACCTATCGCCGCCTGCTCGCCGAATTCGATCTCGCGCCGGCGCAGTTCGCGATGATCGGCAACTCGCTGCGCTCGGATATCGTGCCGGTGCTGGAACTCGGCGGTTGCGGCGTGCACATGCCCTATCACGTGACTTGGGCGCACGAAGCCGAGACCGCACCGCCGACCGCCACGGACCGGCTGCGTCACGTCGACAGCCCGGCGGAACTGCCGGCGGCGATCCGTTCGCTGGCGGCCGGCTGAACACACCCCCTGGCACGCCGGGAAGGTTAAAACGGCGTTCACCACGACGGCGGCATCGTCGCTTCCGACCGCAGTCCCGCGGTCGGCCGGAGATTCCATCATGCTGTCCCTCGCCCGCTGGTTCGCCCCCGCCGCCCTCGCCGCCGCGCTCGGCGCAGGCGCCCTGATGCCCGCCCCGGCCCGCGCCGACGACGATCTGGTCCGGGTGATCGTGGATGTGGCCGACATCGTCTTCCGCAACGGTCACCCCTACTATCGCCACGGCGGCTACGGCTACGACGACCGTCTGATCGTCGAACGCGACTATCGCGGCCGTCCCGTGTACTACCGCTACATCCCCCGCGACGATCATCGCTACGGCGCGCCCTACGGCAACGCCTACGGCTACCACCGCAACCGCGACGGCTTCGTCCGCGATCCCAACGGCCGCTACAGCCGCCAGCGCTGCGACAGCCGCGGCCGCTGCAGGGTCGAGTACTACGATCCGCGCTACGACCGCACCTACAGCGACCGCTACCACCGCGACCGTCGCCACGATCGCTACTGGGACGGCCGTCGCTGGCGCGATCGCGACGACTGATCCCGAGCAGGCCCACATGCGCCGCGGTTCGCCGCGGCGCATTTTTTTGCGACGCCGTCGACTGGACGTCCCCCGCGCTTCGCACCATCATCCGCCCACGCTCTTTCCCGCCGGACCCGAACCATGCGCAGACTGCTCGCCGCCTCGCTCCTCGCCCTAGGCCTCGCCGCCGGTCAAGCACAGGCCCAGGACTTCACCTTCGGCTGGAATCCGCGCAGCGGCGACGTCTGGGTCGATGTCTGGCTCGGCGACATGAACCGCTACGGCAGCCGCTACCGCGACCCGTTCGTCGACGAGCTGGTGCGCTACCACGGCGCGCCGCGCGATCTCGTGGTGGAACTGCTCGCGCGCCGCTGGGCACCGGGCGATATCTATTTCGCCTGCGCGCTGGCGCGACTCGCGGGCAGGCCCTGCCGCTACGTGGTCGACCTCTGGGAACGCGACCACGGCCAGGGCTGGGGCGCGATGGCCAAGCGGCTCGGCATCAAGCCCGGTTCGGCGCAATTCCATCAACTCAAACGGGGCATGGTGCCGACCTACGACCGCTGGGGCCGGCCGATCGAGCTCGACGCCCAGTTGCAGCGCGATTTCCCGGGGCGCGGTAAGGGTCAGCAGCAGGGCAAGCCGCCGGGCAAGGGGCGCAGCGACGACCATGGAAACGTTCATGGCGACCACGGCGGCAAGGGCCATGGCAACGCCCCCGGCAACAGCGGCGGCAAGGGAAAAGGCAAAGGCAAGAACTGATCCGCATGGGCGACGCGTACGTGATCCACCGCGGCGGCTGCCATTGCGGCCGCGTGCGTTTCGAGATCGACGCTCCGGCGTCGATCGAGGCGCTGGACTGCAATTGTTCGATCTGCAGGATGACCGGCTTCCTGCATCTGGTGGTGCCGGCCTCGCGCTTCCGCCTGCGCTCGGGCGAGGATGCGCTGACCGAATATCGCTTCAACACCGGCATCGCACGCCATCTCTTCTGCCGCCATTGCGGCGTCAAGGCCTTCTACGTGCCGCGCAGCCATCCGGACGGATGGAGCGTCAACGTGCGCTGCCTCGATCCGGGCACGGTCGTCGCGACGACCGTGGTGCCTTTCGACGACGCCGATCGCGACGCCGCGACCGCGGCGATCGCCCACCTGTCGAAGGATTGAGCCGGCGTCGACGCCAGCCCATGATGTGCGTCGAGCGGACCGCAGGTCCGCCGGCAAGACAAGGAAGCGCTTGACCTCGGTCATCGCGGCGGATGCGCGCCGGATCGATGCTTGCGCCGTCGATTCCACTCCGCAGGGAACACCGCCATGGTCCAGTCCACGTCTCCGGCGCTGCGTCGCCGCGTCCTGACACTCGCTTGCGCCGCCGTCGTCGCGCCGATCGCCCCGATGCGGGCCGATGCCGCCGAACCGTTCGCCGTCGAATGGGACCTGCGCGCCCGCCACGAGCACGTCGACGACGACGCGTTCGCCCGCGATGCCGACGCCACCACGCTGCGCCTGCGCCTGGGGCTGCGCGCCGACTTCGGCCACGGCTGGAGCGCGCTGCTCGAAGGCGAAGGCGTCGCCAACGCGAACGAGCGCTACAACAGCGGCGCGAACGGCCGCACGACCCATCCGGCGGTGATCGATCCCGAAGGCGCCGAGGTCGACCAGGCCTGGATCGGCTGGAAGAACGAGCGCTTCGGCGCCACCGTCGGCCGGCAGCGGCTCAACTTCGACAACCAGCGCTTCGTCGGCGCCGTCGGCTGGCGCCAGAACGAGCAGACCTTCGACGCGGCGGCGCTGGAATTCAAGCCGAACGCGGACTGGGCGCTGCGCTACGCCTGGCTCGACAAGGTGCATCGGGTCTCCGGCGACGACGCGCGCGACCCGTTGGCGCGCGAACGCGCGCTGTCCACGCATCTGTTCAACGCCGCATACAAGCGCGGCAAGCAGCAGTGGACCGGATATGCGTATCTGCACGACGACCGCGACGTTGCCGCGGCGTCCAGCGCGACGTACGGCCTGCGCTGGACCGGCACCCGCACGGTCGAATCGCTGACCTGGGGCTGGACGGCGGAGTACGCGCGCCAGCGCGACCATGCCGACAATCCGCGCGATTTCTCCCACGCTTATTGGCTGCTGGAGCCGACGCTGCAGGCGAAGGGCGTGACGTATCGGGTCGGCTGGGAACATCTCGGCGGCGACGGCATCCATGCGCTGCAGACGCCGCTCGCGACCCTGCACGCCTTCAACGGCTGGGCCGACAAGTTCCTGGTCACGCCTGCGGGCGGCCTCGAGGACGTGTATGTCGGCGCCGGCGGCAAGGCCGGGAAGTTCACGTGGGCCGCCGCTTATCACGATTACCGCGCCGACACCCGCTTCGGCGCGATCGACCGCTACGGTCGCGAACTCGACGCGTCGCTGTCGCGGCCGCTGTGGAAGGAGTGGACCGGCATGCTGAAGTTCGCCGACTATCGCGCCGACGATTTCGCCCGCGACACCCGAAAAGTCTGGGTACAGCTGGAATACAAGGGGAAATGGGTGCCGTGAGGCGACGTCGCGGAACGACCCGATCGCCCCGGTTGCGCGCATCGGGTCATGGCGTCTTCGCGCAATCCCCGATCCGCATCGTGTACGGGATATACAACAAGAGTTCCGAGGCGGAGACGCGTTGCCATTCGATACGGCTGTTGAGGCCATCCAGTTCGACGCGGCATTGCATGCCGAGGCTGTCGCCGACCCGGCGCGCGTCTGCGGCGATGGCGGCGACGATGTCGTAACGGAAACGTTCCGGGCGATTCATCGCCAGTCCGCTTTCGCCTTCGAAATCGATCTCGGTGCGGCCGATCTTCGCCGCATTCTCGACGAACCGGCGCATGTCGGCGATGACCGTCGCGGCGCGCGAGGAATCGCCGCCGAGATCGGCGCGGATCTGCAGCCGCACGATGCTGGCGTCCGGACGATCCTCGTCGTCATCGGGCGTCACCCGATGGTTGTCGCGATCGAGCGTGGTGCGGTACGCGCCGTTGTGCAGGATGCCGAAGCGACCGCCGGCCGCTGCGATCATCCGGCCGATCGTCTCGTGCAACTCGCGAGTGCGGGTCGCGGCATCGCGACTGTCGTTGGTGAGCAGGATGTCCTGGGTGAGGAAGTCGCCGGGACGCACCAGCGAGATCGCCGGGGTCTTCTGCAGCTCCCGATAGCCCACCCGCGAACCGGTGACGACGATGGTGTCGAGCGAATCGGCTGCGTCCTGCGCGGAGGCCGGGGAGGCGGCCAGCGACAGGCCGAGCGACAAGACGACGATGCGAATCATGGAGTCCCCCTCGGGAGCGGCGATGGATGCCGGGGGAACGGACCGTCGTCGCGTCCGGGGCTAACCCTGCCTTTCGGCCTATGTGATTAGGTGTTGTAGTTAACTATAGTACCTATGCAGTTTGGGTTTGGAGATCCGTCGCCGACGGATCGCCCGGGGCAGGAGTCGGGGTCATGTCGCGTTGTGAACTTTCCTTGCAATCAGTGGGTTACCGGTATTCCGGCGGCCATCGGGCCGTGTCCGGGATGACCCTGGACCTGGGTCCGGGCATCCTCGGCCTCCTCGGCCCGAACGGCGCCGGCAAGTCGACCCTGATGCGGATGCTGGCGACCATGACCCGCCCGTCCGAGGGCCGGATCCTCTGGAACGGGACCGACATCGTCGCCGCCCCCAACGCCCTGCGCGCCACGCTCGGCTATCTGCCGCAGGACTTCGGCGTCTACCCGGCGCTGAGCGCGCGCGAGTTCCTCGGCTTCCTGGCCGCGGTGAAGGGCCTGTCCGGGCCCGGGGCGCGCGAACGGGTGGATCAGTGCCTGTCCATGGTCGGCCTGAGCGACGCCGCCGACCGCCGGCTCGGCGCATTCTCCGGCGGCATGCGTCAGCGCGTGGGCATCGCCCAGGCCCTGCTCAACGACCCGTCCCTGCTGATCGTCGACGAGCCCACCGTCGGCCTCGATCCGGAAGAGCGCATGCGCTTCCGCCATCTGCTGACCGATCTCGCCGGCGAGCGGTTGGTGATCCTTTCCACCCACATCGTGTCCGACGTCGAAGCGAGCGCGACCGCGCTGGCGGTGATGACCGCCGGCACGCTGCGCTTCCACGGCACGCCGGAACAATTGATCGCGCACGCGGCGGGGCACGTCTGGGAGTGGACGATCGCGCCCGAAGCGATGGCCGACGTGCGCAAGCGTTTCGCGCTGTGCGGCTCGCTGCGCCGCCCCGACGGCATCCGCGTGCGCGTGCTGGCCGATGCGCCTCCGCACGCCGACGCGGTCCCGGTCGAACCGGAACTCGAGGACGCCTACACCTGGCTGACTGGCGGTCGGCCCCAGGCCCCGGACGCGGGCGTCGCGACGCGTCCGGACGCGGACGCCGCGCTCGCGCACGGCGCGCTCGCGGGAGGCTGAGATGGACGCCTTCCTGCGCGTGTTCGCGATCCTGCTCGCCGATCTGCGCGAACGCACGCGCACGCCCAGATTCTGGATCGTGCTCGGGGTCATGGCCTATGCGACCTGGTGGTGTTTTCCGACGCACGAATCCGGCTACGCCGCGCTCTCGCTGCCGGACGGCTCGCGCGGTCTTTATTCCAGCGCCTGGGCCGGGCTTGCACTGAGTCTGATCTACAGCACCCTGCTGAACCTGATCGGCTTCTATCTGGTGCGCGGCACGCTTACCCGCGATTTCGAAACGCGGGTGTGGCAATTGCTGGTGACGACGCCGATGACCCGCGCCGGTTTCCTGTTCGCCAAGTGGGCCAGCCACATGGTCGTGTTCGCGGCGATCGCGCTGGTCGGCGCCGTCGTCGCGCTCGCCGCGCAGTGGGTGCGCGCGGAGGATCGCCACATCGACCTGATCGAGGCGGCCAAACCGCTCGTGCTGCTGAGCCTGCCCAGCCTTGCGATGACCGCGGCGTTCGCGATCTGGTTCGACCTGATTCCGTGGTTGCGCCGGACCGCCGGCAACGTCCTGTACTTCGTGCTGTGGGCGACGATGCTGACCCTGTCGCTGGCGCCGTTCGAAGGCGAAGACACGACCCCGGCGCGCGGCTGGATCGGCGACTCCGGCGGCATGGTCTCGGTTGCGCACCAGATGGCCCACATCCGCTCGCAACAGACCGGAAAGCCGGCCGAATTCGGCCTCAACCTCGGTTCCGCGCGCTACGACAAACCGGTCGATCGCTTCGAATGGAACACGCTGCCGGTGGACGCGAAGCTGCTGGTCGGGCGCAGCTTCTGGCTCGTGCTGTCGCTGATCCTGGCGCTCGCCGCCGCGCCGCTGCTGGACTGGGCCGCCTCGCGCGGGCTGGGGAGAACGACGACCGCTGCCAGTGCCGGTCGCGGCCTGCGCTGGCTGGACCGTACGCTCGATCCGTTCGCGCGCGGTCCGCTGGGCGTGCTGACCGTCGCCGAACTGAAACTCGCGCTGCGCCAGCGGCGCTGGTGGTGGTGGCTGGCGGCGCTCGGCGCGCTCGGTGCGCAGTTCGGCCCGGCCGAGGGCATGCGGATCGCGATGCTGCTGGCGTGGGTGTTGCCGCTGGACGTGCTCGCGCGCGGCGTGCTGCGCGACCGCGATCAAGGCACCGGCGGGCTGGTATTCACCGCGCCGCGGATCCTGCCGCGCCTGCTCGCCGCGCGTTTCCTGGTCGGCGTCTCGATGCTGTGCGCGCTGAGTCTGCCGGGCCTGATCCGGCTGGGTCTCGACGCGCCAGTGGCCGCGGCGGCCGCGCTGGCCTCGATCGCGTCCATCGTCAGCTGGGGCCTGAGCCTCGGTGCGCTGTGCCGCAACGCGCGTCCGTTCGAGCTGCTGATGGTGTGCGTGGTCTATGTCGCCCTCAACGGCGCGAACCTGTTCGATCTCGCGCAGGACCCGCTGTCGACGCTGATCGTGCAGTCGATCGGTCTGCTGCCGGCCTGGCTGCTGTTGGCGTGGAGTTGGCCGCGGTTGGCCCGGCGCTGAGCGTTTCGCGCCGGACCGGTCGGTCGCCCGTCAGCCGGACGCATGCCCGCAGCGCGCGTCCGCGGCCAGGTCCTCCAGGATCGGACAGTGCGGGCGGTCGTCGCCGTGACAGCGTTCGGCGAGATCGCGGAGCGTCCTTCTCATCGCCTCCATCTCGGCGATCTTCGCATCGAGTTCGGCGATATGGGCGAGCGCCAGCGTCTTGACCTCGGCGCTGCTGCGCGCGCGGTCGTCCCACAGGCCGAGCAGGCGGGCGATCTCCTTCATCGCGAAACCGAGGCCGCGACCGCGCTTGATGAACCGGATGCGGTGCAGGTCGGCGTCGTCGTAGATGCGATAGCCGGCGAAAGTGCGATCCGCGGCGGGCAGCAGGCCGATGGCTTCGTAGTGCCGGATCATCTTGGCGCTGACGCCGGTGCGCTTCGACGCTTCGCCGATGTTGTGCAGGCCGCGGCTGCGGGCTTCGGACAGTTCGGGGCGGAGAGCGGGTCTGGACATGCGGGTCGCTCCGGTCATGCGCTGCGCGGCGTCCAGCGCCGCAGCAGCAGGGTGTTGGCGACGACGCTCACCGAGGAGAACGCCATCGCGACGCCGGCGACCACCGGATCGAGCAGGCCGAAGGCCGCGAGCGGGATGCCGACGATGTTGTAGACGAACGCCCAGAACAGGTTCTGGCGGATCTTGCGCACGGTGCGACGCGACATGTCGAGCGCATCGGCGACCAGGCGCGGATCGGGACGCATCAGGGTGATGCCGGCGGCGTGCATGGCCACGTCGGTGCCGCTGCCCATCGCGATGCCGACATCGGCGGCGGCCAGCGCCGGCGCGTCGTTGATGCCATCGCCGACCATCGCCACCGGACCATCCGCGGCCAGCGCGCGCACGGCATCGGCCTTCTGTTCCGGCAGCACGTTCGCGCGCACGTCGTCGATGCCGAGCGCGGTCGCGACCGCCTGCGCGGCACCGGCGTTGTCGCCGGAGATCATCGCGGTGCGCAGACCGCGCGCGCGCAGGCGGGCGATCGCTTCCGCGGCGCCGGCGCGCGGGCGATCGCGGAACGCGAGCAGGCCGAGCGCGACGCCGCCTTCCGGACGGTCCTCGGCCAGCCACGACACCGTGCTGCCGCCCGCCGCCAGCGCCTCCGCCCGCGTCGCGAACGGACCGATGTCGATGCCGGCGTCGGCCAGCATCCGTGCGCTGCCCAACAACAGCGCACGACCGTCGACCGAGCCGCGCAGGCCGCGGCCGGGCACCGCACGCATGTCGCTCGCGGCGGGACGAGGAGCGTCGCCTTGCGCGGCCAGCACCGCCTTCGCCAGCGGATGCTCGCTGCCGGTCTGCAGCGCGGCGGCCAGCGCGATCAGCGCGGCATCGTCGCCGTCGACCGCGATCGCCGCTTCCAGCGCCGGACGGCCTTCGGTGAGCGTACCGGTCTTGTCGAACGCCACCGTGCGCACGCGATGCGCATGCTCCAGCGCCTCGGCGTCCTTGATCAGGATGCCGGCGCGCGCGGCGACGCCGGTCCCGGCCATCACCGCGGTCGGCGTCGCCAACCCGAGCGCGCAGGGACAGGCGATGACCAGCACCGCCACCGCGTTGAGCACGGCGGCGTTCCAGTCGCCGCCGATCAGGCCCCAGCCGAGCAGCGCGACCAGCGCCAACGCGATCACCACCGGCACGAACACCGCGCTGACCTTGTCGACCAGCCGCTGGATCGGCGCCTTCGCCGCCTGCGCGTCCTCGACCAGGCGCACGATCCGCGCCAGCGCGCTCTCGGCGCCGACCGCGCGCGTGCGCACCGCGACCAGACCTTCGCCGTTGACCGCGCCGCCGGTGACGCGGTCGCCGGCCTGCTTGGCGACCGGCAGGGATTCGCCGGTGATCAGCGATTCGTCGGCGTGGGTCAGGCCTTCGATCACCTCGCCGTCGACCGGGAAACGCTCGCCGGGGCGCACCACGACCACGTCGTCCACCCGCACGTCGCCGATCGCGACCTCGCGTTCGACGCCGTCGCGACGCACGCGCGCCCGCGCCGGGCGCAGCGCCTGCAACGCGCGGATCGCCTCGGTGGTCTGGCGCTTGGCGCGGGCTTCCAGCCATTTGCCGAGCAGGATCAGCGCGATCACCACCGCCGCCGCCTCGAAATACAGCGGCCGCGCGCCATGGTGCGGCGCCGGCTGCAGCAGGTGATACGCGCTCAGCCCGTAGGCCGCGGTGGTGCCCAGCGCGACCAGCAGGTCCATGTTGCCGGTACGCGCCCTGAGCGCGCCCCAGGCCGCGCGATAGAAGCGCGCGCCGAGCCAGAACTGCACCGGCGTGGCCAGCGCCCACTGCAGCCAGTCCGGCAACATCGCATGCACGCCGAACGGCAACAGCAGCATCGGCGCGACCAGCGGCGCCGCCAGCGCGAGCGCGACGATCAGATGCGCCGTCTCGCGCGACAGGCGCGGCGACGACGCATCGCCGGGCGCGGCCTCCGCGACATGCGGGCGCGCACCGTAACCCGCGGCCTCCACCGCCGCGATCAGTCGCGCGGCGAGGGCGTCGGCATCGGACGCCAGCACGGTCGCACGGGCGCGTTCGGTCGCGAGATTCACGCTGGCTTCGATCACGCCCGGCACTGCCCGCAATGCGCGCTCGACCCGACCGACGCAGGACGCGCAGGTCATGCCGGCGATCTCGAGCTCGACCGGGGCGGTGGCCACCGCATAGCCGGCATCGGCGACGGCGGCGGCGAGCGCGCCGGCATCGAGCGCCGGACCGCACACATCGGCCACTTCGGACGCCGCATTCACGTCGGCGCCCTCGACGCCGGGGACCGCACGCAGGGCCTTTTCGACCCGGCGCGCGCACGACGCGCAGGTCATGCCGAGCACGGGAAAGCGCAGCCCTGCGGCTGCGGCGGCGACGCTGGACAGGGATTCCTGGTTCATGGGACGCACCTCTTCGGAAGTGCGGGCACCTTCGGGCCTGCCATCATGGCAAGGTCAAGCGCCGAGGGCACGTCCGGGCCGGGCTTGACCTTCCCCGCGGGGGAAGCCCCAGCCTCGCATCGCCGGCGATCCTGCCGGCGCAGATCGGAGATTCCCATGCGTTTCGATGTCCAGGGCATGCATTGCGGACACTGCGTCCGCGCCATCACCCGCGCCGTGCAGGCGCTCGACCCCGCCGCGCGGGTCGATATCGACCTGGCCGCAGGCACGGTCGATGTCGAAAGCGGCACGGCCACGCCATCGCAGATCGTCGAAGCCATCGCCTCGGAGGGTTACGCGGCGACCGCGCGTCCGTGAGGCGCTCGCGCCGCCCGGAACGCCGCCTGTCGGGTTCCGCATGCGCATGCGGTCGCACTTGATCCCGATCAGGCGCGGCCGACGCGCTCCGCACTAGGATCGCGTCGACGCAGGGGCATCGCCTCGACGCGATGGACAGGCACCGGACGCCATGCGGCCGTGCGCTTCTTCCGGTACCGATCGCCCCGACGCCGCGCCGCGGATCGGACCGCACGCGACCTCCGCGCCTGCGCACGCCGCATGTCAGGCGTTGCGGCATCGCCATCCATGCCGCAGGACACGAGGAGAAGGCTCATGGATCTCGCGAAGGACACGATCGGGCAACGACTGCTGGCGCAGCTGAACGACAAGGGGTTCTCGCTGGATGCGCGCGTGCTCGGTTCGATCGAGAGGCTCGCGGCGGAATTGCGATTCGATCCGGAAGCGCTGAAGGCGGACAGCGCAGGAAACGCCGCGCTATCGACCGAACAGGCTGCGGTCGCACAGGACATCGAATTCGCCGTCAACGAATGGGGGCTCGTGCTGATCCTCCGCGAACCGGCGATCAAGTACCTGCAGGGCGGCGGCACCATCACCGCCGCGATGCTGAGCGCCGCGGCCGCCGCAGCGGGCATCGTGATTCCGGTGGCCGGCGTGGCGATCGGCGCGCTCTGCGGCATTCTCGCGGCGGTCATCGCCGCCTACCTCGGCGTCGTCACCATGGTCGACAAGGGCAAGGGCGTCTACATCACCGAGAGCTGGGGACAGATCGTCTCCGCGATCCTCTGGCCGACCTTCGCGCCGTTGATCCTGCTGCCGGTCATCGGTCCGATCGAGTGAGCCCCGTGCGGTCCGCGCCGCGCGCCCGGCTTCCCGCCGGTCGCGTCGCCCGGACCGCGCTCCGTTCGCAAGGCGCTATTCCGCCCCTGACCCGGAACGGGGTCGTGCGGCGCGCCCGACCGACCCCATCAGCCCGAGACCGAACAGCAACACCCCGAAGATGAGCGCGACCAACGGCTGCGCCCAGGTCGAGTACACGACCTCCTCGCCGCGGACGACGCGCGTGCAGCTGTCGAACAGATGACTGGCGCTCACCTCGATCCGGTCGCCTTGCTTCAACGCCTCGTATGCGTCCGAATCGACGTGGCACACGTCCAGCGCGCCGCCGGCGATCACCACGGCATACGTCGTCTCGCCTTCCATGTCCGACGAGGTGGACAGGGACTGCACGACCGACGCCTGTCGCCTCGGCGGCGCGACGTAATCCACGATCAGCGCGAGGCCGCCGAACAGGAACGCGAGCGGAATCAGACGTTGCAACATGGAGCCCCCCTTGGCCGATGATATTGCGGATGCCGAACGGCATCGCCCCCGATCATCCGGTCGATGCCGACCCCGACGGATCGAACCACTCGACGGCGTCCATCCGGACGTTGCGCAGGCGCGCCGTCTCCAGATGCGAAGCGTAGCGCGACTGCGCGAAGTAGCCGATCAGGATCGTGCGGCGACGCGCGCCGCTCGGATTGAGCGAGGCGGCGTGCAGCAGATCCGCGTCGAAGACGAGAACGTCGCCGGCGGCTCCCGACAACTGCATCGCGCGCGACTCGTCGTCGTGATCGCTCGTCGACGTCCTCGATGCCGGACGGTGCGTGCCCGGCACGAGCCGGGTCGCGCCGTTGTCCGGGCCGTAGTCGTCGAAAAAGGCCAGCGCATTCACCGTGTCGCCGGCGCGCTCGGCCGACAGATCGCGATGCAGCCCCTGATGACCCTCGCCCTGCAACGGCTCGCGCCCCTCCACCTGCGACAGGAAGAAGCGCTCGCCGATCAGCGCGCCGGCCGCGGCCAGCAACGGCGGCAGACGACACACCGCCCGCACCGTCGGATCGAGATCGAGCATCGAATGTCGCCAACCCACGCCGCGCGGGACCGGCCAGTGCTCCGACGGCCGCACGCCGGCATCGAACGCCGCGCGCAGGCCGTCCAGCCACTCGCCCGGAATCGCCCCGCGCAGCAGCGCATACCCGTCCCGTTGCAGTCGCTCGCGGTCGATCATCGTGTCCCCCGATGCATGATCGCGAGAGTGTCGCAGCGGCGCGGCGCGGGTGGCAACCTCCGCAGTGGTCCGCGCGTGGCCCGACGGACGGTCGGAAGAACACGATGAAAGCCGCGACCCGGCACATCGACGAGATCATCCGGACGGGTGATACCGCCGGCATCCGGCCCGCAGCTGCCGTTCGCGAAACGGCGATTACGCGATCTCGGAGGTCAACCCTTTGCCCTCCCGCTGTCGTGGAGAAACTTCTTCACCGCCTTCCCGCTGTCCGCATCGAGACCGAACATGGTGCTCATGAACACATGACTGATGCCGGTGATCCTCTTGATTTCTGCGGCCGACAGCGGCGGAGAGACTCGCTGGAATCGATTCAATTTCATGAAGTACTCTTCGTCGGCATGATCGGGGTTTCCCTGGTACGGCGCCTTCACGAGCTTGCCATCCGCAACGCCCATGGCCACGATGCCGACTCCGGACTGATACAGGAAAACCACATCGCCTTTCGACAACCGCTCAATCTTGAATTTCCATGGATCGAAGTAAGCCGCAGCCTTGGCATTGTCGAGCATGTCGGCATGATCGCACGCCCTGTTGCCGTAATTCGTATTGAGGACGTAGTAACCCTCGGCAAGGTCTTCATAAGGATTGTCGACGACCCGAAACGGGGAAATCTCCAGAAGCATTTCGTCCTCAGACCCGCGATAGACGCGATAGACCCATGGCCGGACGTCCAGCCCGGACGATCTCCAGTACTGGACCGCTTCGCGGGTTCGATAATCGAGGCCATTCGTCACGACGACGAACACTTGGCGCCGATTGAAATCCGCTTCTTGGAGTTCCACGCCGAATTTCGACCTATGCGCGCCGCCGAGCGACTGGGACGGGTCCGTCGATCTCTTGTACCACTCGTCGAGATCGGCGTACTTCGAGGATCCGAAGATTTGCCCGTATCGAAGCACCTGAAGAAGGTTCGAGCTGTGCGACTCCCAGGCCTTCAACTCGAAAATGTAAAGATCGCCGTTCTTATCGACGGCCATGAGATCGGGCTCTTCCTGCCAGTTCCTGGACTGCATCAGCAGCACCAGTTCATCATCCGGGAAAAGCCTGTCCAGGGATCTGAAGAGAACATCCTGCAGGTCGCGCTCTTTCAGGTCGAACGATTTGAGTCGTTCGCTCCGGCGCTTCTCGGCGTACCTTGTCTTGATATTGACGGTCAGAAGCATGGCTGCTTGAAAATGAGATTGAAAAGACCGATCGGGAGTGCATGGTATACAACTCGAAGGCATCGTCCGCCAAAGAAGCGGTTCGTTGCGTTCCGCCGATGCGCCCTGCGGGGAAATCGATTCCGGCTCATGGCCCTATGCAACCGCGTCCGGCGCGCGAAACGCCTTGCTGTAATAGCCGGAAGGATCGAAACAGCACACCCGGCGCTTGCCCGAAGCGAGCATGTCGCAGGCGTCTCGGATGCGCTGCGCCCGCGTCTTCGCCTGCTTCGCGGAGACGATCCAGTGGATCCAATCCAGTCGCGCGATCGTGGTCGTTGCCTCCCACACCGCGCGCGCGGCGGGCGCCGCGTCCAGCGCCTCGCGCAGATCGGACGGCACCTCGGGTTCCGGTTCCTGCGCGACCGGCGCGATCTCGAACGCGACGATGTCGCCGACCGCCACGCCCGCCGCATCGAGCAGCGACCGCTCGATCCGCAGCCAATGACTCAAGCGGCCGTCCGGTTCGAGCGTCGCCCGGAAACCGTGGCCGTCGAGCGTGCCCTCCACGGTCGTCCTGCCCCGCCTGGGCAGCGTCGCGCTCGCTTCCTGCGGCAGGACCACGAAGGCCCACGACGCATCGTCGCCCGGCACGACCGGACGGAACAACTTCGATCGGAATCGCGATCCTGCATCGCCGCGGGTCATCGTCGACCGCTCCGGACAAGACGAACGGTGGCCAAGCGCATCTTCCGTCCTAGGCCGCCGCCGGCGGCAACGGCGTGTGGGCCACGGCGACGCCGTACGCGACCCCGAGACAGAAGAACAGCACGAGCGCGACGATCGTGCAGACGATGGCCCGGTTCAACGCCTCGTGCTTGACCCACACGTTCCTCGACAGGATGTGATTCTGCGCGATCATCGCCGTTTCGAGCCGCGCCTCCGTCCATTCCCCGATCGCCGCGCCGAAGTCCTGCTTCGTCATCGCCGCGACATCGCCGAAGAACCAGATCCGTTCCGACGGCGCCGTCGGCTCCCCATGGGCGTGATGCCGCGGCCACAGCGCGCGCAGGATGAACACGTACGACGCGAGCAGCGCGACCCCGGACCCCGCCAACAGCCCCCAGACCGGAAACGCGTACAGCGACCGCACCGCGCCCACCTTGTCCGCACCCACGAACACCAACCCGTTCGCCACGCCCACCACGAGCGTATTGATCGTGACCAGGAACCGCGCCTTCTCCTCCGACTGCCGGTACCACCCCAGCAGGTTCTCGTACTGCTTGAGCAGGTAATCGAGCCTGGTCATCGGACGTTCTCCCTGACGTTAGCGGTTTGCGTCGAGTCGCGTCGCGCGGCAGTACGCATCGACGACACCCCTGCCTGCCGCGACAGCCTGCGCGTTCAGGATGGCGACGAACACGGCGCCCCCACTCTCACGACCGCCGCAGGCGCGACGATACACCAGAAACGCTTGTCGCTTCGCAAGCGATGCGGTTCGGCACAAGGCGTTCGGCGCGACCACCCATGCCGCCGGCATGCGCCCGGCAATCTCAAGCGAAGTCTGCCTTGAAATAGCCGGCGTCCTGCAACGGTTTCCATATCTCCCACGCGGATTGCTGCCTGGCGACTTCGGCGCGAATCTCGACGAACGATGTGCCGAAATCGCACCTGAATCGAGAAAGGAACATCTCGGCCTCGTGAGGGGAGATATCGAAGAGTCTGGCCATGTCGTGTACCGTCCAGGCGGCACGCACGGAATGCGCAGGATGGGTGATGGAAGGCGTCGTTCCATATCTCTGCGCCAGCAGGCCGAACAAGGTTCGACCGGCCAATGCGCCGATGGCGAAGCGATATCGGTCCCCAACATCCGTTGACGACGATTTTTTACCGATCGCCGACCGCAGCAGGACCGCAAGCGCCGCATTCGAAAACAGATCCGCGTCGAGTTCGTCGAGGAGCCTGCTCCCCACATCCGGAGGCAGATTGACGCCGGCAGGCAGCGTTCGTCCTGGACGGAAATGCCCCCTGAGCACATGGCCCAGCTCATGGAAGAACACCTGCATCAGAGTCATCCAACACACGTGCAAAGCGATTTTTCGCCGGTCGGGCACTGGAATATCGAATATCGTGCCAAGGTCGGCATCGCCGAAGCAGAAGATCGCATCCGCGGAAGCCTGCTGCGTCAACGCCACCAGGGACGCGTCGATACGAATCAGATAGCTTGGCATCTCGGCCACCTGCGCTGTCGGCGTGCCGAGCAGATCCTGAACGGACCTGGCGTCCGCGGTGGCTTCCTGGCAATTCGAGTATAGGAAGATCAGACGGAATCCGGGACACACCCCTTCGAGCGAGGCCGGATTGCGCAGATAGGCCTCGATGAGGCTGCAGACGGCGACGCAGTGAGCCTTCTGCTCCGGCGTCCATCCTGCAGGCAGATCGGACGCACCCTGGACCGGTTTCAACGACGGCAACAGTCGCAGTTTCTCGCGCGCATCGCGAGGCATCGGACCGAGCAGCAGCGGCCCCACCGCGGAGCATGATCTGAGTTTTCGGGCCATGGATTTCCTCCCTGAGGCGCTTCTGCTTCCAGACCGCAGACTTATGCAGAATTGAGGCGAGAATTCTCGGTACAGACAGGAGGAAGCGCACGCCACCCTCGATTTGTCATCCACATGCAATGAAATAGGGTTCCCGGCGGAAGGCCGGATGATCGCGGAAACCGGCTCGACCCCGACAGGATTCTTCGCCTTCATGATCAAGGGAATATCGCGCGCATGCTCATCGCGAATCTCCACGAACATCGGCAGTTCCGGCGGCCCGCAATCTGCTGGCTGTCCACCGGCACCGTGCAGGATGAAACTGCCTACATACATGTGCTTTCCGGCTTCGACATCGAACGGAATGTGGACGCGAGTCGAATTGTATTGGCCAAGCGCGGTGATTCCGACCAAGTGATAACGGCCCGGCTTCAGGCACATCGTGAACACATCCGCACGAAGCGCGCCGGACATGATCGCGTGCTCACCGGGCTTGTTGTACGACAGGAAGCTGACATCCGCGAGCTTCAACGTGCTGTCGGAATTCTTTTCCGACACAAAATTCACGGACAACTTCAACTTGGCCGGCACGGTCGTCCCGATACTGCCGGAGATGCAGCCACCACCGGATTCCAGCTTCTTTTTGTAGCTGGAATAGACGGGACCATAAAAGACCAGGGTACTTGCAGGCGCCGACGCGCACGTCAAAAAGCCCAGGATGAGACACGCAAGGAACGATCCTAACCGCATGAGTCCCTCGTATGGTGATTCGGCGCCTGACGCCGGAATTGCGCAAGAAGACGTCAGCGTAGACTCTTCGACACGGCTTTCGTGGAAATTCTCGCCAAATACTTGGTAAAGCGGGCTCTGACCCCTCTCGCCTCTTTCGACCCCTCTTTCCATTGACTCTGATCCCTCTTTCCATTCCAGAATGGCATGCCTCGCATCGCTGCTTGCACTTTGCTTGTCCGCGCTATTGCCTGTCAGCACCCTTTCGCCTCAGATCGAGGTATCAGTACGCGCGACAATCCGACGCCCGCTTTCCGCGAATTCAACGCGTCCAGCCGGCGCGATACTTGCGCCAAAGTGGATCTGGCGTCGTTCAACGCCATGCACAGAAGCTCTCGATTCATCCGGTAAGACTTCGGCGCGGGCTCTTCAAATGGCTCATATTCATCGAAACATCGGATTTCGACGACGTTTCCATCGGAGATCGCCACGGGGCTCGGGTGACCCTCCAGGCAAAAATGCTCTTCGAACTTCTCCGGCCTCGCAATCGCTTCCCAGGTCACGGTATCGGCGAGCGTCCCACAGCACTGCGGGACCATGATCGGGCGTCCACTTTCGACAAGGACGTAACCGCCGAACAAAGCGCACGAGTCTTCGATTTGGACATCCGACAAATGCAACTCGACCAGTCTATTCAAATCGGACATGGAAAATTGCGCGATCGGGTAGAGTCCCGATCCCGGCGGAAACGCATCGAGGCGGCCGTAACCGGACGCCGTGGCAATCCCCGAGTGATACCTCTCCCAATCGCGAGGGTGCGTATGCCAACTCCCGCCGGGCAGCGGGCCGACGGCATTCAGCGCTCCGTCCGCTCGCGGCAGCTCGACCACGGGAATCAACTCGATTTTTGGCATGCAGCGCACTCGTTTGGACACTGTTCCCGCCATGTGGCGAGACCGAACTGCGTACGGAGCCCGGATGCAATGAGGCAGCGAGTCCAGGCCGAATGATATCGGGCTCCTCCCGGCACCGACGGACGCCGGTCAGAATCGCATCGCGTTATGCGCCCACAGCCAATTTTTGCTCTCCTTGCAATAGCCGCACCATACAGGGATCAGCACAAAGGTGGCAGGCTCATTATCTAGGCAACGGAAACAAATGAATCTGAACCCTTTTCGCGAACTCGACGGGGTGCCTATGGACGGCGTTCGTCGCGACCGGCGACAGGGTTCCAGGTCCCGGGCGTCTCTCCGGATCGTGCGCCGTCGATACCCAACCTTCCCTGCAGGGAAGCTGCAGCACAAGACCCGAACCGCGGAGTACACTTTCGGCATGCCCCTCTTCCGCCCCTTCCTCCACGCCCTGCTCTGCCTCGCCCTGGCGGCGAACGGCATCGGTGCGGCGATGGCGGGTGTGCACGGGACGTGCGATCACGCTCGGCCGGCGACGGTCGCCTCGGAGGCGGAAAGCCACGATCACGCGTCGGCTGTCGCGCACGCGTCCGTCGGACATCACGGGGCTGGCCATGCGACCGATCGCGCCGACGACGCCCACGGTTGCTGCGACGACAGCGCGACCGCCGACTGCGACACGACCGCCGGTCATGCGGGCGATGTCGACGACGGCGCCTGCGACACCTGTTTCTGCGGATGCCAGGCGCATGCGTCGGCGGCGTTGCCGACGTTCTCGTCGACGCTGCCGGTTCCGGTGCGCGTCGCGATCGTGCAACGGGCGCCGACCGATCACGCGGCGCCGGCCTTGCCGCATCCGACCCGACCTCCCATCCGCCAGGGCTGAGTCCGCGCGCCGGGCGCCACGGTCGCCCGCGCCTGTCCGTCGGTGCGCCTGCGCGCACCCGTGATGCGTGTTCTTGCGGTCGGTCGCGGATGCGACCCGCCGCTGCGGAGTCTTCCCCATGTCGTTCGATTCCCCAGGCGGCGTCTCGCGTCGCCGTTTCGTCCAGGGCCTCGCCGCGGGCGGCGCCCTCGCGGGCCTCGGCTGGCCCATCTCCAACTTCGCGTCTTCCGGGCGCATCGGCACACCGGTGCTCACCGGCACCGATTTCGATCTGGTCATCGGCGAGTCGCCGGTGAATTTCACCGGGCGCACGCGCCCCGGCGTGACCGTCAACGGTACGGTGCCCGCACCGACGCTGCGTCTGCGCGAGGGCACCGCCGTCGAACTGCGCGTGCGCAACGCGCTGCCGCCGGGCTCGATCCACGGTCGCCAGACCTCGATCCACTGGCACGGCATCCTGCTGCCGGCGAACATGGACGGCGTGCCGGGCATGAGCTTCGACGGCATCGGTCCGGGCGAAACCTATCGCTATCGTTTCGACCTTCGCCAGTCCGGCACCTACTGGTATCACAGCCATTCCGGGTTCCAGGAGCAGGCCGGGCTGTACGGTGCGCTGATCGTCGATCCCGCCGAGCCCGAGCCGTTCTCGTATCAACGTGACTACGTCGTGCTGCTGAGCGACTGGACCGATCTGTCGCCGGCAGACCTGTACGCGCGGCTGAAGAAGATGCCGGGGCACGACAACCTCTACAAACGCACGGTGGGCGATTTCGCGCGCGACGCGCGACGCGACGGACTCGGCGCGACGCTGCGCGACCGCAAGGCCTGGGGCGAGATGCGGATGACGCCGACCGATCTGTCCGACGTCAATGCGCTCACCTATACCTACCTGATGAACGGCACCACGTCGCTGGGCAACTGGACCGGTGTGTTCGCGCACGGCGAGAAGGTGCGGCTGCGTTTCATCAACGGCGCGGCGATGACGCATTTCGACGTGCGCATCCCGGGCCTGAAGCTGACCGTGGTCGCCGCGGACGGACAGCACGTGCATCCGGTGACGATCGAGGAATTCCGGATCGCGCCGGCGGAAACCTACGACGTCATCGTCGAGCCCGCCGGGCAGGATGCGTTCACGATCTTCGCGCAGGACATCGGTCGCACCGGTTACGTCAGCGGTACGTTGGCGGTGCGCGACGGCCTGCGCGCGCCGATCCCCGCGGTCGACCCGCGTCCGATCCTGACGATGGACGACATGGGGCACGGCGGACACGGCGGCGCGCATGGCGGACAGGTCAAGGCGATGGAAGGCGGCTGCGGCGCGGCGATGAAGGGCATGGAAGGCGGCTGCGGCGGCCGGATGCCGGCGAGCGGGGTGCACGACGCGCACGGCGGGGGAATGCAGACCCATCCGGCGAGCGAAGCCGGCAACCCGTTGGTCGACATGCAGACGATGTCGCCCGCGCCGAAACTCGACGATCCCGGCATGGGCCTGCGCGGCAACGGCCGCAAGGCGTTGAGCTACGCGATGCTGCGGAGTCTGTTCGACGACCCCGATGGCCGCGAACCGGGACGCACGGTCGAACTGCATCTCACCGGGCACATGGAACGCTTCGCGTGGTCGTTCGACGGCCTGCCCTTCGCCTCCGCCGAGCCGCTGCGGTTGAACTACGGCGAGCGCATGCGCATCGTGCTGGTCAACGACACCATGATGACCCATCCGATCCATCTGCACGGATTGTGGAGCGACCTGGAAGACGAGCACGGGCAATTCATGGTGCGCAAGCACACCATCGACATGCCGCCGGGCACCAGACGCAGCTACCGCGTGCGCGCCGACGCGCTGGGCCGCTGGGCCTATCACTGCCACCTGCTCTATCACATGGAAGCCGGGATGATGCGCGAGGTACGGGTCGAGGAGGGTCGGGCATGAGCGCAAGACCCGCAACCGCCATGGCCATGACGCTGGCGACCGTGCTGTCGACGGCCATCGTCGCGTCGTTCGCCGCGCCCGCGGCGATGGCGCAGCAGCACGATCATGCCGCGCACGACGACAGGCCCACTGCTCAGACGCCGCCGGCACACGACCACTCGACGATGGACCACTCGACGATGGATCACTCGCGGCATCGACCGCAGGGCACGGACGTGCAGACGCCGCACACGCCCATCCCGCCGATCACCGATGCCGATCGCGAAGCGGCGAAGCCGCCGTTGCATGGGCATGCGCACGGCGAACGCGTGATGTGGAAGGTCACGCTCGATCGCCTCGAAGGCTGGCGCGAGGACGGCGGCGGACAGGCTTGGGAAGCGCAGGCCTGGATCGGCACCGATGCGCACCGGCTGTGGGTGCGCAGCGGCGGCGAGCGCGAGGCCGGGCGCACGCACGCGGCCGATGTCGAAGTGTTGTACGGCCGGCCGATCGGTCGCTGGTGGGATCTGGTCGCCGGTGCACGCCAGGAGAGCCGGCCCGGCCCGTCGCGCACCGCCGCGGCGGTCGGCGTCATGGGCGTCGCGCCGTACAAGTTCGAGGTCGAAGCGACGGCCTATCTGGACAACGACGGCCGACTGTCCGCGAAAGCCGAAGCCGAATACGACGTGCTGCTGACCAATCGGCTGATCCTGCAACCGGCGATCGAAGCCGAATGGCACGCCCGCGACGACCGCGAGCGCGGCATCGGCGCCGGGCTGTCGAAGATCGAAACGGGACTGCGATTGCGCTACGAGATCACCCGGAAGTTCGCGCCCTACGTCGGTCTGGTCCACGAACGCGGTTTCGGCGGCACCGCCGACCTGCTGCGCGACGAGGGCGAGTCGACCGAATCGACGAAGGTGGTGGCTGGGATCCGGTTCTGGTTCTGACGCAGGACCGGCAGCGTTCGTCGCGATGGGACGCGCGAATCGGCAAACGCCCCGGAGCGGCGCATTCGCCGCTCCGGGGCGGATCATCGTCTCAGGTGCCGCTCAGCCGCCGCACTTCGGCGAGCAGCCGCCGCCCGACAACCAGGGCTTCGGCATGTCCTGCAGGTCGGGACGCGTTTCCGGCTGCGCGCGGTCGATCTGCGGCGGATCGCTGATCTCGCCCTGCTGGTCCTGGTGCTCCGGGTCGATCAGGACGATGGTTTCGTTCGGATCGCGCAGGGTTTCGGGATCGACCTCGACGGCGGCCCAGCCGGCCACGACGCGGACCGCGGCGTTGCGGATGCGCTCCCAGGCCTGGATGTCTTCCTCGGTCGGTTCGGTCGGGCCGGTGTCGGCGTCCGGGTTGGTGTACCAGTCGTCGAGGATCTTGCCGTTCTTGTCCATGCGCAGACCATGACCGTCGGCGCCGTCGTAGATGAAATCCCCGTTGTCCAGCTTGTAGCCGGTGCTGCCGTCGTCGTAGTTGTAGATCTCGACCACGTCGTTGAGCTGGGGTTCCTCGTCGCCGGCGCTGATCAGCCGGATATCGACGCCGCCGACGCGGCGCGCCGGCACGCCGTCGTTGCTCTCGCGCACGAGGGTCAGACCATCGAACTCGGCATCGTAACCGTGCTCCGCGAGCAGATCGGTGTTCAGGCCGAGGCGCGTCATCGCGTCCTTGCGCTGACCGAGCGGAAATGCGGCCAGCGGCGATTCGCCGCCGCCGCGCGCTTCCAGTTCCGCCTGCAGTTCGGCCGGCTTGACGGTGATCTTGCCGACGCCGAATTCGAAGGTCGGCAGCATCTGCGCGCCGATGAGATCGACGATCAGCGGCAACGGCGGCCGGCTGTTCGGGTCGAAGGGGTCGCTGCCGGCGACGATTTCGTCGGCGTCGCTGAAACCGTCGTCGTCAGAATCGACGACGCCCCAGGCGGTGTAGCAGGCGGATGTGTCGCAGACGCGGACGTGCCGAAGCGGGGGATCTTCGGCACGGGCGGTTGCGGATACGCTCATCGAACCGAGCGCGAGCAGCACGGCAGAAACGAGACTGGCATTCTTCATGTGAGTCCTTCGCGAAGACATGGGCAGGCGTCGCCGGTCGGGATTCGACCCCGCCTCTGCGCGGAAACGCAGACGGATCGGATCGCGGACGGGCGACGGGATGGGTGGAAGATGCCGGCCCGCCGCACGTCGTGCGGCGCACCCGGCACCACGATCAACGCACGAGGGGACGGGCAACGGCCACGCCGAATGCGGCCGGCATCGACATCTGATCAGACGAAGGCGCGAAGGAATCCGAGCGGATCGTGCGCGCGCGCGATCGTGTACATGAAGGCGTAGACCGCGAGCGCCGCGAGGAAGCATCCCGCTTTCGCGCGGCGGGTCCTGGCGCGTTTGAGCGCGAAACTGCCGAGGACGATGTAGACGAGCAGCAGCGCGATCTTGACCGCGAGCCATCCGTTGACGAACACGCCACCGGGCAGGATCGCGAACAGCATCAGCGCCGCGGTGAGCAGGGCGGTGTCGATGGCGTAGCTGAGGACGCGGACCGGCAGGGACATCGGCCAGCGCGCGCCGAGGAGCGCGCATCCGCCGCGCAACGCGAACAAGGCGCCGCTGAGCAGGACGCAGGCGATGTGGACGAGTTTGATCTGCGGGTAGAACTCGATCATGGCGGGACGGGACGGGAAGGAACGGGACAGGACGATAGGGTACGAGACGGTGCGGCAGCAGGCGGCAAGTCGGCGTACACGGACGAGGCGGCCGAAGCCGCCCCGTCGTTCCGCACAAGGAGAGACCGGCGGTTCCTCAGGTCGTCGAGGCCTCACCCGCCGGCAGCGCGGCCTCGCGCTTCGGCGCCAGCCACAGCCTGAACACGAAGATCGTGACCAGCACCGCGCCGACGCTGAAGATGGTGTCGCCCGGCACGCGCAGCCAGACGAGCAGATCGAAGATCGGCTTGCCCATGAATTCGGCCGAACGCGCGTACCAGTAGCCGTGTTCGAGCGCCGCCTGCAGCTGCAGCAGACCCATCGGCAACAGGGTCAGCAGCGCCATCAGGCTGAGGCCGATGTTGAGCGTCCAGAACGCGGTGGACAGCACTTTGTCGTTCCATGCCGCCTCCGGTTTCAGGCCGCGCACGCAGAACAACAGGAGACCGATGCCGAGCATCCCGTACACGCCGAACAACGCGGTGTGGCCGTGCAGCGGTGTGAGGTTCAGGCCCTGCATGTAGTACAGCGCGAGCGGCGTGTTGATCAGGAAGCCGAACAGGCCGGCGCCGACCAGGTTCCAGAAGCTGACCGCGAGGAAGAACAGGATCGGCCAGCGGTAGCGCGGCATCCACGGCGTCGCGCGGCTGTGCTTGTAGGTGTCGTAGGCCTCCAGTCCGATCAGCGCCAGCGGCACGACTTCCAGCGCCGAGAAACTGGCGCCGAGCGCGATCACCGCGGTGGTCGTGCCCGTGAAGTAGAGGTGGTGGAAGGTGCCGAGGATGCCGCCGGCCATGAACACGATCGTCGCGAACAGCACGTTGACGGTCGCGGTGCTGCCGCGGATCAGACCGAGCTTGACGAAGATGAAGCTGATGACCGCGGCGGCGAAGACCTCGAAGAAGCCTTCGACCCACAGGTGCACCACCCACCAGCGCCAGTATTCGACCATCGAGATGTGGGTGTGTTCCTTCCACATCAGGCCGGCGCCGAACAGCAGGCCGATCGCGACGGTCGACAGGAACAGCAGGCCGACGATCGACGAGGTTTCGTCGCGACGCCGCAGCGCCGGCCACAGCGCGCGGCCGACCAGGAACAGCCACAGGATCAGACCGATGAACAGGAACCACTGCCAGAAGCGGCCGATGTCGGTGTATTCCCAGCCCTGGTGGCCGAACCAGAAATTGTTGTCGAGGTCGAGCTTCTGCATCACCGCCATCCATTGCCCGGCGAACGCGCCGACCACGATGACCAGCAGGCAAAGGAACAGGACGTTCACGCCGAGACGCTGGAACTTCGGTTCGTGACCGGACACCGCCGGGCCGATGTACAGCCCGGTGCCGAGCCAGGCGACCGCGATCCACAGCACCGCGAGCTGCGTATGCCAGCTGCGGGTGAGCGAATACGGCAGGAATTCCGAGATCGCGACGCCGTAGGCCTGCTGGCCTTCGACCTGATAGTGGGCGGTGGTCGCGCCGAGCAGGATCTGCACCAGGAACAACGCCAACACGACCCAGAAATACTTGGCGGTGGCCTTCATCGACGGCGTCGGCACCAGCGCGCGCAGCGGATCGACCGCGGGCGGCACCGCAGGCGCGTCCTTGCCGTGCCATACGGCGTAATGCCAGCCGAGCAGGCCGATGCCGGCGATCATGAAAATCACGCTGAACACGGTCCAGATCAGGCTCGATGGCGTCGCGGTGTTGCCGACCAGCGGCTCGTACGGCCAGTTCTGGGTGTAGCTCACGGTCGCATCGGGACGATTCGTCACGGCGGCCCAACTGGTCCACCAGAAGAACGCGGCCAGCGCGCGCCGGTGGGCGGCATCCGGCACGGTGTCCTCGCGCATCGCGTAGGTCTCGCGCAGCGGTCGCGTCGCCGGATCGGACGAGAACAGACGGTCGTAGTGCGCGGCGACGACGGCGATGGCGCGCGCGCGCTCGGCGTCGATCGCGATGCGCCCGCTCTCGGCGTCGTAGGTGTTCGCGCGGATCGACGGCTCCAGTTCGACCTGCAGTTTCGCGCGATCGCCATCGCCCAGCGCGGCATAGGGCTGGCCATGCGCGGCCTGCGCGCGCAGGTCGAGCCACGCCTCGGTTTCGCGATGCAGCCAGTCGGCGCTCCAGTCGGGCGCGACCAGGGCGCCATGCCCCCAGATCGAACCGAGCTGATGGCCGCCGATGCTCTGCCAGACCTGGCGGCCGCGCTCGATATCGGCGCGCGTGTAGACGGTCGTACCGTCCTCGGACACCACGGCTTCGGGCATCGGCGGGGCCTGTCGATGCACTTCGCCGCCCATCCACAGCAGCGTTCCGAAACCGGCGATGAGCAGAGCCGCGAGGCCCCACCACAATCTGCGGGTAGTGGACATGGGATGACTCCTCCGGAATGTGCCGCAGATGCTCCGCGCGTCGCGCGGTCGCGGCGATGACCCAGGTCAAGAGAATCCCGTACGGCGAACCGAAGTCGATCGCATCCCGGGCAGCGCGGGCCGCTGCCCGCGACGGGCCCTCCCGGATCGACGGCGAGGAAAGATCGCGCCGACTCCCGTCGGCGTTACTCGCGCAGGACCGGCGCCGCCAGCGCCTGCAGCGCTTCGTTGTCGATCAGCTCCACGTCGCGACGCTCGACGCGCAGCACGCCGTCGTCGTCGAAACGGCGCAGCACGCGGCTGACGGTTTCCGGCGCGAGACGCAGATAGTTGGCGATGTCGGTGCGCGCCATCGTGAGCTGGAAGCGGGTGGCGGAGAAGCCGCGTTCGGCGAGGCGTCGCGCCAGGCCGACCAGAAAGGCGGCCATGCGCTGGTCCGCGGACCAGTCGCCGGCAAGCAGCGCCGCACGGCCGATGTCGCGGCTGAGCAGGCGGAACAGCTGCTTCTGGATGCCCGGGATGCGGGCGGCGAGCACCGCGATCTTCGGGAACGAGAACCGGCACAGCATCACCGTGTCCAGCGCGACCGCGTTGCACGGGTAATGGTCCCCGTCGATCGCGTTGAGCCCGATGACTTCGCCGGGCAGGTGGAAGCCGAGGACGTGCTCGCGACCGTCGCGATCGACCACGTAGGTCTTGACCGTGCCGGCGCGAACCGCGGCGATGGCTTCGAAGGGGTCGCCCTCGCGGAAGATGTGTTCCCCCGCGTGGAACGGGCCGACGTGTTCGACCAGCACGTGCAGATCGCGCAGCGACGCCTTGTCCATGCCTTCCGACAGGCATGCCTGGGAGAACGCGCAGGTCGTGCAGAAATGGAATTCGTCGCCGTCGTCGGAAAGCGTGCGCGCGTCGGTGCGCGGGAAGACCTGCCGAGACGGAAGTCGGTTCACGCGGCCCCCGGGTCGCGAGTCAGATGGCGCGCGAGAAGCGGGGTTTCTCGGCAGGCTGCTGGAGATAGTGGTCGAAGCACATCGCGATATTACGCAAGAGCAGACGCCCTCGCGCGGTCACGTCGATCCGGTCGGACGCGCCCCTGACCAGCCCGTCGGCCTCCAGCGGTCGCAGCCGCTCTAGCGCGTCGGCGAAATACTCCCGGAAATCGATGGCGTAGCGCCGTTCCAGCGCCGAAATCGGAATCTCGCCCTGGCACATCAGGCGCTGGATCAGATCGGCGCGCAACTGGTCGTCCTCGGACAGGAACATGCCCCGGAATACCGGCAGCCGACCCTCGTCCAGCGCGGACTGCCAGCTCGGCAGGTCGCGGGGGTTCTGGCTGAAGCTCTCGCCGATGTGGCTGATCGCACTGACGCCCAACCCGATCAGGTCGCTGTCGGCATGGGTGGTGTAGCCCATGAAATTCCGGTGCAGGCCGCCGCGTTCCTGGGCCTGGGCCAGTTCGTCGTCGGGCAGGGCGAAATGGTCCATGCCGATGTAGACGTAGCCCGCGCCGGTCAGGGTTTCGATCGCGAGCTGCAGCAGCGCCAGCTTGGTCTCGGCGTCGGGCAGCAGGCTGGCGTCGAGCTGGCGCTGGGCCTTGAACATGTCCGGGAGGTGGGCGTAGCTGTAGACCGCCAGCCGATCCGGACGCATCGCGATCACCGTCTCCAGGGTGCGCCCGAAGCCGGCCAGCGTCTGGTTCGGGAGGCCGTAGATGAGGTCGATGTTGACCGAGCGGAAGCCGTGCTCGCGACAGGCCTCGACGACCGCACGGGTCTGTTCGACGCCCTGGATGCGATTGACCGCCGCCTGCACCGCAGGGTCGAAATCCTGCACGCCGAGGCTGGCGCGGTTGAAGCCGGCCATGGCCAGTTCGCCGAGGTCCTGCGGCAGTACCGTGCGCGGATCCAGTTCGATGGAGATGTCGCGGTCCGGCGCGTCGCTGAAACGGAAATGGCGCTTGAGCACGTCGACCGTGCAGCGCAACTGGGTCGGGCTGAGGAAATTCGGGGTGCCGCCGCCGAAATGCAGCTGGATGACCTCGCGGTCGCGATCGAAGCGCGGCGCGATCAGCGCGATCTCGCGGCACAGATGGGTCAGGTAGCCGTCGGCGCGGCTCTTGTCGCGAGTGATGACCCGGTTGCAGCCGCAGTAGAAGCAGGGGCTGAGGCAGAACGGGACATGCACGTACAGCGACAGCCGGCGCGGGATCGGGTCGCCGTTGCTGTCCTGGATCGCCCGCAGCAGGGCCTGTTCGCCGAAATCGCTGCCGAACTGGGGCGCGGTCGGGTACGAGGTGTAGCGCGGTCCGGGCCGGTCGTAGCGGCGCAGCAGATCGGCATCGAAAGCGAGGGCGGGCATCATGCGCCGCAGCCTAGGGGGGCCCCGGAAGCCCCGCCTTGACTCAAATCAACATCGACTTCCGGTCGTCCGATCCGGCCTCAGGGCTCAGCCGATCGAGGCCGCCGGGACGTCCAGATCGACCGACAGGGCCAGGTGATCCGACCAGGCGGCCGGCAGGGCTCGCATCTGCGCGCAGCTCAGGCCGTCGCCGACCAGGATGTGGTCGATCGCCCGCTGCGGGCGCCAACTGGGGAAGGTATGCACGGTGTCGACGGGCGGCTGCAGACGGGTGCGCTGGAACAGCACCGACATCTCCGGCTGCTCCGGCGTGCAGTTGAAGTCGCCCATCAGGACCGAATGCGGGTGGTCCTGCAGGAGCTCGCCGATGAAGGCCAACTGCGAACGCCGCGACCCCGCGCCCAGCGAAAGATGGGCCACGGCCACGGTCAGGCTGTGGGCCTCGCGACCGAAGCGGGCGACCAGCACGCCGCGACCGGCGATGCGCCCGGGCAGCGGGTGGTCGTGGACCTCGACCGGCTCCATCCGCGACAACAGCGCATTGGCGCTGGCGGCGACCACGCCGGTCCGGCGGCTGGCCGCGATCACGCCGACGCTGCGGTTCGGCTGATGGCTCCAGTAGTCGAAACCGGCGCGCTCGGCGAGGTAGTGGGTCTGGTTGGTGAAGCCGGAACGCCAACTGCCCGGATCGCTCTCCTGGAGACCGACGATGTCGTGCTGCGCGGCGAGTTCGGCGATGGTGTCGAGCGAGGCGCGCTTGTTGCCCGCCGGCAGCACGTGCGACCAGCTGCGGGTGGCGTAATCGGCGTAACGCCGGGTACTGGCGCCGGCCTGGATGTTGGCGCTGAGCAATTTCAGCCGCCGCGTCCCGGACGCGACGGCTGCGGTTGCGGACAGCGAATCCATGCCCCGACGCGAACGTCCGCGGTCAGGGCGCGGCGGCCGGAGCCGGCGCCGCGGCGGATTCGGCGCGCGCGTGCGCGATCAGCGCGTCGGCGATGCGCAGTCGGTCTTCCCAGGTGCGGCCGAGCACGCGGTACTTGCCGTTGATCATCAACGTCGGCGTGCTGCTGGCCTGCTGCTGGATGATGTACTGCCGCGCCTTGTTGAACTTGCCGGTGACCGCGAAGCTCTTCATGTTCGACGCGAACTGCTTGGCGTCGACGCCGAAACGGGCGTAGAACTTGGCGATATCCGCGTCGCTGTCCTCGCCGCGTTCGCCCTTCAGCACGTTCTCCAGATGGATCGCGTCGTAGGTGCGTTCGTGCGCCTTCTCGGCGATGCCCATCATTTGCGCGGTGTAGTAGCTGCGCACGAACTGGTCCCAGTTGCCGCCGAACGCCGCCGGCACGTAGGTGAAGCGGACGTCGGGCGGCAGGGTCTTCTTCCAGTCGACGACCATCGGCTGGAACGCGGCGCAGGCCGGGCAGACGAAGTTGAAGACTTCCACCACTTCGATCTTGCCGTTGAGCGGCTCGAACGGCTGACCGCCCTTGATCACTTCGTAGTCGGTGCCGAGCTTCAGGCCGGGGATCGCGCCCTCGGGCGCGGCGGGCGCCGGCGCTGCGGCGGTGTCCGCCGGGGCGGCGGCGGGATCGGCCACGGGAGCGTTCGGGTCGGCCGAAGCCTTGGCCGCGGCTTCCGCCGCAGCCATCGTCGCGGCGTCGTCGGCCGGAGCCTCGGTGGCGGCGGGGGCGGGCGCCTCGGCGGTGTCCGGCTTCTCGCCGGTGCACGCGGCGAGGGCGAGCGCGGCCAGCAGGGCGAGGATCGTGTGTCGCTTCATCGGTGTTTCTCCAGTCGGAATTCCGGGGGGCTCAGCGCTTCCTGGCAGCGGCGCGCTCGATCGCGATCAGGGCGTCGACCACGCGCATGCGATCTTCCAGCCGGCGGCTGCGGACCACGTACTTGCCGTTGACGATCACCGTCGGCGTGCCGCTGACGCGGTTCGCGACCGCGAAATCGCGGGCCTGCGCCATCCGGGCGTCGACCGCCTTGGACTGCATCGAGGCCACCATCTTCGGCCCATTCAGACCCTGCTGCGCGAACCAGGTTCCCAGTTCGCCCACCGTGGCGTTGCTGCGCGGCAGGCTGCCGCGCTCATGGATGGCGTCGAACAGCGGCTGGTGCACCTTCGGCACCGCCTTGGCGATCTCGGCGGCGAAATACGCGCGGGCGTAGCTGTCCTCGGGATCGAAGGCGGCCGGGACGTAGTGGAAATCCACGTCCGCGGGCTTGGTCTTCTTCCAGGCGTCGACCATCGACTGGAAATCCGCGCAGTGATGGCACCAGTAGGCGAACACCTCCACCACCTCGATCTTCCCGTTCGACGCCTGCCAGCGCCGGCCCTCGGTCAGCACTTCGTAGTCGACGCCGACCTGCGGCGGACCGGAGGGCGCCTGGGCGCAGGCGGTCAACGGGAGGATCAGCAACAGCAACCAGGCGAAGGCGCGCGACATGGAAAGCTTCCTGCGGTGGGGTCGGGAATGGCGTCGAAAGTCGGAAGGGAAAGCGGCGTCGTGGAACGAAAAACGCCGGCCCAGAGCATGTCCGTGCCGGCGTTCCGAAACAAGCGGGTGAACGAGCGGAAGAATCGGGAACGACCCCGGGGGCGGTCGCGGCGGATTCCGCTCAGCCCTTGCCGCCGGTTTCGCCGGCGCGCGGATGCAGGCCCTGCATGTAGCTGGACAGCGACTGGATTTCCTCGTCGGTCAGCGGCTTGGCGACCGCGGACATGACGTGGAACAGGGTCGCGTCCTTCTCGGTGGTGGTCCCGGTGCGGTATTCCTGCAGACGACGCGCGGTGTACCAGGCCTGCTGGCCGCCGACGTGCGGATAGGCCGGACCCGGATTGCCGGCGCCGGCGGGGCCGTGGCACGCCATGCAGGCCGGAATGCCGCGGGCGGCGTCGCCGCTGCGGTAGAGCTTCTGGCCGACTTCGTAGAACTTCATGCCCTTGTTCGGGCCGTCGGCGATGACGGTGTCGTCGGCGATGCCGGCGCCCGACTTCTGGGTCGCGTAGTAGGCGCCGATATCGCGCATGTCCTGGGCGCTGAGCGCGGCGGCGAACGGCTGCATGATCGCGTTGGCGCGCTCGCCGCTCTTGAACAGGGACAGCTGGCGGGCGATGTAGCGCTCGCTCTGGCCGGCGAGGCGCGGATACAGCGTCGGATCGGTGGCGTTGCCGTCGAGGCCGTGGCAGGCGGCGCAGGCGCCGGCCTTGGTCGCGCCGGCCTGCGGATCGCCGCCCTTGGCGGCGGCCATCTCGGCGGCGGCGGCGGCGGCATCGAGCGGCGCGGTTTCGACCGGCGCGGCTTCCGGCGCGGGCGTAACCGTGGTCTGGGCGATGGCGACCGCGGCGATCGCGAAAACCGCGAGACCGGCGAAACCGAGGGCACGGGCGTGACGCATGCTCAACACTCCAAGAAAGGCGGGGCACGGTGCCGGCGACAGGCCGACCGCAGGCCGAAACCCTGAAATTATCGTTCGGCCGCCGGAGCCGGTCAAACTGCGGATGCCGCCGGGCATGCCATCCTATGCCGATGGCCAGCCCTCCGAACCCCTTCGCCCGCGCCCGCTACCTGCTGGCCGCCCATACCCCCCGCCAACTGCCCGAAGACGGCGGCGCCGAGGTCGCCTTCGCCGGCCGCTCGAACGCCGGAAAATCGAGCGCGCTCAATGCCTTGTGCCAGCAGAACGCACTGGCTCGGGTCTCGAAGACCCCCGGGCGCACCCAGCAGCTGGTGTTCTTCGAACTGCCGCCGCACACGGACCGGTTCCTGGTCGACCTGCCCGGCTACGGCTACGCCAAGGTGCCGCAGGACCTGCAGGCGCACTGGCAGGCCTTCATCGACCAGTACTTCCGGAGTCGCGAAGCGCTCCGGGGGCTGGTGGTGGTGATGGACATCCGCCACCCGCTGAAGGACTACGACCGGCAGATGCTGGCCTACGCGGTCGAACGCGGCCTGCCCGCCCACGCCCTGCTCACCAAGGCCGACAAGCTCGGCCGCGGCGCCGCGGGCAACGTCCTGCTCGCGGTCCGCAAGGAGCTGCAGTCGCTCTACGGCGACAGCGTGAGCGTGCAGACCTTCTCGGCGGAAGCGAAGACCGGCGTCGACGGGTTGCGCGACGTGGTCGGCGGCTGGCTCGGCATCGCGTGAGGCATCGGCGCCGACGCGGAGCGCTCCATCGCGCGGCAATCGGGCGGTAATTGGGCGATAATTCGCCGATGACCACGCCCCACGACTTCGACGGCACGCATTCCGACGGCATGCGCTTCGACGGCATGCACTTCGACGACCCGCTCGTCATCGCCGGCAAGACCTATCGTTCGCGCCTGCTGACCGGCACCGGCAAGTTCAAGGATCTCGACGAAACCCGCCGCGCCACCGACGCCGCCGGCGCGGAGATCGTCACCGTCGCCATCCGCCGCACCAACATCGGCCAGAATCCCGGCGAGCCGAACCTGCTCGACGTGCTGCCGCCGGATCGCTACACGATCCTGCCCAACACCGCCGGCTGCTACACCGCCGACGACGCCGTGCGCACCTGCCGGCTGGCGCGCGAACTGCTCGACGGCCATGCGCTGGTCAAGCTCGAAGTGCTCGGCGACCAGCGCACCCTGTTCCCCGACGTGGTGCAGACGCTCAGGGCCGCGGAACAGCTGGTGGCGGACGGCTTCGACGTCATGGTCTACACCAGCGACGATCCGATCCTGGCCAAGCGGCTGGAGGAGATCGGCTGCTGCGCGGTGATGCCGCTGGCCGCGCCGATCGGCTCGGGCCTCGGCATCCAGAACCGCTACAACCTGCTCGAGATCGTCGAGAACGCGAAGGTGCCGATCCTCGTCGATGCCGGCGTCGGCACCGCGTCCGACGCCGCGATCGCGATGGAACTGGGCTGCGACGGCGTGCTGATGAACACCGCGATCGCCGGCGCGAAGGACCCGGTGCGCATGGCCCTGGCGATGAAGCTCGCCGTCGAAGCCGGTCGCCACGCCTTTCTCTCCGGGCGCATTCCGCGCAAACGCTACGCCTCGGCCTCGTCGCCGGTGGACGGACTGATCGGCTGATGAGCGATCCGCGCGCACACGCCGACGACGTCCGCGAGAACGGCGCCGGCCCCGCGTCCGAGGATCGCGCGTTCGAACAGCCGTTCACGGTCGAGGAAGGGCACCGCAAGATCCGCAGCTTCGTGCTGCGCCAGGGCCGCTTCACGCCGGCGCAGCAGCGCGCGTTCGACGCGCTGTGGCCGCGCTTCGGCCTGGACTACGCGGCCCGCAAGCGCGACTTCGACGCCGCCTTCGGCCGCGCCGCGCCGCGCGTGGTCGAAATCGGCTTCGGCAACGGCGAAGCCCTGCGCTTCGCGGCGCGGCAGGACCCGTCGCGTAACTACATCGGCATCGAAGTGCACGCGCCCGGCGTCGGTCGGCTGCTGAACTGGCTGGCCGAGGACGGCAGCGACCACGTCCGCGTCTACCGCCACGATGCGGTGGAGGTGCTCGAACGCGAGATCGCCGACGGCGCGCTCGACGAGATCCGCATCTATTTCCCCGATCCCTGGCACAAGAAGCGCCACAACAAGCGGCGCATCGTGCAGCCCGAATTCGCCGCCCTGCTCGCCCGCAAGCTGCGCATCGGCGGGCGTCTGCACCTGGCCACCGACTGGGAAGCCTACGCCGAGCACATGTGGGACGTGCTCGACGCCACGCCCGGCCTGCGCAACGTCGCCGGCCCGCGCGGCACGGTGCCGCGGCCCGAATGGCGGCCGCAGACGCACTTCGAGACCCGCGGCCGGAAGCTCGGGCACGGCGTCTGGGATCTGCTGTACGACAGGGTCGCGGACGACCGCATCGACCCAGACAGCGCCGCCGACTGACCATGGAAAACGCCCTCACCCTCACCAGCGACATGCAGCTCGTGCTCGGGCTGACGGTGCTGACGATGGTGTTGTTCCTGTTCGAGCGCCTGCGCGCCGACGTGGTCGCGCTGGTGGTGCTGGTGCTGCTGGGCCTGACCGGACTGGTCGCGCCCGAAGACCTGTTCAACGGCTTCTCGGGCAACGCGGTCATGAGCGTGATCGCGACCATGATCCTCGGCGCCGGCCTCGATCGCACGGGCGCCCTGAATCGCCTCGCCGCCTGGCTGCTGCGGCGCGCGCACGGCGTCGAGCAGCGCCTGATCCTGCTGACCTCCGCGATCGCCGGGCTCAACTCCTCGGTGATGCAGAACCCGTCGGTGATGGCGCTGTATCTGCCTGTGGCCTCGCGACTGTCCTCGCGCACCGGCCTGCCGCTGTCGCGGCTGCTGCTGCCGATCGCGGCGGCGATCGTGATGGGCGGCGCGCTGACCATGGTCGGCAATTCGCCGCTGATCCTGCTCAACGACCTGCTGGTGTCGGCCAACGCCAACCTGCCCTCCGGGCTGATGACCCTCAAGCCGTTGCCGATGTTCGCGCCGCTGCCGATCGGTCTGGCGCTGCTCGCCGCCGGCCTGGCCTACTTCCATTTCTTCGGCAGCCGGCGCCTGCACGACGAGGATGTCGACACCGGCGTCACGCCGGCGCGCACCCAGAGCTATTTCGCGAGCGCCTACGGCATCGACGGCGAGGTCTACGAACTGACGGTCACCGCCGACAGCCCGCTGGTGGGCATGTCGCTGCGCGAAACCGAGGATCTGCACGACGCGCCGCTGATCCTCGCGCTGAAGACCGGGACGGAATCGCGGCTGGTGCCGCCGGGCGACGCGCGGATCTGGGTCGGCAGCGTGCTCGGCGTGATGGGCCCGCGCCAGGCGATCGCCGATTTCGCCCAGAACCGCTTCCTGCGGATGAGCGCGCGGCTGCGCGAGTTCGCCGATCTGTTCAATCCGGCGCGCGCCGGCATTTCCGAGGCCGTCATCCCGCCGACCTCGACCTGGATCGGCAAGAGCGCCACCCAGCTGCAGTTGCGCAAGCAGCTCAACCTGCGCCTGCTCGCGATCAACCGCGACAAGCACGTCCTGCGGGAAAACGTGCGCGAACTGCCGCTGCGCGCCGGCGACCTGCTGGTGCTGCACAGCATCTGGACCGATCTCGCGCTGGCCGCGAGCAATCGCGACTTCGTGCCGGTCACCGACTATCCGAAGGCGGAACAGCGCCCGCACAAGTTCAAGATCGCGATGACCATCTTCGCGATCACCATGCTGATCGCGCTGTCCTCGCGGATCCCGGCCTCGGTCGCGCTGATGACCGGCGTCGCCGGCATGCTCATCACCGGCGTGCTGAAGATGGACGAGGCCTACGCCGCGATCAACTGGAAGACCGTGTTCCTGATGGCCTGCCTCATCCCGCTGGGCTGGGCCATGGATTCGAGCGGCGCCGCGGCCTGGGTCGCCGCGCACACGCTCGACCGCCTGCCCGAAGGCACGCCGGTGTGGCTTCTGGAGATCGCGATCGGTCTGCTGACCACGCTGTTCTCGCTGGTGATCAGCCACGTCGGCGCGACCATCGTCATGGTGCCGATCGCGATCAACCTCGCGCTGGCCGCGGGCAGCGACCCGACCGCGTTCGCGCTGATCGTGGCGCTGTCGGCATCGAACAATCTGATGACCGCCTCCAACCCGGTGATGTCGATGATCACCGGCCCCGCCGGGTATACCGCGCGCGAACTGTGGAAGGTCGGCGGGCCGTTGTGCCTGGTCTACACCGGCGTCGTGGTGCTGGTGACCAACCTGCTGTTCTGACCGGCCGGCCGTCGCGACGGCCCGATCCCGTTCTCCGTTCCGACCGGCGCGAGCGCGACGAACCGCAACACGAATCGACCGCTCGCATCGACGGACGCCCGCCGCGAAGACAGCTCGCGCCTGCGGCCGGCTTCCGCGTCCGCATCTCCGCACGCCCCGACCCCGTCACATCCGGCGCCTTCGCGAGTCGGATTCCCCGGCGGCGTCCGTCGCCGCCGGATCCCCCGCACTGCTCAAGGAGAGCTCGATGTCGAAAACAACGCTTTTTCCCCTCCCCCGTCGACTGCGCGCGGTCCTGCGCGACGGCGGCGCGGCCTTCGTCCTGCTCGCGGCCGCATGGTTGTCCGCGCAGCCCGCGACCGCAGCGGTCCCGAACAACGATGGCGCCTGGTCGACCTTCAGCGCCATCGCGTACGCCAGGACCACGAAGCGCGTCTGGGAGGAATATCTCGTCAAGAACGGCCGGCTCTATTCGCGCAACGGCAGGACCACCGGCGCCTGGACCGACATCAGCGGCACCCTGAACGGAGCGAATCAGGTCGGCTTCGGCGAAATCACGTCCTTCGATTACGAGGTGAACGCCGACGGTCGCGCCAGCCGATATCTCGTCCGCGACGGACACGTCTTCCGTTCCGAGCAGTGGTGGCTGAACTTCTGGGGCCCCTGGGAAAGCATCGACAGCGTGTTCGAAGGGGTGGGCGACGGAACGATCACGTCCTTCAGCTCCGTCGTCGTGCCCGGCTCGGAAGGCGAACCCTCGCTGCGCCGGCAGTTCGTGGTCCGGGGCGGCGAGCTGTACGCCCGCGACGAACTGGGCGTCTCTCCGGACGACGGCCTGCCGATCTGGGGCTTCTGGACGATCCGGACCGGATTCGTCGACGAAGCCGGCTTTCCGGAGAACCGCGAACCGATCCGCGCCTATCACCTCGCCTACGAACCGCTCGACGGCAACTACGAATCCATCGCCTACCTCGCGCGCGGCAACCGCATCTACCGGCAGAGCGACGGCGACCACGAGTCCTGGGTCGACGTCACCGACGCCTATGCGTCGGTCGGCCGCTCGCCGAACCCCCGCGTCCACGCGCCGATCTACAAGCGCGTGATGGTGCTGGAGATCAATCCGCTGATCCAGTCCTCCGGCGGCCGGCCGCTCAACGTGGTGAAGGGCTGGCACGACCCGAAAGTGCTGGTCCAGCAGTACATCGAAGCGATGGAACAGGTCAGCGACGGCGTCGTCCAGTACGCGGTCTCGCGCTACGTCGTCGATCGCGACTTCCCGAAACTGTGGGGCGACTGGCAATACACGGAGCGGGGATACCTCGAATGCGTCGCCGCGGACGACTGTCCGTACCATCTCTTCGACTACTGGTACACGCTGAAGAAGCACGACATCTGCGAACTGGCCAACCGGGGCGACTACGACGAACTGTGGCTGCTCGGGGGCGCCGGATTCGGCTTCGAGGAAGCGAACATGGCCGGGCCGGACGCGTTCTGGACCAACGGCATCCCGTTGATGCGCGACACCTCCTGTCTGGTCAAGCTCAACATCATGGGCTTCAACTACGAACGCGAGATGCCGCGGATGCTCGAGAACACGGGGCATCGCGTGGAGGGCACGATGAAGCACCTCTTCGGCCGATGGTTCAACACCTACAAGACGCAGGAGGAGAAACTGCCGGACGACATCAACGATCTGGAAGCCTTCACCCTGCGCGGTTTCGACCCCGGCACCGCGGCCTGCGGCAACATCCACGGCGGACTGAACACGCCGGTCTACGATCCGGTCGGCAATCCGTGGAACTACGATTTCGAGAACCGGCACATGGCGCCGAACACCTGCGACGACTGGGAGAATTATCCCGATCTGACCGGCGCCACCACGGTGAACGACTGCATGAAGTGGGGCTGCGACGATCTGCAGTGGCATCGGTACTGGCTCGGCAAGGTCCCTGCGTTCAAGGGCGCGAACCCGCGGGCGCTCAACAACTGGTGGTGGTACGTGCTGGACTGGGACGCGGCGCAGTAATGCACCCCGGCGGCCGCCGGCGCCGGCGACCGCCCGCCGGACAGGGCGCGATGTCCGTTCGCGCCCTGTCTTGTCGTTTCAACCGGAACACCCGCCGCCGCGCCGTGGCGGGAATCCCCCGAACCCGTCTCGCATCCCCATCATTCAGGTTTCTCCCATGGAACAATCGCTTCCCCGCAACGCCGAAGAGATCGGCCGCCGCGTCCTGCGGCTGGTCGAGAACGTCCGCGGCCCCGACGATCTTTCCCCCACCCGGATCGAACAGCTCACCGGGATCCCGGTCGAGTTCAATCCCGACGACACCCGCGAATACGGCTTCAGCGGTCAACTGACCGACGCCTGGGCCTACAACCTGGTCTCGCTGCCCGAAGGCGATCGCGATCCGTCGCGCATCCTGTTCTCCTTCGACGACGAAAGCCGCGACAACGCCGACATGGGCCCGATCTGCGGACTGGACTTCGACGACTACGCCGCGGCGCTGGCCGCCGCCGGCTATCGCGCGCAGGCCGAGCGCGGCCCGCACGATCGCGTGCTGTACTGGGACTTCTCGCGCGACGACGTCAGCGTGCAGGTCTACGTGCGCGGCGAAAACGACGATCGGGCGGAGCACGCCTGCGTTTCCAAACTCATCATCAACGCCTGAGGGACAACGACATGGCCGCCATTCCCGAAGACGTCCTGAAGAAGATGGCCGCGGACAAGAAAGCCGCGGAAGACAAGCTCGAGAAGATCCTCTCGGACTTCGAGAAAGCCCACGACACCAAGACCGAAACGCCCGGCAAGAACCTGCGCGACCTGCTCGACAAGTCGCCGGACCTGAAGGCGCGGATCCTCGACTCGGTGCAGAAGGGCCATCTCGAGAAGTTCGACGTGCTGCCCGCCGGCGCGAACGCGGGCGGACAATACAGCCCCGACACCAAGACGATCGACCTGCCGGCCGATTATCTGAAGAAGGCCGGCAAGGACAAGTCCGCCGCCGCCGAACTGGTGTTCGTGATGGGCCACGAGATCCAGCACTCGTTCAACAGCACGGCGAGCGACAAGGCGACCGACGCCTTCCGCAAGGACGTCGACAAGATCGCCAAGGGTCCCGGACCGCACGACTACACCAACGCGGTGAAGACCCTGATCCAGAACTATCGCGAGGACGAGGCCGGCGCCCACATCGGCGGCTTCAACGCGATCGCCTCGCAGGTGATGAAGGACAACCCGAAAGCCGGGCTGAAGGAGCTGTACAACGCCCATCCGGGCCGCATGGAGGATTTCATCGAGCGCAGCGGCAAGGCGCCGAAATTCACCTACGCGCTGAAGCCGGGCCTGACCCTGGAAGCCGACAACACGCTCAAGTCCACGCCCGAGAACGTGAAGGCGATGGGCAAGCACTACTTCGACCAGCCCCCGAGCGCCGCGCGCCTGGGTCCGAAGGGCAACCAGGACTATCCCAACTATTACGGCGAATGGGCCCTGGGCGTGATCGACCGCGCCGAGCAGCGCGCGCTGAAGGAAGCGCAGAAGGCCGACCCCAAGGCGACGGCACCGGAAGTGCAGTTGAACATGAAGGAGCTGGGGCTCAAATCGTCGCTGATGGATACCGGGCTGAAGTTCACCGACACCACGCCGAAGAAGCCGGTCGTCGAAGCGCCGGCGCCGGAACCCGCGCTGTATCGCCAGGCGGAGGCCGCGCTGAAGAAGGTCGACGGCCTCGGCCTGCAGGGCGAGGAACTGCGCAACGTCGTCGCCGCCACCGCCCTGCAGGCGCAGACCTCCGGCATGGAGCGGATCGACGGCGCGATGCTCGGCAAGAACGGGCAGCTGTTCGCGTATCAGGGCGATCCGGCCAGCGAATCCGCCGACCGCGTCGCGGTGAACGTCGCGCAGGCCAAACAGCAGCCCGCCAACGAGTCGTTGGCGACGATGATGGTGCCGGACGTGCAGCAGCCGCCGATCCAGCAGCAGGCGCCGCGCAGCATCGGCATGTAAACCACACCGCAATGCCGTCAAGCGAAACGCCCCGCATTGCTGCGGGGCGTTTCGCATTCGATCCGCTAGGGTCAGGCTTTCGTGCTTAGGCCCGTAGGCCATACTCGGGATCCATCGCCGTTGATCCCGGGTGCGCTTTGCTTACCCGGCAGGCTTGGTGGAGGGCGCAGCCGCAAGAGCAACTACTGTCTCGATGCCCACATCGAGTCGGTCCTCGGAAGCAAACCCATGGATGCGCATGCCCGCAAATCGACTGCGCAGCAAGTCCGTCGCTATTTCCTCCCGTCGAGAGTCTTCATGTGCCTGAAAGAGGTCTCGAACCTGAGCGAAGTGGGGCTCAAGCCGCCTCGCAATATCCTGACCCAAAGCCACAACTCGCCGACCGGAGGAATGCAGACCTATTTCAAACGTTGATCGAGGCGGAGAACCCGGAAGAAAAATTCCAAGTGCTTTTGTTTCTCCCAAACCATCGTCATGCGCAATCATCCAGTCCCTGCATCGCTTCACGTACTCATGAAGCTTCAGTGATTCTTCCGTCAAAGCCCCCTTGAGAAACTGATCGGGCTTGAATTCTGTTCGCGCATTATTTCGTCCAAAAGGCTTGCAGTATGTGACGATCGCAGCAGTGCAAAGAGCCTCTTCGAGCAAGCCGTGAACTGCATCTAGGTCGTCTTCGGTACAGGCTTCAATCAACTGATGGGCTCTCTCCAGATCTCTGCGGGCGTATCCAATTTCCGCCAACTCCCTAATTCGAGGATCATCAACCCGGTAGATCGCTGCCTTCCGAATGGTATAGCCACCATCGTCGTCGTAAACGGCTCGGGGAAAACTCGGGTCGCTGTACACTATGTATGACCTCCATAATATGCAGGCGAAACGACGGAATCGCCTTTGGCGGTTCCGCCCTACAACCCCCGCGCCGCCTGCTCCACCGCGCGGAACAACGCGCGGCCCTTGTTCATCGTCTCTTCCCATTCCTTCTGCGGATCGGAGTCGTAGACGATGCCGGCGCCGGCCTGCACGTAAAGCCGGCCGTCCTGGATCACCGCGGTGCGGATCGCGATCGCGGTGTCCGCATCGCCGTGCCAGCTGATGTAGCCGATGCTGCCGGCATAGACGTTCCGCTTGACCGGCTCCAGCTCGCGGATCACTTCCAGCGCGCGGATCTTCGGCGCGCCGCTGACCGTGCCGGCGGGAAACGTGGCGCGCAGCACGTCGGCATAGCTCAGGCCGGATTTCAGCCGGCCGGTGACTTCGCTGACGATGTGCATCACGTGGCTGTAACGCTCGATCACGAAGCGGTCGCCGACCTCGACGGTACCCGGTTCGCTGACCCGCCCGACATCGTTGCGGCCGAGGTCGATCAGCATCAGATGCTCGGCGCGCTCCTTGGGATCGGCCAGCAGTTCGGCTTCGAGCGCGACATCCTCTTCGTGCGTCCTGCCGCGCGGCCGGGTGCCGGCGATCGGACGCACGGTGACCGTGCTTCGACCGTCTTCGCCGCCTTCCAGCCGCACCAGGATCTCCGGCGAGGACCCGACGAGCTGGGCGCCGCCGACATCGAGGAAATACATGTACGGCGACGGATTGAGCGCACGCAGCGCACGGTACACGTCGACCGGTCGGGCCTTGAACGGCACCGACATCCGCTGGCTGAGCACGACCTGGAAGATGTCGCCGGCACGGATGTAGTCCTTGGATTTCTCGACCGCGGCGATGAAACCCTCGCGGGTGAAACCGGACACGAAATCGCCTTCGTTGAGACCCGCGGAATCGCGCGGCTCGGGATAGCCCGGACCGCCCTGGCGCAGACGGTGCGTCAACTCGTCCAGCCTGCGATTGGCACGCGCCCACGCCTGCGGTTCGCGCGGATCGGCGTGGACGATGAGATAGAGCCGGCCCTTGAGATTGTCGAACACCGCGACATCGCGGCTTTCCATCAGCAGGATGTCAGGCGTCCCCAGTTCGTCCGGCCTGCCGCCGCCGCGCAGCCGCGGCTCGATGTACTCGATGCACTCGAACCCGAACCAGCCGACCAGACCGCCGGCGAACCCGGGCAACCCGGGCAGTCGCGGAATCTTCTGCGCGCCGCGCAGGCGCTCGACCTCGGCCAGCGGATCCTCCACCACGCGGCTCTCGACCAGTTCGCCCAGCTCGGTGACGAACAGGGTGTGCCCGGCGAAGGCGTACACGCGATGCGCGGGCAGGCCGATGATCGAATAGCGGCCGAAGCGTTCGCCGCCCTCGACCGACTCGAACAGATAGGTGTGGGACCCGTCGGCGAGCTTGAGATAGACCGACAGCGGCGTGTCGAGGTCGGACAGCACCTCGCGCACCACGGGAATCAGGGTATGGCCTTCGGCGGCGTACTGCTGGAACTGTTCGAACGAGATCACGCGGAACGTCCTCGGGGGAATGGGCGACGGAACGACGGAGACGCGGGCCGGCTCAGCGGCGCCATCGTCCCTGCGCGGTCGCTCGGGAGGTTCGATGCGGGAAGGCGGTCTCGTGCATGGCCGGCACATGCTAGCGGCTTCGGCGGCTCGCCGCACCCGTCCATTCGCCATGGCCTTTCATCATGGCGTCATGCCGCGGTCGCGATTCCGTCACGGTTCGCCCGGAACATGGAAGGCGATCGCAGGGACGACGGACGGAAGCAGGATGCTTCCAATACTCCCGGGGCGGCGCCGCAAGGCGCCGCTCTTTTTTTCGACCCGGCCTTTTCCGACACGGGCTCCCGCGTCCGACCGGATGCGCTCAGAACGTGAAGGCGAACCAGGCGATCGCCGCCACCGTCGTCAACTGGGACGACAGCACCAGCACGATGTCGCTGCGTTTCGCGACCAGTGCGCACACCGTCGCCGCGACCGCCGAGAATCCCAGCACGACCGCCAGGATCATGGCCAGGCCGGCAGGATCCGACAACGTGTGCGGCTGCAGCGAGACCGAGGTCGCCGACACGGCCAGCCACGCCGACACGGTCCCGATCAGCGCGCGCTGCGCATACGACCGCTGCGGCGTCGACACGGCGCTCATGCGCGCACCGCCGCGACCGCCGCCTTCATCGCCGAGACGATGGCCGGGTAATCGGGCTGGCCGAAGATCGCCGAACCGGCGACGAAGGTGTCCGCGCCGGCCTGCGCGATCTCCGCGATGTTGTCGACCTTCACCCCGCCGTCGATTTCCAGGCGAATGGCCTTGCCGGTGCGCGCGGTCGCCGCATCGATGCGTTGGCGCACCGCGCGCAGCTTGTCCAGCGCGGACGGAATGAAACTCTGTCCGCCGAAGCCCGGGTTCACCGACATCAGCAGCACCAGATCGAGTTCGTCGAGCACGTAATCCAGCACCTCCGCCGGCGTCGCCGGATTCAGCACCAGCCCGGCCTGGCAACCGGAGGCCTTGATCAGCTGGATCGTGCGATGCACGTGCCGGCTGGCTTCGGGATGGAAGCTGATCAACGACGCGCCCGCCTTCGCGAAATCCGGCACGATGCGATCCACCGGCTCCACCATCAGATGCACGTCGATCGGCGCGGTCACGCCATGCTTGCGCAGCGCCTCGCACACCAGCGGACCGATGGTCAGATTGGGCACGTAATGGTTGTCCATCACGTCGAAATGCACCCAGTCCGCGCCCGCGGCGAGGACGGTGTCGACCTCCTCCCCGAGTTTCGCGAAATTGGCCGAGAGGATGGAGGGGGCGATGACGGTGGATTGCATGGAAGTCACGAGCGTTGATGCCTGCGCAGGGTCTTGATCCGGTCGTACGCCGCGTTGATCTCGCCGGCCTTGTCCTCGGCCTGCTCGCGGAGTTCCTCGGCGACGCCGACGAGTTTGTCGGGGTGGTATTGGGAGATCAGGCGACGATAGGCCTGGTCGATCTCGGCGTCGGTGGCGTCTTCGGTCAGGCCGAGGATGCGGTAGGGGGTGTCGCGTTTGCTCTTGAACCAGTCGGCGTCGAAGGCGTGGCCGAGCAGCAGACCGATGAGGGCGCCGCCGGGGTGGCGGAGCAGCAGCCAGCCGGCCACGAAACCGAAGAATTTGCCGTACCAGCGGGGATTCATGGCGCACAGTCTACAGGCCGGGCGCCCGGGGGTGGTCTCCGGACGCGCCGGGCGGCTTACACTAGGCGGCCCGAACGCTTCCGACGGACTGCGCGTGGCGACCACCCTGCTCGACTCCGATCTCCCCGGCCTGACCCTGCGGCATCGCGGCAAGGTCCGCGACGTGTTCGACCTGCCCGGCACGGGCATGACGCTGCCGCCCGAGGCCCGCGACTTCGGCCCGCTGCTGCTGATGGTCGCCACGGATCGCCTGAGCGCCTTCGACGTGGTGCTGCCCGATCCGATTCCGGGCAAGGGCGAGATGCTCTGCCAGATCAGCAACTTCTGGTTCGAGAAGACCGCGCACATCCTGCCCAACCACCTCACCGGCATCGACGTGGCCAAGATGCTGCCGGCCGGCATCGACGCCGCGCTGTACGCGAAGCGCGCGGTGGTGACGCGCAAGCTCAAGCCGGTGCCGGTGGAGGCGATCGCCCGCGGTTACCTGATCGGCAGCGGCTGGAAGGATTACCAGCGCACCGGGCGGGTCAGCGGCATCACCCTGCCGAACGGACTGCGTCAGGCCGAGCGCCTGCCCGAACCGATCTTCACGCCTTCGACCAAGGCCGCGGTCGGCGATCACGACGAGAACATCGACTTCGACACGATGGTGAAGACCGTCGGCGCCGAACTCGCCGAGCAGGTCCGCGACGCGACCCTGCGCATCTACCGCTACGCCGCCGACTACGCCGCCGAGCGCGGCATCCTGCTGGCCGACACGAAGTTCGAATTCGGCACCGACGCCGACGGCCGCCTTTACGTGATGGACGAGATGCTGACGCCCGACTCCTCGCGCTACTGGCCGGCGGACGAGTACGAGATCGGGATCAGCCCGCCGAGCTACGACAAGCAGTTCGTGCGCGACTATCTGGAAACGCTGGACTGGAACAAGACCGCGCCCGGCCCGCGATTGCCCGCCGACGTCATCGACCGCACCCGCGCGAAGTACGCGGAAGCGTTGATGCGGCTGGCGGGGATTTCGGTGGATTGAACGCAGGCGACACCCGAACGAACCGTGGAGAACGCGATGAATGCGAATGCCGAGTCCGCAACGCACCCCGACCGCCCCATCGACCGCTGGTTCGCGAATTATTCCGGCGACCACCAGAACCCGACCAACCAGTCGATCCACTATTTCGCGGTGCCGACGATCCTGTGGACGGTGACCGCGCTGCTGTGGTGCATTCCGGTGCCCGGCACATGGTTCGGGACCGGGTTCTGGGCCGCGATCACCGCGTTCGCCGCCTGGATGTTCTATTACCGCGCCTCGCGCAGACTGGGGCTGGGGATGCTCGCGGTGTTGATCGCGATGCTGTGGATCAATCGCGGGCTGCAGGCGGCGCTGGGGCTCGATCGGCTGCTGTGGTTGGCGATCGCGGTGTTCGTGGTCGCCTGGATCGCGCAGTTCGTCGGCCACAAGATCGAAGGCAAGAAGCCGAGTTTCCTCACCGATCTGGTCTATCTGCTGATCGGTCCGGCGTGGGTGCTGGCGAAGCTCTACCGCAAGCTCGGCTGGGGTTACTGATGCGCGGCCCCGCCCGCGCCGCAGCGCAGTCGCGCGGGTGAGCGCCGCGGGTTCGGCGACGGCGGGCCGTCACGGTCTCGGCGGTCGCGATCTGCTCCTGGTCCTGCTGGTCTGCCTGGTCTGGGCCGGCAATTTCCTGACGTCGGCGTTCGCGCTGCGCGAAGTGCCGCCGTTCCTGTTCAGCGCGTTGCGCATGGGGCTGCTGGCGATGCTGCTGATCGCCTTCGTGAAGCGTCCGCCGCGCGCGCAGTGGCCGCGCCTGGTCGCGGTCGCCCTGCTCAACGGCGCGCTGCATTTCGGCACCAGCCTGTGGGCGCTGCGCATGGCCGGCGATCTGTCCTCGCCGGCGATCGCGATGCAGAGCTACATCCCGATGTCGGTGCTGCTGGCATGGTGGCTGCTGGGCGAGCGCTTCGCGTGGCGCACCGGCTCGGCGATCGCGCTGAGCTTCGCCGGGGTGCTGGTGCTGGGCTTCGATCCGCTGGTGCTCGATCATCCCGCCGCGCTGCTGATGATGCTGTTCTCGGCCTTCCTGATCGCGCTGGGCACGGTGCTGATGCGCGGGCTCTCGGGGATCGACGCGATCAGCCTGCAGGGCTGGACCGCTCTGATCGGCATCGCGCCGCTGTTGGGGATCAGCCTGTTGATCGAACCCGGCGGTTTCGATGCGCTGCGCGCGGCGAGTCCGACGGTCTGGGGCGCGGTCGCCTACTCGGCGGTGTTCGCCTCGCTGATCGGACACACGCTGTTCTTCCGCCTGGTGCAACGGCATCCGGTGGTGCAGGTGATGCCCTACCTGCTGCTGACGCCGGTGTTCGCGGTGGCGCTGGGCATCCTGGTATGGGGCGATCGTCCCGGTCCGCAGCTGTGGCTGGGCGGCGCAATGGTGCTGGGCGGTGTGTTCGCGATCGCGCTGCGTGCGCGGGCCAAGGCGGCGCAGCGCGCACAGGCGTGACCCCAAACGCACAACAGCGCCGCGAGCGGCCGGCCGTCGCGCGTCGCGCTGTCGCACGCGACGCATGAAGCTGAACATCGATCACGAATCCCGGTTCCGGCGCGGACCCGCGCACGACGGCATGTCCGGTCGCGCGTCCGGCTTGCGTGACTGACGGGTGTGGTCCACGGCGCGATCCTCGCGCCACTCCCCCGGAGACCGTCATGAAGACATCGCTGCGCCCCGTCCTGCGCTACGCCATCATCACGACCTGCTCGATCCTCGTCGCCACCGGCTGCGTCCTCGATCGCCGCCCGATCCCGCCGGGTTGGGGTCAGGTGACCCCGGCCCAGTACTGCCCGGGCGACACCCTGACCGCGAGCTACGACTTCCAGGGCAGCGACGCCTGTCCGGCTGGGGTCGACTGCACGCCCTACCTGCCGACCGTGACCCTGACCAGCACGCCGATGCTGTTCCCCAGCACCTCGCTGCCGCCCGGCTACACCGGCAACTTCGCGTTCCCGGCCTCCGGCGACGCGGTGACCGTCGGTTTCCACAGCAGCGCCAACCCGGTGCTGATTCCCACCGATCGTTTCGAAGGCGGCACCCGCGTGTTCATCCAGCGCACCGGCGTGAGCGATACCACCTCCACCGCGCGCCGCATCGTCGGCACCCAGGCTTTCGAGCTGACCCATACCGGCATGTGCGCGGGCGCCTCGCCGGTCTACGCGCCGGGGGAAGTCGCTCCGACGCCGCGCTTCTCGCCCAATCTGCGTCTGGTCGATGTCTGCAACAACAGCGGCACCGTGTTGGTGATCACGATCAGCGGCGCCGGCGGTACGACCTATTCGCAGATGGTGCCCCCCGGGAATTGCCTCGATACCAGCGCGCCGGGCGTGCCGGCCGGCGCCGACGCCTCGCGCATCGTCGACGTGCGCCCGCTCGCCCCCGATCCGACCGCACGCTGCAGCGCGACCGGTCCGAACACGCCGCCGGCGACGTTGCGCACCATCGCCCACATGGCCTGCCGCTGACGCGGCCGTCGACCCCGATCGCAGGGAGAATTCCGCATGCACCGCATCCGTCGTTTCGTCGCCGTCGCCGCCATCGCGCTGCTCGCGCCGCTGGGAACCGCCTCCGCCGTCAACACCGCCACCGCCGACCTGATCGCGGTGGACAAGTCCGTCACGACCGGCTGGCTCGAAGCGCGCGTCGAGTTCTACCCGCCGCCCGACGCCAAGAACAACGCCGGAACGCCGAAGATCATCCCGGCGCAGTTGCTGTTCGCACGACCGAACCAGTTCCGGCTGGCGATGTATCCCGGCGCCAAGAACGAATATCGCGCGGCGGCCAGCGGCGGCGTGGCGAGCTGGCGGGACATGGGCACGGGCATCGGCGGGCAAGGCAAGTACGACAGCATCGTCGATCCCTTCACCCGCGCCATGCTCGGCGTCGCGGGTGCCATCTCCCGCTACGCACCGTCGAAGGAAGTGGCGGTCGATCCGAACACGCCGCTGCGCGGCACCAAGTCGACCGTCCGCAGCTACGGCTCCAGCGTGATCTCCTCGAAAAGCTGGTTCTACAACGATCAGCCCGTCGGTTTCGAATTCCTGCTGTCGGACAACAGTCGGGTCTTCGTTTCGGTACTGACGTTCAAACCGAACGTGCCCACCAAACCCGGCGACTTCGCGCTCTGACCCGCCGAAGACGCGCACGGATGCGCCTCGCCCCGGCCGCCCGCCACCTCCGCAGAGCCCGTCGCATGTCCGCGACGGACGCATCGCCCTGCGCCCCGGATCCCAGGAGTCCCGCATGAACGCCACGTCCACGCGCGCATGGCGCACGCTCGTCCGCCTCGGTCTGTCCACGCTGGCCGCCGGCGTCCTGCTCACCAACGGCTGCGTCTTCCCGCATGCGATTCCGGCGCGCGACTTCGGGACGGTGACGCCGGCGCACTATTGCCCGGGCGATCGGGTGACGGCGCAGTACGATCTGCTCGGCACCACCGCCTGCGTCTCGCGTCCCGGCCTCGACTGCGCGACCGCGGCGCCGCTGATCCGGCTGAGCAGTACGCCGGAGACCTTCCCGCCGCGCGAGTTCAATGCATTCGCCGGCGGACTCGATTTCGTGCCCAACGCCGATCGGGTCGAGGTGCGTTTCGGCACCGGTTCGAGCAGCGGCGACCAGACCTATTTCGTGCCGATCGTCGATCGCAACGGCATGCCGACGACCGTGCAGGTGCGCGTGCGCGACACGACCCGCAGCACCGAGCGCATCGCCGTTCCGGACGACGAAACGCTGACCCACCAGGGCGTATGCGCAGGCGGCATGCCTGCGCATACGCCGGCGCCGTTGCCCGGGCTGCCCGCATTCTCGTCGAACCTGCGCCTGCAGCAATTGTGCAACGGGCAGGACACCCCGATCTTCGTCACGATCACCAGCGCCTCGGGTCTCAGCGCGAACACGATGCTCGGAGCGCGCGCCTGCTGGCCGAATCCGGGACCGCCGGGCATGCCGGGCGCGTTCGGTTCCGGCGACATCGTCGACGCACGCGCGGCGGCTTTCGATCCCACCGCCCGTTGCAGCGCGATCGAGGGCGGCACGCCGCCCATGCCGATCGCCACCATCGCGACGATGTCCTGTCGTTGATCCCGACCCGCACGTCTTCGCACATCGTTCTCGCACCACCTCCGCATCCATCCACCCAACCGAGGACCGCAATGCCGATGCTCCGCTTCCCGACCAAACCGCTTCTGGGCGCGCTCGCCGCGGTCGTCCTGTTCACCAGCACCGGCTGTCCGCTTCCGCACGCGGACCTGCGTTACTCGACCCTCACCCCGGCCCGGTACTGTCCCGGCGACACGCTGACCGCGCGCTTCGACATCGCCGGGCCGACGCCCTGCGTCTCGCACTCGGGTCTCGATTGCGCGTCGCTCGCGCCGACGGTCAACGTGACCTCGACGTCCATGGCGCTGCCGTCCTATGCGGTGACCGCATTCGCGGACGCGCGCAGCTTCGCGCCGACCGAAAACAGCGTCTCGGTCACGTTCCGGCCCACGCCGGGCGACCCGAACCATTTGCTCTATCCGTATCGCGACGCCATGGGCAACAACCGCGTGGCCGATCGAGTGCTGAAGCCGGAGACCCGCAACGCGACCCGTTTCGTCGACGGCACCGCGGTCGAACTCACCCACGGCGGCATGTGCAACGGCAGCACGCCGGTGAATGCCTCCGCGAGCCTGCCTGGCGCGCCGGACGCATCCAGCCGACTCGTCGCGCAGCAGATCTGCAACAGCAACACCGTGCCGATCTTCCTCACCGTCGGCAATGCCATGGGCGGCACAGGCGCAACGGGCATGCTCGCGCCGGGCGGATGCCTGCCCCTGGGATTCCCGAGCGAAGGGGGCATGGTGTCGGTCTCGCCTGCAGCGACGCTCCCCGGCACGCGCTGCGACGCCCTCCAGGGCAGCACGCCGCCGCCGACGCTGAAGACCCGCGTCGTGCTCGCCTGCGGCAACTGATCGCCGCTTCTTCTCCTCGCGCCCCATGATCAAGGACACCTTCGCCATGACATCGTTCCTGACCCGCGCCGCCGCCGTCCTCGCGACGACGCTGGCCTGCGCTTTCGCGCCATCGACGTACGCCGGCTCCGCAGGCGATGCGCTCTCCCTGCTCGACAAGACCACGCTCAACGGCCGCATCGATGCGGTGGTGGACGTGTACGCGCCGCCGGAGAAGAACGGACAATCCGGGAAGCACGAGCGCTATCCCGCGCAGGTGGCGTTCGAGCGTCCGGACCGCTTCCGCATCTCGATCCGGCCCGGACAGAAGAACGAATATCGCGCGGTCGCCGAAGCCGGCATCGTGCGCTGGCTGGACTTCGCCACCGGGTGGTCGGGCAAGGCCGAAGTCGATCGGGTGACCGATCCGCTGGCGCTGGCCCTGCTCGGGACCGCCGGCGAGCTGCAGCAGCACGCCGAGATCAAGGACCTGCCGCAGGCCAAGGGCAGCACGCTCGTCGGCGCGCGTCTCTCGCCACGGGTCCTGATCGGCGAGCTGAGCGACGGTCTCGTCTGGATCGGCGACGACGGCCAGCCGATCGGCTTCGAATTCCGCTTCGCCGACGGCGGCAAGGTGTTCGTCTCGGTGCTGCGGCTGGAGCGCAACATCCCGCTGTCGAAGGACGAGTTCGCGCTCTGATCCGCGAAAGGCCGTCGTCGCCGCGCGGCGACGATGGCCTCAATCGTCTCCGCTGCGCGAGAACATCGTCGCGGTCGGATGGAAGCCGCGCGGGGCGTAGCCGAAGTCGCGCTGCGCGTCGGCCGGATCGAACACCAGATCGCTGCGCATGCGCACGACCGCGGCTTCGTTGAAATCGAGCGCGAAACCCAGCGCATGCGCCCCGGCCAGGATCGCGTTGAAGAACGGCGCGGGCACCTCGTGCAGTTTCGCCGGCGGATCGAGCGCGACCAGCATGCGCGCGATCATGTCGCGATAGGCCAGCGTTTCGCCGCCGGGCAGCGCGTAGGCGCGGCCGAATGCGGCCTCGGCATCGAGACAGCGGAACGCGGCGTCGGCCAGATCGTGGACGTGTACCGGCTGACGCAGGCCGCACGCGCCGCGCGGCAGCACGACCCGGCCGAAGCGCTCCGCGATGGCCGCGATCCGGGTCAGATTGCGATCGCGGCCCGCGCCGTAGATCAGGGTCGGACGCAGGATCGTCGCGGCGGCCCCACGCGCGGCGGCGGTCTCGAACACCATGCGCTCGCCCTCGCGCAGACGCACGGCGAGATCGCGCTCCTCCGCGTCGGCGGAACCGCGCTTGACGTCGATGCTGGTCGATCCGAACGCGATCACGCGCGGCGCGCGGACGTCGTTGCGCGCGTACCAGCGACCGAACAGATCGAGCGGCCCGCAGCTGAACACCGCCGCCGGATGCGGCGGCAGACCGTCGACCGCGTCCAGATCGCCCTGCAGCCAGACCAGGCCGGGTTGTTCCGCGCGCGGATCGCGCGACACCGCGTACACCCGCCAGCCGTCGTCGCGCAGACGATCGAGCAGGGGCATGCCGACCTGGCCGCTGGCGCCGAACACGAGCGCGGTCTTCATGCGCGCGGCCTCAGAAATACCGCGCGTTGACGAGGAAATGCACGCCGATGCTCGCGACGTAACCCAGCGCCACCGCCCAGCTCCACTTCAGATGGCTGAAGAAGGTGTATTGGCCGCGCGCCTGCCCCATCAGCGCCACGCCGGCGGCCGAGCCGATCGAGAGCAGGCTGCCGCCGACGCCCGCGGTCAGGGTCACCAGCAGCCACTGCCCGGTGCTCATCTCGGGATTCATCTGCAGCACCGCCACCATCATCGGAATGTTGTCGAGCACCGAGGAGATCAGTCCGATGAGGATATTCGCAGTGGTCGGCCCGAGCGTACCGTAGAAGTACTGCGAACCCAGCGCCAGCCACCCGCAGTATCCGAGCGCGCCGACGCACAGGATCACGCCGAAGAAGAACAGCAGCGTGTCCCATTCGGCGCGCGCGACCTGTTCGTAGCTGTCGAAGGCGTCGACGTCGCCGGGCGTGCCCTGGCGATCGAATTCGGCGGCTTCGGCGCGCCGCGCGGTGCGCGACAACCACCAGCCGTAGAGCTTGAGCAGCGCGAGCCCGGCCATCATGCCCATGAACGGCGGCAGATGCAGGAAATTGTGGAACGCCACGGCCATGAGGATGGTGACGACGAACAGGCCGACGATCACGCCGGCGCCGCGCTTGATCCTGATGCGTTCGACCGCAGGCGCGGGCGCGCCGTCCGGAACGCCGAAGTGCATGCACGCCGCGGGCACCAGCCAATTGACCAGCGCCGGCAGGAACAGCGCGAAGAAGGTCCAGAATTCGACCAGACCGCGCTGCCAGACCATCAGCGTCGTGATGTCGCCGAACGGACTGAACGCGCCGCCGGCGTTGGCCGCGACCACGATGTTGATGCAGGACATCGACACGAAGCGCGGGCTGTCGCGCCCGACCGCCAGCACCACCGCGCACATCACCAGCGCGGTGGTGAGATTGTCGATCATCGGCGACAGCAGGAACGCGATGCCGCCCGTCACCCAGAACAGTCCGCGATACCCCAATCCCCGAAGCAGCAGCCAGACGCGCAGGCCCTCGAACAGGTTGCGCTCGCTCATCGCGTTGACGTAGGTCATCGCCGCGAGCAGGAACAGCAGCAGTTCGGCGAATTCCAGCAGGTACTCGCGGACCGCGAGGTGCGCGGCCTCGGCCTGTCCGAGCTGCGCCGACACCACCGCCAGCAGGGCCCAGATCGCGGCCGCGGCCATCATCACCGGCTGCGACTTGCGCAGGTGGGTGAACTCCTCCGCCACCACCAGCACGTAGGACAAGCCGAAGAGGACGACGGCGGCGACGCCGGCCCAGTGCGCGGTGAGATCGAGGGACGGCGCCCCGCCCGCGGCCAGCGCCAGCGACGGCGCCGCCGTGGCGACCACGGCGAACGACAGACGCGGGAAGGAAGACCGGAACCGGAACATGGCGATCGACGACGACGGAAAGGCCGCAGTGTAACGGCGTCCGCCGGTCCGGCCTACGTCCCGACCCGTGTCCCGGCGGGCGCCCGCGGCAACGCGAAGCGCAACCAGACGTAGCCCGCGACTGCCGAGATCACCGATGCGGCGAGCACGCCCAGCACGCTGGCCCGAGCCAGCGCGGGCGCCTGTTCGAACGCCAGCGAGGCGATGAACAGACTCATGGTGAAGCCGATGCCGCAGAGCAGACCGAGGCCGATCACCGCACGCAGCGTCATGCCGTCGCCGAACCGCGCCAATCCGGTGACATGCAGCAGTCCGGCCGCGGCGACGACCCCGATCGGCTTGCCGAGCACGAGGCCGAGCGCGATGCCCAGCGGCACCGGCGCCAGCGCATCGGACGGCGACAGCCCCTGCAGCGAAAGTCCCGCGTTGGCGAAGGCGAACAGCGGGAGGATGCCGTACGCCACCCAGGGATGCAGCGCGTGCTCGAGATGTTCGAGCGGGGAATGTTCGATCTCGTCGTCGACGGCGTCGTCGCGACGGACGTGCGGAATCATCAGTCCGGTCACCACGCCGGCGAGCGTCGCGTGCACGCCGGATTTCAGCACGCAGACCCAGACCACGAGCCCGAGCAGCAGATACGGCGTCAGTGCGCGCGCGCCGCGACGGTTGAGCGCGAACATCGCCGCGATCGCGATTGCGGCACCGGTCAGCGCGAGCGCCGAGAGTTCGCTGGTGTAGAACAGGGCGATGATGACGATCGCGGCGAGATCGTCGACGACCGCGATGGTCGACAGCAACAGCTTCATCGCCACCGGCGCGCGCGACCCGAGCAACGACAGGATCCCGAGCGCGAACGCGATGTCGGTGGCCGCGGGAATCGCCCAACCGCGCATCGCGTCGGCGTCGCCGCGGTTGATCGCGGCGTAGATCAGCGCCGGCACGGCGACGCCCGCGGCCGCGCACAGCAGCGGCTGCAACAGCTGCGATCGGCTGGACAGCTGACCGCTCAGCACCTCGCGCTTGATCTCCAGCGCCACCAGCAGGAAGAAGATCGCCATCAGGCCGTCGTTGATCCACAGCAGCAGCGGCTTGGCGAGGTCGAGCCCGGAACCCGGCTCGCCCACGCGTACCTGCACCGGAAGTTCGCGGAAGCCGTCGTAGACCGGAAGCAGCGGCGAGTTGGCCAGCAGCATCGCCAGCGCCGCGGCGCCGATCAGCAGGATGCCGCCCGCCGCCTCCAGCCGGAAGAATTCCTGCAACGCACGAACCGCGCGGGCGGACAGGCCGCGGGCGATCCCGCCGTCCTGAACGCTCATCCCGGGCTCACTTCGACAGGAGAAGTTCGAACGCCACCCAGGCGACGAACGCGAGCAGCAACACCCAGCCTTCCGGACGGCTGATCTGCAGATCCTTGCGCAGCATCGGGTACAGCAGCAGCGACGCCGCCAGCGCCGCCGGCAACTCGAAGCCGACGAAGGACGCGGGAATCGGCAGATCGCGCAGCGCGGCCATGCCGCCGACCACGATCAGCAGATTGAACACGCTGGAGCCCACGACGTGGCCGACGACCATGTCGCCCTGGCCGCGACGCGCCGCGGCCACCGCGGCCACCGCCTCGGGCAGCGCGGTGGCGATCGCGACCACGATCAGGCCGGTGAGGAGCGGACTCAGATGCCAACCCGCGCCGAGGACAGGCGCGTGCCGCACCAGCCACAGCGCGCCGAAATACAGCAGCGCACCGCCGACCGCGAAACGCAGCGCATTCAGGCCGAGACCGTCGCCGGTGCGCAGGAAACCGGTGATCTCCTCGCGCAGCTCCGGCACTTCGCGCCGGCTCAGCACGACCGCCACCGCCAGCACCGCGAGAAAGGCGAGCACGAACACCAGGCCCTCGATGCGCGTCAGTACGCCGTCGAATCCGAAGGCGATGAGCGCGATCGTGGCCGCGATCAGGCAGATCAGCAGCGGCGCCAGCGCGCGCCAGCGCACCACGAGCGGCGCGGCGATGGCGGCGAGCCCGAGGGTCAGTCCGAAATTGACGATATTGCTGCCGACGGCGTTGCCGAGCGCGAGGCTCTGGCTGCCGACCACGAAGGCGTGGGCGTTGACCGCCAGCTCCGGGATCGACGTGCCGAACGCGACCAGCAGCAGGCCGGCCACGAACGGCGGCACGCCGAAGCGTCGCGACAGGCCGGAAGCGCCCTTGAGCACCGAATCGCCGCCGAGCGCGAGCATCAGCAGCGCCAGCAGACACCAACCGAGCGCCTCGATCATCGTCGCGTCTCCCTCGAACCGGTCGACCCGATTCTATGTCAGGCACCGCGCGCGGAACAGCTCGGCGCGCGGCCGGGCGTCAGCGGCCCGGGAACCCCTTGCGCAGGCCCGCCCAGCACTGCTGGTAGTCGCGCTGACGATGGGCGGCGTGCAGGGCCTGGCGCGTCGGCCGGATCGCGGCGCGGGTCTCGAACATGAAGGCCATGGTGTCGCGGATGTAGTCGGGTTTGGACGTATCCGCGTTCGAGGCCTTTTCGAAGGTCGCCGCATCCGGGCCGTGGCCGGTCATGCAATTGTGGATCGAGCATCCGCCCGGTGCGAAGCCGTCGGCCTTGGCGTCGTAGGCGCCGTGGATCAGACCCATGAATTCGCTGGCGATGTTGCGATGGAACCACGGCGGGCGGAAGGTGTTCTCCATCGCCAGGATCCGCGGCGGGAAGATCACGAAATCCATGTTGCCGACGCCGGGCGTATCGCTGGGCGAGGTGAGCACCAGGAAGATGCTCGGGTCCGGATGGTCGTGACTGATCGAGCCGATGGTGTTGAAGCGGCGCAGATCGTATTTGTACGGCGCGTGATTGCCGTGCCAGGCGACCACGTCCAACGGCGAATGGCCGATGCCGGCGTGCCAGAGCTGGCCCTGGAATTTCGCGATCAGCTCGAAATCGCCTTCCAGGTCCTCGAAGGCCGCGTTGGGGGTGAGGAAATCGCGCGGATTGGCCAGGCCGTTGCTGCCGATCGGCCCGAGGTCGGGGATGCGCAGATGCGCGCCGAAGTTCTCGCACACGTAGCCGCGGGCGCGACCGTCGGGCAACGACACGCGGAAACGGATGCCGCGCGGAATCACCGCGATCTCCTGCGGCGCGACCTCGATCGCGCCCAGCTCTGTATCGAGCTGCAGGCGACCGTGCTCCGGCACGATCAGCATCTCGGCATCGGCGTTGTAGAAGAACCGACCGCGCATGTCGCCGTTGGCGGCGTAGAGATGGATGCCGACGCCGGACATCGCCTCCGGCGAGCCGTTGCCGCCCATCGCGAACAGGCCGTCGACGAAATCCACCTGCGGCGCGACCGCGTCGCTCCCGGGCAACGGCAGCGGGCTCCAGCGCAACTGGTCCGGCGACACCGGTTCGGAGAAATCGTTGTGGAACCGCGGCTGCGCATAGCCGGCGAAACTGCCGTGGATCGCGGCCGGACGGATGCGATACAGCCAGCTGCGGCGGTTCTGGTGCCGCGGCGCGGTGAACGCGGTGCCGCTGATCTGCTCGGCGAAGAGGCCGTGCGCCACGCGCTGCGGCGAATTGCGGCCTTCCGGCAGCGTGCCCGGCAGCGCCTCGCTGGCGAATTCGTTGCCGAAACCGGATTGGTAGCCGTTGGATTTCATGATCGAATCCTATTGTGTGATCGCTTTCAAGGCCCCTCTCCCGATGGGAGAGGGGTTGGGGAGAGGGTACGGTTATTGGCTGCGTTCCAGATGGCGTCGAGCACAGCTTCGGTTTCGAGCAGCACTTCGTTATCCCAGAACCGCAAAATGCGCCAACCCTTGGACCTGAGAAACCGCGTCCTTGTCGCATCGACCTCTTCGGAGTGTTGCGATCCGTCGAGCTCTACGATCAATCGCTCGGCGATACAGCAGAAGTCCGCGATGTACGGTGGGATCGGGTGCTGCCGCCGGAACTTCAGATGGCCGAGCCGCCCCGCCCGTAGATGTCGCCACAGGGCGCGTTCGGCATCGGTCATCTCCCGGCGCAGGCGACGCGAGTTCTCGAGGGTTCGGGTCGGCAGCGGCGGTTTGATCGTCGTCATCCTTCGGGACCCTCTCCCCCGGCCCCTCTCCCGGAGGGAGAGGGGAGAACTCCGTCGGTTACAACACCCCGCGACGCATCTGGTCGCGCTCGATGCTCTCGAACAGGGCCTTGAAGTTGCCCTCGCCGAAACCTTCGTTGCCCTTGCGCTGGATGATCTCGAAGAAGATCGGACCCACCGCGTTCTGGGTGAAGATCTGCAGCAGCTTGCGCTGCGAATCGTTCGGATCGGCGTCGATCAGGATCTTGTTCTTCGCCAGTCGCGGCAGGTCCTCGTTGTGGCCCGGCACGCGCTGGTCGACCACGTCGAAATAGGTGTCGGGGGTGTCGAGGAACTGGATGCCGTTGGCTCGCATCGCTTCGACCGTCGCGTAGATGTCGTCGGTGAAGCAGGCGATGTGCTGGATGCCCTCGCCGTTGTACTGCTGCAGGTATTCGTTGATCTGCGACTTCGGATCGCTGGACTCGTTGAGCGGGATGCGGACGATGCCGTCCGGCGCGGTCATCGCCTTCGACAGCAGGCCGGTTTTCGCGCCCTTGATGTCGAAATAGCGGATCTCGCGGAAATTGAACAGGCGCTCGTAGTAGTCGGCCCACTTCGCCATGTTGCCGAAGTAGAGGTTGTGGGTGAGATGGTCGATGAAGGTCAGGCCGAGACCCTTCGGCATCATCTCCGCGCCCGGCAGCCATTCGTAGTCGGGGTCGTGGATCGTGCCCTTGTCGTCGTAGCGATCGACGATGTACAGCATGCAGCCGCCGATGCCCTCGATCACCGGCGCGGCCACCGCCTTGGTCAGTTCGCGCGGACCGATCTGGGTCGCACCGTTCTTCAGCGCCTGCACCCGCACCCACTCGGCGAGCTTGTTGACCCGGATCGCGAACCCGCAGGCGCTGGGACCGTGATTGGCGGCGAAATCGGCGGCGAAGGAATCCGGATCCTCGTTGATCAGGAAAGTGCAGTCGCCCTGGCGGTAGGTGCTGATCGGCCGGGTCTTGTGGCGCGCCACCTTCACGAAGCCCAGCCGGCGGAAATAGTCGTGCAACGATTCGGCCTGGTCCGCGGGCGCGGCGAATTCGACGAATTCGAAGCCGTCGATCCCCATCGGGTTCTCGAACGTGGTGACCTGCATGCCGGTGTTGGGCTGTGCGTTCATGGCGGGATTCCTGGCGAGGTGCTGCGAGTGACGGGACTGGCCGGCCGGGCATGTCCGGCGGAACGGGCGAGGCGCTTGCCGCGGCCTGGAGTCGCGAATATAGTTTCAACTGAAACTAGTTGCAAGGCAGGCCATGAACACGCCCACCGGCGAACCGCACGCATTGCTCGATCTCGCGCACTTCCTGCCGTATCGGCTGAGCGTGCTGTCCAACCGCATCAGCCAGCGCATCGCCGACACCTACGCGCGACGCTTCGGGATCGGCATCACCGAGTGGCGGGTGATCGCGGTGCTCGGGCGTCATCCGGGGCTGTCGGCCAACGGCGTGGCCGAGCGCACCGCGATGGACAAGGTCGCGGTCAGTCGCGCGCTGGCGCGATTGTTGGAACGCGGCCTGGTGCAGCGCGACATCCACGACGACGACCGCCGCCGCTCGGTGCTCGAACTGAGCGACGCCGGCTACCGCATCTACGACGAGGTCGTGCCGCTGGCGCTGGTGCGCGAACGCGAATTGCTGGCCTATCTGGATCCCGACGAGCGGCGCCAGCTCGATGCGCTGCTCGACAAGCTCGATCGCGGCCTGCAGGACCTCGCGCGCGAAGACTGACGCGTCCGCGCGTCGCCTCGACAGCGCAGGCCTCCCCGGGCATCCTGCGCGCATGTCCACTCCCGACCCGATCGCGGCGCTGCTGTCGCGCAACCGCTTCGCCGACGCGGAAGCGCTGTGCCGCGCGCGCCTGCAGACCGACCCCGCGGATGCCGCGGCGCTCGGCGCCTTGCTGCCGATGCTGTTCCGGCGCGGCGAACTGCTGCAGGCACGGCTGCTCGCGGAGCAAGCGGCGCACGCACGGCCGGGTCGCCGCGATCTGCTGCTGATGCTCGGCCAGGTGCGCGAACGGATGCGCGATTTCGGACCGGCGCGCGCAGCCTACGCGAACGCCTCCGCGCTCGATGCCGACGAATGGATCGCGCCGCTGATGCTGGGCGATTGCGCCGAGGCCGAAGGCGACGCCGAAGCCGCGCTCGCGGCCCGCGCCGGCGCCTTGGGCCGCGCCGAGCGCGCCGGTGCGCTGGCACCGGGCGCGAACGTCCCTGCGGCGGTGCAGCCGCGGCTGCAGCGCGCGATCGCAGAAGTGCAGCGGGGCCGCGGACGTTTCCTCGACGCCGCACTGGCGCGCTTTCGCGAGGTCGACGGCGAGGCCGCCTCGCCCCGGGTCGGCGATGCCATCGACGCCCTGCTCGGGCGTCGTCCTCGCGCGCAGCCGCACCCGTTGCAGTATCCGACCCTGCTGTGCGTGCCGGACCTGCCGCCGCAGCCATGGTTCGAGCGCGAGGACTTCCCGTTCCTGGCCGAGATCGAGCGCGAGACCGACGCGATCCGCGCCGAGTTGCTCGCCCTGCTCGACGACGACGACACGGCGGGCATGCAACCCTACATCGACATGCCGACGCAGGCGCCGGCCGCGCCGATCTGGCGCGAGCTCAACCGCTCCCCGCGCTGGCGCGGCTATCACTTCCATCGTCACGGCGAAGCGGTCGAGGCCCATCGCGCGCGCTGCCCACGCACCGCCGCGGCGCTCGACCGGCTGCCGCTGATGCGCATTCCCGGACATGCGCCGGAAGCGATGTTCTCGCTGCTGGCGCCGCGCACCGCGATCCCGCCGCACACCGGCGTGATGAACGGCCGGCTCACCGTGCATCTGCCGCTGATCGTCCCCGAGGACTGCGGCGCCCTGCGCGCGGGCGAAGAAGCCCGTCCGTGGCAGGAAGGACGCTGCATCGTTTTCGACGACAGTTTCGTCCACGAAGCCTGGAACCGCAGCGATCACCTGCGCGCGGTGCTGATCTTCGACATCTGGCATCCAGGTCTCGACGCGATCGAACGCGAGGCCCTGACCGCGGCGATCGTCGCGCTCGGCGCGTTCAACCGGCGCTACGCGCCGGAGCAGTGAACGGCGCGCGTCAGCGCAACCAGCCACGCCGGCCCGCGCGATGCGCGAACCAGACCAGCAGCAGCGAGAAGGCCAGCACCATCGCCGGCATGATCAGACCGCCGGGGCCGTAAACCGCGATGCTGTCGGCGATCAGGAACGCATGGGTCATCTGCACGACCACGCCGATCAGCGACAGCACCAGCACCGGCAGCGCACGGCGAGTGCGCAGCAACAGCAGCAGGCAGCCCACCGCGCCGCCGAACACCGCGACCGCGAACGCGGCGGTGGCCCAGGCCGGGCGCGCCAGGCGCAACGCGCGCTCGGCCTCCGGCATCGCCTGCAGCGCCTCCGGCGTGAGCGTGGCGTCCTGGACGTAGGCCATCACGCCCATGGCGTTCCACAGCAGCATCAACACGCCGACGATCCAGAACCACAGCGGCGGCTTGGTCGAAACGCTCATCGTGCTCCCCCTTTCCGAAAAGACGACGGGCCCGCGTCGCCGCGGGCCCGTCAAGGCATCTCCGTCCGGCGCGCGCGGCGGCGCGCCCGCGGCATCGCGTTTACTTCACGCCGTGCATCAGTTTCTGGATCAGCGGCGCGAAGACGAAGTAGATCGCGCCGACGATCAGACCCGCCCAGATCAGCATGGTGAAGGTCTCGTTGTACTGCGCCAGCGATCCGGCGGCTTCGCCGTGACCGCCGCCGCCGGAGGCGATCGCGGCGATGCGGCCGGCCAGATAGTTGGCGACCGCGGTGGCGAGGAACCAGCCGCCCATCGACAGACCGACGTTCTTCGGCGCCGCCAGCTTGGTCACCATCGACAGACCGATCGGCGAGAGGCACAGCTCGGCCATGGTGTGGATCAGGTACAGGCCGGCGAGCCAGTACCAGGCGACGCGGTTGTCGGCGCCGATGAAGTTCTTGAGCGCGAACACGATCAGTGCGAAGCCCGCGGCCAGACCGATCAGCGCCAGCGCGAACTTGCGCGGAATCGACGGGTTCATGCCGATCTTGTCCAGCTTCGGCCACAGCGCCGCGAACAGCGGGGCGAGCAGGATGATGAACAGCGGGTTGGCCGACTGGAACACGCTGAAGTGGAACGGCGCGTTCACGTGGTCCTGGGCGAGGAAGTTCAGCGACGAACCGGCCTGCTCGAACAGCGCCCAGAACAGGATGTTGGCGGTGAACAGGATGAACATCGCGATGTACTTCTGTCCCTGCACGCCGTTCTCGGCGAAACCGCTCCAGATCAGGTAGACCGCGAGCAGCGCGAACAGGCCGAGCAGGATCATGCCCAGCAGGTCGCTCTTGCTCAGCAGGAAGTAGATCACCGGCACCAGCAGCAGCGCGCCGATCAGGACGATGAAGAATCGGCCCCAGCCTTCGCCGCCGACCGGCGGCTTGCCGATGTGGCCCAGCATGCCGGCCTTGAACTGGAATACGACGATGCCGAAGATCATGCCGATGGCCGCCGCGAGGAAGCCGTACTGCATGCCGTAGATCTTGCCGATCCAGGTGAAGGTGATGATCGGGGCGATCAGCGCGCCGGCGTTGATGCCCATGTAGAAGATGGTGAAGCCGGAATCGCGGCGGGCATCGCCCGGGGCGTAGAGCTTGCCGACCATGGTCGAGATGTTCGGCTTAAACAGGCCGTTGCCGGCGACGATCAGCGCCAGGCCGACCAGGAACCATTGCAGCTCCGGCATGATCAGCATGAAGCAGCCGGCCGCCATCAACAGGCCGCCGAGGATGATCGAACGTTGATACCCGAGATAACGGTCGGCGATCATGCCGCCGAGGATGCCGGTGGCGTAGACCAGCGAGGTGTAGCCGCCGTAGGTCAGCGACGCCTGCGCCTTGGCCTCGCCCTCGGGCAGGTGCGAGAAGAACTGCGCGGCGACGTACACCGCCAGCAGCGCGCGCATGCCGTAGTAGCAGAACCGCTCCCAGAACTCGGCGCCGAACAGCATCCAGAGGGGTTTGGGATGGCCGAGTATCTCGCCCGGCGGCGGCGGGATGAAGTCGTGCTGGTTGCTGGCGGCTCCGCTCATGCGGGGTTCTCTCTTGTCGGTGAAGGCGGTGAAGACTCGGTCCGGCGCGATCGCACGGAGCCGGCGGAGAATGACCGACCCGGGTCGCAGCCGTCAAACCGCGACCGTATTGTTGCGGCGCAGCATTCCCTGCGCCTCGCGCGCCTCAGTCCCCGGCCGGGTAGGTATAGCTGGACTGCACGCCCAGCGGCAGCCCCAGGCCCCAGAACGCCAACAGCAGCAAGGTCCAGACGATCAGCAGGGTCGCGGTGTACGGCAACATCATCGCCACCAGCGTACCGATGCCCGTGCCCTTCACGTAGCGCTGGCAGAACACCACGATCAGCGGGAAATACGGCATCAGCGGGGTGATGATGTTGGTGGTGGAGTCGCCGACCCGGTAGGCGGCCTGGGTCAGATCCGGCGAGACGCCGAGCTGCATCAGCATCGGCACCATCACCGGCCCGATCAGACCCCACTTGGCCGAAGCCGAGCCGACGAAGAGATTCACCACCGCGGTGAGCAGGATGATGCCGAACAGGGTCACGCCCATGGGCAGACCCAGCGCTTTCAGGCCCTCCGCGCCCTCCAGCGCGAGCAGCGCGCCGAGATTGCTCTGCCCGAAGGCATGGACGAACTGGGCGCAGAAGAACGCCATCACGATGTAGTAGCCCATGCCGTTCATGGCCTTGCTCATGCCGGCGATGATGTCGCGATGGGTCTTCGCCGTGCCCGCGACGACCCCGTAGACGATGCCCGGCACGAGGAAGAAGACGAAGATCAGCGGCACGATGGACTGCATCAGCGGAGCGGACGCCACCGCGAGCCTGCCCAGTTCATCGGGCTTGGCGGGATCGGCCGCGCGCCACGGCGACGATTCGGGCAACGCGCTCCACAGCAACAGGGCGGCGACGAGCGCCATCGAGGCGATCGCCCAGCGCAGGCCGGCCTTCTCCTGCGGCGTCATCGCTTCCATCGGCTTCGGCAACTGCGCGGGGTCGCCGTCGACCGGCGTGCCGCGCAGGCGCGGTTCGACCACGCGATCGGTCAGGAACCAGCCCACCGCCATGATCAGGAAGGTCGAAGCGGTGGTGAAGAAATAGTTGTTGAGCGGATTGACGGTATGCGCCGGATCGATGAGCTGCGCGGCCTTCATGGTGAAGCCGGCGAGCATCGGATCGAGACTGGATGGGACGAAGAACGTGGCCGAGAATCCGCCGGATACGCCGGCGAACGCGGCGGCGATGCCGGCCAGCGGATGTCGTCCGGCGGCATAGAAGATCACCGCGCCGAGCGGGATCACCAGCACATAGCCGGCATCGACCGCGACATGGCTGAGAACGCCGACGCCGATCAGCGCCGGCGTCAGCAGCTGCCTGGGCGTGATGGACAGCATCGCGCGCAGCGCGGCGTTGATGAAGCCGGTGTGTTCGGCCACGCCGAGTCCCAGCATCGCCACCAGGACGACGCCCAGCGGCGGAAAATTCACGAACGTCTTGACCATCTCCGCCGCGAAGCCGGTCAGGCTGGTCCCGGCGAGCATGTTCCTGATCCGCAACGGCTCGCCGCTGCGCGGGTCGATCGCCTCGAACTGCACGCCGGAAAGCAGCGCAGACAACACCCAGACCAGCAGCATCAGCGCGAGGAACAGGACCGCCGGATCGGGCAACCGGTTGCCGATGCGCTCGACGCCGTCGAGGAAACGGGACAGGGCGCCGGCATGCGCGGGCGTGGACGACGGGGATGAGGGCTGCGAAGGTTCGGAAGCTTGTCGGGTCTGCGACATCGGTGGCGGCCTCGGATCGGGTCGATGCGCCGATCCTATCCGATCGCCGGCGCTCCCGACGGAGACGGCGGACGGGTCGACGGAACCTGCCGGCGGCTCATTGCGTCGGTGGACGGCCGAGATAGCGGGCGTCGTCGAAACTCGCGCACCATTGCGGGCGGTAGACCACGATCAAGGCCATCGCCGCGCCGCAGAAGAAGCCCTCGCCGAACATCATCGGCGACGTCGCGGCGAGATAGGCCGCCACCGAGGGTTCATCGCCCAGCGCGGCGACGCCGGCCTTCAGCGCATGCGCGACGGCGATCGCGAGGGCGCCTCCGAAAAACCCGCGCACCCAGACGTAGATCAGCAGATTGGGCGGCAATCGGCGTTCGACGAAGCGACCGAAGGCTTCGGTCACGAACACACCCGAGGCCCCGGCGACGAGGAAATCCGGCGCCCAGCCGTACCACGCGGCGCCCATCGCCCAGGCCACGAGGCTGGCTGCGGCCATCGACCACAGCGCGAAGCGCGCGCCGAACATCAGCGTGGCCACGGTGGCCCCGACGAAATGCAGTTTGACGCCCTGCAGCGCATCGGCGTTGAACCAGCGCAGCGCGGCGAGCGCCGCGGTCGTCAGCAACAGGACGCGCAGGGCTTCGGGATCGCCACGCAGCTTGTACCAGGGCAAGCGGCGGGCGGCGAACGCCAGCACCAGACAGGCCATCGCGAACGCGAGCGCCTGCCAGAACGCCGCCGACACGGCGTCGGCCTCAGCGTCCCGGTCCGACCGAGGAGCGGACCTCGAACAGCTCCGGGAAAAACGTCAGGTCGAGCGCCTGCTTCAGGAAGCCCGCGCCGCTGGAGCCGCCGGTGCCGCGCTTGAAACCGATCACGCGCATCACCGTGCGCAGATGGCGGAAACGCCAGATCTGGAACTGGGTTTCCATGTCGACCAGATCCTCGCACAGCGCGTATTCGCGCCAGTAGGTGCCGGTGTCCTCGTAGATCCGCTCGAACACCGGCACCAGCGCCGGATCGAAGACGTGCGCGCGGGTCCAGTCGCGTTCGGTGTGCGCCTGCGGCACGGCATGTCCCCAGCGCGCGAGGTAACGCAGGAATTCGTCGTACAGACTGGGCGCCTCGAGCACCGCGCGCAGGCGCGCCTGCGAGGCAGGATCGTAGTCGAACACCTTGAGCATCGCCGCGTTCTTGTTGCCCATCAGGAATTCGATGGTGCGGTACTGCAGCGACTGGAATCCCGAGGACGGGCCGAGCACGTCGCGGAACTCCATGTACTCCGACGGGGTGAGCGTCTCCAGCACCGACCACATCGCGGTGAGCTGCTCCTGCACCCGCTTGCAGCGCGCGGCGACCTTGCCGAACTGCCAGACCCGGTCGTTGCGCAGATGTTCGACGGCCGCGCTCATCTCGTGGATCAGCAGTTTCATCCACAGCTCGGCGACCTGATGCTGGACGACGAACAGCATCTCGTCGTGATGCGGCGGATCGGACAACGGCCGCTGGGCGTCGAGCAGACGATCGAGCTGCAGATAGCCGCCGTAGGTCATCCGGCCGGACAGGTCGGTGTGGATGCCCGCCTCGAGCGGGCGCACGTTGTCGTCGATGCTCATCCATACAGAGTAGCGCAGGAGCGTATGGAATGGCCCGACACCCCTGTTCATCTCCGGCAAAATTCGTTATCCGGCGGTTAAAACGCCGGCATCGTGCCGTTGGACGCGCCCCGGTCATCGGCCTGCAACCCAACTTCGCGAAGATTTCGGTCACAATTCCCGGTCCGCGCCCCGGCGCGGCGGATTCATCAGGGCGAATCGATCAGCGCGCACCCGTGCGTGCATCCAATCAGTATCGGGGGATCACCATGCGTCATTCCGTTGGCCGCGAGACCGTGGCCGGACTTGCATCGAAATTGTTCCGCATCGGGACGTCCCTGGCGTTGCTGTGCGGCGTCGCCGCGCCCGCGCTGGCCCAGACCATTCCGCTGAGCGGCGGCACGTACAGCCAGGACTTCAACACCCTGTCGAACACCGCCGGCAGCACCACGAACACGGCCCTGCCCACGGGCTGGCTGTTGACCGAAACCGGCGGCGGCGCCCGCGACAACGAGCAATACGCGGTCGATACCGGCAGCAGCAACACCGGCGACACCTTCAGCTACGGTAGCGCCGGCAGCACCGATCGTGCGTTCGGCAGCCTGCGCAGCGGCACCCTGATCCCGGTGATCGGCGCCTGCTTCACCAACGCCACCGGCGGCACGCTCGGCAGCTTCGACATCGCCTACACCGGCGAACAGTGGCGCCTCGGCACCGCCGCGCGCACCGACCGCATGGACTTCCAGTACAGCGTCGACGCCACGTCGCTGACCACCGGCACCTGGGTCGATGTCGATACGCTCGACTTCACCACCCCCAACACCGCCACCACCGGCGCGAAGGACGGCAACGCCGTCGGCAATCGCACCGCGATCGCCGCCACGGTCGGCAGCGTCGCGATCGGCAACGGCGCGACCTTCTGCATCCGCTGGAACGACATCGACGCCAGCAGCGCCGACGACGGCCTGTCGATCGACGACTTCTCGATCACCGTCGGCGGCACGCCGACGCCGGCGCTCGCGATCAACGACGTCGCCCAGATCGAAGGCGACAGCGGCACCACCGAATTCTTCTTCGCCGTCGGCCTGAGTCAGGCGGCCGGCCCGGGCGGCGTCACCGTCGACTACGCCACCGCCGACGGCACCGCCACCGCCGGCAGCGACTACGTCGCCGCGAGCGGCACGCTGACGATTCCCGAAGGTTCGAACTCGGCCGCCTTCAGCATCACCGTCAACGGCGACACCACGACGGAAGCGAACGAGACGTTCTTCATCAACCTCAGCAACGTCACCGGCGCGGTCGTCGCCGACGCGCAGGGGCAGGGCACGATCCAGAACGACGATGTCTCGGTCATCCAGATCCACGACATCCAGGGCAACGGCCTGCTCTCGCCGATCAACGGCGCGGTCGTCACCACCGAAGGCATCGTCACCGCGCAGAAGTTCAACAACGGCTTCTTCCTGCAGACCGCCGACGCCAGCGTCGATGCCGATCCGAACACCTCGCAGGGCATCTTCGTCTTCACGTCCACCGCGCCGCCGGCCACGGCCGCGGTCGGCAACCGCGTCCGCGTCACCGGCACGGTCACCGAATTCACCCCCAGCAGCAATCTCAACCAGCTGTCGATCACCGAGATCGTCTCGGTCACCGAAATCCTGGTGCTGTCCTCCGGCAATCCGCTGCCGGCGCCGGTCGTGCTGACCGCCGCCGACTTCGGCGCCGGCGCCACGCCCGGCACCGCCGAGAAGTTCGAAGGCATGCGCGTGAGCGTGCCGACCGCGCGCGCGGTCGCCGCTTCCGACGGCAACATCACCGAATCGAGCGCCACCTCCTCGACCACCGGCGTGTTCCACGTGGTCCTGCCCGGCGTGAGCCGGCCGTTCCGCGAAGCCGGTATCGGCGTCCTCGACACCTTCCCGATTCCGGGCGGCAAGAATCCGCCGCGCTTCGACACCAACCAGGAACGCCTGATGGTGCGCAGCCGCGGCCAGATCGGCGCCACCGCCGTGGCCATCGACGTCGACACCGACGTCACCGGCATGGTCGGCGTGCTCGACTACTTCTCGGGCACCTGGGCGCTGCTGCCCGACGCCGGCACCGTCGGCGTCGCCGGCGGCAAGACCGCGACCGCGGTCGCCGACCCGCGCTACGAGGACGTCACCATCGGCGGCGCCAATCTGCTGCGCTTCTTCGACGAGATCAACGACAGCAACGGCGCGCCCACGCTGACCGCGGCCGCGGTCGACAAGCGCCTGACCAAGACCTCGCTGGCGATCTGCGACTACCTCAAGGCGCCGGACATCCTCGGCGTCGTGGAAGTCGAGAACCTGCGCGTGCTGGGGATGCTGGCCGATCGCATCAACAGCACCTGCGCACGCGCGCCGCAGTACGTGCCGTACCTCGTGCAGGGCAACGACGTGGGCGGCATCAACGTCGGCTTTCTGGTCAGCACCCGCCTGATCGCCGGCAACGCCCGCGTCGAAGTGCTCGAAGTCACCCAGTTCGGCAAAAACACGCTGTTCGTGAACCCGGACAGCAGCACCTCGCTGCTCAACGACCGTCCGCCGCTGCTGTTGCGCGCCATCGTGCATCAGGACAACGGCGCGACCTATCCGGTCACGGCGATCGTCAACCATCTGCGCTCGCTCAACGGCGTCGACGACACCGGCCCGGGCAGCAGCGGCTGGGCGTCCGAAGGCCACCGCGTCCGCGCCAAGCGCGGCCAGCAGGCGCTGTTCCTCGCCGATCTGGTGCACAACCGCCAGCTGGCGAACCCGAGCGAGCACATCGTCCTGCTCGGCGACTTCAACGCCTTCGAGTTCAACGACGGCTACGTCGACGTGATGGGCATCGTCCGCGGCGACGAGGTCCCGGCGAACGAAGTCGTCTACGACGTCGACAGCCCGATCGCGACCCCGCTGGTCGACGGTTCCGACCTGATCGCGGACCCGGCCGAGAAGTATTCGTACGTGTTCGAAGGCAACGCGCAGACCCTCGACCACGTGGTCGTGAACGAAGCATTGGTGATGGGCGTGGCCGGCCTGACCGTCGACCACGCGCGCATCAACGCCGACTTCGGCGTACACCACTACGGCACCGCCGGCACGCCGCTGCGCGTGTCCGACCACGATCCGGTCCGCGTCGTCATCGGCGTGAACGACTTCCGCAGCGCCGACCTGTCGATGATCGCCGGCGCGTCGCCGGGCAGCGTCGCCGCCGGCGGCACCGTCACCTTCACCGCGACCGCCGCCAACGCCGGTCCGAACGACGCCGCCTCCGCAGCCGTCGCCCTCGTGTTCAACGCCGTGCTCTCGCCGGCGGTGACCGCGCCGGCCGGCTGGACCTGCGCCGCGCCGGTGCAGACCGCCAGCGACACCACGGTCACCTGCACCGCGCCGACGTTCGCCAACGGCAGCCAGGCCGCGTTCACCGCGATCGTGACCGCGCCGTCGCTGCCGACCGCGAGCACGCTGACGATGGCCGCCTCGGTGCAGTCGCAGACCCGCGACCGCGCCAATGCCGACAACACCGCGACCGCGCAGGTCTCGGTCGCAGCGGTCGCGCTGCCGAACGCCGATCTGTCCCTGCGCATGGTCGGCGGCCCGGCCGGCACGATCCGCAGCGGCACGACCGCGCTGTTCTCGGTGCCGGTGCGCAACGGCGGCCCGAACCCGGCGCCGCAACCGGTGGTGACCTTCACCGGCACCTCGCCGCTGGCCAATACCACCGTGACCGCGCCCGCCGGCTGGACCTGCGTGCGCAACGCCACGCCGACCGGGCACTCGATCGTGTGCAACACCGCCGGCACGATGGCGTCCGGCGCGCGCGCGACCTTCACCTACTCGGCGGTCGCGCCCTCGCATCTGGTCCAGAGCACCATGCAGCTGACCAGCAACGTGAGCGCCGCCACCGTGAACGATCCGATCGCGAACAACAACACGTCGGTCTACAACGTCAACATCGTCGCGCCCTGAGCGCGACGCACGGACGGCCGGCGCGACGCCGGCCGCCCGCGGCAGCACATCCGGCGCGGCTTCGGCCGCGCTTTTTTTTCGTCCGCGACGGCGCCATACGCCATCGCATGGCGCGTCCTGCACAACCGTCGACGGCTGTCGCCTGTCGCAAGTCATGACGCGCTGCGCAACGGACCGCGCGCGCGCAGCGGGTATCATCCGCACACCGACGCCAGAGACGCGCGCATGACCGTCGCCGCCCGATTCGAAATCGAATATCTCCAATTCCTCGGCCCCGACGGCACGCTCGTCGCCGAACCGCCCGCGGCGTTCGCCGATCCCGCGACCCTGCTGCCGCTGTTCAAGCAGATGCTGTTCGTGCGCACCTTCGACAGCAAGGCGATCGCCCTGCAACGCACCGGCAAGCTCGGCACCTACGCCGCCTGTCTGGGCCACGAAGCCACCCACGTCGGCATCGGCGCCTCGATGCGGCCCGAGGACGTGTTCGCGCCGAGTTACCGCGAATACGGCGCGCAGCTGGTGCGCGGGGTGCGCCCGCGCGAGATCCTGCTCTACTGGGGCGGCGACGAACGCGGCAACGACTTCGCCGAAGCACCGAAACACGATTACGCCTGGTGCGTGCCGATCTCCACGCAATGCCTGCACGCGGCCGGCGCCGCGCTCGCGTTCAAGCTGCGCAGGGAACCGCGCGTCGCGGTCGCCTGCTGCGGCGACGGCGGCAGCTCGAAGACCGACACCTACGCCGCGATCAACTCGGCCGGCGCCTACGCCCTGCCCTTCGTCCAGTGCATCGTCAACAACGGCTGGGCGATCTCGGTGCCGCGCGCGGCGCAGACCGGCGCGCCGACGCTGGCGCAAAAGGGCCTGGCCGGCGGCCTGCACTGCCTGCAGGTGGACGGCAACGACCTGATCGCGGTGATGGAAGGCATGCGCCGCGCGCTCGACCGCGCGCGCAGCGGCGAGGGCGGCAGCGTGATCGAATTCATGACCTACCGCCTGCACGACCACACCACCGCCGACGACGCCCGCCGCTATCGCAACGAGGACGAAGTGAAGGCCGCGTGGACCCGCGAACCGGTCGCCCGCCTGCGCACGTACCTGACCCGGGCCGGGTTGTGGGACGAAGCGCAGGAAACCGCCTGGGCCGACGACTGCGGCAAACGCGTCGACATCGAGATCAACGCCTATCTGGAGACCCCGGTGCAGCCGGTCAGCGCCATGTTCGATTACCTGTACGCCGAATTGCCGCCGGATCTCGCCGCGCAACGCGAGGAAGCCATCGCCGCGGAGGGCCGCCGGCATGGCTGAGGCCGCACCGATCACCCTCATCGAAGCGATCACCCAGGCGCTCGCCTACGAGATGCGCCACGACGCGCGCGTGCTCGTGCTCGGCGAGGACGTGGGCGTCAACGGCGGCGTGTTCCGCGCCACCGCCGGCCTGCAGCAGAAGTTCGGCCCCGAGCGCGTGCTCGATACGCCGCTGGACGAGACCACCATCGCCGGTCTCACCGTCGGTCTCGCCGCGCAGGGCATGCGCCCGGTGGCCGAAGCGCAGTTCGACGGCTTCGTGTATCCCATGGTCGATCACATCATCTGCCACGCCGCGCGCTTCCGGTATCGCACACGCGGCCGCCTGACCTGCCCGATGGTGCTGCGCGTACCGTGGGGCGGCGGCATCCGCGCGCCGGAACACCACAGCGAAGCCAACGAAGCGATCTTCACCAACGTGCCCGGATTGCGCGTGGTGATGCCGTCATCGCCGCAGCGCGCCTACGGCCTGCTGCTGGCCGCGATCCGCGACCCGGATCCGGTCATCTACATGGAACCCAAGCGCATCTATCGTCAATACAAGGAACACGTGCCCGACGACGGCGAGGCGCTGCCGCTCGACGTGTGCTACGTGCTGCGCGACGGCAGCGACGTGACCCTCGTGACCTGGGGCGCGCAGGTGAAGGAATGCCTGGAAGCCGCCGACGCGCTCGCGAAGGACGGGATCAGCGCCGAAGTCGTCGACGTGGCCACGCTGCGTCCGCTGGATTTCGCGACGATCGCCGAGTCGGTCAGCAAGACCGGGCGCTGCGTGATCGTGCACGAAGCGCCGAAGACCGCCGGCTTCGGCGCCGAGATCGCCGCGCGTCTGGCCGAGGAATCGATGTACGACCTCGTCGCCCCGGTCGAACGCGTCACCGGCTACGACACCCACATCCCGCTGTTCCGCCTGGAAATGAAGTACCTGCCGAGCGTCGAGAAGATCGTCGCCGCGGCGAAAAGAACCCTGGCCGCGAGCTGAGCCGGCGATGCCACGCGCCCGCGTCGTCCGCGACTATCGCACGCAGTACGCGAACCCGATCCGGTTCGCGGCCGGCGAGACCGTGACCCTCGGCGCACGCGACACCGAATGGCCCGCGTTCGTCTGGGCCGTCACCGCCGACGGCAACGCCGGCTGGGCCCCGATCGACTGGCTGAAGCCGCTGGGCGACGGCCGCGCCGAAGCCCTGCGCGATTACACGGCGCAGGAACTGGATGCGGACGCGGGCGACGAGATCGAACTGCAGTACGCGCTTGGCGGATGGTGGTGGGCGACACGTCCCGATGGGCGCGCCGGATGGATCCCGGATGCGCATTTCAGAGCAATCGAAGAGAGAGACGCTTCATGAGCCAGACCAAGACCTTCCTCCTCCCCGACCTCGGCGAAGGCCTGCCGGATGCGACCGTCGTCGAGTGGTTCGTGAAACCGGGCGACGTCATCAGGCTCGACGCGCCGCTGGTGTCGATGGAGACCGCGAAGGCGGTGGTCGAAGTGCCCTCGCCGGTCTCCGGCAAGGTGCTCAGGCTCGCCGGCAATGCAGGCGATGTCATCGTCACCGGCACCATGCTCGCGGAATTCGAGATCGACCCGTCGATGCCGCAGCGTGCGGAAGGTCAGGATACGGGGCATCACCATGGCGGCGGTCATACCGCGCCGGCGAAGGCCGAGCCCGCGCCCGCACCGGCCGCGGCGCCCGAGAACAAGCGCGACGACGCCGGCACCGTGGTCGGCGCGATGCAGACCTCCGATGCCGTGCATGCCGAGGCCGCGGTCGCGGTCGGCGGCGTGAAGGCGATGCCGGCGGTGCGCGCGATGGCGCGCAAACTCGGCGTCGATCTCGCCCGCGTCCGCGCCACCGGCGCCGACGGCGTGGTGACGATGGACGACGTGAAGCGCGCGGCGGCCGATGGTTCCGCGAAGCCCGGTGCCACTGCCGCGGGAGCGGCGGGAACCGCGGCTTCAGGCGCCACCGCAAGACCCGTCGCGGCTTCCGCCGCTCCCACAACCGCGGCGGGTCAGCGCACGCAGCTGTCGGCCAGCGGCAAGCCGATGCGCACGCAGCCGCCGTCGGTCTCGGTCACCGGGCAGCCGGAACAGTTGAAGGGCGTGCGTCGCAACATGGCGCGGGTCATGGCCGACGCCCACAGCAAGGTCGTGCCGACCACGCTCGCCGACGACGCCGACATCCAGGCCTGGGCGCCGGGCAACGACGTGACCGTACGCCTGATCCGCGCGATCTGCGTCGCCGCGAAAACGGTTCCCGCGCTCAACGCCTGGTTCGACGGCGACAAACTCGTACGCACCCTGCATCCGCAGGTCGATATCGGCATCGCGGTCGACACCGACGACGGCCTGTTCGTGCCCGCGCTGCGCAACGCCGACATGCTCGACGCGCGCGGCGTGCGCGAAGGCGTGAACCGGCTCCGCGCGCAGGTCGAGGATCGCAGCATTCCCGCGAGCGAGCTGAGCGGCTACACGATCTCGCTGTCGAACTTCGGCATGTTCGCCGGCCGCTACGCCACGCCGGTCGTGGTGCCGCCCTGCGTCGCGATCGTCGCCGCCGGTCGCGCGCGGCATCAGATCACGCCGGTGATCGGCGGCTTCGAATCGCACAAGGTGATTCCGCTGTCGCTGACCTTCGACCATCGCGCCTGCACCGGCGGCGAGGCCGCGCGCTTCCTGCGCGCGATGCTGGACGATCTGGCGCTGCCGAACTGAGCGCCCGCCCCGCCGGCGCTCACGCCGCCGGCAGGGTCACCGTCGCGCGCAGGCCGCCCAGCGTCGGCGAAGTGTCGAGTGCGATGTCGCCGCGGTGCACGCGCACCGCTTCGGCGACGATCGCGAGGCCGAGACCGCTGCCTTCGACGCCGGTGCCCAGTTCGCGATGGAAACGCTCGAACACACGCGCGCGCGCTTCCTCGGGAATGCCGGGCCCCGAGTCCTCCACCACCAGCCATGCGCGATCGCCGTCGCGGCCGGTCCGTACCAGGACCTCGCCCGCTGGCGGGGCGTAACGCACCGCGTTGTGGATCAGATTGCGGACCAGCGCGTCGATCGCCGACTCGTCTCCGAACACCGCCGCCGGCGCGAGATCGAGGCGCAGGCGCCTGCCGTCGACCGCGCCGAGCGCCGCCAGGTCGCGTTCGTGGTGCTGCGCCACCGCGGCGAGGTCGATCCGCGTGCGCGCCGGCGGGACCGCGGACCCGCTCTCGATCCGGCTAAGCGCGAGCAGTTGCGCGATCAGGCGCTCCATCCGTTCGATGCCGGCGTCGAGTCGCGTCTGCGACTGCGCGCGTTCGTCGTCGTTGTCCGCCTGGCGCAGATTCCAGGCATGGACCTTCAGCGCCGCGATCGGCGTGCGCAGTTCGTGCGCCGCATCGGCGGTGAAGCGTCGCTCGCGCAACAGCGCGCTGTCGAGGCGTTCGAGCAGACCGTTGACCGCACCGACCAGTCCGTGCACCTCGCGCGGCACGCGCTCCAGCCGGATCGGCTCCAAGCGTTCCGGCGCGCGCAGCGCGACCGCATCGGACACGCGCACCAGACTGCGGCAGGCCCAACCCACCGCCACCCAGACCAGCGTCGCCAGCAACGGCAGCGCCACGAGCAGCGGCACCAGCGTGCCGAGGGCGATTTCCTCGGCGATTTCCTCGCGGATCGCCGCTTCCTCGCCGGACTGGTACCACAGGCCCGAAGGCGATTTGAGCGTGAACGTACGCCAATGCGCGCCGTCGATCGTGCGATCGGCGAAACCGGCCGCGAGCGGCGCGAGCGGCGCGCTCGGGCCGCTGTCGGAGCGCAACAGCAACACGCCCGCGGCGTCGCGCACCTGGAAGGCGAGCTTGGTCTCGTAGGCGTGTCCGTCCGCGAACGCCAGCGCCTCGCCCTCGCCTTCGACCTCGCCGTGCCAGACGCGGATCACGCGCGCGTCTTCGCTGCGCCCGGTGTCGGATCGCTCGCCGAGATCCGAGAGCGGTTCGTCGACGAGACTCATCAGCACGCGCGAGGAGTGCGCGAGCTTGGCGTCGAATAGCTCGCCCGCCTCCTGCAGACCGGCGTGATAACTGAAGGCGCCAGCGATCAGCAGCACCAGCGTGGTGGTGCCGAGGATCGAGAGCAACAACGCGCGGCGGATCGAGATCATTCCGCGCTCCGGGACGCGCCTTCATCCCCCTGCGCGACCTTCTCGTCCAACGCGTAGCCGACGCCGCGCAGGGTCCGGATGAGCGCGGGGTCGAGCTTCTTGCGCAGCGCGTGCACGTGCACGTCGAGCGCATTGCTGGCCACGTCCTCGTCCCAGCCGTACAGCCGCTGCTGCGCGGACTCGCGCGAGATCGGTCGGCCGCGCTGCTCCATCAGCAGCCGCAGCAGGGCGAATTCCCGACGCGGCAGATCGTAGGTCTTGCCGCGCCAGACCACCGACAGTTGCGCGGGATCGAGTTCCAGCGCGCCCATCCGCAACAGCGGGGTCGCGCGGCCGCCGGTGCGGCGCAGCAGCGCGCGCACTCGGGCCAGCAGTTCCTGGGTGTCGAAGGGTTTGCCGAGATAATCGTCGGCGCCGGCATCGAGGCCGCGGGTGCGGTCGCTGGCGCGTTCGCGCGCGCTCAGGACGAGGATGGGCGTGGCCACGCCGGCGCGACGCGCCTGCCGGATCACCTCCATGCCGTCCATGTGCGGCAGGCCGAGATCGAGCACCGCCAGATCGACGCCGCCGTCCTTCAGCGCGGCCAGTGCGCTGGTGCCGTCGCGCAGCCAGTCGACGGTGTAGGCGGCGCGCCGCAACGCGGTGCGGACGCCTTCACCCAGGGATTCGTCGTCTTCGACCAGCAGGATGCGCATGCGGCGAGTGTGGGTCCGCTCGCGCCGCGCCGCAAGCGCGGCGCGGCGATGCGCCGATCACAGATGCGTTCGCACCTTCGCCAGCAGCGCCGTGACTTCCTTGCGACGCCCCTGGTCGGCGAGTTCGCGACCCGGTCGCGCCGGCGCCGCCAGGGCCTTCTCGAGCGCCGCCGCCGCACCCTTCCAGTCGCCCTGGTCCTGCAGGAAATCGCCGTAGAAATAATTCGCGTCGATGCCGTTCGGGCTGACCTGCAGCCCCTTGCGCAGCAGTTCGCGGGCCTTGTCGTCGTCGCCGAAACCGATCGGCCAGCCGGGCACCTGGTAGTACAGCACGCCGAGACTGGTGTAGGCGGAGCCGTCCAGCGCGTTCGGATCGAGCTTGATCGCCTGTTCGAAATCGGCCTTGGCCTGCTTGGCCAGGCCCATCGCGCCCAGTCCGCCGCGTTCGCCGGCGTAGCTCGACAGCACGATGCCTTCCCAGATCAGCGCGGCGGGGTCCTTCGGCTGCGCGGCGCGCGCGGCGGCAGCCTGCTTGGCCAACGCCTCGAAGGCGGCCTCGCGCTGCTTTTTCGGCGTGTCGTAGTTGACCTCGGCCCAGCGATCGCGGACCGCGATCACCTGCGGCGCTGGGTCGGCGGCGATCGCTCCGGTCGCGGCGACGAACAGTGCGACGGCGAGCGGCAGACGGTAACGGAATGCGTTCATGAGGTGTCCTCGGAGACGGATGTCGTGGTGCTGGTGTCGTGGGTGTCGCTGTCGCGACTGCCGACGTCGACGATGCGTCCCGGTTTCAGGATCGCGCGTGACGACGGACGATGGGCAATTGCGTCTTCAGATTGCGGTCGACCAGGCCCGGGAGCGCGCCGTTGATGCGCGCGAAGAGTTTCTCGGGCCACCCTAGCTGCAGGCGCGGGCGGCCATCGGCGATCGCCGAGACCAATCGCGCGGCGACGTCGCCGGGATCGTCCTGCGCGACCTTCATCTCGCGGTTCATCGCCTCCACCTGCGGGCTGTTGAACGCGGTGCGGGTCGCCCGCGGCGACAGATACTGGAACCGCAGGCCGGTGTCGGCGTATTCGCGCGACAGACCTTCCATCAGCCCGCGCAGGCCGAACTTGGTCGCGCTGTAGGCCGCGAACCCCGGGAAGGCGAGGCTGCCGAAGGTCGAACCGACCGCGACCACCGCCGCGCGCTCGTGCCCGCGCAGCGTGGGCAACAGGGCGTGGATCAATTGCATCGGTCCGACGAGATTGGTCTCGACCAGCGCCTGAAGCGCGTTGGGCGATTGGTCCTCGAACAGGCCGAACGCGCTCTGCGCGTGCGCCAGCACCAGGACCGACGGCGTCGGCTGGAGCCGCGAAACGCGGTCTACGACGTGCGCGCGGCCGCCGTCGGTCGCCAGGTCCGCCGCCAGGGAGACCACGCGTGCAGCGCCATGTCGCTGCACGAGCGGCTGGAGACGATCCTCGTTGCGACCGACGGCGACCACGCGCGCGCCGGCCCCCACCAACGCGTCGCACAGGGCGGAACCGATTCCGCCGCTGGCGCCGGTCAGTAGCACGGTCCTGCCGGAGAGCGCGATCATGCCGCCTCCGCCAGAACGGGGCGAACGTCGCGCAGGGTGCGGAAGACGTCGCCGTAGAGTTTGTAGAAGCGCTTCGCGGCGTGGACCACCGCGCGGCGATCGTCCTCGTCGTCGAGGCGGTTCATCAGGGCCTCGTAGAAGCCCGTGTGTTCGATGTCGAGATCGCCGTGGGAGCGCAGATAGGAGAAGGCGTTGCGCGGCAGGCCGAGCGACGATTCGATGGTCTCCGCCGCGCGCGTGGCCAACGCGACGCTGGTGCCTTCCAGGACCAGCACCATGCCGAAGAAGCCGACCGGATTGCCGCGGGCGATGGTGTCGTAGGCGTAGGCGACCATCAGTTCGGTCGCTTCCGACGGCTGGCCGGAGGCCACCTCGACGCGATCCGCGCCGCAGGCCTCGAGATCGTCGAGGATCCACTCGTGGTGGCCGATTTCCTCCTCGATGTATTCGGCGACCGCCGTCCGCAGCCACTCCAGCCGCGCCGGCAGGCGCGCGCCGCAGGCCATCAGCAGCGGCACGGTATGGCGCACGTGATGGAACGCCTGGGCGAGGAAGGCGACGTAGTCGTCGCGCGCGATGCGTCCGGCCAACGCCTCCTGGATGATGGGAATGGCGATCAGCGCTTCGCGTTCGCGCCGGGTCTCGTGGAGCAGGCGGTCGTGGAAACTCGCGTGCTGGAAGGTCGTGTCGTGGGGCGTCATGCGGCGATTCCATCGGAAGAAAAGGCGTTCGCCGCGGCATAACGGGCATCGACCGCGTCGCGATATCTGGCGAGGATGGCGTCGCGACGCGGGCGGCCGTTGGCGGTGAGCAGGCCGTCGGCGAACGTGAAAGGGGCCTCCGCGCGCACGATGTCGCGAACGCGGGCGTAATCGGGCAATCCGGCGTTGATCTGCGCCAGCGCGGCGCGCAGCGCGTCGTCGTCGGATTCGGGACGTCGCGGCCAGACGATGGCGACGTTGAACGGACGCGCTTCGCCGTGGACCACGGCCTGCGCGAACGCCGGATGCTGCAACAGCTCGCTCTCCACCCACTCCGGCGACACGTTGCGCCCGAACGAGGTAATGAAGACGTGCTTGCGACGACCGGTGACGTGGACGTAGCCGTCCTCGTCGATGCGGCCGAGATCGCCGGTCGCGACGATCTCCGGCAACGGGGCATCGTCGCCGAGATATCCGAGATGGCGCACGCCCTCGACGAACAGCTCGCCGTCGCGCACCGAGACCCGCGCATGCGGCAACGGACGGCCGACGCTTCCAGGTCTCGATGCGCCGGGCCGGTTGAGACAGACCACCGAGGCGCATTCGCTCAGGCCATACCCTTCGTACACCGGCAGCCCGCAGGCGGCGGCGCGGGCGAGCAGCGACGTGCCCACGCGGGCGCCGCCCACGGCGATGAATGTCAGCGATTCCGGCGGCGGCGCGCCCTGCTCCGCGGCCGCGGTCAGCGCCAGCAGCAACTGCGGCACGAGGATCGCGCTTTCGGGGCGATGGCGATGCAGGCAGGCGAGCAACGTCGGCACGTCGAGCGCGGTGGCCCCGGTGTAGCCGATCTCGGCCAGCGACGGCGCCACGATCTCCGCGCCGGCGATCAGCGCGGCGTATACGCCGGCGACGTTCTCGAGCAGCGTCGACAGCGGCATCAGGCACAGGTGGCGTCGCGGCGCCAGCGGCGCGGCGGCGTCCGCCAGCGATGCGGCCACCGCATGCAGGGTGTCGGCATCCAGACAGACGCCCTTGGGCGCGCCGGTGGTGCCGGAGGTATAGGTGATCGTCGCGGTGCCAGCGGGCAAGGCCACTGCAGATGGCGGCAGACGCACCGCACGCAGCGTGTCCGCGAAGATCTCGGTCGGTCGGTCGACAAGCGCGGGCGGCGACGGCGCCTCCGCAGCGACGATCAGGACATCGGCGCCGCAATCGGCGAGCGCATGCGCGACCTGCGCCGGGGCGAAGAAGGTCGGCAGCGGCACGTGCACAGCGCCACGGGCACGGATCGCGAGATCCAGCGCCAACCAGTCCGGCCCATTGTCGAGTCGACTGGCGATGCGATCCGCACCGAGCGCGTCGAGCGCGGCGTCGAACGCGCGGATCCGCGCGACCAGCGCATCGCCGGTCCATGCGGTATCGCGTCCGGACACCCGTGTCGTGGGGCCTGCGAGGGTCGCGACGAGATCGGCGAACCGGTTCACGGCACCCCCATCGCGCACGACATCGCCGGCCAGCCCGATGTCGACGGTGCGTCGTCTTCCAGACCCTGCAGATAGGCGTGCCCGGCGGCGATATCGCCGAACATCAGCTTCGGCTGGGCGTCGTAGTAGCGGCCCCAGTCGGTGCCGTCGCCGCGCAGTCGCGCGGCATCGGCATCGGCCAGTTCCACCGTGGCCAGATGCAGGCGATCGAAGGCGTTGCGCAATTGCCGGGTCGCCGCGAACAGGACCCAGCGATAGCCCGCGGCGTGCAGCCAGCGGGTGAGATGCAGGATGAGCGCACGCGCGTCCCCGGCGGAGAGCGCGCCGAAATTGCCCACCTCCACCAGGCGTTCGCGAAGCACGGGCGCGCCGGTCGCCGCGGCGATCGCGGCCTCGGCCGGCGCATCGAGATACTGCTCGACGAACAGCGGACCTTCGCCGCCGCCGCGCAGGCCCACCGCGGCACGCAGCGCGCCGGCCTCGTCGCGCCACGCCAGCAGGTGCGGCAGGAACGCGGCGAGCTCCGCGCCGTAGCGCGCCCGGTAGACCTGAGCGATGAAGCCCTCGGTCGCGGCGCGGCGCGGATCGCCGACGCCGATCAACGCGGCTTCGGCGAAGGCCGGGCGCGACAGGCCTCGGGAGAATGCGGTCGATGGCGGCGTTCGGGTCATGCGACGGGATGCTCGCGAGGCCCGATTAAGTCGGAATTAGCCGCTTGTTACGCGTTCGTAAGCCGAATGTTCGCTTTCGGTTGCGCCGGTGCGACGGCGCGCACGGATTGACGCGGACTTAACGTCGGCTTGTCGAAATCCTGACGGATACGGCGACGCGATGCGAATCGCTCGCGATCGCGCACCGACGGAACGATGCGTATCGCAAGCCCCGGCGCACGGCGGGGAACTTTCGCGGAATCACGGCGCCTGCGCGATGCAGGCCGCCGCCTGTTCGCGCATCAGGGCGCGATCCCGCGCGTTGCCCGCGAGCTCCGCGGCGCGCTCGTACTCGCGCGCGGCCTCGTCCAGGCGACCGAGCCGACGCAGGAGATCCGCGCGCGCGGCGTGCAGCAGGCCGTAGCCGCGCAGCTGCGGCGCATCGCGCAGGGCGTCGATCAGCGGCAGCGCCGCGGCCGGGCCTTCGGCGCGCGCCATCGCCACCGCGCGATTGAGTTCGACCACCGGCGACGGCGCGATGCGAGCGAGCACGCCGTACAGCGCCGCGATCCGCGCCCAGTCGGTGTCTTCGGCGCGACGGGCGCCGGCATGGCAGGCGGCGATCGCGGCCTGCAAGGCATAGGGGCCCGGCGCGCCGCTTGCGGCCAACCGCTGCGCGCGCGCCAGCGCCTTCATGCCGCGTTCGATCTGCAGGCGATCCCAGCGGTTGCGGTCCTGGTCCATCAGCAGGATCGGACTGCCGTCGGCGGCGGTCCGCGCCTTCGTCCGCGATGCCTGCAGTTCCATCAGCGCGAGCAGGCCGAACACTTCGGCCTCGCCCGGCAACAGGCCGGCCAGCACACGGCCCAGGCGCAGGGCTTCGTCGCACAGCCCCGGCCGCATCCAGTCCTCGCCGACGCTGGCGCTGTAGCCTTCGTTGAAGACCAGATAGACGACTTCGAGCACCGCATCCAGGCGTTCGCCCAGTTCCGCGCGCCGCGGCACCTCGAACGGCACCCGCTTCTCCGCCAGCGTGCGCTTGGCGCGGACGATGCGCTGCGCCACCGTCGGCTCGGGTTGCAGGAAGGCCCGCGCGATCTCGGCGGTGGTCAGACCGCCGAGCAGACGCAGGGTCAGCGCGACCCGGGACTCCTGCGGCAGGACCGGGTGGCAGGCCGCGAACACCAGTCGCAGCAGATCGTCGCCGATATCGTCGTCGGCATGGGCGAGCGCGTCGTCGGTCATGTCCGCTCCGTGCAGCTCCAGCTCGATCCCGAATTCGGTCCGCTTCCGCGCGTGCAGCGCGCGTTGCCGCAGGTGATCGATCGCCCGGCGTTTCGCCGCGGTCATCAGCCACGCCGCCGGATTGCCGGGCAGGCCTTCCTCCGGCCAGCGTTCGAGCGCGGCGACCAGCACGTCCTGCGCCAGTTCTTCCGCGATCCCGACGTCGCCGATCATGCGCGCGATACGCGCGACCAGCCGCGGCGATTCCATCCGCCACAGGGCGTCGAGGGTGCGGTGCAGGCGATCGTCGCGCATCGCCGGCGATGTAAACATCGCCGGCGGCCCGTCGCAAGCGGCCGTCGCGCTCACATCCGGTCGCCTACATGCTCACGATCGGCTTGAACCCGCCCCAGAACATGCGCTTGCCGTCGAACGGCATGCGCTTGGGGTCCATGTCGTCGAACATGGGGTCGGCCATCACCTTCGCATTGACCTTGTCGCGATGCGCCCGGGACCTGTAGACGATCCACGAGAACACCACGACCTCGTCGGGCTTGAGTTTGACCGCCTGCGGGAACGACGTCAGCTTGCCGGGCTTGACGTCGTCCTCGACGCATTCGATGTATTCCAGGGCGCCATGCGCCTTCCACACCTTGCCGGCCTTGCGCGCGAGCTTGCGATAGGCTTCGAGGTTCTTTTTCGGAACGGGCAGGACGAATCCGTCGACGTAGGGCATTTGCGTTCTCCTCTCGGGCGGGGTGGCGACGTCCCGGTCCGGCGTCAGGCGCCGTCCGGAATCTCGGGTTCGACCAGCAGGGCGAGCTGCGACAGCGACTCCTGCCAGCCGAGATGGCACATCTCGGTCGGGATCGCGGCCGGGATGCCGCTCTGGACGATCTCCAGTTCCGTCCCGCAGGACACCGGGCGCAGGACGACCTCCACCTGCATCTCGCCCGGCAGGTTCGGATCGTCGAAACGGTCGGTGTAGCGGATCAGGGCGTTCGGCTCCAGCGTCGTGAACACGGCCTCGAAGCTGTGCCCGGCACCGGTCCCGAAGTTGACGAAACTCATGCGGTAACCGCCGCCGACGCGGGCGTCGAAGCGATGCACCCGGGCGACGAACCCGTGCGGCGGCAGCCATTTCGCCTTCGCGTCGGGATCGAGGAAGGCGCGATAGACGCGTTCGGGCGGCGCGCGCAGCACGCGATGGAAGCGGACGGTGCCGGTCTGTTCTGCCATGGCGGAATCTCCTGTTCGATCGGGGCGAACGATGCTCAGGCATCGGGTTGCGGGAATGCGGCCTCGTCCATCCAGAACACCTCCCACTGGTGTCCGTCGAGGTCCTCGAAGCCGTGCTGGTACATGAACCCATGGTCCTTCGCTTCGACCGGCGTCGCCGCGCCCGCGGCCACCGCCTTCGCGACCAGCGCATCGACCTCCTCGCGCGTTCCGCAGGACAGCGCCAGCAGGACTTCGGTGGCGGCGCGCGCATCGGCCACCGGCTTCTTCGTGAAACCGGCGAAGAACGGCCGGGACAACAACATCACCTGGATCCGGTCGGAGATCACGAGGCAGGTGGCGTCGTCGCTGGTGAACTTCGGATCGAAGTCGAATCCCAGCGCCGAAAAGAAACCGATCGCGCGCGACAGGTCTTCGACCGGGAGATTGACGAACAGGGAACGGGACATGCGGGATCTCCTCTCAACCCGGCTGCTTCATGCAGTTGACCATCCACGGCTTGCCGAAGCGGTCGGTGAAGGCGCCCCAGCGATGCGCCCAGAAGGTTTCCTGCAGCGGCATCTGCACCGTTCCCCCGTCGGACAGCGCCGCGTAGATGCGCTCGGCTTCGCCGATGTCGTCGACGTCGATGTTGACGCAGGTGCCCTGCCCCGCGGGCGTGTGCGGCGGCGGGCCGTCGGCGCCCATCAGCACCGCGCCGGCGGCTTCCAGCTGGCAGTGCATGATCAGGTTGTGGCTGTCGGCCGGCATCTGTTCGCGCATCGGCGAGTCGCCGTAGGTCATGCGCATCGCGATCTCGCCGCGGAACACCTCGCGGTAGAGATCGAAGGCGGCGCGACACTGGCCGTTGAAATTCAGGTAGGCGATGAAACGCATGGCAATCTCCGACGGATCCGCTGGGAATGGGGGAAGGGCGCGTACCGACGCGATCAGTCGCGTCGCTCGATGCTCATCTGCAGGCGGGCTTCGCGTTCGCGCAGCTCGGGCGTGAAGGCTTCGCCGAAATCGTCCATCTCGAACAGCGGCCGCAGTTCGATCTCGCAGGGCGTCGGATGCGGATTCGGGCAGCGCCGCGCCCATTCGATCGCCTCCTCCATCGACCGCACCTGCCACAGCCAGAATCCGGCGATCAGTTCCTTGGTTTCGGCGAACGGGCCGTCGATCACCCGCCGCTGCGGGCCGTCGAACTGCACGCGAACGCCCTGCGACGAGGGTTTGAGGCCCTCGCCCGCCAGCAGGACGCCGGCGTTGGCCAGGTCCTCGTTGAAGCGGGTCATGGCCTCCAGCAGGCCCGGATCGGGCATGACGCCCGCCTCCGAGTCGACGGTGGCCTTCACGATCGCCATCACTTTCATGGTCGTGCCCCTGGAATACGGCCGGGATCGGGCGGCCTTCCTCCATGACGACGCGCGGGAAGGGGCGGAATCGACACGTCCCGAAAAAAATATTCGCCCCCCGGACCGGCCGGGAGGCGCGTCCCCATCGGCCGCCGGCTTGCGGCAAGATGTCTCCCCCGATCCACCCGCGAGCGCCGACGATGCAGTACCTCCTGCTGGTCTATACCGACCCCGAGCTGATGGCCACCCTGCCCCAGGCCGAATTCGACCGTCTGATGCACGGCTGCATCGTGCACGCCGACGCGCTCCGCGCCGACGGTTGCCTGCGCCACGCGCAGCAGTTGGAATCTCCGGAGACCGCGCGCACCGTCCGTCTCCGCGACGGCGTCGCCCGGGTCACCGACGGTCCCTTCGCGGAAACCAAGGAGGTGCTGGCCGGCTTCAACCTGATCGAGGCCGATTCGATCGAGCACGCGGTCCGTCTCGCCCACGAATGGCCGTGGATCGCCTACGGCAGCATCGAAGTGCGCCCGGTGCGCGATTTCGCCGCGGTGCGCGCACGGGTCGGCGCCTGAGACCCGGCCCGACGGCGCGCCGCACTCAGCACGTCCAGTAGACCCTGTCCTTCAGATCCACCACCGTCGGGCCGTCGCTGCAGCCGCCGACTTCTTCCGCCTGGCGATCCGCTGGATCGCGGACGATGATCCACTCGCCCGATCTCGCGTGCCGCTCCAGCGTGCCTTCCTCGATCACGCCCTTCGGGAACGGGCCCTGTTCCGACGCGCTGGAGACGACGATGCGGTTGCCGTCGATCTTCACGTCGAAGACCGCGCCCTGCATGTTCGGATGTTCGGCGTAGCGCTGCCGGAATACGTACTGCCCCGAGGCGAGCGGCTGGGCCTGCCGCGTCGCGCACGCGCCGGACAGCGCGATGGTCGACAACATCAGGATGGCGCACCAGCGTTTCATGCGGCTTCTCCCGGAGAGCGCGTCTGGAACCTGCAGTCTAATGCCCGGTCGCCGGCGCGGCCAGCAACAGCGCCGGCGCGGCGCGCTGGAGGGCGGCCAATGCCTCCGCACGCGGACCGGACGTGCAAGCGGCCAGCGCGATCGAGAGCACCATCGCAAGCGTGAAGCGTTTCATCTTCATCCCTCGTCCCGATATCGCGTGGCGCCTGCGGCGACGAACGGCGGCATGGTGTGCCGCTGCAACCGGGCGAAGGCCGCCTCCTCGAGCGCCTTCAGTATCCGATCGTTCCGACGATACTTTTTCCGCATCCGTTGCAGATCGCGTTCGATGCGATCGCAACCGTACTGTTCGAGCCGCTCGGCGACCTGCCTGTCCCGTTCGTCGCCCGTGCCGCTGATCTCGCCGGAAAAGTGGCGGCAGGCGAGACTCCGCTCGGCGACCTTGCGGGCATCCTTCGGCAGGTCGGGAAATCCGTCCGCATGACGGTCGATCGCGCCCGCAGGCGCACCGACCATCGCAGCGGCGAACAGGAGCATGCACGACAACGGCGTCGGAATGTTCATGGCATGGCGCATGTTCGACAGGGAAGGGTCGAGCGGGGATGAACGGCTGGACGGATCATGCGAACCCCATATCCTTCCATGCGTAGTACATCCCCTGATTGAACAGCTGGGCGAGATTGCGTCCATTCACCCACGGATATCGGGTCGACACGATCGGATCGAAGTCTTCACGCTTCGTGTCGACGCCCGATTTCAGGGCCAGGTCGTAGACCGCATCGTGTCCGAACCGCATGGCGGTCCGACAGATCGCGTCGATCTCGTCCAGTTCGCGCCGGCTCAACTCGGGGTGGCGCTGGGCGAGACGTTCCTGGATCGGTTGCAACCAATCCTCGCCCCAGGCCATGGCGAGATGCAACCCTTCGTTGAGCAGATCGCTTCGCGGATCGGCTGCGGTTTCCGTGCCGCGTCTCCGGAAGTGGCCGGTCATGAGGCGCCTCCTCGGGATCGGCATCGAGCGGATACGGGCAGCGGGCCGGGACTTGCACGATCGAATGCCATGACGTCGTCGATGGGGCGCTCAGTCGAGTGGCTCGATCTCGTTCGCGAGCCGGATCCAGGGATGCTGCCGAATCGCGTAGACGGATGCGGTCGGCGGCGGAAAGCGGGGGTCGGCGAACGCGCCGACGGGAATGGCCACGAAGCCGGGAACGGCATCCATCCGATAGAACACGGTCGCGCCGCACTCCGGACAGAAGTGGAACCGCGCGGTGGTCCCCTCGTCGCCGACCAGCGCGTACTCCGTACTGTGGCCTTCGATGGTCACCGCCTCTTCCGGGAACCGGGCCTGCGCCGCGAATGGACTCCCCGTTCGCCTCTGGCAGTTCAGGCAATGACAGACCGAAATGCGGACCGGTTCTCCCCGCGCGCTGGCGGTGAGCTTTCCGCAACTGCACGACGCGAGTCGGACATCCTGCATCACAACTCCTGGCCGAACATGATCCGGTGGCCGTCGATGGTCCGGATGCCGAACTCGCGCATGCCCCAGGGCTTGTCCGCGAGGGATTGCGTGAACTCGACGCCGGCCGCCCGATACTCCGCGAACAGCGCCGCGGCATCGTCGACGGTCACGTAGGCGTACCAGGCATGATCCCCCAGCGCATGCGGCGGAGTCGCGTCCGTGCATTCGCCCAGCATCACCCGGAAACCGTCCCGGGACAGGAACGACCAGCCCGGCGCGGTGTGACCTGAGTACGGAACTTGTAGCCAATCAGGCAGTGAGTCCGGGGTGGATGGTATCGGGTTCCGACCAGTTTCGGCGAACGGTCGCCGGGGGGCGGTAGCCATGGGCGCTATGCGGCCGCTGCTCG
>JBMOOY010000026.1:0-1948 GCA_049324395.1 Pseudomonadota bacterium
AGCGACCTCTGAAGGTGTGACCGGAAACGGGGTCCGGGTCGGGGGCGGGGACCGGGGCCGGACCGACGGGACCAGGGACCGGGACCGAGACGAGGCGGTCATCGAGCCTGCAGGCGGCTCCACGTCATCGCGCCGACGCGGTCGATGATTGCGAAGACCTCGTCGACGTCCTCCTGCGCGACGTAGCCCCATGCGACCGCGACGCGGAGCGCGACCTTCGCTTCGTTCGCCGAGCCGTGCGCGGTCTGTAGGCGCAATCGGCGATTCCCATCGCGGTTGCCGTCGGCCTCACCGAGGTTGAGCGCGATCGAGGTCACCGCCCGCCGTAGTTGATCGGCGAGGTAGCGGTCGGTCATGCGGATCCTCGCGATCAGCACGCGAGCCGACGGGATGATCGCGAGCGTGAGATCGAGCGCGGTGTTCTTGGCCACGGGGCGGCCTATCGCTCCCCGGGCGCGGGGATTGCGCCCAAGGCCGGCGTGGCGGCGCGATCGGATCGACATGCCGACTCCGCGCGTGACCATCCCGTTGCGAAACCAAGGCGAGATCCAGTTCGTGATGCCGGAGGACGCGTTGCCGCCCGAGCATCCGGCGCGCGTGCTCTGGTCGGTGATCTCGCGCTTGGACCTGTCGGCGTTCCTCGCCGATGCAGGCGCGTTCGAGGGCGGCTCGGGACCTCCGCTCACCTCGCCGCGGATGTTGCTGACGCTGTGGACGTACGCGATCTCGCGCGGCGTCGGCAGCGCGAGGGAGATCGAGCGCCTCACGCGCTCGGACGCTGCCTACCGCTGGATCGTGGGCGATCAACGTCCCGGTCGGACGGCGATCACGGAGTTCCGCGTGTCGCATCTGGCGGCGCTCGACGAGCTGCTCACGAACGTCCTCGCGGCGCTCATCCAGCAGGGCGCCCTCTCGATCGAGACGGTCGCGATCGACGGCATGCGCGTGCGCGCGAGCGCCTCTGCGCCGTCGTTTCGGCGAGAGGCCTCGCTCGAGGAGCTGCGCGAGCAGGCAAAGCTGCACCTCACGGCAGTGCTCGCGCAGGCGGATGATCCGAGCCTGACGGTGCGACAGCACGCCGCTCGTGAGGCGAAGGCGCGCGACTTCCAGCATCGCGTCGATGCCGCGCTCGACGTCGTCGCCGAGCTGAACGCGAACCGCAAGCCCGGAAGCAAGCCGGCTCGCGCATCGAGCACCGATCCCGAAGCACGCGTCATGAAGATGGGCGACGGCGGCTTCCGTCCGGGGATGAACGTGCAGATGGCGACGGCCGGCAACGTGATGGGCGGTCCCCGCACGATCGTCGCGGTCGCGGTGACGAACGTCGGCAGCGACATGGCGACACTCGCTCCCATGGTCGAGCAGATCGAGCGCCGCACCGGCGCGCTGCCGGAGCACGTGCTCGCAGACGCCAACCACGCCAATCACGAGGCGATCAGCTCGCTCGTCGCGCGCGGCGTCGACGTGCTCTTGCCCGTGCCCGAGCGCACGCGCGCGAACGGCGGCACGCCGGAGATCCAAGCGTGGAAGGACCGCATGGCCAGCTCCGAAGCCAAGGAGCTCTACCGCGCTCGTGCGAGCCTCTGCGAGCTGACCAATGCGAACGCGAGGCGGATGGGGATGACCCAGCTGCTCGTGCGCGGTGCCGCGAAGGCCACGAGCGTCGCGCTGATCACCGCGATCGCTCACGACCTGCTCGCGCACGCGACGACGCTCTTGGCCTGAGCGGCCTGCGAACGGCGACCACTCGCGTGATCGTCGCGCTCGCCGCATGTGGATCGAGGCGCTTCGATGACTCGCCGCGCCCGCGTCCCCGGTCCGGTCCCGGTCCCGGTGTCTGTCCCCGTCCCGGACCCCGACCCGGAGTCGGTTCCCGGTCAGGTCTTGAGAGGCTGTCGAACAAGTCACCTGCGGAGCGTCCGAAGAGATTGTCGCTGAGGAAGGCATG